>JBGATF010000011.1:0-261321 GCA_044229355.1 Limisphaerales bacterium
GTGCGCCCGTCCTCGGGCGCAGAAAGCCGGGAAATTTTAAACGGTTGGGATTGTTCCAGCTCGTTGGTAGTCCGAGAGCTTCTGCGGGCGAGGACGCCCGCACCCCAGGTTCATGGCCCGTGAGCAGGTCCGAAAGGAACAAGCAACTCCCCATGAACCGAACGGTAGGGCGCGCTCTCCGCAGCGCGCCGGCAGTGCGGACCGCCGTGCGGACTCCCGGCCGGCGGCGGAGCGCCAGCCCTGCCTGCGATGCCCGAACGGCCCGGCGCGGTCAGCGGAGGTAATCGAGGAGGGAGCTGCCCAGGATTCGCCCGGCGCTTTGCAGCGCGGCTTGATAGGCGGTCTGGGTCTGCGTGAGGCGGACGATCGTTTCCGTGAGATCAGCGTCGACTTCGTTCGAAACCAGCTTCTGCACGCCGTCCATGCGCTGGCCGATCAGCCCATCTGAAGCGTCGAGGCGCGCCTGGACGGCCCCGTTGGTGCCCACGTGAAACAGGAAATTGTCCTCATCCCGGCCGAGGGCGGCGCGATCGGTGCTGTCGATGGACGCCGTGTCGCCACTGCGGAGGTGGTTCTGAAGATCGATCAAGTGCTGGAGAAAATCCGCCCCGACGCGGGAGTCCGTCAGCAGTCCACGTTCGCCGGTTCCGGACGTGTTGGCTCCGGCGGTCTGGGCCGTGACCATCACCCCGCTGTCGATCTCGCTTTCCGGCAGGGTGGTATTGCCCTGGTAGGTCGCGCTCGTCACCGCGCCATCGGCGTCCGTGGTCATGACGAACGGCGGCTGGTCGACCAGCGTGCCCGCGAAAAGGTAATCCCCGCGGTTTTTGGTGTTGCCGAGCTGCACGGCCTGCTTGATCAGCTCGGTGACCTCCTTCCCGTAAATCTTGAGCTCCTCCGGCGACTTGAGGTTGTCCGCGGAGATGGCGATTTCGCTCGCGCGGTTGGCGATGCTTTGCAGCGACTTCAGCGCTCCGAACGAGACCGTCGCGATCTCCTGGTGGCGCGCGATGTTGCGCTGATATTGCGCGTCGGCGGAATTCTGCGTCTGCATGTCCAGCACGCGGCGCATGGCGACTGGATCGTCCTCGGGCAGGGAGAGCTTTTGTCCGGTGGCGGCCTGCTGTTGCAGCCGGCTTTGGCGCTGGCTGAGCGATCCGAGTTGATCCAGGAGACTGTTCGGAAACGTATTGGCAGTGACTCTCATGGCGACGGGCCCTCAGGGTTTGGGATCGTGGGTTAGCGTTTGAGGTTCACCACGGTTTCGAGCATGTCATCGATCGTCGTGATCAGCTTCGCAGACGCCTCAAACGCCCGCTGGAATTTGATCAGGTCGGTCATCTCCTCGTCGAGGGAGACGCCGCTGATCGAGTCGCGCTGCCGGAGCAGCATTTGCTCCACCACCTTCTGGTTGTCGAGCTGGGTGTTGGTGCCATTCAGGTATTGGCCGAGCTTCGAGACTGTCTGGCCGTAGTATTGGCTGAAGGTCTGGTTCCCGAGGGTCGCCTGCTTGACGTTGGCCAACTGGGCGAGTTGCACAGCGACCGAGTTGTCGCCGGCGGCGCCGGCGACGCCGCTCGCCTGGATCAGGTTCGGATCGTCGGCGAGGTTCTGGTTGAATGCGATGTCGCCGGCGTTGGTTCCCGTGAAAAAGGCTTCGCCGGTCGTGCCATTCCGGCCATAGCCGCCGGCGTGAACAGCGTTGACCTGATCGATGAGGGTGGAGGCCAGTGTGTCCAGGTCCCCGCGCAGCGTGACAAGATCCTGGTCGCGGGTGTCGATCGTTCCCTGCATCGAGCCCCCGGTCAACGTGAGCGGCGTCCCGCCCGTGACCGTCCGGACCAGCAAATTGCCGCCGCCGGCGTCGTAGGTCTGCAGCGTGTCGAGCACGTTACGACCCTGGATCAGCTGCACGCCGCCAATGGAAATGTCGACGCTGCCGTTCGTGTTTTCGACCGCATCGATCCCGGTCAACTCCGCCAGTTCCTCGATGCGTTTCTGGCGCATGTCGCGCAGATCGTTGGCTTTGGCGTCGGTGCCCAGCTCGGCCGAGATGATCTGGTCGTTGAGCGCCGCAATATCGGAAAGGGCGATATTGGTCGCGTCCACGTCCGAGCTGAGGGATTCGTTGAGCGACGATCGGAGATCATCGAAGCGCCGGCCCACCTGGTTGAACTGGGTGGCGAGGTTTTGGGCTTTGATGACCAGGACCTGGCGTTCGGCGGACGAGGTCGGGTTGGTGGACAGGCTTTGGAAGCTGGCGAAGAGATCGGACATTTCCTCGGCGATGCCGCGCTGGCCGCCGACGCCAGAGGCCACCGAGGTGCCGTCCGCGCCCGTGGCTTGCCGGTCGATGGCCTGGCCGAGGGCCGCCTGGGCGAACTGCAGGGCGCTCTGCCGGCTTTCGTACGACGACCGCACGCTCGTTTCGCTGACGATGTTGCGGTCGACGAGCCGATCGCGAATCTGGCGGATGCCGACGACCTCGGCACCGGTGCCCTGCAAACCCATCTCTCCGTGGACGGTGATGGAAGATTCGATTTCCACCCGCTGACGGGAGTAGCCGGGCGTGTTGACATTGGCCAGGTTGTGGCCGGCGACTTCCGTCCCGTTCCGCTGGGTCTCCAGCGAGCGGGTGGCCATCTGCAATGTTCCGAACATGCCTAGCATACAAAGCCCCTTACCTTATCGGCTCAACCGACCGCCTCATACAGTGGCGCCATCGTGGAAACGTCCGTGCGCGCGCCGCGGTCAGTATAGGTCCGGGCCGACGCCGCTGGGGCCAAGGTGTTTATGAACTGCCGCATCAATTCCACGGACCGGCTCAGGACGAGATGATTCTGCCGGGCCCGCTGCTGAATCTGGCGCAACAGATCGTTGTTCTCCTCGACCAGGGACGTGAGCAACGGCCGGTAATCCGCGGGCAGGAGCGGCGTGAGCTCAACGAACGTCGAGGTCTCGGCCACGCAAAGCTCGCGGGCGAGCACGCGCTGCGCGGCGTCCCGGCGGCCCCGGACTTCCTGGATGATCTTGGATTGCCCCTGGATCGCCGCCGTGGCGGCGAACATCTCGTCGGTCATGCGTTGGACCACGGTTTCCTGCTGGCGATCGAGCAGCGCCAGCATTTCGCCGTAGTGGGTGAGTTCTTCGCGCAGAGTGGAGATGAGTGGATCGAGCGTTGGGGTCATGACAAAGGTTTGTCCCGCGACGGACCGGCACCGGCCGGGCCGGCGGAGTGTTCGGTCGTGCCGGCCTCGGGGGCTGGGCTCGGATCGCCTGGGCGGTTGAGCTGTTGTTGCAGGCTCCGCGCCAGGCCGAACTCGCCGCTGCGGCTGATGCTGTCCGCCATTTGCGTCACCACCATGCTGTCGTAGATGCCGGACACGGCGGAGGATTGGTTGAAGCTGGACCGAAAGACCGGCTTGCGGGCTTCGCTGAGAATCTGGCGCAGCAAGGCGGCTTCAAACTGCCGGCTGGCCTCGGCGACTTTGGCCCGGTCGGACAGGCCCCGACGGGCGGCCAAATCCTCGATCGCGACCTGGCCGGCTGCGGGTCCGGGCTCGGCGCGGCCGGGGCGATGGGTGAGCGGGTCGATGGCCATGGTCGTCGCGTGGTTCAGCGGAGCACCAACTCGGCGTGGAGTGCGCCCGCCTGCTTCATGGCCTGGAAGATGGCCATCATGTCGCGCGGAGTGACGCCGAGCGAATTGAGGCTGGCGGCGACCTTCTCGATGGTGGGCAGATCGGGGAGGGTGACCAGAGACGCTTTCTGTTCCGCGACGTTGGTGTCGGTGCGCTGGGTGACGGTGGTTTCGCCCTTGTTGGCCAACGGGCCGGGCTGGGAGACGTCGGCATTGTTGGCGATGCTGATCGTGATGTTGCCGTGGGAAACGGCGCAGGCCGAGATCCGAACCCGGGACGTGGCGACGATTGTGCCGGTGCGTTCGTTGATGATGATGCGCGCGGGCGAGTCGGGCTCGACCTCGACAGCCTCGAGCCGGGCGATGAACTGGACCGGAGATCCGGCGAGCGAGTCGGGAACCTTGACGCGGACGGTGGTGGCATCCACCGCCTCGGCGCTGGCAGGGAACGTCTGGTTGACCGCCGTGGCCAGCCGCGCCGCGCTCGTGAAATCCGCCTCGCGCAGGAGCAGCTCGACCGAGTGATTCCGCACCACCTCGGTCGGAATCTCGCGTTCCACCAGCGCGCCGCCCACGATCTGGCCGACCGTCGGGTGATTCTTCGCGACGCTGGCCGTGTCGTTGCCGGCGGAAAACCCGCCGATGGAGAGAGGCCCCTGGGCCATGGCGTAAACCTCGCCATCGACCCCGACCAGCGGGGTCTGCAGCAGGACGCCCCCCTGCAGGGTTTTGGCGTCGCCGATGGACGACACCACGATGTCGAGGCGGGAGCCGTTCTTTTTGAAGGCTGCGATGTCGGCCGTGACCATGACAGCGGCGACATTTTTGGAGGCGAGCGTGGCCGCCGGCACGTTCAGGCCGAAGCGCTGCAGAAAATTCGCGACCGACTGCAGCGTGTAAACGGGATTCTTGTCGCCTTCACCGGCGATGCCGGTGACGAGCCCAAAGCCGATCAATTGGTTGTCCCGCGCGCCCGCCACCATCGCGACATCCTTCACGCGCGTGGCCGCGCCCAGGACGGGATGCGTCAGGGTTGAGACCAGAAGAAGTGCGGCCAGAAACGACCCCAGGCGCGCGCCGGGGCGCCGCGGCGGGACACGGCCGAACCCGGCTTGGGAGGAGACCCGGGCCACCGAGGCACCGGGTCCCGGCGGGCCGCTCGCGGCGGGCCGGCGGGCCAGAGCGTGCGCCGGAGGGGCCACCAGGGAGCGAAATGCATTCATCGCCAGAGGGGCGGTCAGGTCAGCTGGTTTCAAAACGGGGTGACCTTTTCCCAGACGCGATGCAGCCAGCCTTTGCGCTGGTTGTCGCTGATGGTGCCCTTCGACACGAAGCGGATGCTCGCGTCATTTACGTTGTAGCTATAGACCGTGTTGTTGGCCATCACGTCCTCGGTGCGGACCATGCCACGGAGGATGGTTTCCTGCTTTTCGCCGGAGAAAAATGTTTCGCGCCGGCCTTCGATGATCATGTTCCCATTGGGCAGCGTGTCGACGACCCGCACCGCGACGCGGCCGTTGATGCGCTCGGTGTTGTTGATTTTGCCGCCGCCGTCGAAGTCCTGCGCCCCGGCAAACTGCATCGCGGGCAGCTGGCCCCCCTTGGTCAGGAAACCGCTGGAGGCCGGGGAGTAGAAGAAGGTGTCGATGCCGGCGTTGACACTCGATTTCTTCGAGGTCTTGGTGCTGTTGTCCTTGGAGGCTGACGTGTTTTCCTGCACGAGGATCGTCAGAATATCGCCCACGGCGCGGGCCCGTTTGTCGGCGAACATGGAACGGGACCCATCCGCCTTCCAGAGCGAGCCGACCTCGGCCCGCGCTGCCCCGCCCGCCAGCGCAAGCAGGGCGATCGCGCCGGCCAAACGCTGCAACATCCGCAGGCCGGACGGCACGGCAAAGGCAAAGCTCCAGACCGTGAAGCGGCGCGGATTCCCCACGACCGGCGCGGCGCCGGCCACCGTGGGGGAGGCCGGGGCGGCCTCGATTGCCTTACAAATTGATGAGGATGGTCTGTTCGTCTTTGACCTTGCCATAAAACTCCCGTTTGGATCTTGGGTTTCGCACACGCACCTGCTGGCCGGGCAATCCATCCGCCAGCACCTCCACCTTGAGCACAATTTCCAGCAGGCCATCCCGGACCACGCCGTCCACGACCATGCCTCGCTGGACGACCGGCCGCGGGCGCACCGAGCGGCCCAGAATCGGCTGGCCCACCGGCACCGGGTCGAGAACTTCCATCGCGCCGCCCTCGAGAGCCGACGCGTCGAGCGGCTCGCGCAATGCGAGAACGTCCTTACGTTCCACAGCCACGTCCGCGGAGCCCAGGGTCTGGCCCCGCCGCATGGGAGCGGCGGCCACGAGCACATTGCGCATGACCTGCGCCTGGGCCACGGCCTGCCACGGGCCGAGATGTTCCTCCCCGGCCGCCAGTTCAAAGCGCACGATGAAATGCGGGCTGACTCCGCTCGCCGGCAGGTCGAGAATCTTCAGCGCCAGGGGCTCATCCGGCACCGCGATCGAAGTCCACGGCCGCGCGAGGCGCAGCTCGAGTTCGCCGCGGTCCTTCACCACTTCCTTTTGTAACGCGGCGGCGAGCAGCTCACGCAGATCGCTCTCGGCCAGCGCGCGGGATCGGCGGGTGATGCGCACCGCGTCCGCCCCGGTCCACCGAGCCGGACCAAAGTCCGGACGGGCCGCCGCCAGCGCCGCCCCGACCTGCTCCCGCGTCAGGGTGAGGATCCGTCCGAACGCAGGAGGGTTGACGAGGCGCACGGGCACCGCGGTCACCGTTGGCTCCAGTCCGGAAACTGTGGCCACCTGCTGGAGGAAAACCCCGGTGCCGTCGACTTGCGCCAGCGCCAGTAAATGGCAGGCCAGCGCCGGCCTGGCCCCACCGGCCACGCTGGCCGCGGGGGCGTCGAAATTGACGGTGGCCCCGCCGACGACGCGCGCCAGGCCCCAGGCGGCGACGAAGCCGATGGCGATCGCGCGACACGCCCCGGGCCGCGCCCGATTTTGGCCCGAGGTGAGATCGGCGGCCGTGGCGTGGCGGCGCGGCGACGGCCGGAACAGCTCGCGGACGATCCCGCCAAGATGCCAGCGCACGTTGCGTCCGCGCGCCAGGCAGATGGCGTGCAGCACCGCGCGCCCTCCGCGGGAGCGGGCGAACGTCACCGTCAGGTCGTGTCGGGTCATCGAAGGAAATTACCGGCGCAGGTTGTTGCTCAGGGCCATCATTTCATCGGCGGCCTGGACGGATTTGGCGTTCACCTCGTAGGCCCGTTGGGCGACGATCAGATTCACCATTTCCTCGACCACCTTAACGTTGCTCATCTCCAGGTAGCCCTGCGCGAACGTGCCGAAGCCGTTCTCGCCTGCGTTGCCAATTTCGGGCGTGCCGGACGCGCCGGTTTCCCGAAACAGATTCCGGCCAATGGCCTCCAAACCGGCCGGGTTGGCAAAGCGCACCAGGGTAACCTTGAAGGTCTGCGTGCCGTTGGCGCCGCGCGTTTCCACATCGCCGGTCGGCGCGATGGATACGTCGGTGGTGCCGGTCGGGATGGGCTGGAAGCCGCCCTGGACGACGAGGCCGTCGCTCGTGGTCACGCGGCCGTCCGCCGCGCGCTTGAGCGCGCCGTCGCGGGTGTAGGCCCGCGAGCCGTCGGGCAACTGCACTTCAAAAAATCCGTCACCCTGGATGGCCACGTCGAGCTGGGCCTCGGTGTGGGTGAACTCGCCCGTGGTAAAGATCTTGGCCGTGGCCACCGGCCGGCTTCCATGGCCGGTCTGCAGGCCCGTCGGCAGCAGGTTGCCGCCGCCCTGATCCGCGCCCGCCGCCCGGGTGGTCTGGTAAATTAGGTCCTGAAACTCGATCTTGGACTTTTTGAAGCCCGTCGTGTTGACGTTGGCCAGGTTGTTCGAGATGACATCCAGGTTGAGCTGCTGGGACTGCATCCCGGAAGCGGAGGAATAGAGAGCGCGAATCATGAAAAGGAGGGTTCAGGTGGTGGCCGACAGCTCGGCAATCGCCCGGCCCATGCGATCGTCGTGCAATTGCGCCATCCTCTGGTTGGCTTCAAATGTCCTCATGGCCACCATCAGGTTGGCCATCTCCCGCACAACCGACGTGTTGGCGGCTTCCACCGCCCCCTGCCGGACCGTGGCCGTTGAAGCCGTCGGTCCGGCCTCGGTGTCGGCAGCCGTGTAATAGCTCCCGCTGAGTCGATGGAGCGCCTCCGGCTTCGCGAACTCGGTCAGACGCAGGCGCCCCTTCAAGTCCTGCCCCTGGCTGATCTCGCCCGTCGCGGAAATGGAAAGCGGCGTGTGATTATTGAGGTCGAGCTGAACAGGGCCGCCCTCACCCAGCACGGCATAGCCCTCCTTGGTCACCAACTGGCCCGTCGAATTGAGGTGAAACTCGCCGTCCCGCGTGAACGCGGAGCTGCCGTCCGGCAGCTGCACTTCGAAGAACGCCTTGCCGTCGATGGCCACATCCGTCAGCACGTTCGTGATCCGGAACTCGCCCGGTTGAAAATTGGTGGCGGGCACTCCCTTCTGCATCACCACCGGCGCACCCGCGACCGGATATCGGCCGACCGCAGCCGCCTCGAACGACATCTCCTGCTTTTTGTATCCCGGCACGGTTGCCGCCGCCAGATTCTCAGCAATCGCCTCCTGCCAGCGGTCCATCGCCTGCATGGTCGAAGCTGCCTGGTAGACACTGACGTTCATTCCGAACTTGTTTAGCAACGCCAATGCCAGCCCCGGGACCCGCCGAAATTTCATCTCTCCAGCTCCGGCCGCGCGCGCGATCGGTAAAAGCTGCCGCGCCGGGGAACGCGCCACGTGCAATTGTTCCCCGCTCCGTCCGTGACCGTCCTACGGCGCAAATTTCACCCAGGCAAATGCGCCGACCACCGCCCCGGAACCAGCCCGGCCCGGTGGGATCCAAATCAGTTCACCGCCCCTCGCAGCCGGCAGCCCGCAGCTCTCCGCTCAACGATCCGCCACCACGACGCCGTCGCGCCGGCGCCCGGCCCGCGACGGCTCCAGCGCCAGGGGCTCGTCGTGATCCAAACACTCACGACAGACCCGGAAAAAATCGGCGCGCGTGGTCACCCGCCGGATCTCGTGCAGGAACCGGCCGGTCGGCTCCGCCCCTTCCCCGATGAAATTCAAGTAGGCCTTCATGTGCTGGACCTGGGCCGCCTCGCGCACCGCCGGATCACAGATCGTTTCATAAAGCAGCGTCACATACGCCAGCACGTCCCGGCCGGTTGGCCGGCCCGCCGGCTCGCCGCGCGCGCGCTGCCGAATCTGGCGGAAGATCCACGGGTTGCGGATCGCACCCCGCCCAATCATCACGCCGCGCGCCCCGGTCGCGCGCAGCACATCCTCCGCGCCGGTTGCGGAGTCGACATTGCCGTTGGCCAGCACCGGGCAGCGCACCGCGGCCACCGCGCGGGCGATGTAATCGTAGTGCACCTCCCCGCGGTACATCTCGGCCACCGTCCGGCCGTGCACCGTCAGCAGATCAATCCGATGGCGCGCCAGAATCGCCAGCAGCTCGTCAAAGCCCGCCGGCGTGTCGAAGCCGATGCGCGTCTTGACCGTGAGCCGCAGCTCCACGGCGTCGCGCAATGCGCCCAGGATCGCGTCGACGCGCGGCAGTTCCCGCAACAACCCCCCGCCCGCGCACTTTCGATACACGACCGGCGCGGGACACCCGAGGTTCAGATCCACGCCGACAATCGGCAGCTGCTGCAGCTGCCGCGCCGTCCGCACGAGCGCCGGCACGTCATTGCCAATCATCTGGGCGATCACCGGACGGCCTGTGGGATTTTCCTCGATCGACCGGCGAATCCATGGCTCGAGGTTGGAGGTTGAATGGACTCGAAAATATTCCGTGTAGTAAAGATCCGCCCCGTCGTAGCGCGTCATCACCCGCCAAAACGGCAGGTGCGTCACGTCCTGCATCGGCGCAAGCGCCAGGATCGGCTCGGGGCCGCGCAGCTGGGCGTCGAATTGTTCGCGGGCGTTCATGGACAACGGCGCATGGTCAACCACCGACGCGCCAGGCGGAATCCGCGCATCAGCGGGCGAGCAGCTCCTCGGCGTGCCGCCGGGCCGCCGTGCTTTGTCCCCCCAGCATTCGCGCCAGCTCCGTGACGCGCTCCGCCGGGTCCAACGCCGCAATCTCGCTCGTCGTCCGGCCATCGCGAACCTGCTTGGTCACCACGTAATGCGCATCGGCGTGCGCCGCCACCTGGGCCAGATGCGTGATGCACAGCACCTGGCGATGCCGCCCGATTTGCCGCATCTTTTCCCCCACCGCGTGCGCCGTCTCGCCGCCCACGTTGGCGTCGACCTCGTCAAAGACCAGCACGGGAATCTCGTCCTCCGCCGCCAGGACCGTCTTGATGGCCAACATCACCCGGGCCATTTCCCCCGAGCTGGCGATCGCCCGGAGCGCGCGCATGGGTTCGCCCGGGTTCGGCGCGAACTGGAACTCGACCGTGTCCAGGCCCGCTGCCGGCACAGGCGCTTCGCCCGGAGGCAAACCAGGCGACGAAACCAGGCTCATCTCGAACTGGCTCTGCTTGAACCCGAGCGCGCCCAGCTGCCGGGCCACCGACTTGGACAGGGTCGGGATGAGCTTGCGTCGCTGGGCGGACAACTCGCGTCCGGCTTTGATCAGCTGCTGATCAATCTGGCCCAGCTCCGTCGCCAGGCGCGCGAGTTCGGCCTCACGCGATTCGAGGCTCTGCAATTTTCGGCGCGCCTGCTCGCCCTGGTCGAGGACCGCCGCAATCGATCCGCCGTATTTTCGCTTGAGCGAGTGCAGCAGGTTCAAGCGCTCCTCGAGCTCCTGCAGGCGGGCGGGATCCACCTCCACCCGGTCCGCATAGCGCGACAATCCCGCCTGCAATTCGTGCAACGCGTCCAACATCTGCCCGTGATGACCGGCGAACGTGGCCGCCGGCTCCGGATCCAGCCGCTGCAGATCCTGCACGGACCGCCCCAAGGCCCCCGCCTGATTCAGCATCCCGCCGTCATCGCCATCGATCAGCCCGAGCGCGCCCTGGGCCAGCTCGATCAGGCGCGCGGAATTGCTCGCGCGCCGATGTTCCTCCTCCAGGCGCGTCTCCTCCCCCGCCTCCAGCCGGGCGCCGACAATCTCCTGCACTTGAAAGCGCAAGAGATCCAGCTGTTGGGTGTAGGTCCGGTCGTCCACGATCAGCGCCGCCTTCTCCGCCAGAATCGCCACCCGCCGGCGGGCCAGTTCGCCAAAGACGTGGACGGCCGGCGTCAGCTTGCCAAAGGCGTCGAGAATGGCGAGCTGGCGGGACGGATGCAGGAGGGACTGGTGATCGTGCGGGCCATGCATGTCCACCAGCCACTCGCCGAGCGTGCCCAGGGATTGCAGGGTGGTCGGCGAGCCGTTGATAAATTGGCGGTTGGCTCCGGCCGCGGTGAACGTGCGCTTCAGGACCAATTGGCCGTCCTCGCACGGCTCGAGGCCGTTTTCGTCGAGCCACCGCCCCAAGGAGGGTGGCAGCTGGCGCACGTCGAAGACCGCCTCGACCGCACAGCTGTCCGCGCCGCCGCGGATGAGCGTGCGATCCGCGCGTTCGCCCAGCACCAGGCTGAGCGCGCCGATCAGGATCGACTTGCCGGCGCCGGTCTCGCCGGAGATGACATTCAAGCCGCGCTGGAGTTCCAGCGTCAGGTCCGCCACGAGGGCGAGATTCTTGATGCGCAACGTCGTCAGCATGGCGGGAGTTAGAAATCGTTCGCTCCGAATCTGGCCGCTGTGTTAGCGTCGCGCAAAACAAAAGTGCGCATGCCGCTTTCGTTCGTATTCCTCGGCTCCGGAACGTCGCAGGGCGTCCCCATGATCGGTGTGGATTACCCCGCCGCCTTCCTCGCCAATCCCAAAAACCATCGCACCCGCCCGTCGATTTACATCGAAACCCCGGAGACGCGGCTCGTGGTCGACACCACGCCGGAGTTCCGGCTCCAATGCCTCCGCGAGCGGGTGACCCGGGTGGACGCCGTGCTCTTCACCCACGGCCACGCCGATCACATCATGGGACTCGACGACTGCCGGCGCTTCTGCGATCTGCGGGGCAACGCCGCGCTCCCCATCCACGCCAGCCCTGCCACCATGGAGGTCCTGCGGCGCGTCTACTCCTACGCCTTCCATGCCGGGCCATGGCCGAAAGGATATTTCATACCCGAAGAACACGTTTTCCACGGGCCGTTTCAAATCGGCGACCTGCAAATCACGCCGTTCGAACTGCCCCACGGGCGCATCCACAGCAACGGCTTTCTTTTTCGCCAGAACGGACGCGCCACGTTGGCCTACCTCAGCGATTGCAAGGAGGTGCCCGGGCCGGTCGTCGATCAGGTCCGCGGCGTCGACATCCTTGTGCTCGACGCCCTGCGGTTCGCGCCCCACCCCACCCACTTGTGCCTCGACGAGGCCCTGACCGCCGCCCGCCGCATCGACGCCGGCCGGACCTACTTCACCCACCTGACCCACGACTACGACCACGACGTGGCCCAGGCCGAACTGCCGGCGCGCATCTGGCTGGCCTATGACGGCCTCCGCGTCACCGTTGAATGAACCCTTCCCCCCCCAGCCACGATTCGCCCGGACGCGCCGTCCACGAACCCGGCGCAAGGTCGTTGGACAATTCGCCGGGCCCGGCCCAGCCCGGCCGGTCGCTCACGTTCACCCGCCGAACCGGTCGGGACCTCGGGCTTCCCCTGCTCCTTCTCCTGCTCCTTGCCGCGGTTCGCCTTTGTCCGGGCCAGGGCTCCGAGGTCGTGGTGGTCTACAACCGCGCCGCGCCCGAGTCGCAGGGCGTGGCCGAATACTATGCGAAGCAACGTTCCGTGCCGTCAAATCAGGTGCTCGGCCTCACCCTGCCCACGACCGAATCCATCAGCCGCTCCGACTACCTCACGCGCCTGGAGCAGCCCTTGCTGAAATGGCTGGAAGAGCAGCGCCTGGTCACTTACGGGCCAGCCACCAACCGCGCGCCGTCCGGCCGGGCGTACCGCCAACTCTTCGGGGGGCGCATCCGTTACATCGTCCTCTGCTACGGCGTGCCCGTGCGCATCCTGCGGGATTCGACCCTGGTGGAAACACCGGCCCCGCCCCGTCCGGAACTGGCCGGGCGCAACGAAGCCGCCGTCGACACCCAACTCGCCATCGCCCCGCTGGCCGACCACGGCTACCCCTGGAGCGGCCCGATCCCCAGCCCGTTTCTCGCGACCACCAACCGCGCGCTCATGAACCCCGCCAACAGCCTTTTCATGGTGACCCGCCTGGATGGCCCGTCGGCCGCCATCGCCCGCGGCCTCGTGGACCAGGCGCGCGACGCCGAGACCAACGGCCTCTGGGGCCGCGCCTACTTCGACGCCCGCGGCCTCGCCACCAACAGCCCGTACCACGACGGCGACGTCATGATGCGCAACGCGGCCGAAGTCGCGCGCCAGATCGGCTTTGAGACTACCCTCGATCAGGCCGGCGCGACTTTTTCGGCCGGTTTCCCAATGAGCCAGATCGCGCTCTACGCCGGATGGTACGATCAGGTGGTCTCCGGCCCCTTCACCCAGCCGACGGTCGAGTTCATGCCGGGCGCGTTCGCCTACCACCTCTATTCGTTCAGCGCCTCCACCATTCGCTCGTCCAACTCGTGGGTCGGCACGCTCCTGCAAAAGGGCGCGACGTGCACAATGGGCTGCGTGGACGAACCCTACCTGGCCGGCACACCGGACATCGGGCTGTTCACCGCCCGTTTCGTGGCTCTCGGCTTCACCTTCGGCGAGGCCGCTTACGCCTCCATCCCCGCCCTTTCCTGGCAGGTCACCGTGATCGGCGATCCGCTCTATCGGCCGTTCAGCCGTCCGCCGCCGGAGCTGCTCGAAAGTCTGCAGCGGCGTAATTCCGATCGGCTCGCCTGGTATTATCTGCTCGCGGTCAATCAGCGGCTCGCCGCCGGTGCCCGGCCGGCCGAAGCCATCGAGGTTCTTGAATCGCTCCCGCTCGCCCGCACCAGCGCCATCCTCACCGAGAAGCTCGCCGACCTCTATTGGAGCCGCGGCTCGATGAGCGACGCGATCGATCTCTACGAGGTCGCGCTCCGCCGCAACCCCAGCCCGGTCCAGCGCCAGCGCCTCCTCCTCACCGCCGCGGAAAAACGGGCCGTCGCCGGGCCTGACGAAACCGCACTCGAACATTACCGCACATTCCTCAAGGAGCACCCGTCTTACCCGGAACGCTTGAAGGTTTATCAGGCCATGCTCCCCCTCGCCCGGCGGCGCCAACTGACCAACGAAACCGCGCGCCTTGAATCAGAGATTCAAAAACTAATCGTGCCCCCCGCGACCCCAAAAAACTAAGAACGCCCCGCCCGTGATCGGTCAACTCCCGCCGACTCCACTGCCGGCAGCCACGCCCCAGCGATCGTAGAGCTCGCGCAGCGCCTCACGCAGATTGCCCCGGTGCCGGAGATAAAGGTCAGCCATCCACGTCGCTCCGAGTTCCCGCCGGACAGAGTCAGTCTGGCCGTCCACCAATTGTCCCACCAACGCCCGGAACAGGGCCACGCTGGTCCGGCAATGATAGAGCGTCGGCCAGCGTCCCGCCCGATGCGCGGTGATCAGCACTCCGTCGGCCGCGCGCGTCCGCCCAACAAATCTTCGCCAGGCCCACCACGATAGTTGCTCCGCCCCGTCAAGCACGACGCGGTCCCGCCGGGTCAACTCCGCGAGGACTCCCTGCCAGTGGGCTGCCGTCAGAGCGGGTTCATCCGTGGAAAGCCGCACCCAGCGGACGCGCCACCCGTCGGTCTCCCAGGATCGGCCCAGCGCCTCCGCCAGGGTCGTCTTGCCCGACCCATGCGGGCCCACCAAGGCAGCCCGGCCGCCGCACGCCGCAAAGCGCGCCTGCAGCTGCCCCCACGTCACGCCTGCGAGCTGAAAGCCCAGCGTCTCCACCCGGCACGTCGCGAACGGATTTTCCCGGGCGGTCATGGCGCCCTTCCGTCCCGGCCCGCCACCACCGGGTTCACCTTGCCTAACAGAATCTCCCGGCCATCCGGCGCGATGACGATGTCCAGGGAGGCCGTCGGTCCCTGGCGCAACACGACCGCCTCCAGGCTCCAGATCAACGAAACCAACTGCCCGGAAAAACTCGGCGGCTCCGCCGGCGCCACGAACTGGAACGGATGGGCCCCCTGCAAGGCGGGTCCTTCGACCCGCACCCGATCCACCACCGTCACATCCGTGGTGCCCTTGCCCCGCGTCTGCCAGAACAATCGCACCTCAATGGCCGCCGGCGCGGCCGACAGCTCCCACCCGATCGCCCCATCGATGGTCTCTCCGGGTCGGAACGAGGTGCGCCCATCCCGCGTGCCAATGCGCATCGTGTTCATGGCCGTCTGTTCACGCCTGCCTTTCCCGGCCCGCGGCCTTTATGCGCACGCGCACCTCGAATTCGTCATTCACGTCCGGAAACATCGGAATCTCCCCACGCACGCGCAGCGCCCACACAACCCGGTTGTTCCCGCTTTTGAAGCTCGGCATCACCCCGTCGGGAATGACCAGTCGCAGATTGCCGGACCGCATCCCGGACCGATCCGTGATCGCTGCCAGTTCCACCTCCGTGAACACCCGGCGATCCGTGCTCGTGCTCGTGCCCCGTCGATACGTGGCCTCCTCGCGCCCTTCCCACACAACCCGCAGCGACGTCATCCGCTCCGCCCGTCCCGTGAAAGCCCAGCCGATTTCCAAGGTGTCACCCACCCGCGGCGACTTCCGCGACAACGTCAGGCTGGGCCGCGGCGCGAACAACAGAAGGAAGTTGTATCCGGCCACGCCCAGCACCGCGACGCCCACCAGGATGAACGGAACCAGAAAGAGCATCGGGGCCGCGCTCCCAGAACCCATCAGGAGAAAGACCGAGATGAAGCCGTTCCAAATGAGCGCGAACACCAGGACGCCAACGAATCGCCCCACGCGCCCGCGCGTGGCCTCCAGGACCACCGGCATGTCGCCGCCGTCACCATCATCAGCCTCCGCCGCCGGGCGCATCACGCTCTCCCGATCCGAGACGCGCCCGGTCGTCCCAGGCTCCGAACGCCGGCGCCACCGTGACCCGGTCATCCCATTGAGGCCAATCAACAGGAAGACGACTGGAATGGCGGAAAACCAAACCACCACCGGCAATCCCCGGTCCAAGATGGCCTCATCGGGACGGGCCGGATTCACAAAGCAATTCGTCACGCTCCCGACGGGATACCGCGCCACGACGGCTTCCTTGCCGGATCGGCCCGAACTCGACCCGGTGAAGACGCCGTAGCGATCGCCGCGGTAGCTCTGGCCGGAGAATGTGTATTCATAGTGAATGTCCACGCTGTAGGTCGAGTTCTGCCGGCCGGGATGGCTCCGGACCTGGCTGGACAAGATGGTGCAGGGCACGACGGCCCAGCCTTTTGCCTGTTGGAACCGCCACAACGGCAGCACCAGCAACAAGCCCACACCGACCGCGCCGATCAGGAAAAAGATCAGAAAGAAAGCGACGCCCACGGTCTTCGGCCCGCGTCCGTCGCCGCGCTCAGACCGTGGAATCTTTGACATGGCCCCAGTGCCGTTCAACGGAGCTGTTTATACGCAAACGCAAGCCCGCGCCTAAAGCCGTATTTCACCGGACCACACCGACGCCAATTCCGCTGCCTCATTTCTCCTGTCACCCCCTTTCCCACTGAAAATGAGGAGCGCGAGCGGGAGAACACGTCGGTACCACCGTGAGCGCCGCGCGGGTTGCGCCACCGGTGCGAGCCCTGCTATCGTCTCCCGACGTGAGCACGAAATCCTATCAGAACTTCATTGGCGGCGAGTGGATCGCCGCACGCAGCGGCCAGACTTTCACCACCGCCAACCCGGCGGACCGCCGCGAATCAGTCGCGACCTACGCGCTCAGCGGCCAACCCGAAGCGGCGGAAGCCATCGCGGCGGCGCGCGCCGCCTTTCCCGGCTGGGCTGCCACCACGCCGCCCGCCCGCGGCCGCGTGCTGGCCAAGGCGTCGCAACTGCTGGAGGCGCGCAAGACCGAGCTGGCGGAATTGCTCACCCGCGAGGAGGGCAAGACGCTCGCCGAAGCCACCGGGGAGGTGCAACGCGCCGTGGACATCTTCCGCTTTTTTGGCGGCCTGTCGTACACTCTGGGTGGCAGCACCATTCCCCACGATCTGCCGAACAACCTGCTGTTCACCCGACGCGAACCCATCGGCGTCGTCAGCCTGATCACGCCGTGGAATTTCCCCGTGGCGATCCCCGCCTGGAAACTCGCCCCGGCCCTGGTCTGCGGCAATGCCGTGGTGCTCAAGCCCGCCTCCCAGGCGCCGGCCCTTTCGTTCGAGCTCGCCCGCGCGCTGGCCGAGGCCGGCCTGCCCAAAGGCGTCCTGAATGTCGTCACCGGGGAAGGCCGCGCCGTCGGCGGCGAACTCGCCACCAACGCCGCCGTGGCCGGGCTGTCATTCACCGGCAGCCATGGCGTCGGCACGCAGATCTACCAGCAACTCGCCCGCCGCATGACGCGCGCCCAGATGGAGATGGGCGGAAAAAACCCGACCATCGTCCTGGCGGACGCCGATCTGGATCTGGCCGCACGGCTCATTGTCACCGCCGGCTTCGGCCTGACCGGCCAGGCGTGCACCGCCACGAGCCGCGTCATCGTGGAACGCAGCGTCGCCGACGATCTCACCGGCAGGTTAATCGAGAAAGCCAGGAGCCTCGTCGTCGGCCCCGGCGGAAAACCCGGCGTCGCCATGGGCCCCGCCGTGAGCCAGGCCCAGCTCGAATCCAACCTCAACTACGTGCAGGTCGCCCGGGACGAAGGCGCCACCGTGCTCCACGGCGGGGCCCGCCTTACGGACGGCGAACTCGCCCACGGCTGGTTCATGCAGCCCACCCTCCTGGGCAACGTCAAAGCCACCGCCCGCGTCGCGTGCGAAGAGGTCTTCGGGCCGGTCATCGCCCTGATCGTCACCGACAGCTTCGACGAAGCCCTGGCCGTGGCCAACGGCGTCGATGTCGGTCTCAGCGCCAGCCTGGTCACGCGCGACCTGAAGAAAGCCATGGTTTACGCCGAGCGCATCGAAGCCGGCGTGGTGAAGATCAACCAGATCAGCACCGGGCTTGCGCTCCAGGCCCCCTTTGGCGGCGTAAAAAAAAGCAGCACCGACAGCTTCAAGGAACAGGGACCCCAGGCGGTCGAGTTCTACTCGCGTTTGAAAACGGTCTACCTCGATTATTCCGCGTAAGGCACGGAACCTCCGCAGCGCCCCGTCCCAGCGCGGCTGGGAGGGCGGGCGCTCCGCCGCCCGCCGACGAAGCCATGGGGCATGAACCGGCCTGCGCACAGGCGTCGATCCAAATAAAGCTGGCCGCACGGGCGGCGCGCGACGGAGACCGCGCCCTTGCCCGTCAGACGATCGCCACCGGGTTTTCCAAAGTCCCGATCCCGCTGATGCGGATCCGGACGCGGTCGCCCGCGGCCAGCGTGAACCCGTCGGGAGGCACGATGCCCGTGCCGGTGAGCAGGACCGCGCCGTGCGGGAATTTCTGGCTGCGAAACAAATACTCCACCAGTTCGGCAAACGTGCGCTTGATCTGGGCGACCGAAGTCTCGCCGTGGAAGACAATCTGGTCTTCGCGCTGGATCTCCAGCCGGATGCCCCACGTCCTCGCCTCGGGCTCGCCCGCCCCCACCGTGACGCACGGCCCCAGCGCGCACGAGCGCTCGTAAATCTTGGCCTGGGGCAAATAGAGCAGGTTTTCGCCCTCGATATCGCGCGAGCTCATGTCATTCCCGATCGTGAACCCCACGATGTGTCCGCGCGAGTTGATGACCAGCGCCAGCTCCGGCTCCGGCACGTTCCAGGTCGCATCGCGCCGGATCCCCACCGCCTCCCCGGGGCCCACGACCTTCTCCGGCATCGCCTTGAAAAAAAGCTCGGGCCGCGCTGCCTCATACACGCGGTCGTAGGCCGTCGCCGAAAAATCGGACTCCTCCATCCGCGCCTTCTTGCTGCGCAGATACGTCACGCCCACCGCCCAGACCTCCTGCCGCTCGACCGGCGACAACAGCGTGACGTCGCGCAGAGCGATCCGGGGAAGGTTCTGGCCCGCGAGAGCCCCCACCTGGGACGCCAGCCCCTCGAACTCAAACAGGCTCGTCAGCCGGTCGATGCCTTCCGCCGACAGATCCAGCACCGTCGCGTCGTCGGCCAGCATCCCGATGCGCGGCCGGCCTGACCCTTCCTGAAATCGACAAAGTTTCACGGGCTTCTAATAGCGACCCGACCCGCCGGCAGGCGAGCCCTTTGATGGACGACTCCACCGCGTCCAGGCGAGACCGGGCCGGTCCACCCGAAATTGCACGAGGCGCCGATGCTCCACCTCCGTGACGTAGATCGTCCGTCCATCCGGCCCGCCAAAACACAGATTGCTCGGCCGGTGCCCCAGCACGTCAACTTCCTTCAGCACCTCGCCGGCCGGCGACAACTTGACGACGGTCCCCTTGCCCTGGCGGGTGATGTAGAGGTTCCCCTCCACGTCGGCCCGCATGCCGTCAAAGCCATGATCGGGAAACTCCTTCAACAGGCGTTTGCCGGAGATGCCGCCGGCGGCCTCGATTTGCCAGGCCCAGACCTTGCGTTGGACGCTCTCGTTCACGTAGAGAATCTTGCCGTCCGGGCTGACCTCAATGCCGTTGCTGGTGCCAAGATTCGTGGCCAGGAGCGAGACCCGTCCCGTCCGGTCGATCCGCCAGAGCTGTCCGGTGCTGGCCTTCCAATTGGGATCGCTGGCGTAGAGCGTCCCGTCCGGCGCCATCGCCAGATCGTTCGGCTGGTTCATCCGGTCGTCATGGGCAAAAACCTCCAGGCGGCGGGTGGCCGGATCAATCCGGAAAACATTGTGGGCGACGTAGTCGGCCACGTACATCGACCCGCTCCGATCGAACACAATGCCATTGCCCGTGCTTCGGCCCGGCAGGGTCACGAACACTTCGGACCGGCCGGCCGGCGTTGTCCGGCCGATCGTTTGTTGCCGCGCATAATTCACGGCATAAACGTTCCCATCCAAATCACACGCCGGACCCTCAATGCCCTCGGTGAATTCGCCGGGAGCCGTCAGCGCCGATGCCACAAACAGTTCCTCGGCGGCTCCCGCAGCCGCCCGACCCGGCGCGGGCCCGAGCGCCACCAAGGCGGCCCACGCTCCCACGGCCAGCCCCCGGCTGGCGCCTGACAGCCGGCGCAAATCACTTTCAAGGAACAGAAATTTCATCGAAAAAATCAGGGGCGACGCCGCCTCAATTGACCACGTTGTAAGGAGCCAGTCCGGTCAGGACCCGCCGGCAATTCTGGCTGCCCTTCACCCGCATGTCGATCAATCCCTCCTCCGAATAGAAGGCCGCATGCGGGTTGAGAATGAGTCGATCGTAGGCGGGATGTTGCGGGTCCCGCCAGGCGCGCATCAGGGGGTGATCTTCGGCGGGCGGCTCGGTTTCGAGCACATCCAACGCCGCGCCGCGAAGATGGCCGGAGGCGAGACCGTCGAGGACCGCGAGGACGTCGACCACGGCCCCGCGGGCGGTGTTGACGAGGTACGAGCCGGGACGCATGCGCGCGATCGTGGCACGATTGATGAGATGTTTCGTCTCCGGCGTGTTGGGGCAATGCAGGCTGACGACGTGGGCCTGGCCGAGCAACTCCTCGAGGGTATCAACACAGCGCACGCCGAGGGATTTGTCCCGCCCCTGCGGCGCGTACGGGTCGTAATAAACGACATCCATGCCGAGGGCCTTGGCGCGCAGCGCGGCGGCCGTTCCGATCCGGCCGAGGCCAACAATCCCAAACCCATGGCCCCGCAATCGAAACGTCGGCTGCACCTGCGTGTAGATCCACGGCCCCTCCCCGCGCTGCAACCGGCTGTTCATGAAATGCACGCCGCGCGCCAGGGTCAACGCCATCCCGATGGCCGAGTCCGCCACATCCTCCGTTCCGTAATCCGGCACGTTGGCCACCGTGATGCCTCGCGCCCGGGCCGCCGCGCGGTCGACATTGTCGAAGCCCACCCCGCACCGCACAATCAGACGGCATCGCTTCAGCCGCTCAATGGTGGGCGCCGTCAGGCTGATGAAGTGATACAGCATGATCGCGTCCGCGTCTTCGATCTGATCCACGAGCGCCTCTTCCGAGTAGGCGTTCAACGCGATCACGTCCGCCACATCTCCAAGAATGCGCCGCTCGTGATCCAGCGAGTCGTTGATGAAGTCCGTGATGACGATCTTCGCGCGTTGGTTCATGCGGGCCAGCGTATCGGCGATCCGGTTGCGCCTCCACGAAAAACCGGTTCACTCCGCCGCGGCCGCTGCACCGAGGGCAGCGGGACGATCGCCTTCGAGCGCTACGGCGCGACGGCCGCCGCGGTGTGATTTGTGTCGCCGGAAGCTTCGTTGGCCGCCTCTGGAAACGGCGCGCCTTGCTGGATCCAGTGAATCACCGACATGGTCTCCTCGGCGGTCAGCGGTTCCTTGCCGCTGGGCGGCATGGCCGCATCCTCGTCCCGCGGCAACAGAATCAGGCGCACGAGATGGCTGTCGAGCGGATCTCCCGGCTTGATGGCCGTGCGCCCGCTCTCCCCGCCTTTGCGCGCCTGCACCGGAACATCAAGACGATAGTCGCCCTTGTGCTTTTCCGGACCGTGGCACCGGATGCATTTGGCTTCGAGGACCGGCTTGACCTTTTCGACAAACAACTGAATTCCGGGCGAGGCCACGGGCCCGCCCGCTACCGCTGCCACCGACGACGACGGAAGCTGAGGGCCGGAATGATCGAGCCAATGCCGGACGAACGTGGGCGCGTTCTCCGTCAGGTAGGTGGCCCCGTGAGTGAGATTGCCGCCATAATGCCCCGCCACCAGCAGCAGCGCGGTCGTCGCGCCCAGCAACCCCCGATAAGCGTAGGTCCACTTGCGCACGTCCGAGCGGTAGGCAACCCATTGCAGCGTCAGCGTCACGACCGTCAGGACGGGGACGGCCATGCCATAGATGCGATGCAGCTCGAGCATGTCGTGTTCATAGCCGCCGGATCCCGCCCGCATCGTGCCGAACATCGCCGCCACCACCCCGGTGCACAGGCTGAGCCAAAGCACCAGAACCGTGACGCGCCGCAGATCTTCGCTCGGGCGCCGCAATTGATACGTCTCGAGAATGGCCGCCATGACAACGAAGCCGATGGGAAAGTGCAGAACGACGGCGTGGAAAGGCGCGAGGAAGGGCCGCCAATGGAACAAATGACTGACCGCCCCGGCCCCGGGCGCGGGAGCCGGCGCGGCCGGAGCGCCCGCCACAACGGCCAGGCCGACCAGAGTGAAGGTCAGCACCACCACCAAAACCCGCACCAACCGAGTGCATTTCATAAGCGCCAGTAGACCGGCAGGTCCCGCTTGGTCGCGGTCAGGATCTCGCGAATCGCCTGCCGCGTTTCCGCCGGAATTCGCCGATACTCCGGAGCCACATCGTCCCCGTTCAGGACATCCCACAGCCGGCGATAGAGATGTCGCCGGGCCGGCTCGGGCAGGCGTTCAAATGCGTCAGAGTAAATCATGAAACTGCAGGGATGCTTCAACAGCCGGGTCTGCAGATCGAGCTGATGCAGCGAGCGCCCACGAGGATCCGTTGGCCCCTGCTGGCTAAAGCGCGCCGTGAAGTTTCCGCTGCCTTTGATCGGCGCGCTCAAGGGCGCTTCCTCCACGAAGAGCAGGTACCGCAGCACGGCCTCAGCCGTCGGTTCCACCGCGCGAATGCTCTGGCCATCGCGCAGCGCCGCCTCCGTCTCAAAACGCAGCCGAACCAGGAGATTGAGCATGCAGACCTGGTGATCCAGCACCATCAACGCCGCAATGTCGCTGCCCGGGCCCAGATATTGGCGGACATCGAAATACGGCGACAGGTCCATGATATTGCCATTCGCCGCCGGTTCCCGGCTGTGTCGCGCAATCGCTTCCGTCCCGAACAGGTTGCCCAGATGCACCATGCTCCCATGTTGGCCCGTCACGTAATAGCCACCCCAGCGCTCCGCGAGGGGCGTTCGATGCGTCACCATCGGCTTGCCACCCAGCGGATCGAAGTCGCCATCTTCACGGGTCAGAAACGATCGAACCAGCCAGCCCGGCACGCCAAAGGTCCGGCTGGAGATATGACATTCGAGGCAGCGATCGTCCCGGACCAACTGCGGACGATCCTTCTTCACGTGTTCGAGGCGGTAATAGGCCACGCCCAACGCTGGATCCGTGGCGGCAATCTCGATGTCGGTCCCGGGAAAATAGGCGACCGACAGCTGGTCATTGAAATATAGAGCGCGCGGGACCTTGGGGGATACCTCGTACTTTCGTGCCGACGTCTTCGAGAAAACCAGGATTTGCGAACTCGGTTCAAGCTCGAGCTCACGCAGCAGCGCCGGCAGATACCCAAGCCGATCGTCGTAGGAAAGCTGGGTCTGCCCCTCGGCCAATCGGCGCGCCAGCGCCCGCATCGGGCCGGCGTCCGCGCGCCGCCGATACTCCGTCAGGGCATCATCGAATAGCGAACGGCCAGGCGCCCACTCCGCCGGTGCATGTTCCGGTTTCGGCGATGCCTCCGCGCCCGGGAGGACCCGAGGCAAGAGCCCACCCATCACCATGAGCAAACCGGCCACCCGTCCGCACCGCCGGACCGCGCCGACTCCCCACGCCGTCGCAGACGCCGCTTGCCGTCGAAATCGTTTCAACGCCAGCATGGATTTTGGATCATTTATCCGACCGGGCTTATGACGTCCGAATCTTGCCGGTGCTCGACCGGAATCACTCGACCGAGATTGCGGAACCCTCGCCCTATTTTGCAAGCGTCCTGAACCGACGACTGCGGTCGCCTCCGCCGCACGCCGGCGGCGCGACAGCTGCCCGTCATAACTTCGGGTGACGGCGGGACGGTTTCAGCCGCTTCCGAAGAACGAAGAATATGGGCTCCGGCCGTCACGTCGGACTCTGACCATGTCCCAAGCCCATCCCGCTCAGGGCAGCCCGGCGCGTGCCCATCAGGCGGCCGGACGTCTGCTCGCCCTCCTGCTCGTTGTCGTGTCCGGTCAAGCCCGCTGGCTGGAAGCGGCGGAGAACGCAGGCGAGCCGCCGAATTCCGGGATGGCCCCCGAAAGACAGCAGGAAGGCGATTGGGTGGATTCCCGTTGGAACCAAACCGAGGTGGGACCATGCATGGCCTCAAGCCTGAACCTGCCGGGCGCCAGCATCGCGCGAGCCTTGTCGGTTCGGGTTGGCACCGACGCGCCAGGTGGCATGGCCTACGACACCAA
Organism: Limisphaerales bacterium; assembly: GCA_044229355.1. Taxonomy (GTDB): domain Bacteria; phylum Verrucomicrobiota; class Verrucomicrobiia; order Limisphaerales; family JADJPG01; genus JBGARF01. The sequence goes on from JBGATF010000011.1 coordinate 24,069, forward strand.
AACAGGCGCGTGGCGCGGCGCCTGGCAAAACGGATTTCTGGACTTCGACACGGCGCGCTACGGATTGCTCCGGCCCCCCAGGCCCCACGGCACGCTCGTAGCCCAAGGACCCGGCCCCGACACCAATGTCGTCGCGCACTACACCGGCCTGCATCTCCAGGGCGATCGCGTCACGCTCGAGTCCGTCATCAATGACACGCCGATCTTGGAAACGCCGTGGCTGGTCACCAACGGCCCGTTGGTGATCTTCCTGCGATCGCTGGAGGTTGGGGCCGGCAGCCGGCCCGTTCGCATCCCGCTGGCCATTTCCACCGTGCCACCTCGCCCGCTGCCGAGCGGGACGGGCACCATCGCGCTCGTCACGGCCGGCGGCTCCGGCCCGGTTGCGTGGCTGGTTCCCGCGGACGACGCACAACTCGTTTCGTCCGGCCCGGTCGCTTCGATCGAGATTGCGGCCCGGGCCAAGCCCCGGCTGCTCCGCATCGCGTTTTGCGCCGCCCCCAACGCCGATCCCGCCTCCGCCATCACCCGTCTCGACGCCGCGCTGCGCTCGACGGAAGGCACCCCCTCCCCGGCCCAATGCCTCGCTCCGGGGCCGGCTCGCTGGCGGCCCGAACCCGTGACCCGCGGCCAGCGCGGGCTGGATCTCGACTTGCTCTCCGTCGACACCCTGACGGCTCCGTACGAAAACCCATGGAAGGCGCTGCTCTTCTTCTCGGGCATTGATTTCACCCCCGATGGCGTGGCCTACGCCTGCACCATCCACGGCGACGTTTGGAAAATCAGCGGGCTGGATTCGTCCTTGCAGGAACTCCACTGGCATCGCTTCGCCACCGGTTTGTTCCAGCCTCTCGGCCTGAAGGTGCGCGACGGCCAGGTGTTCGTGCTCGGACGCGACCAAATCACCCGGCTGCACGATCAGAACCAGGACGGCGAAGCGGATTATTACGAATGTTTCCACCGACAAATTGCCACTTCCCTGGGCGGGCATGATTACGTGACATGCCTCGAGAAAGACGATCAGGGCCGGTTTTATTATGTGGATCCCATCGGCCTGCACCGCGTGTCCGCGGACGGCCGCACCGCCGAAACGATCGCCACCGGTTGGCGCAACCCCAACGGCCTGGGCGTCAGTCCGGACGGCTCGGTGCTGACCGTGGCCCCGCAGCAAGGCACCTGGACGCCGTCCTCCCAAATCAGCGAGGCCCGCGCCGGCGGCTATTATGGCTATCCAGGCCCGCGGGTCGCACCCGGTCGCCCCGTGGGCTACGACGCGCCCCTGTGCTGGATTCCCCATCGCGTCGACAACTCCAGCGGGAGCCAGGTGTGGGTACCCCGCGATCTCTGGGGGCCGCTGGGTGGACATCTGCTGCATCTGCTTTGGGGCCGGTGTGGCCTGATGCTGGTGCTGCGCGATCAGGTCGACCACGTCGCCCAAGGTGCCGTCGTCCCGTTGCCCGGGCGCTTCCTGTCCGGTCCTCACCGCGGATCCTTCAATCCGCGGGATGGGCATCTCTACATTGCCGGAAGCACCGGCTGGCAGACCGCCGCCGCGAAGGACGGCGCCCTTCATCGGGTTCGTTTCACCGGCAAGCCCGTGCTGCTGCCCCTCGCATGGCATGCGCATTCCAACGGGATCTCGCTGACCTTCGCCCAACCGCTCGACCCCGCGGCCGCCCAGGACCCCGGCAGCTACAGCCTGCACCAATGGAATTACCGCTACGCGGCCGAGTATGGCTCCAAGGACTGGTCGGTCGCGCATCCCGACCATGAGGGCCGGGACGAAATCACCGTGGAATCGGCCCGCCTCCTGCCCGATCAAAAAACCGTCTTCCTCCAGACCACCCCGCTGTCTCCGGTGATGCAGGTGGAGGTGAAATACAGCCTCAATACCACGGGCGGAAAAGCCTTCCGGAACCAGCTCTGGCTGACGCTCAACGCGCTCGATCGAGCGCGTTAAGGCTCGTCCTCCACGCCGTCACAAGGTCGCCACGTCAAAACCAGCCGGCAACGATTGACGTCGACCCGCTCACCGCAGGTCGCGCGTCGCGAGAAGCCGGTCTCAATCGGCGTGATCTTTCCTGTCTTCTCGCCGCTCCACACCCGCGCGGAGCCGGTCGCTGCCGCACGAATCTCGACCCAGAATCCTGGACGCGTGTTCGGATCGTAGCTCCGCGGCTTCTCGCCGGCCTGAGTGGACTCGCAGTAGCCGACTCAGTCTCGCGGGTGACGTTGAATGACCTCAAGGGCCCGGGCCGAAGCTCGTCGGACCATCAAGCTTGGGTCGTTGGTGGCGTGAATCAGGGCGGGAACAGCCCGGCCGGCGGCGCCGCCGATGGACTCCAGCGTCCGGGCCGCCGCGTAGCGCAGCTCGACCCTGGGCTGCTTCAGCGCCGCAGTCAGCGGGGGCAACGCCGATACAGCGAGGGCGCCGAATTTCTCCAGCTCGTAAATGCAAGTGAGGCGAACGGGAATGTCCGCGTTAGCCAGGACCTGCGACAGACAGCCTGCAGCCACGGGGGTCCGCACCTCCAACTCGGCGATGACCTGAAGAATGTTGGTGTGCCTTCCTTCCCGGGCCCAATCGGCGAGCAACCGGTCGAGCTCATGGCGTTCAAAGCCGGTTTTTCGCAACGTGGACAGCGTCATCCGGAATGAAAAATCGTCGCAACGCCGCAAGGATTCGACGAGATATGGAGCCGCCGCGGACGCCTTTGAACCCGTGACTCCGAGCGCCTGGCTAAGATACATTCTACACACGTGTCGCGGAACGGCCGGCTCGGGCAGAATCCTTTGCACCATACCCGGCAGCACGCTGTAGAACTGCCGGTAACTAACGGCCACCGTCCCGTCTTCGCGCGCATACTCTTCGCCCAGATACACCGCCGCGTTCGTTCCTAATTCCCGCAAGCCGGTGGCGGCCAACTCGGCCGGCACCTCTTCGATGGAAAAGACCTGAGCTGTCCCGGAAGCCCCGGCGACCAAGGCTGCCGAATTGCTCGAGGCCGCCATGTGAAATTCGCGATACCACTGCGCTGCCGTTTTGCCCGCATAGCGCGGAGCGGAGGAAAGCCAGACACGGCTCGTCAGGCCGGCGACGAGGATTGTGAAAAACGCCACCGCAACGCTCGGCCACCATCCGCCAGATAAACGCTTGGAGAATCGCATCGTCATCGTGGTGACACTCTATCGATCCGATTGAAACTGCCCGCCCCTGTCCCCGGACACCATCTCGCCAAGCCAAGTGTGCTCTAGGAGGCACGACGGAAGCAACGGAGCAATCGCGAAGCGGCCACCGTTGCTCTAGTCCCCGAAAAACGACGTGGCCATTCCGACAGCGCCCCAATTTATGGCCGTCCAAGCGAAAGACGGCCACGAATGGCGCTGGAACGCACCGAGGGGATGATGCCGCCAAGTCGTGTGGTTCATGGAAGCCGGGTAACCAAGCCCTGCGTCATTCTGGAACGATCCGTCAGTTCTCCCACGCGAACCCGGCCACGATCGGCCGGTGATCCGAGGCCACACCCCAGTTGGGCAACGCCAGCACGCAGGTCTCTTCCTTCACCCACACGCGGACCAGGCTCTTGCTGATCAGGATGTAGTCGACCCGGCTGAAGGTGTCCTCCTTGCCAAAGTGATGCGTCCACGTCACCCGCCGGGGCTCGAAACGTGGATTGGGGTTCGGCTCGGTGTCCCCATTGCGCTCCGCCGGACGCGTGTCGATCAGGGCGTAGCGCCCTCGGCCAATCACGGCGCGCGTCGACTTCGAGTCCATCACGTCGTTGAGATCCCCGAGGACCGCGAGCTTGGCGAAGGGCTCCCGAGACAACCGGGCCTCGATGTGCTGGCGCAGGATTAAGGCCTCCTGCTCGCGCAACTCGGCCTCGTCCGCCTCGGGCACCGGACGGCGCGACTTCAAGTGGGCCGCGATTAAAGTCAACGTCTGGCGCGGCCCGGCCCGGACGTCGAGCTCGAGAAAGCCGCGGCTGACCCGAAACCGGCGGCCGAACAGGAGGAACGCGTCATTCGTGTGAGGCCGCCGGGCCACAATGGGCAGGCGGCTGATGACGGCCAGTTGAATGTTCGTGTCCGGACCGTGGATCAGCTCCGAAAATGGATAATCGAGACCGTCCGCCCGCAGGCCAGACCGAATCTCCTCGAGCGCGCGGGCGCCGCCCACCTCCTGCAACGCGACGACCTCCGCGTGGAGGGCCCGAAGGGTTTCGCGCACCTTGGCGCGACCCGCGGGAGATTTGGCCGGACGGGAGTTCAATGGTTCGAGCAGATAGTTCTCGAGGTTGTAGGTCGCGACGCGGATCACCGGCGCCGCGCGCAGCGCACTCAATCCCGGGAACACCAACGCCACCGCAACCCAACAGGCCCAGCCAAGCTGGCGCCCTCCTCGAACAGGCCGATCTCCTCCCATGCGCGGCAGCGTGCCGGGGCGGCCGCGAGCTGTCAACGACGGGCGCGCCTCGGCTCAGCCGTCAATTGAGGGAAACGCCCACGAACGCGACGCGGTTTGTGCCCAGCAGCATCCCGGCGCCGGTCTCCCACTTTTGCAGCATCACTCCGCCAAAGGCCAGCGGGCGTCCCGTGGTCGGATCCGGGAACGTGCCTTTGAACAGGCCGGTCGCCGTGGAAATGCTGAACTTGACCAGGTCGCTCGACGGCGCGGCCATCTGGCCGTTCGGCAACATCATGAGCACATCATTGACCGTGTGGGCCAGATTGCCTCCCCGGAACAGAACATCCGTCCGGCGCGCGGCCCCTTGGAGTTCCGTGGCCGACGGCACGCGATAGCTGGCCCCGACCACGCTGGCCTCGTTGGTCAGACCTCCCGCATAATAGCGGCCCGGAACGGAGGGCTTGAGCCAGCTCACCAGCCCACCGATGTCGCCTTGGCGACTGACCAGCAACCAGCCCATGGTCGAGCCCGCGCCTTTGTAGAGGCTCACGTAAAAAGGCCAATGGCCGGTCGACGACAGCGGCGCCTTCTGCACCGTCTTGCTGCCATCCGCCAGCACGCCGAGAAACATGGCGCCGCCCTTGGTGTCGATCCGCACCGTGCCGTAACTGTAGCCCTGAGGGGAGTTCGCGCCCGGCGCACACGGAATGGTCAGGGTGTAGGCGCCGGCATATGGCGCGCGGTTCGTCTTGCCATCGAAGTCCAGGCGATCGCCCGTGATTTGCGTGAGCCACGAGTTCGCCACCACCCAGCCGTCCACCTTGGCGCGCGTCCCATCAATTGAAAAGATGACGCGCAGAGAGGCGCCGTCCGCCCCCGTGACCACGTTCGTGCCCCGGCCGTCCGCGGCCAGCAGGCCCCGCACCGAGAAGGGCCGGCCGCCCAGGATCAGCTTGCCCGAGTAGCTGCCGCGGCTCGTCGCCTTCAACGAAAAATTGCCGGAGCGCGCATGGCGGACTTCGTCCGGCTCGACGACCAGGCCGTTGAAGGATCCGGCGTAAGCCAGGAACACGGCGGGATCCACCTTGACGGTTCCGCCGCCACCCGAGTTGCCTCCACCTCCATTGTTCCCGCCGCCGTTATTCCCACCCCCGTTGTCACCGCCGCCGTTATTTCCACCGCCATTGTCGCCTCCGCCGTTGTTCCCACCGCCCCCGGGCACCGAGTAATAAATCTCCACGGAGTAATCGCTCTGCTGGCCGTCATCAGCCAGCGCGATCAGCGAAAAATAGTAGGTGTAACCGCGCTGCAGATTCGTGACCGTCGCGCTGGTCTCCGGCGCCACGACGTCAACCACCGTGTCGTAGTTGCCGGATTCGGTCCCGACAAAAAGGCGGTAGCCAACGATGTTGGTCTCGGCGTTCGGCGGCCACGCCAGGGCGATGGTTTGTCCGGCCCGCGCCGTGATCGGCGCAGCGCCCAGGAGGACGGCCAGCGCGACGAGAGCGAGCCCGCGACATCTCGCGGGACTGGTTTTCATCGATCGCTGGCCCATGCCCGCGACCATTAGCACCGCCGGTACCAGTCACCCACGCCCTCTCCTGCAACCAGTTGGAGCGCACCCGCCCGGCCTGCCTAACGCAGTCGGTGTCCCGCTTGTCCTCCCCCGGGACACGCCGGGACGCTTCAAGCAAAAGTCTGGAAATTCATACGAGAGCCCGAGGCCGCGGGGCGTGGATGGATTGCGGTTGTGCCGGCGCCCGTCGGAAAGAGCCGCTTGTTCTTCGCGGACCAGGTCACCCACCACAGGTCAGGCTGGTGGTCCCGCCTTCGCTCAGGGCGACGGCGGACCGCACCGGCGGCGCGCTGCGGAGAGCGCGCCCTACCCTTCCTGGTTCACGGAGAGTTTCTGGGTCCTTTTAGACCTGCTCGTGGGCCATGAACCGTCGTGGTGATTTGTGAAAGTTGATTTTGGACTTGGGATTTCCGAGTCCGCCAATCCGCCATCGCAAATCAAAAATCGTATATCAAAATGTCCCGGACGCGCCTGCTAGTGGGCGGGTCCGGAAATCTCGACGAGCCCGATTTCGTCCAGACCGATGACCACGCCAAAGCCGGTGCCCCACTTCTGATGGACGACGCCGCTGAAGGTGCGGCTCTTGCCGGTGGCGGGGTCCTGCACCGTGCCCTTGAACAGGCCGGTGGCGGGGGAGAGACCGAACTTGACCGGGCCGCCGGCGCCCAGAGGCCGGCCGTTGGGCAGGACCGAGAGTTCCCCCTGCACCGTCTCGGCCAGGTTCCCGCCGAGACAGGCCACATCCAGGACCTGGGCCGTGCCGCTCTTCAACTCTTCGGCCGAGGGCGGGACATAGGCCGTGCCGATCAAGGTCGCCTCGTTGGTAAAGCCGCCGGCGTAATAGCGGGATGGGGCGGCCGGCTTGATCCAACTGACCAAACCGCCCACCTCGCGATCCTCGGAATTCATTCGCAGCCAGCCCAGCGCGGCGCCGCCTCCGCGATAAAGCGGCAGGTAGAAGGGCCAGTGGCCGCTTTGCGACAGCGGAACTTTTTGCACCGACTTGCTCCCGTCGGCCATCAGGCCCAGCAACGACGCGACGCCGTTCCCATCGATGCGCACGGTGGCGTAACTGCTGCCAGGCGGACTGTCAGGCGAGCTTTCATCCGCCGGCAGGCTCAAGGTGTAGGAGCCGGCAAACGGAGCGGGATTCGTTTTCGCGTTGTAGCCCGGACGATCTCCTTCAAGTCGCGCCGTCCACGTTCCCTCCGTGACGCGGCCGAGGACGTGGCCCGCATCGTCTCCGAGCCCGACGGCGAGTTCGACCGTCAATGGCTCCAAGCCCGGGCGAAGGACCTGGTTCGTGGCGCGGCCGTTTCGGCCAAGCAGGCCGCGTATCGCGTATTTGCCGGCCCCCACCTGGAGCTTGCCGGAATAGGAGCCGCGCGAGGTGGCCGCGAGGGTCATGAAGCCCGACGTGTCCTGACGCACGGCCTCGTCTTCCGCGATCAGCCCGTTGTAAGTCCCCTGCATCACGAAATACGGATCCGGCTCAAACGTGGCGACGATCGCCAGGTTCGACACCATGGGAAAACTCACCGATCGTCCGGTGCTGACCACCCCGCCGCTCCACCCGACAAAGCTCTGCCCCGTGCGCGGCACCGCCGAAACCGTGTAGGTCTGGCCGACCAACAGCTCCTGGCCATTGAGGTTCGGCGTCACGTCGCCTTCGCCGCGAATGCTCAGGGTCAGAACCGCCCGCACCTCCCGCACCTCGAGCACGAACGACTTCTGCACGCGCCGGGTCCCGTCGGTGACGGCCACGCTGATCAGCGTGGTGCCCAACTTGCCCGCGAGCGGCAGGACCGTGAGAGTGCGATCTTCATTGGTCCCATTGAGGATCAAGCCGTCGGGCGTCACCAGGCCAGGATTGGAGGACGCCGCGCTGACGACCAGTTCCGAAAACTCGTTGTCGGGGTCGGAGACCTGGAACGGCAGACTGTGCAGGGTGGACGAGACATCGATTGTTTGATTGGTAAACGACGAGAGAACCGGCGCCTGGTTGACGTAACCGACCGTGACCTCGACCACCTGGGAGTTGGTCGAGTAGCCGTCGGTGGCCGCGACCGTGACCTGCAGTTTCCCGGCCACTCCGATGACCGGCGTGATCTTCAATGTACGGTTGGCGCCGGTCCCGCCGACGGCCAGGCCGGTGGGGGGCACCAAGCCGGGGTTCGAACTGGTGGCTTGCACGCTCACGCTCGCCAACGACGTGTCCGGATCCTCCACCGTGAAGAGCAGGATGCCCGAGGTGTGGTTGGCGGCGATGACCTGGTTCGGGATGCGCGACATGATGGGCGCATCGTTCACTCCCCGCACCGCAACGTAAAAGGTCCGGACCACCGTATTGCGGGCTTCGCCCCCGTCATTCACCGTCACCGTGATCGTCGCGGAACCAACGCCGTTGGTGACCGAAGTGACATACAACGATCCGTTGGTCGACGGGCTGTCGTAGCGGACAACCGGGTCGGGAATGACCGTCGGGTTGCTCGACACGGCTGTGATCACGATGTTCTGTTGCTCGTTCGTGGCGCCGGTGCTGATGCCCGTCAAGGGCACCAGCCGGCCGCCGTCGTCCTCACGCAACTCCACGTCATCGATGCGATCCAACGTCGGCGGGTCGTTCAGGGGGTTGACGGTCACCTGAAAGGAGCGCGTCGTCAGATTGTTCTCCGGTTGACCGTCGTTCACCGTGACGGTGATTTCCGCGGTGCCAAATTCACCCGGGACCGGCGTGAACGTGAGATAGCCGCCCGAGACCGGGCTGTCGTAGCGGACTGTCGGATGCGGGATGAGACCGGGATGACTGGAAGTGGCGGCGACGGAGATTATCTGGCTTTCGCCCGGGGCGCCCGCCGTGATGCCGCTGAAGTTGACCAATTGCTGGGGCGCGTCCTCGTTGCAGACCACGTCGGCCAGCGGGTTGATGGTGGGAGGCTGATTGCCTGGCGCGCCCACGGTGACGACAAAGGTGCGCGTGACCAGGTGATTCACGCTCTGGCCGTCGTCGACCGTAACCGTGATCGTGGCGACACCGCTGGCCTCGGCGACCGGGGTGAAGCTGAGAGTGCCGGACGTGCCGGGGCTGACGTAGCTGACTTGCGGCTGAGGAATCACGCTGGGATTACTCGACGACGCGGCTACGATCAGCGTTTGGGCTTCGTTCGCCGCGCCGCTGCCGATGCCGCTCAGGGGGATGGATTGCGGGCCGGCATTGACGGGCAGCGACAGGTTGATCAGCGCAGCGAGGGTGGGCGGATCGTTCACGGCGGTGACGGTAATCGTGATGGTGGCAACACCGGAGTTCGCCCGGCCATCGTTGACCCGAAAGACGAGGCTGTCGGTTCCGAAAAAATTGGCGTTCGGTCGGTAAGTCAGGTTGGGTGAGGCGCCGCTAATCAGGCCATTGGCGGGCGGAGTGACGATGACGTAGGTCAGCGGATCCCCGTTGATGTCCGTGCCACGCAGCGTAAAGCCAACCGGCTGTTCCTCTGCGGTGATGGCTGACCCGGGCAGCGCGACGGGCGGCGTGTTCGTGCTGACCGGGCCCGGAACCCAATACGAAATCTCGGTCGAGTAATCGCTCTCCAGGCCGTCCGTCGAGAAGGCGGTGACGGCGAAATAGTAAATCGTGTCGGGCTGGAGGTTGGTCACCGTCGCGACGGTCGTCGGATGCGCCACCGTCACGTTGCCCGAATAGATGCCGGAAGCGGTGCCGTAATAAAGGTGGTAGCCGGCGACATTGGTCTCCGTGTTCGGGTTCCACGCGAGGGCGATCGACGGACCGGCCGAAAGGGGCGCGCCCGCCACGAGCAACAGACCACCCAGGATCCAGCCGGCGAAAAGACCGAAGCGCCAGAATCCTGGCGTGGCCGGCGCTTCCTGCGCTCCTGGCCCCCATCCGCTTGGGACACGAGATCTCATACGTCGAGCGCCCTTAAGCACCGTCGATACCAGCGTCGGGCAACTCCGCCACGACATCCCGCCATGTCCGGGCCCGGGACTGAAGTGTCTCAACCCGGGTGGGAATGGGACACTTTCAGCCTTCGGCCCGGAGCTTCGATCGGTCCCGGAGTGTCTCACCTTGCCGCCGTGCCCAACTTTGGGCCTGTGCAGTGTCCGATCTCTGGCTACAATTTCCCCATGTCGCAACGAGACCTGTTCGCCCCGGCCGCCTCCGCCCAAGAGGTGTCAGCGTCTGGTCCCGCGCCCGCGGCGGCGGCCGAGGCAATGCAGGCAGTTGCGCCGCTGGCGGCCCGGATGCGCCCGCGCACGCTGGCCGAATATGTGGGCCAGCAACACATCCTCGGGCCCGGCATGCTGCTGCGCAGGGCGATCGAAGCGGATCGGATCCAGTCGCTCCTTTTTTACGGTCCGCCCGGCACCGGCAAGACATCGCTCGCCCAGATCATCGCGGGCCAGACCCGCAACCACTTCGAAAGACTCAGCGGCGTCGAATCCAACGTGGCGGACATGCGGCGCGTGCTCGCGTCGGCGAGCCATCGTCTGGCCAACACCGGTCAGCCGACCATCCTGTTCGTGGACGAGATCCACCGCTTCAACAAATCGCAACAGGACGTCCTCCTGCCCGACGTGGAAGCCGGCCATGTCCGGCTGATTGGCGCGACCACCCACAACCCGTTCTTCTTCGTCAACTCGCCGCTCGTCTCGCGGTCGCAGGTGTTTGAGCTCAGGCCCGTCTCGGAGGAGGACCTGCTGGAACTGTTGCGGCGCGCGTTGCGGGATGAGCAGCGCGGCCTGGGCCACCTGCCCATTCGCGCGGACGATGCGGCGCTATTCCATCTGGCGCGCGTGTCCGACGGCGACGCGCGCAAGGCGCTCAACGCGCTGGAGATCGCCGCCCTGACCACCCCGCGCGAGGCCACGGGGGAAATCCGCCTCGATTTGACGGTCGCCGAGCAGAGCATTCAGAAGAAGGCGGTGGTCTACGACGGCGACGGCGACGCGCATTACGACACGATCTCGGCGTTCATCAAATCGATGCGGGGCGGCGATGTGGACGCGGCGCTGTATTGGCTGGCCAAGATGATTCACGCCGGGGAAGACCCGCGGTTCATCACGCGGCGGATCGTGATCCAGGCGGCGGAGGACGTTGGGCTGGCCGATCCGATGGCATTGGTTCTCGCCATGGCCGCCCATCAAGCAGCCGAGTTCATCGGGTGGCCCGAGGCGCGCATCCCCATCGCGGAGGCCACCATCTACGTGGCGGGAGCGCACAAGAGCAACAGCGTAATCCGGGCGATCGACGCGGCGTTGGAGGATGTGCGCTCCGGCCGGACGTTGCCCGTGCCGGCTCCCTTGCGCGACGCCCATTACGCCGCTGCCCAGCGGCTGGGCCACGGCACCGGCTACCAATACTCCCATGATCACCCGGGACATTTTGTAGCCCAGGATTACCTCGGAGCCGATCGGCAATACTACGAGCCGACCGAGCAAGGCACGGAAAAGAAGATCAAGGAACGCGTGGATCGGTGGCGCGCGGAGTTGCGGGCGGCCAGAAAGGCCGCGGATTGATCGGCGGCGCACCATCGGAGCCGGGAGACAAGGCGGTCCTTCGCCGGCAGCTGCGAGCCAGGCTGGCAGCAATGAGCTGCACGGAGCGCGCCGTCGCGTCAGAACAAGTCCGCCGCCAGCTCGAGACCTTCCCGGCCTGGAAGAGCGCCCGGTCAATCCTCGCGTTTGTTCCCACTGCTGGTGAACCCGATGTCTGGCCCGCCATCCAGACGGCCCATGCCGCCGGCGTCCGCGTCCATCTGCCGGGATTCGATGCCGGGTCGGGCACCTACGCGCCGCGGTGGGTTCCCGGCTTGGAGGCGGATTTGGTGCCCGGCCAGCATGGAATCCGTGAGCCCAACGAGGCATGTCCGGGCTGGGACGGAAACGCGCTCGACTTGATCTTGGTGCCTGGCCTAGGATTCACGCCTTCGGGAGCCCGCCTGGGTCGGGGCAAGGGTCATTACGATCGCCTGCTCGCCCGCGTGCCAGGGTTGAAATGTGGCGTGGCCTTCGACGTACAGATGATTCCGGATATTCCGTTGGAACCACACGACATCCGACTCGACCTGATCGTAACGCCGTCGCTTCGCTTCGGCTGGCCCGGAGCGGCTGGGGCATCCGGGCATGAAGCGGACGTCGCGCCCGACATCCATGACTGTCCTTGAACATCCGCTCGCCGTCGGCGCGGGCTGCCTCGTCATCGGCACCATCAGTGGCTATTGGCTGTTGCGCTGGAAAGAGCGATCCATCCGGCGCGCCCTGGCCATTCGCGAACAATCCATCCTCGACGACGCCCGGCGCAACGCCGAGGCCGTCCTGCGCGAAGCCCGCCTCAAGGCCAACGAGGAGTCGCTCCAGCTCCGCCAGGCCACCGAGCAATCCTTCGCGCGCCAACGGGACGAAGCCGAAGCCCTCGATCGCCGCCTTTCCGAACGCGAGTCGCTCATCAATGGCCAGCTCCGCAACATCGTCGCCGAGGAGGCCGCCGTGCGCGGCCAACGGGACGACCTTCGGCGCCAAACCGAATCGCTGGCCGGGGAATTCGAAAAGCTCAAGCAGTTGGCCAACCAGCGCCGGGAGGCGCTCGAAGCCGTCGGCCGCCTCTCCCAGGTTGAAGCCCGCCAGCAACTGCTCAAGGAAGTGGAGGTCGACGCTCTCCGGGATGCCGGCTCTCTCACCCGCCGCATCCTCGACGAAGCGCGCAGCCACGCCGAAGACAAGGCCCGGCATCTCATCAGCCTCGCCATCCAACGTTACGCCGGAGAGCACACCTACGAGATTTCCAGCGCCACCGTCGCGCTGCCCAACGAGGAGTTAAAGGGCCGCATCATCGGCCGCGAAGGCCGCAACATCCGCGCCTTCGAGGCCGCCACCGGCGTCACCGTCCTCATCGACGACACCCCCAATGCCGTCGTCCTCTCCGGCTTCGATCCCGTCCGGCGCGAGATCGCACGCGAATCGATGCACCGCCTCATCCTCGACGGACGCATCCACCCCACGCGAATCGAGGAGATCGTCTCCAAAGTGACGCAGGAGATGGATGAAAACATCGTCCGGCTCGGCGATCAGGCCGTCGGCAAAGCCAATGTCGGAACCGTCCACCCGGAGATCGCCCGCCTGCTCGGACGCCTTCGGTTCCGCCACAGCTTCTCGCAGAACGTCCTCGACCACTCGACGGAAGTCGCGCACCTCGCAGGTCTGCTGGCCGCAGAGATGGGCCTCGATGCGGCCGCCGCCCGCCGCGCCGGCCTCTTCCACGACATCGGCAAGGCCGTCAGCCACGAGATCGAAGGCGCCCACGCCATCGTCGGGGCTGACCTTCTTCGCCGCTGCGGTGAGTCCGAGGAAATCGTCAACGCCGTCGCATCCCACCACGACGAAGTCCCGCATCACGGCGCGCTCGGCATTCTCGTCAGCGCGGCCGACGCCATCAGCGCGTCCCGTCCCGGCGCCCGCTCCGAGACCATGACCACCTACCTGAAACGGGTCTCGGACCTCGAGCAAATCGGCCTCTCGTTTGCCGGGGTCGACAAATGTTACGCTGTCCAGGCCGGACGCGAACTGCGCGTGCTGGTGAAGCCTGACCAATTGAGCGATGACGAGTCGTTCGCCCTGGCCAAGTCCATCTCGCGCAAAATCGAGGCGGAACTTCAATACCCGGGCCAAATCCGTGTCACGGTCATGCGAGAAACCCGCTGCGTGGAGTTCGCGAAGTGATGCGGTTGAACCGCCTGGGGATGTCGTTCCTCGTTGGCCGCCGATTGATTCACAAACTGGCCGGCACGAAAATACTCCGCCCGCGCTGACGCGACTCGTGGATTCACGAGTCGGCAGATTGCCAGAATTAGTGGATTTGTCGCTCCATCGGCAGCATCGCTGCCGTCACCAAGTCCTTCCAGGCCGATCCCGAATCACCCGCGCCGCGCCTTCGGCTGAGATCAACGTCCTTCGTTCATGAACCCCGGCAGGCCATGCTCCCAACTACGGGGTGCATTCCACGGACGCTCGGACTCGTTCTCAGCCGTCTCCGGCGAGGCGCAACTGGACAGGAACATCGCGCCCACGGCAAGGAGGCACAGAAGGAAAATAGATTTGAGCCGGCGAATGTCCATGTTCGTTACGGCGTAGCCATCAACAAGCGGGCGGCAACTAACGGGTGACAACTAACGGGTGGAATAGGCGAAGACCGCATCGCCCTCCATGATGTCCTTCAGCTTCCAGCCTGGAAGCACGTTGGCGATGGACCGGCCTTCCTCGACCGTCATCACGCGAATCTTGGCGACCAACTCTCCATTGCGGCTAACCAGGAGAACGCCCTTGCTCACCATGCCCTTGCCCCGGCCAATGTCGAGCACCACGAAATCCCACTTGGGGTCCACCACAGTCACCTTGCCGTGAAGCTCCGGCGGAAGATACGGGTCCGCCTCCGTGTTCCGGAACAGCGCCAGCTCCTCCTCCAACCGGGCGACCTTCTTGGACATCAACGTCACTTCGGCTTCGAGCGCCGCCTTGTCCTGCTGCAGCGATTTCTCGCTCGCGATCAAATTCTTCACCTGCTCCGGCTCCAACGCCGTCTGGCGCCACTGCTCCAACTTGTCTTGAGCCGTCTTCAGCGTAGCCCGGGTCTGAGCCAGCGTTTGATCCAGCCCGTTCGCCCGCTTCTCCTGCGACTCAGCCTTGGCCGTCATCGTGGTCAACTGCCCCTTGGTCTCGTCGAGGTTCTTCTCCGTCATCGTCAGCTTCGTCGTCGTCTCCTTCAACTCGGACGACTTCTTCTTGAACCGGGCCTCCGCATCATCCCAGTTCTTCTTGTTGGTGTCGCGGGTCGCGACGATCTCCTCCACCTGAGGTTTCAAAACAAACTGGCTGACACCGATGACTCCAAGTCCTGCCAAAATGGCCAGGATCAAACTGATTCGCAATGCCATGATATACCGGGTAACGGGTTAAACGCTGGGGCAGCCTAGTAGGTGACCCTGAACGTGTCAACGACGGTTCCGTAATTTTGCGCAGCGCAATCACGCCGCAATTCCCTCCACGCAAAGGACACCCATCGCTGCACCGTCGAAACGTCGCCCTCACCGGATTCGACCACGCCCAACCCAAACCCGCACGCCTCGAATTCCAAATTCGGGACGGGACCCAAATGACCAATGACCAATGCCCCCCGACTTCCTTCGCCCGGCGCGAACTCAACCCGGCCGGTATTCCACAAACGTGCGCTGCAGCTTGCCGTCCGCGGCGTCGCAAACGAAGAAGCCCTTGGCTTTCGTGCCGTCATGATTGTCGCGTTTCAACGCGCAACACACGTTCGTGGTCAGCACCGCCTGCCCCGACGTCCGCTCGGTCCTCGCGTGGTAATGACCCGAAAACACCGCCTGCAGGTTGAAATCCCGAAACCGGTAAAGCAGGTCCTCGGCGTTGGTCGGCCGATAATTCACGTCTGCGCCCAGCGGGAAGTGCGTGAACACGACAGTGGGACGTCTGGGGTTCAGCCGCGGCAGGGTCTCATCCAGCCAGCGCAACGTCGTCGGTTGCACCGCGATCTTTTCGTAGCGCTGCCCGTCTGTCGTGTCCAATCCGATGAACTGCCAACCCCGATGCCGGAAAGTGTAGTTGCTGCGCCCGGGATTGGTCTTGTCATAGGCGGCCCGATCGCTCTGCGTGAGGTAATCGTGGTTGCCGATGACCACGTAGGTTCGAACTTCCAGGGAGGCGAACACGGTTTCGACCGCGGCAAAATCCTCAGGCCGGCCCTTGTCCGTCAGGTCGCCACAATGGAGGCAGAACTTTGGCTCCTGCTGTTTCATCAGGCGGATGGCGCCGGCCAGGTAGTCATTGCACTCAGGCGTCAGGCGATGGGTGTCGTTGATGACCACGAATCGGAATCGGCTGCTCGGGCGGGCGTTGTCGGCCCGCACGGCCCCCGGCCAGATCCCCGCGGCCAGACAGGCTCCCAGCCCGCCGGCGACCTTCCCCAGCGCCATCCGGCGCGAAATCAACGACCTCGGAATTTCCGCTTCCACTTTCATTCCGCGCAAATGCCGCCCGGAACGGCGTTCCACCCGAGGCCCGGCGACGGACGATGTCGAGGTCATCATGGTTCTATAGCAATATATGTCTGGCGTCAGACGCGGCCCCGGCTGTCAGCCTTCATCTGACGCTGCACTTTTGATGAAAGATCCGTTTCGAAAGTGCCGTTATCAGACCAGATGTACTGGCGAAACACGGCATTGATTTGGGCGTCCATGGCTGGCGCCCCGTTCGTTTTTCTCAACCTGCTCCCGGCTCAATCCGTCTATTGGGACCCCGCCGCGGGAGGGAACGGTCACTACTATGAATTGGTGACGGCCCCGGGCGGGCTGAACTGGTGGGAGGCACGCCAGCAGGCGGCAAAGCGGGGCGGTCGATTGGCGACCATCGGCTCGGCCGCCGAAAACACGTTCGCCCACGGTCTGGCCGCGGCACGGACCAACGCCTGGATGGTCGATGGCAGCAACAACTCTCTGGGTCCGTGGCTTGGCGGATACCAGCCCGACGGTTCCAGCGAACCTGCCGGCGGCTGGCAATGGATCTCCGGCGAGCCGTTCAGCTACGTCAACTGGTCCGGGAGCGAGCCCAACAACTCCGGCGGAACCGAGAACGCCCTGCAATTTTTTGGAGTGGGCCCGGCCAACCGCGCGGCGACGTGGAACGACCTCAATGCGAACAGCGCCAACCCCGTCGCCTACATCAGCGAAGTCGATCTGACGTCCGCCACCGGGCTGCTGACCCGTTCCGCCGCGGGCGAGTTTTCCGCCACGCAAAATCCCAATGACGTCTGGACTTACGGCTGGACGGCAAGTGCCGGCACATCGTTCAACCCCTTCACTCAGCCAGCGACCATCGCGGGCCTTCAATTCTGGCGCAACCCGGCCATCGCCGACCTGTCGGCCAGCTACAACCCAACGGCCGCGCCGATCCAAACAACGACGCCGGTCTTTGCCGCCGGAAAGTTCCACCTTCATCCCGGCCCGGCCGGACAGTTTGCCGTGCTTCGATTCACCAGCCCCGTGGCGGGCCTCTACGAGTTCATCACCTCGTTCGAAGGCGCCGACACCGTGGGGACGTCGACCGACGTTCGCATCACCGCCGGAACCAACCAATGGTTTCAGACCAACGTCAATGGATACGCGGCGGCCTCGGCCCGCGCCTATCGCACCACCGTGACGCTCGCCGCCGGCGCCGTCGTCGATTTCGCAGTCGGGCCGAACGGGACTCATGCCTTTGACACCACCCGCGTTGATGTGCAGGTTCGCTACCAATCGTCCTCCGACGGCGTTCAGGGTGCGATCGCCTATGCCGGCGAGATCGATCCGTTTAGTTTCCGCCTGGCCACCCCTTCGATCCTTTATTTCGACACGCTGGTGGCGCCCGGCAACTTGAACTGGACGCTGACCGGTCCGGCTGGAACGGTGGTCGACGCCCGGGGGTTATCGTCGAGCGATTCGGACGCCGTGGGCGATCCCCTGCTGCGGCTGCCCGCGGGAGATTACACGCTGACCGTGCGCGGCACCGGGGCCGGGACCAATGCGTATGCCTTCCGGATGCTCGATCTCGCGGACGCAACCCTGACCCAGGCCGGGACGACCAATCAAAATCTGGAGTTCGCGTCCCGGTCCACGGATCTCTACCAGTTCACGGCCAGCGCCGGGGATGTGATGACGTTTGACATGCTGTTCACGGCCAACGGCAACACGCCCTATTGGCGCCTCGTGGATCCGTATGGAAGCATCCTTTGGGCTAATTACGGCGCGGACGTCAACAATTACACGCTGCCGGCGTCGGGCCGCTATGTCCTGATGATCGAAGGCCGCAACTTGGATACCACGGCCAGCGCCTACTCGTATCGGTTGGTGGCCGTCGGGGCCAACCCGCCACCTCCCTTCACCGGAACGGCGCTTACCCTGGGCACGACGGTCTCCAACGTCATCGCCACCGCGGGCGCAACCAACGCGTACACGTTCAGCCTGGATAGCCGGACGATGGTCTATTTCGACAGCCTTCTGGCCAACAGCAACCTGCGTTACACGCTGCTCGGCCCGGCCGGAGTGATGGCCTCGACCCGCGGCGTCAGCGGAGGGTTCACGAGCGACTTCCACGATCTGCCCGCCGGCAACTATCAGCTCATCCTCTCGGCGATCAACAGTTACACGGGACCCTTCACCTTCCGCCTGCTCAATCTCACGGCCGGTCGCACCATCACTCCCGGGACCGTGGTCGTGGGGTCGAACCAGCCGGCGAGCAGCTTGTCGGTCTATCAATTCACAGGCACCGCTGGCGCCCGCCTGTACCTCGATGTGTTGAGTCAGTCCGGCTTCAGTTATTATGGAAATTGTTTCTGGACGCTAATCGATCCATTCGGCAATCCGCTCTTCAGCGACGCCACGTTCTCGGATCGGGGAACCATCCCGCTCACAGCCGACGGCACGTATCGCCTCTGGGTCGCCGGCGGCGACCTGGAACCCGGCGGAGTCGGCTTCCACTCGTTCAACCTCGTCCCGGCCGTCGACACCGCCGTCGCGCTGACGCTGAACACTGATTATACAGGCGTCATCGCCACGCCGGGCCAGCGCAACATTTATTCCTTCACGCTGAACGCGGCCAAACGAATCTATTTTCAATCGTGGACCAACCAATCGCTCGTGCGCTGGACGCTCAAGGGCCCCTCCGGCAATGTCGCATCGTCCCTTCCATTCAACGCCGGCGGCTGGCAATCCTACGACCTGGATCCCGGCAGCTACGAACTGACCGTCTTCGCCAACGGCGACAACACCGGGTTTTACGCTTTTCGAATCGTCGATTACGCCGCCGTCGCGGCGCCGCTTTCTCTCGACACCGTCATCAACGGCACGCTCAGCCCCGCCAGCCAGGTCGTTGTGCGCGAGCTGGCCCTCACCGCCGGCGATCGGCTTTTCTTCGACGCCCTTTCCCAAAGTGGCTTCAGCTACTACGGCAATCTCTTCTGGCGCCTCGAATATCCCGAGGGCGACACCGTTTACCTCCCGGACCTAAACGCGTCCTTCGACCGGGGCTTCGGCGATTACGGCCCGTTCATCGTTCCGCGCACCGCCACTTATCGCCTGCTCATTGGCGGCTCGGTCCTGGAACCCGGCCCAACCGGCAATTACAGCTTCCGCATCCTGCGCATCACCAACAGCACCGAGACGCTGACGCTCGGCCAGAACGTCCAGACCATCCTCACCACGCCAACCCAACAACGGGTCTACACATTCTCCCTGCCCACGCCCACGACGATTGCCGTCGACAGCCTGGAGTCCGTCTCGAACCTCCGCTGGACCCTCGCCGGCGCCGAGCGCGTGTATGCCAATCTCATCGGCTTCAACGCCGCCGGGTGGCAGCTATATGACCTCCCTGCCGGCCCATACACCTTCACCATCTCGGCCAGCAGCGACTCCATTGGCACGGTGAGCTTCCGGCTGCAAAACCTCGCCGTCACCGAACCGATGTCCATCGGCACGCCGGTCAGCCTCACCCTGACGCCGCCGCGGGAGAACCGGATCCTTCAATTCGCCGGCCAGGCCGGACAGAGGCTCTACTTCGACGTGCTCAGCCAGTCCGGGTTCACGTCCTACGGATACGCGTTCTGGATTCTCTTCGCCCCGGGCGGGGATGTCCTGTTTGACGCCGGCGTGGGTAATCGCGGGCCGATCGATCTGCCGCAGACGGGCAACTACACCCTGATGCTATCCGGTCATATTGGGGAAACCCTGCCGTCGGCGTCCGTCTCCTTCCAGCTCGCTTCCGCCCCGCAGACGACCAACGCCCTGCCCTTGGACACGCTCGTCACCGGCACGATCGCAGCGCCCGGCGAGCGGGACCGCTATACCTTCAGCGTTGCGCAGGCGACGCCGATCCTGTTCGACTCGCGGACCAACTCCGCCCTCCGGTGGACGCTCACCGGCCCCGCGGGCTCGATCTTCGGCGAGCGAACGTTCGCGAATTCTGACGGGCCCAATTACGACAGCTACGCCAGCCTTCCGCCGGGCAGCTACACGCTCGACGTCTACGGAAACGTCGACGAGACCGGCGGGTATGGGTTCCTCGTGCGGACCCTGGCCTCGGCCGCATCCCTCGCGTTGAACGCGACGGTCAACGGATCGCTCACACCAGCCAGCGCCACGGCGATATACCAATTCGCCGCCAATGCCGGCGATCGGGTCCGGTTTCAAGCGCTGAGCCTGACCGCCGCGCCCAACCTCTTCTGGCGCCTCCACGATCCGGCGGGCGACCACGTCTGGACCGGATACTTTTCCGGCAGCGTGAACAGCAATCGCCTCGAACGCACGGGCACTTACACACTGCAGCTGGAGGGACAAGTGGCGGATCCCGGCAACGGGGCCTTTTCGTTCAGCACCACCACCTTTAGCCCAGTCCCTCCCCCAGGCCTGAGTGGCCCGCCCTTTGTCCTTGGCCAGATTGTCAGTAATACGCTTCCCACGGCGTCAACCGTCCATTCCTACCAACTCACTCTCGACAACCCGACGCGCATCTACCTGGACTACCTCTTGCCGCTCGATGGAATGAGCTGGGCCGTGACCAGCTCCAATGGCCCGGTGATTCCATTCCACCCGTCCACCTCTGCCCTGATCCCACCCCTCGAATCGCGCCGCCTCGCGGCGGGCACGTATGAATTTCAATTCACCGGAGTAACCACCCCCTACGCCTTCCGTGTGCTCTCCGTCGACGCCGCGCCGCTTTACACGTTAGGCACAATCGTCACGAACCAGCTGATTCCCGCCTCCGGCGCCGCGCTCTTCCGGGTCAACCTCCTGGCCGGCCAGACCTACTACTACGACACGGTCACCGAGAGCGGCTTCTCGGGCTCGCCCTGGAAAACCTTACAAGCTCCGGCAGGCGTGAACGAATTTCTGGTCACGGGCTTCTCCGACTTCGGACCCTTCACCCCCCGCGAGAGCGGCACCTTCCTCTTCGCGCTCGATGGCACGTGGAACTCTCCTGCCCCCACCGGCACCGTGGCCTTCGCCCTCACGCCGGTCAGTTACTCCACCAACACCCTCACCTTTGGGGCGACCATCGAAGGCACGCTCGCCGCCGGCGGCGGCGACATCGACAGCTGGACGATCCACCTCCCCCAACCCGAACGCGTGTTCTTCGACGTCCTCAGCCAGCCCACTCACGCCTGGAACTGGTCCATCGCCGGCACCGACGGCGACCTGGTCGTCAACCGAACTCCCGACAGCTCCGACGGCCCCGATCTGGGCAACTCATCTGTCCTGCTGCCCGCCGGATCCCACGTCCTGCAGGTCAAAGCCACCGGCACCCAGCCCGCCCCTTATAAATTTCGCGTGCTGCGCGCGAGCGACGCCACCCCCTTCGCCTTCGACACGGTCGTCAATGACGTTCACCTCCCGGCATCCGGCACCACGCTGTGGCGCTTCACCGCCACCGCCGGCCAGGAGCTCTACTACGACTACCTAGCTCACACCGGATTCGGCAGCGTCCCTGCCCTGCGCTTGTTCTCGCCGGCCGGCAACATCATTCAAAGCCAGTCCGTGAACTCCGATCGCGAGGCTTTGGTCCTGCCCATGACCGGCGATTATGTCCTGGCCCTGGAAGGCCGCTACCAAGACGCCAATCCCGCCGGCACCAACGCGTTCAACTACCGGCGGGTTGTCCACCAGACCAATTCGCTGACGTTCGATCAGGTCGCATCCGCCAGCATCGATGTTCCCGGCGTCCATCACGACTGGACCTTTTCCCTTCCGTCCGCCCGCCTGCTTTGGTTCGACACTCTGACCAATATCACCGGGGCCAAGTGGTCCCTGCGGCGCGGACCCGTCGAACTGATCTCCGATCGAAGTTTCAACAGTTCGGACAGCATCGACATCTCGGACGCCGCCCTTCGGCTGGCGGCGGGCGACTATGTGTTGACCGTCTCGCTCGGCTTGCAGAACACGGGCCGCTACGCGTTCCGCCTGGTCAGTCCCGCTGCCGCCACAGCCTTCACCGCCGGCAGCCTGGTGGTCACTCCCATGGATCTGCCGGCCGGGACGCGCCTGGGCGCCTTTGCCGGCACAGCTGGAGATCGATTCTTCTTCGACGGACAGGGCACGAGCGGAGGTGGCGGCAGCAGCACCGCGCGGTTCTATTCACCCTCGGGCAATCTGCTCTTCAGCCGGTACATTTCCGACGATGAGCCCTCGCTCACGCTCCCGATCACCGGCACCTACCTGTTGGCCATTGAATCGCGTTATATTGAAACGGCCGACGGACGCACGACCGCGTTTATCCTGGTGCCGAACCCGCCAAAGTCGACCGTGCCCCTCTTTGAAGATTCTTCACTTCCGGATCTGGTCGTGCCGGGCGTCACCGTCACCCCGGCGTCCGGGCTCAAATCCGGCGATGGGTTCACCGTCAATTGGACCGTGCGCAACGACGGCGCGCTGGCGACCGGCGGCGCCTTCAGCGACCGCGTGATCGTCCGCAACACCACGCTGAATCAAATCATCCTGAACTCCACCCTGCTCTACGACCCGGCCCAGCCGGGCAACGGCCCGCTCGCGCCCGGCAGCCAGCGCGCCCGGCAGTTGCCGCTCACCCTGCCCGCCGGCGCCACCGGCGCCGGCGCACTCGAAATCGCGATCACCACCGACACCTTCAACCAGATTGCGGAAGTGAACTCCGGCGGCACCGGCGAAGCCAACAACAGCCGCACCACGAATGTCACCGCCGCGCTCGCCCCCTACCCGGATCTGCAAATCACCGGCCTGCGCGCCCTCCCCGCCGCCAACTGGTCCGCCGGACTCGCCGTCCAGCTCTCCTGGACCACCACCAACACCGGACCCGTCGCCACCAGCACGTCCTGGGTCGACCGCGTCCTCGTGCGCAATCTCAGCCGATCGGTCGTCCTCCTCACCACCAACGTCGCCCACGATCAGGCCTCCGACGGGCCGCTCCCGCCCGGCGTCGCCCGCGCCCGCTCCGCCCAGTTCCAGGTGCCCAGCGGGCTTGATGGCCAGGGCGAATTTGAGATCAGCGTCGAAACGGATGCCCTCGCCCAGGTGGTCGAAGCCCAGCCCGACGGCTCCGGCGAAACGAACAACATCGCTGCCATCCGCTTGCGCTCCGCTCCCAACCTCGAGCTCGCCGCCGTCGCCGTGTCCCCCGCTCCCGCGCAGTCCGGCGCCCAGTTGCTCGTGCAGTGGACCCTCCGCAATTCCGGAAACGCCCCGGTCGAAACGGGCTTCTCCGACCGCGTCATCATCCGCCCGGCCGGCGGCGGTCCCGCCACCACCCTCGCCACCACGACCGTGGGCTATAACCCGCCCTCCGCCGGCAACGGCCCAATCGCCCCCGGCACGACCCGCGCCCGATCCGTCTCCATTCAACTTCCGGACGGACCAGCCGCCACCGGCACGCTCGAAGTCGAAGTCACCGCGGACATCTACAACCAGGTGTTCGAGCTCACCGCCGTCGCCTCCGGCGAAACGGACAACACTGCCACGAGCACCTTCACCAGCACGCTTGCTCTGTACCCCGACCTCCGCCCGGCCAACGTCTCCGTCACGCCCGCCTCGCCCCAGTCGGGCCAGGAAATCACGGTCCGCTGGGAGGATCGCAACGACGGTGTCGCCCCGGCCGCAGTCAACTGGTCCGATCGCATCCAGATCCTCAGCGCGGGCTCCGGCACCGTGTTGATCGAAACGACGCTCCCATTCAGCCCAGGCACCCTCGGGCCGCTTACCAACGGCACCACCCGCACCCGACAGCAAATCGTCCGCCTGCCCAACGGCCTCAGCGGCGCGGGCGCCTTGCGCGCGGTCGTCACCGCGGACTTCGGCGGCGCCGTCTTCGAGGACAACGCCGCCGGGACCGCCGAGTCGAACAACGTGGCCAGCCTGGATTTCACCAGCACGCTCGCCGCCTATCCCGACCTCGCGGTGCACTCGTACCAGGTCACGCCGGCCAGCTTCGAGTCCGGCCGCCAGCTCACCGCCACCTGGGTGCTCACCAACCTCGGCAATGGCCCGGTCACCGGTGACTTCTACGATCGAGTCCTCGTGCGCAACCTGACCCAGGCCACCACCCTCCTCAATCAATCCGTCTACCTCAACCCCGTGGCCGACCCCGGTGGCCCCATCGCGCCCGGCACCGCGCGCACCCGAACGTTCGCCTTCCGCCTGCCCGACGGCACCGCCGGCGCCGGGTCGATCGACGTCGCGCTCTTCGTCGACGATGGCAATCGCCTGTTCGAATATCGCGACGGCCCCGACGCCGAGGCCAATAACGCCACGAACCTCGTCCGCAACTCCAGCCTCGCGCTCTACCCCGATCTCGCCGTCTCCAGCATCGTCGCGCCCCCAAGCGGCCTTCCCGGTGAATCCATCACCGTGTCCTGGACCATCGTCAACTCCGGCGCGGCGGCCACGCCCGAGCCATGGACGGACCAGGTGTTCCTCGTCGACGACGCCAACCCGGGCGCCGCCCAGCTCCTCGCCAGCTTCCCGGAAGGCGGCACTCTCGCCCCGGCGGCGTCCACCAACATCACCCACTCGGTGTCGCTGCCGTTCTTCGCCGTCGGCAGCCGCCGCATCGCCGTTCGCGCCAACGTCGGGCCCGCCTTCTACGAGCCGAATTTCACCAACAACAACGCCAGCGCCAGCAGCAGCCTGCAGCTCGCTCCGCGCCTCGACCTCACCCTCAATCGCCCCAGCGCCCCCGAGAACGCCGGCACGAACGCGGTCGTCCTCACGGTCGTGCGCAACGGCCACACCGACGCCAGCCTCACCGTCACGCTCACGAATTCCGATCCGGCCACCGTCACCGTGCCGGCCGCCGCCGTCATCCCCGCCGGGCAGAGTCACCTCAGCGTCCCGGTGTTCCTCAATGATGACACCCTGGTCAACGGCGCACGCGCCGTGCATCTCGACGCCGCCGCGCCCGGCTACACGGCCAGCGCCGCCGACCTCACTGTCCTCGACGATGACAACCCCGAGTTATCCCTCCAGCTCTCCGTCAGCTCAATCGTGGAGGACGCCGGACCCAACGCCGTCATGGTTTTCCTGACCCGCAACACCAGCACCAACGGGCCGCTCGTGGTCACGCTGACCAGCGACAACCCAAGCCGCCTCGCCACGCCGGCGTCCGTCACCATTCCCGCCGGCTCCCGCAGCGTCGCTTTCGGCCTGACCGCGCCCGCCAATGCCGCTATCGACGGCGATTCCATCGTTCGCCTCCAGGCCACGGCAGCCGGACACGCCACCGCCTCCGCTCTCGTGACGGTCTTTGACAATGACGTCCCCCAACTCGCTCTCGTGGTCGCCGCGCCGGCCGTCAGCGAAGGCGCCGAGAGCCCCGCCACCACTGCCACCCTGTCCCGACCCACGGCCCAGCCGTTCGCCCAACTCGTCGCCCTCACCCCCACTCCGGGCGGCCTCGTGCTCATCCCGCCGCAGCTCACGATCCCCGCAGGCCAGGCCTCCGTCTCCTTCAATGTCAATGTATCCGACGACAGCCTCGTCAATGGCCCACGCCAGGTGCAATTGCTCGCCCGGCCCTACGCCGCCGGCGGTGTGCCCATCACCAACGGACAGGCCGTCGCCAACCTCACGATTTACGACAACGACGGCCCCACGCTCACCTTGACGCTCGCCAACGAAGTCGTGAGTGAGAGCGGCTCCATCCGGGGCACCGTGTCCAGAAACACCAGCACCACCGCCAGCCTGGTGGTCACCCTCGCCAGCAGCGACCCCGGCGAAGCCCGGCCCGCTGCGCCCACCGTCACCATCCCGGCCGGACAGACCTCCGCCACGTTCGCCATCCAGGGCGTGCCCGACGGAATCAACGATGGCATCCAGGCCACGCTCATCACCGCGACCGCCGCCGGTTTCAACAGCGCCAACGCCCGCCTCAATGTCTCCGATGTCGATCTGCCCGATCTCGCCGTCGGCGACATCATCGTCCCGTCCTCCGGCCAGATCGATGCGCGCGCCAACGTCACGTTTACCGTCGCCAACACCGGACCCGTCCCCGCCGCCGGACCGTGGGTCGATCGCGTCTACATTTCCACCGACAACCAGCTCGGCGGCGACATTCTCGCCGGCGCCGTCACCAACTCCACACCGCTCGCCGCCAACTCCTCCTACACCCGCACCGTCTCCGTCACCCTGCCCGCCGACCCCGCCCGCTATCACATCATCGTCATCACCGACGCCGACAACCAGGTCACCGAGGGCAATGAGCGCAACAACGTCATCTCCATCGCCACCATCGACGTCCAGCCGAACTACCGCGCGACCGTCGAGACCGACGTCACTTCCGCTCCCTGCGGCACCGCCATCCCCATTCACGGCCGGGCTTACAACCCCGACGACAACTCGCCCGCCCGGCTGCGCGTCGTCACCGTCCGCATCCTCAATGGCGGCACCCGCCGGCTCTACAACGTCTTCACCGACCTCGATGGTCTCTACCAGATGACGTTCACGCCGCTGCCAACGGAGACGGGCGAATACCGGCTCGCGGCCGATCACCCGCGGGTCAACGAGGACACGCCGCAGGACACCTTCTCGCTCCTCGGCTTCAGTGTGTCCGCCGAGGCGGCCACGATGACGATCGTCCCCCAGACGCCGATCAGCGGCGACATCACGCTGGCCAATGCGACGGGCGTGCCCTTGACGGGATTGGCGGCGGCGGCGCCGGACGCGCCCGCCTCGCTCGGTCTCCAGCTCAGTGTGCCCGGAACGCTGGACGGCCATGCGTCGGTCCAGCTGCATTGGTCGATCAACACCACCATCACCAACGCCGCCCGCGTCGTCTTCCCTGTCACGGTGACGTCGGCCGAAGGCTGTAAGCAGCGAATTCTGTTTACGGTCAACATCGCGCCTCTTCGACCGCAGCTGGTCGCAGAGCCGGCCTTCCTCGACCGCGGCATGCTGCGCGGCACCCAGACGCTGGTGCCGTTCGCCGTTCGCAACATCGGCGGCGTTCCGAGCGGCCTCATCGATGTCCTCCCGCCCAATGTCCCCTGGTTGACCGTGGCCGGCACCAACCAGCTCGACTCCCTGGAGCCCGGAGCCAGCACGGTCGTCAACGTCCTGCTTGAACCTCCCGCCGATCTCGCGCTGGGCCTCTACACCGGCAGCATCGGCCTCGGCAATGGCCGCGCCGCGCTGTCCGTCCCGTTCCGTTTCCGCGCCGTTTCCAGCGCCGTGGGCGACCTCCACATCACCGCGACCGACGACTACACCTATTACGTGGCCGGCAGCCCGAAGCTGACCAACGCCCTCGTCACCATCACCGATCCCTACGGCGGGCTCGTCATCACCAACGGGATCACCGACGCGAACGGCGAGGTCCGCTTCCTCAACCTCCCCGAGGGCGCCTACACCGTCGACGTCAGCGCCTCGAAGCACAACAGCTTCCGCGGCACCGCCACCATCCAGGCCGGAACCGAGGCGGCGCTCGAGGCGTTTCTTACCCGCCAGACCGTGACCTATCGCTGGACCGTTGTGCCGATCGAGATCGAAGATCGCTACAAAATCGTGCTCGAGTCCGTCTTTGAAACGGACGTCCCCATCCCGAACGTCATCGTCGAGGAGCCGTACATCATGCCGCTCGTCATCCAGGGTGAGACAAATCAGTTCGAGATCGCCTTGCGCAACGAGGGCTTGATCGCCGCGGAAAATGTCGAGCTCAACGTGCCCAATGATCCTCGCTACCTCATCCAGCCGCTCGTCCGGAAGATCGGCACGATCCCGGCCAAGAGCCGCCTGACCATTCCCGTGCTGATCTCCCAGCGCGCCGCGATTGCCGGCGGTGGGCAGGGCGGCGGTGACGCGACCGGCGAGCCCGGCTTTGCGCCCGCCGACGGCGGCTGCGAGATCGACACCGCGCCGTGCCTGCCCAAGATCGGGCTGGGTGTCGCCTATTACTACACCTGCGGCGGCAACGGTGTCCCCCAACAACGTTCGATCGATCTCTCGCCGGTCTGCCTCGCCCGCGACGCCGCCGCCTGCATTGAACAAGTCCTGCAAAGTGCCGGCTCCCTGCACAGTCTCCGCAACGGCGGTGGCAATGCCGCGAACTTCGCCTGCGATCTGCTCGCCGCCATCCTCCAGTGCGCGGGCGTCAACCTGAGCCCCTGCCAGAGCGCCGCCCTCTCCATTGCCTGCGGCGCCGCCACCGGCGGGCTCGCCGGCGCCGCCGGCGGCGCCGCCGGAGGGAACACGCTCGAATGCATCTGCGGCTACCTCCAAAATCTCAACATCTCCATCCCCCCGGCTCCGCCCTCTTATGGCTCCGTCAACTATACCGGCGGCTCCATCATCGGCACGTTGCACAATGGCTTCAATGGCTACCCGTGGGGCGGCGGCTGGTACATCGGCCCCGGCAATTGCAGCACTCCGTCCCACGCCCCCGCCGCAGGTGGTGGCGGTGGCGGCGGCGGCACCGATGGCTTCCGCCCCGCCGACAGCGGCGTCTGCGCCCGCGTCCGGCTCCAGATCAGCCAGGACGCCGTCCTGACCCGCGTCGCCTTCAAGGGCTCGCTCGAGATCGACAACGACTCCGCCAGCGCGCTCTCCGGCCTGCGCGTCACCATTGACGTCCGCGACGCCGACGGCCAACCCGCCGGAGACCGCTTCGTCGTGCGCCCGCCCGTCGTCTCCGGCTTCGGCAACGTGGACGGCACCGGCTCCGTCGCCCCGTCCGGCTCCGGCTCCGCCGAATACCTCATCATTCCCACGCGCGATGCCGCCGCCACCGCGCCCGCCCTTTATCGCATTGGCGGATCGCTCCGCTACCTCGACGGCGGCCAGGAAGTTGTCGTCCCGCTGGTCTCCGCTCCCATCACGGTCTACCCCGAGGCCCGGCTGCAGCTCCATTACTTCCAGACGCGCGACGTCTTTGCCGACGATCCGTTCACCGATGACATCGAGCCGTCGGAGCCCTTCGCGCTTGGCCTGCTCGCCCGTAATGTGGGCGCCGGCGAGGCCCGCAATTTCCGCATCACGTCCGCCCAGCCCAAGATCATCGAAAACGAAAAGGGCCTCCTGATCGACTTCAAGATCATCGGCAGCCAGGTTGGGACCGACGCGGTCGAGCCCAGCCTGACCGTGAATCTGGGGAACATTCCCGCCGGGCACTCGCAAGTCGCGCAATGGCTGCTCACCTCCAGCCTCCAGGGCAAGTTCATCGAATACAAGGCCACCTTCGAGCACGTGGACAACTTCGGCTCCACCAACCTTTCCCTCATCGACAGCGTCGAGATCCATGAGCTCATCCGCGCCGTTCGCGCCGACCGGCCCACAGATGATGCGGCGCCCGACTTCCTCGCCAACGACATCCCGGATGCGGATCATCTGCCCGACACCCTCTACCTGAGCGACGGCTCCAGCGCGCTGGTCTCGCCCCTCACCGCCGGCAACTTCTCCAACCCAATCGGAGCCGGGCAACGCCAGGCCACGCTCACGTTCAGCGCTGCCCCGGGCTGGACCTACCTCCAGCTTCCCGACCCCGGCCCCGGCTGGCAGCTGCAGCGCGTCGTCCGTTCGGACAACAAGTCGCTGCGCGTCGGCACCAATGTCTGGACCACGGACCGCTCGTTCCCCTCCACCCAAACTGGGGCCCGGCGCGAACATCTGTTCCACCTGCTGGACTTCAACTCCACCGGCTCTTACACGGTGTTCTATCGCCCCGACGATCATGTGCCACCCGCCATTGCATCTGTCGGCCCCGTCACGCCCTCGTTCCAAACGGCCGCTGTCCCCTCCGTCGACGTCGTTTTCTCCGAGGAGATCGACCCGGCGACATTCACCATCGCCGACCTGACGCTCTCGCTCGACGGCGGGGCCAATCGCATCAATGGCAGCGTCACGATTACCCCCGTCTCCACCAATCGCTTTACGGTGGGTGGCCTCGGCGCGCTCACGGCCCAGGACGGTAATTACACGTTCAGCGTGATCGCCGCGGGCGTGCTCGATTACGGCGAAAACCCAGGCCAAGGCTCTGTCGGGACGTCCTGGGCCAAGGGCACCATCGCCCCGGTCGTCACCGGCCTCGGGCCCGTGACCCCGGATCCGCGCAATCAGCCCGTGGATACAGTTGAAGTGGTGTTCTCCCGCGCGATCGACGAAGCCACCTTCAGCCGCGAAGACATCACGCTCACGCGCGACAGCGGTGCCAATCTGATCACAAGCGCCGTCGCCGTTCAGGCGCTCGACACGAACCGATTCCTCATCGCCAACCTCGGCCCGCTCACGCGCAACGCCGGCACCTACCGCCTCACGGTCGCAGCCGGCGCGGTGCAGGACACCGCCGGCAACGGCGGCGCCGGCACCCGGGCCATCACTTGGTCGACGCTGACCACCGGCCCCGCCATCGTGTCCCTCGAGCAACCCACGACCAACCCCCGCAACATCGTGGTCGCGTCGCTCGACGTCACCTTCGCCGCTCCCATCAACGGGGCCAGCTTCGACTGGCAAGACCTCCGCCTGACCCGGGACAGCGGCGCGAATCTCATCACCAGTGCGGTCACCGTCCAACCGGTCAATCCCACGGTCTATCGCATCGCCAATTTCAACTGGGTCGTCGGCCAGGAGGGCACCTACGCGTTAACCGTCAATGCCGCCGGCATCGTCGATGCCGCCGGCAACCCCGGCACCGGCAGCGCCACCGCCTCGTGGACGATGGACACCACCCGGCCCGCCACGCCCACCGCCATCGCCCTCAACCCCGACCGCGGCGTCTCCACCAACGATGCCTTGATCAACACGCTCACCCCGACGCTGTCCGGAACCGTGGCTGAGACCAACCTCACCGTTCGCGTGAAGAACCTGACCACCGGCGTCGACTACGGCCCGGCCACCACTTCCGGCCAGCGCTTCACCAAAGCCCTCACCTTCGACACGGCCGGCGCGCACCAACTGCAGATCCGGGCCGTCGACGCCGCGGGCAACGTTTCCTTCCCGGATGTGTTCCTCGATGTCTTCGTCGATCTCGCCCGGCCCGGCGCAATCATCGACCCGGTCACGCCTGCGCTCCGCAACACCGCGGTCGATGCGCTCACGGTCACGTTTTCCGAGTCCATCAACCCGGCCACGTTCACCCGCTCCAGCCTCTCGCTCCGCCGCCAAAACGGCGCGAACCTCATCAACAACGCCGTCCAGATCGCGGGCCTCTCCACCAACCAGTATCGCGTCTCCGGCCTGACCGGCCTGACCGACACCGCCGGCGCCTACGAGTTCGCGTTGGACATGGCCACCGTCGAAGACCGCGCCGGCAACTCCGGCTCCAACCGCGTGGCCGTGACCTGGTCGCGCACCGGCGCCAACCAGCCGCCCACGCTCGCCCCCATCGCCGACCGCCTTGCCCAGGTCGGCACCTCCATCATCTTTACCAACGCCGCCACCGACCCCGACGCCGGCCAGACGCTCCGTTACTCGCTCAACGCCGGCGCGCCCGGCAACGCGCGCCTCGGTGATACCTCCGGCGTCTTCCGCTGGACGCCGACCCGCAGCCAATCCCCAGGCATCTATCCGCTGACCATCACCGTCACCGACGACGGAGTCCCGCCGGCGAGCGCGTCCCGGACCTTCACCGTCAGTGTCTCGGAGTTCACCGAGACAACGCTCGGCGAAGCCGTGCTGCTGGCCGGCGAAGCGGGCGGCGTCGATGTGGCCCTCATCTCCACCGCGGGCCTCACCAACCTGCAGGCGGAAGTTGCCATCCCAACCAACCGCCTGCGCCAGCTCACGCTCGGCGGCGTCAGCCCCCTGGTCAGCGCAGCCAGCCTGCAAGCCCTCGACGCCACGCGCTACCGGGTGAGCCTCGTCAGCCAGCCTGGCCAGTCCATCCGCGGATCCAACGTCCTCGCCCGACTCCAGTTCGGCACGACTTCCAATCAGCCCAGCGGCTTCCTTCCGCTCCCAGTCTCCAACATCACCGCGCGCCAACCCGACGGCACCGCCGTTGGCACCACCTTCACCCGCGACGGCCGCGTGATCGTCATTGCCGATCGCCCGCTGCTCGAACTGGTGCCCGCCACCGCCACGAGCGACCTGCGCCTGCGGCTGTTCGCCCGTCCCGGCGACGCCTACGATCTCGAATCCGCCGGCGCCGCCACGGCGGCCACCGGCGCCTGGTCGAAACTTGGCCGTGTGCGCTTCACCGGCCGCGAGCAATCCTGGCTGCCGACGCCCAATCCCGCCGGCATGGCGTTCTTCCGCCTCGTCAGCGTGGATGTGTCCGCACCGTTCTTCGAACTGCAGGAGCACGACGCCACCGGCCTGGATGTCATCTTCTACGGCCCGCGCGGGCACACGTTCGACTTCGAGACAACTCCGTTGCTGGGCGCGCCGTGGATCTTGTATCAAACGCAGCCGATGACCAACGCGTTCCAGCCGCTGCACCTCAACGTGCCGCCTGGCGGCAGCCGCTTCCTGCGCGCACGGGAACGGTAGATGCCGTAAGCCCGCAAGATGGCATTCTCCTGATCCATCTCCGGATTGGTCTATAGACCGAACGGCCGCCGCCGAGAAATGGATGCGGCAGGGCCGAGAAATCCAGGCATGGCGTGCCATCACATCGGCCCAGAAAGGCCGTCATCGCCAACGGGAAAACCCCGCCAAAAAATCCTGCTAAAACCGACGGTCTGTCGCGGGCGGTCCCACAATTTGAAAATCGACGCAAGACCAACGCGGGCGTTGCCACGTTGTATGATTCCAGATCCGCGGTGACCGATTGATTGCTCATTCCTTTGGTCAAAATCAAAACTTCATGGGCTTGGTGCCATCGCCGGCGAGATGTTTCCTTTTCGTTAATTTGCATTTCGGCAAGACCAGATGGATTCCTTGCCAATCAGCTCAGACCCTTCTCCAGCGTAACGAGCGTGGCCGTTGCATGGCAGACGTTGAGCCATTGAAAGGCA
Source organism: Limisphaerales bacterium (assembly GCA_044229355.1). Taxonomy (GTDB): domain Bacteria; phylum Verrucomicrobiota; class Verrucomicrobiia; order Limisphaerales; family JADJPG01; genus JBGARF01. The sequence goes on from JBGATF010000011.1 coordinate 57,018, forward strand.
CGTATGGGGAGCGCTCGGAGGAGTTTGTTCAGTTGCCGCCGGTATGCATCCGCCTGTTCCAGGGCGGTTATTTCAAATGCCACGTCACTAGAAATCAGCCTCACGGTGTGATCGCCGAGTTCCAAGCTGTCCCGTATGATCGGAACTCGCCGGACACACCTTGCTTCGCCACCAGAGAAAAACGCCAAGACTTCCGTGTAGAGAGATGCTTCCAAAAAGCCGCCCAGTTCCATCAAACATAGGTCGACATTTTTCCGGAATGCCAAGCAACCGTTCGAGAGCGGAACCCATCGCTCGTCATCAACCGTCACGACAGCGCGTTCGCCGCCCGCGAACGGACATCGTTTCAAACGTCCTTGCACGGATTCGCTGCCGAGATTCAACAATTTGATCCGATCCAATCCCAGCAACGCGGCGTAATGTATAACTTGCGCGTCGTGAGCCCGAGTCAACGTCTCCACCGCCTTCAACTCGTAAACGACGCCGTTCACGATCAGATCGAGAACATAATCTTTCCGAAACTCGCCAACGGAAACCCAAACTGGCCTCTGAGTCTGAACGTCGCAAAACCCCTCAGAACGCAATCGCGCCGCAATATCCGTCTCGTAAACTCGCTCCTTGCACAGACGACCCAGAGCGTTCTGGGATGCATAGGCGCAGGCCACGACTCGTTTGTCGATTCGATCAAACGAATCGTCATCCACTGAGCGCAATGGTATTGGACTTCTGATTGACATAGACCTCCTTCTCTCCAAGGAATCGCCAGACCAGCGTCGAAAGACAAATAAGAATTCCAATCCATCCCGGTTTATCTGCGAAGGTCCTAAGCCTACCCTCAAAACCGAGGATGGCACGGAAAGCACTCATGCCGGCAACCCATTCCCCTGCCCCAATTCCTCTGCCACGATTCCCCCGTGAATCCAGTCCGGCTTAAGAGCCGGCGATGGCAAGGGAATTTGGGCAAAGGAATTAATCTGACGAAACCGAAAATAGAAATTCATCACGCCGATCGGCAGCACAATCCATGTTTTTATGCCGATGTTCTCATCCCCTCGCCCTCATTCCTCTGTCACGAAGCCCGGTGTAACTCAGGCCTGCCCTGCACGCCTCCTCCCACGAGAAGACTTAACTGGGATGTCGTCACATCGCCCCCTCGCACCCCCCCCGCGCCTGGTAATCGCTCCAGGTTTTGCCAAGAGACGATTGGCGCACAGGACCAGTCGTTGTTTAATTCCCTCAGCAATGGCTGGGCACTGGCCAGAGTTAACGCGCGTCGACGGACTTCCCCACCCCGTGGCGAAGCGTTGCGCGTCGTAACCCTATCACCAGCGTTTTGCTCACAATTTTATGAATGCACGGATCCCCAACCTCGTTCGTGTCCCTTCTCTGCTCCTCGCCGCGGCGTTGCAGATCCTCCCTCTAATGCGAGCGGCTCTGCCCGTCACTCAATCCACGGCCAATGTCCTGGTCATTCTCCTGCGGTGGGGTGGGGCCGCGGCCGCCTCGTTGGGCAGCATCCAGGCAGTGTCAGGTGGATCCGGCAAGATCACCAACCCGCGAAACGCCACCGCGACCAACGGCGAGCCGTTCAGCTTCCGGCTCACCGCCGGACCGCATTCCGCACACTATTGGGAAGCCGCCGGGTTGCCGGAAGGGTTGAGCCTGACCGGACGACCCGGCACGGCGCTCTGGAAGATCGACGGGATTCCAGATGTGGCCGGCACGTTCAATGTCGGCCTGAAAGCCAAGGACAACCCCAAAAGCGGCGGGAGTCGCACGCTCACCGCCACGCTCGTCCTGACCGTCTTGCCCGGCGGAACGGCGGCTCCCACCATTTATGCGCCGCCCTCCAACCAGTCCGCCCTGGCGGGAGGCGACGCGATGCTTTCGGTGCTGGCCACAGGCGCGCGCCCGATGAGCTATCAATGGCGGTTCAACGCGACGGACCTGCCGGGCGGCACGAACCGCAGCCTCGTGCTGGCCGGCGTGACCGACCGGGACGCGGGCTCCTACGACGTCGTGGCCATCAATAGCCACGGCAGCGTCACGAGCAGCGTCGCGACGCTCACCATCACCAACGCGCCCGTCCCCGTCCCAATCGGCGTCTTCAACGGGCTGTTCGTCGACACCAACGACGTGTCGGGGGAGTCCGCCGGCTATGTGTCCGTCAAGACCGGGCCCGGCCGATCCTATTCCGGCAGCCTGCGCCTGGGGTTGGCCAAGCTTCCCTTCAAAGGTGCCTTCGATGGCGAAGGCCACTCCGCCACGAACATCACCCGAACCGGAGCTCCCGCGTTGTCCGTCGACCTCAATTTGACTGGCGGCAGCCTGACCGGACGCGTGTCCGACGGCGTCTGGACGTCGCCCCTGCGCGCCGACCTGGCGGTGTTCAACGCCAAAACCAATCCGGCCACGACCCTGGCCGGGCTCTACACGGCCCTGCTGCCTGGCGCCGAAGCCAACACCGGCGCTCCCGAAGGCGACGGCGTCGCCACGCTCAAGGTCGACCCAGGCGGGCTTCTGTCGTTCACCGCCACACTGGCCGACGGCACGAAAGTCATCCAGAAATCGCCGCTGTCGGCGTCGGGCGACTGGCCGCTCTACGCACCGCTGTATCAAGGTGGCGGCGCGGTGCTGGGCTGGTGGCGCGTACGTCCAGCAGGAGACATCGATCTCGAAGGCGTGATCCATTGGCTGCGCCCGGCCGGCCCGATTCCGAAGGTGCACACAAACGGGTTTCATCTGCGTTCAGACGCGATGGGCTCGACCTTCAACCCGCCGGGAACGAACCGTTTGCTGGAGGCGCCAACAGCCACCATCGCTTTCCGGGGCGGCAATTTGGCGGCTTCATTTACCAACGACCTCGCGCTGGGACCATCCGGGCGCGTGACCAACACCAGCCCCAACAAACTGACCCTGACGTTCAACGCAAAGTCAGGATTGATCGCCGGGGTGGTGACCGATCCGTCGTCGCTCAAGCCGGTCAAGTACCAGGCCGTCGTGCTGCAACGTCAGCAAATCGCCGGCGGCGCATTCCTCGGCACGAATGAGGTCGGCCGGGTGGAGATAAAACCGTGAACCAAACAAATCGGTCCCGCCGGCGCGTCGCCGAGAGCGCGGCCCGACCGACGCAAACGATCCGATGACCTGACCGAGCCGGAATCCGACGCCGATGTTCCGAGTTCCAGAGCCTTCGGGCTTCCTGGTTCGGAGTTCAGAATTTGGATTTTCCTGAGCCAGGCGAATTCCCATGGGACTGATCGTGACGATCTGGGGCGCGCCTCCGAGCTGCGAAATTAACTCCTCAAATGCGAGCCCGGATTCCATGTCGCGTACGCGACGTACGAATCCGTAAGCAGCAGACGAAACTGTTCCCTCGAAATTGGCTCCAGTGTTTTGGGTTGAACGCTTTCGAAATCAATCAGGACAATCTGGGTGCGCATGTTTGGTTCGAAGGCGCCACCATGAGGACACGGCCCGTCCATGACCAGCAATTACGCTCAGGACCGCAACTTGCCCATTGTGCCATTCGAGGTCGGGTCCACCGCTCGCCGTCTCCAAACGCGGGCTCGACTCCGGGCCGGCTTTTGGGAAACGTCATGGGCCGCATGCGACCGAAAGCGAAAGCGACCTCGACCCCAAAAGCCCGGGCCCGTCCCGAAGCCGGAGTCCATCAACCGCATTCGCGACCGCCCCTGGAGCGGATGATGCGCATCCACCAGGCCATCGTTTCGGGCAAATATCCGAATGCATCCACGCTGGCGCGGGAGATCGAGGTGGTACCCAAAACGATCCACCGGGACATCGAGTTCATGCGCGACCGGCTGCAACTGCCGGTGGCCTACGATGAGCGGCGCTACGGCTATTACTACACGGAGGAAGTCAGCGGCTTTCCCACACTGCAGATCACGGAAGGCGAACTGGTGGCCCTGCTGGTGGCGGAGAAGGCGCTTCAGCAATACCGCGGCACGACGTTCGAAAAGCCGTTGGTCAGCGCCTTCCGCAAAATGGAGGCGTCGCTGCCCGACACCGTCTCGCTCAACCTCGCCGACTGGGATCAGACGATCTCCTTTCGCACCAGCGTGGAGCCCCTCCTCAACCTCGAAGTGTTCGACGGCCTGGCCAAGGCGACGACGAACCGCCAGCAGCTCGCCATCACCTATCGCAAGCCGGGCTCCCGCCCGGCGACGGCGGCCCAACCCGCGAGCCCGCCGGCGGGCGAGGCGCGCATCATCGACCCCTACCACCTCGCCAACATCAACGGCGAATGGTTTCTTTTCGCCTTCGACCATCTGCGCCGCGACATCCGCACGTTTGCCCCCGGGCGCATCCTGGCCCTGCGCCCGACGGGCGAGACGTTTGCTCGCCCGGCCAAGTTCTCCGTGGAAAAAATTCTCCGCGACAGCTTTGGAGTGGTCTCGGGTCAGGGCGAGCATGACGTCGTCATCCGCTTCGATCCCTACGCCGCGGATTACATCCGCGAGAAGCGCTGGCATCCCTCGCAGGAAGTGACGGAGCGGGCGGACGGCGGGCTCGAGCTGCGTTTGAAACTTTCGAGTCTGGGCGAGATTCAGCGCTGGATCCTCGGGTGGGGCGGCAGTGCCGTGCCGATTTCGCCGCCTGAACTGGTGGAGTCTGTTCGGACCGCCGCCCAGCGGCTCGTCGGTCCCCGGCACGACCAACAACCCTAACCAACTTCCAACTTCCAACTTCGAACTCCCAACTCCCAACTCCCAACTCCCAACTCCCAACTTCCAACTTCCAACTTCCAACTCTCTACAGCTCGCCGGGCTCCTGCATGAGCGCGTTAATCCGCGAGAGCAGTCGGCCGGCGGCACCGCCGTCGAGCACACGGTGATCGAAACTGAGGGTGAGGTTGGCTTCGGTCACCGGCACGAAGGCGTTCTGGGCGGGATCCCAGCTCGGAACGATGCGCCCCGCGCCCATGCCCAGCACGAGGGTTTGCTCGGGAAGCGGGATGGGGGTGGCCCAGGTGAGGCCGAACGTTCCGAAATTGGTGACGGTGGCGATGGAGCCGCCCGTGGCGTCGGCGGGTAGGTGTCGTTGCCGGGCCTTTTCGACGAGCTCGTTGTAGCGTTCGACCAGTGAGCCGAGAGACTGGCGGTCGGCATTTCGGATGACCGGCACGAGCACGCCGTCCTCGGCCTCGACCGCAAAGCCCACATCAATGGAGGTGGGGTGGACGATGTGATGTCCGACCAGGCGTCCGGCCGTGGCGCTGTTTTCGGAGAGGGCGATGGCGAGGGCGCGGAGGGCGTAGAGCGCGGGGCCGGGCTTGGGGTTGCTGCGCCGCCGGTGGGCGAGCATGGCGTCGAGATTGACGGGGAGCGCGACGGTGGCCAGGGGGCGGGTCCAGCTCCGGCGCATGGCGTCGGCGACGGCCACGCGCATGCTGGACGCTTCGGTCAATTTGTTTCGCTCGAGGTTGGCGAGAAAGCTTTCGAAGTCCTGGATGGTGAGGCGGCCGGCGGCGCCGCTGCCGGCCACTCCGGCGAGATCGGCCGCGTGCAGTCCGAGCTCATGCATGCGGGCCTTCATGCGCGGCGACATGTAGCTCGCGCCGGCCGCGTGAGCCGGCACGGGCAATCCGCGCACGGTGGGCTCGACCCGGCTTGGTCCGGACGCATGGGCGTGCGACCCTCCCGGCCCGGACCCATTGCCCTCGCGGCCCCCGGACAGCCCTCCCGGCGCGGGCTCGTCGAGGCCGAGCCGCGCCGCATCCTCGGCGCTGGCTTCCACCAAGCCCAGCTTGGCGCCCACCGGATAGCTCTCGTGCAGCTTGACGCAGAACTTGCCGACGCGGCCGCGGCATGGGGACGCGACGTTCATGGTGGCCTTGTTGGTTTCGACTTCGATCACGTCCTGATCGGCCTCGACGGTGTCACCCTCCTTGACCAGAAAACTGACGACAGCGGCCTCGGCGATCGACTCGCCGAGCTGAGGCATGATGATGGGAATTTGCGGCATGCGAAGCGATTTCGATTTTCGTTGGGGCGACAGCCGGGCGGGATTAAAGACCGAGCAGTTTGCGCGCGGCGGCGGCGATGCTCCGCGCGGTCGGCCGGTGGGCCGCCCACAGGTTTGGGTGATAAGGCACGGGCGTATCCTTCGCGTTCAGGCGCATGGGGGGCGCGTCGAGGAGGTTGAACCCTTCCGTGGCGACCCGGGCCACGAGCTCGGCCGTGACCCCGCCCCACGGCCAGGCCTCGCCCACGCACAGCAGCCGGCCGGTTCGCGCCACCGAAGCCATCACCGTGTCGGTGTCGAGCGGCTTGATCGTGCGCAGATCGACCACCTCCACCTCGATGCCTTCGAGACTCAGCTCGGTCGCCACAGCCAGCGACTCATGCAGCATCGCGCTGTAAGTGACGATGGTCATATCCCGCCCCTCGCGGGCCAGACGCGCCTTGCCGGCCGGCAACGCCTCGGTCGGCAGATGCTCGGCCTTGAGATGGTAATAGAGGAACTTGTGCTCGCAGAAGATGACCGGATCGTCGAGGGCAACCGCCTCGAGCAGCAGGCTGTAGGCGTCTTCGACGGTGGCTGGCGTCATGACGACCAAGCCCGGGTAATGGGCATAGATGGCTTCAAGGCTCTGGCTGTGAAACGGGCCGGACCCCGCCGTGCCGCCAAACGGGAGGCGGATGGTGATGGGGCAAGGCAGCTTCGTGCGCCAAAAAAGCGTCGCCGCCTGGTTGACGATCTGGTTGAAGCCCACGGTGGAGAAATCCGCGAACTGCATCTCGACGATGGGGCGCAAGCCTTCGATGGTCGCGCCAATCGCCGCGCCGACGATGGCGTCTTCGCTGATGGGCGCGTCCAGCACGCGGCCCGGGAATTCCTGGGCGAGATTTTTCGTGGCCTTGAAGGCGCCGCCGAACGCGCCGACATCCTGACCATAAATGAAGACGCGGGGATCATCGCGCAAGGCGCGAGCCTGCGCGGCGCGGATTGCTTCCAGGTAGGTGATGGTGGCCGGCACCTCGGGATTCCCGCGATTATTAAATCTCTCCGTGGCCTTCGTGGAGATGCTTGCTGGAAAGGGCATACCAATCTTCTTTGAACGGATCCGGACCGGATTCGCGCTGCACGCGCGCCACCGATTCCTCGACCTTCTGCGCTGACTCCAACCGCCATTGCTCGATTGCCGCCGGGCCAGCCCAGCCGGCGGAAAGGAGGCGTTCCTCCGCCGCCTTGAGGCAATCGCGGCCGAGCGGCGACTGCTTCAGCCGCGGATCGACGTAGCTGGCGTCATCGTGCTCGCCATGCCCGCAGAGGCGCAACAGACGGGCCACCACCAATTGCGGGCCGTCCCCGGCCCGGGCGCTCCGCGCCGCCTCAGCCAAGGTCGCCAGGCAAGCTTCCAAATCCGTGCCGTCCACTTCATGCCCCCGCACACCGTAGCCAAGCGCGCGGTCCACCAGGTCCCGACACCCAAACTGCCGCGACGTCGGCGTGGAATACGCGTACTGATTGTTGGCAACCACCAGCACCAGCGGAAGCTTTTCCACCGCCGCCTGGTTCAACGCCTCATGACACGCACCGGTGGACGTCGCGCCCTCTCCGATGCAAGCCGCGCCAATGGTTCCGGGTTGTCCTTTCATCCGGCGGGCCAGCAGAATTCCGTTCACGACAGAGATCATCGCCCCGAGATGGCTGATCATCGGCAGCAGGCCCTCCTTTGGACGGCCGCGGTGCACGTTGCCATCCCGCCCGCGCATCGGACCCTGCGCCGAGCCCAGATACGTCCGCACCGCATCGAGAATGCCCTCGCCAAAGGCGAGACGCCCCGCCGCATCGCGGATTAGCGGGGCAAAAACGTCGCCGGACTGAAGACTCAACCCAACGGAAGCACTGAGCGCCTCCTGGCCCCGGCCCAGAAAGACGCCGCCAAAGATTTTCCCAGCCCGATAGAGGCTGGCGAGTTTTTCGTCCAGCGTCCGGGCCAGAAGCATCCAACGATACGCTTCCAAAAATCGCTCCGGGCGGGCCGGCGCATCCCCCGCCGAGGTGCGGCCGATCTCGGTTTGAAGCATGTCCGATCATAAAATCCTCGCCGCCGCGCGGCAATCGTTTCTTTCGCCCCGCCGGAAGGGCAAGCGCCAGGTTCCCGGTGTCTGGCGTCCGGCGTCTCAGCGTTCCAAGGTCGAAGTTTGCACTTTGCCCGTTGCCTGTGGCTGGCCGGGCGCACTTCCACTTGCCAGGCGGCGGGCGCGCCCGCTACGCTGTCAACCATGTCGCAGCGAGAGATTGACCTGAAAACCACGGAGCGGATCGAGCAATTGGGACGGCGGGTGTTGGCCGGCGGCCAGGTCGGTCGCGCGGAGGCGATGGAGCTGTTCGCGTTGGAGGCGACGGCGGACATTTTGGGACTGCTGTCGTGGGCCAATCGGATTCGCGAACATTTCAAGGGGAACAAGGTTCACCTCTGTTCGATCGTGAATGCAAAGGCGGGCGGGTGCTCGGAGAACTGCAGCTTCTGCGCGCAATCGAGCCATCACCAGACCGGTTCGCCCCGGTACGGATTCGTCGATCCCGAGCCGTTGAAGTCGGCGGCCGACGAGGCGGAGCGCCACGGGGTGACCGCGGTCGGCTTGGTGGCGGCGTGGAAAGGACTGGGCGAAGGTCCCATTCTCGATGAGGTCTGCGATCGGATTCGCGACCTGAAAGCATCCGGCAAGGCGCGGCCGGACGCATCGCTGGGCCTGATCAAAAGCCAGGCCGTGGCCAACCGGCTGAAGGCCGCGGGGCTGGAGTGCTACGGGCACAACCTCGAAAGTTCCCGCCGTTTTTTTCCGAACCACTGCACCACCCATACCTACGACGACCGCCTGGAAACCATCGGATATTTGAAAAAGGCCGGGATCAAAATTTGTTCCGGCGGAATCATCGGCCTGGGTGAGACCCGGGAGGATCGCTGTGAGCTGGCGTTCGCCCTGCGGGAGCTGGGGGCCAACGTCGTGCCGATCAACATTCTAAATCCGATTCCCGGCACGCCCCTCGCCGGGGCGACGCCGGTGCCCCCGCTCGAGATTCTGAAGACGATCGCCTGCTTTCGGTTTATTCTGCCTCGGCAGGAAATCATGATCGCGGGTGGGCGGACGGTGAACCTGCGCGATGTCCAGAGCATGATCTTCATGGCCGGAGCCAGCGCGCTGATGGTGGGCAACTACCTGACTACTTTGAACCAGCCCGTCGAACGGGACCTGCAAATGCTGCGCGACCTCGGTCTCGACCCGGATTGGGACCAGCATGATTTTGCCGACCAGGACCCCGGCCCCGAGACCCTGAAAGGCGACCGCGCGCCGGAGGGTTGTCCGGAGCTGGCCTCGGTTGATTCCGTCCTCGTCTGAACGCCAGTTCGTGGCCGATACCCAGTCATCCCGACCGGAAGTTGGCCCAGCGACACGCCTTGGGAATCACCAGCGCCGCGGGCTGAACGCGGGCGCTTACCACGGCGAGACCATCGACATCGCCGCGGTCCTGGCGGAGATCGGCCATGGCGCCGCGGCCTCCGGATGGCAGCCGGAGCCGATGACGACCGACGACGGCCTGCTCCTTCCGGCGTGGGTTCGGCGCGCCTCGCATCCATCCCAACGCGTTTACGTGTCAGCCGGAATTCACGGCGACGAGCCCGCGGGGCCGCTGGCGGTCCGGGAGCTGTTCCGACGCCAGGCGTGGCCGGAAAACATGGACCTGTGGCTGTGCCCGTGCCTGAATCCAACCGGGTTTCCGCTCAATCGTCGCGAGAACGCCCGGGGTCTGGACCTGAACCGCCAGTACGCCCATTTGCACGCTCCGGAAACCCGCGCGCACACGGCCTGGTTAACACAGCAGCCGTCGTTCGATGTCTGCCTTTGCCTCCATGAAGACTGGGAGGCCCATGGGTTCTACCTTTACGAACTCAACCCCGACGGGCGTCCCTCCCACGCGGACGCCATGCTCGATGCCGTTTCCCGGGTGTGCCCGATCGATCTCTCTCCCGAAATTGAGGGGCGCCCGGCCGAGCGCGGGCTGATACGTCCCAACATCGATCCCGCCACGCGCCCGCATTGGCCGGAGGCCTTCTTCCTGCTCATGCACAAGAGCCGGCACTCCTATACATTGGAGGCGCCTTCCGATTTTTCGCTCGACGTGCGCGTCGCTGCGCTGGTTCATGCCGTCCGCGTTGTTCTCGAATCGTAGGCGGCCGTCCGACCTCCGCGGAGCTTGGTCCCCCCACCTGCCGCACGGCTCAACCGGCCGACGAGGCCATGCCGCCTCAGCCGCCTCGTGACCAGTCATCAAAAGCCCTCTCGCTAAAGTTTTGGCGGCGACTTGTCGTTGCTTTAAGGAATGAAACGCGCTGAGGGGCGATCGGGCGGCGGCGTCCGGTCGACCACCCGCCGCCACGGACAAGCGAAATCCAAACGCTCCACACCACTGGAGCCGGGCGGATGCAATCGACCTCGGCCGAATGGACGCGGAGCGGCCTGGAGCGACGCGAACACCTCCACGTTTAACCCGCCCTCGCTGATCCTGCGGTTTCCGCGTCACCTTCTGACTGCGGCCATGCTTTCCGCCGGGCTCACACCCGGCATGGCCTGGGAAACAGATCGCTCGCCAGAAACCGGCCAATCCTCCGAGCCCAGGCCGACTGCGGCTCAGCGGACGGCGGACGTGAAATTCCCGGATGCGACGCTCGAGAACGAATCTTTCGAAGCCAAGGGCGATCCGCTGCAGCCGTTGAAGGGATCGCGGACCGGCGTGGAGCCCGGCGGGAAAGCGCCCGCGGCGCGCGAGTGGTTTGGCCAGCCCAAGCCGCTGTGGCAGTGGACTCATCTTGCGGGCGACTGGGGCGGCGCGCGCCCGGCCCTCGAGGAACACGGCCTGGCGCTCGAGATGAAGTACACCTTCGACGGCGCGAGCGTGCTCCGGAACGGAATTCGCCGTCACAGCGTGGGCGCCGGCCTGCTGGACTTGCGCATGACCGTCGACACCGAGGCCGCGTTCGACCTCAAGGGTGGGACGGTCTTCGCCCAATACTATTTCCGCCACGGCCGGTCCGGAAACGACAACGCGGGCACGGCCCAGGGATATTCGAACATCGATGAGGAGCGCCTCAGCCGCGCGGAGGAAATCTGGTATGAACAAAAATTTGCGGGCGGGCGCGGGCGGATCAAGGTCGGCCAGGTGGACGCCAATGCGGAGTTCGATTTTGTGGAAGCAGCCGCTGAATTCATCAACCCGACCGCCGGCTTCAGCCCCACCATCGCCGGATTCGACACCTATCCGAATCCGGCCCTGAGCCTCAATGTCTTCGTGCACCCGACCGGGCAGATCTATGCGGGCGCCGGCGTCTATACCGACAATTTCAAGGAGATGTCCGCACGGAGCTTCGACCGGCCGTTTTTCATTGGCGAGGTCGGGTTGACCCATGGCGGCGAGGGGCGTTTTGCCAACGGCCGGGTTGCCGTTGGCGCGTGGCGCGACACGGCCACCTTGGACCGCTTCGCCGGCGGCAGCCAGGCGGGCACCGACGGGTACTATGTCGTGGCGGAGCAAGTGGTCTGGAAGGAAAACGTCGAGGACAAGGAAGATGCCCAGGGGGTGAGCGTGTTCGCCCAGTATGGGCAGGCCGATTCGGAGGTCAGCCGGTTCGCCCGGCACTGCGCATGCGGGTTCTGCGCGGTCGGCACGCTGGCCGGGCGCGACGACGACGCGACCGGGATCCGGTTAAGTTGGGTGGCGCTCAGCCGGGCGGCCGGCTCCGGATTCGACGCGGACGAGACAAACCTCGAGGTCTTTTACAAAGCTCAAATCACGCCCGCGGTCAGCGTCAAACCGGGCCTCCAATGGGTCCATCACCCCGGGGGCCTGCGGGCGGCGGACGACACGGTCTTGGGGACCCTGCGAGTTTCGGTGCAATTCTGATCGCACCTGCGCCGCAGGCGCGTCGGACCAAGTCGCGCCGCGCGTCGCCCGGGCTGAGGCCAAGGCGAATGCTCGACCCGGAACGGCTCTGTTGAAACCGCGTGCGCGGCCGGCGTCGCGGCTATTCGCCACCGCCGCCACCGCCGCTGCCACCCGCCGGCTCGCCGACCTTTTCCATCAGGGTGATGAGCGGCAGGAACAAGGCGATGACGATGCTGCCGACGATGACGGCGAGGAAGACGATCATGATGGGCTCGAGCAGCGACGTCATGGCCGCCACGGCGTTGTCGACCTCCTCGTCAAAGTTGTCGGCGATCTTCATCAACATTTCGGGCAGCGCGCCGGTTTGTTCACCGACGTCGACCATGCTGATGACCATGGGGGGAAAGACATTGGAGGCCTCGAGGGGGGCGGTGATCGTTTCACCTTCCTTGACGCTTTCGTGGACGGCCGTGACGGCGGACCCGATGATGACGTTGCCGGAGGTTTCCTTGACGATGGTCAGCGCCTGCAGGATGGGAACGCCGGAGCTGACGAGCGTGCCGAGCGTGCGGGTGAAGCGGGAGATGGCCACCTTGGAAATGACCGGCCCGAGCACGGGCATGACGAGTTTGGATTTGTCAAAAATCCGCCGGCCGAACCGGGTCTTGATGAAGGCGATGAGGGCGGCCACGACGACGGCGAGGACGATCGCGGTCACCACGAAGTGATTGGCCACGGCGTCGCTGATGCTGAGCACGAACTCGGTGAAGGCGGGCAGGCTCTGGCCCGGCAACATGTCGCGAAAGATCTCCTTGAACTTCGGGATCACGAAGATCATGAGGATGGCGAGAATGGCCACCGCGACCGTGATGACGGCGCTGGGATAGAACATGGCCGCCACGACCTTGCCTTTGATCTTCTGGGCCTTCTCCATGAACTCGGAGAGGCGGTTGAGCACGACCTCGAGCACACCGCCGATCTCGCCGGCCTTGACCATGTTCACGAACAGCCGGTTGAAAACCTTGGGGTGTTGGGCAAGGGCCTCGGAGAACGTGCTGCCGGACTCGATGGCGACCCCAATCTCGCCGATGATGCGCTTGAGGTGTGGGTTGCGCTCCTGTTTTTCCAGGACCCGCAGCCCGCGGAGCAACGGCAGGCCTGCGTCGACGAGGGTGGCGAGCTGCCGGGTGAAGACGGTCAGGACCTTGGTCTTGACGCCGCTGCCGACGCGGATGTTGAGCGACAGCCCTTTTTTCTTGGGGCCGGCCTTGGCCGCGGCCTTGCCTTTGACCTCCGCCTTGTCCTTCGACTTTTCCGCCTCGGTGACCTTGGTCGGAAAGTAGCCCATCTCCTTCAACCGTCCGATGGCCTCATTCTGGTTGGCCACCTCGAGCACGCCCTTCGTCTCCTTGCCACGGGAGTCCATGGCCACGTAATTGAACTTTGGCATATGTGAGCGGGTTGACGGTTAGCGCAGGGACGGGTTCAGGTGTATTTCACGACCTCTTCAATCGTGGTGTCGCCGTCGAAGATGGACCGGAGCCCATCCTCGCGAAGCGTGACCATGCCGATCTCGACGGCTTTCTGGCGCAGCACGACCGCCGGCGCCCGTTCATTGATCAAATTGCGAATGGGCTCGGAGATGACGAGCAGCTCAAAGATGCCTTTGCGGCCCCGGTAGCCGGTGTCGTTGCAATTCGCGCAGCCGCGCCCGTAATAGAAGACCTTGTCCCCGATATCGTGCGGCGAAAGGTTGAGCATCGACAGCTGGTTTTCGGTCGGCTCGAACGGCGTGCGGCACTTCTTGCAGGCCGTCCGGACCAGGCGTTGCGCGAGCACAGCCATCAGCGTGGAGGAAATGAGGAACGGCTCCACGCCCATGTCAACCAGGCGGGTGACCGCGCCCGGCGCGTCGTTCGTGTGCAGCGTGCTCAACACCAAGTGACCGGTCAGCGACGCCTGAATGGCAATCTGCGCGGTTTCCAGGTCGCGCATTTCCCCGACCATGATGACGTCGGGATCCTGGCGCAGGAACGAGCGCAACGCCTTGCCGAACGTCATGCCCATGGCGTCATTGATCGCCACCTGCATGATGCCATCGATGTCGTATTCGACCGGGTCCTCCGCCGTCAGCAGCTTGCTGTCGATCGTGTTGACCTTGCGCAGGCACGAATAGAGCGTCGTCGTCTTGCCCGAGCCGGTCGGGCCCGTCACGATGAAAATGCCGTTGGGCTGGAGGACCGCCTCGTTGATGTAATCGTAAACGTACTTGGGCAGGCCGAGGGTCTCGAGGTCGAGGTTGACGGCCGAGCGATCGAGCACGCGCAGCACGACCGATTCGCCGAAGGCCGTGGGCAGGGTCGAGACGCGCAGGTCGATCTGTTTGTTGCCAATCGGAAAGTTGATGCGCCCGTCCTGCGGCAGCCGGCGTTCGGAGATGTTGAGGTTCGCCATCACCTTGATGCGCGAGACCACCGGCAGCGCCAGATGCTTGGGCGGCGGCGTCATCTCGTAGAGCGCCCCGTCCACCCGGTAACGGATCTTAAATTCGTCCTCGAACGGCTCGAAATGAATGTCCGACGCCCGATCCTGGATCGCCTGGAAAACGACCAGGTTGACGAACCGCACGATGGGCACCTCGTTGGCCAGGTCGACGCCTTCCCCGCCTACCTCCGCGGCCGCAGCCTCGGCTTCCTTGGCCAGCTCCGAGTCGGCCCCGAGATCCTTGAGAATGTCCCCGACGCTCTCCGAGTCCTCGCCGTAATACTTGTTGATGACCTTCTCGATGGCCTTCGGGTCGGCCACCACGATCTGGATCTCCTTTTTGACCACGAACCCGATCTCGTCGATCGCGGCCGGGTTGAGCGGGTTGCCCATGGCCACGCGCACGCTCGATCCATAGTCCTCGATCGGCACGCACTGGTACATCCGGGCGGTCGCGGCCGGGATGTTTTGGAGCAGCTCCTGGGTGAATTCGACGTTGTCGATGGAAACCACCTCGGTCCCGAGGTGATCGGCCATGAGCTGGAGCTGGGTGTCGGTGTCGACGAAGCCAAAGTCGGACAGGATCTCGCCGACCGACTTGCCTGTGCGCGCCTGCTCCTGGAGGACCTCCTCAAGCTGGAGGTCGTCGAGCAGGCCGCGCTCCCGGATGAGCGCCAGCAATGGATCGGAGGAATATTCCTGCATACGCGATCAGGCTTTCGAGCCCCCTTTATTCTGGGACGCCTGCAACGCGCGGGCCAGCTCAAACTCCTGGAGCTTGGCCTGAATCGTAATCGGGTCCTGCGATTTCGTGATCACTTCTTCCTTCGAGATCAAACCCTGCGCGTATTTGTCCATCAGGAACGCATCCAGCGTCACCATGCCGTACTTGGCGCCCGTTTGGATGTCCGAATTGATGCGGAACGTCTTGTTGTCACGAATCAGCGCCGAGATGGACGGGGTGTTGATCATGATCTCGAAGATGGCCACCCGGCCGGGCTTGTCCGAGCGCGGCAGCAGGAGCTGGGAGATGACCGCCTGCATGACGGTGGAGAGCTGAATCCGGATTTGCTCCTGCTGGTTGGTTGGGAAGGCGTTGACGATACGGTCAATGGTCTTGGCCGCGCCGGTCGTGTGCAGCGTGCCGAAGACCAAGTGACCGGTCTCGGCCGCCGTGATGGCCGCGTCGATCGTCTCCAAATCGCGCATTTCACCGACGAGGATGATGTCCGGGTCCTGGCGCAGCGCGCGGCGCAGGCCCTCGGCGAAATTGGGCACGTCGACGTGCACCTCGCGCTGCGTGATCACGCCCTTCTTGTGGCGGTGATAATACTCGATCGGATCCTCAATCGTGATGATGTGAGCGTCATCCCGCTCCTCGTTGATGATATTAATCATCGAGGCCAGGGTCGTGGTCTTGCCCGAGCCGGTCGGGCCGGTGACAAGCACGAGCCCGCGGGGCTTGTAGAGCAGCTCCCTGACGGACGGAGGAATGCCGATTTGCTCCAGGGTGAGAAGCTTGCTGGGGATCTGGCGCAGGACCATCCCGAAGTTGCCCTTCTCCTTGAACACGCTCACGCGGAAGCGGGCCATGTCGCCGAAGGCGAAGCCGAAGTCCGCGCCGCCCCGTTCGCGCACGTGCTGAATGTGCTCCTCCGAGGTGATGCTGCGCATCAGCTCTTCCGTGTCCTCCTGCCGGAGAGGCGGGCCGTCGACGCGATGCAGGACGCCGTGCAAACGGATGACGGGAGCCGTGTTCACGCGCAGGTGCAAGTCGGCGGCCCCTTCGGTCACCACCAACTGCAAAAGATCAGACATCGAATAAGACATAAAAAAGTCAGCCGCCGAATGGCGGTATCGCCGGACGCGCCCGGCGCCCGGCCGACGGCCGCCCGGGGGGTCTTCGCCCGGGAGCGGCGTGGCTGGAACCGCAGTCGTGAAGTCGTCGCCGCATTCGCTCCTGTCCCGACTAGTCGTTGTCGCCGACGGTCGCCCGGATCACCTCTTCGGCGGTCGTCATTCCGGCAAGCACCTTGCGGGCCCCATCCTCGCGCAACGTGCGCATCCCCATCTCCCGCGCCTGCACCCGAAGCACCGAGGCGGGCACCTTCTCATAAATCAACTTGCGGGCTTCGTCATTGACGAGGAAGACCTCAAAAATCCCGAACCGGCCCTTGTTGCCGAGCTTGTTGCAATCCGTGCAGCCCTTGCCTTTCATGAAGTTCGCACCCGGCGTGTTTGCTTCCAGGCCGAGGGCCTTCAGCTCGGCCTCGGTTGGCAGATGCGGCGCCGCGCACTTCCGGCAGATCTTTCGGACCAGCCGTTGCGCCATCATCGCCCGCGTTGATGACGCCACGAGAAACGGCTTCACCCCGATGTCGATCAAACGTGTGACGGCGCCGGGCGCGTCGTTGGTGTGCAACGTGGAGAAGACGAGGTGACCCGTCAGGGACGCGTTGATCGCGATCGAGGCGGTCTCCAAATCGCGAATTTCACCCAGCATGATCACGTTCGGCGCCTGGCGCAGCATCGAGCGCAACGCCGCCGCAAAACTCAAACCCACCGTCTCGTTCACCTGCACCTGGTTGATGCCGGCCAGAACATATTCCACCGGATCCTCGACCGTGATGATCTTCCGGTCCGGCCGGTTGATGAAGTTTAGACAGGAGTAGAGCGTGGTCGTTTTGCCGGAGCCCGTCGGTCCCGTGACCAGAAGGATTCCGTCCGGCATCGCGATCAGCCGCTCGAACGTCTGCTGATCATCCGTGAAGAAACCCAGCTCGCTCAGGCCGAGCTTCAGGCCTTCCTTGTCCAAAATACGCATCACGATGCTCTCACCGTGATTGGTCGGCAGACACGAGACACGCAGGTCGATCGTCTTGGGCCCAACCTGCGTCTGAATGCGGCCGTCCTGCGGGATCCGCTTCTCCGCGATCGACATGTTCGACTGGATCTTCAGGCGGCTGATGATCGGGCCCTGCAGCCGTTTGGGCGGCGATTTCTGCTCGTGCAGCACACCGTCGATTCGGTAGCGCACGCGAAACGCCTTCGCCATCGGCTCAAGATGAATGTCCGATGCCCGCATCTTGAACGCCTCGATGATCAGGCCGTTGACCAGCTTGATGATGGGGGCGTCGGCATCGACCACGCCTCCGTCCGACTCGCCCTCCTTCGGGATGGCACCGATCTCGACCTCACCCTCGGTGATGTCCTGGATCATCTTGCCGATCTCGCTGTCGTCGGCCCCGTAATACTTCTTCAGCGCCGCCTCGATGTCCTCCTCCGTGGCCACCTTGAGCTCGATGTCGGCCCGCAGCAGATGATTGAGGCTGTCGATCGTGTTGAGATCGGACGGATCGCTGAGGGCGATCGCCAGATGATTGCCGTGCCGATAGATCGGCACCACGCGATAGCGCTTGGCCACGTTGCGCGGGACCGAGGAGATCAGATCGTCGTCCAGACGAATCTCGGAAAGGTTGACCATTTCGCAGCCGAAATGGGCGGCCTTGGCCTGCGTGACGGTGGGCGCATTGATCAGCTTGCGCTCGACCATCAGGTCCACCACGCCCATTCCAAGGGACTCGGCCTCGGCTCGGTACTGGTCCACGTCGCCATGGGTGATGTATCCCATGTCAACGAGATTCTCTAAAAGATAGTCGTCGTTCGCTGCCACAATGCTACGGAAGTGCGGCGAATATGATCGGCTCGCCGTTCAAAGTCAACGTACTGGAATGTGACGTTCCCACGCGCACTCAGTGCCGCGCTCACGCCGCGCTCTGCCCTCCGTCCGTCTATTTCGTCCAGCAACGCCATGCCCAGCCACGCACCCGCGGCTGTCCCGGGCCCCCCGGAGTGTTTGGGCTCGACGGCCCAAAGGCCAGGTCTCTAGCGTTCGGCCCACGGCCTGAGAACTGCCGGCTGGTTCGCCTCCGCTGCCATGCCCTTGCTCGAGATCGACAATCTGCGGCTGGAATTCGGCGCGACCCGCGTCGTGGACGGCGTCTCGCTGTCGCTCGAATCCGGACGAACGCTCTGCCTGGTGGGCGAAAGCGGGTCCGGCAAAAGCGTCACCGCGTTGTCGGTGGCGCGGCTGCTCCCCAGCCCGCCGGCGCGCTACCGCGGCGGTGAAATCCGCCTCGACGGCCGGGATGTGCTGCGGATGTCCCCCGCCGAGCTGCAACGCATTCGCGGCGGGGTCGTCAGCTATATCTTTCAGGAACCCGGAGCCTCGCTCAACCCGGTCCTGCGAGTGGGCGCCCAGATTAACGAGTCGCTGCGCCAACACCGGCCCGCCTCGGCCGGCAAGGAGGAGATCGTTCGCTTGCTGGGGCAGGTCGGGATCCCGGCGCCGGAACTGCGGATGCGCCAGTACCCGCACGAGATGTCCGGCGGCATGCAGCAGCGGGTGATGATCGCCATGGCGCTGGCCTCGCGTCCCCGGCTGCTGATCGCCGATGAGCCCACCACCGCGCTCGATGTCACCATCCAGGCCGACATTCTGGATCTCCTGCGCGAGCTGCGCGGGGAATTCGGCATGGCGGTGCTCCTCATCACGCACAACCTTGCCATCGTGGGCGATTTTGCCGACACCGTGGCCGTCATGTATGCCGGGCAGATCGTCGAATGCGGGCCAGCCCGGGAAATCCTCCAGGCGCCGCGTCATCCCTACACCCGCGCCCTGCTCCGCGCCGTCCCCGATCTCGCCCTCGACACGGATCGACTGGCCACCATTCCAGGAAATGTGCCCACCCCGGGCAACTATCCGGCCGGATGCCGATTTCATCCGCGCTGCCCGGTCGCCGAACGATCCTGCCGCGAACTCGAGCCGGGGCTGGATGGGGACGAAACGCACCAGGTGCGCTGCCCATTCTGGCGCAAGGTCCCGCCGGCATGAACGTGCTCGACGTCCAGGATCTGCGTGTCCACTTCCCCGTTTCCCGGACGTGGACCGGTCGCCCGCGGGAGATCGTGCGCGCCGTGGACGGCGTGAGCTTTTCCATCGCGGCGGGCGAGACCGTCGGGCTGGTCGGGGAAAGCGGCTGCGGGAAGACAACGCTGGGCCGCGCGGTGGTCAAACTGATTGAACCCACCGCGGGACGAATCCTGTTCACCGGCGACGACATCGCCGCGCTGCGCGGCCGGACCCTCCGGGAACGGCGACGCGGATTTCAGATGATCTTTCAGGACCCTTACAACTCCCTGAATCCGCGCCTGGCCGTTTCAGATCTGGTGGGTGAGGGTCTCGACATCCATCGCCTCACGGCGAGCGCGGTCGAGCGCCGTCGACGGATCGCCTCGCTGCTGGAAGATGTCGGGCTTGACTCGGCGCTTGTCACCCGCCGTCCGCATGAGCTGAGCGGCGGCCAGCGCCAGCGCGTCGGCATCGCCCGGGCCATCGCCGCCGAACCCCGGCTCATCGTGTGCGACGAACCCGTCAGCGCCCTCGACGTCAGCGTGCAGGCCCAAATCGTCAACCTCCTCCGGGATCTCCAACGCGAACGCGGGCTCGCCTATCTGTTCGTGGCCCACGACCTGGCGGTGGTCAAGCACATCAGCCGCCGCATCCTGGTGATGTACCTCGGCCGAATCGTCGAAGCGGGCGACGCCCCTGCCGTTTGCTCCGCGCCGCAGCATCCCTATACCCAGGCCCTGCTCTCCGCCGTCCCGGTGATCCATTCGTCCGGTCAACGCCCCGGCCCGCGCCTCAAAGGCGACGTCCCGTCCTCCGTGCATCCTCCCCCCGGCTGCCCGTTCCACCCACGCTGTCCCCTGGCGGAGGCCCGCTGCCGATCCGAGGTCCCGGTCCTGCGCGAGACCGCGGCGGGGCGTTGGTCCGCCTGCCATTTCGCCGAGCCCCCCCCGCAACCGCCGCCCGGCTAGCGAGCGCCTCCCGTCCCATCGCCCCGGATCACTTTTTGTTTTACCGGTGGGCACGGATGCCGGAGAAAGGCGCTCGACGGAAATGAGCACCGCGTCGCAACCCGAATCGTGGAGGCGCCTGGCCGCCGCCTTGCAGGCGGGGGCGCGCGTGGACCTCTCCCCGCTGACGCAGATTCGGCGCTACGCCCCGGAAGACCTGACCATCACCGTCGAGGGGGGCCTGACGCTCGATGCGTTGCAGGCGCACTTGCGCCGGCACGGTCAGTGGCTGCCGCTCGATCCGCCGGGCGCCGGCTCCCTGCCGATCGCAGAGATCCTCGATCGCAACTTGAGCGGTCCTCGCCGCCATGGCTACGGCACCATCCGTGAGCATCTGCTCGGCCTGCGCGTGGCGCTGGCCAATGGCGAGATCATCCGTTCGGGCGGCGAAGTCGTGAAAAATGTCGCCGGCTACGATCTGCTCAAACTTTTCGTGGGCGCCGAGCGCAGCCTGGGCGTAATCGTCGAGGCCGCCTTCAAGCTCCAGCCCGTCCCGGCCGCCGAGTCCACCGTCACCCGTCCGTGCGCGTCGTGGGACGACACGGCCAACTGCCTCGAGCAACTCGAGCCGTCACCCATCACGCCAGTCGTCTTCGATTTGCACAATCTGACGCCGCGCACCGGCGCGATTGCCACGCTCGTTCTCGTTTTCGCCGGCAGTCGCGAGGAGGTGGCGTGGCAGGTCAACCAGGTCCGCGCGCTGGGCTTCACCGAGAACCCATCGGCCGGCGAAGGTGCGTGGCCGGCGGATCCGGCGAGGGGCGGACCTCTCCCCCGGCGTCACTCCGTCTTGCCTTCCCGGCTCCTGGACGCGGTGCGAGCGCTGCACCCGGCCCCGTTTGTGGCCCGGGCCGGGCTGGGTGTTCTGGAATTTCTCGGGCCCTCGCCCGCTTCCTTTTCGGACTCCGCGCCCGGTCCGGCCGCGAGCGCGCTGATGCATGAGTTGAAGAAGACGTTCGACCCGCATGGCCTTCTTCCCCCGCTGCCGCTCGCCGCCGGGAACGGGAATTTCCTCAAGGCCTGACATGAGCGCGAACCCCGGCCGTTTTCTCGACGAACGCCAGGCACTCGCCTGCATTCACTGCGGGCTTTGCCTTTCGTCATGTCCCACCTATCTGGAAACCGGCGACGAGAACCTCTCGCCCCGGGGCCGCATTCATCTGATGCGCGCGCTGGAGAGCGGCCGGCTCGAGCTGGATGAGCGGGCGGTCCGCCCCCTCGATCTTTGCCTCGGCTGTCGGGCCTGCGAGGCCGCGTGCCCGAGCGGCGTGGAATACGGCGCACTGCTTGAAGCAACCCGCGACCACATCGAGCATCATCACCCCCGTCCGGCAGGACAGCGCCTGCTGCGCCGAGGACTGGTTGAACAAATTTTTCCTTACCCTGCGCGCATGGAACTGGCGTTGCGCCCGGCCACGTTCCTCAAGCGACTTGGCCTGGATCGTTTTCTCCCATCCTCGCTGCGAAGCCTCCTGACCCTGGTCCCGGCGGTCGTCACCGCCGACGATTTGCCGGAGCGTTCCCCGGCGACGGTCCAACCCGCGCGCGGCCAGGTGGCGTTCCTGCGCGGTTGTGTGATGAGCGCGATGTTCGGCGCCACCAACGCCGCCAGTGTGCGATTGCTCAACCGGGCGGGCTACGACGTCATCGCGCCGCCGGGCCAGGGATGTTGCGGCGCGCTCTATTCCCACGGAGGCAACCTGGAGCAAGCCCGCGCAGCAGCCCGGAGAAACATCGCCGCGTTCGAACTCCCGGGCGTTGGCGCGATCGTCACCAACGCCGCGGGCTGCGGCTCGTCGCTCAAGGAGTATCACCATCTCTTCGGCGCGGATCCGGCCTGGCGATCCCGGGCGGATGCGTTTCGGCGGCGGGTCAAGGATCTGACCGAAGTGCTGGCCGGCACGCCGGAATTCTGCCAGGCGCTGGGGCCGCGGCCGGCCGCCGGTCGGCCGCGCGTCACGTTTCACGACGCCTGCCATCTGGCGCACGCGCAGCGGATCACGAGCGCGCCGCGGGAACTGGTGCGGTGCGTGGCGGGGGAAGACTGGGTGGAGTTGCCGGAGAGCGACGTCTGCTGCGGCAGCGCAGGCAGCTACAACCTGACCGAGCCCGCCATGGCGGCGCGCCTGCAGGGGCGCAAGGTGGCGAATATCCTGAAAACCGGAGCGAACATCGTGGTGTCCACCAACCCGGGCTGCCTGCTGCAAATTCGGGTGGGGCTGGATCAAGCCGGCGCCGCCGGCATCCGCACGCTGCACGTGGCAGACTACCTCGATCAGCACTCCGGCCCGCTCAATTCGACTGGATGAAGTCGTCGAAATCCGAGGCGTTGCTCTTCTCGAACCGGCGGTTGGGACCGGCCGACCAAATCAACACGGAGTTGTCGGAGAAATAAAAACGAAAGGGCGTCCCCCACGGATCGATGAACTCTCCCTTGCTGTTTTGCTCCACCTTGCGGCCGACGCCAATGACCACGCGCTTGGGGTTGCGTCCGTCCAGCGCGCGGGCCACATCGGCGTTCCCGCCGGCTGGATAGCTTCCCACATTGTCCTTATAGATCTGCAGGCCGTCGAAGAGGTTGGTCAGCACCGCGCTGATCTGGGCGTGGCTCGCCCGGGCCTGGATGGTGGTGGCCCAGCGGACGACCCAGCCGGCCAGGGCGAGGACGCCGACAACTCCAAAGACCAGGAGGATCTTTCTCATGCCACGGTCATCGGCAGACGGGCCCAAAAACTTGATGCGCGGGCCCACGGCGGAGTTGGGGGCACTCGCACGCCGCGGGAAACTTTTCGCGACCTGCGGGGTTCACTCCCGGCAGACGGGGAAACCGGGGTGCCCAGGGTACGAATCCCGGCCGTGGTGGCCGGGCCCGCCGCGGAAAGGACGACGGCCTGGCGGCGCCGCTTTTAAATTTGAGTTTAAGAACCGGCTCACCTAGGGTCTCCCGCCTGGCCGCCTGACAAACTTGCGGTCAATCCGTGTAACGAACCGATCCTTATTATGCGCGCGCGAATTTCGACCCAGCGAGGGTTCACCCTCGTCGAGATCATGATTGTGGTGGCCATCATCGGCCTGTTGGCCGCCGTGGCGATTCCCAACCTGGTCAAAGCCCGGAAATCCTCCGCCAAAACCGCCTGCGTCGCCAACCTCAAGGCCATCGAAGGCGGCAAGGCGCAGTGGGCGCTGGAGAACAAGAAGAACGATTCCGACGTTCCCTCAGACGGCGATCTGTTCGGGCCCGACAAAATCATCGCGCGCAAGCCCGACTGCCCCTCCGGCGGCACCTACAACCTCGGCTCTGTCGCGGAACGTCCTACGTGCAGCGTTGCCGAGCACGTGCTGCCCTGACGGCAGACCTGCGTTCTATTCCTTCGACTTCCCCGCCCGGCCCGGCGTCCTGCCGCGCCGGGTTTTTTCTTTGGCGAATCGTCCCGCCGCAGCGTGCGGCTCGCTCCGTCGCCGGTCGCGGGCCCGACGTCTGGATCGGAGGGCGAACGTTCAGCCGGCCGCGCGCAAGCGTCCGCAGCTGGCCCATGCGCGGGTGCATTCGCGCCCTTGGGCGCCCGATCGTGGCCCGGATCCGCTCGGCGTGTCCTGATCCGGGACAACCAAGCCAGCCTCGGGACAACGCCGGCGGCCCAAGGCAGGCGGCGGCGGGCAGGCGGCGGCGGTGCGAACGCGGCGCAATTGATTCAAGAGCTTTATCCGAAGCACATTCGCGGACCGGACAGCGGGAGGCGCCCACGGGACGGGCGGGATTCGGGGAGTGGCACCGGCGTTGCTAAAGGGGATAGGTGCGGTCGGCCGAAGGCAATCAGTGAACGATGTGCAGCAATAATTCGTAACCCGCCTTCGACTCCAGTTCACGCCGCACGCAGAAAGGTAGCAATACGTAATGAAGATCAGTGCAGTTCGTAAGTCCGGGTTCACGCTCGTTGAAATCATGATCGTCGTGGCCATCATCGGCCTCCTCGCGGCCATCGCGATTCCGAACTTCGTGAAAGCCCGCACGTCCAGCCAGGTGAACGCCTGCATCGCGAACCTCAAGCAGATCGAGGGCGCGAAAGCCAACTGGGCGATGGAAAACCGCAAGACCAATGCCGACACCCCGGGTGACGCCGATCTGTTCGGCACGTCGGCCTACATCAAGACCAAGCCAACCTGCCCGGCCAACGGCACGTATGCGTTGAACGCGGTTGACTCCGCGCCGACGTGCACGGTGGCGGGCCATGCGCTGCCGTAAGTAGAGAGCGATTCTGCCACAAGAGGCCTGGGGGGACCCCAGGCCTCTTTTCTTTTCGCCGTTCGATGCTCCACAAGAACCCCGCCCGCCTCACTCCGCGATTTTCTTGGCGCGAGCCGCGCCATTTGGCTAGCGTGCTGCCGCATGCGCCGCGCAGGACCGCGCGGGCCGGTCATGAAGACGCCACTGCAAGTATTAATCGTTGAAGACTCCGAGTTCGACGCGCAGCTCATCGTCAGCCTGCTGCGCAAAGGAGGCTACGACGTGGCCTTCCAACGCGTCGAGGATGCGTCGGCCATGCGCGCCGCCCTGGCCAGCGGCCGCTGGCAGCTCGTCCTCGCCGACTACAATCTCCCGGCCTTCGACGCCCCCGCCGCCCTCCAGGTCCTGAAGGAAAGCGGCCTCGACCTGCCTTTTCTCATCGTCTCCGGCGGCATCGGCGAGGACATCGCCGTCTCGTGCATGAAGGCCGGCGCGCACGACTATTTGATGAAGGGCAACCTCCACCGGCTCGCTCCCGCCGTCGAGCGGGAGCTGCGGGAAGCCGCCAACCGCGCCTCGCAGCGCGAGGCCCGCCGCGCCTCCATCGAAAGCGAACTCCGCTACCGCCTGCTCTGGGAAACCTGCCCCGATGCAGTCCTCTTGATGGACCCGGCCGGGCGCATCGAATTTGCCAACCCCGCCGTGCGCGAGGTGTTTGGCTTCTCGGCCGACGATCTCGTGGGCCGACACATCCACCAACTGCAGCCGGAAGGCCAGAACACCAGCCATCAGAGCGAGATTCGCCGCTACCTCGAAACCGGCATCCGCACCATGTCGTGGCGGGCCACCGAAACCATCGGGCGCCGGCGGGACGGCGTTGAGTTTCCCATCGAGGTCAGCTTCAGCGACATGCTCCTCAATGGCCAGCGGCGGATTGTCGGCTTCATCCGAGACATCACCGAGCGGAAACGCGCCGAGCGCGAGCTCCGCGACAATCAGGAGCAATTCCAGGTCGCACGCGACATTCAACAACGCTTGTTCCCCAAGGCGGCCCCCGCCTGCCCGGGCTTCGACCTCGGCGGCGCCTCGTATCCCGCGGAAGCCACCAGCGGCGATTACTACGACTATCTCCCCATGCTCAATGGCCGCCTGGGCATCGTGGTCGGCGATGTGACCGGCCACGGCGTCGGCCCAGCCCTCCTCATGGCCGAGACCCGCGCCTATCTTCGCGTGCTCGCCGGCCGCCGCGAGGATGTCGGCGAGATCCTCACCCGCGCCAATGGCATCCTCGCCGAGGATGTCGGCTCCGAACGCTACATCACGCTCTTTCTCGGCCGGCTGGATCCCCACGCGCGCACGCTGGCCTACGCCAGCGCCGGCCACAGCGCCGGCTTCCTCCTGGATCGCGACGGCGCCACCAAGGCGACGTTGCGCCGCACCGGCGTCCCCCTCGGCATGCAGCCCGACACCGCCTACACCAGCTCCCCTGACCTCCACCTGGCGGCCGGCGATATCCTGGTCCTCCTGACCGATGGAATCGAAGAAGCCGTTGGCCCGAACGACGACATGTTCGGGATCGAAAGAACGCTGGATGTGGTTCGGAAACACCGCGAAGAACCAGCCGCCCGGATTGTCCAGCATCTGTATGAAGACGTCCGCCATTTCTGCGGCCATCAGGCCCAGGCCGACGACATCACAGCCATCATCATCAAAGCCCTCTGAACACCCGGACCCGCGACTCTGGCGGCAACCTCGTCCTGTCGGATCGCCAGGGCCTAATCGACGGTGAATTCTCCTGCCGTCCGCCGCCCCGGGCCGGGATTTTTAGCGAATCTCGCCCGCCCCGTCGGCGTCAACAAACCCATTCGCGCGAACTCATGAAATACTCGCTCTCCCGATTCACGGTCGGCTCGCAGCACATCAGAGGCGCCCGGCGCGCTCTGGAACGGTTTGTCGCCGCCACCCAAAAGCACGATCCCGGCGTCGTCTACCTCGTTTTTCGCGACCCGCAACAGCCGGTCTTCTTCGGTCTCGTGTCGTTCCGCGATGAGGAACATTTCCGGCGCCATGCCACGTCGGCGCACGCCGCCCGTTTCGCCCGCACCATCCTGCCGATGTGCACGGGCAAACCGTCCTTCGTTGGCCTCGATCTCCTCGCGGCCGCCAGCCCCCTGGCGCCCGCCGCGGCCTTGCCCCTCTCCCCCTCCCGGCCGGCGCGCTCGATGTCGATCCGGGTGCGCACTCCCCGCCGGCGCCGGAATTGAGGCCATGGCTGCACCCCCGTCCTTCCTCCTCGTCAACGGCAGCCCAAGCGGACGCTCGTCGGTCCGAGCGGTCATGACCACCTTGGCCCGCAAGCTCGAAGCGGCCAAGGCGCCGGTCGACTTTCTGGACCTGGCGGCCACGCCGATGCCGCTCTTCAACCCCGACGACGCCTACACGCGGCCCGACTACCCGGCCCTCAAGGCGCGCATCGATGCGGCAGACGTTCTCGTGCTGGGCACCCCCGATTACCACGGCTGCATGAGCAGCGCGCTGAAGAATTTCCTTGATCACTTCTGGACCGAATACGCGGGGAAACTGTTCGGCTCCGTGGTGGCCTCGTACGACAAAGGGCTGACGGTCACGGACCAGATCCGCACGACCGCGCGCCAGTGCTACGCGTGGGCGCTGCCTTACGCTGTGACCTACGCGGACAAAGCCGACGTCAAGGATGGAGAGATCGTCAGCGAGGCCTTCAGCCAGCGCCTGGCGATGATGGCCCGCGACCTGATCACTTACGGGGCGATCCTCGCGGCGCAACGACAGGCCGATCTGCAGTCGACCGAGCCGGGTTTTCTCGCCCGGTTTCGGCCGGCGCACTGAAACGCCGCCGGAAAGGGATTCCGACGGAAGTCGGTGGGCTACTTCACCTTGATCCGATAGCCGGACTCCGACTTGGTGACCTCGACCGAGCGGCCGGCCTTCTGCGCCAGTTGCTTGGCGATTTCCACCCGCTTCTCCGAAGGAGTCGAGATCGTGGTGGTGCCTTGGGCGATAATCTTCTCCACCACTTGCGACCACTTCTGGTCCGCTTCGGAGGTTTCCACGGCGAAGGCCGGCGTGGCCAGCGTCAAGGCGAGCAACAGAACTTTCAGCGATTTCATGGGCGTCGATCTCACAGTTTTAGCACGGACATCCTGTCGTGGTTTCGTCGGCGCAAATTGCCCGACAAAATCGACATCGACCTGACACTCATGGATCTTTAGCCCGTTTTCCCTGATCCGGGCGGCGGTGGGCGGGAGATGTCGGCGTGAGGATCGGGGAAACGCATGGAAACGACCGGCGCCACCCCACGCGTCAGCGACCCGATTCGAAGCCGTGGCCCCGTGGACGAGCGAGGCAAGAGCTCGACGAAGCCGGCGCGTCACTTCAGGCCCGGCTTCCAATCGGCCTCTTCCCACGGGTAACGATCCTGCGTCACCGGCGCCCAGACGATGCGGCCCGATTTCCGCCAAGGGTCCAGGACGAGGCCCGTCCGAAAATCCGCTCCCCGGCGGATGACCACCAGGCTGTTGTGCTCGCGCGGCGTTCCCGCCCGGGCAATGCCCCAGCGAAATTCCAGGGTTTCATAATGGTGCTTGCGCACTTCATCCATGAGATCCGTTGTCCAGTGGTGACAAAGCCCGCGCTGGCGAAGGCCAAAGTTCACATAGAGATTCTGGCGCCAAGCCGGGCGCACCAGATGATATTCCCGCGCCAGTCCAACGGAACGTTCCGTGACCAATCTTGCCACCAGACTGGCTTCGAAAAGTGACACCGGGGCCAGACGTTTCTGCATCTCCGACGTCAGTGCCCGAATCGATGACTCGCAATCCTCCGCGTCCCGGTACGGCCGGCTGGCGCACCCGGCCAACAACGCCGACAACAGCAACAACAGAAGTCCACCGACGGCCCGTCGAGCCAGCCTGCGGAATCGTAATCCACCGGATCGCATGCCGGTGATAGAGAGGAAGTCGGGCCCGGTCGTCAAGCGGACAGGCCACTCGAACCCATCACATAAATAGGGATGGGGCCTAGCACCGTCACACCGTCACTCAGTCACTACCCTGGTGAGGTGATAACTCAGGCACGGCCCATGCCTAGTAATGATCTCTACAGCGAAGTGCTGGGTCGATCGGTTGATTCATTAATCCGATGAATTGAATCCACTAATTCACTCCCCAAAGAGTCTCCGTACCGGTCCCGAGAATGTTATCCCATCCCACCCGGATATCCTCTTGCGTAGTAATCGCTACGTTGACATCATCAATTTGTGGCAGTTCTCAGCCGCCGTTCGAGTGTGGGCTTACGCTCGAATTGCCCGTTACAGGATAGCTATGCGTGCGCAACTCACGATCGCACGGTCGTCAACTTAACGATGGTCAGCCATCGCGTTGAGATCGGGATGGGTCGTGACGCAGCACGCTTCCGGTCGGCTGAGTCAGAATCAGTGAACGAAAAAAGTCATTAATCGACGAAAAAGAAACACACACAGGCACACATGAAAATGATGAAGAATTCCCCACTCGGGTTCAGCCTCATCGCGGCCGCCCTGGCGCTCGCGACGGGCTGTCAGCAGACCACCATGCAGACGACCGCACCCCGGGCGACGCCGGCCACGACGGAGTCGACCGCTCCGGCCCCGGCCGCCCAGCGAACCGACTGCACACTTCCGACAGCGGGGCTCGTCCGCCTGAGCAAGGCGATGCCCAAGGAAGCTTCCCTCGGGCAGATCTTCGAATATCAGCTGAACTATTCCGCCGCCGATTGCATCGGGAACGTCAAGATTACGGACGTCGTTCCGGCCGGAGCGAGCTACGTGAAGAGCGAACCAGCCGCCCAGGTCGATGGCAGCCACCTCTCCTGGCAGATGGCCAGCCTGGATGCCGGTCAATCAGGCGTCGTTCACGTCTGGCTCAAGGCCGACAAGGAAGGCACACTCAGCTCCTGCGCCACCATTTCCGCCGATCCCCGCACGTGCGCTTCCACGTTCGTCGGTAAACCCACTCTGACCATCGACAAATCCGGCCCTGAGACCGCCACGCTCGGCAGCACGGTCAACTACAGCATCGTGGTCGCCAACAACGGCTCCGCCGTCGCCAAGGACGTCGTCGTGACCGACAACGTGCCCGCCGGCCTCGAAAGTGCTGACGGCCAGAAGACGATCACCTACCAGGTCGGCGATCTCGGCCCGAATCAATCGAAGACCATCACCGTGCCGCTGCGGGCCGCCTCCCGTGGCCGCCACTGCAACATCGCTGTCGCCACCTCGAGCAACGCTGGCACCGTCACCAACGACGCCTGCACCACCGTTCTCCAGCCTGGCGTGCGCATCGTGAAGTCCGGCGACAAAGAACGCTTCCTCGGCCGCAACGCGAGCTACAAGGTCGCGATCACCAACACCGGTGACACCGCCCTCAGCGATGTCGTGGTGACAGACACCGCTCCGGCCGGCACCACCATCGTCTCGGCCAGCGGCGCCACCGTCACCGGCAACCAGGCCGTCTGGCGCGTCGGCACCCTCGCCGTCGGTGGCAGCCAGTCATTTGACGTCGTGCTCACCACCGCCGCCGCCGGCACCTACTGCAACGGCGCCGCGGTCACCGCCGCCGGTGGCCTGCGCGACTCCGCCGAAGCCTGCACCACGTGGCGTGGCATCGCCGCCGTGCTGCTCGAAGTCGTCGACGATCCCGACCCGATCATGGTCGATGAGCAGACCGTCTATACCATCCGTGTCACCAACCAGGGCACCGCAGACCTCATGAACATCGGCGTCGCGGCCGTGTTCGACGAGGAAGCCGCCCCGGTGTCCTCTCCCGAAGGCCGCGTGGCCGGTCAAAACGTCTCCTTCCCGGCCGTGCCGCGCCTCGCGCCCAAGCAGTCCTTCACCTACACGATTCGCGTGAAGGGCGTGAAGGCGGGTGACTCGCGCAACAAGGTGACCCTGACCGCCGACGGCTTGACCACGCCCGTCGTCGAAGAGGAAAGCACCCACGTTTACTAAGATCCCCTGATTCACGGGCCGGCGGTTGCAAAACCGCCGGCCCTTCTTTTTACCATGACCCGCCACTTCCGCCTTTCCTGGCTCGCCCCATCGTGCCTCGTCGCCCTTCTCACCGCCGGCGCCGCCGGGTGCAGCCGGGAGCAATCCAACCCAACCCCGGTCCCACCAGCGAAGGCCACCGCCACCGCTGAAGCCCAAACCCAGGTTGTCCGCCCTCCCGGACAATCCCCCACCGCTGCCGCCACCAACCTGCCATCGTCGTCCAGGTAATCCCGCTGCCCCACTCCCAATCCGTCGGGTGGCCGATCCACGGTCGGAACGAATCCCGACGGCCGTGGCAACGTCGATGGTTCAGTCTGAACACATCGCCCATCAACGCCGGAGCGCCCGGCTCCTTCGACCGATGAAACGCTGGGCCGCGGTGACCATCGCCCTCTACGGGCTGACCCTGCTCGCGCTGACCATCCCCGGTTTCTTCGCCGCATCGGCCAGCTATGAAAAGGCCACCGGATGGACCGTCTCCGGATCACTGGCCGACGCGCGCCAGATTTTTGGCGAATGGGGTTACTGGTTGTGGTTCGGTCTTCTGCTGATCACGCAGGCTCTCCTTCTCCTTGTCCCGGTCCGGCAAGCCGAGCGGCGCCTGCCTTCGCGGCGCGCCCTGGCCACCCCGGTCATCGTCGGGTCCTTCTTGTTGGCCAACCTCCTCTTCGCCGGCGCGTTCGCCCTGCTCGCTGCCGTGTTCGGAGACAAATTCTCTGTCGCCTTCGAACTCCCCGCCGAGGTCGCCATCCAGGCGGTCCAGAAGGCGCCTCCGGTCGGGACCGTGCTCGCCTCCATGGGAATCGCGCCGGCCAATCAGGAGGAGTTTTTTTGCATCACCACCGCCCTCGCCTATCTCCTCATCCTCTGGATCGCCTGGGGCTTGGTCTTCCTGCACTACGCCCGTTCCGATCAACCGGACGACCTCACCCGCCGGGCCACACGATGGCTGCTGCGGGGCAGCATCCTCGACCTGCTCGTCGCCATCCCCAGTCACATCATCATCCGACACCGTAACGATTGCTGCGCGCCCGCGACGTCGTTCTGGGGAATTGTTACGGGAATATCCGTGATGTTAATGGCCTTCGGTCCGGGCGTGTTCTTTCTCTTCGTCCGGCGCGCCCGGCACGCCCGCCCCAACGCGCATCGACCTTCTGGTCCGCCATGACGGCCGGGTCCCGGGCCGGCCGCCGCCCCGAGCCGATCGACGACGGCGGGCGGGCCATTGCCGCGCGGAAGCGGCGTCCGCCGGGCTCGGCGTTGACGCCCACCCACCCCGCCGATAGGGTGACACCATGATTGACGCCACCGATCTGCAGCCGACGGGAGCCGCCCGCCTTCGCGCCTCCGGACCGCCCGGCCTCGATGCGCTGTCGCGAGAGATTCTCGCCCTCAAAAAGAAGCTCAACGCGGTGATCCTCGCGCATAACTATCAAGTGGCCGAGATCCAGGATGTGGCGGACTACGTGGGCGACTCGCTCGGCCTCTCCCAGCACGCAGCCCGCACCGACGCCGAAGTCATCGTCTTCTGCGGAGTACATTTCATGGCGGAGACCGCCAAGATCCTCAACCCGGGAAAGATCGTCATCCTGCCGGACAAGGACGCCGGGTGCTCGTTGGAGGCCAGCTGCCCGGGGCCAAAGCTAAAAGCGCTCCAGGCGACCAACCCCAATTTTTACACCATCGCCTACATTAATTGCAGCGCGGAAGTCAAAGCCCTGAGCGACGTCATCTGCACCAGCGGGAACGCCGTGAAGATCGTGAAGGCGGCCCCAGCCGACCGCGACCTCCTGTTCGTGCCCGACGAAAACCTCGGCTCGTGGGTCATGGAGCAAACCGGACGCCCGATGACTCTCTGGCAGGGAAATTGTTACGTGCACGTCGAGTGGACGCACGCCAGCATCAGTCGCATTCGTCGAGATCATCCGGGCGCGCCGCTTGTGGCGCACCCCGAGTGCACGAAAGCGGTGCGCCTGCTCGCCGACGAGGTTTGCTCCACCGAGAAGATGGTCGCGTATTGCCGGCAAAGCCCGGCCCGCGAAATCATCATCGCCACCGAAGCCGGAATGCTCCATCGCCTCAAACGGGAGTGCCCCGACAAGAACTTCATCCCCGCGCCCACGGACCAATGCCGCTGCAACGAGTGCCGCTTCATGAAGCTGAACACGCTCGAAAAGCTGCACGACTGCATGGAAAACCTCGCCCCGCGCCTCGAGCTCCCCCCGGAGATCCTCCAGCGCGCGCGCCTGCCCATCGAGCGCATGCTGGAAATATCCGCCCGGCCCTGAACGCTTTCCGCCGCCCGGCCGGACCTAACGCCGCGGGCGCGAGCGCCCCGCCTTGCCGGGCTGATCCCCGGGTCAATCCCGGCACCGGCCAAGACCCTCAGTAACGAATCTTGTCGGTCTTTCGATCCCAGGCCGCAAAGGCGGCCAACGCTTCCTCCCGCATCGCCTGCATCGCGGGAATTCGCCGAAGGTTCGGATCCAGCCGCAACTCCCGGTAAAGCAGGTCGTCATCGAACCCCGCCCGCGCCGCATCCGTGCGCGTGGCCCCATACCAAACCCGCTCGAGTCGCGCCCAATGAATCGCCCCCCAACACATCGGGCACGGCTCGCAGCTCGAGTAGATCTCGCAGCCCACCAATTGATGGGTCCCCAGCCGTCCGCACGCATCCCGAATGGCGAGCACCTCCGCGTGCGCCGTCGGATCCCGCCGCGGCACCACTTCGTTCCAGCCGGACCCGATGATCTCTCCCGCCCGCACCACCACGGCGCCAAACGGCCCCCCCGCCCCCACCGCAATCTTTTCCACGGCCAGGCGGATGGCCTCGCGCATCATGGCTTCGTTCATGACCCAGGTGTCTCACAGTGTCGCCGCCCGCGAAAGTCCCAATCCCGGCCCCGCCCTCCCCGGTGCAAGGTTTTCGATCTTGCTTGCCGCGTCGTGGCAAAATTTGTCTTGTATCGAGCCCATGCGACCACGCTCATGGCCCGGGATCGTCGGTTTATTCTGCCTGACAACCTCTGCTCCTGCCACCGCCGCGCCGGGCGGGAAGTTCTCCTACCCGGTCACCCGCACCGTGGAACAAATCGACGATTACCACGGCACGAAGGTCGCCGATCCCTATCGGTGGCTGGAGGACGATCGCGCGCCGGAGACCAAGGCCTGGGTGGAGGCACAGAACAAGGTCACGTTCGCCTACCTGGAAAAAATTCCGGCGCGCGAGCGCATCAAGCAACGTTTGACCCGCTTGTGGAATTTTGAGCGCTTCGGCGCGCCCAGCCGCGAAGGCGGCCGGTATTTCTTCAGCAAGAACGACGGCCTGCAAAATCAAAGCGTTCTCTACACCATGCGCACACTTGCCGAGCCGCCGAAGGTTTTGCTGGACCCCAACACGCTGTCCGCCGACGGCACCGTCGCCTTGACGGGGTTCGACGTGACCAAGGACGGGCGCCGGCTGGCCTATCGGATCTCGGTGGCGGGCTCGGATTGGAACGAGTTCAAAGTTCGCGACCTCGAGACCGGCCGCGATTTGGCAGATCATCTCCTGTGGGTGAAGTCCTCAGGTGCAGCCTGGACCGCCGACGGGGAAGGCTTTTTCTACAGCCGTTACGACGAACCGACGGGAGCCAACGTGCTCAAGGGCGTGAACTATTTTCACAAGGTCTACTACCACAAGGTCGGCACACCCCAGGCCGAGGATCTTCTCATCTACCAGCGGCCGGATCAGAAGGAGTGGGGATTCGGCGCCAGCGTGAGCGACGACGGACATTATCTCCTGCTGCACGTCTGGCAGGGCACGGACACGCGCAATCGTTTTTTCTACAAGGATCTCCGGGCGGCCCACAGCGCCGTGGTCGAACTGCTCAACGATTTCGACGCGGATTACACCTTCATCGACAATGTCGGATCGACCTTCTACTTCCGGACCGATCTCGACGCGCCCCGCGGACGCATTGTCGCGATCGACCTCAACCACCCCGGGCGCGCCCAGTGGCGGGAAGTTGTCCCGCAGGCCGCGGAACGGCTGACCAGCGTCAGCCTCGTCCACGATCAGTTCTTCGTTTCCTATCTGAAGGATGCCCACGATGAGGTGCGGCGCTACGGGCGCGACGGGACTGCGCTCGGCCAGGTTCAGCTGCCAGGCCTCGGCACCGCCGCCGGGTTCGGAGGAAAACGCGAGGACACGGAGACCTTCTACGCCTTCACCGGCTTTACCACTCCCAGCACGATCTATCGCCTGGACCTGCAGACCGGACAGTCCACCGTCTTTCGCCAGCCCAAGGTCGACTTCGATCCCGCGCAGTACGAGACCCGGCAGATTTTCTACCCAAGCCGGGACGGCACGCGCGTGCCCATGTTTATCAGCCATAAAAAGGGCCTGAAGCTGAATGGGCGCAACCCCACCCTGTTGTACGGCTACGGAGGGTTCGACATCAGCCTGACCCCGACTTTTTCCGTCAGCACCATTGTCTGGATGGAGATGGGGGGAGTTTATGCCGTGCCCAACCTGCGAGGGGGAGGCGAGTATGGGCGGGAGTGGCACGAGGCCGGCACCAAGCTCAAAAAGCAAAATGTCTTCGACGACTTCATCGCCGCCGCCGAGTGGCTCGTGGCCAATCGCTACACCGCTCCCGCCCACCTTGCCATCAGCGGCGGCAGCAACGGCGGGCTGCTTGTCGGCGCGTGTCTCATCCAACGCCCCGACCTTTTCCGCGCCGCCCTTCCGGCCGTCGGCGTCATGGACATGTTGCGCTTCAACAAATTCACCCGCGGCTGGGCGTGGACATCCGACTACGGCTCACCCGAAGACCCCGCGGAGTTCACAGCGCTCTACGCCTACTCGCCGTATCACCAGCTCAAGCCCGGCGTGAAATACCCTTCCACTCTGGTCACGACCGGCGACCACGATGACCGGGTCGTCCCGGCGCACAGTTTTAAATTCGCCGCCCGGCTGCAGGCCGCGCATGCCGGGGACAACCCGGTGCTGATTCGCATCGAAACCAAGGCCGGCCACGGCGCGGGCAAACCGACGACGAAACTCATCGAGGAGGCGGCTGATCGATTCTCGTTCCTCGTCCGCGAGTTGAATTTTCGGCCACAGCTGCCAAAGTAGGGGCCGTGACTTTTACAGGCCAGGGAGATCCAGGCCGATTAACCTTGGGGCAGGGCAGCCGGTTAACTCATGAAATTAGTTGGTGTCGTGGCAACAGGGGGTTGCCTCTGCGGCTTTCTGCCCCATGCTGACGCAATCTCGTGGTCCATCGACGAGGTCGGTCTCCGCTTCGGGTTTCCCGCCACGCGGATGCACCAGACGTTTTACCAGTCGGAAGCCCACGTCCTCTTTGATCCCAATTGCCAGCTCGACCTCGGTCGCAGCTGGACCCTCCGGGCGGGCACCGACGTTTCCGCCGGCGCCCTGACGAAGCGGCCAGACGCAGCCTTCGTCGGATCCATCGGCCCGGTGGTTTCATTCCGCCGCGAAGGGTTCCCGGTCGAGTTCGTGGTCGGAAGTTCTCCGACTTACATCAGCCGATACGAGTTTGGCCGGGTTCATCTGGGCGTCCCGATCCAATTCACCAGCCACGCCGGCTTGTCCTTCCACCTGACTCCTCACGTGACGCTGTCGTATCGGTTCCAGCACATGTCCAACGCCAGCATCAGCCCCCACAACCCTGGCGTCGACCTCCACAGCATTGGCCTGAGCTATCGATTCTGATTTGCCAACGGGTCCAAACGCCCGCGCTCGCCCATGGTGCGATCCTGGCGCGAGCCAGAGCTGCGCGAAAGTGTCGGGAATTGTCTTACCAGGAGGCGGCCACCGTCCGCGTTCCGTCTCCCGCCAAGAATCAAACCGCGCCCGGTGCGTCGCCCAGGTCCCGTCCGGGATTCAGCGCCTCCAACAGGAGGCTTTGCACAAGCCCCCCAATCTCCATCGCGGTGTAGTCCGTAATGCTCTTCGCGGCCAGGGCCGGCGTGTGCATGGCAGCCTCCTCCGGACACCCCAGTCGGACCCAACTGCCCACCCGCACATCGTTGATGACCTGCAGGAGCCAGTCGGCTTCCTCCCGCGGTATCCTCACAATCCGGCGGGACGCCCGGGTGCCCCCGCCCTTCCCACTCGAACCGTCTCCGGTCAATTCCGCCTCATCGTCGCCTCCGCCTCCGAGACGCTCTTTGATGAAAATCGCCACCCGCCGCCGGTTCGACGACTGCTCGGCAGTCATGGCCTCGGTCAGCATTTCCTGCTCGGCTTTCAGCGCGCCGAGGTGTTCCGGACGGGCAATTTGGTGCCACTGGGGATCGAGCACCGGGTACCGCCGCAGGAGATATCCAAGGACCTCGCACTCCCGACGATCGAGCTCAAACACCAGGGCCAGGGCGTCCCGTCGGCGCAGCTTCATGCGCTCTTCTCCATGGTCGCGTTCAGTCCATATCCGTGCAGCCGGTGAACGTAGTGCTCCGCCTTTTCAAGCGAAGTCCGGATGAGCAAGCTCTGCCCCTTTTGATGAACCTCCATCATGTGCTGCTCCGCCTTGGCCCGCGGCCACGCGAACACCTGCTGAAACACATGGGTGACGTAGCTCATTAGGTTGACGGGATCGTTCCAGCAAATGACCGCGTAACCAGGTTCCAGCTCCGGTTTGGTCTTTTCCTTCTCCCGGATATCGGGGGCGACATCTGGCGTGGTGGCCGACATGGGTTGAACCATACCGGCTTCCCGGGCGAACGCACTTCAGAAATCCCAACCGACGGTCGATGTCCGAATCAGCATTGATGTTCACGCAGCAAATTGTGGCGCAGCCTGGCGGCCCGGCCAGGCCGACGGTCGGAACAGCCCGGTGCAGCCCGGGACTGGGCCTGGCCCTCGTCCTCCTGCTCGTGCTGGGGGGTTCCCCGCAGGCCCGCGCGGCCTTCACCGGCGACTACAATCCCTACAACTGGACGCTCAAGCCCTACGGAGGCGATGGCACCGTGGACTGGCTCGGCGACGCCTGCCTCGTGGACAGCGGGTCCATGGGCACCGGCGCCGTCTCCCAAACCGACCTCATCGTCCCGGTCACACGCGGAGGCACCATTCATTTCACCTGGGTCTTCTTCGGAGGCACCCAGGCCGGATACAAGCTGGCCAAGATTCGCAACAACACCGTTACCACCCTGGTCAGCCGGAAAGACTACGCCGAGGGCGTTGGCACCTTCACCGCCTCCGCCGGCGATATCGTTGGCTTCCGGATCACAAGCCCGCCCGGCGAATTTCCCGCCATCCTCGACATCTCCGAGTTTTACGCCCCGGGCATGGAACCCCAGGTGCTCGTTCAACCCCAGCCCACATCGGCCTGCCTCGGCGACGTCGCCATCTTCAGCGTGGTCGCCTCCAACGGCGCGGATTACCAGTGGCAGTTCAAAGCGAAAAACATCGCGGAGGAAGTCTTTGAAGATCTGGTGCTCCGGGCCGAACCGCCGGCCGATACCGGCACCTACCGCGTCATCGTGAAAAACCCGCTTGGTTCCGTGACCAGCCAGGCCGTGCCGCTGACCATCTTCTCTCCACCCCTCGTCACCAACCCGCCGCCCGTGGCCCTGAACCCGTGCGCCGGCCAGAGCGTGACTCTCTCCGTCGGTGCCACCGGCACCGGCCTGGTCTATCAATGGACGAAGGACACGATCGCCATCCCGGGCGCCACCGGCACAAGCCTCACACTTCCTTCCGTCTCCGGCAGCCAGTCCGGCGAGTATCGGGTCTCGGTCTCCAACATTTGCGGAACCGTCATCACCGCTCCCGTCGTGTTGAACGTCGGCCTCCCGCCCGCCATCATCGGCCAACCCGCCGGCCAGTCCCGTTACACCGGCGAGTCCGCCACATTCGGCGTCCTGCTGGCCGGCTCCGGACCGTTCCAATACCAATGGCGCCGCCATGGCACCAACCTCCCCGGAGCCATCCTCCCCACCCTCACCGTGCCCAGCGTGCAGATCTCCGATACCGGCCCCTACGCCGTCGCCATCTCCAACGGCTGCGGCTCGTGTGTCAGCTCAAACGCGATGCTCGCCGTGGCGTCGGAGCACGTCGGAATCCGCATCGTCCGCAATGCCGGACGCCTGTTCAACATCGAGGTCTCCGGCGTCGTGGGACGGCAATACACGCTCGAGGTCTCCACCAACTCATTCGATTGGATCCCGACCCAGACCAACTGGCTCGTCACGTCCGGCTCCGCCCTCTTCTCCGACATCGCCGACCGCGACCTGCGCTTCTACCGCGTCCGGGCAAACTAGCTCCCGCCCCGGCCCGACGCACCGTTCCGATTCCGGCCTCCGCGGCCGCCGTCCGAATCCCCTGCGTTCCGTCCAACGTCCCGCCGGATAGGCTTGAAAGCTCATAGGTTCAGCTTCGATCGTTGTGCACCGTTTCGGGTTCGGGCCACCAAAGCCCGCGCCCAACCTCCCAGTGCTACGCCAGGAACCGCCCGCCCACAATGGAACTAAAGGAGTATTCGCCCGTCTACGGTCGGGGCCCCGGCGTGACCAGCCGATAGGCGCGCAACGGGTGGCCCGTCGGATCCACCACCGCGACCACCCGATCCGTCGGCGAAGACGCCACCTCGGACAGCCGCAACCATCCGCCCGCCGCCAACTGGTCGGTATACTGCACCACGTACGTCAGGTTCGACCTCGCGCTGAACTGCAATTGAATCGTCCCCGGCGCCTTCGTGTAATCGATCCGCAGAAAGCTCTGCGGATCGTTCGGGTCCGTCCCCGCCGTCAACTCCGCGCCGTCCGTCACGCCATCTCCATCCCGATCCGCCTGGGCATCCCCCGGATCGCTTTTGTCAAAGCCCGGCGTCGCATCTTCGACGACATCGAGAATCCGGTCGCCGTCGGTGTCCTGCCCGGTGGTGATCGTCGCAAAGGTGGACGGAAACCCGGGAGACACAAAGAACAGGTTGCTCACCACCGCGCGATATTGAAACGAGATCCCGGGCGCATTGGTCGCGACAAAGGTGAAGACGCTGACCGGGTCCGTGTTGACCACGTTCGTCACCGGCAGGGACCCGCGGCGCCACTGAAAGTAAAAGGGCGGCGGAAAGCCGGTGACCACACAACTCAGGCCCACCAGACTGCCCGGCGCGACCACGTTCGACGTGATGGGGTTTCGGAGAATGCCCACCTGAATCACCGGGTAAAGCATCGCGTTCGAGCTGAGAATCGTCCCGACCGCATCTGACACGGCACAAGAGTAGGCACCGTAGTCGTTGGTGGTGACGCCCGTCACCGTGTAGGAGCTGGCGGTCGCCCCCGCCAGGGCCCGGCCATTGAACCGCCACTGATAGCTGAGCGGCGGATTCAACGTCGTCGCCCCAATCGTGAAGGTCGCATTCGTCGAAGGGGCCGCCGCCGCGTCGGGCTTGATCCGGACGAATACATTCTGCGGCTGGGAGACAACCGTGGCCGGGATCAGGACCGTCAGCCGGGCATCGTCGCTGATCACCGCACCCGACGGATTGAGAACCACCACCGAGTATAACCCCGCCTGGCCCAACTCAAGGCCCGTCAGCGCCAGCATGGAGCTGGTCGCGCCGGGAATGGGAGACCCGTTGAAACGCCATTGATACGAAAGCGGGCCAGGACCGGTCGCCGTCACGCCAAAAGTCGCCGACTGCGTGGCCAGAGCCGTGACATCACCGGGCTGCCGGCTGATCGCCGGAGCCGCGCCGCCGCCGTAGCCCGCACCGGGCGTCCGGCCCGCAGCCACCCAGTTGGCCGGATCATTTCCATACTCATCCAGATGCCGCCGCTGGAGGGATGGCCCAATGCCGTCCGCCGCCGCCGGCCATGGCGCCGTGTCCACATAACGCACCTTGTCCACGAGAATCTCAGGCACCGAGTTCGTGTCCGCCACGCCCGGCCGAACCAGCTCGACGCTGTCCGTCGAATTGTCGAGCTGCCCAGAGAACGGACCGAACAGCGGCACCTCCGGCGGGACATTGTTGCGAAGCCGAAATGCATTGGCCTGCCCCGCGTCGGCCGGATCAATTGAAACGACCAGGGCATACCCATCCGGCGCCAGGGTCGCCCCAATCGGGAACGTGTAATCAACCCCGTCGCGCAACCGCCAGCCGTTGGTCGTGCTGGACAAACTCACCGGCAACGTCGAGTTGTTGTGCAGCTCCACGTATTCGTCCACCGCGTCATCGACCCGGCTGCGGCCAAAACGGAGATCCGGCGGGTGATAGAAAATCTCGCTGATCACCACCGGGCCAACCCGCGGCCCGGCGTTGAGCGCGCCCACGGTCGGCGCTCGCTGCGTGACAAACTGCTCCGAGCCGATGCTCGTGACGTGCCGCCCAAACGTGTCGCCCGCGACCTGGGCCCCGAAATCCCAGCCCTGCGCATAGCCCGTCAGGTTCCCCGCCGCATCTCCCGAGAACAGATAGACCTCGTCCCCCTTGGCTCCGAACCCAAATCCATTCGGCCCAGGGCCGAAGGAATTTGTCTGGTAAAAGACCACATATCCGCCGGCCGGGAGAATCGTGCCGGCAGGAACGCGATACTTTTTCGGCGTGCCAAAGTCGTCCGTCAGATACCAGCTTCCAATGTCCACCGGCCCGGGGGTCGGATTATACAGCTCGATCGCGTCGCCCGTGTCCGGATCGGATTGCGTCAGGATTTCATTGATCAGAACGCCGGCCACGAGGCGCTCGCCCGGATCCGGGGCACCGGGCGTGCCCCCCACGTCGGCACTTGGCCGCCAACCGGCGCCCTCGCCCCAGCGCGACGCATCCGCGGCTTCGTTGCGAATCACCAGGGAGAAACCCGCCCCGTCGGTCGCCGGATACCAGTTGTCCTGGTAGCTGAAATCCAGAATCGGTTCCCGCACCGGACCCTCGAGCACCAGCCGATCGCTGTCGTTGGCCAGGCTGTCGTTCGTGTAGACACCCAGCACCCGCGGCGCGGCCCCATAGCGGGCGGCAAACGCCGCGAGGTTCCGCACAATGACCGCGTATTCGCCGGCCGCCAGGGTCGCCGGCGGAAAATCGAAATCCACCCCGCCCCGCAGCCGAAATCCACCGACGTTCAGCGTCGCGCCGCCCGTGTTCCGAAACTCGATGAACTCAAAGTTGTCCGCGTCGTTGGTGTTCCCGGCCGCCGGCGCGCCCGGATGAAACATCAGCTCGGTGATCCGCAAGGCCGGCGTCTGCGTGTAAAGCGTAAGAGTGGCGGGACCTGACCATGGGGTCGTCAGCGGTGGGTTGTTGGCTCCAGTCAGATTGCGGTGGGCCGAGTGAAAGGATCGCGCCACGATCCGGACGTTGCCATTGATGGTGAGCGTCGTGGGGCCGTTGTTGGAAACCGCGCTGGGCGAGACGCCGCCGCCCGGCAGACGCGGATCGGTGCCGTCGAGCGTGTAGATGACCGCGCTGCCGGCCTTGGCCGCAGGGATCAGCGGAACCTGAGTTCCGGGCGCGACCGCGCCACCCACGCTGCCAATGACCGGTCGATCAAGGAAATTGGTGTCCATGAAATCGAGGCGATTGGCCAGCCATGTCTTCAGCCAGGTCACCTCGGTCGCAAACGTGCCTGCCCCGGTTCCGTTGGTCCCGCGATACGGCGCGAGGCTCCCCCAGCGGGCTTGCTCCCGCGGCTGGGCTTCCGTCACCTCGCCGATCATCCGGTCGATAATCGCATAAAGGTTGGTCAGCGAATACGCTCCATCCCGCACGCTTTGATACCGGTCGATGTAGCGCTGCCAGAAATCGATGTCGCGGAAAAGCTGCGGGAACCAGTAGTGCGCCGGCCCGGGGCCCGGCGGGTTGAAATAGTCCGTGCCGCCATCCCCGCCCTGCCCGCGCCAAAACCGCGGATTGAGCTGGCGGCCGTCCGTCGATCCCAGCGAACGGTCCGCGTCCCACACCGGCCCCATCTCCATCGGCTTGCCCCGATCCTTGTAGAAGTAGCCGCTCAGCCGGATGGCATCGACGTTGAAGGTGGTCACGCTGACCATCACATGGTCAATCCACGAACCCACGTCGATGTATGGTGCGTAGCCGGCTGCGGGATCAGTGAAACTCGCGCCAAACAACGCGTTGCTGAACCCGGCGAAGTAATTGCGCACATACTCGAGTTGCGCCGCCCGCTGCGGCTGCGCCAGCGCGCGTTTGCCGGGATAGACCATGATCACCTGCTGCCGCGCGCCGCTGAAAAAGACCTCGTCCGCCTCCGGCGGATCGTCGCTTTTGAAGATGTAGCCGCCCGTGATCGCTTCCGCATTCGTGTCCTCCGCCTGGAGCGACTCCACCGCCACCCGCCCCGGGCCTTGCTTGATCTTTTCGATCAGAACATAGATCCCATTGTAATTTCCACTGGCCGGGTTCACATAGCGCACCGGGCCGCCCGCCGTGTTCAGGAAAACCTCCACAAACCGCGTCCGCGATGCCTTTCGGCCCAGAACATTGCTCATCTCCCGCGCCAGCGGGTTGTGGATCAGGACGGCATCCGTGTCCAATGTCCCGTACAGCGTCCAGTCGGATTCCGCCGGCATCCCCAACACTTCCACGTCCCGGTCCTGGCCATACTCGTCCCAAAATTCCACCGCGAACC
Organism: Limisphaerales bacterium; assembly: GCA_044229355.1. GTDB lineage: Bacteria > Verrucomicrobiota > Verrucomicrobiia > Limisphaerales > JADJPG01 > JBGARF01. The sequence continues at coordinate 100,226 of JBGATF010000011.1, forward strand.
CCGACTTGGCGTAGCCCTGGCTCCCACGGCCTCGAATGTTCAAGCCAATCCGCCCGTTGACCGACGGCCGGTTGGTCAGCGACGCCCGGCCGGTGGCTTTGTCCCGATCGAACACCGCGACATACGCCGGCTGATCCCCGCTCGTCGGCACCGCCCCCTGCCCCAGGTTGTGCAGCAAAACAATCGGCAGATCCGAGCTGAAGTCCGTCGCGCCGCCCTGGAGCTGGATATACGTCTCCGTCCGCGGTGCACCCGGCAGATAGCCCGCCTTGTACGCCCGCGCCCGGACCTGCGTGGTGCCACTGATCGGAATGGGACCCGTATAGAGCGGTGACTGCGGCGTCGGGATATTCGTCAGGCCCGCCGCACCTCCGGTCAGCAGCGTGTACCGAATTTCCGCCGTCGGGTCCGTCGTGCTCAGCAACAGCTCGAATGCCTGCGAAAACGTGCCGCCCTCCACCGAAAATTTGACCCCAGGCGCGAACCCCGGCCCCGCGTCCGCATTCGGCAGCCCCGGCGTCGGCGTCGTCATCGTGCCGGTCAGTTCCGGCGACAGCCGGTCCCGGCCATACGACACATCCACCACCTGCGGCGGATAAGCCGGGGCAAATGCGGACACCACGTTCAGCGCCGGGTTGAGCAGGGCGAGATACTCCCCGCCCGAGGAAAGCTGGAAGTTCGTGTGCAGGCGAAGAACATTCGTCGAACGATTCTTGCCCGAGGCAAACACCACGAGATACGCATTCGGGTCGAGCGTGACCGATGGAAACCGCCACTTGCCGGGATTGGCACTGTCATCCGTCAAAGACCATCCTTCCAGGTTCACCGGGACGCTGTTGGTATTCCGCAGTTCGATCCAATCCGAATGATCGCCATCCTCGTCGCGCAGGCCGGAGGTGTTGGCCGCCATGAACTCGTTCAGCAAAACCCCGCTGACCGGCATGTTCGTATCCAGCACGAGCGACCAGGCGCCTCCGGCGAACGCATTCGGCGGCACCGCCAGATCCTGGATGCCACTCGCGCCGTCCCACGCGAACGTGACCAACCCCGCCGCAGGTTGCGCGAACTCGAAGACATACTGGCCCGGAGCCGACGCAAAGACATTCGTGGCCGGGACGGCGTTGACCCGCAGGTCCGCCGCGTCCACCCCGGCGACCACCTCGCTGAAGACCACTTCAACCTGCCGCAAGCTGGCCACCACCGCATCCGCCGATGGCGTCAGCTTCACGACCACTGGCGGAATTACATCTGGTTCTGCCGCGCGCGTCGGCGACGCGGAACAGATCACTCCTGCAAGCAGGACCCGGCCAAGCATTTTCATGGATGCGAAAAGAGTCGCCAATCAAGCGTGGTTTGTCGAGACGCGGTTCGCTGCCGCCTGCCACCGCCGCCCGGGCTCAACACCCCGGCTGACAGGCCCATCCCTCCATGGTCTCCGGGTTTCCGGTTGCCTTTTGCCGCACCCGCTTGCAGGTTCATCGGCATGTTTTTCAGTTTGCCAACCCTTCATCCCTCCGCGCCCACCCCCCGACCAACGCAGGGCGCTTCCCGCTCCCGTCGCCTCGTGACCGCCAAGCCGTGCCCGCTCGCGTTCGCCCTCGCAATCATTGCCGGGCTGACTCTCGGTTCCGCTCCAGATGCGCTCCCGGCGGAGAAGACGGAAAAGAACGACAAGGCCGAGCAACCCGAGAAAGCCGCCGCTGAATCCAAGGAGTCCGGCGAAGGCAAGGAGAAGAAGGAGCGCGAGGCGAAGGGCGACAAGGATGCGAAAGACCAGAAGGCGAAGGCCCGGGATGACGAGAAATTGGTGGAGTCAAAGCACCAGGTCCTGATCAACGGCCAGGCCATCGCCTACACCGCCCGGGCCGGCACCATCGCGTTGCGCGACGCGGAAGACAAACCCACCGCGTCGATCTTTTACATCGCCTACACCCGCAGCGACGCCACCAACCTGGCCGAGCGGCCCCTTACCTTTTCGTTCAACGGCGGGCCCGGCTCGTCGTCGGTCTGGCTGCACCTGGGCGTGCTCGGCCCGCGGCGCGTGGTTCTGCAACCCGACGGCAGCCCGGTCCCTCCGCCCTATACCCTCACCAACAACGAATCGTCATTGCTCGACGTCACCGACCTCGTCTTCATCGATCCAGTCAGCACAGGCTACAGCCGCGCGACCAAGCCCGATGACGCGCGCAAGTTCCATGGCGTGCGCGAGGACGTCGCCTCCGTGGCCGAATTCATCCGTCTTTACGTCACCCGCAACCGGCGCTGGCCGTCGCCGAAGTTCGTCATCGGCGAAAGCTACGGCACCACCCGCGCCGCCGCGCTCTCCGGCGAACTGGCCGGACGCCACCGCATGAACGTCAATGGCATCATGCTCGTTTCCACGGTCCTGAATTTTCAGACCCTCCAGTTCGCAGCCGGCAATGACCTGCCCTACGTGCTCTTCCTCCCAAGCTACACTGCCGCCGCCTGGCATCACCATAAGCTCCCCGCCGATCTCCAGGCCAAACCCCTGCCCGAGGTCCTGCGCGAAGCCGAGTCCTTCGCCTCCGGCGACTACAGCCAGGCCTTGATGGCTGGGGCCGCCCTGCCCGCCGATCGCCGCGCCACCATCGCCCGCCAGATGGCCCGGCTCACCGGCCTTTCCGAAACCTACGTGGACCGCGCCGATCTCCGGGTCACGCTCAGCCGCTTCAATCGCGAATTGCTCGCCGCCGAGAACCAGGTCATCGGCCGCTTTGACAGCCGCTACAAAGGCCCCATCCGCGATCGCGTCAACGACAGCATGGAATACGACCCCAGCGGCGAGGGCATCTTCAGCGCCTACGCCTCCACGTTCAACGACTACATCCGCACCGAGCTCAACTTCGAGTCCGATCAGCCCTACGAAATTCTCAACGGGCTGGGCTGGAACTGGGGCGAGGTCAACGGCTACCTCAACGTCGCCGAGACCCTCGCCAACAGCATGACCCGCAATCCGTTTCTCAAGGTGCACGTGTCCGAGGGCTATTTCGACATGGCCACGCCCTACTTCGCCTCCCAATACACATTAAATCACCTGGGCATCGACGACGCCCTTATCAAAAATCTCACCATCGACCATTACACCGCCGGTCACATGATGTACCTGAACCTGCCCGACCTCCGGAAGCTCAAGACGGATCTCGCGCGGTTTATCACCGGATCCAAATAAACGCAGCGCGGCCGGCCGGAAGCCGTGCTTGAACCAGTGAGAGCCGCCACCACGAATGGCTTTCCTCTGGGTCCGGTTCCCGGATAGGGTGAGGCATCGTGGATGTCCGCAACCCACCTGCTGGATCTCCGAGGACTGCCCCGCCGGCGGGCACGCCGGATCCACCCCTGCCTCCCGCCGTTCCCGACTACCAACTGCTCCGATGCATCGGCCGCGGCAGCTACGGTGACGTCTGGCTGGCCCGCAATATCCTTGGCGACCTGCGGGCGGTGAAGCTGGTGTTTCGCGACCGCTTTTCCGATCCGCGCCCATTCGAGCGCGAGTTCGAAGGAATCCAACGGTTCGAGCCGATCTCCCGTTCGCACCCCAGCCAGTTGCACATCCTGCACGTCGGCATGAACGACGCGGCGGGGTGTTTTTATTATGTGATGGAACTGGCGGACGATTCCAATGCGCCGGGCCCCGTCTCGAATCCGCAATCGCGCAGCCCGGCCTCTGCGCCGGCTGCTTCACTTCCAGCCAGGGCATTTTCCGGCCTGCCCCTGGCCTATGCGCCTCGCACCCTCCGCTCCGAGCTCGACGCCAGCCCCGGCGGGCGGCTGCCCATTCCCGACTGCCTTCGCATCGGCCACTCCCTGGCAACAGCTCTGCAACATTTGCACGACCACAAGCTCGTCCATCGCGACATCAAGCCATCGAACATCATCTTCGTAAACGAAGTGGCCAAGCTGGGGGACATCGGGCTGGTCACCGACGCCGGCGACACCCGTTCGATCGTAGGCACTGAAGGCTACCTGCCGCCGGAAGGCCCAGGTACGCCGGCGGCGGATTTATACAGTCTGGGCAAGGTCCTCTACGAGATCAGCACGGGGCAGGATCGGCGGCGATTTCCGGAATTGCCCGACGATCTGCGCCTCTGGCCGGACGCGAATTCCGTGACGGAGTTCAACGAAGTCCTGCTCAAAGCGTGCGCGAAAACCCCGGACCACCGCTACACTTCGGCGGAAGCGATGCGCAGGGACTTCGATTCGTTGCAGCAGGGGCGCCCCGTGCGCCGCCACCAGCCGCCCCATGGACGGGGGGGCGGGGCACGGACTTTGGCGACGGCGCTGGCGAGCGTGCTCCTGGCGGGGTCCATCGCGTATTTCGCAATGTGGAATGCGAAGAGCCAATTGACTTTCGCCGCGGAAGGGCCGCCCTCCACCAATGAGTGGGCCAATGCTCTCTGTGACAAGGCGCTGACTCACCTGCGCTTCGACAACTACTCCGGTTTTGGGCAGATCTATACCAACCTGCACCGGGCGATCGAATTGGACCGGCACTTTGCGCGGCCCTATGTCGGGCTGTTCGAACTCCGGACGCTGAACCGGCCGCATCCGGGCCTGGAGTTCCGGACCAATGAAACGCTCCGGACGATTGCGCAGCGATTGACTGAACTCGGTCCCGATCTCGCCGCGACGTACTGCGCGCAATCCTGCCTGAGCTTTTGGGACCTGGACTTCCCGAAGGCCAAACGCCTCGCGCAAAAGGCCGCCGCGGCCGCGCCCGCCTACGAATTTGGCCGGATGTGCTATGGCTTCATGCTGACCGAGTGGGGACTGCCCGAAGAAGGCCGGACGGAGATCGACGCCGCGCGGCGACTGCAGCCGTCGCAAGCCATGACCTATCGCTGCTACGGCCACCTCTATTATCTCCAGCGCGATTTCACGAACGCCAGCGCGATGTACCGACGAACCATCGAGTGGGAGCCACACCATCGGGTCGCCTATCTCTACCTCGCCTATTCGCTCCAGGCCTTGGGTGATTACTCCAATTACTCCAATTCCATTTCCTACCTGGCGAAGGCCAAGGAATTGGACGGGGCCAGTCCGCTCTCGGCAGAACAAGAGGCCCAATCCTTTCTGGATGCCCTGAGGCTGGAAGGAATCCGGGGCTACTGGGAGGAGGCGTGGCGCCGGACAGCACAGCAACCGGACGATGACTTTTATTGGAAGGCGACGGTGCGCTGTCGGCTCGGCGACATCAAAGAGGCATTCCGCTATCTGAATCTTTCCTGGGAAACGAGGGAGCGTGACGGCATTTTTCCGCCGATCATTTGCCTTCTGTTCGATGAGGTTTGGGATCCGTTACATTCGGATCCCCGATTCCAGGACTTGCTCAGAAAAGTCGGCTTCACGAAGGTGAACCCGAAGCTCCCGCCCTAGGTGGGAGTGACGGATCCGCATCGGACCATGCGCCGGTGCTGACAGATCGCCAGTGGGCGAACTCCTCCGCCACCAGCCAGGCAGCACTGAAGGGGTCGCGCTCATTGCACGGACCGCAGCCAGCGAAACCAGCGCACCGTGTCGCGCACAGGATGAATCTTGCTCTGCTCTTCCTTGTAGATGATCTGAATCGGCACGAACGTCACCTCCAGGCCCGCCCGCACGAAGGAAAGTAACATTTCGGATTCCACCTCAAAATTCTGCGTCCTCAGCTCGACGCGCAGCCGGCTCCAGTCCGCCAGGCGCATCAGGCGAAATCCGCACTGGGTGTCGGGCAGCGCGCGCCCGGCCAATCGCGACAGCCGCCGGCTCATCCAACGATTGACCCAGCGCCGCACGCGCGGCATCGCATCAGGACGCTCCATCCGGTTTCCCACGACGAGCGACGCCCGCCGCGACGGGTCCGCCGCCACGGCCAGAAACTTGGGAATGTCCGCCGGCGCGTGCTGCCCATCGCCATCGAGCAGCAACGCCCAGCCGTAGCCCCGCTCCAACGCCAGGGCCAGACCGCCGGTCAACGCCGCCCCCTTGCCCTGGGCCGACGAGTGTCGCAGCACCTCGGCTCCGGCGGCGCGGGCCTCGGCGGCCGTGGCGTCGGTCGAGCCGTCGTCGACCACCAACACCGCAGAGACAAAAGCGCGCACCTCGCGCACCACCCGCCCGATCGCCGCTGCCTCATTCAGGCAGGGAACGACCGCCACAACCTCCGGCGTTGCCTGCTCCGCCGGATTCACGGTGCGACGCGCGCCCCCACCGTCATCAACTCCAGCAAGCGATCGACGTTTTTTTGGTGGCCAGCCCAGGCAATGCCCCGCAGCAACAAAACCCGATAAAGCGGATCGTCGAAGGTCCAGGTGTAATGGCCGGGGATCGACCCGAACACGCGTCCGTTGCTGTGTTCATAAGCCCAGATCTGCGTGCGCGGCGCGGCCTCTTCCACCGCGTTCGCCAGCACATCGATCCGGCGCTCGTCCCCGTGAAACGCCCAGTAGGTCTCATCCACCAACGCCAGCCGCGAAAAGCCCCGCGTGATCGGATGCTCCCGATTTGCAAACGACAGCTCCATCGCCCCATGTCGAAATTTGGATCCGCCCGTCGCCAGCCCAACACGCTCGGCATACGCCAGCGCCTCGCGCCGCCCTTCCATCGCCCAATGAATCAACACGATGCCCCCGCCGCGCCTTTGAAATTCGTCCAGCATGGCCGCCTTCTCCGCGCTCCGGCCTTCGTCCCACCCCGAGTTGCGCGAATAGCAAATCAACACGTCCGCCGCCGCCAGTTGCTCCCGGGTCGGAAACGCCCGCGCCGTCGCCACGGTCACCCCTTCCGCCAGCGTCAAGAGCTTCGCCCACCGCTCCTGCCAACGCGGATAGTCATGCTCATCCGTCCCGTGATCCTGATCATCAATGCACAACAGCAGCCGAAAGGGCGTCGTCTCCGGCGTCACGCCCGACGACGGCAGGAATGGCGCGATCTCATCGTGCGTCCGCGCCGGCGGCATCGGCGGATCCAGCCGGGTGATCGTGGCCGGCTCCAGCGGGTTGACCAACAGGAACGTCAGTAGATCCTCGAGCTGATCCTTCGACAACACCTGCCCGAGATTCTCCGTCATCAACGAGTTGGTCATCGGCTCGATCGACGCCACCTCGCCGCGCCGGCGCTCGGTCTGCGCGTTGGCCGGCAACTGCAACACAATCCGGTCTTCGTTCAACACCCGGATCAGACCGCTCGCTTCCGTCCCGTCCTTGAACCGCACCCGGCTGCCGGTCATGTCCGGGTTCAACGTCGCCGACGGCTGCAGAATGTCGTGCAGCACCGAATCGCGGTCGCGATGAATCAGGTTCGAAAGGTCCGGCCCGAATACCGTGCCTTCCCCGCGGACCAAATGACAGGTCACACACCCGCCATCGCCAAAAAACACCCGACGCCCGCGCAGCCAGTTTCCCTTCACGTCCGTCCGCACCAGGGGCGCGGACTCCAACGCCTTCCCCGACGCCCGGGCCCACGGCACCGTCAGCCGGTTCAAGGCGATCGGCCGGACCTTGTCATCCAGCACGAACGACAACCCCGCGCCGGTTCCGTCAATTTTCCCATTCAACGCCAGCCGCAACGGCACGACCGTCGAGGACGCATCCTTCGCCGCACGGCTCCCCTCGATCGCCACGGCCCGCGGCGCGGATGCCACCAGATCCTGTTGCACGGACATGCGGCGCTGGGCAAACGCGTCCGCGGCGATGTCCCAGTCAAGTGACGACCCGGGCTGGATGGCCGGCACAAAAATGTTGGCCACGTCAAGTTGGCCCTTTAATTCCAGGCCGGCCGCGGAAGCCTGCTCCTCCAGGCCGCGGAGGAAAGAGTCGTGATCGGCCGAGCCGGCCGTGAAGGCTCGCGCCACCGACAACGCCGCATGCGGCAGCACCACGGATTTCCCGCCCATTGAGACCTGCACGCCTTGCAGGCTCAGCGCCAGATCCATCTCCGGCTTTTGCGCAATCGCGCCCGGCACCCGCCACGATTCCGGCATTGGCAGCGTGATCGCGTAGCTGACCGCTTCGGTCTGCCGCGCGACGCGCAGCACCAAAGTCCGCCGATCGGCGCTCAAGGACAGCCCCTGCACGTCCACCCAGCGACGCGGCGCCGCCATCTGGTCCCGCACCACCTGATAGCCCGGACGAATCACTTCATAACGATCCCCCGCCGCAACGTAGCGTCCGGCTTCGATTCGAACCTTGGCCCGCGCGCCGGCCCAATCGGCGTCCCGTAATGGCCGGTCGAAGGCCACGCGAAATTCATCCGGCCCGGCCGCCCAGGCCCAGACCGGTTGCGGCGTGTCGCGCCCAGTGTAGCGCACGCGGAAAATCCTCCCCTCGCCCGCCGGTCCCGTGCCCCAGTCCGGCGGACCGCTGTGACAGGCCAGCAGCAGATCCCCCTGCGGCGTCACACAAGTGTCGACCAACAAAAAACCCAGGCCGGCAATCAACTGGTTCTGCGCCACGTATCCCGCCGGAGTCTTGGCCAGGCGCGTTCGATAAAGTTTGCCGCGGGACTCGCCGCACAGCAGCGCGTCGCCCCCCCACCCCGCCGGCCCCCACGCCCGACCGCCATTGACCCCCTCATTGAACACCATGCCCACGGTGCTTTGATGCTGCGGGCCATATTCGAACGTCGCGGGCTCATCGATCACCTGGGGCAGATGACGCGGATGACGCGGCGGAAAGCCGTAATGCAGGCCGGGCCGGATGTGCAGCAACTCGTCCAGCGGATTGCCGTTCGGCAGCCAGGTCGCTCCCTCCTGCTCGGAAGCAAACAGGTCGCCCGCGCGGTTGAACGCCAGCGCGCACGTAAACCGCACGCCGGTGCAGACCGTCTCCCGTTTGCGAAAATCCGCCGACACCCGCTGGATCGTTCCCCGATCGCTCGCCAAATCAAAGGCCGACTTGCCTGTCGCCGGATCCACCAGATACCCGTTCGCATAATTCGCCGTGCCGAGCCCGAAATAGATCGAGCCGTCCCGAGCATCCACCGCCAGGCCGATCGCATCCACATTCTGGGTGATCTCCTTCCAGCCGGTGGCCACGACGATTTCTTCATCCGCCACGCCGTCCCGGTCGCGGTCGACAATCAGCGATACCCTGCCCTTGCTCGCCACAAACACCCCGTCCCCGCGCGGATCCCCCGCCGGCAACAAGGCCATCCCAATCGGCCCGCGCAACGTCGACTTGTCCCAAAACACTTTCGCGCTGTCCTCCCGGCCGTCGCCATCCGTGTCCGATGCCAGCAGGATCCGCCCGTCGTAACCCAACGCCACGAGCTTTCCATCGTGCCGGTAACGCACGCCGGTCAGGTTGCGCAGCCGCAACGGCAATTCCTCCACCGCGAAGCCCGGCACGAACATCTGCACCGGAGGCGCGTCCTTCAACGTCTCCAAAGCGTGGCCGCGGCTGCCGGACGCCAGCGCGTTGAGAGCCGGCGCCCGCTTCAGCAGCCAGTCTTCCACCCGGAGACGCTCCTCGTTGCTCAGGGCACGGTTGTAAGCCAGCACCGCCGCAATATCCCCGTGAAACTGACCCTGCGCCGACGGCGGCTCGCCCGGGTCATTGGAATAAAGCCGTCCGCCGATGACCACTTCATCGAACCCCAGCTCCGAATTCAAACGCGCCCGGTCCCCCAGCTTGACGCTGTCGAGATAAAGCTCGTTGCCGTTCGGCCCGATCGCGGTGCGCACGGTGAACACATGAAAGCTGTCGAAAGGCAGGCCCGCCGCCAGATTGCGCCCCGGCTGCAGCAGATTTCGAAACCCGCCGCTCCCGGCCGATTCCACGTTGAGCACGCTCAAATTGGTGGTCGCCGACGGGCCCTGATCGAGATTCAAACCCGAAGTGTAGTCGTTTTGCCCCGCGGCGCTCGCCCCGAGCGGTCCCGTGAATCCGCCCCGGTTCGAACGCGGCGCCGCCAGGATGAATACAGTGGCCGCCTTCAATCGCCGCCGCCCACCGATCAAACTGAGATAGTCATCCTTGCCATCGAAACGCACGAAAGCCTCAGTCTCATCGCGCCGGAACACCGGACGACTCGGCGCCCAGGACTGAACGACCCCCGCCTCGCCCACGACCAGATTCTGCCAGCGGTCCACCGGTGAGCCATTGCCGATCGACGGCAGCGCCGCCGCTTGCCGCGCGCCCGTCTCTCGCGCGGCGTCCAGATATAGCCAGAGTCCGTCCCGGACAGGCGCACCCGCGGCGTCATCCGCCGCCCGGCCCGTGACCGCAGGCTGACACAACGCCAACCACACGCTGATCGACACAAACCCGAGCCGGTGGACCTGAATGGGCTTCATAAGGATGAAAAAGGCTACGGTCGGCAAATTCTCCGTCGAGCCCAATCTTCAAAGCCCCGGAACTCGGGCGCACCCGGCACGGGACCGCTTTTCCGATGCCCCTTTGAAATTTTCGCCTGCAAGTTCCGAAGGCCCCAGGCCGCCGTCTCGAATTACGATTGGCCAGCCCGCACAAACTCGGTAGCGTCACCGCCATGTTCACCCGGTCAGCCGCCGGACGTTTGGTCCCGGCCCTCCTCCTTGCCGCGGTCGCCGCCGCGGCCTCCGCCGCGGATCGATCTCCATTCGCCTCCGGCACCCGCCCCGTGGAACTCAGCCCCCGCGGCGCCGGCGAAGGGCCCGCCTGGCATCCTGATGGCTACCTGCTCTCGTCCGGCGACGGGGCCATCCAACGCCACGACGGACATGGCGGCGTCTCGGTGGTGCGCGAGGATGCCGGCTCCAACGGCCTGCTCATCGACCCACAGCATCGGATTGTCATTTGCGAGAGCAGCCGGCGTCGCGTAACCCGGCTGGAGAAGGACGGCGCAGTCACGGTTCTTGCCGAGCGATACGACGGCCACCGCTTCAACACCCCCAACGACCTCACCATCGACTCCCGCGGACGGATCTATTTTTCCGATCCGCGCTACGGCCCGCGGGACGACATGGAAATGCGCGACGCCCAGGGCCGCCTGGTCGAAGGCGTCTACCGCATCGACGGCCCCGGCGTGGTCACCCGCGTCATCACCCACGAGGTCGAACGTCCAAACGGAGTGCTCGTCTCGGCCGACGACGAATTCCTCTACGTGGCGGACAACAACAACAACCAGGTCGGCGGCGCCCGCAAATTGTGGCGGTTCTCGTTGAAGGCCGACGGCACCATCCGTCCGCGCAGTCGCAAATTGATCTTCGATTGGGGCAACGCGCGCGGACCGGACGGCTTCAAGCTCGATCGCCGGGGACGCCTCTACGTCGCCGCCGGCTTGAACCGGCCCAACCCGCCCTACGAAACCGCCGATCCACGCAAGGCCGGCCTCTACGTCCTGTCCCCTCGCGGACGTCTCCTCGATTTTGTGCCGATCCCCAATGACGAGGTCACCAACTGCGCCTTCGGCGGCGACGATCTGCAGACCGTCTTCATCACCGCCGGCGGCCATTTGTGGTGCATGCGCTCCGACACGCCCGGGCGCGTTCCCTACCTCGCCCGATGACCAAGGCCGCATCGCGCGCTCCGTTGGTCGTGCTGGACAACGCCAGCGTGGAATTGGGCGGGAGCCTGATTCTGCGCGACATCAGCTGGCAGCTCGGGCCCGGCCAGCACTGGGTCGTCCTCGGCCAAAACGGTTCGGGCAAAAGCACCTTCCTGCGCCTGGTCCGCGGCGAGGTCTGGCCCCTGGTCGCACCCGAGCCGCCCCGTCTCTACAACCTCACGCCGCCACCCCAGGTCACCGCCGTCGGCATCCGCGAGGCCTTCGCCCTCGTCTCGCCGGAACTTCACCATCGCTACCTCCAGATCGAATGGAACCTCCGCGTCAGCGAGGTCATCCGCTCCGGCGTCGGCGGCGGCGATTACGTCTACCAAAGCCTGACCCCGGACCAGCGGCGGCACGTGGCCGCCGTCACCGAACTGCTCCGGGTCCAGCACCTCGTCACCCGCAACATTCAGGAGCTCTCCACGGGCGAACTGCGACGCGTGCTCATCGCCCGCGCGCTCGCGGCCAGGCCCCGCGTGCTCGTCTGCGACGAAATCGGCGACGGCCTGGATGCGGGCGCGCGCGCCACGTTGCTGGCCGCGCTGGACGACGCAGCCCTTCAGGGAACTCAGCTGCTGGTCTCCACCCATCGCGGCGATGAAGTTCCCACCGCCATGACGCATCGGCTGATGCTGGAAGACGGCCGCATCGTTGAGCAACGCCGCCTCGGCCGGCGCCGAGGCCGGGCAATGTTTGATTCGTGCTTCCAAGAGAGCCGCGCACCGGCCCCGGCCCAAATGCCCGCCGTGGGAACTCCGCCCCCCCGGGCAGCCGACTCGCCTGCGAAGAGCGATGGCCAGGAGTCCAATCGCCCCGGTCGGCCGGACGCCTGCGCCACAGCCTCCCACCGCGAGGATGGGCCCGTCTTGATCGAAATCGCCGGCGCCGACGTTTACCTCGGCACAGCGCCCACTCTTCGGGAGATTAATCTCAAAATCCATCAGGGCCGGCATTGGGCCATCGTCGGCCCGAATGGATCCGGAAAAAGTACCCTGCTCAAGCTCATCGCCGGCGACGTGCACCCCGCCTGGGGCGGCCACGTCCGGCGCTTCTCCTTCACGCCAAAAAACACCATCTGGGAACTGCGCGCCCGGCTCGGGGTCGTCTCACCCGAACTCCACGCCGCCTATCGCGAAGCCATTCCCGCGGCCGACGTCATCGCGTCCGGCTTCCACGCCACTTTCGGCCTTCACGAGCGGATCTCAGCCCGCCAGCGCCGGCAGGTGCGGCAGGTTTGCGCACGCCTGCACCTGACCCCACTCGCCCGCCGCAACTTTCTCGAGCTGTCGTTCGGCGAAGCCCGCCGCGTCCTGCTCGCCCGGGCGCTCGTCAATGATCCGGCGCTGATTCTCTTCGACGAGCCGTTCGATGGCCTGGACGTCCCCGCGCGCGCGCTCATGCGCCACGCCTTGGAGGAAGCCGCCGCGTCAGGCGCCACGCTCGTGGTCGTCACCCATCATGAAGAGGACCTGCCCGCCTGCATCCACCAGGTCGCGCGGATGGACCACGGACGTCTCGCCGAAGTTTTTCTTCGTTGACTCGATCGCCTCGTTTCTTATCGTCGGCTTACGATTTCCGGTCTTACTGCCAACCCAGTACTGCTCACTGACATGGAGGTCGGTGAGTTGACTGGATCTCCGGAAATGCCATCAGTTAAATCGCCCCATACCTGCGGCACCGCGGACGGCCTGGCCGCCCCCCTCCGCTGGATCGATCGCACCTGCGTGGAGTTTCAAGGACGGCGCCTCGTTTATTTTGCCGGCTGCGATTACCTGCGCCTCAGCTCGCATCCCGAGATCCTGGAGTCGATCCGCGCCGCCCTGGCGGGCGCAGGCTTGAACGTCGCCGCCTCCCGCCGCACAACCGGCAACCACGAGCTTTACGAAAGCCTCGAGTCGGCCGCCGCATCGTTTTTTAACACGCCCACCGCCACCCTCGTCTCCAGCGGTTATCAATCGAATCTTTGCGTCGCTCAGGCGCTCGCCGGAGAAGTCACCCACGCCGTGATTGACGAGCGCGCCCACGCCAGCCTCCACGACGCCGCTCGCCTGCTCGGCTGTCCCCTCCGGCCGTTCCGCCATCGCGACCCCGCCTCCGCGCGGCGCGCAATCCACCGTGCGGGCCCCCGCGCGCGCGTCCTCCTTATCACCGACGGATTGCTTGGTCATTCCGGCGAAACGGCGCCGCTCACCGATTACCTCGAAGTCCTGCCGCGGAATGGCTGGCTGCTCGTCGACGACGCCCACGGTGCGGGCGTCCTCGGCCGACACGGCCGGGGCACGCTCGAATACCTCGGAGCCGGTCCCGCCGGCGGACGCGTCATCCAGACCGCCACGCTCAGCAAGGCGTTTGGTGTCTACGGCGGCCTGGTGCTCGGTTCCCGGGCGGTGCGGAAACGCCTGGTTGCCCACAGCGGAATTTTTATCGGCAACACCCCGGTGCCGCTGCCGCTCGCGGCCGGCGCGCAACGCGCCCTCGACCTGGTTCAAAGCCAGCCAACTCTCCGGCGGCGCCTGTTGTTCAACTCCGCCTACGTCCGATCCGCCCTGCGGGAGGTTGGTCTGCCCATGAACGATGGCCCCGGCCCCATCATCCCGCTTCGCCCACCGTCCCCTGCAGCCGGCAGGCACCTCTGCCAGGCGTTGGTCAAAGCCGGCATTCATCCCCCCTTTATCCAATACCAGTCCGGACCGGGCTCCGCCTACTTCCGCATCGCCATCTCCAGCGAGCATACCCCGGAACAACTGGAACACTTCGTCCGCACGGTGGCGGATAATTTCCCCCGCACCAAGGGTCGACATTGACCCGCGACCGGTTCCCACAAACCGCAAGGTAGGGCGCGCTCTCCGCAGCGCGCCGCCAGCCCGGCAATGCGCAACCGAACGTTCGGAAATTTCCAGTCTCGGGGAACGGTTCGAGCCGGCCAGCCGTTCCATCGTTTCTGCGGGCGGGGACGCCCGCACCCCGGGTCCCCTTTGGCGGCTGCAAATCATGCAACGCGCCCACCCGCTCCATTCTTACGCCAAACCCTGTTTTCCGCCGTAAAATGGCCTTGCCCCATTTGACAAGCTCGATACTCTTTAGCCGTCGAACAACCCCAAGGATGGAAGACTTGGCGCCGGGGCGAACGTCCCAGGAAATCCCGTCTCGAACCGGCCGTGCGCTATGAAGTTTATGAACGCAAAATCGTATTCGTTGAAATCGATGTCGGGCCCGCTGGCCGCAACCTTGTGGCTCCTCCTCGGCGCCTTCGCCTCGTTCCCGGTTCAAGGCCAGCCCGCCCTGATTTCCGTCGTGCCCGCCCGGGGGGCAACCGGCGTTTCCCCCACCGCGCCCGTCCAGTTTACCTTCGATCTGCCCATGGAAACCTCGGCCACCACCGCCATGTTCCTCGACCAATCCAACCCGTTCACGCCGCTCCACGTGAATGTGTCCTGGAATGTCCAGCAGACCATCATGACCTGCACACCGAGCCCGGCCTTTCCCACGGGCAAGACCATCATCTGGACGGTGTCCGGCGAGGATATCACGGGCGACCCTTTCGATGGCGATTTCGGAACCTTCACGACCGGTGGCGGCGGAGGGAGCAGCGGCACCGGCACGAATCAGTTCACCAGCTTTGGTCTCGGCCGCTTTTTCAACTACGTCCAAAACTCGACCGGTCCGGCGGGATTGGACGCCGACCTCCCGGTGGCGTTTGGCGCCACCACAACGCTCTCGTCCAATCGCACGGCCACTCAGATCGTCCTGACGGTGCCCGGCCAATCGTCGACCAACCTGCAGCAGACCATTTTTCAACCGGAGTTCTGGTCCTTATTCGCGCCGGAGACCAACCCGGCTCTCGCCGAAGTGCGCTTTCCCGCCGGCTCGTACACCTTCATCGTCGTGGCCGCGAACTCCAATCAGCAGGTCACCCTGAACCTGGCGAACAGCTCGGCGCAACCCAACGCGCCGCACCTCAGCGACTATGCAGGCGCCCAGTCGATCGATCCAACCCAGCCCTACACCTTGCGCTGGGACGCCTTTCTAAACGGCACCGCCGCCGACTACATCAAAGTCCAAATCGGCGACAACTTCGAAACTCCTGACTACGGAAGTGCCGGGGCGTTGAACGGGCTGGCGCGCTCCGTCGTCGTCCCGGCGGGCGTGCTCACCGCCGGCCAGTCGTACGACGCGGCCGTGGATTTCTTCCGGGTGAGTCAGGTCATATCGAACGCCTCCTACCGCGCCATGGCCTACCGAATTTCATCGACCCACTTCACCGTGCAGGCCGCCTCTGGAAGCAGCAGCTCGTTGGTCCTGACCAACCTCGGCCGTTCGGGCGGGACCTTCAGCTTTGACGTCGTGTCAAAGCCCGGACAGGCGTTCACCGTCGAGGCATCGACCTCCCTTTCTACTCCGCTCTGGGCGCCCGTGGTCTCCACGAACAGTGCCAGCGGCCGCGTGAGAATCACCGATCCCGCTTCGTTCGCGCTGCCCACTCGGTTCTATCGAGCCCGCGCGCTTTAACCTGCGGTCAGTAGGTCTTGCGCAGGTTCGACGGGAGGATGTTGAGCTCGGATCGGTACTTGGCCACCGTCCGGCGGGCAATGACGATGCCTTTTTCGGAAAGCATCAGGACCACCTCCTGATCCGAGAGAGGCTTGAGCGGATCCTCGTTCCGGAAGATATCCGCGATCATGTCCTTCACGCTCGTGTTGGACATGCCTTCACCGTTGGCCGTCTGGATGCCCGAGGTGAAGAAATACTTCATCTCGAATACGCCCTGGGGCGTCTGCATGTACTTGCCGGAAACCGCGCGGCTGACCGTGGTCTCGTGCACCCCAACAACCTCGGCCACCTGGACCATGGTCAGGGGACGCAGATGGGCCACGCCCTTCTCCATGAACTCGCGCTGACGGCTGACGATCTCCTTCCCGATATTCAGGATCGTCTGCTGGCGTTGATGCAGGCTCTTGATGAGGAATTTCCCGGCGCGAATCTTCTCGCGGATGTACTCCCGGACTTCCGTATCCGAGTCCGCCTGAGCCATCAGATCCTTGTAGGTGTTGCTGATGCGCAAATGGGGGATCTGCTCGTTGTTGGTCGACACCACGAAATCCTCGCCCTGCCGCGTGACGAACACCTCCGGCAGCACATACTGATCGTTGTCGGGCAGGAACGCTCGGCCCGGCCGCGGCTCGAGCAGGGCGATGCGGCTGACAATTTTCTGCACGTCGACGACATCCTGATCCAAACCCTTGGCAATCTCCGGCAGGCGGCGTTTGCCGAGCGCGTCAAAAAAGTCCCGCACAATGCGGTATTCGTAGGTGTGCTGCTTGTTCTGGCGTTCGAGCTGCAGCATGAGGCACTCGCGGAGATCGCGCGCCCCCACCCCCGGGGGGTGGAAGCTCTGCACGATTTTCAGCACCTCTTCGATCCGCTCCGACGGCGTGCCAGTCGAAGTCGCCATCTCCTCCAGGGTCGCCTTCAGATACCCGTAATCGTCGATGTTGCCGATGATCATGTCGGCCACCGGCCGCTGCTCATCCGTGATCTCCGAAAGCCGGACCTGCTCGATCAGGTGCTCCTGCAGCGAAGTGCCCGTCGCCAGCGAGTCGAACATGAACTGCCGCTTCTCCTCATCCTCGGGGCTCGCCTTCATCGGAATGTTCGTTTCCGCGAAATGATCGCGCCATTCCTGGTCGAGCTGGGTCAGCCGCTGAAATTCCGCCTCAAAATCGTCAACCGGATCCGGGTTCGGCTTCTCCGTGGCCGGATCGAAATTGGTGTCGGCCGGCGGCTCGGCCGGGTCCGCCTGAGCTACAATCTGCGTGTCCCCCTCCCGCTCCCGCTCCGTTTTCTCCCCCGTCTCCTGATCCTCGACCAGGATCTCCTCCAGCAGGGGGTTCTGCTGCAACTCCTGTTCGACCAGCGCCTTCAGCTCCAGGGTAGGCGCCTGCAACAACGCGAGCGACTGCTGGAGCTGGGGCGCCAGCACTTGCTGCATCGACAACTTCTGCGACAAATACAGACCTTGTGCCACGTGCGAATTAAACAGGTTTGGAATTTCTCACCGCAAGGGAAAACCAGCCCCGGCTCCATCCGCGGCCCGTCCGTAATCCCCGCCCCCCGGAGCCCTCCCCCCAGGCTCCAGCCGCCAACGCAACCGCCACCGCACATGCAATCGGGACCCGACTGCCGATGCTTTCATCGACCACCACCGGCCCGCTCCTGCGATATTGCGATTGCTCGATCATCCTGCGATTCCGTAACGTTCCGACCGTGCCCGCGCACTTCACCATCCTCGCCAGCGGTTCCAGCGGCAATTGCACCTACCTGGAGACGGACGATTGCCGCTTGCTGATCGACGCCGGATTAAGCGCGCGCCAAATCCGGCAGCGCCTGCTGGGCATCGGACGAACTCCGGAAAACTTGAGCGGGATTCTCGTGACCCATGAGCACACCGACCACACCCAGGGGCTCGCCGTGCTCGCCGCCCGCCTCAACATCCCCGTCTACTGCAACCGCCTGACCAAGGAAGCCATCGAGCTCCAGTTCCCCGAGGCCCGCTTCGATTTCCGCCTCTTCGCCACCGGCAGCGCCTTCGAACTCGGCGACGTCTCCGTCGAAACGTTCAGCGTCCCCCACGACGCCTATGATCCCGTCGGCTTCCTCGTCCGCACCCATGCCGGCAACATCGGCTTCCTCACCGATCTCGGCCACGCCACCCGCCTCGTCATCGAACGCGTCCGACCCTCCCACGTCCTCGTGCTCGAAGCAAACCATGACGTGAAAATGCTCCAGGAGGATACCAAACGCCCCTGGGCCACCAAGCAACGAATCCTCAGCCGCCACGGCCACCTCTCCAACGATGCCGCCGCCCTCGTTGCCAGTGAGATTCTCTCCGCTGAACTCCGCCACATTTTCCTCGGCCACCTCAGCGGTGACTGCAACACCCCCGAACTCGCCCACCGCGTCGTCTCCGAACACCTCGCCAACCGCGGCGGCACCCACGTCGCCATCCAACCCGCCTCCCCCAACATCCCCTGCCCCACGCTCTCCCTCGGACTCAACGGATAGGAAAAGCAAAAGCGGAAGTCCGAAGTCCGAAGTCCGAAGTCCAACGTTCAACGTCCAACGTTCATCGTCCAACATTCATCGTCCAACGTTCATCGTCCAACGTTCATCGTCCAACGTTCATCGTCCAACGTCACTTCTCCGCGTTCACCTTGCGCGGGGCACTCCAGCGTTCGCCCAGTCGGGCCCGGGCCAAAAGGGCCGACCCCGCCGGCAGCGTCACCGGCTCCGTAAACTTTTGTGAACCTTGCGCGACGACGCCGCCGGAGGCGCGCGGATCGCGGCCGTCCGTCGTGAAGTAGACCTCCGCCCCCGCGGTCTCCAAACTCAGCGCTCCCGTCGGCGTCCGCTGCACCGTCGGCGCCGCCACGAATTGGGCATCGATCCACGCCAGCCGCTGCGCAATCCAATCCCGCATCCAGTCGACTTCCCCCTTGTAGCTTTCGGCCAGGAACCAGTTGGGGTGAATGGTCGTGCTCAAAATCGGCCAGCGCTCGAAGTTGCGCTTCTGCGCCTCTTCCAACTGCGCAGCCCACCGGTCCACCAGGCCAAGCACGTTGGTGGTCGAGAACACCGTACCGCGCAATTCCGCCCAGCGATCGACATACCGCTGGCCAAAATCCGAATCCTCAAACAACCGCCGGAACCACGTATACTCCCGATCGTCAAGCTGCGGCCACAGCCAGTTCGTCGACATATACCCCTGCTTCCCATTGCAGTTTCCAAAGCTCAAATTCCAATCCCACAACGGGCCCATCCGAATCTTTCCGCCGCGATCCAAATGGTAAAATGTGCTGAACCGAAATCCGTCCACATTCTTGGTCGTTTCCACCAAAAGGTGGTAGTCGATGAACGAGTCCGCGTCCAAATACGCCGCGTAGCCCTTGTCCACACTGCGGAAATCCGCCCCCGCAATCGCCCGCTCCGCCGACTCCACGTGCCGCATCAGCCACGTGCGCTGCACCCCGGTAATCTCGTCCGCCTCCGGATCAACATAGTAAAACCGATTGGTCAACACCGTCGTCTTGAAACTCGTCCCCAGCGACTCTCCTTCGTCATCCATCACCACCATCTCGTTGCCGTCTTCGTCGATCATCACGGAACGAACCACCGCAACATCCCGCTTCGGAAATACCGCCGCCCCAATCACGTTGGTCACCGGGCCAGTCCGGGACGATCGGCTCGAACTCGAACGGCTGGAGCTCGAACTCGAGCTGGAGCTTGAACTGGTCCGGCCGCGAAACGGAGGCTGAAACCCCGCCGGGTCCCCCGGGAAGCCGCCCGGGCCGGTCGGGTAACCCGTGCGCCGCGAGGTGGCATCCTCGAACGGCGGATAGCCCGGCGCCATCATCTGCCCCATTCCCCGGCTGCTGTGATCCTTCTTGAACACATAGCCGCCCGTCACCGCCAGGCCAGCGTTGTCGTCCGGGTCCAATCGAGTGACGTGAATCCGGTTCGCGTCCCGCTTGACCCGCTCCATCAGCACGTAAACGCCCACGTAATCCCCCGGCCCCAGCCGACCCTTGTGCTCCTGCAGAAACAATTCCACGAACCGCGTCCGCGGAGCCCAACGCCCCAGCTGGTTGCTCAGCTCATACGCCAACGCATCCCGCATCAGCGTCTTGTCCGGATACGGCCCATACAGCACCCAGTCACAGTCCTTCGGCATCCCCAAAACCGGCACATTTCGAAAATCATCGCCCTCACCCACGATTTTGACCGTGAACGATCGCTTGGGGTAATGCGTCGACGCACGGCCCCGCTGGTTCAGCCACGCCCGACTCGCGATCTCCACCGGGCCACACAGCGACGTCCGCCGAGCGTCATCGCCGCCAGGTTCGCCGCCCAGAAAGAGGATCGCCGACGGAACACGCTCTTCGCGCCCAATCTCCTGCCCCCCCGTCACCGCCACGACCAGCGGCAGGTTCGAGTTGAACGGAGTGAGGGCCGCCTCCACCACAACATAGGTGCGGCTGACGACGTCGCCCGCCGCTCCCCGCCCATCAAACGCCCGCGCCCGCACCTGGGTTGTCTCCTCAATTGCGATTGGCCCGGTATACAGGGTCGACTCCCGACCGGGCTCTGAGCCATCCAGTGTGTAACGCACCGACCCCGCCTTGGCCTTCGACCGCAACTCGAGGTGCAACCCGTTTGTGAAAACCCCGTCCCCTTCGGAAAAGATCACCCCATGCCCGGCCGCGCAGGCGGCCTCCGGTCCAGCCAATGCCACCGCCAACAACAACAGCACCCCGGTCAATAGCCACCACCGCAATCCCGCCGCGCTCCCTCCACGACTTGCGCCGGTGCAGACACTCCCCCGGCCCACCTCCCCCTCCAGCAACACCCGCGACACCGTGGCAGTCTGATAATTCTGGGTCATGATCGCCCCGTTGGACGGAAAAAACCCGTCATGCTTCCAATGAATTTTCGTCCAATCCCGGAGTCCGTATTTTTCGAACCAAGATGACCAGGCCAAGCCCGCCGCGGTACGTGTGAAGCATTTTCGCCACGGCGACGCCACCGGACAAAAAATCGGGATGCAAACCTTACGATTCATCCGCGCGCAATCCTCAGCGCGGCACCGCGCAGCCCCCGGGGAGCAACCGCCTCGCCCCTCAACCAACCCGTCCACTTCGTCCAGCCCGTCCGCCACGGGCCGCCGCGTGCGGCGACCTTGTGCCCTCGCCTTCGCCTTCGTAGCCTTGCTGTCCACGCTGGCCCACGCCAGCTACCAACCCATCGCGCTGCCGCCCGCCAACAACGACACCAGCGCCGCCCGGCCCAATACCGAGGTTTCCCCATCCCTCCTGCCTCCCGGTCAAACCACCGATCACGACACGCCGTTCACCATCGCTGCCCCCGTGCGCCTCACCGGACTCCGCGAGGCGCGCCAGGGCGTTTTCCTGCCTCCCATCGTCACCGGCTCAACCCTGAACCGCAAATTCGGCACCCTCCATCTGCTCCACGCCATCGACGGATCCGATCGCGACGGAACACCCATCGCCGCCGTCGTTTTCCACTACTCCGATGGCCTCCGCGAATCCGTCCGCCTGACCTACGGGATCCACGGACGCGACATGACCCCCGCAGGCGAACGCCGGGCCGCCATCGATGATCCCCGCTCATACGCCATCTGGACCACGCCTATCCCCGCGCCCGGCCGTCCCCCAAGACTCCGCGTCTACCACACCGCCCTCGCCAACCCACACCCCGATCAGACCGTCACCCGCTTCGACATGATCTCCCTTTTCAGCCAAAGCGCCCCCGTCCTGTTGGCGGCCACCACCGAGGACGGCCCCAGCTCAACCGCGCCGGCCGAACTGCCGGAAAATCGCGTCGTCCGCCGTTCGCGGGCCCTGGCTGATGACGACTACCATGGAACCCTGCACGTTCTCGCCCGCGACAGCGTTGGACGCCCCGTGCCCGACGCCGAAGCCACCCTCACCATCTCGGATCTCGACGGGGCCTATTTTTTTGGCCGAGCGCGCTCCGATGCAAACGGTCGCATCCAACTGTCCTTCCCACCCCAGCAGGCAGCCGGGGTCGTGGTGGTGGTCCGAGCCCCCCAACGATTGCCGTTTGTCTTCCGAAACCCGGCCACCGGACTCGGGCCCGCGGACCGCACCATCACCGCAAATCTAATCACCGGAACCACCGCCGGCGGCGTCGTGCAAACCGCCGCCGGCACGCCCATCGCCGGCGCCACCGTCGTCCTCTATCACCTGACCGCCACCTCCCGCCGCGAATACGAACGCCTGGACTACGACACCGTGACGACCGACGCAGAAGGCCGCTGGTCTTCGTCCGCGGCCCCCGCGTCGCTCGACCAGTTTCAACTCGCGGTGTCCCATCCCGATTTTCGCCCAAAGATCTATGGCGTGCGCGATCGCGAGGCGTCGGCTGGCGTGGCCTCCGTGCAACCCGATGAACTGCGCGCCCGCCGCGCCCTCGCCCAGCTGGATCCGGCCCAGCAAATCGTCGGCACCGTGCGCGACCCGTCAGGAAATCCCGTGCCCGGCGCCGAACTGCGACTCGCCCCCGCCCGGAACAGCAGCGACGGCGACGGTGAAGACCAAACCGCGCGCTCCGGCGCCGACGGCCGCTTCAAATTTTCAGTCTCCGCTGCGGGCGCCTTCAACCTCGTCGCGCAGGCGCCAAACTACGCGCCTGAGTTGAAGTTGGTCAGCGTTCCCAACCGCTCCGATGCAACGGTCACCGAGAGCATCTCTCTTCGGCCCGGACGCCGACTCGTCGGTAAGGTCCAGGACCAAAGCCGGCAGCCCGTCCCCGGCGCACGCGTCCGGCTTGAGACCTGGAAGAACTCCACCCGGCTGTTGAAATTTGAGGCGGAGGCGGATGAGCGAGGGACGTTCATCTGGCCAAACGCCCCGGATGGCCCGCTGCGATTTTACATCAGCGCCACGAACCACTCGTCCGTCACCCACATCCTCTCGGGAAATGAAACCGAGCAGATCTTCACCCTGCAAAAGTCGTCCAGCGCGCGCGGTTTCGTCACCGACGCGGAAACCGGCAAGCCCATCCCGGAGTTCAGCATCTTTCGCGGCCGCGCCTACAATCCAGGTGAACCCATCCGCTGGGAGCGCTACAACACGTTTCGTGGGCGCAACGGCGAATACAACGTCCGCCTGGTCGAATACTCGAGCAGCGTCCGCACCGCCATCCTCATCGAGGCCCCCGGCTACCGCCCGGCGGCCTCACCCGAGTTCTCCCGCGGCGGCCTCTACACCAACAATTTCGCCCTCAAAAAAGAACGCGGCGTCTTCGGCCGAATCGTCGCCCCGGACGGAACCCCTCTCCCCGGCGCCCTGGCCAACCTCGTCGAGCCCGGCGAATACGCCTATTTCCGCAACTCCGGCGATCTCTCCCGCAGCAGCGACAGCGGACCCCAGGTCCGTTCTGACGCCCGCGGCGAGTTCCAGTTCCCCGCCCGCCTCGACCCGCACACCATCATCGCCACCCACGCCAAGGGTTTCGCCGAGGTCCGCGTGACCAATCCCGCCGCCCCCGTTCTCATCACCCTCCAGCCCTGGGCCGAAATCCACGGCGTGGTCCGCCTGCCCCGCCGCGGCCCCAAGGCCCGCTCCGTCCAGCTCGGCAACCTCCATTACCGCTACACGGACGAATCCCGCGAATCCCAGCCCCTCTCCATCTACGTCTCCGACGACACCGAGGAGGACGGCTCGTTCCACTTCAATCGCGTCCCGCCCGGCGACCGCATGATTTCTCTGCGCTATATGGTCCAGATGGGCGACTCGACCCGTTCCACCACCAGCCATCAATTCCCGCTGACGCTCGCGCCCGGACAATCCACCAACATCGTCCTCGGCGAAGGCCGCACCATCGTGGGCCGGATGAAAGTAACCGGCGGCGAGCCGGAGGACGTCGACTGGCTGCGCGACTTTCACCAGCTCAGCCTGTCGCGCACGCTGCAAATGAACGTCCCGTCGATCGACTACAGCAAGGCCACCACGGACGAAGAACGGCAGGCACTCTGGGCGCGCCAGCGAAAACTCCAGGAGGCCTACTGGCGCTCGCCCGAAGGCCGGGCTTGGGAACGCGGCAACCGCTCCTATGTGCTCGAGTTCGAAACCAACGGCGCTTTCCGCATCGACGGTGTTCCTCCCGGCTCCTACACGCTCAACATCAGCCCGACCGATCCCAGCCGGGAAGACTATTCCTACGAACAAATCGGCAACTTCAGCCACGAAGTGACCGTGCCCGCCGGCGACCCGGCCAGGCCCATCGATCTCGGCGAGTTCTCCATCGCCGTCCGCGCCACTCTCCGGGTGGGCAAGCGCGCACCCTCCTTCGCCGTCACCAACTTCAACGGCCAGATCCTCTCGTCCGACCAGCTGCGCGGCAAACCCGTCCTCCTGGAATTTTGGGCTTCCTGGACCGGCACACGCGCCTCCGATGTCCGCCAGCTCAAGCCGCTCTACGATCGCTTCGGCCAAAACAAACGACTGCACATGGTCGGCATCAACTTCGACGTCCAACGCGACCTGGGCGAGGCGGCATCGAAAACCGATGCCACACCCTGGCCACAAGCCTACGGCGGGGAATGGAACGGAAGCGCGCTCCGTGCCTCGTTCGGCCTCCGCAGCCTGCCTGACGCCATGCTGATCGACGCCGACGGACGCATCGCCGCGCTCAATTACCGCGGCTCGGCGCTGACCCGGGCCGTGGAACGCCTCGTGGCCGACACCCCAACCGCACCCGGCAAATCCCCGCCCCCCAAAGAGCCATAGCCGGACCCGCCTAACCAAAATACAGGCGCCGCCGTCCCGTCCCCGTCATCGCCAGCGCGGAGCCAATTTCGTCGTGAACACCGGACGGACCAGGCACGTCCATCAAACCACTTATGCGCATTCATCCTCTCTCCGGACTCGTCGCGATCGCTCTGGCCGCGAGTTGCCTCAGCCAGCCCGCGACCGTCCACGCCGCCGCGACTCCGCCCGATGGCTTCATCGCTCTCTTCAACGGCATCGACCTCAAAGGCTGGCGCGGGGGTGACACGTTCGATCACCGAAAATACCTCGCGCTCTCCGCGGAAAAACGAGCCGAGCAGGACGCCGCGTGGAAGGCCGACATGGCGAAACACTGGAGCGTCGAGAACGGCGAACTCGTGAATGACGGCCAGGGCAAATACGCCACCACCGAAAAGGACTACGGCGACTTCGAGCTGTTGGTCGAGTACAAGACCGTGCCGAAGGCCGATTCCGGAATCTATCTCCGCGGCGTCCCGCAGGTGCAGATCTGGGATTACACGGAAAAGGAAAAGTTCAGCCTCGGCGCCGACAAAGGCAGCGGCGCCCTCTGGAACAACTCCGCCGGCGCCCCAGGCAAGGACCCCCTCGTTCTCGCCGACAAACCGTTCGGCCAATGGAACGCGTTCCGCATTCTCATGGTCGGCTCCCGCGTCAGCGTCTGGCTCAACGACAAGCTCGTCGTCGATCACGCCCTCATGGAGAATTATTACGACCGCACCAAGGCCATCCCCGCCAAAGGCCCCATCGAGCTCCAGACCCACGGCGGCGAGATTCGCTGGCGCAACGTTTTCCTCCGGGAGATCGGCAGCGCCGAGGCGAATAAAATCCTCGCGTCCCACGGCGGCGACGGGTTCCAGACAATCTTCGACGGCGATCTTAAAGGCTGGGCGGGCCCGGTCGACAATTACGAGGTGAAAAACGGTGCGGTGGTCTGCAAACCCGGCAAAGGCGGCACGATCTATTTCAACCAGGAATACTCCGACTTCTCCGCCCGGCTCGAGTTCCAGCTGCCGCCCGGTGGCAACAACGGCCTGGCCGTCCGTTACCCCGGCCAGGGCGACACCGCCTACGTCGGCATGTGCGAGCTCCAGGTCCTCGACAATGAACACCCCATGTACGCCAAGCTCGACCAGCGCCAATATCACGGCTCCGCCTACGGCATGTCCGCCGCCCAACGCGGTTACCTGCGACCCACCGGCGATTGGAACTTCCAGGAGGTCACCGTCCAAGGCTCCAAAATCAAGGTCGAACTTAACGGCACCGTCATCCTCGACACCGACCTCTCCAAGGTCACCGAGTTCATGGCCAAGTCCGCCCACCCCGGCAAGGATCGCACCAGCGGCTTCTTCGGCTTCGCCGGCCATAACGACCCCGTCGCCTTCCGCAACGTCTCCACCAAAAAGCTCTGAAGCCCGTGAATCGCCGCCAGTTCCTCGCCCGCACCAGCGCCGCTTCCGCCGGCCTCTGGCTCGCCGCCCCCCAATTCCTGCGCGCCCAAGGCGCTGTCGCCGCCCACGACCGCCTCAACATCGGCGTCATCGGCGTCAACGGACAGGGCGGCTTCAGCATCGACCAGCTCAAGGGCATCACCAACATCGTCGCCCTCTGCGACGTCGATGAACAACGCCTCGCCCCCGTCGCCCAGAAGTTCCCCGCCGCCAAAACCTACCGGGACTTCCGCCGGCTGGTCGACCAGCCCGACCTCGACGCCATCGTCGTCGCCACCCCCGACCACACCCACGCCGTCGCCAGCGTCGCCGCTCTCAACAGCGGCCGCCATCTTTACTGCGAAAAACCGCTGACCCGCACGGTCTCCGAAGCCCGGTTCGTCACCGAACTCGCCCGCCGCAAAGGTTTGGTCACCCAAATCGGCACCCAAATTCACGCCGGCACCAACTACCGACGCGTGGTCGAACTCATCCGCTCCGGCGCCATCGGCGACGTCACCGACGTCCACGTCTGGGTCGGCGCCAACTACGGCGGCAAGGAACGCCCCGCCACCTTCCCACCCGTGCCCAAAAACCTCGACTGGGATTTGTGGCTCGGCCCGGTCACCGAACAGCCCTACCACCCCGAGTGGGCCCACTTCAGCTGGCGCAATTGGTGGCACTTCGGCGGCGGCTCCCTCGCCGACTTCGGTTGTCACTTCATGGACCTTCCCTTCTGGGCTCTCGATCTCCATCACCCCATCGCGATCGAAGCCGAAGGCCCCGCCGTCCACCCCGAGTCCACCCCCACCTCGCTCACCGTCCGCTACGAGTTCCCCGCCCGCGTCAAGGACGGCACCCATTGGGGCCCCCTCAAACTCACTTGGTATCACGGAGGCAAATACCCCACTGACCTCATCTCTCCCGAACAACACAAGAAATGGGGCGGCGGCATCCTGTTCGTCGGCAAGAAAGGCCAGCTCCTCTCCGACTACGGACGACACGTCCTCCTTCCCGAAAAAGATTTCGCCGGCTTTACCCCGCCCACCCCCACCGTCCAAAATTCCGTCGGGCATCACCAGGAATGGGTCAACGCCATCAAAACCCGCGGCAGCACCACCTGCCGGTTCGACTATTCCGGTCCGCTCAGCGAAACCGCCCTCCTCGGCAATGTCGCCTTCCGCGTCGGCCGCAAGCTTGAGTGGGATTTCGCCAGCCTCAAGGCCACCAACTGCCCGGAGGCCGATCGCTACCTCCAACACCACTACCGTCCCGGCTGGAAACTCGAAGGATAAACCCGCCGACCTCAGGCGGACGATCGCCGGCCTTCCGCTCCGAGCCCGACTCGCTCCGCCCAAAATCATCGACGCCCGCCACCACTCTGACGTCCCACGCGCTGAACCGCTTGCCGGCGGGACGGCCTTCTTGACTTTTCCTCAGGCAACGACCGCCGCCCCCCTCCTGGATTGCCCCTTAAGTTCCATTGCCGTAGCCAACGGAAACGGGTAAGACTGGCCGGATGAAATCAACCGGATCGACCGGCGCGCGCCGCTTGGGACGCGCTCAGAAATTTCTGTGGGCCCTGGTCCTCGCCACCGCAGCAATGGGCACGCCGGACGCCCATGCCGCGCCCGCCATCGATCCCAACCTCAAACTCGGCCTCCAGGCCACCAACCTCAACGTCATCCTGAATTGGTGGGCTTCCAACGCCGTGGCCTATCAGGTCGAGTCCAGCTTCACCCTCACCCAGTGGAATAATTCCGGCTCGGTCGTGACCGGCCGCGGTTCGCTCCTCTTCGTCACGAATCAGATGGGCCGCGTCCCCCAAAATTTCTATCGCGTCAAACGGCTCCCCCCAGCCACACAGATCATCACCGCGAGCTTCGATCCAGCCACCGGCATCCTCACCGTCACCGGCGACGACGCCGACAACGTCATCGTGGTCAGCCGCACCGCCGCCGGCGCCATCGTCGTGAATGGCGGTGCCATCGCCATCTCCGGCGGCACCCCAACGGTCGCCAACACCACCCTGATTCGCATCTTCGGACGCGGCGGCAACGATCAGGAAACGTTGAATGAAGCCAATGGCGCCCTGCCCAAGGCCGAAATGTACGGCGAGGACGGCAATGACACCCTCACCGGCGGCTCAGGGGCGGACCTGCTCGATGGCGGGCCGGGCGATGACACTCTCCTGGGCAAGGGAGGCGACGACGTCTTGTTCGGTCGCTCCGGCAACGACACTCTGACCGGCGGAGACGGCAATGACACGGTCAATGGCGACGAGGACAACGATCGCCTCATCTGGAACCCCGGCGATGACACCGACGTCAATGAAGGTGGCGCCGGCATCGATACCGTCGAGATCAACGGCGGCAACGGCGCGGAAGTCTTCACCACCACCGCCAACGGCACGCGCGTGCGCTTCGATCGCGTGGACCCCGCCCCATTCTCCATCGATATCGGCACGTGCGAAAATCTGGTGGTCAATATGAACGGCGGCAATGACTCGTTCTCCGCCACCGGCAACCTCGCAGCCCTCATCCAGATCACCGTCGACGGCGGCGCCGGCGATGACACCATTCTCGGCAGCAACGGCGCTGACGTCCTGCTCGGAGGCGACAACAATGATTTCATCGACGGCCAGCAAGGCAACGACGCCATCTTCCTCGGCGCCGGCGACGACGTCGTTCAATGGGACCCGGGCGACGGCAGCGACACCATCGAAGGACAGGGGGGCACCGACAAACTGCTGTTCAACTGCAGCGCCGCTAACGAGATCGTCGAAATTTCACCCAACGGCGGGCGTGTCCGCCTCACGCGCAACATCGGAAACATTGTCCTCGACCTGGACGATATCGAGACGGCCGATGTGAATCTTCTGGGAGGCATCGACTCCCTCACCATCAATCACCTCGCCGGCACCGACCTGGCCACGATCAACGCCAACCTCGCCGCCAGTATCGGGGGAGCCGCCGGGGACGCCGCGGCCGATACCGTCATCGTAAACGGCAGCAGCGGGCCCGACGTCATCGATGTCGTCGGCGCCGGCACGTCCGTGTCCGTCCTCGGCCTCACCCCCACCGTCAACCTCACCAACTCCGAAGGCGCCAACGATTCCCTCGCCATCAACGCCCTTGGCGGCGACGACCGCGTGACCGCCACCACCCTCCCCGCGGGCGTCGTCAAGCTCACCATCGACGGCGGCGCCGACAAGGACACCCTGTTCGGCTCGCAAGGCGACGATGTCCTGAGCGGCGGCGACGGCGACGATTTTGTCTTTGGCGACAATGGCAATGACGTCGCCTTTCTCGGCGCTGGCAACGACACGTTCCAATGGGAACCCGGCGACGGCAACGACACGGTGGAAGGCCAGGCCGGCTCGGATACGCTGCTCTTCCTCGGCGCCAACGTCAGCGAGAACATCGACATCAACCCCAATGGCGGACGCGTCCTCTTCCTCCGCAACGTGGCCAATGTCACCATGGACCTCGACGACGTCGAGAACATCGAATACCGCGCCCTCGGCGGCGCCGACAACATCGTCGTCGGCGATATGGTGGGCACCGACCTGACGCGCGTTACCCTGGACTTGCGCGGCCCCGGCGGCGGCGGCGACGGCGCCGCCGATACGATCACCGTCAACGGCTCCAACGGGAATGACGTCTTCGGCGCCGCCGGCGACGCCGCCGGCCTCAACGTCTTCGGACTGCAAGCCGCCGTCCGCATCCTCTCCGCAGAGCCGGCCAACGACCGGCTGACGCTCAACGCGCTCGCCGGCGACGACGTTGTCGATGCCTCCGCCCTCGAAGCCGGCGCCATTCAGCTCGCCATCAATGGCGGGCTCGGCGCCGACGTGATGATCGGCAGCAAGGGCGACGATCTGTTCACCGGTGGCGATGGCAATGACACCGCATTGATGGGCGCCGGCAACGACACATTCGTCTGGAACCCGGGCGACGATAACGACACGATCGAAGGCCAGGGCGGAACCGATACCTTGCTGTTCAATGGCGCCAACATTGCCGAAAACATCGACATCTCGGCCAACGGCAGCCGCGTGCGATTCTTCCGCAATGTCGCCAGCGTTGTGCTGGACCTGAACGACACCGAAGTCATCAGTTTCAACGCCCTCGGCGGCGCCGATGTCATCGCCGTCAACGACCTCTCCGGCACGGACGTTGCCACAGTCAACTTGAATCTCTCCGGCACCTTGGGCGGAACGGTTGGCGACGGTGCGTCCGATACGGTCATCGCCCAGGGAACCGCCGGCGATGACGTCATCCTGATCAACGGAGACACGAACACCACGTCCGTCCTTCACCTCCCGGCCCAAATCAACATCACCGGCGGCGAGCCGGCCAACGATCGCGTGACCATTAACGCCCTCGCCGGCAATGACGTCGTCGACGCCACCAGCCTCCAGACTGGCGCCATGTTGCTCACCGCTGACGGCGGCCCCGGCGACGACATCCTCCTCGGCGGCGCCGGCAACGACACGCTGCTCGGCGGCGACAACGACGACATCCTTTTGGGCGGCCCCGGCATCGACGTGCTCGACGGCGGTCTCGGCGAAAATGTCCTCATCCAGGACGGTGTCAGCGCCAACGCGAGCTCAAATGTCCTCACCGTGTTCGGTGACGCCCAGGACAACACCCTGGTCGTCAGCCGGAACGCGGCGGGCAATATCCTGACGAACGGGGCCATCGTTCCCGGCTTCACGGTCGCAAACACGACATTCATTCGCGTCTATGGGTTCGGCGGCAACGACACCATCACCTTCAATGAAGCCAACGGCGCGCTGCCCCCAGGCTTGCTCGCGGGCGGTGCCGGCAACAACACCCTCACCGGCGGCTCAGGCGGAGACGTTCTCTTTGGCGGAGCGGCGAACGACATTCTCCTCGGCAAGGGCGGCCTCGACCTCCTCTTCGGATGCGCCGGGAATGACACCCTGACCGGCGGCGACGCCGACGACCAGGTCTTCGGCGGCGCCGGCGACGACCGCATGATCTGGAACCCCGGCGACGACACCGATCTGAACGAAGGCGGTGGGGGCACGGACACCGTTGAAATCAACGGCGGGAACGGCGACGAACAGTTCACCACCACGGCCAACGGCACCCGCGTGCGCTTCGACCGGCTCAGCCCCGCCCCGTTCAGCCTCGACATCGGCACGTCGGAAAACCTCGTGCTCAACATGAATGGCGGCAACGACTCCTTCAGCGCGACCGGCAATCTCGCCGCCCTGATTCACCTCACCGTCGACGGCGGCGCCGGGGACGACACCATCCTCGGCAGCAACGGGGCTGACCTCCTGCTCGGCGGCGACGACAACGACTTCATTGATGGCCAGCAAGGCAATGACACAATCCTCATGGGCGCGGGGAACGACACGTTTCAGTGGGATCCCGGCGACGGCAGCGACATCGTCGAAGGCCAGGCCGGAGCCGACACCGTCGTGTTCAATGGCGCCGCCATCGGGGAAATCTTCCAGGCCGCGGCCAATGGCAGTCGCGTGCTCTTCACCCGCAACATCGCCAACATCGTTCTCGACCTGAACGACGTCGAATCGCTCAACCTGAATGCCCTCGGCGGACCCGATGCCCTCACGGTCAACCCGCTTGCCGGCACCAGCCTGACCGCGATCAACGTCGACCTCGCCGGCACCCTCGGCGGTGCAGCCGGCGACGCGACGGCCGATTCCATCACGCTCAACGGCACCGCCGCAGTGGACGTGTTCAATGTGACCGCCAACGCCGGCGTCGTCTCGGCCACCGCCGCCGGCACGACGGTGCGCATCGCCCATCCTGAACTTGCCAACGACGCGCTGATTCTCAATGGCCTCGGTGGCCTCGACCTCTTCAGCATCGGCGCCGGCGTGAACACGCTGATCGGAGTGACGACCAACCAATAGCGCAAAGAACGCCCCAGACCATCCGCGGCGCTTCGCGTCGGACAGCCGTCGCCCCCTGCCTGCAGTTCAGCCACCTTTCCTGCCAAATCGCCTGCGCCCGGAAATGGACGACGACCGATTTCATGTCCCACGTGGGACAGCAAACTGTCGTGGCAGTTCCGCGGCCGAACGTTTGACCGGGAAGGCGGGGTGGATTCCTCATCGCGTTCCGCGCCGGGAGCTGCGCAGGACCCCGCGACGGCGGCCGCAATTTGCGCCTTGCTCCGGCACCCCAGCCTGATATTCACGACGTTGAGTTCAACATGGCTGACCAACCGCCAACGTGTTCCGCCCCGGCCGATGCCGCCCGGGTCGCGTCGGCCGCCCTCCCGGCCGACGTCCGCGGGCGGGTCATCGAGGCGAGCCCGGATTGCATCAAGGTGCTGGACCTCTCCGGGCGGCTGAAGTCGATCAATGCCGGCGGCATGAAGGCGCTCGAGGTCTGCGAACTGGGAGCGGTGCTCGGATCGATCTGGCTGGATTTTTGGGACGGGGACGATCGCCGGGCGGCGGAAAGCGCGCTGGAACTCGCGCGGGCCGGCGGCATCGGCCGCTTCACCGGTTTTTTCGCGACCCGGATCACGCGCACGCCAAAGTGGTGGGACGTGGTGGTCAGCGCCGTTCCCGGCCCGGACGGGAGGCCGGAGTTTCTGCTCGCGTCTTCGCGCGACGTCACCGACGTGCGCCGGGCGGAGCGCCTGCTGCACGCGATCATCGACGGCACGGCTACCGTGACGGGCCAGGAGTTTTTTCGGTCGCTGGTGCAGAACCTAACGAGAGGGCTGGGCGTTCGTTACTCGTTTGTTGCGGAGTGCCTCCCGGCCCGGCGGGCGCGTTCGCTGGCTGCGTGGTTCAGCGGGCAGGAGCCGGCCACGTTCGAATATGATCTGGGCGGCACGCCGTGCTTCGAGGTGGCCGCGGGCCGCACGTGCCATTACCCCTCCAACCTGCCGGCGCTCTTTCCCGACGACAAACCGCTCGCCGAGATGGGCGTCGAGAGCTATCTGGGCGTGCCGCTGCGCGACGCGGCCCGGGCCGTCATCGGCCATCTGGTGATCATGGACGACAAGCTGATGGCGGACGATCCGCTGACATTGTCGGTCCTGGAGACGTTCGCGAGCCGGGCGGGGATCGAGTTGGAGCGGATGCGCGCATACGAGCACCTGAAGCGGCAGTTTGCGGAAAGCGAAGAGAGGTTTCGGGACCTTTTCGACGAGGCGCCGATCGCCTACGTCAATGAATGCCTCGATTCAAAATTCATTCGGGCGAACCGCACGGCGCTGAAGACGCTGGGCATCACGGCGGCGGACGTTTCCCACACGTACGGAAGGGACTTCATTCCAGACACACCGGACGCCCAACGCCGGCTGAAGGAAGCCTTCGAATCCATCGGGCGCGGCACGGACACCCACGGCGTCGTGCTCGAGCTGCGGCGCAGGGACAACGGGCAGCCGCTTTGGATTCAGTGGTGGTCGCGTCCCGATCCGAGCGGCAGCTACACCCGAACGATGTTTGTCGACATCACGGAGCGGGTGCTCATGGAGCAGGAACAATCCCGGCTGCGCGCACAGAACAGCTATCTCCAGGAAGAAATCCGCAGCGAACACAACTTCGACGCCATCGTCGGGCAAAGCCCCGCCCTGATCCAGGTCTTGCAGCAGGTTGAGACCGTCGCGGGCTCGGGGTCGACGGTTCTCATTCTGGGCGAGACCGGCACAGGCAAGGAGCTCATCGCCCGGGCGATCCACGATCGCAGCGCCCGCCGCGCGCGGCCGCTGATCAAGGTGAACTGCGGCGCCATCAGTGCCGGCCTGGTGGAGAGCGAGCTGTTTGGTCACGTCAAGGGTGCGTTCACCGGCGCCCTGGCCCATCGCGACGGCCGTTTTAAGATCGCCGATGGCGGCACGCTCTTTCTGGATGAGGTCGGCGAACTTCCGCTGGAGACCCAGGTCAAGCTCCTCCGTGTGCTCCAGGAACAGGAATTCGAACCGATCGGCTCGAGCAAAACGGTCCAGGTCGATGTGCGCATCATCGCCGCAACCAACCGCGACCTTAGCGTCGCTGTCGCCGAGGGCCGGTTCCGGCGCGACCTTTACTATCGACTGAACGTTTTCCCGATCACGGTGCCACCACTCCGCGAGCGGGTGGATGACATCGCGCTGCTCGCCGGGGCTTTTCTTCAGCGGTTCGCGAAAAAGTTTGGCCGTCCGGTCAAACGTCTCCCGCCGGAGACCCTGCAGCGTCTCGCCGCTTACCCGTGGCCCGGCAACATCCGCGAGCTGCAGAACGTCATCGAGCGCGCCATCCTGCTTTCGCCCGGCGAAACGCTGGTTCTCGCGCCGGATTTCGCTCCCAGCGCGGCTCCTTCAGCGACGACGCCGACGCCGGCACCGGCCCCGGAACTGCCGGCACCCGGCCCGGCGGGCTCGCGCACGGAGGGGGTCCGGTCCGGTCCGGCGTTGGGGGGACTTCATCCCGGTGGGTCCGTCCCCGGTCCCGGCAGCGCCGCCACGCTGGAGGACGTTGAGCGGCAACACATCGAGGCCGTGCTTCAGCAAACCCGCTGGCAGATCGAAGGCGCGGGTGGTGCGGCGCGCATCCTCAACGTCAATCCCAGCACATTGCGCAGTCGGATGAAAATCCTTGGCCTGCGACGGCCGTCGACGTGAGCGCTCGGCAGGCCTGGCCTGGAGGTGCGCTCCGGCAGTCCGGGCGCGCAAGCCCAATGGATTCGGTGACACTTCGTCCGCTGCCCCAACCGCGCGAGCCGCTGCAGGTCGAATTGGCGGCGATTTGTCGGCCCCCTTGAGCGGCGTGGCCAGCTTCGGCCGTTGCGGCTTGAAATGCCGGGGCGCGAGCCGGCAACTTCGGGGTTCTTCCGGTGGTCCCGCCGCCGGGTTAAACGACGTGACAGCACCTTCGACGCGTGCTACTTAAGCATCGTTCCGGACCGAACAAAATCATCCACCCATAGGTTCACGCATGCGATGTGCCCAATTTGTTGCCGTGCTTTCATTGACGTTTTTTGCCGGCCTCCTTCCAAGCCGTGGTGCGGATGACGTCCAAATCACCGAGTTTATGGCGGTTAACACCGGCCCGTTGACGGATGAAGACGGACAGTTCTCGGACTGGATCGAAATCCACAACAGCGGGACCAACGCGGTGAATCTCGACGGTTGGTCTCTGACGGATCGAGCGAACGATTTGCGGCAGTGGCGTTTTCCGGCGACGAACCTTCCGCCGAACGGGTATCTCCTTGTTTTCGCGTCCGGCCAAGATCGCCGGGTCCCCGGGGCTCCTTTGCACACCAACTTTCGACTGGCGAGCGACGGCGAATTTCTCGCGCTCGTCCGGCCCGACGGTGTGACCCTCGCGTCGGTTTATGCCCCGGCCTACCCAGCGCAGGTGGGGGGAGCCTCGTTTGGGCTGCCGCTGCAGCAGACGGAGACCACTTTGGTCCGGGCCGGTGCGACGTCGCGCGCCTTTGTCCCGCTCGACGGCGATCTGGGATCGGAATGGACCGGCCTGGTTTTCGACGACTCAGTTTGGGAGCCGTTGCCGACGGGCCTGGGCTATGAGACAGACGGGCGGACGCCGTTTGTCCCGGCGCAGCTCGCCAACTCGGAGACGGAATTTTCCGGGGTGCAGGGCCAGAACAACTGGCAGTACGGATACTGGGATTTCTCGGCCGATGCGGACGGGCAGTATGCCGCGTCGGACTTCACTCCATTTCCGAACAGCGCTGGACCGTATGGGCCGGACAACTTCTGGAATGGCACGAGCTGGCATTGGTTCGACGGCGATCCTCCGTACACGGAAATCAACCGAGCGGGCGGATATCCATCGGCCGACGACGGCATTCCGACTTTGCCCACCCACTGGCCGATTCGCCGGTACATCAATGAGCACAACGGGCCGCTGACCCTTTCCGGGCGCATCACGCACACGAGCGACTGGGTTTACGTCACGGCGACGGGCGTCGCCTCGTCGACCGTGCTGTATGTCTATCTGACCGACGTGGGGGAAGGCTACATCGACGACATGAAGCTGGTGGTTGGCGCGATCCCGGAGACGGGGGCGAACCTCCTTGCGAATGGCGATTTTGAGAACCTGCCGCTCACCGCCAGCTGGCAGGTGGCAGCGAACATGGCCGGATCGGGCATCACCACGACGGCGCGGAAGCACGGCAATCGCAGCCTCCATCTGGTGGCGTCGTCGGGCGGCAGCACGCTCAGCAGTTCCATCTCGCAAACCATAGCCCCCAGCCTGACCGCCGGGCAGGTCTACACCCTCAGCTATTGGTATCTGCCTTCCGTCACGAACTCCGCGCCGCTGGAGGTGCGTTTCTCCGGCAGTTGGATCGACACGATCCCGTCGTTCTGCGGCGATGGCGTCGTGGCCCGCATCTTTGTCGACGGCCAGCCCGTTTTCACGCAGTCCGTCCTGGCCCAGAACAAAACCTACTCGATCACGGTGCCGGCGACCCTGGGTTCCCGCGTGGATTTCGCGATCGATCCCGGCGCCGCCGGCGACGACAGCTGCGACGGCGTCAGCTTCACCGCCAACGTCAAGAGCGCGGATCCGAACCTGTCGGTCGTGGCGGACTCCGTGCAGGACTGGTCGTCGACCGGCCGTCAGGGCGGGAACAACTGGTTCTACGGCTACTGGGATGCCGGCACCAACCTGCCGCCGCGCGCCTATCGCGCCTCGGACTTCCGCGCCTTTCCGCGGGGCGAAACCCCCTTCGGCCCGGATAATTTCTGGAATGGGCGCGATTGGCACTGGTGGAACGGCGATCCGCCGATCGACACCATTGGCCAGCGCGTGATGTGGGCCAACGGGCTCAACGAAGGCAATGTCCATTACGTCATCCGGCGCTGGATCAGCGAAGTCTCCGGCACGGTGATCGTGGATTGGAACCTGACCAAGCTTTCCGCCGACGGCGCGGGCGTCACCGGCCACATCTATCACAAGGGATTGGAACGGGACACGGTCACGTTGCCGGGCGTGACTGCCACCATCGAGCAGCGGAGCGTCACCCTGACCAACGTGGCGATTGGAGACACAATCGACATCGTGCTGGATCCGCGCGGGGCCGGCGACGCTTATGGTGACGGCGGCGATCGCTGCTTTGTCACGGCGACCATTCGCGGCACTTCGACTCTGCTGCCGCAAATCGCCTCGGATATCGAGGCGATGAAAGGCTTGTCGCCATCGCTCTACCTGCGAATCCCGTTCACCGTCACCGACCCTGACCAGATCGATTTCCTCACGCTCCGGATGAAGTATGACGACGGGTTTGCGGCCTGGATCAACGGGGTTCTCGTGGCGAGCGCGAACGCGCCGGTCAACCTGCAATGGAACTCCACGGCCACCTCGGCCCGCGCGGACGGCAGCGCCGTTCAATTCACGGACTTCAACGTCACGGCCGCCCGCGGCGCGCTCCAGCGCGGTGCGAACGTGCTGGCGATCCAGGCGCTCAACGTGAGCGCGGACGATTCGGATCTGCTGGTTCTGCCGGAGCTCCTTTCGCTGACCACCACCCTGGCGACCAACACGGGCCGTTATTTCGTCACGCCCACGCCGGGCGCTCCCAACGGTTTGGGCGAACCCACCCTTGGCCCGGTCGTGGTCGAGGCGGCGCATGCGCCGGCTGTGCCCACGGATGCGCAGGACCTGCTGGTGACCGCCCGCGTTCAGCCCACCTTCAGCCCGGTGGCCAGCGTCCGGCTTTTTTACAGGGTGATGTACGGTCCGGAAAGCGAGGTGGCCATGGCGGATGACGGCCAGCATGCGGACGGCGCGGCGGGAGACGGCATTTACGGTGCCTCCATTCCGGCTGCGGCGTCGCAGCCGGGCGACATGGTCCGCTATTACATCTATGCGGCGGATCCGGACGGGCACGCCAGCCGGTTCCCAGCGTTTGAAGATCCGCTGAATTCGCCGGAGTATCTCGGGACGGTGGTCAAGAACCCGGCGCTGACAAACCGTCTGCCGGTGCTCCAGATGTTCGTTCAGGACCCGGTGCTGGCCACGA
Source organism: Limisphaerales bacterium (assembly GCA_044229355.1). Taxonomy (GTDB): domain Bacteria; phylum Verrucomicrobiota; class Verrucomicrobiia; order Limisphaerales; family JADJPG01; genus JBGARF01. The sequence continues at coordinate 138,515 of JBGATF010000011.1, forward strand.
ACGCCACCGGCACGCGGTGCTCCCTGTTTTACGACGACGAGTTCTACGACAATGTCGGCGTCAACCTGCATGGGCAGACGACGGCCGCGGTCTTCGACAAGCGGAGCATGGACATCGACCTGAATCGCGGGCACACGTTCCGGTGGAAGGAGGGCGAAGCGCGGGTCAACGATTTCAACCTGCTGACGACCGCCCCGGACAAGGCCTATATCCGCCAGGTGCTGGCCTATGAGACGTTCAACAACGCCGGCGTGCCCACGCACTTCGCCTTCCCGATTCGCCTCGAGCAAAACGGGGAGTTCTTCGGCGTCTTCATTCTGGTCGAAAAAGGCGACGACAACTACCTGTCCCGGGTCGGTCTGGATCCGCAAGGCGCGCTTTACAAGGTGTATCTGCCGCTGACCAACGCGTATGCCGGCGTGGCCGAGAAGAAGACCCGCCGGGCCGAGCCCAACGACGACCTGGGCGGCCTGGTTGAAGGGCTGAACCGCACGGGCGACAGCCTGTCCCGTTACCTGTATGACAACATCGACATTCCTGAGGTGATCAATTTCCTCGCCACCATTCAACTGGTGCAGAACGAAGACTGTTGCTGGTTCAAGAATTACTATCTTTACCGGGACACCCGGGGCAACGGCGAGTGGCAGATGCTCCCGTGGGATCTCGACCTGACCTTCGGGCGGACATTTGAACCATGGGTGCAGGTCGGCGGCGAGGTTCAGGGTGGCTACTACAGCACGAACATCTACTGGACGAACGCCTACTATTCGCAGTCGCGCGGCAACTACGACTACATCGGAGTCAGCCATCCGTTGGTCAATGCGCTGTTCCTCACGCCGGAGACCTACGACATGTTTTTCCGCCGCTGGACATCGGTGCAGCTGGAGTTTCTGCGCACGAACGACTCCCACCCCCTGCTCTACGGTCTGGAACGTCGGGCGGACGAACTGGGCAACGACCTGCGGGCAGACGCCGAGCTCGACCTGGCCAAATGGAGCACCTACAAGCCGGTTCAATCCATGGACGTCGCCCTGCAGGTGCTCAAGACCGAATACTTCACCCGTCGCCGCGATTGGATCTTTCGGACCCTGGCGTTCGCCAATGACGGTCCGTATCTCGGCCCGCAGCCGACCAACGCTGTCGTCCGGGTGCTGGCGGTTGAGCGCAACCCGGCCGGCGGGCAGGCGCAGGAATACATTCAGATCACCAACGCGAACACCTACGCCGTCGACCTCTCCGGCTGGAAGCTCAGCGGCGGCGTGGAGCACACCTTCAAGCCCGGCACGGTCATCCCCGCGCGCAACGCCCTCTATCTGTCGCCGGACGTCAACGCGTTCCGGGCCCGGACGAGCGGGCCGCGGGGCGGCCTTGGCTTGTTTGTCCAGGGCAACTACCACGGCCAGCTTTCCGCGTGGGGCGAAGCCCTGCGCATCACGGACACCACGGGCCGGATCGTCACCACGACAAATCTGCCGTCCAATCCCAGCGCGGTGCAACGCTACCTGCGGATCACCGAAATCATGTACAACCCATCACCGCTGGCCGGCAGCGCGCTCGATCCGCAGGAATACGAGTTCATCGAGCTGCGCAACATCGGACCAGTCAGCTTGAGCCTGGCAGGGGTGGCCTTCACGGCGGGAGTCGACTTCCGATTTCCCTCATCCGGCCTGGATCTCGACCTCGCGCCCGGCGCGTCCGTGGTGCTGGTCCGCAACCCCGCCGCCTTCACGGCCCGCTACGGAGGCAGCGTGCGCGTCGGCGGCCAGTTTGCCGGCACCCTCGACAACAACGGTGAAACATTGCGGCTGGAGGACGCCACCGGCGAAAAAGTGCTCGAATTCTCCTACGACAACCGCTGGCAACCCATCACCGACGGGTTTGGCTTCTCGCTGGTGGCCGTCGATGAAGCCACGCCGTGGGACGCGTGGGGAGCACCCGCGAACTGGACTGCCAGCGGACACCTCGACGGGACGCCCGGCCAGCCCAATCCCACGCCGGCTGTCATCGTGCCCGTGCGCATCAATGAAGTGCTGAGCGCGTCGACCCCTCCTCAAGTCGACGCCGTCGAATTGTTCAACCCGACCGAAAGCCCTGCCGACATCAGCGGGTGGTTCCTCACGGACGACTACCGCACGCCTCGCAAATATCAGCTGCCAGCCGGAACGGTGATTCCCGCGGGTGAATTTCTCGTCCTCACCGAAAGCGAGTTCAACGCGACCAACCCGCCGGCGCCGAACGCGTTCGCATTCAGTTCGCACGGCGATGAGGCCTATTTGTTTTCGGCCGATGGCGCCGGCAACCTCACGGGTTATGAGCACGGCTACGCGTTTGGCGCCGCCGAAGCCGGCGTGTCGTTCGGCCGAATCGAAACCAGCACCGGCGAGGAGCGGTTCGTCACCCAAAGCGCCACCACGCTGGGCGCGGTCAACGCCGGCCCCCGCGTTGGGGACCTCGTCATCTCCGAAGTGCATTATCACCCGCTCACCTTGACCGGCCAGGACGACAACTCCATCGACGAGTTCGTCGAGATCCACAGCGTTACGGCAATCCCCGTGCCCCTGTTTGACCCGGCGAACCCAACCAACCGCTGGCAAATTGCGGGCGGCGTTGAATTTGTCTTCCCCGCCGGCCGGACGCTTGGGCCCGGCCAGTTCCTGGTCATCGTCAATTTCGACCCGGCCGACGCCGCGCGGCTGGCCGATTTTCGGCGGCGAGTTCCCGTCGCCGCCGGCGCCACCATCCTCGGTCCGCTGGCGGGCAAGCTCGACAATTCGAGCGACACGATCGGGCTGTTCAAGCCCGGCACGCCCGACCTGGACGGCGTTCCCTACATCCTGGTGGATCGAGTCGATTATTCTGACCAGGCGCCCTGGCCGGCGCTGGCAGATGGATCTGGCGCGTCGCTTCAACGGCTCGCGGCTCCAGGCTACGGAAGCGATCCAGGCAACTGGGTTGCCGCCCGTCCCACGGCCGGACGCGACGTCTCCGATGGAGTCGCGCCGAGCATCACGGTTCAACCAGCCAATGTCGTCACCGGCCTGACTTCCACGGCGCGCTTTACCGTGACGGCCTCAGGAATCGCGCCGCTCAGCTATCAATGGAGCTTTGGCGAGGAGACCATCCCGGGCGCGAACGGCCCGACCCTGCTGCTGCCGAATGTCCAGTTCGAGCAACAGGGCGACTACCATGTCGTGGTCTACAATTCCGCCGGCGCCGCCGTCTCTTCCAACGCCACTCTGCGCCTCGGGTTGCCGCCCTACTTCACCCGCCCGCCTACGAACGCCCTCGTGCGCGTCCGCCCGGATCCCCTGGCCGCCCCCACGACGAACGCGTCCTTCAATTTTCAGGCGCGCGGAGCTGGCGCCCTCCGATACCAATGGTACTTCCAGGGTCAACCCATCGCTGGCGCCACCGCTGCCACGCTGACGGTCACCAATGTCCAGCTCGCGAGTGGCGGCGAATACGCGGTCAGTGTGACCGACGATATCGCCAGCGTGTTGAGCCCACCGGCGTATCTCTACCCGCTGATCAGCCCCACGTTTCTTCAGCTGCCCGTCGCCCAGACCGTCCCCGTCGGCAGCATCATCACGCTCAGCGCTGTCGTCTCCGGCAGCCCGGCGCCATTCTCGTTCGAATGGCGGCGTGGCAGCACGACCATCGCCCGCCTTACCAATGACAGCCCGGCCGGCTTTTTAACCGTCACCGCCGCCGCCATTCCCACGAATACCAGCTATCGCGTGATTGTCCGCAATCTCGCCAGCCAGGTTGGCGCACCCAGCCCCTTCGCGGTGGTGACCACAGTGGCGGACGCTGATCACGACGGCCTGCCGGACGACTGGGAGGTGCAGAACGGCCTGAACCCCGCCAGCACGGCCGATGGAGCCCTCGATCCCGACGGGGACGGCATGTCCAACGCCGAGGAATACGTGGCCGGCACGGATCCCCGCGATGCGAACAGCTACCTCAAGATCGTGCCAGGCGAAGCCAGCCCGGGGGCGGCCGTTGTCCAGTTCGGCGCCGTCGCCGGCCGTACGTACACCGTCGAATACCGGGACGACCTCACAGACGCTCCCTGGCAGCGGCTGGCGGACGTGCCGGCCCGGACCGCGAACGGCACCGAGCAGGTCAACGACCCGAATCCCGGCCCCGGCCGCTTCTATCGTTTGATCACGCCACGCCAGCCGTAGCCTGAATATTTCATGGTGAAGGTAGGGCGCCCCGCACTGCGGGACGCCGCCATGCGAACCGGTTTTGCGGCGTGCGCGGAGCGCCCGCCCTACCCTCCGCCCTCCCATCAAGGTGTTCGCGATTCAAGCTCAGCATGAAATATGCAGGCTAGGCGGAATGCCGTGGGGAACGCGGAGCGCAAACTCCGCGGGGCCGTCAATGCCCGAACGGTCCAGTCAATGCACGCCGGAAATTCTGCGGGCCTGACGGGAGCCGGCTATTCGTAGCGCAACGACTCGATCGGGTCCAGATGCGCCGCCTTGTAGGCCGGATAGGTGCCAAAGACAATCCCGACAACCGAACAGATCAAAAGGCCGAGCCCGACCCAGTCGAACGGAATTGCGGGAGGAACCTTCAGCGCGATGGCGGTGGCGTTGCCGGCCAGGATGCCCAGCACGATGCCCACCAGGCCGCCAAGCTCACACAGCACCACCGCCTCGAGCACAAATTGCAGCAGGATGTTTCGCCGCTTCGCGCCCACCGCCCGGCGGACGCCAATCTCCCGCGTGCGCTCCGTCACGGAGATCAGCATGATGTTCATGATCCCAATGCCGGCGGCCAGCAGCGCGATCGAACTGATGACGGCCATGCCGGCGCGGACGGTGCCGGTAAAGGTTCGGAATTGGCCGATGAGCGAGTCATTGGAAAAAATCTCGAAGTCATCCTCGGCTCCGGGAGCGACCTTGCGCGCCGCCCGCAGGACGCCGCGGACCTGCTCGACCGTGTCGTCGAACGAAGCGGCGTCGCGCGCCTGCACGAGCACGGACAGGCTGCGCCGGAACCGGCCAAACCGGTTCAGGCCGGCGGTCAGGGGCACGACCGCAAAATTATCCTGGTTGCCGCCGAGGCTTTGTCCCCGCGGCTCGAGCAACCCGACCACGAGATAGTTGTAGCCGCCGAGCTTGACCTGTTCGCCGAGCGGTGAGCCGAGCGGGAAGAGGTTCGTGGCGAGGCCGGCGCCCAGCACGCAGACATCGCGCGCGCTGTCCACATCGGCCTGGCTGAGGGCGCGGCCGTCGGCCACCGTCCAGTTGCGCGCGACGAAGACTCCGGGAGTCGCCCCGATCAGCGGCACGCCGGGCGGGCTCTCCCCAAAGCGCGAACTGGCCTCCCCGGACCAGAACATGTCCTGCAGCCCGACGCTCTGCGCGAGGGTCGCCCGTTCCTGAATGCGCTGGCCCTGGGCGAGCGTGATTGGCTCGCGGCGCCAGAATTTTTCGAATCCTTCCGGCCCGCCGAAGTAGGCGCCGGGCCACTTCTGCACCTGGAACGTTTGCGCGCCCAGGCCGCTCATCTCGCGCTCGATGTTGGCCTGCAGCACCCGCATGGCGGTCATGACGACGATGATCGAGAACACGCCGATCGTCACCCCCACCAGCGTCAGCGCGGATCGCAGCTTGTGGGCGGCAATGGCCGCCAGCGCCATTCGCAAACTTTCTTTGATTTCGGCCGCGTGCATTTGAGGTCCGCCCAATCATTCGCCGCCCGTCACTCGCTGCGGAGCGCCTCCACCGGATCCATCCGCGCCGCGCGCCACGCCGGCAGGAAGCCCGCCACCACGCCGGTCACGATGGATACCCCCAGCGCCGCCGACACCGCGAGCACGGACAGGGTTGCCGGCAAAAGCTTGGCCAGAAGCAACGTGCAGGGCCACGCGATGGCCACGGCCACCAAGCCGCCCAGCATGCAAATTCCGATCGCCTCGATGAGGAACTGGATCAGAATCGTCCGGCGCCGGGCGCCAATCGCCTTGCGCACGCCAATCTCCCGCGTGCGCTCGGCCACCGAGACAAACATCACGTTCATGATCCCCACGGCCCCGACAAACAGCGAAAGGCCCGTGATGAACAAGCCCACCGCCGCGATCGTTCCCGCCACCCGGTGGAACGACTCGATCAATGTCCCCTGCTGATTGATCGAAAAATCATCCGGCTCAGCCGGCGCGATCCGGCGGATCTTCCGCAAGACACCCCGCAGTTCCTCGCGGGTTTCCTCCAGCACTTCCGGCGAGCGCGCCCGCACCTGGATCTGGACGGACGGGTTGTTCCAAAAGGCGGCTGTAAACTGGCGGACGGGGATGAAGACCTGGTTATCGAGGCTGAACTCGCCCAAAAAATTGCCCTGGGACGAAAACACGCCCACCACCTCGTAACGGGCCGCCCCGAGATGAATCATCCGGCCCGCGGGAGTCTCCGCCCCGAACAGGTTCGTGGCCACCCTTGACCCCAGCACGCAGACCGGCCGACCGCCGTTCACCTCCTCCGGCGTGAAGAAGCGACCCTGGCCGAGCGTGAAGCCTCCGGTGATCAAAAACTTTTCCGTGGTGCCCACCACGTGGACCTGGGAGGAACTGCGCGCCTGGTAGCTGATGGGCGCGCGCGCCTCGGCGTAAGGTGCGATGGCTTGCGCGAGGCTCATGTGCGCCTCCACGTCCGCCACCTGGGCCAGCGTAATGCTGGGCCGGTTTTGCTCCCGCATCCACGTCCGCCGGTCGCCGCTGAACCAGGAGAACCGGTCCACATGCAGGACGTCCGCCCCCAGCACCGCCACGCTCTTGAGAAAGGCGCGATTCAGCCCCTCGATCGCCGTGCCCATCAGGGTCACCGTCAGCACCCCGATGATGATGCCCAGCGTGGTCAGGACCGAGCGCAGCTTGTTGGCCCAGATCGCATCCAGCGCGATGCGCGTCCCCTCCCGAATTTCCGCGAGAGGCGTCATGAATTCAGCTCCGGCGGGTGCGCAACCAGTTCATCGCCGGCGATGGCGCCGTCCCGGATGCGCAGGATGCGTCGCGCATGGCGCGCGACGTCCTCCTCGTGGGTGACGACGATGAGCGTGTTCCCACGACGCCAGAGCGCGTCGAACAGCTCCAGGATTTCGGCGCCGGTGCGCGAGTCGAGATTACCCGTGGGTTCGTCGGCCAGGATGAGCGAGGGCCGGGTGACCAGCGCGCGCGCGATGGCCACCCGCTGGCGCTGGCCGCCGGACATCTCGTTCGGCTTGTGCTGCACGCGATCGGCCAGCCCGACCATGCCCAGTGCCTCGAGGGCCTGGGCATGACGCTCGGCGGCCGGAAGGCCCGCGTAGACCAGCGGCAGCTCCACGTTGCGCAAGGCCGTCGCCCGTGGGAGAAGGTTGAACGTCTGAAAGACGAACCCAATCTCCCGGTTTCGCACCTCGGCCAGATCGTTGTCGTCCATTTCGCTCACGTTGACTCCATTGAGCTCGTAGGCCCCCGAGGACGGCGTGTCCAGACACCCGATCAAATTCATGAGGGTGGACTTGCCGGAGCCGGACGGGCCCATGATGGCGACGTATTCGCCGCGGGCGATGGCCAGCGTCACATCGCGGAGCGCGTGAATGGTTTCCGTGCCCATTTCGTAACGGCGGGAAATTCCTTGGAGCTGGATCAGGGACACGGGAAGAAATTCGAAAATCGAAACCCGAACGGCGAGCGGCAGGCCGCAGGCCACGCGTGATGACAGCCGGGCCGGCTCATTTTTTGACCTCGGTTCCCTCGGCGCCAGGCTCGGTGCCGAGGGCCACCTTTTTGCCCTCCTCCAGATCGCGGCTGATCGCCTTGTATCCGCCGGAGACGATCTCCTGGCCTTCAGCCAGCCCTTCCACAATCTCGGTGTAGTTGTCGTCGCTGATGCCCCGCTTGACCGGCTGGGCGTGGACGGAGTCGCCCGTGCGCACGAACACGACTTCGATCGGCTTGTTTTCCTCCTTGCCCTTGCCCGGCGAGCCCGGGCGCGACCCGGGCTGGTTGGTGCTGCGCAACGGAGCGCCCGCGACGGGCTCGTTGGTCCCCGCAGCTTTCGGCAGACGCGTGGTCACGCTTTGAATGGGGACCGTCAGGACATTCGTGCGCGACCGGGTTTCGATCTCGGCATTGACCGTCATGCCCGGGCGAAAGGCGGCGCGTTCGTTGACGCGGATGCGAACCTCGAAGCGGGTGGCCTCCTGGGACTGGCTGTTGCCCCCGCCACCGGCGGCCGCCCGATCGGCATTGCGGGATGAGTTGGCAATTTCCGTGACGCTCCCGGCAATTTTTCGATCGCGGAAGGCATCCACCTCCAGCCGCGCCTTTTGGCCGACCTCGATCAGGACCACGTCGATCTCGCTGATATCCACGCGCGCCTCCATCACGTCGAGATCCGCCACCGTCATGATCTCGGTGCCCGTCATCATCGCGGTGCCAACGACCCGCTCCCCGGCCTGGGAGTTGAGGCGACTAACGGTGCCATCGATGGGCGAGAAGATGGTGGTCTTCGACAGCTCCTCGGTTGCTCGATCCAAAGCCGCCCGCGCGACATCGACCTGATGCTCGGCGGTGCGTTTGGAGGCCCGGGCCACGTCGAGAGCCGTCTTGACCTCGATGAAGACCGACTCGGAAACGAGCTGGCTCTCCACCAGCGCCTGGTTGCGCTTAAATTCAGATTCAGCCTTGGCCAGGTTGGCCTCAGCCAGCGCCTTGCCGGCTTCCGCCGACTTGAACGCCGCCTCCGCCGATCGGCGGTTGGCCAGGTAATAGTCGGGTTTGATCTTCACCAGCAGGTCGCCCTTCTTCACCACCTGCCCCTCCTTCACCGGCAGCTCAGTGATCTCGCCGCTCACCTCCGGGCTGATCTTCACCTGCACCACCGGTTGGATCCGGCCGCTGGCCACCACCACCTCGGTCAGGTCCCGGCGCTGCACCTTCTCCGTCTGGATGAGGATGGGCTTGTCCCGCCGGCTGTAGCGCACACCCGCCGCCACGGCCGCCACCACCAGCACGAGCCCGAGCCCGAACCAAATTCCGGCCCGGCTCCTTCGTTTTTTTGTTTCAGGCATGAAACCCCTTTCGACCAGGCAGCGTCCGCGCCGTCACGCAATCCGCATGGTCAGCCCGCCGTCAATGACCACCGTCTCGCCCGTGATGTAGTCATTCCGAATCAGGGTCAGGATGACGTCGGCGACGTCCTCGGGCTGTCCCTCGCGGTGGAGCGGAATGCGCTGCTCGAGATTCAGGCGGCGCTGCTCCTCGGTCATGGCGGCGTGGAAAGCGGTGCGGACGACCCCGGGCGCGACGCAATTGACGCGAATGTTGTCATTGGCGAACTCGCGGGCGAGGGCGCGGGCGAACTGCGGCAGGGCGCCCTTCGCCACCTGGTAGGCGACATTCGTCACGATGCCGCGAATGCCGGCGGTGGAGGAGATGAGAATGATCGAACCGGCCTGGCGCTGGCGCATGCCGGGTATGACGGCACGAGCCAGGTGGAAGATCGCGTGAACGTGCACGTCGAATGCCTCCAGCCAGCGTTCCGGCGTCAGGTCGAACAGCCCGCCGTTGACCGGGCCGCCGGCCGAGTGGACGAGGACATCGATCGGCCCGAGCCGGCTCTCGGCCTCGCGGACGCAGCGGACGGCGTCCTCCGGCCGCCCGCAGTCCGCGAGAATCAACTCGCCCCGGCGTCCGGATTGAGCGACGGCGCCGAGCGTCGCCCGGGCCTCCGCGCCATCATGCCGGCCGACGATCGCCACGTTGGCCCCGGCACGCGCCAAGCCAATGGCCGTGGCTGCGCCAATGCCTTTGGTTCCCCCGGTGATGAGAGCGGTCTTTCCAGAAAGATTCATGCGTCGATTTCCCTCCGGTGGCGCGTGAGAGCGAGACCCGAGGACCGCGCCTGTTTAGTGGCTGGCCGCGGCCGAGTCAATGCCCGGCCCGCAAACGGGCGCTATTGGCAAGTTCCCACCAGCACGATTGCAGGCGAATTGGAGAGCCACAATCCGGACCAGTCGGGCCGGCGCGCTTCGGCTTTCTGTCATCCCGCCTGGCGGACTGGACCGCCGGCGCGCTGCGGAGAGCGCGCCCTGCCTGTCCGTTCGTGGATTGCGCAACGACCGATTCTTGTCCCACGTGGGACATGAAATCGGTACAAGCCTCCAGGGAATATCGGCAACCCTTCGGGGCCTCCGGGGCAAGCCGCCGAAGAAAGCCGGCCGCGGATTGCCTTGAAAATGATCGGCATCCTCCAATCATGCCCGGGTGACGAAACCAGCGCAGCCGCCGGCATCTTTGGGCATTCTGGGCATTGAAGCAGGTGGCACCCGCACGACCGCCCGCTTCGAACGGCCCGCCGCAAACGCCGCCATTGAAAAGCAATTCGGCCCCGCCAACCTGCGCCTGATCGATGACCGTCAGCTCGCCCGGCATTTTCAAGCCATCGCCCGCGTCCTGCCCCTGCCGGACCGCATCGCGATCGGCATGGCCGGCGCCCGCACGGAGGCCGACCGCGAGCGCATCCGGTCCGCCGCCGCGCGGGCCTGGCCGGGCATCCCGTGTCTTGCCACCAACGACCTCGAAACGGCGTTGATGGCCGCCGACGAAACGCCGGCGCGGACGGACTGCCGCGTGCTCATCCTCAGCGGCACCGGCTCCTGCTGCTTCGGCCGGAATGCGGCGGGCCGCACGGCGAAGGTTGGCGGCTGGGGCCACGTTCTCGGGGACAAAGGCAGCGCCTATGAAATCGGGCTGCGGGCGCTCAAAGCGGTCGTTTACTATTCCGACCGGGACGGCACGTGGCCAGCGCTCGGGCAACGCCTGCTCCGGGCGCTCTTGTTGAACGACCCGAACGACTTGATTGACTGGGTACGCTCGGCCGGGAAGGACGAAGTTGCGCGCCTCGCAATTGAAGTGTTCGCCGCCTGGATGGAAGGCGATCGCATTGCGGCGGACATCCTCACCGGCGCTGCGGCCAGCCTCGCCCGGGACGCCGCCGCCTGCGCGCGCCGGCTTTCGCCAAAGAGCGGCCGGGTTCACTTCGTGCTCGCCGGGGGCACGTTGCAAAACCAGCCGCGATTCGCCCGGCTGGTCCGAAGAAACCTCCTCGATCTGTGGCGCGGTGCGGCCGTGACGGTGCTCAACCGAAGTGGGGTGCTGGGCGCGGTCGCGCTGGCCCGGCAAATGGACGCGCCAGCTCCCGAGGCCCGTCGCAAAACGAGCGGCCGCGTCCAACCACCAACGCCGCGCAAGTCCCCAGGCAATTCGCATGAGGAAATCCGCAGCAGCCAGCTGTCGGTGACCGAGCGACGCAACCCGCGCTCCTGGCATCTGGATCGGATGTCGATTGGCGAGGCCATTGAATTGATGCTGGCCGAGGATGCGCAGATCCCGAAGGCGTTGCTGGCCGAACGCTCGCGGATCGCCCGGGCCGTGGCGATGATTGTCCGCTCCCTGCGGAAGGGCGGCCGCCTGTTTTATGTCGGGGCGGGGACGAGCGGGCGGCTGGGCGTGCTCGACGCGAGCGAGTGCCCGCCGACGTTCCGGACGCCACCGGAGTGGGTGCAAGGCATCATCGCAGGTGGCCGCACCGCCCTGTGGACGGCGGCGGAGGGCGCCGAGGACGATCCCGAAGCCGGCGGGCAAGCCCTGCGCCATCGCGGGCTGAGCGCCCGGGACACGGTCGTGGGCATCGCGACCAGCGGCCGAACTCCGTTCGTGTGGGGCGCGCTCGACGAAGCCCGGCAGGCCGGGGCCGGCACCATTCTCCTTTGCTTCAACCCCGACCTCATCATCCCGCGGCGACGCCGTCCCACGCTGGTCATTGCGCCTTCTGTGGGGCCGGAGATCCTGACCGGTTCAACGCGGTTAAAGGCCGGCACCGCCACGAAGCTCGTGCTCAACATGCTGACCACGCTGGCCATGGTTCAGCTCGGCAAGGTGCGGAGCAATTTGATGATCGATGTGAAGGCGACCAATGTGAAACTGCGGGATCGCGCCGTCCGGATCACGTGCGAGCTCACCGGCGTCGAGGCTGAGGCGGCGCGAGCCGCGCTCGTTCGTAACGAGTGGCGCATTGCCGACGCCGAAGCGGCTTTGCGACAAAATCCAAATCGCCAGACGGCCACGGGCCGTCGCTTATCACCCGCCAGCCGGACCGAAAAGAACAGACGATGACGACTATTATTACTCATCTGAGCCCCCTCGTGGCAGCGAGCGGGATTTCCGTGATGTTGCTGCTGCGCGCGACGTCGACGACCGGCGCAGAGGCCAAACCTGCGCCGACGCCCGCCGCGATCGCTCCGTGCCGGGTGGAAGTCGTGGAGCGCGGCAGCGGCTGGCCGGTTCCCATGGTTCAGCTGCGCACCACCCATCATCAGGTGTACGTCAGCGACAACGCCGGGCTGATCGCGCTCGATGCCCCCGAACTGATGGGGCGCGAGGTGTGGTTTGATGTGGTCGGGCACGGCTACGAAATCCCGAAGGACGGCTTTGGCTACCGCGGCGTGCGGCTGCATCCCGAGCCCGGCGGCGTCCAGCGCGTGGAAGTGCGTCGGACGATCGTTGCCCGCCGCCTCGGTCGCGCCACCGGCGCCGGTCTATTTGCCGAGAGCCAGCGCCTGGGCGCGGAGCTCGACTGGCGCGACCCGGCGGAGGGCAATGTTTTCGGCTGTGACAGCGTGCAGAACGCGGTGTACCGGGGACGTCTGTTTTGGGCGTGGGGCGACACCTCCGTCCCCCGTTATCCGCTTGGGGTATTTGACATGACAAGCGCGACGACGGCGATCCAGCCGTTGTCCTCGTTCGAGCCGCCGCTGCGCCTGCATTTCGATTACTTCACGGACACGAATGGGCGTCCGCGCGGCGTGGCCCGGATGGCGGGCGCGGGCCCGACCTGGGTCAGCGGGTACGTCGCCCTGCCGGACTCGGCCGGGGCGCCGCATCTGGTGGGCTCGTTCATCAAAGTGCGCAATCACCTTGAAGCGTATGAGGCGGGGCTGTGCGTCTGGAACGAGGAACGGGCGGAGTTCGTGATCGAGCGGAAGCTTTGGACGAAAACTGACGCGGCGCAGCGCCAGCCGGCCATGCCGGAGGGGCACCCCGCCTTTTGGCGGGACGACGCGGGCGTGGAGTGGGTGTTGTTCGGCAATCCATTTCCCACGCTGCGTTGCCGCGCGACGTTCGAGTCCTGGCGCGATCCGAGCCAATGGACAACGGTGGATCCCCCGAGGACACTTCGCTCGTCCACAAACGCGGTGGTGAAACCGCACAGCGGCTCCATGGCGTGGAGTGACTATCGGAAGCGATGGATCACGGTGTTCATGGAAGCCGGCGGGAAACCATCGGGCCTGGGCGAGCTTTGGTATGCGGAAGCCGTCTCGCCGTTCGGTCCGTGGGGGCGGGCGGTCAAGGTGGTGTCGCACGAGAACTACACGTTCTACAACCCGCGCCTGCATCCGGAATTTACGCCCGCCAATTCGCCGATTCTAATCTTCGAAGGCACCTACACGCAGGAATTCGCCAACCATCCGGCGCCAACTCCCCGCTACGACTACAACCAGATCGTCTATCGACTGGACCTCGACGATCCGGCGCTGGCGCCGGCCCGGTCCAAACCATAGCTTGCGACATGCTCCCGTGGTTGGGAGCGAGAGGGAACTCTCCCCGAGCGGCGCCGGCGTTCCCGCGAGGGCCTTGCGCGAAACCTGCGCGGGCCGCGCCCCTTGTTCAGGCGGATCGCCCGACGGCCCCGATCATTCCGGAGCCGGGGCTCGCGCCATGGGAACCGGTGGTCCCGCCGCGCGGCGGTTGTCCGCGAAAGCTGCGCCAGAGGTGCAAGGGCAGCAAGCCGAGCCCGATGACGACCAGCTGGGAGATGAAGAAAATCATCAGCCATTTGAACGCGGCGTCCATGAAGCCGTAGCTGTGGAGGCCGATGCCGAGCATGTTGGTGCCGAACCACGACCACGCGGTGATCATGTTTCCGAGCACGGCGAGGTTCATGAGGCCGCGCTCACGCACCATCCCGCCCCAGCGCGCGTGCAAAATGACCGCGTTCCAGAGCACGATGAGGAGGGCGCCATTCTCTTTTGGATCCCAGCCCCAGAAGCGGCCCCAGGATTGATCCGCCCAGATGCCGCCGAGGATGGTGCCGACGAAGCTGAACAAGGTGGCGAAGCAGACGATGCCGTAGACCATTTTGGTGAGCGCCTGGCCGACCGTCAGGCCGCCGGATGCCGGCGGAGTGACGGCGTGCGCGCCTTCGGCCGGGGCGGCGAGCCGCTGGGAGACGATGGGAGTGGCCACGCCCAGCACGATGTAAAGCACGGCCAGCAGGCCGGCCACGAACGTGGAGGCATAGCCCAGCGTGACCACGACGACGTGTGTGGCCAGCCAGAAGTTGGTGTCGAGCACCGCGCGCATCATCTCCATCGTATCGCCATCGAGCGCGAGGCTTTGGGCGATCAACAGCGTGATCACGCCGGCGAGAGCGGCGACGAGATTGCCGATGCCCACGCGATAAGCCCGTTCCAGGATCAGGCCGAGGGCCGCCGCGCCCCAGCCGATGAAGATGGCGGACGAATACAGATTGGTGACCGGGGGGCGTCCTTCGAGGACCATGCGGTAGATCAGCGCCGCCGTATGCGCGACGAAGCCGAGCGCGATCAGGTAGAAGGCCGCGCGCCGCATGGACTCCGAGAACGACGGCGCCATGGAGGCAGCCACCAGGCCGAGCCCACCGAGGATGAACGCAAACAGATAAACGATGATGCAGTGCAGGAACAGCTTGATGTCGTTGTAATAAAACTCCGCGCGGCCCTTGCTGGCCTCGCGGCTGAAACCCTGGCTCAGCCATTGTCGGTATTCCTCGATGGCCTGGTTGAACTCGGCGGGCTTTTCCTGCCGGTAGGCCGTGGCCATCCGGGCGTAATAGGTCACGGCTGGATGAATCGTGCCTGAGCGGGCCGATTCCATGAGGCTGGCCCCGGAATTGTGCCAGGCGTCAACCCCTTCGGCCTTGCTCTCCGGGGGCACGATCATCGGGATGGCCATCCCGGCCAACATGTCGAAGCGCTGCATCGGTTTCATCAGGCGATCGAGCGCCGCCTTGTCGTGGTCCTGCCCGGCCTGGCTGAGGCGGGCCGCCTCCACGCCGCCGGCGATGGCCGACTTGAAGTCCGCCACCTCTTTGGCAAAGTCCTCGGAATCCTGCGGCCGCAGGCTGTTTTTGAGCCGCGAATAAACCACCACGGCATTCGCCAGCTTCAACGCCTGCTTCTGATACGGCGTGCGTTGCTCGGCTTTGATCTGGCTGATCTGCTGGGCCTCCTCCCGGATGCTGCGATCCAGGTCTTTCAAGTCGTTGTAGGTGTAGTAGCGCAGACCGGATTTTTCCACGCCCTTGTCCCCAAGCTTCAGCTTGCCCAGGAGTTCGGGGTGGTGGATGAGAAAGATCGGGCGGGTGTCAGCGAGCTCGGGCTTGAGCATGACCTCCAGCAGCCACTCGGTGGAGCGGAGCTTCTTCGGGTGCTTCCAAAACTTCAGGGAAGACACCTCCTCGAGCGGGACGTCGCCGGTGCTGCGAATCTGCAGCAGGGAGTTGCGGGCGACCGAGTCGAAGGGCTGGATGCGTCCGTTGGCCAGGACGGGCAGGCGCGCGAACTCGCGCACGTGGAATTCGGCGTCTTTCTTCGGCAGCAGGACGACGACGAACTCGATCACAAACAACAGCAGGATCGGAATGGGAACCAATTTCCAAAACAATTTCATGCGGTCCTCCGTTTAGTGGCAAAGCCCACCAGGTGAATTCCAAATTGCAGGAGCAGCCCGGCGGTCATGATGCCGCAGGCCAGATACGGGCCCAGCCATCCGGGATTCGACACCACCTGCAGGATCGTGACCTTGTTGACCAGGTTGTCGTTGTTCTCATCGAAACCCGCCTGATAAAACGTGTAGCCACCGTACCGCAATGGGTTGTTCATATAGATGTCGACCTCACGGTTTTCCCCGGTCGCCGGGTTGTCAACCACCACGCGGCTGCGAAAGTCGCGCGGGATCTCGGTGCCGCGGTACTTGTCGTGGCGAAACTCGAGCAGCTTGAGCGAGAAGCCGGGATAATACCGGGTGAACCGCATGGCGATCTGGTGGGGCCGGCCCTCGACCTGGAACTCCTGCCGGGCCGACGTCTGGCTGCTGACCAGCCAGGTGCCGACGGAGCCGGCCGGGCCGATGACCTCGACGAGCGCCGCCGGCAAATTGCGTTCGTCCATGCTCGTCGCGGGGGGGAGCGCCTGGACGAACGCGCCCACGCCGATGCCTTTATTCGCCGCGACGGGCACGGCGCCGGACGACGCCTTGGCCGACAACGCCGCGTTGCGCCAGAACTTGTGTACCTTCAGCCGGATTTTCGACGCCGCCAGGCCCTCGTGCTGAATCTCGCCCTCCCGCGCCACGCGACCCTCCGGGATGGAGACCACGCGATCGTCCTTGTCGCCGGATGTGTCGACAATGACCAGCTCGCTGGAGTTGAAATCCTGCGAGTAATTCCTGGCCTCGCCTTCCGCCAGGCGCATCGCGCTCTCGGTCGACAGACGGTCGGTGAACAGCTGCCCAAGGAGCAGCAGGATCAGGCCGACATGAGTCAGGAAAATCCCGACCTTCTTCTTGCTGAACTTGAACCGGGTGAAGTGTGCGGCAATCAGGCTGAACACGAGCAACCCGCCGAGCGTGTAGCCGCCGGGAAACACCGGGATGCGGGGCGCGTGCAGGACGTCCATCGCCGTGGATGGAGGCAGGACGACGCCAAACATCTGGAGCATTTTCTTCACGGCGGCCGTCATCGACGCCAGATCGACAAAGAAGCTGTGAAAAAAGCGTTCCTGCGCCAGGTACAAGCCGAGCGGCTCCTGGACCAGCGTCCCGAGGAACACCAGGATGAGGCTGAGGATCAGCAGAACGACCGTCAGCCGCAGCGACGCCAGAAATTTGAGGATTGCTTCAGCCATTGGGATGTTTGGCGGTGGCCACCAGCTTGATCAGAGCGCTTTTTTCGCGCTCCGCGAGTTTTTCGTCACCCATCATTTTATAAAACCACGTGCGACCTTCGAGAGGCACGATCACCCCGATAAGTCGCGCGGGCCGGGACGACCGCGCGTCCGTGCCTTGAAAGTCGACGAGCACGGCCTTGGTGCCGATCGCGTCGATGGCCTGCGCGTTCTTGTCGACGTCATCACCCCCCCAGGGCGACAGGCCCAGCTGCCCACGCCAGCGGTTGATATTGGCGGCGACCCCGCCGCCATCCCCGGGCGAGGTGCTTACATTGACATCCAACCGCGCGCCGCCGTCGCCGGTCACGAGAAACTTGGCGGCCAGAAACTGGGTGGCCGGCTGTTCCGTCCAGCCCGCCGGGATGGTCCACTCGGGGCGCGGCTCCGCGGGCGAGCTGGCCCCGGAAGACTGGGCCGCGCCGTCTCCGGGCGGGTGCGCATGCGGATCTCCCGAGCCGTCGCCGGCCATCGATGGCATCGTGGGAACCGGGATGTTATCGAGGTTGAGCCCTTTCAAAAAACTCACAAACGAGTCCTTTTGGCGGCCCACGCCGGACTCGTCGCCGGTCATTTTGATGAACCAAAGCGTGCCGCTGTCGCGCAGGGCCGCGACGAGGGAACGGGCCTTGGCCTTGCCGTCCAACACGAGCTCGGCGCTGGTGAAATCGTAAAGCGCGGACTCCTTCTTGCCGATCGCCACCTTCTCGGCGGTCCGGCCGGCCGCTTCATCCCCGGCCACCGGCTCGAGTTTCAACTGCTGGCGCCAGATATTGAGGATTTCCGTCGGGCTCCCGCCAAAGCCGCGGATGGGGAAAATGGAAACATCGACTTCCGGGCCGTTGGTGGACGGGATGGCGAAGCGGGCGGCCCGCATGCCCCCGGCCTCCCTGGCTTCCCAGCCGGCCGGCAGCCGCCACCCGTCCTCTTTGGGCACCTGATAAACCGAAATCGCCGTCTTTTCGCAGCCTGTGACCAGAAGCAAGAACGCCGGGATGACCCCGCTGAGAACTGTTGTTTTTCGTCGTGCCAGCCAAATTCGCATGAGTTCAGGACTATGTGCAGCCGCCGTTTTCAGGGCAAGCCTTGAGGGAAGTTGGACTGGTGGTTGGCAAAAGATGTTCAGTTCCGCCCTAGACAAGAAAGCGGGGCTGCGGCGTCCTTCACCGAGAACCGCATGTCGCCGCCCGATCTTGAACGCCTTTACGACGACCACGCGCAGGCGCTCTTTGGCTTTCTGCTCAACCTGACCCGGAGCGAGGCCGATACCCGCGACATTCTCCAGGACGTGTTTATCAAGCTCGCCCGCCAGCCGGATCTCCTGGCGGAAGTCCGCGACGCCCGCGCCTTTCTCCTGCGCATCAGTCACAACGCCGCGATCAACCTGATTCGCCGGCGCGGGACCCGGGAAAGGAACCAGGACCAGCTCGCGGCCGACTCCGGCCACGCGTTCGCGCCGGCGGCAGATCCCGACGAGCAAACCTTTCGCGCCAGCCTCGCGTCAGCGCTCGGCGAGTTGCCTCCCGAACAGCGCGCCGTCGTCCACCTTAAGCTTTGGGAACACTTGACGTTTGACGCCATCGGCGAAGCGCTGGAAATCCCGCTGAACACGGCCGCCAGTCGATATCGCTACGCCATAGACAAACTGCGGGAGCGACTGCGTCCTCTTTACGAAGAAATCAAATGAACACGGACGATTTCGAAAAACAGCTCCAGCGCCAGCCTTGGCGGACGCCGCCGGCAGAATGGCGCGAGCAGATCCTGCGCGAGGCCCGGCGGCAAGCGAACCGGCCGGGGGTCCATCCGGCCGCGCAACCCCGGCGGGCGGGCGGATCGCGCTGGCCGCGGTGGCAGGAATGGCTTTGGCCGTCGCCCCGCGCCTGGGCCGGCCTGGCCGCCACCTGGATTGGCATCGCCTGGCTGAATCTCGTCCACGTCCCGGACCCGCGTCCGCTGGCGAGGCAAACCCCGCCGCCGCCAGCCGACACGGCGACCATGGTCGCCGCCCAGCGCCGCGAGCTCGTGCGATTGCTCGAGACCCCGACCGAACCCGCGCCCGCCTCCAAATCCCGTCTGCCCGGACCCCGCGGCGAGATCTTCTCTCCGCCGAAAGCCTGATCTCCAAAACAATCCCAATCCCTCCTTCCGCCCATGAATGATTCCAACCGAGAGTCCACGCCCGCGACGGGCTCCCCTGGTTCCCAGCCGTCCGCCCAACGCCAGGGGCCCAAGCTCCTGTTTGCCCTGGTCTGCCTCGTCACCGCGACTGCGCTCGTCGTCACCCTGGCGGTTCGACGCAATGCCGTGGCCGCGGCCAACCCGCCCGCGAATCCACTTCTGTCACCGGAACGCGCAGCCGCGGAAAAGCTGGTCCCACCGTCGGTTCCCGACGACCAAAACTTCGCCGCGACCCCTTACCTCGCGAAATACCTGGACAAGGCCACCGCCGGCGAATCCCGGGATCGGTGGCCGGACGACTTCTCGCGCGCCGATCGCTGGCCGCGCCGTTACCCTCCGTTGGCGGACACCACGGACGGCCGACAGACCGGCCGTGTGCGCTGGGATCTCCTTGCCTGGAAAATGGCGTTTGCCAGCAGCCAGGAACATCCGGGCCCAGCCGAACCCAACGACGAAATCATCGTTTCGGATCGACCCGACGCCGGCACCAATGCGCAGGCGGCGGCGTTCGTGCTCGACGCGCTGAAACCCTACGCCCCGGTCCTCGATGAACTGCGAGCGGCGCGGTCACGGCCGTCCTCACGATTCGCCATTCGCTACGATTGGCAAAACCCGTGGGGCATCCTGCTGCCGCACCTCGCCATCGTGAAACAGACGGTGGTCCTGCTGCGCTTGAAAGCCGTGGCCGAACTCGCTGCGGGACACTCCGAACAAGGGCTGCAGGACGTGCTGCTGGCCTTGCGCCTCACGGACTCCGCTCGCTCTGAACCCACGCTCCTTTCCCAACTGGTCCGCGTGGCCACCCTCGAAATCACGATGCAGCCGATCTGGGAGGGACTCGCCGCGCGGCGCTGGTCCGAGCCGCAGCTGCAGACCCTGCAAGCCACCCTCCAATCGATGGACTTCATCGCCGACCTGCAACACGCGCTCGAGGCGGAGAAAGTTTGGGGCAACCTGACCATCGCCCTATTCCGTGATCACCAATCGCCGGCGTCCTTCAGCTCGTTGGTGTCCGAGGACGGATCACCGGCGGCATGGATCAAGGAGGTGGACAAGGCGATCGGCGACGCGCCGCGCGCCTGGTTCGACTCGGAACAGCGCACCTTCAACCGGATTTACGACCAGCGCATGTTTCCCGGCATCGATGTCGCTGCAAGGCGGGTTGACTCCCGTCGAATCGATGAAAACGCCCGCGAGACGGAACGGGAGCTGCGAGGGGACAAGACCGTCGTCCAGGATCACCGGGCGTTCGCCAAGGCGTTCGTAGTGCCCCCGGGCAAAGTGCACCTGAAACTGGCGGGAGCGCAGGGCAGCGTAAATCTGGCGGTGGTCGCCTGCGCCCTGGAACGTCACCGCTCAGCCACTGGCGCGTATCCAAAAACCCTGTCCGGTCTCACGCCACGCTTCCTGCCGAAGATTCCCCACGACGTTGTCAACGGTGAACCGCTGCACTACGGGCTGAACGACGACGGCACGTTCCTGCTTTATTCCGTCGGATGGAACGGAACGGACGACGGCGGGGAAGTCGCCTTCATTGCCTCCGGCCAAAGTCCGGAGCGGAAGGAAGGCGACTGGGTTTGGCGCCATCCGGCCACGGCCCAACCTGCAACCGGGAGTGGCGCCGGAAAATGATGGCTAAAAACAATGACGGGCGAAGCATAACGCTTCGCCCGTTTCGTTTTTTTTGGAAGTGATGATGCGGCGGCCCGCCACTCCAGTCGGGTTCAGGCCCCGCCCATGCCGAGGAGGAACATGATGTTGCTCTGCGTCTTTTTCAGCTTGTTGAGCAGGAGCTCCATGGCCTCGACGGGCGGCACGCCCGTGAGCGCGCGGCGCAGCAGGACGACCTTTTGATATTCGTCCGGATGATAGAGCAGCTCCTCCTTGCGCGTGCCGGACAGCTCGATGTTGATGGAAGGGAATATGCGGCGATCGACGAGATGGCGATCCAGATGGACCTCCATGTTGCCGGTGCCTTTGAATTCTTCGAAGATGACTTCATCCATGCGGCTGCCGGTGTCGATGAGGGCCGTCGCCATGATGGTGAGCGAGCCGCCCTCCTCGATGTTACGGGCGGCGCCGAAGAAACGCTTCGGCTTGTGGAGCGCGTTCGCGTCCACGCCGCCGGACAGGATCTTGCCGGAGTGCGGCTGGACCGTGTTGTAGGCGCGGGCCAGGCGGGTGATGGAGTCGAGCAGGATGACCACATCCCGCTTGTGCTCGACCATGCGCTTGGCTTTCTCGATGACCATCTCGGCCACCTGCACATGGCGCTCGGGCGGCTCGTCGAACGTCGAGCTGATGACCTCGGCCCCTTTGCAGCTTCGCTCCATGTCGGTGACTTCCTCGGGGCGCTCGTCGATCAGGAGGATGAACAGGTAAGACTCGGGGTTGTTCTTGAGAATGGCGTTGGCCAGCTTCTGCATGAGCACCGTTTTGCCCGTGCGCGGCGGCGCGACGATTAACCCGCGGGTGCCCTTGCCGATCGGGCAGACGAGGTCGAGCACGCGGGTGGAGAGCTCATCCGGCGTCGTCTCCAGCAGGAAGCGTCGGTTGGGGAACAGCGGCGTGAGGTTGTCAAAATGCGTCTTGTCCTTCGCCTTGTCCGGATCCTCCTGGTCGACGGCCTCGACCTTGAGCAGGGCGAAGAAACGCTCCTTCTCCTTCGGCGGCCGGATCTGGCCGGCGATGAGATTGCCGGTCTGCAGATCAAAGCGGCGGATCTGGGAGGGAGAAACGTAGATGTCCTCGGGGCACGGGAGGTAATTGAAGCTCTGGGAGCGGAGAAAGCCGAAACCTTCGGGCAAGACTTCCAGCACACCTTCGCTGAAGAGCACGCCGCTGCGCTCGGCGTTTTTCTGCAGGATGTGGAAGATAACCTCGTGCTTCCGCATCGTGCCGAAGTTCTCGATGTTCATCTCCCGAGCCATGTTGTTCAGCTCGGTCATGGTCATCGCCTGGAGCTTGGCGATGTTGACGGTCAACGCGGGCTTGCCGTCCGGACCTTTGGGCGCGGCGGCCATGGCGGCGGCGGCTTCGGCCTCGCCGGCATCCGGGGCGACGTCATGGGGAACGGTGGGCGGGCGCAAGGCGGGCTCAGGAGCGGCGGGCGCGGGGGGCGCATTGTAGCCGCCGGGGCCATGACCGGATCCGGGGCCGGGGCGTCCAGGCGGACGAGGACCACCGCCGCCCTTGGGCGGTTTCGGGCCGCGCCCCGGGCGCGGCCCGCCGTGGGGCTGGTGATGGCCGCCGTGCATGGGCCGGTTCTCCCGATTTTCGCGACCCTCGCGGGTATCGCGACCCTCCCGATGTTCGCGGTTCTCACGATGTTCCCGATGTTCGCGATGTTCGCGATTTTCCCGGCGCGCTTCGGGGGATTGGACCGTGACGGACGGGCCGAACTCGAGCGGGCTGGCGGCTTCGGTCGCCTCGCCGGCGGGCGGCTTGCCGCCGGCCTGGCTCTCGGCGCCTTCCAGATCGGACTTCTTGCGCGGGCCGCGGGGACGGCCCTGCTTTTTCGGGGTCACAGTATTCGACATAAAAAATCAGCTCCAAATCGCCCTGGGTGTAATGAAGCGAACGCGCGGGCGACTGGATGATTAAGCACGGCGTTCGCCAAGCTGGACTGCCTTGGCCGATGGTCGCTGCATGGGCAACGATTCGGCCGGATGAACGTTGTGTCACCCGGCAGCTCGGAGATACGGAAACACTAAACCGCTCTACTGCTAATACGGCAAGGGAAACCTTGCCGTCAATTCCCGGACACGTTGGCGGACGGCGTGGGCCGCGTCAACATTCTTTATGTCGAGCAGGACTTCGCTGATCATGTCGGCAATCGCCGCCATTTCCGCCTCTTTCATGCCGCGTGTCGTGACGGCCGGAGAGCCGATGCGAATGCCGCTGGCCTGGAAGGGAGAACGGGTCTCGAACGGGATGGTGTTCTTATTGACGGTGATGCCGGCCTCATCGAGTGCGATTTGGCAATCCTTGCCGGTCAGGCCACGGGCGCCGACGTCCACGAGCATGAGGTGATTGTCCGTGCCGCCGCTGATCAGTCGATAGCTGTTGCGGCGCATGCCTTCGGCCAGGGCTCGGGCGTTCCGCACGATCTGTTCCTGATAGGTCTTGAACTCCGGCTGGAGCGCCTCCTGGAAGCAGACGGCCTTGGCCGCGATCACGTGCATGAGCGGCCCGCCTTGAATGCCCGGAAATGCCTGCGAATCGATTTCTTTCGCGTGCTTCTCCCGGCACAGGATCAGCCCGCCGCGCGGCCCCCGCAACGTCTTGTGCGTCGTGGTGGTCACGAAATCCGCGTGCTCAATCGGGCTCGGGTGCAGCCCGGTCGCCACCAGGCCGGCGATATGGGCGATGTCCGCCAGCAGCAGGGCGCCGACCTCCCGCGCGATCTCCCCCATGCGCTTGAAGTCGATGATCCGGGCGTAAGCGCTCGCCCCGACCGTGATCATCTTCGGCCGATGCTCGCGCGCCATGGCCGCGAGCTGATCGTAATCGATCCGTTCGTCCTCCTTGCGCACGCCGTAGTGTACAATCTCAAAGAATTTTCCCGAAAAATTGGCCTTGTTCCCGTGGGTCAAATGCCCGCCATGGCTCAGGTCCATGGTCAGCATCTTGTCGCCCGGCTTCAGCATCGCAAAGTAGACCGCCATGTTCGCGCCGCTGCCGGAGTGGGGCTGCACGTTGGCATGCTCCGCCCCGAACAGCTTCTTCGCGCGATCGATGGCCAGCTGCTCGATGACATCGACATTCTCACAGCCGCCGTACCAGCGCTTCTTGGGATAGCCCTCGGCATATTTGTTGGTCAGGACCGACCCCTGCGCCTCCATCACGGCCGGGCTGGTGAAATTCTCGCTGGCGATCAGCTCGATATTCTCCTGCTGCCGCTGGCGCTCCAGCTCGATGACCTGGGCGATCTCCGGGTCCACGCGTTTGAGGCTCAGGTCGGGCCGCGCGGCGCGCGCTTCCAGCTTTCCCACCCGGCGTTCGTGACGCCCGCCTTCGAAGCGCGCGTCCAAAAAGGCGTCGATCATCCGGCACGCCTCTTCCGGGGTGGCACCCCGGCCGGAGAGGCACAAAACGTTGGCGTCATTGTGCTCCCGGGCGAGCCGGGCCATCTCCGCGTCGCAGACCAGGGCCGCGCGGGCTCCCGGCACTTTGTTCGCGGCAATGCTCATGCCGATCCCGGAGGTGCAGACCAGCAGCCCAAGCTCCTGTTTGCGATCCACCACGGAGCGCGCCACCGCCTGCGCGTAATCGGGATAATCGGTCGACTCGCGACTGTGCGTGCCGAGATCCGTCACGGCCAGCCCGCGCCCCGCCAGGTGCCGTTTCAAGATCTCCTTCAGCTCAAACCCGCCATGGTCAGCCCCCACCGCGATGGTCTTGGCCGGCGCGCTGGTCACTCCGCCGGCCGGACCGTCCGTCTGCTCAATGAACTTCAACATGGATGCGATGCCTTGTTCTATCTGATCCCGGCACTCCAGGTAGGTGGACAACGGTCCGCCAATCGGATCGGGAATGTCATTTTCAAATCGATCCAGCGTCTCGTCAAACTCCCTCAGGAGAAACGTCTTTTCCGCCGCCTGCGGATAGAGCAGCAGGATCGCGTCGACATGGCTGTGCGTCATGCCAAAAATGAAGTCCGCCTTCTGCACCAGTTCGCTGGACAACATCCGGCTGCGATGGCGGACGATGTCGATGCCCAGCTGCCGCAAGGCCAGCACCGCGTTCTCGCTCGGCGGCAGGCCTTCGACCGCCCCCACCCCTGCCGAATACACCTGATAGTCCCCGGACCGCTTCACGGCATGACGAAACAGCCCCTCGGCCATGGGGCTGCGGCAGATGTTACCGGTGCAGACAAACAGGATCGTCTTCATTAATTACCGCGAGCGCCGAACTTGATCGCCAGTCGGCAAATCGTCAACGGATAAATCCCCGGAGTGGCCCGCGTCCATCCCGGACGGCAGCCCGGAGAGAATTCGGAGAAGGCAAATGGCATTTTTGGTTTCAGACCCCTGGCGGGCGTTCCCCGCGTCCGTGTCCTGTCCGTCAACCCCGCAAGCGCTGCACCACGGCCAGCCCTTTCAAAATGTCCAGCGCCCGGACGAGCACCGGATCGCTGACGGCTGGCGCCGCCGGTTCCGGCGATTTCAACGTCGGCGCCCCCTCGAACGCCTCCCGCGGATCCTGGCCCTCGCGGGTCATCCGCACGAGTTCCGCCTCGTTAATCCGCCGACGCGGCCGGCTGTTGGTCGGGGCCACGCCCGCGTCCGCCCCGCCAGCCACCGTCCCTTTCACCACCCGATAGGCGTCCGCCAGAAAAAGGCGCTCCTCGTCAGCATCGACCGTCACGCCCACATCGGGCGCCAAGCCCGCAAACGGCAGCTCCAGACCATCCAGAACCTTGACGGGCGCCACGGCCACGCGCAGACGCTGCCCGGTGCTCAAGGCGACCTCGCGGGTCAAGCCCGCCATCCCGGCCGTGTTGGTCCCCACCAGCAGGCCCGCGTTGCCCTGGCGCAGAATGCCAGCCAGGACCTCCGCCGGGCCGGCCGTCTGCCGGTTGATCAATACGGTCGTTGGCAAATGAATCGCCGTCGCCTTGGCCGTCGAGCGCTTCATGCCCTCCCCCCAGTCCACCAAATCCCGCACGTCGGAAAAAAAGGCGTCCGCCACCGACACCGCCCCGCGATAGTCACCCCCGGCACAAAACCGCAGGTCGACCACCAGGCCGCGCAACGTGTTCGACGCCATCAACGCGCTGACGGCCTCTGTAAACCTGGCCCCGGCCTCCGACTCCAACCGGCGGAGGCGCACATAGCCGAAGCTGCGGTCGAAGATCGCGCTGGTCAGCGCCGGGCCGGAACTTCCGCCCGCCGGCGACGGGTTGGCCCGGGTGGACCCGTCCTCCACCAAAACCACCCGGGGCGCCAGTTGCTCAAGCAGGCCCGCCACCGCCGCACGGTTCAGGTCGCCCGCGGTCGTTCCCACCAGATTCGTCTTCAGCACTTCCAGCAATTCGGACAGCGGCACGCCGGCCCCACGAGACGGCCCCGCTTCCGGGCCCGCCGCGGTCCCGCGGATCACGCCGGCCAAAATTCCGGCACTGACCAGCGCCGGAAGGAGCACGGTCCTCGCTTTGAAAATCAAGTTGGCAGACATTGGCGTTTCCATCGAAGGCGCACTCTCGCGCCGGTCCCGAGGTTCCACTCGTTGAATTGGTCGTCGCCCCAATCCTGCCAGCCGCCCCGCCCCGGGGCCAAGCCCAAATCCATAACGAACTGGCCAACCGCCCGGAGTCGCGACAACCTCCCGCATGCCAGCGCCCCTCTCCCCGCGACCGATCGCCCTGCTCGCCATCAACCTCCTCTTTCTCATGGTCTGGGGCTTCGCCGGTTTCGACAAGGCCCTCCACGGCCCGCCGGATTGGTTCCTGAAAAAATTCGGAGACACACTCCTTGGCCGATTCCCCGGCGCCACCGCCTCGTTCTGGTGGCTGGCCGTCAATGAACTCGCCGCCTTCGCCCTCGCCGTCGGCGCCCTGGCCCGGGCCGAGTTCCTCGAACGCCGCCGCCCGGTCCTCCTGCCGTGGACCGGCGCCGCCAGCCTCCTTGTCTTCGTCCAGCTCAGCTTCGGGCTCTGGCTCACCGCCGACTTCACCGGCGGCGCGCAAATGTTCTCCTACTTCGCCGGCACGCTCATCTGCCTCCACTTCATCCTCGCCGCCCCGGCATCACGCGTCTCTTGAACAACGGGCACGCTTGCCGCGCTGGCCTCCCCGTCGGCGGGACACGACCCATCCTTGCGTCGGAACGGGTGCGCTTGTCTGCGCTTGTCTGCGCTTGTCTGCGCTTGTCGTGTGAGCGGACGGGGCGGCCGGGAGGCCGCCTCACCTGCACGCGGGACGCGTGCGCTACGGGAGCGTCCTCGACACTGGCTGAATCTCACCGGCGAGCCCGACGCACCCCCCGACCTCACGAAGCCGGGTCGAACCCGAACACGCGCAACTCCTGGCGGCAGCGGCAGGCCTTGGCCAGACGCGCGGCCCACGCGATCGCCTCTTCGCGCGAGGGCAGTTCGAGCACCGCGAAGCCGCCATTGAGCGGAGGCGCCCACGAGTATCCGCCTGCGGAGTAGGTGCCGTCGGCCGAAACCAGCACCGGCGGGACCGCTTCGTCGATCCCGCCGGCAAAGACACAGACGCCGGCGGCTTTCGCTTCGTCAATGACCGCGTGTGCGTCGCGACCAACCGTCTCCCTCTCGCTTTCAGGGACGACCATCGCTGCACTCGGAAAGGAGATTAGGTATTTCGCCATGGAAATCGTAGGTCGATGCGTTTCGTGTTGTTCAATGATACGACGAATACGGGGGTGACTTCAGGACATTCATTTCTCGAATTTCATGCAACCAACGCGCCGCCTCGCTCAGGTTTGGGTCCGGAGTGCGCAGGACCAGGTGATACCAACCAGCACCCCCCCCTTGGCTTACTTGCTGACGGCCGCCCCCCATCCCGTTTTCGGCCGCTGAAAGCTTGAATTGAGGCCGGATGTCACGCACAGTCGCGGAGTTTTTGCACCCAGGGAGGGGTGAAGCCATTCCGAACCGTCCGAGCGTTTGCCTGAGGCCCGCGGCGGCTCCCCAACAGCGTAGGCGTCGTCCACGGTGAGACCGGCGCACGTTGCGGAAAATGAGCCTTCGGCCGAGCCCCCCGGCGGCCGATGTTGTGGTTATTGTTTGTGTTAGGCAGGCATTCGGGTGGGCCGCGATTCCGTGGGGCCAAACGTCGGTCGACAGCAAACAGCACTCAATCTGCGATGCAAAACTTGTGAAGACTTCTCTGCGCCTTTTCCTGCACCAATGGGCTCTGGGCGGCGCCCTGTGTCTCGCGGCCGCCGCGGCCTTTGGCCAGGGCACGACGTTCACCTATCAAGGCCAGCTCAACGACCAGGCGAAGCCGGCCAGCGGAACCTTTGATTTTCACTTCGAGCTTTTCGACGTGCCGACCAATGGCACCGGCGTCGCCGCCGCCCTCGAGGTCGCGGCCGTTCCCGTCGTCGGCGGGGTGTTCGCGGTGCAACTGGATTTCGGCACGGCGGCGTTCGGGGGTGGCGCGCGCTGGCTGGAGATCGCCGTGCGCACGAATGGCGCCATCGCTTTCAACACGCTCAGCCCCCGCCAGGCCATCACGCCGGCCCCCTATGCCATGCTGGCCGGCACGGTCGCCAACGGCGCCATCACGCAGGCGAAGATCGCCGCCGGCGCCGTGGGCAGCAGCCAGCTGGCCGCCAATTCCATCAACTCCTCCCACCTCAGCGCCGGCGCCGTGACCAGCAACGACCTCGCCCCCGGCGCCGCTCTCGCCAATCTCGCCGCCACCGGACAATCCGGAGTTCCGTCCGGCGCGCTGATCCTCTCCGCCACCGAAAGCACCACGCTGCTCGCCGCCGGCTACCGCCGCATCGGCACCACTCAGATCGCCGATGGCTGGACCGAACGGGGCGCGCTCGAACTCCCCGACGGGCGCTCCCGGCACACCGCCATCTGGACCGGCACGGAAATGATCCTCTGGGGCGGACGGACGGCGTCCGGCACGTTGCTCAACACCGGCGCGCGCTTCAATCCGGCGGCAAATACGTGGACCCCCATCTCCACCAACGGCGCCCCGGCCGCTCGGGTGGATCACACCGCCGTGTGGACCGGAAGCGAAATGATCATCTGGGGCGGAAACGTCGGCACCAACTCCGTGAACACCGGCGCCCACTACGACCCGGTCACCGACACCTGGTCGGCGATCGGCACTCCCGGCGTCCCCGCTCCGCGCGCCAATCATATCGCGGTCTGGACCGGGTCCCAGATGGTCATCTGGGGCGGCGACAACACCAACACCCCGATCGCCACCGGCGGCCGGTACAATCCCGTGACCAGGACGTGGACGGCCACCAGCAACGTCGGCGCCCCGTCCGCCCGCACCGAACACGCCGCGGTCTGGACGGGCACCGAACTGTTGCTCTGGGGCGGCTGGGATCTGGCCACGCCCCTGGCCACCGGTGCCCGCTACAACCCAACCGCCAACACGTGGTCAGCCATTCCCACCAACGACCTCGCCACCGCGCGCTATGCGCACACGGCTGTCTGGACGGAGACGGAGATGATTATGTGGGGCGGCTTCGATCCCCTCGGCAACCGGCTTAACACCGGCGCCCGCTACAACCCGGCCTCCAACTCCTGGGCCGCCGTGAACCTCGGCAACGCCCCCACCGCCCGCGGCAATCACACCGCGGTCTGGATCGGCAGTCGCATGGTCATCTGGGGCGGCACCTCGACGTTGGGCTTCTTGAACTCGGGCTCCCGCTACGACCCGGTCGGCAATTCCTGGTCGGCCGTGACGATTGCCCGGGCCCCTTCCGCTCGCGCGTCCCACTCCGCGGTCTGGTCCGGCCTCGAGATGATTGTCTGGGGCGGCCTCAACAACGGCGTCGCCAGCCGCGACGGAGGGCGGTTCGACCCGGCCAGCAACAGCTGGACGCCCATCGTGCCCAGCGTGCCGCCCGTCGGCCGGTCGCTGCCCTCGGTCATCTGGACCGGCACCGAAATGATCATCTGGGGCGGAGGATCGGCGGTCTTCGGAACCGGCACGAATTTTTACACCCGGTCCGGGGCCCGCTATAACCCCGTGTCGAGCGTGTGGACCGCGACCTCAACGAACAACGCCCCGATCGGTCGCAGCCAGCACATGTGTGTGTGGACCGGCACCGAGATGATCGTCTGGGGCGGACAAAACCGCTCCGGCGGAGGGGTCGGAGGCTACTTCAACAACGGAGCCCGCTACAATCCCGTCACCGATACCTGGACCACCATGTCGATCGGCGCCGGAATTCCGTCTCCGCGCGCTTCCGGCTGCATCGTCTGGACCGGCTCGCAGGCCATCATTTGGGGCGGCTACGACGGCACCAACTACCTCGCGACGGGCTCGCGCTACAACCTCGCCAACAACACCTGGAGCGCGATGTCCAACGTCAACGCGCCGGCCGGACGCGCGTTTGTCGATGCCGTCTGGACCGGCTCCGAGATGATCGTCTGGGGCGGCTCCGGCCCCGGCGCGCCCGTCAACGGCGGCGCCCGCTACGATCCGGTCAGCAACACCTGGACGCCCCTCGGCATGCTGTTCGATCCGACGCCCCGCACCAGCTTCTCCACCCTCTGGACCGGCAAGGAGATGATCGTCTGGGGCGGCTACGACGCCGGCGAATATCGCAACGACGGCTCGCGCTACAACCCGGCCACCGACAGCTGGACTCCCTTGCCCATCGGCGGCGCCCCCCCCGCGCGCGGCAATCACTTCGCCCTCTGGTCCGGCACCGAGATGTTGATCTTTGGCGGCACCACCGGCCTGAGCTCGGGCGGCCGGTACAATCCGGAATCGAATCTCTGGTCCCCCATGACCGAAGCCGGCGCCCCAGGCGGACGCAACGAGCCCGTGGGCGTTTGGACCGGCAAAGAGATGCTCGTTTGGGGCGGCCAATACATCACGGCCGGCGGCTTCTCCACCAACGTCTACGTGTTCGAGCCCGGCCGGACCATGGTCCTTTACCAGCGACCCTAGAGGAGTTTTTTTTATGAAAGGCCCGCATGCCATTGCCGGTCCGAACCTGAGCTGTTCCGCCCCGGGCCAAAGGAGCCGCGGGCGGCCAATCACATTCGCCGTCGCGTTCGCCGGCCTACTGGCCGCCCTCGGCGTCGCGCCCGCCGCCGAGCTCCGCGTCCAGCCCGCCGGCAACGATGTGCTCCTCTCCTGGCCCACCGGCGCCGTCACCTATGTCTTGCAACGCTCCGATCAAGTCGGACCCAATGCCGCCTGGACCAACGTCACGGATGCGAGCGCGGTGGCCGGGCGCGAACGCCAGCTAACCCAGCCATTGGCTGGCGCCGCGCGGTTCTACCGGCTCCGCGCCCCCAGCAATTCCATCCCGGCGTTCCAGTCCTTTGTCGCCACCACCAACATCTCCCTCACCGCCACGAGCCGCGTCACGTTTTCGTTCTCTGATCCCGACGGCGACATCGCCGCCATCGACGTGACCAGCTCAAACGCATTTCAAAACCTCTCCTACAGCCTCCCCGTCGAACCCGTCCACCTCACCGGAACCGACGGCCGGATTACGCTCGAGATCCGCGGTCAAAACTTGCCGTTTGGACCCACCACGATGACGTGGCGGCTCCGGGACGCCGCTGGCGGGACCGGAGCCGTCCAAGTCATCGTGATCCAGGTCGCC
This sequence comes from Limisphaerales bacterium, assembly GCA_044229355.1. GTDB lineage: Bacteria > Verrucomicrobiota > Verrucomicrobiia > Limisphaerales > JADJPG01 > JBGARF01. The sequence goes on from JBGATF010000011.1 coordinate 170,017, forward strand.
GGCTCCGGGGTCGGCGGTGGGCCCCCCACGCTCTCCAACTTGACCTTGCCCGATCTTCCCCTCGGCCGGCCGCGCTTCGCTTTCTCCAAACACCGCGCGTTCGTCGCGTTTGACTACGAGGATCCGGATGGCGACATCGAACGCGTGCGCGTTCAGGTCACCGGGCCCGATGCCATTCCGCGTCACGCCGAGTTTCCCGCCCGCAGCCTCGGCGTCGGCGGAACGTCCGGACGGGTGACCAACCACCTGCTCTCGTTCACCGCCGACAACGAACTGGGCGGTTATTTCATCTCCGTTACCGCCGTCGATCGGGCCGGTCATGCCGGCAACACCATCAACGGTGTGATCTCGCTCGCCGACAACGGCGAGTTTCGCGGCGTCTCGCACGCGCCGGAGATCGCCGGGATGAGCCCCTCCGAAGGCGCCCCCGGCACCGAGGTCGTCCTGTTCGGCTACAACTTCAACAATGAATCGGTCACCAACCCGGCCATCCGCCTGGGCTCCGTGCCGGTGGAAATCCTGGAGCTCTTCGGCGATGGCGCCCGCGTCCGCGTGCCGCCCGGAGCCCGCACCGGCCGGTTCACCCTGCGCAATGCCTGGGGCGAAGCGACCAGCCCGAACGCGTTTTCCGTTCCGCCTTCGCTCTCGATGGAACCGGCCGAAGCTGAACTCGCCGTCGGCGGCCGCGAACGTTTCCGCGCGTCCGTGGCCGGGCTCGGCTACGAAGGCCTGATCTGGAAGGTAAACGGCCTGCCCGGCGGCGACGGAATGGTCGGCACGATTTCGAACGGGCTCTACCGCGCGCCGGCCAATGTGCCCGCGAGCGGCCGGGTCGCCGTCGCCGCGTGCACCATGGAGCAACCCTCCCTGTGCTCCACCGCCTGGGTCAGCGTGCTCCCGCCTGCCATGCGTCCCGGAATCACTCCCATCCTCCCCGCCACCGGCGGCCGCGTCGTATCCGCCGACGGCCAATCCCACGTCACCATCCCGCCGCTCGCGCTCCCCTCCCGCACGTCCATCACCGTCGAAACGCTGCATGGCCAGCACGCGCCTGCCGCCGCCTCCGGCCATGTCCTGCTCGGCGCCGCGAGGTTCGGCCCCGACGGCACCGCCTTCAACACGCCGGTCACCATCGTCCTCCCGCTCACCCGTTATTTGCCTCCAGGAACCGTCCTGCCGGTGCAACGCTGGAACGCCGCGACTTCCCAATGGGTCTCCGACGGCATCGACGGCGCGGTCGCTCCCAACGGGGAATGCATCACGGCCCAGGTCTCGCACTTCACCATCTACGCCGTTCAGGCGCCCGGCGATCAGGGCGGACCGCCGCTCGGCAATTTCAACCTCGAGCCACCCGAAGGCCAGGAAGGCATGAACGTGCCCGTGCGGCTGACCGGCGCGCAGTTTCGCGCCAACCTCGAAGTGCAGGTGCTGCGCGACGGCAATTTCACCGACGACATCATCCCCGGCACATACTACGGCTTGACCAACCAGGCCGGCCTGGTCCTCCACGTCCAAACCATCCCCGACCTCCCGGAATCCGAGTCGCGCCTCTACACCATCCGCCTCCGCGATCCGATCACCGGCCAGTTCGCCGAAGGTCAGTTCACCGTCCACGGCTTGAACGAGTTCATCCTCAGCCCCGGCGCCCAACACACCGTCGTCGACCAGGATAACCGCCGCTATTCAACGGTCGTGATCCCGCCGACAGCCTCGCTGGTCGCTCCGCCGGACAAGTCGATCGCCTTCGAGGCGACCGGTCCAGTCGAGATCCAGGGTGCAGTGCTGGCCAGCGGCGAAAACGGAACCGCGGCCGTGCAAACCCGCGGCGGAAACGGCGGCGTCGGCCCGCGCTTTGGCGGCCGCGGCGGCCAAGGCCGCGATGACAACGGCTGCTTCGGCTTCCTCATCGACTTCGATTTCACGTCGTCCGACGACTGCGCCGAACCCGTGAATTATGGGATGCCGGGAAACCTGCCGATTTACGACGATCATTCGCCGGCCGGATTGGGCGGTGAACCGGGGGCCAATTTCATTTTTACGGACGCGATCTCAAGCCTGATTCGGGACTCCGTCGGCTGTGTGCTGGGAGCGGGTCTGGTCTCGGCCGGCGCGTGCGTTTCCCTGGTCAATGATATCGCGTCGACCTTCGAGTTGGTCGAAGACGTTGTCGGTTTCACTCAGGATGCGCAGTTCGGGCATCAAGGCCTGCACGGCGCGTTCGGCCCCGATGGCTGGGGCAACGGCGGCGGCGGCGGCGGCGGCGGGGGACGCCTGACCATCAGCCCCGACCTGATCTTCTGCGGGGGCGGCGGGGGCGGCGGCGGCGCCGGCGGACGACCCGTGACGCTGATCACGGCAGGTCCGCTCTTGCTCGACGGACTCATTGATGCCTCCGGTGGCAACGGCGGCGACGGCGCGCTGCCGACTCAGCAGATCCATGGCTTTTACGCCTACGCCGGCTCCCTGATTGGATTCACGGGTGGAGGAGGCGGCGGAGGCAGCGGCGGCGCCATCCGCCTGGCCACCGCAGCCGGACTGTCCCGCGGCCCCGAGGGCATCGTCAACAGCCTCGGCGGCACTCGCGGGTTTGGCGGTATCTACCTGCGCGATGCGGTCAACGGCGACACGCGCATCGTGTTCCGCCGCGGACCGCGCGAAGCCTCGCAGAACCGACGTGATATTGATCACCCCATGGGCGCAGGCGCCACCACCCCGGTCTTCATGCCCACCAACGCCGCCGGCCTTCCGGAAACCGATTTTCGCGTGATGCTCAACAACCGCCTCGACGTGCAGTTTCGCGCCGTCGCCGGCCGTTTTTCAACGCAGCGCGCTCTCTACGTCACCAATCAGGCCGGCGCGGTCACCACCTACCTCCCCGACCGCAATACGAACACGTTCACCTGGACCCAAACCCTGCTCCTCAGCAATGGCTTCAACACGCTCGCCGTCGACCAGATGCACCCGCTCATGACCAAACGGGTCCTCGTCCTCGCCACCCACAGCGACGGCGACGGACTCTCCGACGCCGACGAAGCCTCGCTCGGCACAAACCCGCTGGCGGACGACACGGATGGCGATGGCTTGAACGACGGATTCGAAGTGACCCACGGCACCAATCCGCTCGACGCCGATTCCGACGACGACTCCGTCCCCGATGGGGTCGAAAACGACCGAGGCATGAACCCGCATCTCGCCGACAGCGACCGCGACGGCCTGCAGGATTCGCTCGAGCTGTTCCTCGCCACCGATCCCGTCCAGGCCAACGCTCCGCCCTCCGGTCTGGCCGGACGCTTTTTCGTGCGCGTCCAGGATACCCAGGGCCGCCATCAGCTCGGTCTGCTCGACCCGGACACCGGGCGCGTCGGGCTCGCGGGACAACTGAACCATGGCGACGAGTTCGGCTTCGCCTTCGATCCCCAGCAAGGGCTGCGCGTCAGCCGCCGCGATGAAATCGCCTTCTGCACCCGACCGCTCCAGGCGGACACCCAGGGCTTCATTGCCGCGACCAATCTCGGGGCCTTCGGCGGCGGCCGACACGCCCGCAGCCTGGCCTCGCTCAATCACAGTAACGGACTCTTCGCCGTCGAAACCGCCGCCTCCGCTCCGTTCGCCGCCAGCGATCGGCTGCTGGCCGTCGACCCGCAATCCGGCGCGTCCACGCCGCTCGGCTCCGCCGGCGCCCCCCTCCAGTCCATCGCGTTCGATTGCACCAATACTCTGTTTGCCGTCCTGCAAGCCCCCGGGAGCAACCGGCTGGTCCGACTCGATCGTTCGTCCGGCACCGTCGCCCAGGACATCGGCCCGATCGCCGCCACCCCCGTCTACGGCCTCGCCTTCGGGCTCGACGGCGAACTCTTCGGCACCACGATCGTCGCCGCCAACCAAAGCCAGATCCTCAAAATCAACCCAGCCACCGGCGCCGCCACGGTGCTCACCACCCTCCCCTTCGCCGCGTTCGACCTCGGAGTCGCCCCCTGCCCCGTGCCCTGCTTCGGCCTCATCACCGCCGCCAACCTCTTCGACGCCGGCGAGTCGCCCTACGACCTCGACCTCGCCGACCTCAATCACGATGGCCACCTTGACATCGTCACCGTCAACCGCTTCCCCCGCCAGGGCTACGTCCTCCTCGGTGACGGCCACGGATCGTTCGGCCCGCGCCTGGCCTTCCCGGCCACCACCACCCAGAACTCGCCGGCGTTCGTCGCCGCCGGACGCCTGGATGGCGATGCCCACCCCGATCTCCTCGTCGGCTCCATCCAGAATCCCGACGACCCGGACCTCGCCGCCGCCACCCAGTTGGTGGGTCTCGGCGATGGTCATTTCACCGGGCCCCAGCTCGTCGACGTCGGATCCGGCGCCGAGGGTTGGGCCGGCGACTTCGCCCTCGGCGACGTGAATCACGACGGTCACCTCGATGCCGTCGTGCCGCTCCCCCATCACAACCGGCTCTCCATCCTGCTCAACGACGGCCTCGGCCACCTCGTGCCCTCCGGTGACGTCGCCACCGAGGAAAGCCTCCACCCAGCCCGGGTCGTCCTCGCCGATCTCAACCACGACGGCCACCTCGATGCCGTCTCGGGCAATGAGGCGGACTTCAACGGCGAACGGCCGCAGGTGTCCGTCTACCTCGGCGCCGGCGACGGCCAGTTCTCAAACCACACCAACTACGTCGTCGAGCCGACCGTGGGCTTCGATCTATTTTGGGGCGGAACGTTGGACCTCGCAGACCTGGATGGCGACGGCCACCTTGACCTCGTGACCGTAGTCGGGAAACCGGACACCACCGTGCCGAGCAGCGCCTATGTGCTGCGCGGCGATGGCGCCGGAAACTTCGGCCCGCCGGCCCGTTACGCGTTGCCCTTCACCGCCGAAGGCGAGCCCATGGCTTTGGCCGACTTCAGCGGCGACGGCATCCCCGACCTCGTCGTCTCCCGCACGTCGATCGACAACCTGCGCGAAGGTGCCCTCGCCTTCCTGCTCGGCGATGGCCACGGGGGGTTCACACCAGGACCCACCTATGTCCTGCCCGATTTCGCCATCGGCTTGAAGGTCGGCGACTTGAATCACGATGGCCGGCCCGACCTCGTCGCCACGCTCTTCGACGAAAACACCCCCGGCCGGGGATCGGCCGTCGTCCTCCTCAACCAACCCCCGTGCCGGGGTTGGTGACGACCGATTCTGGTCCCACGTGGGACGAGAATCGGAGATGCAATCAGGTGGATTCTACTTTCGCAGGCGGAAGTAGCGCCCGACAGCGCCACTGTCGATCGTCAGCGTGACGCTCCGCGTGGTTCCGTCGTCGGAGACCGGGGCGTTCACCACGGTCCAGGCGATCGCGGGAGTGAGCGACGCGGCGGATTCCAGGCTGTAGCCCGTCGACGGGCTGGGCCAGGACAAACGCACCAGGGTTGGACTGATCATCGTGATACTCAGGCTCGGCGCGAGCTCGGGAGGGATGGCCGAGGAGATCCACGCGAAGACGTCGGAGGTCGCATTGCCGTCATTGGTCACCAAGTCCGTAGCGTCACTGGTGAACGCCACGGTCGTCCCCAGGAAACTGACCGACGGATCGGAGGAGTGGCCATTCGCGCCGCCGCTCAAGACCCGATTCCGACTCAAGAGCTCGGTGTGGTTGGTGGCGAGGTCTCGACGAAAGACCTGCAGGTAGGCGCCGCCCGACGGAATACCGCCGCCGGCGCCGCCGGTGGGCACCATGGCGAGAGCCTCTCCGCCACCGGTGTCACGAATTCCGAAATCGCCACCCGTCAGGTCGCTGGCGTAGCTCAGGAAAACGACCGAACGGCCGTCGCCCGCCAGGCTTGGGGAGAACGAAGAGTCGTGGGCGCTGCCGAAGCCGGCGCAGTCGAGGCTCGCCAGAAGCGTGGTGCCGGCCACGACGTCGCGCACGAAGACGTCCGTCTGGGTGCCGTTGAGATCGTTGGCGACGAGATTGGTGGCGAGGCTTTCAAAGGCGACGTAACGGCCAGTGGCGCTCAAGCTGGGAAGGTGGGAGCTGTGGCTGCCCGGGCCGGTCCCGGCGAGATTGGCGCTGACACGTCGGTCGTCCCGTTGACATCGTTGGCCATCAAGTTGGTCGCCTGACTGAGAAACGCCACGTAGCGTCCGTCGCTGCTGACCCTTGGGCTGGTGGACGAGCCGTTGCCCGTGGCGGTGCCGGTCCGGTTCACGCTGATCAACGTGGTGGTTTGCGTGACGAGGTCGCGCACGAACACATCCGCCGACCCGTTTTGGTCGGAGATGCCGACCAGGTCGGTGGCGGAACTGATGAAGGCGATCACATTGCCATTGCTGCTAATCGAGGGTGTGGACGCAATGCCGGAGCTCAAGGTGCCGTTCACGCGGACGTTGACGGCTTGATTGGTGTTGAGCGTTCGCCGGTGGACGTGCAACGGCTGCCCGCCACTGACGCTGCTTTGGAAAACGATGTTGCTTCCATTCCCGCTGATCACGGGGGCTTGGCTGCTCAAGGCCGCGATCCCGGACGACAAGAGACGCGTGGTCCCGGTCACAGTGTCGCGCAAAAACACGCTGGTACTGCCGTTGAGATCGTCGGTGGCCAGGTCACTCGCCCGGCTTTCGAAGGCCACGAAGCGACCATCGGCGCTGACGGTGGGCTGGGTCGAGATTCCATTGCCGATCGCCGGCGGGGGGTTGGTATTCAATGACACCAGCATCTTTTGTAGGGATACCGTGAAGAATGGTCTTCGATGAGCAAGTTCACCTTGAACGGCAATGCGCGAACTTTTCGAAAACCCTTCGGAGTATTCCGATTCAACAGCTGTGCCACGTAAAACGAGTGGTCATTTTGCGCGCCTCGTTGGTCTCGAATTCCAGCGCCCAGGCGAAACGAAATGCTCCGCTGCAATTCATCAGGCCCATCGCCCGTCCGATGAATCTCCAGCGTCGCCTGCACCGCCGTCCCTCGAATCGATGCCTGGTTGCCCAGTTCGTCCAAGGTCCGGGACAGCGTTTCGAACGCTTCATTCTCCATCGTTTGGTCGCCGTGACCACCACCGACAATCGACCACCACGAGTCTTTCGTCCGAAAAATCGCGGCGAGGACCTCCTGATTCGCGAGAGAGGCAAATCCGATCTCCACCTTGGCGGATTCCACGATCGTTGTCTGGGGCTCCCGGGGACGGATAAATTCGTAGAGCTTCTGCGGATCAATCCTCACTGTGCTCAGGGAGGCGGACAGCGCGGCGAACACGGCCTCTGTCTCCGCTGAAACGGTCATTCTCAGCATGATGTTGGTCTTGACCTGGACAAATGTGGCCTCGTGAAAGCGCTCCTTGGGGGCGCTATTGGTGCTTTTGATGGTGATGCTCGGCAACCCTTGAAAGGTGGCAAGGGTCATCGCGCGAGGGCTCTGGGACTGCAATTTTCGGACAAACTCCAGGAACTCGTTGGTGGTCTCCAGGGAAACTTTGCTTCGGCTTCCATCAGCGACCGGCAATCCACTCCAGATGAACTGTATCCTGAGCCAACCAAATCCGTGGACGTTCGCATCGGTATGGCAGTCCACGCCCAACGCATCTCCTGCGAACGGCATGCCGTCGGGAGCCCGGGTCAATTCATTGATGCCGACGATGGCGGGTGCTTCGAATCGCAGGGCGCCGCCCACGAACTCCGCCCCACAGGCCGCGCGAGCACCGTCGGAGAGAAGTGTCACGATGCAGCAGATCCCCGCGGCCAAGGATCGCCCAATGCTCATCCACAGGCACACTCGGCGTGACCGCGCCCCAGGTCTGCCCAAGCCTTTCATGGGTTGAAATGTGAATCAGAGTCCAAGGTGCCTGCTGCCGAAGCAACCCTGCAAACGCCAAACAAAGAGGTCATCTATTATGAGACAGTTCACGAAAGCGCTGAAAATATCCGGGTTGAGCCGAAAAAGAGGTCGCCTGTCAGAAAAAGAGTCGGCGAGCCATGGCGGCGGGCGGCGTCACTGAAGCAACTCGCGCAGCCGCGCCGGATCGTGCGTGGGCGGCTGGCAGGCGGTGCCGGTGCAGACGTAGGCCGTGGGCTTGCCCTCGCGGGCGGCCAACGTGCGCGCAAACGGTTCGACCGGGCCGGTGTTCCCCAGGATCACCTTCCCCGGCTGATAAACCGCCTGCGCCGCACGTAACAACTCCTGGCCCTCCGCCCCGCTCAGATCGCCCGCCAGGACCACCCGCCGCGGCTCTTCCAAACTGAAATCCAGCGCCAGCAGCATGCGCGTCAGGCCGGCCGGCATCTGCTGCATCCGGCTCGCGAACAGCCGCAATCCCTTTTCGCCTGCCACGCGAAACTCCGGTCGCTCGGTGATGGCGGACAGCTTCAGCAACGCCAGAATCGCCACGGAGTTGCCTGACGGTTCCGCGCCGTCGTAATCCTCCTTCACGCGCAGGATTAAATCCTTCGAGTCCGCTCCGCTCTGCCAGAAACCGCCTGCCGCAGCGTCTTGGAAGCGCGCGAGCATCGATTCGGCCAGCGAGACCGCAAACTCCAGGTGGGCCGGCTTGAGGGTGGCCTGATAGAGCTCAATCACGCCGCCGAGCAGAAACGCGTAGGCATCGAGCAACTGAACCGAGTCCCGCGCGCCGTCCCGCCAGCGGTGGTAGAGGGTTTTCGTCGTCGGGTCCCACAGGCGCGCCTGCAGAAACCGCAGGTTTTTCTCCGCCGCCTGCACCCACGATTCCTCCCCCAGCACGCGCCCGGCCCGGGCCAGGGCGCCGAGCATGAGGCCGTTCCACGACGCCAGCACCTTGTCGTCGAGATGCGGGCGCACCCGTCCCGATCGGCGCTCGAACATTCGGCGTCGCGCCGATTCGAGCAACGCGGCGTCCGCCGCGGGGATCTCGCTTTCGACCAGACTTAACACGTTCTGGTTCGGCAGCGGATGCGGATCGCTGTGGTCCACGAAATTCCCTGCCGCCGTCACGCCCCACACCCGCCGGGCCACCCGAAACTCGTCCGCTGTCAGCAGCTCGCGCAGCTCGGCTTCCGTCCAGCAGTAAAACTTGCCCTCCTTGCCCTCGCTGTCGGCATCCTCGGCCGAATAGAATCCGCCCTCGGGATGGGTCATGTCCCGGAGCAGGTAGGTCACGATTTGCCGCGCGACCTCGGCGTGACGGGGCCGTCCGCCGACGAGCCAGCCATCGACATAGAGATCGAGCAGCTGGGCGTTGTCATAGAGCATCTTTTCGAAATGCGGCACGAGCCAGCGGGCGTCGACCGAGTAACGGGAGAAGCCGCCACCGATCTGATCGTGAATGCCTCCGGCCGCCATCCGATCAAGGGTGTGCAACACCATGGTGACCGCCGGTTTGTCCTGCCGGCGGACGCCGTGTCGGAGCAGGAACGCCGGGTGGCCGGGCGACGGGAATTTGGGGGCGCCGCCCCAGCCGCCATTGACGTCGTCGTAGCCCTCCTTGAGCTGCCCGGCGGCATGCTGGAGAACATCGGCGGACAGCGCGGAGGCGTCGGGCTGTTCCCGCGTGGTGAACTGGACGAGCTGCTCGTGAAGGTTTTGCGCGGAGTTGGTGAGCTGGTCGCGTTTGGTACGCCAGGCTTGGTCGACCTGTTCCAGCACCTGCCGGAAGCTGGGTCGGCCGAATTTCGCCTCGGGCGGCCAGTAGGTGCCGCCGTAAAAAGGCTTCAGGTCGGGGGCGAGAAACACGTTGAGCGGCCAGCCGCCCTGCCCCGCCATGGCCTGCACGAAGGTCATGTAGATCTTGTCGACGTCCGGCCGCTCCTCGCGGTCGACCTTGATCGGAACGAAGTGCGCGTTCAAGAAGGTGGCCAGCGCCTCGTCCTCGAACGACTCGCGTTCCATGACGTGACACCAATGGCAGGTGGAGTAGCCGATGCTGAGGAAGATGGGCTTGTTCTCGCGTCGCGCCCGCGCGAAAGCCTCGTCGCCCCACGCGTGCCAATCCACCGGGTTGTGTTGGTGCTGGCGCAAGTAGGGCGATTTTTCTGCGGCCAGGCGATTCGTGAATTTCGGGTGCGAAGAGGTCGACATGGCGGGAGGTGACGAAGTGAGCGCTGGCGAGGCGACGGTGGCGACCGGCGCCGGCCGCGACGGGTGGCGATCCGGTTCCGAAGCGCAGCCCACGAGGAGGGCGGCGGCCACCGACAGGTGGTAGCCCGCGCGCATCACGGGCGCGGGCGCGGGCGCGCCGCCTGGTTGGGGTTGCGATTCAGGGTCGGGACCATGGGATTCATGGCAACCCAACAACCCTAGCGGCGAGGCGGTCGTCTGGGGAATAAGAAATGCATGCTCCGAGCCGCGAGTTTTTGACCCGGAGCGGTTGGAGAACGACGACGTGCTTCGAAGCGTTTCACGCCGGCCGCGGGTTTGAGCTGCTGCGGGCTGAAAGCCCGCGCTCCGGTCAGAAGACCCGCTCGGCCACGATGATCGTGTCGTCCGGGAGAATCTCAAAATGTTTCGTGTCCGCGTCGTTGGCTGCGGACTTCACGTCGACCGAGAAGGTGCGTTTGCCTCCGAGCGTGCGGGTCACGGTCACCTTGCTCTGCACAGCCAGGCGGGTAAAGCCGCCGGCCATCGCCAGCGCCTGCAACAGGGTCACGGTCTCCTCGCTGGGGATGTCGTACGTCCCGGGCTTTTGCACCTGGCCGAGGACCGTGAAGCGGCGCTTGGCGTATTCGGCCACGGTCAGGGTGACCTGCGGATTGACCAGGTAATCCTTGCCGAACAACTCCCGCAGGTGAGCGGTGGCTTCCTCCAACGTTCTGCCCCCCAGCGTGACCACGCCCACGAGCGGAATGGTCACGGTGCCGTCCTTCCCGATGCGGGCTTCGGTGGTCAAATCGTCCTCCTGAAAGACCTTCATGCGCACCACATCGCTTGGCGAGAGTCGATAGATCGCCCCGGCGCTGCCGGAGCTGTTCGCCGCCTTCACCAGGTCGCTCAAGCTGCCGTCGTCGGCGCGGCTGGTCGTCAGCCCGAGACCGCAGCCGCACGAGAACGCCAGGACATATCCGACAAACTTTCGAGTCAAACGCGTCATCATCATATTCGTAATTCTTCGCGGCCATGCGAAGCGAGATTCAGGCCAGAGTGGATCGCCCGGCCCGGGTTTTTCTCGGAGGCACCAACTCCCGGGGCGCGCCCGTCCTCGGGCGCAGCAAGGTGCGAGGTTTCCAGCAGTGGGATGATTCCAGCCCCATGGCCGTCGGAGAATCTCTGAATCCCTGCGGGCGGGGACGCCCGCACTCCAGCGGGCTGCGCCTTGGCAGAAAAAAGGAACCGCCGCCCGGATGAACCGGGCGGCGGGTTGATTCCGGCACCGCCGTCAGGCGGTGCCTGGCGCCATTGCCCTGCCTCCTGCGTGGGCAACAACGCACACGGAAAATTCAGCTCAGCGATGCGGCGAGCGGTGGTAACCGCCTCCGACATTGCCGGGGTTGGGCAGGTTCACGAACGGCGGCGGATGATGGCCATCCGATCCCCAGCCGTGACCATGGCCACGACCGTGACCGCCATCGTCGTCGTGACCGCGGCCCTGGGCTTCGGCTCCGGTGGACTCCACCGAGACGACCGCGATGTCCACCCGGCCGTTGGCCGATTCGCGCAACGCGACGGTGACGCTCACTTCCTCGCCGGCGACGAGATCCTCGAGGGACTTTTGTTTGCCGGCGATGTTGAACTTCGTGTCCGCGCCCGTGCGCAGGACGTACTGCTGGTTATTGACCTGGAGCGTGAGGGTGTGGGTGGAGGAATCCACCGAGACGATTCGCCCCGCGAGTTGCTGTTCGACGCCTTTGGGCGTCTGCGTCGCTGGTGTCGTGGGTTCTGACGGCGTCCGGGTCGACGGCGTCTCCTGATCGGCCAAAGCCGATCCAGCGACGCCCCCAGCCAAGCCGACGATCAAGCCCAAGGCGATGAGCTTTCTGGTTGGTTTCATGTCAATGAGATTGCTGGACACCGGTGGCCGCAACGAACGACACCTCGTCGTCGCCCCGGCAGACCTGTCATCCACGCGTTGTACTGGCAGTTGCACTACACGGGAGGCATCGGCCACCCACTAAAAAACATAAGCTCCGAAATTTTCCCGACGGCCCCGGTCGGTGGATTTCTTACCGTTGGCCGGGCAGTCGGCACGGGAGCTGTTCCTGCCCAGTCAGCCATGCATGCCAGCAAATCATCGGTGGCCCGCCCGCCGCGGCCCCAGAAACCACGGAAGGCATCCCCGTCGTCCGGCTCCACGGGCAGTCGGCCCGCTCCGGCGTCGCCGGCGGCGGGCGGGCCAAGCCCGGCGGTTTTCGTGGTCGAGGACGATTCGGCCATCGCCTCCGTCATCCAGGCGTTTCTGACCCGCCTGGGCTATGCGGTGGCCGGCGTTGCGCAAGCCGGCGACGAGGCGCTTGTCTCCATCGAGCAGCGTCGGCCGGACCTCGTCCTCATGGACATCGCCCTGCACGGCGAGCTGGATGGAGTGCAGACCGCGGCCGTCATCGCCGCCCGCTTTGAGATTCCGGTCGTGTTTCTCACCGGCCTGGCCGATGACGACACGCTCCACCGCTCGGGGCAGTCGGAAGCCTTCGGCTACCTGCTGAAGCCCTTCGAGCAGCACGAGCTCAAGGCGGCCATCGATCTGGCGCTCGCCAAACACCGCACCGAATCCCGCCTGCGCCATGTCGACCGCTGGTTCGCCGCCGCCATCCGCTCGATCAGCGACGGCGTCATCGCCACGGATCGGGACGATCACGTCACATTCCTCAACCCCGTCGCAGAACGCCTCACGGGTCACTCCAGTGTGCACGCGCTGGGACGTCCGCTCGCGCGGATTCTCACGATCGCGGACGACCCGCCGGGGGAGTTTCCACCCGGAGCCTCGTGCCTCGCCCGGGCCGGGACCGATCACGTGCAGTTCGAAACCGTGCTGGTTCCGGCGGACGGGCTGGCCCTGCCGATCGAATGCAGCGCCGCCCCGCTTCGCAATGCCGACGGCGCGCACCTGGGACGCATCATCATCTTCCGCGACGTGTCCGCCCGCCGGCAGGCGGAGTTCGAGCTGACGCAATCACACGAGCAACTGCGCGCGCTGGCGGGACACCTGCAGGCCGCCCGCGAGGCGGAGCGCAAGCACATTGCGCGCGAGATTCACGATCAACTTGGCCAGCTTCTGACCGGCCTTCGCCTTGATTTGAGCCGCGTGGACCAGCAGCTCTGCGGTGGAGCGGAGGTGGCATCAGCCGCTGAGCTGCGGAGCCAGGTGACGGGGGCGCTCGGTCTGGTCGACAATCTCGTGCAGGAGGTGCGCCGCATTTCGGGAGAGCTGCGTCCGGGAGTGCTCGATGATTTGGGCCTGGTGGCGGCGCTCGAATGGCAGGCCCGCGAATGGGAGCAGCGCACCCGTATTCCGTGCCGTTTCCAATCCTCCCACGAGACAATTCCGCTGGCGGTCGAGCCCCGCACTGCGCTCTTCCGCATTTTCCAGGAAGCGCTCACCAACATCTCCCGCCACGCCCACGCGTCGCAGGTCGAAGGAATTCTCACCTGCGCCGCCGGCTCCGTCCGGCTGGAGATCTCCGACAACGGCCTCGGCTTCACCGCGCCCGACAACAACACCCAGACGCTTGGCCTGCTCGGCATGCGCGAACGGGCCGCCATGGCGGGCGGCACCCTCGCGGTCCGGAGCAGCCCGCGCGGCGGCACCACGGTGGTGGCCGAAGTTCCGATTCTCCTCCCCGACGCCGCCTGATCTCCCGAATGCCCCAGCCTGCTCATTCTTGCCGCCAGCCGGCCATGGCACCCGGCAATAATCTCCACGCAACCGGTCCCCAGCGGGGGCCCGCCGGAATCCCATCCACCAACTCATCAGTCCCCAACGCCGTCCGCCCGCATGGTCCGGGCTCCACTCACTAAAACCACCGTTCCACTCCAACCCCCATGTCCCACACCCTCTCCGACCAGGCGTCCGCGCCCCACACACCTCCGGCTTCCCGCCCCTATATTCGACTCCTCGTGGCCGACGACCACGCGGTGGTCCGTCGCGGCCTGCGGCAGATCGCCGATGAATCGCCCGACATCCGTGTCGTGGCCGAGGCCGTCACCGGCGACGAAACTGTCGCCCGCGTGCGCGAAGGAGGGTGCGACGTGCTCATTCTCGACCTCAACATGCCGGGACCCGGTGGGCTGTCGGTCCTGCGGACCGTCCGCGCGCTCGCCCCGGACCTGCCCGTGCTGGTCTTGTCCATTCACGGCGAAGCCCAATATGCCGCCCGCCTCCTCCGCGCCGGAGCGTCGGCGTATCTGCAAAAGGAAACCGCCCCGGAGGAATTGCTGAAGGTGATCCGGCACCTCAAGTCGGGCCAGCGCTATTTGAAGCCCGGCCAGGCCGAGGAACTCGTTCGCGTCCACAAACAGCCGGCGGATCAGCCCGCCCACGCCGCCCTCTCCCACCGTGAGTTTGAAGTGCTGCGTGGCATCGCGTCCGGACAGACCGTTTCCCAGGTCGCCACCGGACTCGGGCTCAGCGTGAAGACGGTCAGCACGTATCGCACGCGGCTGCTCGACAAGATGCAGATGAAAACGAACTCGCAGCTCACCCACTACGGCGTGAAAAACGGACTGGTGGAATGACCACGGGGAGCCCGATGCGGCCTAAATCTTTTCCGTAAACTTCCGTAAGAGAAACCTGTCATGAGTCTCGAACCCAGGGATCCATCAGGGCGCAGCCCGCCGGCCGCCCCGGCCGCACCCGGCGCCGCCGCCGGACGCGGGCGGCGTTTTGCCGCCTTCGTCCTCACCGCCTGCGCAGCCCTCGTCGGCCCGGCGCCGCTCCCCGCCGCTGAGCCCGCGGCCCCCGCGTCGGAACCCGCCCACCACTCCGCCCGACCCATCGCCGATCTGTCGCTCGACGAACTGACGTCCGTCCAGTTCGTCACCTCCGTCGCCAAAAAGCCGCAGCGCCTGGCAGACGCCGCGGCGGCCATCCATGTGATTGACGCGAACGATATCGCCGGTGCGCCCACGACGGGCGTGCCCGATCTGCTGCGCGACGTTCCCGGCCTCTTTGTTGGCAGTGTGGATGCGCATACCTGGGCCATCTCCAGCCGGGGATTCAACGATGCCTTCGGCAACAAGCTGCTCGTCCTGCTCGATGGACGCAGCGTTTACACCCCGCTCTTCTCCGGAGTTTATTGGGACGTCCAGGATACTGTCCTCCAGGATGTCAATCGCATCGAGGTCGTCCGCGGGCCCGGGGCCACGATGTGGGGCGCCAACGCCGTCAATGGCGTGATCAACGTCACTACCAAGCACACTCGCGACACGCTCGGCACGCTGGTGTCGGCCGGCGGCGGCAGCGAGGATCTGGCGTTCGGCACGGTCCGCTACGGCGGCCGCATCAGCTCCAACGCCTTCTATCGCGTTTACGCCAAGTACAACATCCGCGACGCCTCCGAACTGCTGGGCCAGGATCACCTCGCCAACGATCGTTGGAATGTGACCCGCACCGGCTTCCGGGCCGACTGGGATCCGGAGGCGCGCGACCAGCTCACGCTGCAAGGGGACCTCTACGTCGGGCGGGAAGATCAGACCTACCGGCTCGCCCGCCTGACCCCGCCCTCCACCGTCTCCGTCAGCCGCCCCACCGATCTCTTTGGGGCCAATGTCCTGGGCCGGTGGCGCCGGACCCTCTCCGCCGATTCCGAGCTGAGCCTGCAGGCCTATTACGATCACACCGATCGCGACCTGGTGCCGCTCCGGGAAAGGCGCGACACGATGGACGTGGACTTTCAACACCGGTTTGCCCTCGGCTCCCGCCAGGACGTCAATTGGGGTGCGGGCTACCGGCTCAGCCAGGACCACTTGCGCGACAGCTTCACGCTGAGCTTTGACTCGCGTGAGCGCGCCGACCAGTTGTTCAGCTGGTTCGTCCAGGATGAACTCAGCGTGATCCCCGAGCGCCTGCATCTGACCGGCGGGTTCAAGCTCGAGCACAACGACTATACCGGGTTCGAGTATCAGCCCCGCGCCAGCGCCCACCTCCAGATTCACGAACATCACAGCCTCTGGGCCTCCGTCTCGCGGGCCGTGCGCACTCCCTCCCGGGCCGAACACGACATCCGCATCAACGATCAGGTCTTTGCCGGGAGCCCGCCCGTCGTGGTGTCCATCTTCGGCAACCCCGCCTTTCGTTCGGAAACGGTGCTCGCCTACGAGGCCGGCTATCGCTATCAGCCATCCGCCCGCTGGTCCGCGGATCTCGCGCTTTTCTACAACGAGTACCGACACCTGCGCACAACGGAGCAGGTTGGAGGGCCGACCCCTGATCCGTCGCTTCCGGGCACCCCGCTGGTCCAGCGGGTCAACATCGACAACCTCGCCTACGGCGAAACCTACGGCGCCGAGCTGTCGTTGCGCTGGCAGGTGAACGCCTGGTGGACTCTCCGCGGCTCCTATTCGGCCATGAACATGGCCCTGCACCAGAAACCCGGGAGCAACGACGGCGACGCCGAGATCGATGAGGACAAATCCCCGCAGCATCAGGTGCGCCTGCATTCCTCGATCAATCTCTCCGGCGGCTGGCGGCTGGATGTCCTCGGTCGCTACGTCGATGGCGTCCGCGACTTCAACATCGCGAGCTACGTGGAGCTCGACGGCCGCATCGCCTGGAGCCCGCGGCCCAACCTGGAGATCTCGATCAACGGCCACAACCTGCTCGACAACCGCCACGCGGAATTCTGGCCGACGATTCTCAACTCGCAACGGACCGAGACCGAGCGCGGGATCTTCGGACAGGTGACGATTCGATTTTGAGCGCGACCCGACCAGTCCACTTGAGCGGCACTCCGCCGATGTCGGCCGGGACGGGCGGGGCCGGCCGCTGGCGATCGGGGATCGCCATGCTCGCGATTGGGCTGATGGGGTTGCTCGCGGGCGGGCCCGCCGCCGTTCACGCCGCCCCGCCGCCCGGCGATTCCAATCTGCCTCCCCGGACCGAGTACACCGAGCAGGAGGTCAAGGCCGCCATTCTCGTCGGGTTCGCCCGCACCACCGACTGGCCTGCCGGCACGTTCCCGACCGAACCCCGCACGCTCACGATCGGCCTGTATGGCCATGACACGCTCGGGGACCAGGCCCTGGCGGCGTTCCGCCAGCTTCCCTCCACCGGCATGCAGGTCAGATTCACCGTCGTGTCCAACGACACCGCCGCGGCCGGGTGCCACCTCCTCTTCATCCCGCGCAGCGAGCGCCGCCGGGCGCGCGAAATCGTCGACCAGCTCAAAGGCCGGCCTGTTCTCATCGTCGGCGAGGCCGACGACTTCCTCGATCAGGGCGGCATGGTCAACCTCATCCCGCGCGAGGGGAAGATGAAGTTTGAGATCGATTTGAATGCCGCCAAGGCGGCCAACCTGCGCATTCCGGCGCGCGTGCTGGCGTCGGCGCTCAAAGTCCGGGGGCGCTATGACTAGCCCAGCGGCCACCCCGGCGCCGCCGCGGACCTCCATCCAGCGAAAGCAGATGCTCGTCATCATGCTGACCACGATGGTGGCCCTGCTTCTCGCCTGCGGCGGCTTTGCCCTGTTCGAGGTATTGCACCACCGCAGCGAGCTGATCAAACGGCTCGAAACCCTGGCGGAACTGGTGGGGAACAACAGCAGCGCCGCCCTCCAGTTCGGCGACCGCGCCGACGCCGCCAACAACGTCCGCATCCTTCAGACCGAGCCGGCCGTGGAAGCCGCCTGGATCCTCACCCGCGACCGGAAAGTCTTTGCCGACTACTACCGCAACCCCCAGCGCCGCACCGCCCCGCCCGTCCTGCACGAGAACGCCTACCGCTTCGGCTCCGGCACCCTCGAGCTCCAGCGCACCATCCGCTCCGGCCAGGACCTCATCGGCCAGGTCTGCCTCCGCACCAACCTCGACGAGCTCTCCACCCTCATCCGCGACTACGTCCTCATCTCGATCACCGTTCTCGTCGCCGCCAGCCTCGTCGCCCTGCTTCTCTCGGCGTGGCTTCAGCGCATCGTCTCCCAGCCGATTCTCGAGCTCGCGGAAACGGCCCGCATCGTCGCCCACGATCGCAATTACTCCATCCGCGTGACCAAGCGCAGTCACGACGAACTCGGCCAGCTGATCGACGGTTTCAACGAAATGCTCCGCGAGATCCAGGAGCGCGACGCGGCGCTCCTGGCCACGCGCGACGATCTCGAGCGGCGCGTCGGCGAGCGCACCCGCGAGCTCCAGCAGGAGATTGTCGAGCGGCGCAAGGCCGAACAGGCTCTCTGGGAATCCGAGCAGCTCTACGCCCAAATCGCCCTCAACGCCAGCGACGTCCTCTACGTCTACAACTCCGCCAGCGGCGCCATCGACTGGTTCGGCCAGATCGACCGCGCCCTCGGCTACAACGAAGGCGAGTTCCCCCGCACCTACGAGGCGTGGGAATCCGCCCTCCACCCGGGCGACCACCCCCGCGCCGTCGCGGCCCGCCAGGAATCCTGCCGCACCGGCCGGCCCTTCAACGAGGAATACCGCATCCGGCGCAAGGATGGCACCTACGTGTTCTGGGCCGATTGCGGGCGGCCCACCTACGATCACAAGGGCCGGCCCACCAAGTTCATCGGGGCCTGCACCGACATCACCGAGCGCCGGCGCAAGGAGGAGGTCCTCCGTCGCGCCATGGAGGACGCCGAGGCCGCCAACCGCGCCAAGAGCCAGTTCCTCGCCAACATGAGTCATGAGATCCGCACTCCGATGAACGGCATCATCGGCATGACCCAGCTCGCCCTGGAAACGGATCTCTCCCACGAGCAACGCGGATTCCTCACCACCGTGAAGGAATCCGCCGAGACCCTGCTCGCGCTCATCAACGAGATCCTCGACTTCTCGAAGATCGAGGCCGGCAAGCTCACCCTCACCCCGGTGCCGTTCCACCTCCGGCACCTCATCGAGGAGGCGCTCCTCACGCTCGCCGTCCGCGCCGACGAAAAGGGCCTCGAGCTCGAATGCCACATCCCTCCCGCCGTCCCGCGCGACGTCATCGGCGATCCCGCCCGCCTTCGCCAGATCATCATCAACCTCGTCGGCAACGCCATTAAGTTCACCCACAGCGGCGAGATCCTCGTCCGGGTCAAGGTCAACCCCGCGCCCCCGACCGACACCGCCGAGCCCACCCGGGCCATCGAGCTCCACTTCGAGGTCTGTGACACCGGCATCGGCATTCCCCAGGACAAGCTCGCCAGCATTTTTGAGGCGTTCACCCAGGCGGACAACTCCACCACCCGCAACTACGGCGGCACCGGCCTCGGCCTCACCATCTGCCGGCAGCTCGTCCACCTCATGGGCGGACGCATCTGGGTCGAGAGCGAACCCGGCCACGGCAGCCAGTTCCATTTCACGGCCCGGCTCGAAGCCCAGGAGGAACTGCCCGTCCAACCCACGCCCGAGGAGATCTCCCTCGAATCCCTGCCCATCCTCGTGGTCGACGACAATCCCAACACCCGCATCATCCTCCGCGAGTTCCTGGTCAACTGGCGCATGCAGCCCCTCATCGCCGACTCCAGCCTCGCCGCCCGCAACGCCCTCGACCAGGCCCGGCGCCGCGGACAGCCCTTCCCCCTCGTCATTCTCGACTCCGCCATGCCGCAGCCGGACGGCTTCGACCTCGCCGCCCAATGGCGCCAACAACCCGACGGCCCGCGCGCCGTCGTCATGATGCTCACCCCCAGCGGCCAGATCGACGGCGTCTCCCGCTGCCGCGCGCTCGGCATCAACAACTGCATCACCAAACCCATCCGCCAGTCCGAGCTGCTCGACGCCATCATGTCCGCGCTCGGCAGCCGCCGGCAGCCGGTCCGCCTCGCCACCGCCAGTCGGGAAAATCGCCCGGCCCGCACGCTCCGGCTTCTCCTCGTCGAGGACAACCCCGTCAACCAGCGCCTCGCCCTCCGCATCCTCGAAAAATGGGGCCACCACGTCACCATCGCCCACAACGGACGACAGGCCGTCGACCTCTGGCTGCAGCAAAAATTCGACGTCATCCTCATGGACGTCCAAATGCCCATCATGAGCGGCCTCGAAGCGGTGGCCGCCATCCGCGCCCAGGAGGCCGGCTCCGACGACCACACACCTGTCATCGCCATGACCGCCCATGCCATGGAAAGCGACCGGCGCAAGTGCCTCGACGCCGGCATGGATGACTATGTCACCAAACCGATCGATACGGATCGTCTGTTCGATGCCATCGAACGCATGACCAGCGCCGCAGCCCCCGAGCCCGCGAACGCGCCGGCTCTGGCCGAGCCCTCGCGCCCACAAGCCTCCACCATGAACCCCGTCCCGCCGGCCCCGGCGACCCCCTCGCCTCCGTCCCCGCCTTCGGCCGCGGCCGCGCCGGCGCCCATCGTCGGCGTTGCCGCCGACACCCCGGTGTTCGACCTCCAGGTTGCCCTCAAACGGGTCGACGGCGACCGCGGCCTCCTCCGCGAGGTGACCGGGCTTTTCCTCGAAGACGCACCCGTCCTGCTGCAACAAATTCGCGAGGCGGTCCAGGGCGGCGACGCCCCCCGGCTGGAGCACGCCGCCCACACGCTTAAGGGCGCCGTGAGTAATTTCGGCGCCGGCGCCACCCAGGAAATTGCCCTCCGCCTCGAGAAGGCCGGCCGCGCCGGCCAGCTCGCCGACGGCCCGGACCTTCTCGCCCAACTCGAGGTTCACCTCCAACGACTCGGCCCCGCCTTGCAGGCCTTGCTCAAAGACGCCGCATGAAAGTCCTGATCGCGGAAGACGATTCCATCTCACGCCGCCTGCTTCAGGCCGCCCTCGTCAAATGGGGCTACGACGTCACGGTCACCGCCGACGGCCGCGCCGCCTGGGACACGCTCCAAGCGCCCGACGCCCCGCGCCTGCTCATCCTTGACTGGCTCATGCCCGAAATGGACGGCATCGAGGTCTGCCGCGCACTCCGCAAATCCGACGCCCTCAAGTCCGCCTACGTCATCCTCCTCACCTCCCGCGGCAGCAAGGAGGATGTCATCCGCGGGCTGGAAGGCGGTGCGGACGATTACGTGACCAAGCCGTTCGATCACGGCGAGCTCCGCGCGCGCGTCCAGGTCGGCGCCCGCGTCGTCAGCCTCCAGCAAACGCTCGCCCAGCGCGTCCAGGAGCTCGAGGACGCCATGAACTCCGTCAAAACCCTGCAGGGCCTCCTGCCGATTTGCTGTTACTGCAAAAAAATCCGCGACGACGGCAACTACTGGCACCGGGTGGAAAGTTACATCTCCGGCCACGCCAACGTCCGCTTCAGCCACGGCATCTGCCCCGACTGCAGCGAAAAACTCAAAGCCGATCTCAACCTGTGACGACCCCGCCCGCCGCAGCGTCCGCCCAGATCCTCGTCATCGACGACGAGCCATTCTTCCGCGAAGCCACCGCCATGGCGCTCCAGCGCAAGGGCTACGTCACCCACGAGGCGCCCGACGGCCTCGCGGGCGCCGAACTCGCCCGTCGCGTCCTGCCGGACCTCATCATCTGCGACGTCTACATGGAACGCATGGACGGCTACGCGCTGCTCGAGAACCTCCGCCAGGATCCCGCCACCGCCACCATCCCGTTCATTCTCATGACCGGCATGAGCGATCCGGCCGGCATGCGCCGCGGCATGGAGCTCGGCGCCGACGACTACCTGCCCAAACCCTTCACCGGGCCGCAGCTTTTCTCCGCGGTCGAGGCACGCCTCGCCAAGCAACAGGTCCTCCGGCAGTCCGCCGAAAAGAAACTGTCGGACCTGCGGACCAATCTCAGCCTGGCGCTGCCGCACGAGATGATCACGCCGCTCAACGGCATCTACGGACTGGCCCAGCTCCTGGCCACCGATGCAGCCAGCCTGACACCGGAGGAGATCGCCGACTATGGACAAACGATCCTCCAGTCCGCCGAACGCCTCCATCGCACCGTCCAGAATTTTCTCCTTTTCGGCCAGCTCGAGATGCAGGCCAGCGACGCCGACACCATCCACGCCCTGCGCCAGCAGCTGACCACAACCGTTCCCACCATCGTCGAGGCCCGGGCGCGGCACATCGCTGAAAACGCCTGCCGCCTCCCGGATCTCACCGTCAGCACCACCGACGCCCGCGTGGCCATCGGCCAGGACCTGTTCACCAAATTGATCGATGAACTCATCGACAACGCCTTCAAGTTTTCGCCCCCCGCCACGCCGGTCACCGTCAGTTCCCAAACGCTCAAGGAACGCTTCGCCCTCACCGTGACGGATCGGGGACGCGGCCTGTCCCCGGAGCAGGTCGCCGCCATCGGCGCCTACTCCCAGTTCAATCGCGAGCAACGCGAACAACAGGGATCCGGCCTCGGCCTGGCCATCGCCCGGCGCATCGCCGAGCTGCACGGCGGCTCCCTCACCATCGAATGCCCCGCCTCCGGCGGCACCACCGTTACCGCCACGCTGCCCTTGATAATTGCGAGTTGAGAGCATTCAACGTCCAACGTTGAATGCCCAAAAACTTTGGTGGGCTCGGATGGGTCGCAGGGCAATTCGACGCGCAGATTACGATGGATGGGGGTTGGAAACACAGAGGCACGGAGAACACAGTGGAATTCCAGACCAAGAACGATCCCCCCAACCGACAAGGCGCTGCCAGGCTCGCAGCTCAGGCTACTGAGCCAGTTCCACGGGCGAGGCTGGTGGACGGGATCCTTTGGATGGGGAACGGCTGCGGGTTAAAAATGCTTTCCTGCCATCCACTTCCTCTCTGTGCCTCTGTGTTTCCAGCTGACAATTCGCAGTAGTCTGAAGTTCGGCGTTCGAAGTTTGAGTTGGGTCCCCCCGCGATTGTCCCACCCGCCCGGCCAGACTGTCCGCAACCTTTCGGGTTCCCAGGCCGGAATTTATCGCTAGACTGATCCCCCCGGCCCGGCCCCGCCTGGTCCTGGCGGCTGCGCGCAGTCGGATCGAATGCGCGCGCGCCGGGTTCGAGCCTGACCGCGGACTGTCATGCGTGCCACTGCCAACATCGTCGAGCTGCGCCGCCTTCTGGCCGAGCGCCACCCGGAGTCCCGCGGTCTCCGGGCCGCGCCGCTGGCACACCCCACGATTCCGTCCGGCCTCCCCGCCCTCGACCACCTCCTCCACGGCGGCTGGCCCAAAGGCTGCCTTTCCGAATTGATCGGCGACGGCCCCGGCTCCGGCAGCGCCCAGATCATCCACGCCCTGCTCCACCAACTCGCCCGCGCCGGACAGTTCCTCGCCCTGGTGGACGGACAGGACAGTTTCGATGTCGATCCCGTCGAGCCCGATGTCCTCGCCCGGCTGCTCTGGGTCCGTTGCCGCCAGGCGGACGAGGCGCTCAAGGCCGCCGACATCCTGCTGCGCGACCGCAATTTTCCATTCGTCCTGCTCGATCTGAAGCTGAACCCTGCCGCCCAGCTGCGAAAGATTCCCGCCAGCGTCTGGCACCGGTTCCGCCGCTTGCAGGAACAAAACGGCACGACGCTCGTCGTCGTCACCCCCACCCAACTGGTCGGCGGCGCCCATTGCCGCGTCCGGACCAACGCGCAGCTCAGCCTCGACGCCCTCGCCCGCCCACCCGCCATCGACGCGTTTGAACTGCTCCGCCGTCCGGACGAAGACGCCATCGAAAAAACAGGATAATGCCAGTGATGAGTGACAAGTGACGAGTGACGAGCTCAAGCGTCGCAAATGTCTGCAAACAAAATCACCAATCACTCATCACTAACCTAATGTTTGCCGTCGTTCATCTGCCTCAATTCGCGCTGCAGGCCGCGCTCCGGCTGGCGCCCGAGCTGTGGACGCGGCCGGTGGCCTTGGTGGATCCGGCGCTGTCCACGCCGCGGATCTGCGAGCAAACGTCGGCCGCCCGGCAGCACGGCGTCGAGCTGGGCCAGACTCCCACCCAGGCGCTGGCGCGCTGTCGTGACGTCGTCATCCGCCATCGATCGCCCGCGCAGGAAAACGCCGCCACCGACGCCCTTCTGCAAAGCGCCTACGGATTTTCGCCGCACCTGGAAAACACCGCGCCCGGAATCGTCACGATCGATTTGCGCGGATTATCCGAGCTGACGGCTCCCGCGACCGGGCCGGACTCCGGGACTTTGGTGGTGGCGGCCGGGGAACGTTGGGCGCACCGGCTGCAGACCGCGTTGTCCTCGCTGCAGCTCACCGCGCGCATCGGGCTGGGCCCGACGCCACAGCTTGCCCGGCACGCGGCCCGCTGGGGAGACGCCGGCGCGGACGCCGCCGAAGGCAAGCCCCGGCCGCCCAGCGTCATTGCGGACCCGCGTGGTTTCGTTTCGGCCCTGCCGGTCGCGGCCCTGGAGCCTTCGACCGACGTCACGGGCATTCTGCAAAAATGGGGTGTGCACACGGTGGGCCAGCTGCTGGCTCTTGGCCAGGACGCCGTGATGGATCGGCTGGGCCTTGAAGCGATCGCGCTCTTCGCCGCCGCGTCCACCCAGGCGACCCGGCCG
The DNA here is from genome assembly GCA_044229355.1 of Limisphaerales bacterium. GTDB lineage: Bacteria > Verrucomicrobiota > Verrucomicrobiia > Limisphaerales > JADJPG01 > JBGARF01. Next base: position 194,492 of record JBGATF010000011.1, read on the forward strand.
CTCAACCTGATCCAGCCGCCGGACCGTTACGAGGAGTCGTTCGAGTTTGAGCAGGAGATCGAGACCGTCGAGCCGCTGCTCTTCATCCTCAACCGCTTTGTCGATCAGCTGAGCCAGCGCCTCGAGCCCAGCCTGCTCGCGGTCAGCCAGCTCACGCTCCGCCTGCGCCTGGCTTCCGGCGAAACCCTCGTTCACCCCCTCCGCGTTCCCCAGCCCACCCGCCGCGCGGATGTCCTTTTCCGCATGCTCCAGACCCATCTGGAAAGCGTGCGCACCGACTCGCCCATCGCCGAGGTCGCCCTCCAGCTCGAGCCCGTCCGCTCGGAACAGAAGCAATTCAGCCTGTTCGAAGCCGCCCTCCGCGATCCCCATCAGTTCCAGGAAACTCTCGCCCGCCTCAGCGCCCTCGTGGGCGCCGATCGCGTCGGCTCCCCCATCCGCGAAAATTCCCATCGCCCCGACGCCTTCAAGCTGGTGCCACCCGATTTCGAAAATCACCCGGCCCCGTTGCGACGCCGGGTGGCTGAAATTCTCCGCGCCACCCCGCTGCGCCGAATTCGTCCGCCTCAGCCGCTGCAGTTCACCCGCACGGACCGCCCCAGCGCCAACGCCGACGACGCTGCCGCCGCGCGCACCGTTCCCAACTCCATCGCCTACACCCTCGCGAATCGTCGGGAACACACGACCCTCGCCACCGCCAGAGGCCCCTGGCTCGCATCCGGCCATTGGTGGGAACCCGGCGCCTGGTCGCGCGAGGAATGGGACGTCCAAACCACCGCCGGCGCCGTCCTCCGTCTGGTCTGCACCGGCTCTGCTGAACAACGGCACGTCGAGGCTTTCCTGGATTGATGAGTGATGAGTGACGAGTGACCAATAACCAATAACCAATAACCAATAACCAGTGACCAGTGACCCTAACTCACCCCACTCATCACTCATCACTCATCACTCGTTACTCACCTTGCCCTTCATCGCCGGCCATCAATATCTGCTCTTCCCGCCCGCGCGGCCGCTGGCGGAGAGGTTCGGCGCCGAATTTTTCCGCGCCGTGCCCGAGGCGCCCGGCGTGTATCTGATGAGCACCGCCCGCGATGGCGTGCTCTACGTCGGCAAGGCGAAAAATCTGCGGCGCCGTCTCGGCAGCTATCGATCCGGCACCGGCGAGCGGCTGCCACCCCGGCTGGTTCGCCTGCTTCTGCGGGTCGAGCGCATCGATTGGGACCTGTGCGCGGACGAAGCCGCCGCGCTGGCCCGCGAGCAGGAGCTCATCCGCACGCTGCAGCCGCGCTTCAACCGCCAGGGCGTCCGGCCGCCGAAACCGTGGTTCCTCAGCTGGCGTCGCGATCCCATCGACCACACGCTGCACGTCGAGCTTTGGTCGACGCCAGCCCTCTCCGCCGCCCAGCGGGGGAGAGGGTGGCCCCGCGAAGCGGGGCCGGCTGAGGTGGCGCAGTCGGCGGTGCACGGCCCCTTTGTCTTCGCCTCGCCCGCCTTCGCCGCCCTGCTGCGCCGACTGTGGTTCGAGACTCATCCCGACACCACGGTTGCCGATCTTCCGTCTCCGCTTCTCACCGGGCCCACGCCCAGCCGCTGGACCGTTCCCTGGTGCGATGCGGTCGCTCGCTGGCTGCGGGAGTTGGAACAGTATCTGGACGTCAGCGCCGCCCCGCCTGCCTTCCTGCAGGACGCCATCGCCAACTCAAACCGGGTCGATCCAGGCGGCGCTGGCACCGGCCCCGCGACCGCCCCGGGCGAGCCCGTGAGCCAACCGTTCCAAGCCCAGTGGCTGGCCTTGGATCTCGAATGCCTCGTCGAATTTCGCGAACGGATTGCGCGAGGCTCTTTCCCAAACATCGCATCAGCGAATCCCTCCTCACCCCGGCCCTCTCCTCCCGAGGAGAGGGAGGAACAGCCGCGGCTTCATCAGGAGATTCAGTGCGTGAGCCTGCTCCCTCCGGCTCCCTCTCGTCACTCATCACTAACTGATCACTAACTGATGTCCGGCGCCGACTACATCGAACTGCACGCGCGCAGCGCCTTCAGCTTCCTGCGCGGCAGCTCGCTGCCCGAACGGCTGACCGAATACGCCGCCGGGACCGGCCACGGGGCGCTGGCCATCACCGATCGCATGGGTGTGCATGGCGCGCCCCGCTTCCACGCCACCGCCCGCGAGATCGGCCTGCGCGCCATCCACGGCGCGGAACTGGCCATGGAAGACGGCTCCCTCCTGCCGGTCCTCGTCGAGAATCGCACCGGCTACGCCAATCTCTGCCAGCTGCTCACCCAGGCCCACCTCCGCGCGCCCAAGAACGAAGGCGCGATTCGCTGGAACGAGCTGCCGGCCTTCACTCCGGGACTCATCGCGTTGACCGGGGGCGAGGATGGCCCAATTCAAACCGCGCTGAGAACCGACCACGCTGCGGCCGACACCGTCCTGCGCCGGGTCATCGAGGTATTTGGACCCGGCCAGATTTACGTCGAGCTGCAGCGTCATCATCAGCGGGGGGAAGACCGGATCGAACGCGCGCTGGCCGATCTGGCCGGCGCCCATCATCTGCCGCTCCTGGCGACCAATGGCGTGCTGCACGCCCGCCCGGAGGAACGCCAGGCCGCCGATGTGTTCACCTGCCTGCGTCACCACACCACGCTCGACGCCGCCGGCACGCTTCTCTCCATCAACGCCGAACGTCACCTCAAATCGCCGGCGCAGATGGCCGCGCTGTTCGCCGACCGGCCGGACGCCGTGCGCAACACGCGTCGACTCGCCGATCGCCTCCAGTTCCGCCTCGTCGATCTCGGCTACGAATTTCCAAAATATCCCGTGGGTCCGGGCGAGACGATGGAAGGCGTGCTGCGCGACTGGACGTGGCGCGGCGCGCGCGATCGGTATCAGGGCGAAATCCCGGACAAGGTGCGTCGCCTGCTCGACAAAGAGCTCGCCCTCATCAACAAGCTGGGCTTTGCCGGCTATTTCCTCATCGTGGCCGACCTTTGCCGCTATTGCCGCGAAAACAACATCATGGCCCAGGGCCGCGGCAGCGCCGCGAACAGCGCCGTCTGCTATTGCCTCGGCGTCACCGCCGTCGATCCCGTCCGCTTCAACGTCCTCTTTGAGCGGTTCCTCAGCGAGAATCGCAAAGGCTGGCCCGACATCGACATCGACCTGCCCAGCGGCGACCGCCGCGAGCAGGTCATCCAGGAGGTCTATCGCCGCTACGGACCGCACGGCGCCGCCATGACCGGCACGATGATCACCTATCGCGGCCGCAGCGCCGCCCGCGAGATCGGCAAGGTGCTGGGCCTGCCCACCGACGTGCTCGAACGTTTCTCCAACCTTTTCGGGCACGGCGATTTTGTCGACACGCTGAAGCTGAACGACCGCATGCAGACGGCCGGTCTTGCCGGCACCCACCCGCGCGCCGCCGCCTTCGCCACCCTCTACCAGCAGATCGGGCGCCTGCCCCGCCACCTCGGCCAGCACTCCGGCGGCATGATCATTTGCGAAGGACGCCTCAACCGCTTCGTCCCGCTCGAAAACGCCGCCATGCCCGGACGCGTCGTGGCCCAGTGGGACAAGGACGACTGCGAGGATCTCGGCCTGATCAAGGTGGACCTGCTGGGGCTCGGCATGATGTCCGCCCTGCAGGATTGCGTGACGTTGACCCGCGAGCAGGGGCGGCCGGTGGACCCGGCGCACCTGCCGGAGAACGATCCGAAAACGTTCGAGCTCATGCGCCGGGCCGACACCATCGGTGTGTTTCAGATCGAAAGCCGCGCCCAGATGGCCACCCTGCCCCGCATGCGGCCGGATAAGTTTTACGACCTGGTCATCGAGGTCGCCATCATCCGCCCCGGACCAATCCAGGGGGATCTCGCTCATCCGTTTCTGCGCCGGCGCAACGGCGAGGAGGCAATCAACTACTACGCCCCGCAGCTCAAGCCCATTCTCGAACGCACGCTCGGCGTCCCGCTTTTCCAGGAGCAAATGCTCCAGATGGCCATGATCATGGCCAATTTCACGGGCGACGAAGCCGAGGATCTCCGCCGCGCCATGAGCTTCCATCGCTCGGATGAAAAAATGTCCCGCGCCAAGGAACGGCTGCGCGCCGCCATGGATCGCGCGGGCGTGTCCGCCGAGATCGCCGACCGCATCGTGCAGGCCGTCGGCTCGTTCGCGCTCTACGGCTTTCCCGAATCCCACGCCATCAGCTTTGCCCACCTCGCCTACGCCAGCGCCTACCTCAAGGCCCATCGCCCCGCCGAGTTCTACTGCGCCCTGCTCAACAACCAGCCCATGGGCTTCTACTCGCCGGCCACCCTCGTCAAGGACGCCAAACTCCACGGCGTCCAGGTCCGGCCGGTCTGCGTGGTGCGTTCAACGTGGGAGGTAAGGTTGGAAAATCCGAAATCCGAAATCCGAAATCCGAAATCTGAAATTCGGCTCGGAGAGCCGTCCCTGCGCCTGGGCCTCTGCCTCGTCCAGGGGCTGCGCCGCGAGCGCGTCCTGGCCATGCTGGAGGAACGCGCCCGACAGCCATTCCAGTCCATGGACGACTTCAAGGCGCGCACGCGATTCAACAAGGACGAACTGCGCGCGCTGGCCGAGATCGGCGCGCTCAATGCCTTCGCCCCCCATCGTCGCGCCGCCCTCTGGGCCACGGAAAAAACCCTCCACCGCGACGATCTTTTCGAAACCGTTCCAGCGCAGAAAAACGAACAAATCACCGCCGAGGCTCCGGCGCCGCACCCCCCGCCGGGTGGGACTTTCTCACCACGAATGGGCACGGATGCCACGGATAAAACCGTTTTCGCATCCCCGCCTCATCCGTGCTCATCCGAGTCATCCGTGGTTATTCCTCAGTCCGAGCAATCCTCGGCAGACGAATCGCCTTTGGCACCCATGACTCCGATCGAACGGTTGCAGGCCGATTACGCCGGTCTTCGCCTGACGACCGGGCCGCACCCGATGGCCATGGTGCGCGAGCGCATCCCGGACGTCTGGCGGGCCGGGGATCTGCCTCGCGCCACGAATGGCGATGTCGTGGATGTCGCCGGCCAGGTCATCTGCCGCCAGCGACCAGGCACGGCCAAGGGCGTGTGCTTCGTCAGCCTCGAAGACGAGACGGGCATCTGCAATGTGATTGTCTGGCCGCAGCTCTTCGAGGCTGAACGACTCCGCATCACCATGGAGCCGTTCCTCCGGATCAAAGGCCAGGTGCAGGCCCGCGACGGAACCATCCACGTGATCGCCCGTTCCATCGAACGGCTCAACTTCGCCGACCTGCAGACGGCCGCGTCACACGATTTCGGGTGAGGGCAGCACGGACGATCAGTTCCCTACCGGACGGTCGGGCTTTTTCACCACGGATGGGCACGGATGAACACGGATAAAACAGCGTTCTTCTCCCGGCCTCATCCGTGTTCATCCGTGCCCATCCGTGGTTATTTGTCCGTCCGAACAACTCGGATTCAGCGATTTGCGCTGGGCAAACGTCCGTGGACACGACGAGGAGCCGGAGCCACGGCGTCACACACCGAATGGCTTCTGTTCTTCTTTTTTGGGATCTGTCACTCCACGTGGAGACGGAGCGAGCAACTCTCCGTTTTATTGTCGGACTCCATATTTGTAGGTTCATCGGCGATGAGCCGAAGCTGCAGTACGCAAAAGGCAATTTCCCAGCCGGCAGGTTTCGTGGCAGCTTGGGCCCGATGCGACTGCTACAAACCACGGAAGCTGGGTTGTATTGCGCTCCGGGCGATTTCCACATCGATCCCTGGGGCCCGGTCGATCTGGCGGTGACCACTCACGCGCATTTCGATCATGCCCGGGTGGGATCGCGGCATTATCTGACGGCCGCCGCGGGCCGACATGTTTTGCAGGAACGGCTGGGCCCCGATGCGACGATCGAAGGAGTGAGCTACGGGGAGACAGTGACGCGGAATGGAGTGAAAATTTCGTTTCATCCGGCAGGGCACATTCTGGGTTCGGCCCAGGTCCGGGTCGAATATCGCGGGGAGGTCTGGGTGGTCAGCGGCGATTACAAGACGCAGCCGGAGAAAACCTGCGATCCGTTCGAGCCGGTTCCGTGTCACACATTTATCACGGAATCCACCTTTGGGCTGCCGATCTATCGTTGGCGACCGCAGGGCGAAGTTTTCGCCGAAATCAATTCATGGTGGGCGGAGAACCGCGGGCAGCAACGGACGAGCGTGATCTACGCCTACTCGCTCGGCAAAGCGCAACGAATCCTCTCGGGCGTCGACGACAGCCTCGGGCCGATCTTTGTGCACGGGGCGGTGGCGCGCCTGCTGCCCGCCTACGAAGCGGCGGGAGTCCGCCTGCCGGCGGTACAATCTCCGACCGTGGAAGTGGCGCGCGCGGCGGAAGGCGGCGGATTGGTCATCGCGCCGTCGTCGGTCGAAGGCTCGCCGTGGCTGCGCCGCTTCGGGGAAATTTCGCGGGCGGCCGCCTCGGGCTGGATGCAGATTCGCGGAGCCCGCCGGAGGGCGGCGTTGGACCGGGGCTTTGTTCTCTCAGACCACTGCGACTGGGACGGTCTTTTGGCGTCAATTCGCGCGACGGGTGCATCCCGGATTTTGGTCACGCATGGGTTCGTTGCGCCGATGGTGCGGTATTTGGCGGAGAACGGCTGGCAGGCTGAGGCGTTGACCACGCGGTTTTCGGGTGAGGCGGAGGAGCGCAGCGAGGAAACAGCGGCGGTGGGGAAGACGGAGACGGCGGCGGGATGAAACGATTTGCGCAACTCTACAGCGAGCTGGACCGGACTAATCGCACGAACGAGAAGGTGGCGGCGCTGGCAAGCTATTTTCGGGAGGCGTCGCCAGCGGACGCCGCGTGGGCGCTCCATTTTTTGAGCGATCGAAAACTGCCGCGGGCGATCACCTCGACAACTTTGCGCGCCCTGGCGGCGGAGCAAGCGGGACTCGCACTGTGGCTGATGGAGGAATGTCATCTGGCGGTGGGCGACCTGGCGGAAACCGTGGCGCACGTCCTGCCGCCGGCCGAGTCGCGCGCCGACCTGCCGCTGCACCGGCTGGTGGAGGAACGATTGGTGCCGCTCCAGCACGGAGGCGCGCGCGCCACCGCGTTGCTCCTGCAAACCTGGCGGGAGCTCGACGGGGTGGAACGTTTTGTCTGGAACAAACTAATTACCGGCAGCTTTCGCGTCGGCGTGGCCCAGACCCTCGTGGCGCGGGCGCTGGCGTCGGTGACGGGCGTGGAGCCGTCGATCATGGCGCACCGGTTGATGGCCATGCCCCGCCCGACCCCGGAGGAGTTTCAAAGGATCCTCGATGGGCAGGGATCCAGCGGTCACGACGTGGCCAGGCCTTATCCCTTCTTCCTCGCCTCGCCGATTTCCGGTACGCCGGCCGAGCTGGGCGACCTGCGCGACTGGCAGATCGAATGGAAATGGGACGGGGTGCGCGGCCAGTTGATCCGGCGTCGGGATCACGTCCTCGTGTGGTCGCGCGGCGACGAGATGATCAACGAAGCGTTTCCGGAAATTGCCGAGGTGGGGATGTTGTTGCCCGACGGCACGGTGTTGGATGGCGAGGTGCTCGCCTGGGAGAACGAACAGGCGCAGCCGTTTGCCAAACTGCAACGGCGGCTGGGGCGACGAGCGGTCGATCAGCGGACCCGGGCCCAATTTCCCGTTGTGTTTCTTGCGTTTGACGTGCTCGAGTGGGCGGGCGCGGACTGGAGGAACCGCTCCCTGGACGAACGTCGACAACAACTGGAGCGAATCGTCGCCGAAACGATGGCCCGACCGGGAGCGGACGGGGCAAGGCCTGGCGGCTTTCTCGAGACGCCCGACCTGTTTGAACCCACCACGCCATTGACGCCAGCGCAATGGCCTTTGCGATTGTCGCCCTTGATTGCCACCGGTTCGTGGGAGGAGCTGTCCCGGCTGCGGGAGGAATCACGGGCGCGCCAGGTTGAAGGCATCATGCTGAAACGCCGGTCATCGATCTATGGAGTGGGCCGGCAGCGTGGAGACTGGTGGAAGTGGAAGATTGAACCGCTGGTGATGGACGCGGTGTTGATCAGCGCGCAACTCGGTCACGGGCGGCGCGCGAGCCTTTACACGGACTACACCTTTGGCGTCTGGCACGCCGGCGAGTTGGTGCCGGTGGCGAAGGCCTACTCGGGCCTGAGCGACGACGAGATCGTGGAAGTGGACCGTTTTGTCCGGGCCAACATCGCGGGCAAGTTCGGCCCCGTGCGCGCGGTCAAGCCGGAGCTGGTCTTCGAGCTGGCCTTCGAAGGCATCCAGGCGTCGCCGCGGCACAAGGCGGGCCTCGCCGTGCGCTTTCCGCGCATGCACCGCTGGCGCCGGGACAAGAGGCCGCAGGATGCCGACACCCTGGAGTCGCTGCGGGCGTTGCTGGGAAAGGGAGAGTTCCGAGCCAAACAGGAGGCGGGGCTATGACGCGCTTATGCGGGCCGCCATGACCATGGCAACGATCCGACAGCTCCCCGGCCTGCAGTGGGCCGTTTCAGACCGCGTCACGGGTTGGGGGAACGGGAAGGCAACGGCGAAACCGACGGACACCTCACCCTTGATCCCTCTCCCCGCGTTTGGGCGAGTCACCCTGGTCGAAGCGCGGGGTGAGGGCACCGGCAGGGCGGCTGAGGGGTTAGCTCCCTTGCTGTCCGCCTCCGGGATTCTGAGTTTCCAACCTTTCTGCGGCCGGGACGGCCGCACCCCGGGTTGCGGATGAAAACGATATCGCAAGCGAGTGACTCCTGGCGGCAGTGGTTTCAGCAGCGTCGTTGGAAGCCGTTCCCCTTTCAGCTCGAAACGTGGAGCGCATATCTCAGCGGCGAGAGCGGGCTCGTCCACGCGCCGACTGGCTTGGGCAAAACCTACGCGGTGTGGGGCGGGCCGGTGCTCGAGTGGCTGAACGAACATCCGGAGCGGAATCGGTGGCCGACCGCGCCGGAGCCGATCCGCGTTCTGTGGATCACGCCGTTACGCGCGCTGGCCAACGACACAGCCAGTTCGCTGCAGGCACCGCTGGAAGATATAAAATTGCCCTGGACGATTGGCTTGCGCACCGGCGACACGTCGTCGACCGCCCGGCAGAAGCAACGAGAGCGCTTCCCCACCGCGCTGGTGACCACTCCGGAGAGTTTGTCCCTGTTGCTCACGCACGCGGATACCGCAGCGAAACTCGCCTCACTGCGATGCGTGATCATGGACGAGTGGCACGAGCTGCTGGGCTCGAAGCGTGGCGTGCAGGCTGAGCTTTGCCTGGCGCGGTTGCGTCGCTGGCTCCCGCATCTGCGCGTGTGGGGGCTGTCCGCCACGCTCGGCAATCTGAACGAGGCCGTGCAGGTTCTGTTGGGCGCGAATCAGAGGTCCGGCGCGGGCCGGATCCTCTCCGCGAAGATCGAGAAAACGTTCGAGCTGAAAACGCTGCTCCCAAAGACAGTGGAACGTTTTCCATGGTCGGGTCACGCCGGGCTGGCGCTGCTGCCCGCGGTGATCCGCCAGATTGAGAAGCGATCCACGACGCTGGTGTTCACCAACACGCGTTCGCAGACGGAGATTTGGTTTCAGGCGTTGCAGGCGGCGCGGCCGGAGTGGGGCGAACAACTGGCGTTGCACCACGGCTCGGTGGACCGCGACGTGCGCGAGGCGGTGGAAAACCGGCTGCGTGACGGAACCATCAAATGCGTGGTGTGCACGTCGAGCCTGGACTTGGGCGTCGATTTCTCGCCGGTCGAACAAGTCATTCAGCTTGGGGCGCCCAAGGGCGTGGCGCGCCTGCTGCAACGCGCAGGCCGGAGCGGCCATCAGCCGGGCGCCGTCAGCCGAATCTATTGCGTGCCGGCACACGCTCTCGAGCTGGTGGAGTTTGCGGCTGTGCGTGAAGCCGTGGGTCGCGGGGAGATGGAATCCCGGGTTCCGCTGGACCATCCGCTGGACGTGCTGGCGCAGCACCTGGTGACCCTGGCCCTGGGCGGCGGATTTCACGAGGCCGAGGCCCTGGCCGAAGTGCGCAGCGCCTACAGCTATCGCGACCTGCATCCCGATGACTGGCATTGGGTGCTCGACTTCGTCACCCGCGGCGGCCCTTCCCTGCGCGCCTATCCGGAGTATCAAAAGGTTTTGCAGACCGGCGATTTCTACTCGGTGGAAAAGCCGCTGACGGCCAAATTTCATCGCATGTCCATCGGCACGATCACGAGCGACGCGTCCATGGCGGTGAAACAGGTGCGCGGCGGATATCTCGGCACGATTGAGGAGTCGTTCATCGCGCGGCTGCGCCCGGGGGACGGCTTTTCCTTCGCCGGCTGCGCGCTTCAGCTGGTGCGGGTGAAGGACATGACGGCGTTTGTGCGCAAATCCAAGAAGACGACCCGGCGGATTCCGCAGTGGATGGGGGGCAAGATGCCGCTTTCCACGCAGCTGGCGCGCTCTGTCCGGATGATGCTGGCGGAGGCGAAGCGCGGTCAATTCAGCGGAGCCGAAATGGAGGCGGTGGAGCCGGTCTTACGAATCCAGGCAGCCTGGTCGACCGTGCCGGATGTGGGCGAGTTGCTCATCGAATGGACCAAGACGCGCTACGGCGGCCATTACTTTGTTTACCCGTTCGCCGGGAGGCTGGCGCACGAAGGCCTCGCCGCGCTGGCCGCCTATCGCATCGGCCGCCAGGCCCCGCGGACGTTTACGCTGACCATGAACGACTACGGCTTCGCGTTGCACACGCCGACGGCGTTGTCGTTTGGGGAAGGCGACTGGCGGGCGGTGCTGTCGCCGGAACGGCTGACCGAAGATCTGGCGGAATGTCTGAACTCCACCGAGCTGGCGAAGCGTCAATTCCGGGAAATTGCGCGCATTGCCGGCCTCATCTTCCAAGGCTATCCCGGGGCGAAGAAGTCCAGTCGCCAGCTGCAAGCGTCGAGCGGTTTGTTTTATGAAGTGTTTGCAAATTATGATCCGGAAAACCGGCTGCTGGCCCAGGCGAGGCGCGAAGTGCTGGATCGGCAGCTCGAAATTCATCGACTGCGCGCGGCCTTGGAAGACATTGGCGGCATGAAATTCACATTGCTGCCCACGGAACGCCTGACGCCGCTGGCCTTCCCGCTCTGGAGCATGTGGGCGCAAGCCGAGGTCAGCACCGAGCAATGGCAGGACCGCGTCCAGCGCATGGCCGAGCAGCTCGAGTCGGCTGCGGCCGGATCCCTATGCACAGAGGCCCGTTGACGATCGAGTGGGCGGGGGAAGAGCTGGCCTTGCTGCCGGAGCGCGCGGTTTGGTGGGCGCGAACCGAGACGCTCTTCATTGCGGATCCCCATTTCGGCAAGGCGGCGACATTCCGGCTGGCCGGATTGCCGGTTCCCGAACGAACGCACGACGAGGATCTTCATCGCTTGGGAGGGCTGATTGAACGGTTCTCGGCGAAACACCTGGTCATCCTGGGAGATTTCTTTCATGCGCGGGCGGGGCGAAGCGCGACGACGATGCTGGCCCTGGCGGAGTGGCGACGGCGCCATGCCGGGATCCGCATGCGACTGGTCGTGGGCAATCACGACCGGCAGGCCGGCAGGCCGCCCGACGAATGGAACATGGAGTGGGCGGAAGGACAGTCCGCCTTCCCGCCGTTCAGTCTGATTCACGAGCCCATGGCCAATCCGGGCGCGAATGCTTTTGTGGTGGCGGGGCATTGGCATCCTTCGTTTCGATTGAGCGAGGGCATGGGATCCGGTGTCCGGCTGCCATGTTTTTATTTCGGCAGGAATCTGGCCGTGCTTCCGGCGTTCGGCAATTTCACAGGAACTCAGGCGATCGCGAAACGGCCGGGCGACCGCATTTTTGTGACCGGCCCGGAGTCCGTGCTCGAGATCGCGCGCCAGATCTAAGCCTGCCGAGCCCGGGATCTGGGAAGACCGTGCCAGGGCGATGCCCACGGCCCTCAGCCCAGGATTCGTTCCACAAACCACACCAGGCCCGCGCCGGCTGCGATCACCGAACAGGCCGGCGCCCAGCGACGGCCGAACTCGGGCCGCCTCGCAGCGAGCGAAATAATTGGCATCAGCGGCAGCGCAACCAGCAATTGACCCAGTTCCACGCCGAGGTTGAACGAGAACAGCGGTAATCCCACCCCGCGACCGTCCGCGCCCACGCCCAAATCCTGGAGGACGGAGGCAAAGCCCAAGCCATGGATCAACCCGAAGCCGAATACCAGGCGCCAGCGGCCCTGCGGCAGCTCACGGCGCAGCAAGTTTTCCAGCGCGACGAAAACAATCGAAGCCGCGATCAACGGCTCCACCACCCGGCTCGGCAGGCGCACCCAATTCAACGTGGCCAGCGCCAGCGTCACCGAATGCGCCACCGTAAAACTCGTAATCACCTTCAGGGTTTCATCGAGCCGCCGGCTCACGATCAACAGGCTGAACAAGAACAGGAGATGATCGTACCCGATCAAGATGTGCTTAAGCCCAAGCCCGAGGAAATTCAGGAACCGGGTCGACACCTTCGTTGGCGTCGGCGCCGGGGAATCCGCCGAACCGCCCGCTTCCAGTGGAGCCTGAAATGCGATGGCGACGGTGTTCGCCCTGGCACTCAACAATTGTTCCGGCGCCGTTTCCGGCCCCGCTCCGACCACGGTAACGAGCTGCCGGTGTCCGGGCGGGAGCAGGCTGAGCCACGCCGACCGCACCACCAACGCGCGTGCATTGGTACCAGCAAAATGCAAAACCATTGTCACATTGCCCTGCAAATCGGCTGCGGCTGAGGTGCCGGACGGGGGCACCGGTCCCCCATCCAGCGTGACCTCGACCACCTCCCGGGCGTGCCGGCCGAGAACGCCTGCGACCAAAGCGGGACTCGTCCCGATCTCTTCGCCGACAGCATCCACGGCGTCAGCCAGCACGGCGGCGTCCTTTAGCGCCCACGTGATGCTGACTTCAATTTCCGGAGTTACGACTCGAACCTGGGCCGTGCTGAGACCGGGATCATGGGCCAGGGCGGAGGCGACTGCCAGCCACCAGAAGGCCACGACAGCGTGCGCGAAAGAAACCCGGACAGACCAGCGGCACAGCGGGACGTTCATGTTCGTGAGATTTGGGTTTGGACCAAGTCGTGGCGGGCCAGCAGGAGGTTCGAACCGCCGGCGGGTCGGGCGCCGCCCGCCGGCGGGTCGCGAACCTTCAGAAGTTACGGATGAGTGTGCGTGCGCCCATTCTTCGGCGTGCCCGCGTACGGGAACACCTTGTTGTAGCCCGAATCGTTCTTGCTCACGCCGTCGATGCCGTCCGCCACGCGGATGACCAGCGGACCGCGCAGGTCGCTGATCAATGCGCTGACGGCGATGTCGATGACGTCGTCGCCGAAGCGTCGGCCGTTGGGCCAGCCGCCGGGGATGAACCCGCCGTTGCCGAACGGATCCTGGATGTTGCTCTTGAGGACGTCGCCGCCGAAGATGCTCAGCCGGGAGTACCCCTCGTCATCCGGGTTGACTGGATCGTTCGTGCCACTGCCGGCGACGCGCACCGGGCCGGTCGACAGGTCGACCTTGATCAGGTCGGGAATGTAGATGCCGGCGATGTCCGTGCGGTTGGACTCGATGGCCGGGCCGTTCCCGGCGAAGACCAACGCGTTGATGAGCTTGGCCAGCTCGGGATTCTCGGCGTATTTCCGGAAGAGCGATGCGTCGCGGACGGGAGACGAGCGGTTGTAGCGATCCTTGTCGGCGATGGCCACGAGCGCTTCGCAGAAGAGCGGATTGCCCTGGCGTCCCACCTGGACCCACGGGCCGCTGTTCAAGTCGCCCTTCTCGCGCATGATGTTAATCTGGCGGCGGCTGGTGGTGGCATAGACGCCGACCACCTGCTGGTCGCCGCCGAACTCGCTCACCGGAATGACGAGCGAGATGAGGTGCATGTTGAATCCGCCCTGCGAATCCTTGCCGGGGCTGCGCAGTTGCAGCAGGTCAAAGATCGAGTTGATGTCGCCATAGAACCCGTCCTCGCGCTGGCCGGCGAACGCGCGATAGCCGTTCGAGTAGACCATGGTGGCCTGCTGGGTGTAGCGGTCGAACTCGGCGAAGGTGGAACGCCCGTCCTTGGCCGGATTCGAACCGTTGTCCCCTTCGTTGTAAAACGGCGTGGCCACGCCCTGGTTGTTCGGCGGCACCACCCCGGTCCCGATGCGCGTGTAGCGCGCCACATGCTGCAGACGATCCGAGTCGTCGTCCTTAATCCGTCGGCGGCCGTAGTCCACTTTCGTCACCGTGTACGACTGGACCAGGTTCTGGGCGGCGTCGCCGACATCATTCACCACGCCGAGATAGGACTGGAGAATCGAGCCCTTCGTCTTGTACTCGGTTCGGAACTCGAACTGGTAGCTGTAGGTGGCGCGCCCGTTGACCAGGTCATCGCCAGTGGCGACGTGGATCTCGTAGAGGACGCTGTCATCGAAGTTGTATTTGTTGGGTCCGATGCCCGGCTCTTCGTGGGGATACACTCCGAGGGCGGTGACGAGGACCTTCTGGCCGCCGGCCATGCGGACGAAGGCATAGACGTCGGTGGTGTTGGCCGCGGGGTCCAGCGTGATGAGCGGCGCATCCATGTGGCTGGAAGCGGAGGCCGACGGGACCAGGCCGGCGGGCGCGGCGACGAGGGCTGCCAGCAGTGCAGAGAGGCAACGCTGGCCCAGGTTGAGATGGGATTGTGGTGATTTCATGGGATCGATCCGTGGATGTTTGTTTTGTTTTTGTGTGTTGGTTGGTTTTTGGGTTTCCGCTGGCAGCCCCAGGGCCGTCGTTCAGCGTCCTTGCGTCACGTCCAACGTCGCGCGCTGGGAAATCGGGGGTGAAGAAGTTCGGTCGGGGCCAAGCCGACCGTCGTGGAGTGCGGCGGGCACCGCCGCGGCGGATACACGTTCGGGTCCGGCTGCCGGGATCTCCCCAGCGTTTCGCGGCCGGGACGGCGGAACGCTGGAAGCCGCGTCGTGTGACGCCGCCGACGGAAGGGCGTTGCCGCCCAGCGCTTCGTCGAGTTGCGTTTGTTCACCGGGCAGCAACTGATCCCGGACAGTGCGGGCCCGCGAAAGCCAACGCTGGCTCTCGGCGCCGGCGCCGCACAGGCCATAAATGATCCCGGCGTGAAGCCACAGCCGGGCGTCGCGAGTGCCCAGGACCAGCGCCCGATCCAGGTGGACGCGCGCCTCGGTCAGTTCGCCGGCGGCAGCCAGAGCCCAGGCGAGGGCGTCCTCGGTGAAGACATCTGCCCGCACAGCAAACTCCTGCCGGGCCAATCGCACCGCCCGATCTACCTGCCGGCGCCGCGTCGCGAGAAAGAGCGCGCACGTGCGTGGATCCGCGGCGGCTCCCTGCATCGCCACGGCCTCCGCCTCGGCCCGGGCTTCATCCGGGCGCCCGCAAGCCTGATAGGCCTCGGCCAAAGCCCAGCGATATTCGGGCAGCGGGTTGGCCCGGGTGGCCGAGGCCAGGCAATCCAACGCTTGGGCGGCCTGTCCCCGGGCGAGGAGGATGCGGCCTTGAAGAAGCTGCGCTGGCGCAAACCCGGATTGAAATTCGAGAGCGCTGCGCAGCACACCCAAGGCGGCCTCGGGCTGTCCGTCCTGCCACAGGTAGCGCGCCCACTGGACATGCATCCAGGCGGCGACGGCGGGCTCGCGGGGTGACGAAGCGGCAGCAGCCATCCGCATCAGGTCGAGTGCTCCCTCCAGATCGCCCTTCAGCCACCGCACGTGGGCGGCCCGGGCATGACCTTGCGGATCGGGCTTTTGATCCAGCATTGACTGATAGGCCGCCACCGCCTCGTCCACGCGGCCCAGATCAACCAGGATGTCACCCAGCAGCGCGTAATCCGCGGCCAGGCCGCGCCGGGTGACGAGCTCTCGAGCCAGCGGCTCCGCCTCATGAAAGCGGTGCTGGCTGTGCAGGGCATGGCCCCGCAACAACAACGCCGCCTCCGACCGCGGCTCGGTCTTTTCCAGGACCAACGCGCAATGCTCGGCCAGGGTAGTGTAGCCATCGTCGAATGAAGCCCGCGCCTTGGTGACGTAGAGCCACCCCAGACGCTCAAGCGCCGTAACGTCCGAGGGCCGCCCCTGAACCGTGGCCTGGGCCGCGCGGATCTGTTCGTCCATCGGCCCGTTGCCCGAATGGGGCGCGAGGATCAGCCGCCGGGAGTCCACGCCCGCCTGGGCCGGCTCCCGCCCCGACCGGGCAAGGGCCGGCGCGTTTGGCGTCGCGGCCGGCTGCCGGGCCGCGTCCTCCTCCGCCGCCGGCTGACCGCAACAGCCGCTGAGCAGGACGATGCCTAACAGGTAAAGGATGCGGGGCCGAAAGGTGACCGGCGGCGCCCAGCGGACGGGTAACACACGCCAGCGGCGGGGGGAGTTTTTCGAAATCGTGCTCATCGCTTTCACGAGCCCTTACGCCGGCGACGCGGCCCTGGATGCACGGGACGGAAGGCGACGGGCGAATTTTTCCCGCGCGGAACATCTTTCGAAATATTGTCGCACGGCGATGCATCCGGACGACGGCGGACGTCGTAGAGATTGGTTTGAGCAACCTCACACCTGATCAGAGTCGAATGCGCATGAGCACCGCACCTTTGCCTGTCGAGTCCGGACTTGCCGGCCTGGCTTCCGTCTCCTTTCTCTCCGCGTTGCGCGAGCGGCGTTCGCGTCGGTTTGGGCTCGGCATGAAAATCCCGTCCGGGCCGCTGGCCTACACGAGCCGGCACGCGGCGTCACCGTTGACGGAGGATGAGGAGGCGGCGCTGGCGTTTGCCGCGGGCGGCGTGACGGGCCATGCGCTCGCCGACCTTGCCTACGCCAGGGGCGCCGGGGGAAACATCATGGCGGGGCTGGTGGCGCGGACGATCGCCAGCGGGGACGGCCTGCAGACCGTTGCGCTGGTCGTGATTAACGACGCAGGGACCCACCTCGTCCGACGCCCCCGCGAACTGCCCGCCTCCGAGGTCGCGGACCTAATCGATCTGGGGCGGCGGGGCGAATGGACGGCGGCGTATCGGCGCTCGCGGGTTCGCATTCTGGATGGCCGGGCGGCGCCGCCGGTGGATCCGCTCTTTAACATCAATGCCAACCGCTGGTCCGCGCACGCGCCAGGCACGACCTATTTCCTTCCGATCAACGACCTGACGTTCATGTACATCAACGGCCTGCTGGAGATTCTCAACGAAGAGACCGGCGTGTTTCCCGTGGATGAGCGGAACGGTTTTCGGCCTGCCGGCGTTGGCCGCTGGGCCCGCCGCCGCGGCGGCCACCTCGAGGACGACCCGCACAAGCTGCGCGTCGTCACGGTCCGCCAGGTGGAACAATTCGTGACGGAGTTCGTGACCGTTGAGCAGGGCATGATGCTGCAGAATCTTGGCCTGATGGCGCAGGCCCTCGGCCTGGGCGGGTTTCCGAACTTCGCCAACCACGAATTTGGCTGGTTCCAGGCGTTGGGCTTTCGACTCGGGGAGATGCCAGCCAGCCGGTACCTCGGCGTTGGCCCGCTGGTGGCGGCCGGGCTGAAGCTGCTCGGGCGGGACGTCCGAATTCCGTATCCGCTGGGGCTCGAGCGCGACGGCCGGGTGCTGCTCAAGCCGTTCTGCCCGCCTTACTATCCTTCGATGGCTGATGCGGTCCGGGCGGTGGTCGAGCTGAAGTTTGGCGCAGCCGGACTTTTTCGCAGCGGCGGCCAGGGCAGTGCGTGGGCGGATCACTCGGGGGTGACCCAGGCGGTTCCGCGCATCAGCGACGCGGCGATCGCCGCGACCACGGCCTATTGCGAGTATCTCTGGGGGCGCTACGGGCGATTTCCGGTCTACATGCCGCCGTATCGCACCGTCCTCGGGTTCCAAGTGTGTCGTCCGGACTGGGAGTTCTACCAACGCTTCTACCGACCCGCTACGCCATCGCAAACCTGACGAGTTCGTGCTCGACGCCCAGGACGGCCAGCAGGGTGCAGCCTTCGTCCGAGTAATTGACCGGGTGCTCGGTGCCGGCGTCGCAGTGATGAAAATCGCCCGGGCCGAGCCGACGGCCGGCGACGGTCAAATCGCCGGTGAGGATGAGGAAATCCTCCGGAGTCTCGTGGGCGTGGGCCGGGTAGCGGACGCCGCGGTCGATGCGTCCGAGGAGCACCGCGTAGCCGCGCTGGGGATCGGCGGAGAGCAACTTCAAGTAGGCGCCGGGCACCGGCAGGGCCTTCCAGCCCCTGGGATCGCTGGCCGCGATAAAGAAAAAGGCCGGGTTGGTCAGGTCGGTGGCCAGCGGCGTCGGGCCCGCAGTCCGCGCGACGGCTGGAGCCAAAGCCGGTGGGTGGGCGGTCACGGCTTGCAGAATTTTCGCGCGCAACCCGGCGGGCGGAGAGGCCTGCGGCTGGGCCCGGGCGACCAGGTCCATCGTCCGTCCAAGGGCCTGGACGAGCGCGCGCAACTCGGGCTGCAACCCGAGGTCGACCTCGAATTGCTTCTGCTCCGCGGGGGTCAGCCCGCCGAGCACATAGAGGCCCGCCTGTTCCTGTTGTTGCTCGCTGATCATTTAAACGAATCGCATGAATGCAAATCCCGGCACTCGCCTTACAAATAAACCTGGAGGCTGTCTTTGAGCTTGAGCAGACCCCGCCGAATCCGGGCCTTCACCGTGCCCAGGGGCTCCTGCAGTTTATCGGCAATTTCCTGGTGGGTCATGCCGCCAAAAAAAGCCATGGCGATGGCCTGACGCTGATCCGCCGGCAGCGACTCCACTGCCTGGCGCACCGCCGCCAGCTCGCTTTCGCCCAGGGCATCCGGCCCCGCGGCGCCTGCGGCGGGCGCAGCCACCCGCTCGAGGCCGGCCTCCGGCGTGACGTCGGCAAACACGCGCGACCGCCGCTGACGTGAACGCAGGTGATCGATGCAACGATTGCGGGTGATGCCCAGCGACCAGTTGAGAACGCTGCCGATGGCGCCATCGAACGTGGCCGCCTTGTTCCAAATCTGGACGAACACATCCTGGACCACCTCCTCGGTTTCCCGCGGCTCGCCCAGCATCCGCAACGCCAGCGAATAAACCACGCCGCCGATGGCGTCGTACAGCTCACCCAGCGCGGCGGAGTCCGCGCGCGCGACGCGCCGAAGCAGCTCGGCTTCGGCAATTTCTGTGGAGACCCGATCCAGCATTCCGGTCGCGGCGGCCTTATTACCAGCGGCACGCCCAAACGCCGGGAGATTGCCCGGCCCCGCCGGAGGGCGCCAGCTTGAATCTGTGATTTTTGTCCACACATCCGGATGCTCTACGTCCCGGGCACGGGACTGGATGCATCCGGCGGGCGTGGCGGTTCCAAACCGAGATCGGCGTAGATCGCCGCGTTAATCCGGCGGGCCCGCACTTGATGGGCGGCCTCCCCAATCATCCCGTTGCACATCCAGGCGACCACCACGCCGTGCGCCGGATCCACAAACCCCAGCGACGACTGGCTCCCGCCATGGCCGAAGGTCCCCGCTGACGCCGCCGAGCCGAACCCGTAGGGAACCGTTTCCGGCCCGTAATGATTCGAGTTCACGGCGAAGCCCAGCCCCCAATCCAACAAATGGCGAAAGGTCTCATCAAACATCCCAACCCGGCTGGGCCGCGTAAAGGTCGCCACCGTCTCGGGCCGGCACAGCCGCTCCTCCCCGGCCACTTCCGGGCGGCGAAGTCCTGCCAAGACCTCGTAAAACCGGCCCAGTTCCCGGATCGATCCCCGGGCGCTGCCGCCCGGGCGGACGATCGCGGCCACCGCTGGATCGGTCCAAACCGGATGCGGCTGCAGGCGGCCCTGCGAGCGGAAGTAGATCCGACCCGCCGGGGCGGGCTGGGCGTCGGAGCCGGGGGGCGGCCAGGCCAGGCCACAATTCACGAGGCCGGACGGCCGGAGAATTTCACGCTCCACATAAACCTCAATCGGCCGGCCGTCGAGGCGGCGGACCAGTTCGGCCAGAATGCTCCAACTGGAAAAGAGCTGATAACCGGCCCGTTCCCCGGGAATCCAGCCCGGTTCCAATGGCGTTTCGCCAATGGCCCGGATGGAGTCGGCCCAGGGCAGCATCCGGGATATTTGATCGGCCGGGCGGAACCCGGCTGTGTGATTCAACAGATGCCGGACCAGGACCCGCTCCTTGCCGTGCGCTCCGAACTCGGGCAGGTAGGCCGCCACGGGCGCCTCGAGGTCGATCCGTCCCGCCTCCCACAGCTGGGCGATGGCGACTGCAGTCAGGGGCTTGCCGGACGAAAACCATGCGTTCACGGTGTCCGTGCGCATGGGAACCCCCGCGCCTTCCTCGCCCACGGCCAGATCCGCCAACACCTCGCCGTGACGCGAAACGTACACCTGGGCGCCCAGGTGCTGCCCTTCTCGACACCCCTCGTCCAACACCCGCGCGGTCCGGGCGGCGATCACTCTCCCGCCACCTGCGACTTTTTGCCGCCGCCCTCGCCCATGATGAGCTGGATGGCCTTGTCCAGCTGCGGGTCCCGCCCGGCCAGCCAGTCTTCCGGCGTCAGCGGCACGATGTAGTCGGGCACCTCGCCCTGGTTTTCCTCGTTCGAGCCGTCGAGGCGATACGCCCCAGTGAGGGGCAGGCGGGCGTTGGTGCCATCGACCAGGCGCAATTCAAAGGTCCAGATCACATAACCCGGCGTGGGCATGCCGACGATGGTGGCCAGGCCACGGGTCCGCATGGCGGCGGGAAAAATTTCGCCGTTGGAAAAGCTGTGCTCGTTGATGAGCACCACGCATTTCTTCTCCCACGCCCGGTAGGGGGTGGACTCGGGCTCGGCGTCGCGGGGCCGGATCCAACCGTGCGGCTTGCGTTCGATCCAGTCGATCAGCGTGTCGGCGATGTTGCCTCCGCGGTTGAAGCGCACATCGATGATGATCGCCTCCTTGCCGGCCATGTACTCGTAGGCCTCGCGCTCGAACTTGACCTGGTTGTTCGCACCCATTGCCTCGATGTGCACGTAGCCGACGCGACCCGCGCTTTTCTCCTCCACCCGCCGCCGCAGGCCTTCGATGCGGTTTTCGTAATTCAACGTCGACCACTGGTCGGCCGTCAGCGCCTTGTAGCGGACGGTGCGCGCCGAGGCATGGTCGCCGTTGGTGCTCACGAGAAACTCGAACTCGCGATCGCCCTCGTCGTTGATCGTGTCATACAGCCGTTCGTTCAGCTGCACATCCGTGCCATTGACCGCGAGGATGATCTCCCCCGGCCGGATGGAGGTTTTCTCAAACGCGCCCGGCGCGTCCGCCGGCACGGTGGCCACCTTCACGCCGGGACCCGGATAGGAGTAGTCGAAGGTGAAGCCGAGGTAGGGCGTATTGGGAGAGGTCGGCCCTCCGCCCGCGGACCGCACCTCGCTGTGGGATGCATCCAGCTCCCCCACCATCATGTTCAGCAGCGTCGCGAATTCCTCCGGAGTATCGACGGCATCAAGCATGGGCTCATAGGCCTCCCGGATGGCCGACCAGTCGCGTCCGTGGAAATTGGGGTCATAAAACCCGCGCTGGTAGGAGTTCCAGAATTGGGTGAAGGCCGCGCGCTGTTCGGCCCGCGTGTCGCGCTCCCAGTCGGCCTTGAACGCCACTTTTTCCGGGCTGCCCTTGCCGTCGGTCGCCAGGGTGTAGAGCTCGCCGCCCTGCACGAATGACGCCTTCTTTCCGTTGCGCGCCACCCGGAGGGCCACCTTCCCGCCGCCCGTCGTCAGCCGTCGCACCTGCTTGCCGTCGTAGCTGACCGACCACACATCGCCGTCCGAGAGATACATCAGCGACCCGTCCGCCAGCGCCACGAGGTCAGCGCGGGGCGGCTGGGACGACATCTTGCGGATTCGGCTCGAGATGTTGTTGAAGTCGATCTCCACGACGAGGTTGGTGCCGGACTTTTCGAATTTCAGGTCGGTGTCCTCGCTCCGCACGGGCTCAGGCTTGAGCGGGAGGGCGTAGAGACCATCCCCTTCGCGCCCGCTTTCAAAATAGAGATACTTCCCGTCCGCCGACCACGCCGGCTCGCTGTGCTGGGCGTAGAGGCGGGTCACATTGACCGGCTCGCCGCCTGAGGCCGGGACCACAAAGATATTCCACGCCCGGCTTTCGCTTTTCGCCGAATACGCCAGCCAGCGCATGTCGGGCGACCACGCGAAATCGCCGCCGCCGACCCCACGCCACTGCGGCCCGGGCAAGGCAATCACCCGGCGCGATTCGCTCGTGGCAATGTCGAGGACATAGAGCCCGCCTTTCCGGCCGGACACCCAAAAGCCAAGCTGCTTTCCATCCGGCGAAACCGTCACGCGGGAGATGTTGTCCCGGCCATTCCACAACGGGGTCGCCTTCTCCGTCTTCACGTCCAGCTCATACAACCGCGTCGTGAACTCGCGATCCGACGTGAAATAAAGTTTGGTTCCATCCGGCGACCACGAGAAGTCCGAGTCGTCGCCCGCCCAATCCGTCAACCGGGTCGCAAAATCCGAGTTCCGTCCCGCCACCCCCTTCGGCTTTTCCGTGGCGACGGTCCACACATCCCCGCGCAGTCCGAACGCGAATGTCTTGCCGTCCGGCGAGAGCTCGGCCTCCGTCACCCCGTTGGTCAGGCGTTCCCGCCGCCGGGTGGTCTGCTTCTCATCCGCTGCCACCAACAGGGCCAAACGTTCGGGCTCCGTCCGCCCGGCGCGCAAGCACCACAGATCCGTGCCGTACTCAAACGCCACATCGCCGGATTTCAATGCCACCGACGGAAACCGCACGGCGCCGCCGATGAACCGGGTCAAGGGCCGCCCCTTTCCGTCGCGGTCAAACAGCCACAGGTTCGGCGTGCGCTCCGCGCTGTCGACCACCGGTTCAATCGTCCGGTGAAGCGCGCTGGACGACGGTGTCCTGTCGCTCACCGTCACGGTCAAGAGATGTTGCCCATCCGGCATGAATTGCGTCCAGAGATGCTGGGCGCTGTTCGTCGTCACCGACTGGCGCCGGCCCGACGCCAAATCCAGCAGGCAGATTTGTTCCGCCGCCGAGCCGTGATACCGCGGGCGGGTCCAGGGAAATCCATAACGGCCGTAAACCAGCGTCTTCCCGTCCGCCGAATAGCCCGGAGTGGACAGGGCCGCAAAATCCTCGATCAACATCTCCGTGCGCAACGTCGTCACGTCGATCGCGTAAATCCCGAAATTAGCGGAGTCCCGCTTGCCGCTGAACAGGATCTTCGTCCCGTCCGGGCTCCAGCTTTGCGGCGTTTCCGCGCCGGAATGCCAGGTCAACTGCCGGGCCGCGCCCCCGGCCGCCGGCGCCGCGTAGATGTCCCAGTTGCCATTCCGCCGGCTCGCAAACGCCACCCACTGGCCATCCGGCGAAAACACGGGGTTCGCCTCCGCCTCGACATGCTGCGTCAGCGCCCGCGCCGCCCCGCCGGCGCTCGACGCGATCCAGATGTCCCCGCGGTAAACGAAGGCCAACTGCCGGCCGTCCGGGCTCAGCGCCGGCATCCGCGCCCCGGCCACGGGATCACGGCTCGGCGGCGTTAATTGAGCCACGGCCGGCGGGACAAACGTCGCCAGGACGAATGGAACGAAAACTAAGGATTTCATTGCAATGGCCAGAGGTTACTCGCAACCGGGTCTGAAAAAAAGGGCCTTCACGAACCCACCTGCTTACGGTCCACGGACGGACCGTCTCCGCCCGGGATTCACCCGAATTCCCGGCCGCACCGTCCCGTCACGCCAAGCCCGCCGACAGGACACTTCCCCGGGACACGGGACAGGAGATCGGCCAGAAACAGGACAGCCCGCCGGCCTCAACGCGCTGATCCTGAACCGTCACCTCCCCGACAGATCAGGCGATTGCCCCGCTTGCCCCCAGCAGGGAGCCATTCGTCCGCAGGTGGTATCGCCGGTGCTTAACGCCGCTCGACGGCATGATCTTTCAAGCGCCAGTTCAACGCGTCCTGTGTCCCGGAAGGCTCTCGCTCCAGGCCTTTCGCTCCCTCCTGCTCGCGCTGTTCTGCGTGACGGCGGCCCACATCGCCGGCGCCGCCTCTGTCACTCTCGCCTGGGACGCCAACTCCGAGACAAATCTGGTCGGATACCGCCTCTACTTCGGCGCCGCCAGCCGAAGCTACCCCACCCACGTCGATGTCTCCACTCCGTCCACGTCCGTCACCGTCTCCAACCTCGTTGCCGGCTCCAACTATTTCTTCGCGGTGACCGCCTTCTGCGACGACGGACTCGAGAGCGATTACTCCTCCGAGATTTCTTATCGTGTCCCACTCTCGGGCACCAACACCAACGCCGCTCCCATCGCCTTTCCTCGCTCCGAAACCATGTCGGAAGATCAAGCGCTGGCCCTGACCTTGACCGGCAGCGACACAAACGGCGACGCGCTTACCTTCACCGTCGTCACCCTGCCGCTCAACGGCACCGTCAGCGGCACGCCTCCGAATCTGACGTACCGACCCGCCACAAACTATTCAGGATCGGACTCGCTCTCCTTCCGCGTCAGCGACGGACGGACCAGCTCGGCGCCGGCCACGATTTCCATCACGATTGTGCCGGTCAACGACCCGCCGACGCTGGCGCCGTTTGCCAACGTCACGATCAACGAGGATGCCGGCCCCCAGGCCATCAGCCTGGCCGGCATCACCACCGGCGCGGCCAACGAAGTTCAGCCGCTCGCAGTGACAGCGACGTCGAGCAACCCGGCGCTCGTCCCAAACCCCACCGTGAGCTACTCCAGCCCGAACGCCACGGGCGGCCTCAACTTCACCCCCGTCGCAAATGCCAGCGGCACCGCCACGATCACCGTCACCGTCAACGACGGCCAGCCCCTCAATAATCTTGTCACCCGCACGTTCACGGTCACCGTCACTCCGGTCAACGACCCGCCCACGCTCGCCGCTCCTCCGAACCTTTCCCTCCCGTGGAACGCCCCGCAGCAAACCGTGACACTCTCCGGCATCAGCGCCGGTCCCGCCGACGAGTCACAGGCTCTCACCGTGACAGCGGTCTCGAGCAACCCATCCCTCATCCCGCATCCGTCCGTGGCCTACACCAGCCCGAATCCAACCGCCACGCTCAGTTTCACGCCCGTGACGAACGCCTCGGGCACCGCCACCATCAGCGTCACCGTCAATGATGGCCAGGTGCAAAACAGTACGCTGACCCGCTCGTTCTCCGTCACCGTGGTGGCCGGCAATCAGGCTCCCACGCTGGGCGCCCTGGCCGATGTCACCGTCAACGAAGACGCCGCGCTGCAGACGGTCACGCTGACCGGAATCACCGCGGGCGCCCCGACCGAGACACAAGCCCTGACCGTCGGCGCCACTTCCAGCAACCCATCGCTGATCCCCACTCCCACCGTCACCTACGCCAGCCCGGATCCGACGGGCACCCTGACGTTCACACCCACGCCCAACGCCTACGGCACCGCCACGATCACGGTGACGGTCGACGACGGACAGCCGTTGAACCACGTCACGACGCGCTCCTTTCAGATTACCGTGGCCGCGATCAACGACGCGCCGACTCTCGCGCCGATTGCCAACGCGGTCGTCAACGAGGATTCCGGGCTTCAGGCGGTGGTCCTGTCGGGGATCACGGCCGGGGCCACGAACGAGGGCCAAACGCTCGTCGTCGGCGCCACCTCCAGCAATCCCGCGCTGATCCCCAATCCCACGGTGAGCTACACCAGCCCGAACGCGACTGGCACTCTCAGTTTCGCGCCCGCGGCCAACGCGGTCGGAACCGCAACCATCACGGTGACGGTCAGCGATGGCCAAGCCACCAACGGCACGGCGACGCGCACGTTCAACGTCACGGTCACTCCCGTGAACGATCCGCCCACGCTGGCCACTCTGGCCAACCTCACGGTCAGCGAAGATGCCGGCGCCCAAACGGTGGCGCTGAGCGGCATCACGGCCGGCCCCGCCAATGAAGCGCAAAATCTGATGGTCACGGCAACGTCCAGCAACCCGAGCCTCGTGCCGCCGCCCACCGTCCAATACACCAGCCCGAATGCAACCGGGACTGTCACCCTCAGCCTGATCGCCGACGCCTTCGGCACATCGACGATTACCGTCACCGTGAACGACGGCCAATCGACCAACAACACGGTGACGCGGACGTTCACCGTCACGGTCACTCCAGTCAATGATGCGCCCACGCTCGCCCCGCTGGCCGGCGTTTCCCTGCCGCCCGATGCCCCGACGCAGATGGTGGCACTGAGCGGCATCACCGCGGGCGCGGCCAACGAGGCGCAACCGTTGTCGGTCACCGCCACCTCCAGCAACCCCGGCCTCATTCCGCAGCCGTCCGTCACTTACTCCAGCCCCAATAGCACCGGCAGCCTGGGCTTCACGCCCATCGCCGGCGCCAGCGGCAGCGCCCTGATCACCGTCACCGTCAATGACGGCCAGGCGCAGAGCAACACCTTCAGCCGAAGCTTCACCGTCACCGTCACCGCCGGCAACCAGGCCCCCACCTTGAACGCCATTGCCGACGTCGCCATCAACGAAAATGCCCCCGAACAGGTTGTGAACCTGACCGGCATCACGTCCGGGGCCGTGTCAGAAAGTCAAACGCTCACCGTCACCGCCACGTCGAGCCAGCCATCCCTCATCCCGAACCCGACCGTTCACTACACCAGCCCCGCGGCGGCGGCCTCCCTGACGTTCACGCCCGTCGCTCGCGGCTTCGGCTCGGCGCAAATTGCCGTGACCGTCGATGACGGCCAGCCGTCCAATCACGCGTTGACCCGCTGGTTCACCGTCACCGTCAATCCGATCAACGATCCGCCCACGCTCAATCCCATCGCCAACGTCAGTTTCGATGAAGACACCGGCAGCCACACCGTGGCGCTGACGGGCCTCGGAACTGGCGCCACCAATGAAAGCCAGACGCTGGCGATCACGGCGGTGTCGAGCAATCCGGGCCTCCTTCCGGATCCGATCCTTCACTACGAAAGCCCCGCAACCTCCGGCAGCCTGGTGCTCGCACCGATCACCAACGCCGTGGGCTCCGCCACAATCACGGTGACCGTCAATGACGGCGCCAGCGCGTTCAACACCGTCGTTCGCTCGTTTGACGTCTTCGTCCGCGCCGTCAACGACGCGCCCGTCGTCTCGGTCATCCCGGACCAACATCTCGCGGCCGGCACGTCCTCGGGCCTCCTGCCGTTCACGGTCGAAGACGTCGATACGCCGTTGGCGAGCGTCAATCTCCTTCTGTCCAGTTCGAACCCCACCCTGCTGCCACCGTCCGGCCTCGTGCTCGGCGGGAGCGGCGCGAATCGGACCCTGACGATCACGCCGGCGGCCAACGCATCGGGCGTCTCCGTGGTCACGCTGATCGCCCACGATGGCTCCGCGACCAATCGCCAAACCATCCAGGTGACCGTTGCCCCACCCAACCAGGCGCCGCTGATTTCTGCCGTGGCGGATCAAGTGATGGATGGGAACACAACGCTGGCCGCAGTTGCGTTCCAGGTGAGCGATGCGGAGACACCCGCCGCCGACCTGACCGTCACTGCGGTTTCCTACAATCCAGCGGTCCTGCCGGACAACGGCATCGAACTGGGTGGCACGGGGACCAACCGGACGATATCGCTGACGCCGGCCGACGGGCGGTCCGGCGAGGTCACCATTGGCCTGACGGTGGGCGATGGGTCGCAGCAAGCCCAGAGAACGTTTCGGCTGCAGGTGCGCCCGGTCCGTTCCACGCTGACGATTGTGCGGAACGGCAGCGGGACGGTGTCGCCGGATCTGCACGGCCAGGCGCTGGTGGTCGGGGCGGAGTACACGGTGATCGCCAAACCCGGCACCGGGGAGATGTTCGAGTCGTGGGGCGGCGACGTGTCATCCACCAGCGCCACCCTCACCTTCACCATGCGGTCCAATCTGGTGATCGCGGCAAACTTCGCCACCGATGCGCTCTTCGCCGCCCAGGGAAGCTACAACGGGCTAATCGCCGAGCAGGATGCGGTGCGCCACGACACGTCGGGCAGTTTTGCCCTCAAAACCACCTCCCGCGGCACGTATTCCGCCCGGCTGCAGGTGGGGTCTGGAAAATTTTCGGTCGCCGGCCTGCTCGATCGCGCCGGGCGGGCCACGAATGTGGTCCTCCGTCCGGGCCGGACTCCGCTTCGGCTGGAAATGACGGTGGATCTCCACGCCCAGCCGGCACGAGTCGATGGCCGCGTCAGCGACGGATCGTGGTCTGCGGTGCTGGCGGCCGACCGCCAGGTTTACCACGCGCGGACCAATCCCGCGCCGTATCGCGGGACCTACACCATGGTACTGCCCCCGGACGCCGAGGCGGCGGCGGGGCCCGATGGTTACAGTTACGGAACGATTCGCGTGGATGGCAGCGGGATGATCCTGTTGGTGGGCATGCTGGCCGACGGAACCAAGGTCACGCAAAAGGTCCCCGTCTCCGCGAGCGGCCAGTGGCCGTTCTACGTCAGCCTTTACCGATCGTCCGGTTCCGCGCTGGGCTGGCTCAATTTTGATCACGCCCAGGGGGTCCTCAGCGGTCTGGCCAGTTGGATCAAACCGTCGGTCGCCTCGAAGTATTATGCCGGCGGATTTACCAACGAGGCCAGCGCCACGGGCTCGACATGGGTGGCCCCGACCGGGCCCGAGCTTCTCGCCGCCGCGCGCGCGACCCTGGTGGAGTGTGCCGGTGCGAATCTTTCGGCCGATGTGTTCGAGCAGCTCCTCGTCGGGCCAAAGGGCCGGGCGGTCGCGCCCGGCCGGGGCGTCAACCAATTCAGCTTCTCGCCCGCAACCGGCCTGTTCAAGGGAACAGTGTTGGACCCAGCCACCCACCGGCCTCGCAGCTTCACCGGCGTCCTGCTGCAGAAGTGGAACGTCGGCGCCGGATTGATCCTGGGCCTGAACGAGGTTGGCGCGGTCGAGATCGCCCACCCGGAGAGTCCATAGCCCGTGCCCATTGCAAGTCGCCGGAGTGAGACGACCACCTTCGCCGCAAAATGCCCGCCACGCCATGAGCGACGCGACCTTGCCCAGCCGCCGCGCCCCGGCAAAGGCCCGCAGTTTCGGCCGAAAAGTTGAAATTTTTCCCCGCGACCATCCCGGCGGGTCGCGTGGCATTCTTCGTGCAGGCGATGCGCCCATGAACCGGCTTTGCTCAGGACCCGCATGGACTGCCTTCTGGCAAAAACTCCAGGAACGACACTGTCATCTCACGTCGGCCGACCTGGACTCGATCGAGAAGGATTCCGCCGAGTGCCTCTATATGTTGCAACGGCTGACCGGCCGATCGCTGATGGAACTGGCCCACCTGGCGGAGGGCGCCCTCGAAAGCCTGAGCCCTGGGATTCAACTCGCGCGGCCACCGTTCGCCCGGAGCGAACAATGACGTGGCGACGTCGCCTCTGGCAGCCGACGTCGTCCCGGCGCCGCGCGAGTTGCTCCGCCGCCGCCCCCTTCCCCAGCCCGTTCATTCCGGCGCCGACGCAAAACGATCTGTTTGAGGAACCAGCCCGTCGAACTTTCGAGATCGTTCGACGGGACCCCTGAAACGGGAGCGGCGATCCGACCCAGCAGATCGGATCGCCGCAACTCTTCCGGCCTCTACAATTCCCCCGCCCAAAATCGACGGCCAGAAAACCAACTGACCCGGCGATTGCAATTTGCAAAGGGTCGATGGGCACCTTTGCAGATCGCCCGACAGCGCGCGCTTCGCGGCCCCTTCCCCCGCGCGAGCGGTTGTTCCGGATTCGGCGTTCTTGGGGAACTCCTCGGGGCGATCACCCAAACCGGGAACCGCGTCCGGGGTGTTGCCAGCCGCGTCGATCCTGGGTTCCAGGCGAGTGAACCGAGGCCGCTCCATCCTCCGCGCACGCGACGGGCGCAGTCGCCGGTCCGCGCGGGCGCGCGCATGGTATGGCGTCTGCAATGACCACGGCATGAATGGATGCCCGAACAAATTGCACCGGATGTTCCTCCATTTGCGCTGCATGATGCGCGATCACCATTGGGCGTGGCACTGGCGGGGGATCTGCCGTGAATTTCATCCTTAATCGAAGCATTGCCCTCCCGTGGCGCACGATGAACTTCCATTCCGGAGCGAGCTTTTCAGCCTCGACGCGCTTGAGCGGCACGCTCGGTCGCTGCCGGCGTCACATCGGCTGGTCTCGCGCGACGGCCCGAACCGCCTGCTCCCGCGCCTGACGTCCAACGAGCGCGTCCTGCGGGCCTATAACGAACAAACCCTCCAGGTCGAAACGAAACGGCGCATCACCCCGGCCGCCGAGTGGCTGCTCGATAACTTCTATTTGATCGAGGAACAGATCCGCATGGCTCGCCGCCACTTGCCCCGCGGCTACAGCCGGGAGCTGCCTCACCTGGCCACCGGTCCCGCTGCGAATCTGCCGCGTGTCTACCACCTCGCCCTCGAACTCATTTCACACACCGACGGCCGCATCGACGAGGCGCACCTGGTCCAGTTCATCGCCGCCTATCAGGAAATCACGCCCCTCAAGATCGGCGAGCTCTGGGCCATTCCCATCATGCTGCGGCTCGCGCTGATCGAAAACCTCCGCCGGGTGGCCGTGCTCCTGACCCGGGAGCGTCGGGATCGGGACGCGGCCGATTTCTGGGCCGATCGCCTGTTGGCCATTGCGGAAACGTCGCCCCGCAAGCTCATCGTCGACGTCGCGCGGCTCGCGCAATCGGGCGTCGCCCTCAACCGGCCGTTCGTGGCCCAGTTCTCCAGCCGGCTTCAGCAAAAACCCCCGGCCGTCCGCCAGGCCCTGCACTGGATCGAGGAGCGGCTGGCGGAAGAAGGCCTCGCCATCGAGCAACTGGTCCAGAGCGAGGCGCAGAATCAGGCGGCCAACCAGGTTTCCGTCGGCAACAGCATCTCCAGCCTGCGTTTTCTCGACGCGATGGACTGGCGCGAGTTCGTGGAAACATTGAGCCTCGTCGACCGCACGCTCGGTGCCGATCCGGCCGGCATCTACCGGCAGATGGACTTCGCCACCCGCGACGCCTACCGGCACGTGGTCGAGCGAGTCGCCAAGTACAGCTCAATGACGGAACTGGAGGTGGCCCGGCTCACCCTGGATTTGGCCCGGCCCAAGGCCCCACATGACGCCCGTCTCGGTCACGTCGGCTACTATCTCCTGGACGCCGGATTGGCCCAGGTGGAACGCACCGCCCGGATGAAAGTGCCCTGGCGTATGCGCTGGCCGCGGCTCGCCCGCCGCCATCCGCTCGCGTTCTACCTCGGCAGCATCGGACTCGTCTCTATTTGCTTCACGCTGCTCTTTCTCTCCCTCGCCGCCAGGGTCAGCCCCCCGGCCTGGATCCTGGTGTGCACCGCTGGACTCGGACTGCTCTCCGCGTCCCAGCTGGCCGTGGCCGTGGTCAACTGGTTTACCACGGTCTTCCTCCAGCCCCGCCTCCTGCCCCGCCTCGACTTTTCCGAGGGCATTCCCGCCGGCTGCCGGACGATGGTGGTTGTGCCGACGCTGCTCAGCAGTCCACGCGGCATCGAGACGCTGCTCGAGGCGCTCGAGGTGCGCTATCTGGCCAATCGCGACCCGAACGTTTTCTTTGCCTTGCTCACGGACTTTTGCGACGCCGATCAGGAGCATCGGCCGGGCGACGACGACCTCGTGAAGCGGGCGGCCGCGGGCATCGTCGCCCTGAACGCGAAATATCGGGACGACCGCCCCAGCGTCTTTTATCTGTTCCATCGGCCGCGCCTCTGGAATGCGCGTGATCGGATCTGGATGGGCTACGAGCGAAAGCGGGGCAAGCTGGGCGACTTCAATCGCTTTCTGCGGGGCGGCTCGCGCGAGTGCTTCGCCCGCATCGAAGGAGATCTGGCGGCCCTGCCGGCGATTAAATACGTCATCACCCTCGATACCGACACCCAACTGCCGCGGGATGTCGCGGGCCAGCTGGCCGGAGCCATGGCCCACCCGCTCAATCAGCCAGTGTATGACATCACCCGTGGACGCGTGGTCGAGGGTTACAGCATTCTCCAGCCCCGGGTCGCCGTGAGTCTGCCGAGCGCCGGCCGCTCGCGGTTCGCCCGTCTGTTCGCCGGCGACCCAGGCATCGATCCCTACACGCGCACCGTGTCGGATGTGTATCAGGATCTGTTTCACGAGGGCTCGTTCATCGGCAAAGGCATCTACGACGTCGACGCCTTCGAACTGGCGGTGGGCGGCAAATTCCCGGAAAACCGAATCCTGAGCCACGATCTGCTCGAGGGCAGCTACGCGCGCGCCGGATTGGTGACCGACGTGCAGCTCTTCGAGGAGTTCCCCGCGCTCTACACGGCCGACACCCGCCGGCGCCACCGGTGGATGCGCGGCGACTGGCAGATCGCCACGTGGCTCCTCCCGCGAGTCCCCGGCGCCGACGTCCGCCGCGTGGCAAACCCGCTCGACGGTCTGTCCAAGTGGAAGATCTTCGACAACCTGCGCCGCAGCCTGGCGCCCATCGCCCTGACCGGCCTGTTGGTGCTCGGCTGGCTGGCCATGCCGCACGCCGCCGCCGGATGGAGCGCCCTGGTCACGCTGGTGATCTTCCTGCCCGGCGGACTGACCCTGCTGATGGAGCTCATGCATCGGCCCAAGGAACTGCCGTGGCGCCTCCATCTGGGCAACCTCAGGCACACTGCCAGCCGCCAGTTCGGTCAGGGATTCTTCACGCTCGCGTTTCTCCCCTTCGATGCCTGGGTCAGCCTTGATGCCACGACCCGCACGCTCGGCCGGCTCCTCGTCACCCAGCGCAACCTCCTGGAATGGCAGACCGCCAGCGAGACAGAAGCAAAAGTCGGCACCGGTCTGCGCAGCTACTGGACCACCATGTGGAGTGCGCCCGGACTCGCCGCCCTGGTCACGCTCGGCCTGGTGCTCCTGGAAGCACCCGACTGGCCCATCGCCCTGCCGTTCCTGCTGCTGTGGGCCGGCGCCCCGGCGGCTGCGTGGTGGCTCAGCCGCCCGCAATCCGAAGCCCGCGTCGCGCTCGACGAGGATCAGGTGCAAGCGCTCCGCCGCCTGGCCCGCCAAACCTGGCGATTCTTTGAAACGTTCGTCGGCCCGGAAGACCATTGGCTGCCACCCGACAATTTCCAGGAGGAACCCCAGCCGATGCTGGCCACGCGCACGTCGCCGACCAACATCGCCATGGGCTTGATCGGCACGCTCGCGGCATGGGACCTGGGGTATCTCACCGTCGGACGGCTCGCGGACCGCCTGCGCGCCTCGTTGGACACCCTCGACAAACTGCCCCGCTACGAAGGGCATTTTTACAACTGGTACGACACCCGCACGCTCGAGCCCCTGCAACCGCTCTACCTCTCGACGGTGGACAACGGAAATCTCGCCGGGATGTTGTTGACGTTGCGCGCGGGCCTGCTCGAGCTCGCCGAAAAGCCATGGCCGACCGCCGCGGCGCTCGCCGGCGTGCGCGACACGCTCAATCTGCTGCGCGAAACTGTGCCGACATTGGCCGCGCCGGACGGAAACGACCTCCGGTCCCGCCTCGATGCCCTCGAGGCAAAGCTCCGCGTTCCGCCCGCCTCGTTCACCGACGCCTCAAGCCTTCTCGACGAAGCCGTCGGCATCGTCGCCGCGCTGCCCGCCTCGGTGGACGGTGAGGCCGGTCCCGAGTATCGATGGTGGCGCGACGCCCTGGAACAACTCTGCCGCGAGCAACGCGACGATTTTCAAGCCGCCTTCCCCTGGCCGGGCCGAACCCGCGAAACCCCG
Organism: Limisphaerales bacterium; assembly: GCA_044229355.1. Lineage (GTDB taxonomy): Bacteria > Verrucomicrobiota > Verrucomicrobiia > Limisphaerales > JADJPG01 > JBGARF01. The sequence goes on from JBGATF010000011.1 coordinate 228,260, forward strand.
CCGTCCGGATCCACCGCCGCCCCGTCATCGCCCGCCGGCAGCGCCGACCCGCACCGCGCGGGAGGATGGCCGGCCACCCTGGCCCAGATCGAAGCCGAGCTGGCGCGCACCGGCTCGCAGCTCGCCGCCGCGCGCGCCCCGGGCGGCGAGGCCACGCGAGTTCCGTCGCTCGCGGAAAGATGGCAGGTCCTGCAGACCGCCGCCGATGAAGGCACGCGCCGCGCGGCCACCCTGCTCGACCTCGCCGCCCGCTGCGAGGAGTTCGCCCGGATGGATTTCACCCTGCTCTACGATTCGGCCCGCAAGCTGTTTTCCATCGGCTACAATGTTTCCAATCATCGCCTCGACTCCAATCATTACGATCTCCTCGCCTCCGAGGCCCGCCTGGCCAGCTACGTCGCCATCGCGCTCGGCCAGGCCCCCCAGGAACACTGGTTCGCGCTCGGCCGGCTCCTCACGTCCGTCGAGGACCAGCGCGCGCTTATTTCCTGGAGCGGCTCGATGTTCGAATACCTCATGCCGTCCCTCATCATGCCCACCTACGAAGGCACCCTGCTGGATGTCTCCTGTCAGGCGGCCGTCGCCCGCCAGATCGAATACGGCAAACAGCGGGGCGTGCCCTGGGGCGTGTCCGAGTCCGGCTACTACCTCACGGACGCCCACGCGCATTATCAATACCGCGCGTTCGGCGTCCCGGGCCTCGGCTTCAAACGCGGCCTGGCCAACGACCTGGTCATCGCCCCCTACGCCACCGTGCTCGGATTGATGGTCTCGCCCCAGGAAGCCGCCGCCAACCTTGCCCGCCTGCGCGAAACCGGCGCGGAAGGTCGCTACGGCCTTTACGAGGCGATCGACTACACGCCCTCCCGGGTGCCGCGCGGACGAAAGTGCGCCGTGCTCCGCTCCTTCATGGTGCATCACCAGGGCATGTCCCTCCTGGCCCTGGTCCATCAGCTGACCGAACGGCCGATGCAACGCCGCTTTCAGTCCATGGCCTGCTTCCGCGCGGCCGACCTCCTCCTGCAGGAACGCGTCCCGCGCGAGACCACGGTCTTCTATCCTCACGATCTCGAGGCCGGCCGCAGCCGTGGCGCCCCGGAGGACGCCGCGGCCACGTTCCGGGTTTTCACCAGCCCAAACGTCGGCCCGCCGGAAGTCCACCTCCTTTCCAACGGCCGCTACCACGTGATGGTGACCAGCGCCGGAGGCGGCTCCAGCATCTGGCAGGACACCGCCCTGACGCGCTGGCGCGAAGATCCCACCTGCGATTCCTGGGGGACGTTCCTCTACCTTCGCGACCGCGATCGCGACGAGGTTTGGTCGGCTGCATATCAGCCAATGGCGCGAAACCTCTCAGGCTATGAAGCCATCTTCAGCCAGGGTCGGGCCGAGTTTCGCGCACGCTTCGCAGGCATCGACGCGCACACCGAGATCAGTGTCTCCCCCGAGGACGACGTCGAGGTGCGCCGTCTGACGCTCACGAATCGGACGGGCGAGCGGCGGGCGCTCGAGATCACGAGCTTCAGCGAAGTGGCCCTCCAGTCGCCGGCGGCGGACCTGGCCCATCCGGCGTTCAGCAAGCTCTTCATCCAGACGGAACTTCTGCCGGCCAAGCACGCGCTGGTTTGTTCGCGGCGGGCGCGGGCCCCGGGTGAACAGCCTCCCTGGATGTTCCAGCTCCTGTTAATCCAGGGCACGGAACTCGGCGAGATCTCATTCGAAACCGATCGCGCGCAATTTCTGGGCCGGGGCCGCACCGCGGCGCACCCCCAGGCGCTCGACGAGGACGGACCCCTCTCGGGCCGCCACGGCGCCGTCCTCGATCCCGCGGCCGCCCTCCGCCGCACCGTGCGATTGCCGCCCCGGGAGACCGCCAGCGTGACCTTGGTGGCCGGAGCCGCGCCGACCAGGGCCGCGTTGTTGAAGCTGATCGAAAAATACCAGGACCAGTCCATTGCCGACCGCGTCTTTGAACTGGCTTGGACCCACAGCCTCGTGGCCGTCCGCCATCTCAATGCCACCGAAGCCCAGGCCCAGCTCTTCGGACGCCTGGCCGGCGCCCTGATTTACAGCCAGCCGCTGCGCCGGGCCCCGGCCGCGATCCTCAGCCAGAACCGGCGCGGGCAGCGCGATTTGTGGCGCTTCGGCATCTCGGGCGATCTGCCGATCCTGCTCGTGCGCGCAACCGATCTCGATCGCCTCGAGCTGGTCCGCGAGCTCCTGCAAGCCCACGCCTACTGGCGGCTGCGCGGCCTGTCCGTCGACCTCGTCATCGTCAATGAAGATGACTCCGTCTACCGCCAGTCCATCCACGATCAAATCATGGCGTTCATCGCCGTCGGCCCGGAAGCCCAGGCCCTCGAACGGCCGGGAGGAATCTTCGTGCGCCGGCGCGAACAGTTGACACCCGAGGACTATCGATTGCTCCAAAGCGCCGCGCGCGTGGTGTTCTCGGATGCCGACGGCACGCTCGCCGAACAACTCCAGCGACGACCGCGGGTCGAATCGCTCCCCCCGGGGCTGCCCGGCGGTCGCGCAAGATCGGTTCCGCCTCGCCCCGTCGAACCGCCCCACCGCGAGCTGATTTTCGACAATGGTTGGGGCGGCTTCACGCCCGACGGACGCGAATATATCCTCACCCTGCGCCCCGGACAGACCACGCCCGCGCCGTGGGTCAATGTCATCGCCAATCCCGACTTCGGCACGCTCGTCTCCGAAGGTGGGGGCGGCTATACCTGGGGCGAGAATTCCCACGAGTTCCGGCTCACGCCCTGGTCCAACGATCCAGTCAGCGACGGCTGCGGCGAGGCGTTTTACATCCGCGATGATCAAACCGGAAGATTCTGGTCGCCCACGCCGCGCCCGGCGCGCGGCCGCGCGCCCTCCGTCATCCGCCATGGCTTCGGCTACACGGTCTTCGCCCAGAACGAAGAGGGAATTGCCTCCGAGCTCTGGATCTTCGTCGCCGTGGATGCGCCGATCAAGTTTGCGCGTCTCATCCTGCGCAACGAGTCCGGACGGGACCGTGTGCTCTCCGTTTTCGGCTACTGGGAGTGGGTCCTGGGCGAACTGCGCCCGCGCAACCTGCCGCACGTGGTCACGGAGCTCGATCCGGCCACCGGCGCCCTGCTCGCGCGAAATTCCTACAACCCGGATTTCGGCGAGCGCATCGCCTTCGTCACCGCCAGTGAAGCGGCGCGATCGCACAGCGGCGATCGCACCGAGTTTCTCGGCCGGCATGGCTCGACCGCCCACCCCGCCGCGCTGGGGCGCGTCCGGCTTTCCGGCCGGACCGGGCCCGGCCTGGATCCCTGCGCAGCCCTGCAGATCCCGGTCAGCCTGGACGACGGCGCCGAGCACGAAGTCGTCTTCATGCTCGGGGCCGGTCGCAATCGCGATCACGTCCGCACCCTGCTCCAACAGTTCCGGGGGACCGCCCCCGCCCGCGAATGCCTGGCGCGCGTCCATGAACATTGGAATGAGACGCTGGGGGCCGTGCAGGTGGCCACGCCCGATCCCGCGGTGAACGTGCTCGCCAATGGCTGGCTGCTCGCCCAGACGCTCGCCGGACGCCTCTGGGGCCGCACCGGCTTTTACCAGTCCGGCGGCGCCTTCGGTTTCCGCGACCAATTGCAGGACGCCATGGCCCTGGTCCACACGCGCCCAGCCCTCCTCCGCGAGCACCTGCTGCGCGCTGCCGCCCACCAATTCCGCGAAGGCGACGTGCAACATTGGTGGCATCCCCCGTCGAGCCGCGGCGTGCGCACCCATTTTTCCGACGACTATCTCTGGCTGCCCTACGCCATCTGTCGTTACGTCGAGACCACCGGCGACATGGGAGTGCTCGACGAAAAGGCGCCCTTCCTCGATGGCCGGCCGGTCCGCTCCGACGAGGAATCCTATTACGATCTTCCCGGGGCCGGGGAAGAGTCAGCGAACCTTTACGATCACGCGGTGCGGGCCATCCGCAATGGTTTCAAGTTCGGTCCGCATGGGCTGCCCCTGATCGGCTGCGGAGACTGGAACGACGGTATGAACCTCATCGGCGCACACGGCCGGGGCGAGAGCGTCTGGCTGGCATTCTTTTTCCACGATGTGCTGAAACACTTCGGCCCGCTGGCGCGCGCGCGCGGAGACTCAGCGTTTGCCCGGGAGTGCGCCGAACAGGCCGCCGCGCTGCGCCAAAACATCGAGCAGCACGCCTGGGACGGGCAATGGTACCGGCGCGCGTATTTCGACGATGGCGAGCCCCTCGGCTCCGCCCGCAACGCCGAATGTCAAATCGACGCGCTGCCGCAAAGCTGGGCCGTCCTCACCGGTGCCGGCGATCCGAAACGCGCCCGCACTGCGCTCGAGGCCGTGGCCCACCGGCTCGTGCGCCGCGATGCCGGCCTGATTCAATTGTTTGATCCCCCCTTCGACACCGGACCCATGGAGCCGGGCTACATCAAGGGCTACCTGCCCGGCGTGCGCGAAAACGGTGGCCAGTACACTCATGGCGCCGTCTGGACGGTAATGGCCTTCGCGGCTCTCGGCGACGCGCGCCGCGCCTGGGAATTCTTTAATCTGATTAACCCCGTCCGCCACGCGGAGTCCCCGGGCGACGCGACGCGCTATGCGGTCGAGCCCTACGTCGTGGCCGCCGATGTCTACAGCGTCCCGCCCCACACCGGACGCGGAGGCTGGACCTGGTACACGGGATCCGCGGGCTGGATGTATCGATTGATCCTCGAATCCTTGCTCGGCTTAAGGCTGGAAGCAGACCGGCTTCGCTTCGCACCGTGCCTCCCGCCGGCCTGGAGCTCATTCCAAATCCAGTACCGCCACGGCCACACCCGCTACCACATCACGCTGAACCGGCTGGGAGAAAGCTGGAACGGCACCCAAACGATCCTGCTCGACGGCGCACCTCTGCCCGAACCGTTCCTGCCGCTGCCCGGTGACGGTCGCGAGCATCAAGTCGAAGTGCGGTTTGGGTGACGAGTCACGGGTGACGGGCCTCCTGAGAGAACGGGCCGGGAATCACTGCCAGGCGTTTTCGGCGCGGCGGTCGAAGTGATCGAACGCGGTCGCCAGGCCTCCGAGGACTTCGGCCGACGTTTCGAACAAGGCCTGGGCCTTTGGATCGGCGGTGGCCGCAACGTTCTCACGCAGTAAATCCTGAAGAGACTGCATCAATTGCCGGGCGTGACGGGCCAGGTCTCGCGGATCCTTTTCCAAAGAGGCGCTCATAATTAGGGGGAGGTTCACTTCACACGATTGACGGAAACCAAAAATGGAAGACGAGCGACGTCACTGGGCCATACGCAGCGTGTCGTCGTTACCCGATACTCAGCGGACGTTCCGGACCACCGCTCGTCTTCCACCAGACTCCTCAGCCGTTCGCGTGCCATCCTGTCCTCAGGGCCTCCTCGGCTCTTCTTCATCCCGAAGAGGCGGGACGCCCGGGACTCGGCGACTGCATCCAGACCGGACTCCCGCTGCACTCCCCCACGCTGACCCAAGGTTCATGCACCAGCCGAGCACACGGCGGGTGACGCTCTCCGCCGCGCGCCGCCCGGGCCTTCAATGGGAACAGGGCGCCGGCTCGCACGGGCGACGGATGGATCGGTGCGATTTGCAAAGCGTCCGCCTTGCAGTTTGCATGCACGCGCGCGGCCGGATCGGAGATGGGCGCGAATTCCCTCAGCTTTCAGGATGGCACGACGCCAGCAGTGGCTTCCGGCATGAAAATGAACATGACCCGACTGCTCAATCGACGGCTGACGACGTTGCTGGCCCCGCCCGTGACCTTGGGAATGGTGATCCTCGCCACCGGTTGTGCAGGAACCCGCTACGATCGCAGCACCGGTGAGTCCATTGATGACCGCGCGACCTCGGCGCGAGTCAAGAGCGCGCTGCATGATGACACCGCCTATAAGTATCCGGACGTGAAGGTGAGCACGTTCAAAGGCCAGGTGCAGTTGAGCGGCTTCGTCGACACCAAGGAGCAAAAGGCCCAGGCCGAGGAACTGGCCAAGCGCGTCGCCGGTGAAAAAGGCGTTGAGAACAAAATCACGGTGAAGCCCTGAACATTTCATTTATGAGCACATCCGCACTGATCTTCCTGGTGGTCATCGTGCTGTTGATCGCCGCGCTTCCCACCTGGCCGTACAGCTCGGGTTGGGGTTACTACCCGAGCGGAGGTGTCGGGCTCGTCCTGGTCATCCTTCTGGTGTTGCTGCTGCTCGGCCGAATCTAGAGCCCCTCGTCGCTCGCGGGGCACCGCCGCGGGCGCGAGCTTCGAAGTCTCCACGGCGCCCAGCCAAAGACGGGCTCTCATGAACGTTTATCTCCACCGCCTCGCCACCGACGTCCCCGCTCATTCGGCGTCGCAGGACGATCTGGCCGTGCTGTTCGGACGGTGGGCCCAGGACCCCGGCGCGGCCCGCGTGATCCATCACATCTTTCGCAAAACCGGCATCCAGCGGCGGCACAGTGTTCTGCCGGATTTCACGGAGCCCGGGCGGTCTGAGTTATTCCGGACCGCCTCCAGCGGGCAACTGGCGGGAGCCGGAACCCACGCCCGCAACCAGGCGTATGCCCGCCACTCGGCCCCGATGGCCGTGCGGGTCGCGCGAAAATTGTTGGGAACAGACGGTCACTTCCGGCCGGCGGACGTCACTCACGTCATCACGGTTTCGTGCACCGGATTCGTGAACCCGGGACCGGATTGGGCCATCGTCACCGAGTTGAATCTTCCGGGCAGCGTGGAGAGGTATCATCTGGGCTTTATGGGGTGCTACGCCGCCTTGCCGGCCTTGCGCATGGCCAGGCAATTCTGCGTCGCCCAACCCGACGCGGTCGTGCTCGTGGTTTGCCTCGAACTCTGCTCCCTCCACGTCCAGACCCAGTCGAACAACGACTCCATCCTGGGCAATGCCCTGTTCGCGGACGGCGCCGCCGGGGCGTTGGTCAGCGCCCGGCGGCCGGCCCTCGACCAACCTGCGTTCATCCTCGACGGGTTTCATTCGGCCCGCGCGCCGGAGGGACACTCGGAAATGGCCTGGGAGATTGGCGATCAGGGATTCAACCTGGTCCTGTCGAGCTACGTGCCTGACGTCATCGCCGCGAACCTCGGCCGCATCGTCCACGACTTGTTGACGACCGCGGGCTGCGACATGCCCGGGATCGATCAGTGGGCGATTCATCCCGGCGGCCGATCCATCCTCGACAAGGCGGAGGATTCCCTCAGATTGCGCCCCGCCCAACTCGCCGCCTCGCGATCGGTGCTCCGCGATTTCGGCAACATGAGCAGCGCAACCCTTCTGTTTGTTCTCCAAAAGCTGCTCCGCGATCACACCGGAACCCGCTGTTCGATCGCGGCCATGGCGTTCGGGCCCGGCTTGACGATCGAATGCGGCCTGCTCCGCACCGTCCCGGCCAGTGCCTCCGCACCGGTTGCAGATGGACATTCATCGCTCGCATCCGGCCGAACGCGGCCCACCTCACCGGTCGCCACCGTTTAAAACGAACCATGCCATCGCCGGTACAAAGTCGGCGTGGCCCCGGAGCTCAGCCCGGCCTCCCGGCCCGGGCGCACCACGCGCCGGACATCTCCCCGCCGCGCGCCGCCTCCGTCGTTCAGTCCCGCCCGAACCGTATGAAATCGTTTGCCGCTAATATTCGCGCACAGATCGAAACTCCGGACGGCAAGCGCAATTACAACGCCGGCTTGTTCAGCCGCGTGGCGCGGGAGTACGACGCCGTCACCCGTGCAATGTCGTTCGGTCGCGATCAGGTTTGGAAGCGGCGCCTCGTCCAGGCGCTGCCGTCGCTGGCCGCGCCCCGCTGCCTGGATCTCGCGTGCGGCACCGGCGACGTCACCGCCGCCCTGGCCCGACGATATCCTCACGGCGAAATTCTCGGGCTCGATCTGACGGATGCGATGTTGGCCGTCGCCCGCGCCCGGCACCGTCACCCCAATCTCCAATTTCAAGTGGGCGACATGTGTCGAACGGGCCTGGACGCCGGCTGCGCCGACGTCGTCGCCGGCAGCTACGCGTTGCGCAACGCACCGGTGCTGGATGACGCCCTCGTCGAGATCCGCCGGCTGTTGCGCCCGGGAGGCTGCGCCGCGTTTTTGGACTTCGCCAAACCGCCTTCCGCCTGGCGGCAGGCCTGGCAAATTCGCCTCCTGAAATTCTGGGGCAGTTTCTGGGGATTGGTCCTCCACGGACGCCCGGAGCACGCCTATATCGCGGAAAGCTTGCGTCAATTTCCGGACCGCCGCGCGCTCCGCGAACACTTCGCCCGGCATGACTTTCACCTGACCCACGCCCGCAGCTGTTTCGCCGGCATGCTCGAGATCCTGGTCCTCACGTGCAAACCCGATGGGGCACGCGACGCCGCACCCGCACCAATCTGCCAAGCGTAAAGCCGCGGGATCAAATCTCGGCGCGGCCCGCGCCAGAACCAGCGAGCGGCAGCGGCCCGCGTCTCCGCCATCCACCACCGCCCGCGAGCGGTTCCTTCAACGCCCCGGCAGGAAGAAGAAAAGGATGGCCAGCACCGCGTAAACCGACAGCAAAAGCGCGCCTTCCAGCCAGTTGCTTTCGCCATCGCCGCTAATCTGCACCACGACCAGGACGGCCGCCGCCACCGCGACGATTTCCGGCAGCGTGAACTCCAAATCCATCGCCGGCCCAAAGAACAGCGAGGCGAACATCAACATGGGCGTGACCAGCAGCGCGATCTGCAGGCTCGACCCGATGGCGATGCCCAACGCGAGATCCATTTTATCGCGCAGGGCGGCCCTCACCGCCGTGGAATGTTCCGCCGCATTGCCGATGGTCGCCACGATGACCACCCCGACGAAAACTTCGCTCAGCCCCAACGCCTTCCGCGCCCCCTCAATCGTCCCCACCAAAAGCTCCGCCATCCACGCGGCGGTGGCGGTGGCCATCCCCAGCACGACGAGCGACTTCGCCTTCGACCAGGACGCGTCCCCCGCCTCCTCCCCGGCCTGGCCGGCGAACAGATGCGCGTGGGTCTTCAGCGAAAAACGCAGCAGGGCGGCGTAGGCGATGAGCAACACCACCCCGATGCTCAGCGAAAGGTTTCGCTCTGCTTCCGGCGTCCAACCTCCCGCCCGATGGCGCGCGGCGACGTGAAAAACGGTCGGCACGATCAGCGCCACTGTGCCCAGCAGCAGCGTCGTGGCGGCGACTCGAATCGCCGTGGTGTTGAATCGCTGTTGCGGCCGACGCCATCCGCCGACGAGCAGGGAAACGCCCAGGACCAGCAGGATGTTGCCGAGGATTGAGCCCGTGATGGAGGCCTTGACGATCGTGGTCAACCCGCGCGCAAGGGCGATCAGCGCGAGGATCAATTCCGCCGCGTTGCCAAACGTGGCATTGAGCAACCCGCCCACGCCCGGCCCCAGGCGGGCCGCAAGCTGATCGGTGGCGCGCCCCATCCAGCCGGCCAGCGGAATGATGGCGAGGCCGGACACGGCAAACAGCAAAACCTCGTTGCGCAGCGACGGGACGTAGCCCACGACCACCGCCATGGGCACACAGAGCAACAGCCAGTCCAGCGATGGTTTCAGCCGAACCTGGATTCCGCCACCGGACCGTGCCGTTTCGCTGCTCGCCATTGTTGTGTTCCTGCCCGGAAGCGGGTCCCCGATTTTGCAGACCTTCGCAAGTCCCCGCCGGAGGCGACTCCCCGGCGCGCTTCGGGCCATCAAAAAAATCAGCACGGAGCGCACCAACCCGGCATGAGGTTTATGATCCAAGATTTTTGCGCCTGAGTGAACACCGCCGCCACCACCCCATCCCCAACGCACGCTTGCTAAAGGCAGGTTGCACGGACCTACCGGCGACGCCCTCCAATCTGCACGACATGCCGCCGAGTCAGCTCCGGGGCGAGCCTGATTCCAGCCGGCGGCGTTTCGTAGTTCGCTGCCGGGGGAACGTCCGCGATCCGGGCCCGGGCTCGGGCTTGGGCCAAGGTCCAACCTGCCGGGGCCAGGAAACTGGCGCCGGTCGGTGGTCCTACTCGGAATTTTGGTCGCTCACTCCGGTCGCTTCCGTATTCCGAGGGCCTTGATGCGGGAGGCAAGGGTCGTGGGTTTCATCCCAAGCAACTCGGCGGCACCGTCCGGACCGAAGATTTTGCCCCGGGTCTGTTGCAGTGCGGTCACGATGCTCTCGCGCTCGTGGCGTTTCAGCTCATGGCGCGTCAGAAAGCCGGGCGCGAACAATGGCGGCTGGCGGGCGTTTGCCGGCAGGCGCGTCGGTTCATCGGGCAAATCAAAATGCAATGGGCCCCGTGGGGACAGGATCACGGCGCGTTCGACCGCGTTTTGCAATTCGCGCACGTTGCCCGTCCAGTCGTGCGCGTTGAGCTGGGCCAAGGTCGCGGGGGCGAGACGCGGGGTGGGACGATTCATCCGGCGGGCCGACTGCTTGATGAAGTGCAGGGCCAGGGGGCCAATGTCCTCGCGGCGCTCGCGCAATGGCGGGATCTCGATGGGAAAGACGCTGAGGCGATAAAACAGATCCTGCCGAAAGCGCCCGGCGGCGACCTCCCTCTTCAGGTCGCGATTGGTCGCAGCGACGATCCGGACGTCCACCCTGCGGGTGCGGGTGTCACCGACCCGCTCGACCTCCCGCTCCTGCAAGACCCGCAGCAGCTTCGCCTGCATCGGCAGCGGCACTTCGCCGATCTCGTCCAGGAACAGCGTGCCGCCATCAGCCAGCTCGAAACGGCCCGGCTTGTCCTTGAGCGCGCCGGTGAAGGCCCCGCGGACATGGCCGAAGAACTCGCTCTCGAACAGATTCTCCGGCACGGCACCGCAGTTCACCTTGATCAGGGCGCGGTTTTTGCGCGGGCTGTTCTCGTGAATGGCCCGGGCGACCAGCTCCTTGCCCGTGCCACTCTCCCCGGTGATGAGCACGGCGGCTTCCGCCGGCGCCACGAGCTGCACTTGCTGAAGTACCTTCGCCAAGCCCAGGCTCCCGCCGACCATGTTGCCGGCGCCGATGGATTCGGAAACTTCCTGCCGCAGGTAGGCGTTCTCCTCTTCCAGCCGCGCCTTGAGACGCTCGATTTCTTCGAAGGCACGCGCGTTGGCGATGCTCACCGCTGCGTGATCCGCAAACACGCGCAGCCACTGGAAATCCTCCGCGCCCAGCACACCGTGGTCAAAGAGCGCGAGCACCCCGAGGGTCTCGTCGCGGAAGACGAGTGGCTGCGCCGCGAAGGTCCTCACTTTTTCACGCCTCATCCACTTGGGCTCGGCGATCCAGTCGTCGTCGCCGTGCACCCCGGCCAGCAGCAACGGTTCACCTGACTGACCAACACGGCCAATCTTCCGCACCCCGATGGGGAAGCGCCGAAAGTCTCCGTCGAGCCGACGGTAGTCGGCTTTCACTTCCGACGGATTGCCCGCGCTCGCGGCGAGATGCAGGCAACGCGTCTGAATCCCGTCCGCTCGGACCTCCAGACGGTCATGGACTACCTTGACGCCGACGACCACGCAAGCTTCGGGGGCCAAGCCTGACCTCGCAGGCGTCCATCCATCCTCAACTCGCCACCCTCCAACCACCATGGCCGGCCGCTACCTGGAGAACTACTTCACGCCAAACGTGCTCGCCGCTCAGGAACGCTACTACGGGCGCTCGCAGAAGCTCCCGCCGCAGCCTGCCGTCGATCCCCTGACCGACGAGGAGCGTGCCTTCATCGAGGCGCGCGACTCGTTCTACATGGCCACCGTAAGCGAGAACGGCTGGCCGTACGTGCAACATCGCGGCGGGGCGCCCGGATTCCTCCGCGTGGTCAACCCGACCCGGCTGGCCTTCGCCGATTACAAGGGGAACCGGCAAATGCTCTCCGCCGGCCACCTCGCGGCCGGCGGCCGCGTGGCGCTTTTTCTCATGGATTACCCGCGTCGGGAGCGCCTGAAGATTCTCGGCCACGGCCAGGTGCTGGACGCCCGCGAGCAGCCCGACCTCGTCGCGCAGGTTGCCACACCCGCGGAACGGGCCCTGACCGAGCGCGTGTTTGTCATCGAGGTCATTTCCTTCGACTGGAACTGTTCGAAATACATCACGCCGCGCTACACGGCGGACGAAGTGCGCCAAGCCGTCGAGCCGCTGCGCCGGCGGATCGCGGAGCTGGAACAGCAACTCGGCCTGCCCCCCTCGTCGCCGCCCTCGGAAATGCTTTGAACGCGCCGCCTGGCGCTGTAAGGAATCCCGTCTTCGCGCGACACCGCCCGCCCGCGCGTCGCACGACGCCCTGTTCCTCCTGGACTCTTCTTCGGGCTGGGTCGGGACCGCTGTCCGGAGCCTGCGCGCGACTGCTGAAAGGTTGCCCCGCCTTTCGCGACTCAAACAGCGCAGAACACCAACATCGAATCATCACCATGAAAATAAAACAGACATTGCTGACGTTGGCCGCGGCCGCCTCGCTGGCGGGAAGCGTTCACGCGGACCAGGCGAAAACCCCGACGAAGACGCTCGTCCTCACGAGCAGGGATGGCGTGGCGATTCTCGGCTACGACCCGGTGGCCTATTTCACCGACGGCCGACCCGCCCAGGGCCACGCAAAGTTCAAATCGAGCTACGAAGGGGCGACCTACCAGTTTGTCAACGCCGAGCACAAGACGATGTTCGACGCGAACCCGGCGAAATATGCGCCGGCCTACGGCGGCTACTGCGGCTACGCGGCCAGCATCAACCGTCTGTCACCGATCAGCCCGCAATGGTGGCAGCTGGTCGATGGCCGGCTGGTGCTGCAGCACAACCAGAAGGCGTTCGACCTGTTCAACAAGGATCTCGCCGGCAACCAAAGGAAGGCGGAGGCCAACTGGCCCGGCCTGGTTGTTAAGAACGGCGTCTTTGGGGGCAGGGCGCTCGTGCAGACGGACCGAAAGGGCGTCGCACTCGGAGGTTATGATCCGGTGAGTTATTTCGCCGACGGCAAACCGGCGAAAGGCGACGCAACCATCGAGGCGACTTTCAATGGCGCTCTTTACCACTTCGTCTCGCAGGGGCACCGGGAGGTGTTTGAAAAAGCGCCGTTGAAGTACGCCCCGGCCTACGGCGGGTACTGCGGCTACGCGGCGAGCATCGGAAAGGTGCGCCCGGCAAATCCACTGCTGTGGTCCATCGTGGACGGACAGCTCATCGTCCAGCACACCAAGGGTGCGGTGCAGCTTTGGGAGAAGGACGTGGCGGGCAACAAGGCGAAGGCCGATCAACTCTGGCCCCGCCTGATCGAAGCGAAGGCCGGACAGAAGAATCCCGTCGACAGCCTCTTGGGTCGGTCGGTGCTGGAGGCCCCGGCCCCGAAGAAAAGCGCCAGCTACTCCCCCGACCCTGCGCGCCCGTGGCTCAAGCTGTAAACCGGCTGGCACCGCTCAACCTTCACCACCCAAATCCATGAAAGTCATCCTCACGGCACTCGCGCTCGCCAACCTTTTCCTCGTCGCCAAGTCACGGGGCGCGGACGTCACCACCCACCACGCGCTCACGATGGAAGGCGCCAGGAAAGTCGCGGAGGCTGCCGCGGCCTACGCGCGGGAGAACGGCGCCGCCGGCAACATCGCCGTCGTCGACGAAGGCGGGCATCTCCTTTACTTCATGCGGCTCGATGGCTCCTTCGCCGCCGGAGCCAACATCTCCATCGGCAAGGCCCGCACCAGCGCCACCTTCAAGAAGTCCACCAAGGAGTTCGAAGACCTCATTAACAAGGGCCGCTTCACCATGACGGCGCTCCCCGACTTCACGCCGCTCCAGGGCGGCGTGCCCATCCGGCACGAGGGACACGTCATCGGGGCCATCGGCGTCAGCGGCGCCAAGAGCGCGCAGCAAGACGAGGAGGTGGCCTCCGCCGGGGCCCGCGCCATCGTGGACCACCTGCCCCCGACGAAATAATAGGCCGGCCCGGCCAGGAACGGACTGGACCGGGCTGCCTCGGCGGTCGCGCATTGCATCCACTCATTCCGCGTCCATACTTGTTCCCGTGAACCGGTATCAGGCATTCCGCGTTTCCGCGCTTCTTGCCCTCCTCACGATGGCTGTCTGGGGCGCTGGGCGGGCCGGGATCGCGGTTCAACATGCCAGGCTTTGCGCGCAGGAATACGAGCCGCCCCCGCCAGGCATGGTGTTCGTGCCCGCAGGTGAATTCCTGATGGGCAGCGACAGCCCGAACGCCGACCCGGACGAACGACCGCTGCGCAAAGTTTTTTTGCCCGCGTTCTACATCGACCAGTTCGAGGTCACGAATCGCCGCTACCAGGAATTCAAGAAGGACCATCGCTATCCACCGGGCGAGGAGGATCTGCCAGTCTCGTTCGTGCTCAAGCGCGAAGCGGAGGCATTTTGTCGCTGGGCCCACCGGCGCCTGCCAACGAACGCGGAATGGGAAAAGGCAGCCCGCGGCCCGGACGGACGAACCTATCCGTGGGGCAACGAATTCAGCCCCAATCGGGCGAACATCACCCCCCCGCGCACGAACGATACAAACCACGCCGCAATCTGCCGGCAGCCCGCAGCCGGCGCTTCCCGGGGCAAGCTGGTCGGCGGGAGTTTCCCCAAAGGCGCGAGCCCATACGGCTGCCAGGACATGGCCGGCAACGTTTGGGAATGGGTCAGTGACGAGTGGGTGGACGGAGGCCTGCCCGGCCTGTCGCAGGGACGCGAGTCCCGTGGCATCCTGCGCGGCGGCGCCTCCAGCTACAGCCCGCTCCAGACGCGAACTTCCTACCAGGGCTTCGAGTCGCTCAACGCCACCTGTCACGATGTCGGCTTCCGCTGCGCGATGAGCGCCATCGTCAAAACGAAGTAGCCCCATCGCCCGAATCTCTTTTGGGTGCGACCGCCGGCACGGGCGGATCTTCAGGAGCGCGGCGCCATTCACCGCTCCCAATTGAGAAATCTCCGGCCTGCGAAATCGATCCGTCGGTGGCCGTAAGGAGGCCGGCCGAGCGCCGACCAATCGCCGTTGAAAACAATGCCTACGAACCCACTCCGGGCCACAGTCCAGGCGGCGTTGCGCGCATCCGCCATTCTTGCCCTCGCCACGGTCCCCACGCGAGCTGACCATGCTCCCCGAGCCGTGCTTCCCGACGCGATTGTCGATTTGCGCACGTCCGAGGGCGTCGCTCGCGTCATGGCCCAATGGCGATACAGCGACACCCGCATCCGTGAGATCGACCATCGCAGCGTCGGCCCGGATCTCAAAGCCAGCGGGCCGAAAAACCGCACGTTCGATTTCGCGCCGGATGCCCGCGCGACGGATTTCGATGACTCCAAGTGGGAGGTCATCCCGCCCGATTCGCTGGAACAGCGCCGCGGCCATGGGCGGCTGTCGCTGAACTGGTATCGCATCACCGTGACCATTCCCGAACGGGTCGGCGGGTTCGCCACGCGAGGGGCGACTGCCGTCTTTGAAATCGTCGTAGACGACTACGCAGAAATCTCGGTCAACGGCAGGGCGCCCTTCGTTCTCGGGCAGAGCGGAGGCACGGTTGCCGCGGGCTGGAACGCGCCGAATCGCGTCGTGCTGTCCCGCGACGCCCGGCCAGGTGACACGTTCGCCATCGCCGTGCTCGGGATCAACGGTCCGCTTTCGACACACCCGGATACCTACATTTGGGTTCGGAGCGCCACGCTGGACTTCTACGCGCCCGGCCGGCTGGGCAAGGCGCACGACGTGAAACTGCATGTGGAGCGCAGGGACCCCGCGCTGGACGCGATCCTGCCCGCGGGCGCCAGGCTGGAAAAGCTCGCTGACGGATTTTCATTCACCGAAGGCCCGGTCTGGGTGCCCGAGGGAAATGGCTACCTCCTCTTTTCGGATCCGAACAACAATGTCATCTACCGCCTGACCCCGGAAGGCGAGGTCAGTGTTTACATGACCAAGTCCGGCTATGCGGGCGAGGACATCGGCGAATACCGCCAGCCGGGCTCGAATGGCCTGACGCTCGACGAGCAGGGCCGGCTGACGATTTGTCAGCATGGCAATCGTCGGGTCGTCCGGATCGAAAAGAACGGCGTCACCTCCGTGCTGGCCGACCGCTTCGCCGGCCATCGGCTCAACTCGCCAAATGACCTCGTCTATCGCAGCGACGGCACACTGTTTTTCACCGACCCACCATTTGGCCTGCCGAAGTTGGCGGACGATCCCCGCCGCGAGACGCCGCACTTTGGCGTCTACTCCGCCCGCAACGGCATCGTGCAGCTCATTTCCAAGGATTTCACCGGGCCCAATGGACTCGCCTTTTCTCCCGATGAAAAATTCCTCTACGTTGGCAACTGGGATGACCGACGAAAGGTCGTGAACCGCTATCCGGTCAATCCTGACGGCACCCTGGGCGCAGGCGAATTGTTTCATGACCTGACGGACGCCGCCGGCGAAGACGCCATCGATGGCGTGAAGGTGGATCACCTGGGCCACGTGTATGTCAGCGGGCCCGGAGGCCTTTGGATTTTCGACGCGAGCGGCCAGACATTGGGAATCGTTCGCGGCCCCGAACATCCGCACAACATGGCGTGGGGAGATCCCGATGGCCGGGCGCTCTATCTGGCAGCGCAGACCGGAATCTATCGCCTGCGCCTGAACGTTGCGGGAGCAGGCGTGTGGCCGACTCCAAAGCCCGTGGCCAGGAATTGAGAGAGTGAGAACCGGATCCCCTGCCCCGCCACGGCTTGGGATTGGTCCAACGGTTCTCCGTTGAAATGTCGCCGCCCGGTGCGTGGCAGGGTGTGCGACCGCCTGCGACCACGAATATTCACTGCTGCGAACAAGACCTTCAATAGCCGTCTGTGGACAACCAGCCGCCGACCGCCTGGAGCGGTTCCAGGGTGTCGTGCCGGGTTACCCACGCAGCCAGCGCCGTTCGGCCGGGCGAAGCCCGACGGTTGGCTTTGAGCGACAGCGTGGCTTGGAACGAGTTGCCAGCCTTCGTCGCAGCGGCCCCAACCAACTCGAGGACTACGAAGTCGTGCTGCAGGCTGCGACCACTGTTCTCGCCCGATTTGACCGCCGAAATCCGATCAAAGCCAAGGAAGGCGGCATGAAATTGGCAGGACGGGAGGACTTTTTCCGGCGATGGCGCGAAGCGGAGGTTCCATTGCCATCCGTCCTGGGAGATCGCGCTCAACACTCCGGCCAAACGTTTCGACGGTGGAGGCAGCTCGTCGCGCCTCGCCCAACCGCGCCATTCCCTGCCCGCGAGGACGAACGCGGGCGTATAGACTGAGGTGCCGTGCCATTGGCTGGCATAGTCTTTCTGACGCTTGGAATAAGCTTCTGTCGCGAAGGGATCCTTCCAGCCAAGGTCATCCCAGTAGTCAACGTGGAACGCGACGGGCACAAAATCCTTCCACAGCCCGGGACTTCTCCTGAGGCGCGAAAACCAGCCTTCGGCAGGTGGGCAACTGCTGCATCCTTCAGACGTGTAGAGCTCGAGGAGCGCGGTCCGCGTCTCGCCGCTGACAAATTGGAACGGCTCAGCGCTGCGGATGGGCGCACATGACGCCAGCAGCCCGCCGCACACCAGCTTCCAGCTCGAGGGAAGATTCATAATTGATTCGGTCAAAGGCTTCCATGGGACTGGGCGGCAATCAAGGTGTCACCGTGCGATAGAACCGTCGAAAAGGCAGAGCGTCGGTGTCCCGGAAGGTCACCGGATGGTTGGTACTGGTGATGGTGCGGAGCGTGATCCAGTCCACCAGGTTGGTCGACCCTTGAACGCGATACGCAGTCCCCCTTTGAGCTTCGATCGTGAACTCGAAATCCGGGCGGACGAGCCTGGGCCCGCTGAGACGCGGAGCGGTCACGGGCGGTTGAACACCATCGATGACGGCGCGAAAGCCGGCGAGTTCCTGATTGAAATCGGTGTCGCCGTAGCCGAGATGATTCACGAGCAACTGCCAAGGCCGGTGGGTGGGCGAGTTGGTGAGGCCATTGATAACGGCGAATATCGGCTGGCCCGAGTTTTGCAACAGGAAACGCACGCGGTTGGTGCCGAGGCCGGGACCGTAGTCATTGACCACGGGATCGAAACCTTGTTGCGTGATGAAGCTGTCGGTGGCCGACTGGTAAAAGGAGGCGGGCTCCTGGTTCACGGCGACATGCAGCACCGGCACGCCGTGGGGATTTCCGCCGCGCGCCATGTACCAATCCACGATCCCGGTCCTGACTTGCGGCGCCGCGGCGACGCAATAGGGACACCAGACCGCGAACCACTCCAGGAATACGATCCGGCCCGAAAAATCCGTGAGCCGGACAGCGGAGCCGGCGGGCACCGTGGTCCCATCCGGTCGGGTGAACGGCCGCCGGGCGACGAACGTAAAATTCGTGACCTCGTCTCCGACCCGATAGGTGGCGGCGTGGCCAGGGTCAGCGCTGTGGATCAGCGCAAGGCCCAGCAGGATCATGCGTGTCCATTGGTGGATGAAGTGTGGCGCGTTCATGCAAAAAAAAGGTGCGTGTGTTTAAAACTCGACAGCCCAGGCAGCCTGCCCCCCGACCCACGTGCGGTCCCGATACAGATTCGTAAATGGGCGGGTCCCGATTTCCACGGGCTTGTAGTCGGCGTGAAGCGGAGCCGCGGAAAGGCTGAACGAGAACCGCCGCCCGACATAGCGCACACCAACGCCGCCCTGATACGTCTGAAGGCCCGGCGCCGAGGTGGAGATGAAGAGAGAATTCTCGATCTCGCCGGTGTCGCGATAGTAGAGCCCCGACAGGTGCACCAGCCATTGGGGGGTCAGTGCGAATTCCAGCGTCCCACCCCCGAACCAGGCGCGCAGCGCGGGATCTTCGTGCGTATAACCTCCGGACATTCGCCAAGTCCAGCGTTCGCCCAGCGCAACGTTCACCGAGCCCCGGTAGGAATATCGCGGCTCGCGGCCCGACGTGAGGGTCAGTTGAATTTCGTTCAGGGTGCGGATCCGGGTGGTGAGCACGTTCTCAAATTTCAGGATCGGCGAATACGTGTGCAGAATTTCCCGACTCCGGGTCAGCTGCGCGGTGCCCTGGTCCAACTCATAGCCGGGCGCAATCTCGTCGTTGGCGTAAACAAAGTCCGTCTCGATGAATCCGGTCGTCGGCTGATAGGCCCAACGAAGTCCGCCCCCGGCGTTGAACCCGCGGGGCTCGGGTTCCTCGTAACCAGGCACGAAGTGGAATTGTTGCCGATAATAGCTCGCCAGCCAGACCGAGCGGTAGTCGGTGAAGCCGTCGTAAACACTTCCCGAGGCGAGGACCGTCAACCGTTCCCCCACTGTATGCCGCACTGCAGCCCGCCCGCCGTCGTAGCTCTCGTGCAACCGCTCCGGGAAACCCAGGAAGTCGAACCGCTTGAACGGCTCATACTCCAGATCGTAGGTCTGATGCGTGTAGCTGAGTTTCCACTCCGTCTCGCCAACTTTTTGGCCGTAACCCGCCACCGTGGAGGTGATCTGCACGTCCCCGGCCAGCAGTGCATCGAAGGCAAACTCGCCTTGCTGCGCCCTGACCGGCCCCGAGGTCGTCACGGTCGCGACCCGGTTCGATTCCGCCACTCCGCCAGCGCCGGATTTGGAGGGCCCGATGGCGTCGATGACCTGGCGCAATTTGCCGGTGCCTGTAAAACCGCTCCTTCGATAAACGACCCGAAAATCTGGCGCGTCCTTGCTTGCGCCCGTCCCGTCGAGAATCACCACGAACGGCGTGCCGGCTCCGGCAAACGTCTCCAGGAGCACACCGTCCACGTCGTCCACCACGAACTCCAACCCCGCCTCCCGGATGAAACGCGCCGTCAGTTGGGGTTCGGCCTTCTCGATATTGACCGCCATGGTCCGGACAGGAACCCCGTGCGGGTTGCCTTTCGCCGAGGCGTAGTATTGTTGGATGCCTCGTTCGATCTCCGCAGACGCGCGCCGGCACGGGGCACACCAGTAAGCAAAGAAATCGAGGACGACAATCTGGCCGGCAAACTCAGAGAGCCTGACGCCTTCGCCCGTCTGCCACCTGGTCACCGTGAAGTCCGCTGAAGGGGCGACGCCGCTGGCTCCCCTGCAGACGGCCACCGCGACAGCCAGCGTAGATCCAATGAGAAGGAAAGCTGCGGAGCTGGACTTCATCGAATTCAACGGCAGGAAGTGCAGCCGGAGTTCTGAGCCGCGCCCGCGCCCGCGAATCCGGGCGCGAATTGTGGCAGGAGCCGGGGAGAGTTGTAGAGAAACGCGGCGCTGTCCGTAAACGTCATGTTCGGCCTGGCCACCAGCCGCTGAGACCTCACCGCAGGCGAGGCGCACCCAGCCGCCCAGGCGATTAACGCAAGGGCCAGCCCCTTGGAAAACACGGGCCCTCCGGCGCGCCGCCAACGTCGTTGTCCACAGCGCGGGCGAGCCGCCTCCGGCCAACGCACGGGGATACGGATGAGAATGGGAACAGGTTCGTGCGTCACCCAGTTGGGGATTAGTCGACGGACGGCACTCGGGGACCCATCTGACTGCACCCTCTGGCGCGGGGTCCCGTCGAGCCGGTCCATTTCTGGTCGGGTTCGCTCAATGATCGGCAACTGCGCCACCTCGCGCGTTCGGTGCGTCATGTTCCGTGCGTCGCGGATGTCCTCGGTTCCTTACGCCATTCAATCGGGGCGCAGCCAGCTGTTTGCCTCGGACTGTAAGGAGCAGCCGCAAGCGGACGACCCACGCCGTATGCACCAGCAACCTTCAGCCCGACCAGCCTTCGCAGCGGAACGAACGAAGCACCACCTCCTGACCCTGGCCGCGCAGCGGCGCAGACTCGCGGAACGCCAAGAAGACGTCCCCGCCAACCCGACGGAACCCGGCGCTCAACCGCCGCTCGTGCCCGGACGCACGACAACTCCGGCCTGGTCGGCGCTCCACGACTAGGTGCGCGACTGATGGCAAGCCTTCCCGCGAACCGTCACTGTTCCACCAATGATGAAACCGTATCGCAAGGTCCCCCAGCTCGAGGATTTTAAAGTTTACACGCCCTCGGCGGCGGCCTGGACGGGGGCCCGCGGCCGGGCGGATGAGCCCGCCGAGAGGCTGACGCGTGGCCAACGCGTCGCGAGCTGGATTTGCCGCGCCGTCGCTGCCGGCATCATGATTGAGACCTTGTTCTTCAAATTCACCGGCGCCCCGGAATCCGTTTATATCTTCAGCAAAATGGGCATGGAATCCTGGTGGCGCTACGGCCAGGGCGTGTGGGAGCTCCTGGCCGCGCTGCTCCTGCTCACGCCGCGCCTTGGATGGGCGGGAGGCATCCTCACGCTTGGAGCGCTGGGTGGCGCCATCGTCAGCCACCTGACGGTCCTGGGCATCGAAATCCAGGGCGATCACGGCGTCCTCTTCACGATGGCCATCGCGGCCTTCGTCAGCGGCTTCGTCGTGACGTTTCTCCATCGAAACGAAATCCCGTCCTACGCCCCGCTGACTTCCTACTGATTATTGCCGTCGCCACATCGGCTTTGTCTTGCGTCACGTTGACGCCATCTGTTAAGCGTTTCCCGTGTCTGTCGAAAAGAACGACACCGAGGCCGTGCGATCGGGCTTCAATACTGGCAGTGCCCCTTCGCTCCGTTCTCGACGACAGACGTCTGCGGCCTCCGGCGGCGGTTTCGAACGAACCGATTCGACCCGCGCCCGCGATTCCAGGATGCTGCAGGTAAGTTGGTTAGGAGAGATGGCTGAGTGGCCGAAAGCGGCGGTTTGCTAAACCGTTATACGGGTTAAACCGTATCGGGGGTTCGAATCCCCCTCTCTCCGCCAACCTTACTATAAAGCACTTATGATTTAATGGCTGAGTAGTTACAACCTATAGTTACAACACATCCGCCTCTGTCCACCCGTGGTCGACGCCGTCCCTCCCCTTCCTTCAGCACCGTATTTGCAGGCCTTCCTCCCTGTTTCGTTCCGTACACACAATTTGCGTTTTTCCCTGCGTCCCCGATGATCCTGCAATAAGCGCGGAGGGCGCGAAGGGTTCGTTGACCGGCTGACCCACGGTTCCATTGGTTCGGCGGAAGCAGGACCGCCCCGGGTGGGCAGGGAACGGGCGACGCCCTAGCGGCTGTTCGTTCTATCGACCGCGTTTCCAGCTGGGAATGTATCCGTGCCCTTCATCCTCGGTCTCTTCGTCTTCGTCATCCTCCAGCGCTTCGTTGGTGAACAACACCGTCAGAGTTTTTCCGTAGTGGCCGAGACCAACTACGTCTTCCTTCATTTCGAAGCGAGGTGCCCCGTCGAACCAATCATCCAGTGAAGTGAAACCCTCGGCTTGTTTGGCCAATGTGATATTTTTCGGGTCTTTTTGAAATCTGGCCGTGGCGCTGCCGGCGGGAATTGGGTCGCCTGTTTTTAACCAGTTGAGGCCCCGCTTGGATCGAATCGGTTCGGACATGCAGCAGAATCCAACACGTCCGTTATCACTAACAATAATCGCAACCGGGTCCTCTGAATACTCGGCAAACCGGATGGCGGTGGCAGTAATCGAGGTGACACACAGTTTTGCTAACGCATTGATGGCGGGGAACCCATCGCCAGATTGCCGGAGCGCCCTCCGGAATAAGTTCTCGGGCATCAGGAGGGTTGCCGAAAAGAGGTCTGCCTCCCTCTCGCACTCGTCGAACGAAATGTAACCGCTTTTGGAATAATGGACGCCATCGCCGTTGCTCAGCAGTTTTTCGATGTGGCCAGCGATGCAGTAATGGCCAATTTCATGGCCGACTGTGAAATTGATGAAGCCGTCGTTGGCGATAAACTTGGAGTATCCAATCCCAAACGCATCGCCTCGTTTCATCAGGAAGCCAGACACGCCTAGTTGCTTCGGTTCCCAGGACTGAACGACGATGTCTTTTCGTCCTGCGATTTCGATCGGTTTGATGGGAAGACTGGTGAGACCAAGCTCCGTGAGCAAGTCCTCGGCGCACCCTGCGATTTCACACTGACGGACCTTGGAGATCACTTTTCTTTCGCTTTGTTCTTCCTCGCCAGCGCTTCCGCCATCGATTCCAATGCGCTTAGATCATCCGCAGTGAAATGTTTTGCCCCGCGGAATATCTTCTCAACGGCTGGTCCGGACAGCCCGGGCTGATCGGCCCGGGCGAGCAAGTAATCTGTGGTAACATTCAGAGCGTCAGCCAGGCGCTTCAGGTTATCAAACGATGGGGACCGGCCACCGGTTTCGAAATGGGATATGGCGGACGGCTGCAGGCCGGTCTTGTCGGCCAGCTCCGTTTGGCTCAGGCCCCGCATATCGCGGGCGGCCTTCAGGCGGTCTTTGAACTCATCGGGCATAAAGTAGGGGCTTGACTGCTATTGACGCTTTCGTATAGTTAATGATGACGATGACGAAGGGCCCGAGTGGGCCCTTCATTCGGACCGTGTGTATACGGATTCGTCATTTACTAACATACGCAATCGGCATTATCAATAGAACATTATGAATCGAAAAGTCTACGACGTAATCAAGGGCCAGGATGGTGACTGGAAGGGCACACTGCGGGGTGCCGCGCGGCCATCAGTTTCAGCTCCTACCAAAGCCGAGGCGCTGGAGCGCACGGTTGAGATCGCGAAGAACGCGAGCCATAGCCAAGTGGTTGTCCGTAAGGAGAACGGCGTCATCCAGAGTGAACGGACCTACGGCCAGGATCCGCGGAGGTTTCCAGGATGAGTCCTACCACCTTAGAGCAACTGCTCGCGCAGATGAACGGTTCGACTTTACTCACGGCGTCCGCCGCCGGCATCACCGTCGGAGCCCGCTTCGACAAACTCCTGGAAAACCTCCGCCTCACCGACGATCAACGTCGTGATGGTATCATCAAGCATTCGGGCGTCCGAAGTTGCCTCAATTCCCATTATTACGGCATCAGTTCCGGGTCAGCGAACAGCATGCTGGTCGGGTCCTGGGGCAAGTCGACGGAGGTTCGACCTCCGCGGGACGTCGACGTGTTATTCGTCCTGCCGTCCTCAGTTTATGAGCGATTTCAAAATCGACCCGGCAATAAGCAGTCGCAGCTCCTGCAGGAAGTGAAGAACATTCTGGCCAAGACCTATCCCGGCACGGAAATGAGCGGTGATGGCCAGGTCGTTGTCGTCCGGTTCACCAGTTACAATGTCGAGGTCGTTCCGGCGTTTAAACTTACGTCCGGCCAATACTGGATTTGTGACACGAACAACGGGGGCAAGTACAAGACCGTGGATCCGGATGCTGAGATCACTGCTGTAAAAGAGTCCAATGCCACTACCGCGGGGAATACTCGCGATCTAATCCGGATGATGAAGCGGTGGCAGGACGAATGCACTGTGCCGCTAAAATCATTCGTCCTTGAACTGCTGGCGATTCAATTTCTCAGCACTTGGGACCACCGCGGTAAAAGCACGACCTATTACGATTGGATGACCCGCGATTTCTTCCGCTGGCTGAAGCAAAAATCGTCTTGGAATTCCGTCACGGTGCCGGGCACCTTTGAAACGATCTACTTGGGCGACGCTTGGAAGTCGAAGGCGGAGAGCGCCTGCGGCCGGGCCGAGAAGGCCTGCGAACATGAGGCCGGCAACAGGCCCTATTCCGCCGGCGAAGAGTGGCAAAAAATCTTCGGGACCTTTATACCTATCAGCTAACCGTGAGCCAGAAAGCCGATCAACTTGTCCAGGAATGCAAGCGGCAGTCCGAAAGCTGCCTTTATACTTCCACGGCCTTTTTTATTTGGTTGCGTGAGCTTCGCTGTTGGCGGGTGGTTTTTGTAGTTGCGCCACTAATCCTGGGTGGATTTGCCTCCGGCAAACTTTTGTTTTGGGATGACGCCACCAATACGAAGGTCATTTCCGCCGCGGCCGCCTTCCTTGCTGGTCTGCTCCCATCGATTTATTCCGCGCTCAAACTCGACGACAAGTTACGCGAATGCACGAACGCGGCCGCGGAGTTCAAGAATCTCCAAGACCGGTTCCGCCAGGCCGCCCTGGTGGCCGCCCATAAGCCGTTTGCCGAGTTCGAAACGCAGTTTTGCGCACTAATGGACCGATTCGAAGCCGCCAGGAAGCCGAGCATCACGCCACCCGAGCGGATTTTCAGGGCTGCACAAGCTAAGGTAAAGAGCGGCGACTACACCTTTGACGTCGACCTGGCTGCAGAGAAGCCGCAGTCCAGCACCGGGTGATTTACGACCCATGTTCGACGATATCACGAGGGAACTTCGCCGCCTGGAGCGGGGGATTAACGTTTCGATTCCAATCCCGACCGACGCCGAAGGATTTATTGATCGGCAGTGCCCCAGCAAGACTTGCAGTTCGAATTTCAAAGTGCTGGCCGATGATTGGCGTGACGTGGTTCCAGACGAGCGCGCTTTTTGCCCCATATGCCGTCACGAGACGCGATCCGATGATTGGGCTACGCCCGCGCAGATCAATTACGCCGAAAAGGTTGCCTTCTCCAAGCTGACGAGGATGGTAGACCAGGCCTTTGTCCGAGGGGCCCGCCAATTTAACAGCCGGCCGCAGAGCGGCTTTCTTACCTTTACGCTCTCATACAAGCCAGGCTCCCGACCATTGATGCTCCCCAAGGCGACTGCCGACTTAATGGAACAGCGATTCGCCTGTGAAAAGTGTAAATGCCGTTATTCCTCGATCGGCGCCGCTTTCTTTTGTCCGGCGTGTGGTCATAATTCCGCGCTGTCCACGTTCGACCAGACCATGACGACCGTGGAGAATGCGGTCAGGGATATCGAGGCGGTCCGGGCTGCTATCGCGAAGATTTCCGGCCGGGACCAGGCGGAGAATACGACCCGTTTGATTCTGGAACAAAGCCTAGGTCGCCTGGTTGGCGCCTTTGAGCGGTTCAACGAAGCCCTGTTCGTCACGGTGCCCGCCGCGCCCATCGCGAAAGTGAAACGCGGCTGTTTTCAGCGCCTGCAGGATGCTTCCGATCTTTGGAAAGAAGCCTTAGGCCACGGTTTCGTTGATATGCTGTCCGCCAGTGACTGGGCTTCACTATTGCTCTTGTACCAGCGCCGTCACGTGATCACACACCGCGATGGCCTTATTGATCAGGATTACATTCAGAAATCGGGCGATACGACCTATCGCGAGGGACAGCGGCTTGTGATGCAGCCCGCCGACGTGCTGCGACTGATTGATCTCATGAGAATCCTGGGCGCCGATCTCCGCAAATCCTGCCCTTAGACCTCATACCCAGCCTGCACCTTGCCGGTGCCGTTGCAGGAGCTGCACTGGTGATATCTGGCCCGAGGCTTGGCGTCGCCGCAATAGCAGCCCAGTCCGTGCTATAAGAATATGATGGGTAGGCTTCGGCCTGCCCTTCAATCCTTGGCGAATCCCGGGATCGTCCCGGATGCTTGCCGTTCGGTCCCATCCGCCGAATCGGCCTTCCTGACCACGAACCCAATACCCTCATACAGAAAGGAACCATCATGGCCATCACGCTTGAAGCAAACTACTCGAAGAAGCTCGGGCTCCCGGGCTACTCGTCACATCAGTACTCAGTTACGGTTCGGACCGAACTAGCAGATCTCAACCAGGTGGACGTGGAGTCCTGAAGAATGAGAGGAATGGCAGGAAGGTCCAGCAAAAACCCCGTGTCCTTTCGCAACGCACACGGCGAGGCCCTCCGGAATGTCGCACGTCTTGTGGCCTGCTTGGGCTCGCGGTGGAACTCGCAACCGAATTCTCTAGGGCCAACTTACCAGCCTAAAGCGCCTCAGCCGCCGCGATCGATTCAAACTCCGACAGCACGTCCGGGTGATTGGTGTTGAGGAACCGGACCACTTTCGCGTTTTCGAGGAGCTTTTTGATGTAGCCACGAGCCAAGGTAAGATTCAGGACGTTTTCGCCGTAACGCTCCTCGACCGCTTTGAGATCATGTTCCAGGGTCTCCATCTCCTCCTCCATCCGAGCGATATCCTCCGCCGAGAGACCCTGCTTCTTTTTCGGCTCGTCTGGGTTGGCGAGCTGATCCTTCGGCGTCCCCAAGATTAGCGCTTCCGCGTAGCCGGCGGAATAGTTGCTCGCGCTTACCATCAACTCTGCGATCTCGATCTGGCGCACCCGCGTGATTCAATGCGAGCAATCCGCCGACCGTCGTGTCGCAGATGTCCAGCTTGGCCGCGACCTGGACATTGCTATATCCCAAGCCTTTAAGTCGTTCGATCTCACGCATCAATTCCAGTGGGGCTGTTTGACGCCGAGCCATGTTCTCGATCAGGCTCCGCAAAAGGCGTTCATCCTTGGACACTTCAACCACGATGGCCGGTATTTCGCGATGCCCAAGGGCGAGGAACGCCTCGATCCGACCCTGGCCGCATACGAGATCATAACCGGGGCCCTCACCCTCGGCGGTCGAGCGACGGCTGACTTGGATCGGTTTCTTGAGCCCGAGATTGCGAATGCTTTGGAGGATGGTTTCAAATTTCTTCCGGTCCCGGTGCCGGGGATTCAGTATTCGGATCCGGTCGATCGGGATCATCATTACGTCGTCGTTCATGCAGCCTCCGAAAGGTTGACGCGTTGCACCATGCCGAAGCAGAAGTCCAGCGATTCGAATCAGTAGGTGTCGAGGTAGACTCCGTTCTCTTCGCGGAAACGAAGATTCTCCCAGGTCATGTCGAGCCCGGGCAGCAGGTAATAGTCGCGCACGTCCTCGTTTGTGGCGTCCATCCGTGCTGCGATCGTTATGTCCGGCTTGAGCCCGGCTGTTCAATGACAATTATTCTTCACTTCAGTGACAACTAAAAATCACTGTGCTGCCGGTATGGTTTTGGTTGGTTGATGGTCCAGACCCTCTGGGCCAACCCCTTCGGCGGAACGGAGTCTGTTCAATGACAATTATTCTTCACTTCAGTGACAACTAAAAATCACTGTGCTGCCGGTATGGTTTTGGTTGGTTGATGGTCCAGACCCTCTGGGCCAACCCCTTCGGCGGAACGGAGTCCCCTGGAGCCGAAGGCGACAGGGGACGCAGTGGAGCCGAAGGGGTTGGCGGGCGCGTCGGGTCAGCTGCCGCCCTTGGTTTTGGTCACTCGCATACTTTCACCGTCGAACTCCAGGATGATGGCGTGGTGCACCAGCCGGTCCACCGCCGCCATGGTGGTCATGGGATCCTTGAAGATCTGATCCCACTTGGAGAACACCAGATTGCTGCTGATCAGCACGCTGCGCCGCTCATACCGTTCCGCCAGGAACGTGAACAGCACTTCCATCTCCTCCCGCGATTGCTGGACGTATCCGAGATCGTCCAAAATGATGGCGTCGAACCGATCCAACTTCCGGAGCAACGCGTCCAGCCGAAGGTCTTTCTTGGCCATCAACAGCTGCTGCACCAGTTTGAAGGTCGGGGTGAAGTATACCGCCCGGGCCTGGCGCAGGATCAGTTCCCGGCCCAGGGCGCTTAAAAAGTGCGTCTTGCCGCGGCCGGGCAGCCCGAAGACCAGCACGTTCTCGGCTCGGTCGATGAACCCGCCCTCCAACAGCGTGGGCATCTGACGGCGCACCTTGGCCGGCAATTGGCCTTCCTGCAGGTTGCCCAAGGTTTTGCCTCCAGGCAGGCCCGATTCCCGCAGCAGGCGCTCCCGCTTGCGTTCCCGGCGGTCTGCGGCCTCCGCTTCGCACAACTGCAGCACCAGCTTGCGATAGCCCCAGTTCTGCGCCTCGGCCGTCGCAATCATCTCCGCAAAACGGCTGGCCATCGTCGGCAACCGGAACTCCCGGAACATCATCTCCAGCGCGTCAGCCACGGCACACCTCCTGGCCCAGCAGTGTGTCGTAGGCCTCCAAATTCGGGGTCCAGGCCGGTAGCACGACCACCTTCTTTGCCACCGGCATGAGCTCCTCCCTCAACTGCGTGGCCCGCCATTTGCCCGTCGCCGCCAGGTGTTTGCCCAGCTGCGTTTCCACCCGATCCGTCGAAGTCTCGGCTGCCAGCTTCAGCACTTGGAGATACTCAATGACTCCAGGCCGTTGACCGTGATCCGTCACCAGCCGGTCCAAGGCCGCCCGATATACCGGGCTGGGATAGAGCGCTTCCCGGTGTCGATAATTGGTGAAGGCCCCGGGCTTGCGTAGTAACGGCGTAATCACGTGCCGGAAGTCCACCAACGTTCCCCGGTCTCCACGCAATCGCGGCAGGTCGAACAAGTGCTCCCGCCCCAAGTAGACCCTCAGTTGCGCCTCGTAGAGTTCCACCCGCAGCGTCTGCCCAATCAGACGTGACGGCACTGAGTACGTGTGCTTCTTCACCCGGATGAGACTCTGCGAGCTGACCACTGGCGCATACTCCCGGTACTCCGCCAGCCGACTGGCGGGCAATGGCCGCAAGCTGGCCCGTTCTTCCGCCACACGCTTTTGGCGTTTGGCGTTGGCGGCCCGCAACACCCTTTCCACGAAGGCGTCGTACTCCTCCAACGAGGCGAAGTTCCGGCTGCCCCGCAGGATCAGGTGCTGATTTATGCGCCGCTTCAAATGTCGGTTCAGCGACTCCACGTCCCCATGTTCGTGTGGGCAACCCACGTTGATCGTGATGGGCGTCAGGTCATAATGCGTGCACAGCTCCAGATAATCGGAGTTGAAGCCCCGCCCCCGGCCCGGAATCGACTCCAACTCGTGCGTGGCCGTGCTGCTGTTGTCCGTGCCCAGGCATTCCGGACTGCCGCCCAGTTCCCGCAGCGCCGCTTGCAAACCGCTGACCAGACTCAGGAACGACTCCGAAATGCATCGCGTTGCCCACTGCCAGTTCGAGTAGGGCAGGACGCACTGGCAGAACAGATGATCCAGCGGCTCCCCCTCGATCGTGACCTCCAGTTCCCGCGCGTGCGTCCAATCCAGCTGCAGCAACTGTCCGGGCTTGCGGTCCTGCGCAAAGAACACTTCACGCTCCGGGCCCGCCGTCGCCCGCCAGTGGCGCACTCGCCGGAAGAATGTTCGCAAATGACGCTCTTCCAGCCCGCTGTCCGGCCGGGCCAGGAAATGCTCAAAAAGCATCTTGGCCTCCAGTTCGGGCGCCCCCGCCAGCATCGTCGCCACCTCCGGCCAGATCTTCTCCAGCGGGTCCGTTCGCGTCCGCCACGTGTGCGGCTTTTGCAGTTGGTCCGGCGGCGTGGCCGCTCGGATGTATTTTCGCGCCGTCTGCGGATGCACATCCGCCTTCAGCGCACTCACCGTTATGTTCCCCGTCTTTTCGTAGTCACTCATGAGCCTTCGATACTGTCTTTGGGTGATCATCTCGCCGCGGCCTCTTTGCCTGGCCTCCGGCCAGGGCTCAGACCGCTGCGCGATGCTACCGGCTCACTGGTGATTTTTAATTGGCATCACTGGTGAAATCTAATTGTCACTCTTCAGAAGATTGGCGGCGGTCATCGCCTCTACGCGAAAGCGACGGACAAAATCCTCTCCAGCCAGCGGACCGAAGAGCAAAACTTTTACGGCTACGATTCGATTCAGCGAGGTTTGACGGGCTTTGTAAACCACTCCCATGCCACCTCTGGAAATTTCCTCGAGTAATTCGTAGTCACCGAAGTAATGGATGACCTTCGCTTGGGGCAGGCCTGCGGTCGGAGCAGATGGGGGCGCGGACATGACGGCTTGTCCCAGCAGACATTTCGGGCAAAGCCAGTCCGCGGCGCCGGGGGGAAGGGGCGCTCCGCATTGTGGACAGATTCGGCTCGTGGTCATGAAACCCAGAACTGCGTCTCACCAATCAATGCGGAAATCGGTTCTAAAGTTTCGGGCTTCCGGCATGATGTATTCCAACCCTGAAACTCTTTGGATCAAGGTAGTAATTCCGACGGTCTTCCCGCAGGGCGAGACCGCGGATGGCGGTGGTCGCCCCGCGTTGAGGTTTCCGGACCTGCATGCGTGGACAGCTTTAATTCGAATTCGTAAAGCACGCACCCCCGCGTGCCGGTTGGGCGGCGTCCTTGCCGCCTTGACGGCGAACACAGTCTCGGAACCCAGCGTTGCGCGCCCGGGTTTTCGAGCCTGCCTGTTCTACTTGTCGAAATCCCTCTCCTGTTTACAGGAGGTTCCGTTCAGGCGGACGATGCCGCTGTAGGTCACGGGGTCGTTTTTGATTCCCGTGGCGAATGAGGATATGCCCGCCAGAATGTCTCCATCCTTCAGCAGGGCCAGCCCCTGGCCAACCACCGGTGGAATGAATCCTACCGGCGGAAGGCCGAATGAAGCGACGCCGCCGAGTTTGAACGATGCATCGAGGGAACCGTTGGCGTTCAGGCGCGTCACACCGGGAGCGACCTGTCCATTTACGCGCAGGAAAGTCCCGGCGATGATGACTTTTCCGTCCAATTGCAGGACCAAATTCGCCACGCGACCCGGATAGATTGCCTGCGGCAATGGACTGAATCCGCTCGCAGTAATGCCGGTTCCAACATCGAACGACGGGTCCAGTTCGCCCGTTGGGCGGATGCCGACGAGGCTGTTGCGCGTGACGCCTTGGTAGCGGTCGAAGAATCCGCCGACCAGAATTCTTCCATTGGGTTGAATGGCCAGGGCGGTGACGTCCGGTATCCCCGGAAGGCCGTTGAACTCTTCGCCAAACGCAACGCCGGGGTTGAATCCCAAATCCAGCGAGCCGTCCGCGTTCAGTCTGGCCAACCGCGAGCGCGGTTGGTCGCCGACGGCGTGAAACCATCCAATCACGACTATCTTGCCGTCGGCCTGCCGAGCCATTCTCCAGATCAGGTCGTCCGGCCCGGCGGTGGGATTAAACGTTGCATCCAACTGTCCATTGCTATGAAGGCGGGCGATACTCGGCCGTGCCACGCCGTTGACGCTTTCGAAAAATCCGGCGATCAGTATGTCCTGATTGGCCTGCACGATGACATCCGAAATGAACTCGTAGCCACCAGCGACCGTGACCTGAAACTCCGGGTCATCATGGCCTTCCCCGTCAAGCCGCACGAGACGTCCACCCAGGTTGGCGAGAACGTGGTTACCGCCATTCAAGCGAAACAGTTGCGTCGGGCCGCCCGTGGGCGGCAGGGGATATGGTTCGAACTTGTGATCAAACGAGCCGTCACCGTTGAACCGGGCCACGACACCAATGAAATCTCCGTTGGTATCCGTTCCGATCACCTGCGCCAGAAATCTTCCGCCGGATACGGGAAGGATGGAGGTAATTTCGCCAAGCTTTTCGATGCCCAGTCCGCCATACTCAAACTGATAGTTCGTTTCGCGTGAACCCGCGCGTTCGTCATCGAGAATCCAGAGGGGCGCCGAGGCGCGAGAGATCGGCAGTCTGGGAGTGATCGCGGAGAGCGATAGGGTTACCGTTTCGTCTGCTTCCACCGCCCGATCGTCGCGCAGGTTGATGGAGACCACCTTCTCGCGTTCGCCTGGCGCGAAATTAACCTGTGCATCGACGCGCCGATAATCCACTCCGGCTGTGGCGCTGCCACCGTCGGAACGGACGCGGACGCTGACTGCGTCGTTGACGTATCCGCGTCGCTGGATGGCGACCTCGACCTTCCCAGATTCCTCGCTTCCAGCGTAGTCAGTCTTCGCGAAGCGTACGTCAGTTTCCCCTGGCGCCAGGTCCGGGGCGACCACCTTATAATTGTCGAAGTAGGCCGTGTAGTTGGTGGGGTGGTAGGTCAGGTCCGGCGTGTTGATCGGGTTCGAAGGGCCGTTCAACTGCAGAAATCCGTCGCTGATCCGATCCGTCGTGTTGGCAAACGGGTGGAATGCGGTCGAGCCGAGTTCCACTCCGTCAACGACGTACGTCACCGTGCGCGACAAAAAATCCACCCGCAGTGCGAGATGATGGTAGGAACCGAGCGGAGCTGCGACCTCGTATTTGTAGGTGTCGGGAAGCGACGCGGGACCCTGCGGGACATAGTTCCAAATTTTCCCTGCCGAGGAGACAAAGAAGCCGCCTAACAAAAGGAAGGGTCTTCTCCAAAAGAAGTGGGTGAATTTTGAGGGGTGATCGCAATTTGAGGCCGTATTGACAGGCGTTTTATGAGTTTTGCGGCTGCAGAAAACGTGTTTCAATTCCGCGCATGGCCAAACCAAAGCGGCAGTTGC
>JBGATF010000012.1:0-260698 GCA_044229355.1 Limisphaerales bacterium
ATAACGTTTGGGTTGACCGGCGGTGGATTGCGTGGATTTCTTTAGGTTGTAGTTCATACGGCTGGCAGCGTGTTCCTCGAGTGAGGGCGCCTGCCAGCTTCTTCATGTCATCTACCTGCGTGGGCGCGTTCATGGCCCGTGAGCAGGTCCGTCAGGATCAAGGGGCTCTCCATAAACCCATCTTGCGACCGATCTGCCTCCGGGTATGCCCGGCGAAAAAGGCAAACCTTGTTCTTGTCTGGCGGACAGAGGGTGGCCTAGGGTTTCGCCAGCCAAATTAAACCCGAAGATCAGTTGCCCGTGGAGAATCGGCGCACGAATCAAGCGAGACCCCGCTCCTTTCAATCAGACGCATCCCCAGACTGGATCCGCCTTGTTGTTCCCAGCGGACCAGCCTCCTTGTCGATGGCGCGGAGGCACCTCGGGCGGGGACGTTCTCCGGGTGGCGCACGGCGTTCTACCCAGACCGCAAACTCAAGGATGAGTCATGATTGTTACCCGAATATTCCGGTCCCGCCCGCTGTGGGCTCCGGCCGTTGGCGTTCTCTTGCTCGTGGGTCCGCCAGCCGGCGGTCTCGCCGCCCCGGCGGCTGACCCCCGGCAGCTCCCCGCGCGGGCGCGCAGTGACATCGAGGCGCTCATCGCCGACAAGGCGACGCGCACACCCGTCGAGCGAAAGCTCGACTCCCACCTCGTTCACGCCCTGCGCCAGCAACGCCAGCAACGCGTCGTCCCGGGACGAGGCGCCGGCCTGGCCGCCCTTCGCTCCAAGGCAGACGGTCGCGTGCTCGTGGACCTGCGCGCCGCGGTCCAGCCCGAGTTGCTCGCCCGCATCGAGGCCGCCGGCGGAACGGTCGTCAGCCGGCAGGCGCGTTTCCAGACCATCCGCGCGTGGCTGCCGCTCGACCAGGTGGATGCCCTCGCCGCGCGACCGGAGGTGCGCAGCATCCGCCCCGCGGACGAGGCCACCACCAACGTCGGGCCGATCACATCCGAAGGCGACGTCACTCACCAGGCGGCCGAGGCCCGGGCGGAGCTGGTGGTGGATGGGACAGGCATCAAGGTTGGCGTGATGTCGGACAGCGTCAATTACCTGGCGAACTCGCAGGACCAGGGCGAGCTGCCGGCCGTCACCGTGCTGCCCGGGCAGGCGGGCTTTGGCTCGGGCGAAGGCACGGCCATGCTGGAGATCATCCACGACATGGCGCCCGGCGCCCAGCTCTACTTCGCGACCGCATTCGGCGGCGTTGGCGGCATGGCGCAAAACATTCTCGACCTGCACGCGGCGGGCTGCCGCGTGATCGTGGACGACGTCACCTACTACAATGAGTCCCCGTTCCAGGACGGGCCCATCTCCCAGGCCGTGCGGCAGGTGACCGAGGCCGGCACCCTCTATTTTTCGGCGGCGGGCAACGCCGGCAATTTTGATGACGGAACCTCGAGCACGTGGGAGGGAGATTTTCGCGATGGCGGGCCGGCCATCCTCGGCCGGGGTGGCCGCCTGCACGACTTCGGCGGCACCACCATGAATCAGATGAGCCCGGGCACGATCGAGCGGGTGGACCTGTTTTGGAACGACCCGCTCGGCCGCTCCACCAACGACTACGACATCTACGTGCTCGATCGCGACGGCGCGGTCTATGACAGCTCGACCAACGTGCAGGACGGTGACGATGACCCGTATGAGTACGTGCCATTCGTGCCGTATCAGGCGCGCATCCTCGTGGTCAAACATTCCGGCGCCGACCGTTATCTCTGGCTGAGTGGCGGGCGGGCGCACCTGGCCATCAGCACTCCCGGAGGCACGCGCGGGCACAACGCGTCCGGCGCCTCCAACGCATTCTGCGTGGCCGCCACCTGGGTCCGCTCGCCCGCCGTGCCGTTCACCGGAGGAACAGTCAATCCGGTCGAACGCTTCAGCTCCGACGGGCCGCGCCGGATGTTCTTTGAGCCGGACGGCACCCCCGTCACCCCCGGCAACTATTCCTCGACCGGCGGCGTCGTTCTGCAAAAACCGGACTTCACCGCTGCGGACGGCGTGTCGACCTCCGTGCCCGGGTTCGCGCCGTTCTTTGGCACGTCGGCCGCCGCGCCCCACGCCGCCGCCATCGCGGCTTTGCTCCTCTCCTACAACCCGCTCTCGCCGGCCGAAATTCGCCTCGCCATGGAATCCACGTCGCTCGACATCGAGGGACAAGGACCCGATCGCAGCTCCGGAGCCGGCGTCGTCATGGCCCTCGCCGCCTTGCGCGCGCCGCCCATCCCGGTGCCCCGACTCGTCGTCCACGCCACCACCCTGACCGACGACAACGGCAACGGCCGGCCGGACGCCGACGAATGCGCCGACCTCTACGTCACTCTCCAGAATTTGATTTCGCCTGTCGGCCAGACGGCCACCAACGTCGTCGCCCAGCTGCGCAGCCTGACGCCCGGCGTCCGGGTCGATCCCGCACCGCGCCTCTACCCCAACATCCTCCCGGCGGAAATGGCCGTGAACCCGTCGCCGTTCCGGATCAGCATGGACCCAGGTTACTCGTGCGTGACTCCCGTGGCTTGCGCGCTCCACGTGACCACGGAGAACGCGGGCGAGTTCAACCTCACCTTCAACCTGCCGTCCACGCCTCCCAGCCATGGCGATCCCCTGACGTTCACCTCGACCGACGTGCCCCGCTCCATCCCCGACCAGGGCACCATCGAATCAACCGTCGTCGTCTCCAACCTCATCCATCAGCTCGAGCGTGTGCGCGTTTCCGTCCACCTCACGCATTCGTTCGATTCGGATTTGATCCTCTCCCTGATCGGGCCCGATGGAACCACGGTGGAGCTCACGTCGAACAACGGCGCCAGCGGCGACAACTACGGGACCAACTGCACGGGCGTGACCGTCTTCGACGACAGCGCCCCGGTGTCCATCACCGCGGGGGTGGCTCCATTCCGCGGCGCGTATCGCCCGGAGCAACCGCTCGCCGCGTTCACCGGCAAGCTGCCCGCCCAGGCCAACGGCGTCTGGACCTTGCGCGTGCGCGACGCCGCGACCGAAGACGTCGGCATCCTGCGCTGCTGGAGCGTCGAGGCCACCCCCATCCGCTGCCTGACCGGCTCCGGTGCCTGCCTCCGTCCGCCGCTCATCACCGCGCAACCCCAGGATGCTGTCGCCACCAACGGCCACACCGCCCGGCTCACGGTGATGGCCACCGGCACCGAGCCCCTGGCCTACCAATGGTTCGCCGACGCCACGAATGCACTGACCGACGCCACGAACGCCACGCTCACGTTGCCGTCCGTGACCGAAGCCGACGCCAGAGTCTACTCGGTCATCGTGAGCAACGCGTTCGGCACCGCGACCAGCCAGCCGGCATCGCTCACCGTCGTGTCTCCACCCGCCATCGTGTCGTCTCCAGCCGACACGGTCGCCACCAATGGCACCCAGCTCGAACTCACCGTCGTCGCGTCCGGCACACCTCCGCTCGCCTACCAGTGGTTCTTCAACGACTCCAACCCGATTGCCGGCGCCACCAACGCCACGCTCGCCCTGACCGCAATCACCACCAATCAAGCCGGACAATATTCCGTCCGCGTCGCCAATCTTTACGGAATCGCGCTCAGCCCACCCGCCACCGTCGATGTTGCCGTCACGCCGTTCATCGCCCGGCAGCCGCAAAACACCACCACCACCGAAGGCGGCACGGCCGTCTTTGCCGTGGGCGCCGGCGGCACCGAGCCGCTCTTCTATCAGTGGTACTTCAACGAAACCAACCGCCTGGCGGACGCCACCGCTCCGTCGCTCGTCCTGGCCGCAGTCACCCCTGAACACGCTGGCGGGTATTCGGTCATCATCAGCAATCAGTACGGCACAATCTCATCCACCGAGGCCACGCTCGGCGTCACCCCGGCCGCGCTCGTGACCAACGCCGTCACTCTCGTCGCCACGGGCGCCGTTTGGCGATACCTCGACACCGGCGTCGACCCGGGCACCGCCTGGCAATCACCCGGCTTCGACGACGCCACCTGGGCCAGCGGCCCCGCGCAATTGGGCTATGGCGACGGCGACGAAGCCACCGTCGTCAATTCCGGGCCCAACAACAATCACTACCCCGCCACTTATTTTCGCCACGCCTTCCTGCTGCCCGCCGGCTCCTCCTACACCAACGCCAGCCTCCGGCTCCTGCGCGACGACGGCGCGATCGTCTATCTGAACGGCATCGAGATCGTCCGCAACAACATGCCCGCCGGCGATATCACGTTCACGACTCTCGCCAGCACCACCGTCTCGGGCACGGCCGAGACCGCCTTCCTCTCGGCCACGTTCGATTCCACGCTGCTCCAGCCGGGGACCAATGTGCTCGCCGTCGAGATCCACCAGGTCAACGCCACCAGCAGCGACATCAGCTTCGACCTCGAACTGCAGGCGGAACGGCGCGTCCCGCCCGTCATCCTCGAGCCTCCCGTTGACCTCACTGTCAACCAGGGCGACACCGCCACCTTCCACGTCGTCGCCTACGGAACCGCGCCTCTGACTTATCAATGGAGCTTCGAGCAAATGCCGATCCTCGACGCCACCAACGCCACTGTGACCATCCCGAACGCGCGCCTCGTTGACGCCGGTGCCTACGCCGTGACGCTGGCGAATCCGGTCGGATCGGTGACCAGCGCGCCGGCGATCCTTGCTGTCTCCGACACCCACGTACCGCCCAATGTCACCCTGGTCCAACCGGCGGACGGAGCCATCTTCCCGGCCGACGCCGGACCCATCATTGTCACCGCCACCGCCTCGGCGGCTCCGTCGGGCGGCATCCTCGAGGTCGCCTTCTTCGCAAACGACATCCTGCTTGGCACGTCCACGGCGCCGCCGTACCGGACCGTGTGGCTGGACGCCCCACTCGGCCTGCACCAACTTCACGCGGTGGCCACCGACCTCGAAGGCGGCCGTCGCACCTCGGCGGTGACCCACATCGCGGTTCACCTGGCCAGCCACGCTGCGCAGCTGGTCTCGACCGGCGCAGTCTGGAAATACCTCGACACCGGCGTGGACCTCGGCCCGGCGTGGCGCGGCCTCGCGTTCGACGATGCATCCTGGGCCAGTGGTCCCGCCAAGCTCGGCTACGGCGAGGGCAACGAGGCCACCGTCGTGAGCTTCGGCCCAAGCCCCAACAGCAAACACATCACCACCTACTTCCGATCGTCATTCGTCCTGACGGACGCCGCTTCTTTCACCAACGTGGTCGCCCGCCTCCTGCGCGACGACGGCGCCGTGGTTTACGTCAATGACGTCGAAGCGTTCCGCAGCAATCTGCCGGCCGGAGACATCACGTTTTCCACGCTCGCCTCAACCGCCGTGGGCGGCGCGGATGAATCCCGCTATTTCACCAACACGCTGAGTTCCGGCCTGCTCCGTTCCGGCCTGAATGTCGTCGCCGTGGAGATCCACCAGAGCGCCGCCAATAGCTCCGACCTCAGCTTCGACCTCGGCCTGAGCGGAGAGCGGGCGTTCGCGCCCGTCATTTTCGCCCAGCCCACCAACCTCACGGCGGCCGCCCGAAGCCGGGCGACGTTCGATGTCCAGGCTGAAGGCACCGCGCCCCTGCGCTATCAATGGTTCCACGAGGAAACACCGCTCGCAGGACAGGCCGCCCGCACGCTCGTGCTGGATCCGGTCTCCAGCGCCGACGCCGGCCGGTATTTCGCCGTCGTGAGCAACGATTTCGGCCGCGTGCAGACAGACACCGTCACGCTCTCGGTGCTCGAGACCAACCTCGCCCCCACCGTCGTCATCACCAGCCCCGCCGACGGCAGCACCGTCGTCGCGTCGGCGAACCCCATCGCCGTTGACGCTTCGGCCACGGACCCGGACGGCACGGTCGCCACCGTCACTTTCCTCGCCGACGGCCGCCTGTTGGGAACCGACTCCACCCCGCCCTTCGGGCTCGAGTGGCTGGACGCCACGGCCGGAATCCATTCGCTCCAGGCGATCGCCACCGATCACCTCGGTGGACGCGGCACGTCGGCCCCGGTCCAGGTCACCGTCAGTCTCACGACCAGCACCGCGCGGCTCATCCCGGCCGGCGCCGTCTGGAAATACCTCGATACCGGAACCAACGCGGGGGTTGCGTGGCGCGAGGCGGCGTTCGACGATTCCGTCTGGCGCAGCGGCCCGGCCGAGCTGGGCTACGGCGACGCGGCTGAAGGACGTCCCGAGGCCACCACCGTCAGCTTCGGCCCGGCCGCGAACAACAAATACATCACCACTTATTTCCGCACGGCGTTCGTCCTGACCGACGCCGCCGCCCTGACCAACGTCACCGTGCGCCTGCTGCGCGACGACGGGGCCGCGGGTTACCTGAACGGGGTGGAGGTTTTCCGCAGCAACCTGCCCGGCGGCGTCATCGCCTACAACACGCTCGCCACCACCTCAATCAGTGGCGCCGACGAGACTAATTTTCTCACGCTTCCCGTGGAGGCGGGCGCCCTGCGCAACGGAACCAACGTCTTCGCCGTCGAACTGCATCAGGCGTCCGTCTCCAGTTCCGACCTCAGCTTCGACCTCGAGCTGCAGGCGGAACGGGTCCAGGCTCCGTTCATCGTCGCCCAGCCGCAAAACATCACGGTGACCAACGGCGGCACCGCCATCTTTCGCGTCGTTGCGGCCGGCACCGGGCCCCTCGCCTATCAATGGTTTTTCGACCAGACCACCCAGCTCCCGGGTGCCACCAACGCGGAACTCGTTCTCTTCCCCGCCACCCCAGCCGAGGCGGGCGTCTATTCGGTTGAGGTCACCGGAGCCCACGGCCACATCCGCAGCGACCGCGCCACTCTCGACGTCGTGACCGGCCCGAACATCCCACCCATCGTCAGCCTCTCTGCTCCGACCAATTACGCGCGTTTCGTGGCCGGCGAAACCATCACGCTCCACGCCGCCGCCAACGATCCCGATGGCACCGTGGCCGAGGTATCATTCTTTGCCGACGGCTCGCTGCTGGGCGCCGCGTCGACGGCCCCGTTCGAGATCGCCTGGCTCGACGCGCCCCTGGGCTTGCATGTGCTCTGGGCGGTCGCCCGGGATGGAGCGGGTGCGTCCACGGTCTCCAGCCCGGTGCACCTCAGCGTCAACTCACCCTCGGGCGGCGCGACGTCCCTTGTTGCGACCGGCGCGGTGTGGAAATACCTCGACGACGGCTCCGACCAGGGAACCGCCTGGAGCGCTCCCGCCTTCGACGACAGCACCTGGGCCGCCGGCGCGGCGGAACTGGGCTACGGCGACGACACGGAAAGCCGCCCCGAGGCCACGGTCATCAGCTACGGGAACGACCCGCAAAACAAATACATCACCTATTATTTCCGCCATGCCTTCGTCGCCGACGACCTGGCACCGTTCCAGCAGCTTCACCTGGAGCTGCTGCGGGATGACGGAGCGATCGTCTACCTGAATGGAACCGAGGTGTTCCGCAGCAATCTTCCCGAAGGCAACGTCGACTACCAGACGCTGGCTGTGGCCGCCGTGTCGCTGGCCCAGGAAACCCAGTTCTTCCCCACGAACATTGACCCGCACCTCCTCGTCGCCGGCACCAACATCCTCGCGGTCGAGGTCCACCAGGTTAACGCCATCAGCAGCGACATCAGCTTCGATTTCGCAATGCAGGCGCTTCACCTCAGCCCACCCCACATCGACGGCCAGCCCCAAAGCCAGACCGTCACCAACGGAGACCCGGTCAGTCTCGCGGTGAACGCCTCCGGACAGGAGCCGCTCCAATACCAATGGTTCTTCAACAGTACGAATCGTCTGGCAGACGCCACCAACGCGGTGCTCACCCTCCCCGCCGCTGTCCCCAGCCAGGCCGGCTCCTACGTGGCCGAGGTCCGGGATGCCGTCGGCACCACCTACAGCGAACCCGCCCTCCTCGTCGTCATCACGCCGGTGCCGAACCACCCGCCCACGATCACGCTGACCAGCCCCGCGGACGGCGCCAGTTTTCCCGAACAGGCCGCCATCCCGCTCGCGGCTTCGGCGGCCGACGCCGACGGCACCATCGACCGCGTGCAGTTCTTCGCCGATGATCAACTCATCGGCGAGGTCACCACCGCGCCCTATATCTTCGACTGGTTCGGCGCCGCCGCCGGGAACCACCTCATTCAGGCCGTGGCCACCGATGACCGCGGCGCCACCAATGGCTCCACCCCAATCACGGTCACCGTGGAGCCGGCCGCTCCCAATCCATTGGCCGTCACCTTCATCCCAGCCGGCTCCATCTGGCGCTACCTCGACACCGGCGTGGATCCGGGCGACGGGTGGATTGCTCCGGCGTTCGACGACCACACCTGGGCGAGCGGCCCGGCGGAGCTGGGCTACGGCGACGGCCCCGACGGTCACCCGGAAGCGACCACGGTGAGCTTCGGTCCAAACGCCAACGCCAAGTATCCCACGACGTATTTTCGCCGTGCCTTCACCATCACCAACGCCGCCGCGGTCACCGATCTGAAGCTCCGCGTCCTCCGGGACGACGGCGTGGTGGTTCACCTCAATGGCATCGAAATCTTCCGCGACAACCTGCCCGGTGGCCCGATCGTATTCACCAACCTCGCGCTCAAGGCCATCGGAAACGCGGACGAAACGAACTACCTCGAAGCGGCCGTCGCAGCCGGCGCCCTCGTCGAGGGCACCAACGTGATGGCGGTGGAGATCCATCAGGTGAATGCCACCAGCTCCGACATCAGCTTTGATCTCGCGCTGAGCGGCATGCGGCCGGACGCGCCCGTCATTCTCACCTCACCGTCCAGCATCGCCCTGGCCCGCGGGCAAACCGCCCAGTTTACCGTCGTCGCCACCGGCACGGAGCCGCTCGCATACCAATGGTACCGGAACGCGCTGACCGCCCTCGCCGACGCCACCAACAGCACCCTGGTGCTGCCCAACGTTCAACCCACCGATGAAGGCAGCTACTCGGTCGTGGTCACCAACGCCGCCGGCAGCGCCCGCAGCCAGGCCGCCATCCTCACCATCCTCGACGCGCCCGTCATCGAAACGCAACCGCGAACCCTCGCCGTCATCGCCGGCGACAGTGCCGCGTTCACGGTCACCGCCGCGGGCGCACCCCCCCTCAGCTACCAATGGTTCTACAACACGAACATCGTCCTGCCCTCCGCCACAAATGCGACGCTCATCCTCGACGCCGTCACCACCGCGCAAGCCGGCACCTACAGCGTCACCATCTCCAACCGCGTCGGCTCGACCTCCAGCCAGTTCGCCCTGCTGCGCGTCCTGGTGAACTCCCAAATCCTCGCCGTCACCCGCACCCTCGGCGTCGTCAACATCACGTTCACCACCGTCCCCGGCCTGAAATACACCGTGGACTGGAAGACGGACTTGAACAGCCCCGCGTGGAATCTCGTCCCCGGCGCCGTCAAGCTCAACGGAACCGGCAGCCCTGTCACCATTCAGGATCCCGTCCCGGCCAACACCGACCGCTTTTACCGCGTGCGCGTCGAATAGACCCGCGCAGGCAAATCGGCGCGCAGCGCGGCCGGGGTCGCGAATGATCCCGGCCGCACAAGGCCGAACTTCTCACCAGAACCAAAGATAGATGCCCAGCCAGACCAGCGCGTAAAGGGCGAACCACAGTTTGATCTGCTGCCACCACGGACGCGGAGACACCCCTTCATCGTAGGATCGCAGCCAGGCGGGTCGCCACCGGAACGGCTCGACCTTTTCCGACGGCGGCGGCGCCGTCACCAGCGAGACCCCGGCGATCACGACCAGGGTCAGCCCCTGCGCGAGCGCCCCCACATAGAGCCAATGCAGCTTCCACCCAGCCGCCCACAGGCCAACCGCCAGCGAGATCTGGATGCACAGCCCGCCCGTCAGGCCGGCGATGGCCCCGGCATAGTTGGCTCGGCGCCAGAGCAGCCCCGCCAGGATCACGGAGATGAACGGCGTCGCCATGTAGGTGATTCCAGTCTGGAAATATTGAAACAGGCCGACTCGTGCCACCACCGGCGCAGCCACCGCCGCCAGGATCAGCGCCGCGCCGGCGGCCACCCGTCCGACGCGGATAAGCTCCGCATCCGCCGCCCGCGGCCGCCAGAACCGGCGATAGACATCGAGCGAGAAGAGGGTGGCGACCGAATTGGCCAGGGCGCTGACCGTGGACATCACCGCGGCGAAAAACCCGGCGAGAATGATTCCCCGCACGCC
Source organism: Limisphaerales bacterium (assembly GCA_044229355.1). Classification (GTDB taxonomy): domain Bacteria; phylum Verrucomicrobiota; class Verrucomicrobiia; order Limisphaerales; family JADJPG01; genus JBGARF01. Next base: position 10,187 of record JBGATF010000012.1, read on the forward strand.
CGACGGAGCGAACGTCGCCAGGGCGTAGGGAAAAACTTCATCCTGGCGATCGGGCAGGAGGGATGGCCCACGATGCATCACCTCCAGCCAGTGATACACGACCAGCCCGAGCAGGCAGGTGACAAGCGGGCGAATCGCATTGATGAACCCCGCGAAGATGATTCCCATCAAGCCGTCCCAGGTGCTGCGGGCCGACAACACGCGTTGGATCATGACCTGGTTGGTGGCCTGATAAAACAGGAACACGCCGAAGGAGGCCACGATCAGCCCGAGAAACGGCGCTTCGGGATCCGCCGGCGGACCGTACAGATGAAACCGTTCCGGCGCCGCGGCAACCATCGCACTCCACCCGCCCGGGATATTTCCCAAGGCCGAAAAAAACAGCACGATCCCGCCGCCCACCAGCATCGCGCATTGCACCGCGTCGGTCCACATGACGGAGCCCAGGCCGCCCAGAAGTGTGTAGCTCCCGGTCAACAGCACAATTCCGGCGAGAACCACCCACGGCGGCCAACCGGTCAGTTGACTCAAGGTCAGGCTGCCGCCATAGAGCACCGGCGGGAGGAAAATGAAGACGTACCCGACCAGCATCACGCCGCTGTAGATGGCACCGCAAATCGGGCCGAAGCGGCGGTTCAGCAGCTCCGGGACCGTCATGATCCGGTTGCGCAGGTAAAGAGGCACGAAGAAGACCAGCATCAGCACGTAGGTCGGCAGACACCACCATTCCCAGTTGGCGATGGCCAGTCCGCCCCGGTAAGTCGCTCCGACGGTGCCAACGATTTGCTCGCTCGACACGCTGGTCGAGACGAATGCCGCGCCGATCAGATACCAGCGCATGGTGCCCGAGGCCAAAAAGTAGCCTTCGGTCGTTCGCTCCACGCGGCGCGCCGCCAGCAGCCCGATGCCGACGACGAACACGATCGAAACGACAATGATGACGACGTCCGCGACCGAGAGGTGAAATGAGTTACCGGGCATAACGAAGGTCCGGGGCCGCCCCGTCGCAGCCCGCCAGTTGTCCAATGGTCCGCCACTCCCCGGGGTTGGAACTGGGGTCCAACAATCGCCAGCGCTGTCGATGTGTCGCCTGCCGGCCCGGCCCGACCGAAACCACCGCGCCCAGCGTCTCCAACTCCACGTAATCGGCACAGGCAAATGCCTCCACGTTGCACCCCCCGTCGCCACACTCGCACGCCAGGCACACATCCGGGCAATGCACCACCAACGTGGCCGCGGCTTGCAAGGAGGCGATCCACGCCCGCTCGCTGTACCAGCCCGCCTTGGTCCGATCGCCGCTCGGCTGCAGCACCACGTGCCCATCGCCCAGGGTCCAGGGCCCACGAGCGGCGTCCGGCCAGAAGCGCAACCGGGGGTCCGTACACGCCGCCACTACAAGCCCGGTGGGCGGAACGCAGGTGATGGCCCAAAGCGCCCCGGTCCAATCTTCCGGCCCGCGATTGACCAGCCGATGGGCCAGATCGAAGCCGGAGCCGTCGGCCGCCGGACCGATGTCGATGATCCGCTGCACGCCCTCGCCGCCCGGCGGCGCCATGATCCGCACATGGCGCCCAACTGCCTCCACCGCACAGGGAGCGCTGTCAGGCTCATAGGAACGTTCCGCCTCTGGCCCCACCGTAAAACGATGGCCACCGTGCAGACGCCACTCGCCGACCCGAAAATCTGTCGTGTCGCGATACAGCAGGTTGGGCCCGCCGCCCCGCCGCAGGGAAAGAATGCGCGGCCCGGCCGAGATGCCGACGACCAGCTCGTGGTCACCCAAAACGCAACGCAACGCGTCCCACCCGTCCCAGCGGACCCGGGTGATCTTCACGGCAGGATCCGGCGGGTCAGACCGCGTTGCCAGGTCTCCAGCCGGCAGAAGCCCTCGGCGTATTCACACCCCCCGGCGAGGCCGCGGAAGCGGGATTGAATCGTGGCCACCTGTTCCAGGTCGCGCTGCACCAGCTCCGAGATCGCCGAGAACTGGCTCCGATGGCAGCGCAGCATGCGCAGCTTGGTCTCCATGACCGACGTGATGTCGACATACTCCGTCGGGTTGAACCCGATGCCGGCAATGTTGTCCATGGAATACACCTGTGCCCCCGCGAAACGGCAGGCCGGCTTTCTCTGCTCCGGAATGTGCGGCAAACCCTTCTGGAAATACGCGTCGAAGACCAGCTGCGCCAGATGACGATGGTCCGGATGATAATCGGTGGGGCTGTGCGTGAAGATCACGTCCGGGTCGGCCTCCCGCAGGAGATCGATCATCACCCGCCGTTGCGCCTCGTTCGCGAACACATGCTCGTCCGTGATCCCCGCCCAAATCAGCCGCGCCCCGATCACCTCCGCCGCCGCCTCCTGCTCCTGCCGCCGCACCTTCGCCAGTTGCGTCGGCGCAATCTGCAGGTCCCCCATGCTGCCATCCGTGAACACAGCCATTGTCACCTGATGCCCGCCCTGCGCGTAAAGCGCCAGGGTCCCCGCGCATAGGATCTCGATGTCGTCCGGATGGGCACCGACGGCCAGAATGTTCATGAACTCACGATGACGAATTTCAACACGGCCACATCCTAAACGGACCGCGCCGGCCGCGCTACACGACTCCCGCCAAAAGCCGAACGGATCCCGCCAAGCCACCCCCGGCCCGGCTCAGCGTGCCTGCAGCCAGCGCAGCAAATCGGCCATGTCCTGCGGCTTGAGCGCCGCCTCGAACCCGTCCGGCATCAGCGACAATTTCATCGGCTCCATCCGCGCGATATCACCGCGCAAGACCGCGTGATCCACGCCGCCCGCCACCCGCACCACCAGGTTGTTCGCGGTCTCGGCAAAGATCAGGCCGGACAATTCGTCGCCGGATTTCAGCGTGAACGTCCACGCCCGATAGCGGGGCTCGATGGCCTGGCTCGGATCCAGAATGGCCGTCAGCAGCCAGTCCACCGGCTTTGACGTGACCATGCCGAGATCCGGCCCGACCTCGTTGCCTTCCTGACCCAGCCGATGGCACGGCAGGCAAAGCGCCTGGAAATGTTGGTGCCCACGCCCGGCATTTCCCTCCAGCTTCCCGACCACGGCGTACTCCTCGATCAACTTCCCGCGATCGGGCGTGGACGGTTTGAGCACCGGCACCGGCGCCGCCACGGCAATCGGCGTCCGGGAATTCAATTGAAGAAAGAGCGCACTCTCGGGCGTGAGCGACGACTGGACCGCAGCGCGCAGAATATCGTCCGCATCCTCGCGGGCCACGAGGCTGCGCAGAACCGGCTCCGCCTTCTCCGCGGGCCACGACCCCAGCGAAAACGCCGCCTGCAGGCGGACGGCCGCGTCGCTGTCGGCGGCCAGGGCGGCCACCACCGGGAAGAGGGCATCCGCGAAGGCCGGCCGCTCTTCGCATTGGCGCAGGGCTTCGCAGCGCACGGCCGGATGCGGGTCATCGAGGGCCAGGGTCAGCGATTCCATCGTGAGCCCGGCGAGCATCCCCAGCGTGGCCAGCGCCTGCAGCCGGACCTGGGGTGCGTGGGTCGGCTCGAGCAGACGCCGCAGGGCGTCCACCGCGGATCGATCGCCCCGATCCACCAGGAGCCGTTGAACCAGATCGCGCTGCCGGCCGCTCGGAGTGTCCATCGCGGCCACCAGCTCCGCGGATGTCATTCGCGTGAGATCCGGAATCGGGCGACGGGCCTTGCCCTCCGGCACCACGCGGTAGAGGCGCCCCTTGTCCGTGCCCGCCCGCAAATCCAGCCGCGCCTGCATCTCCGGAGAGATCCACTCCGGATGCTCCAGCACAAAGCGGTACATGTCCGCGATGTAGAGCGCCCCATCCGGGCCCACCTTCGCGGTCACCGGACGAAACCAATTGTCGGTGCTCGCCAGAAATTCGCTGCGCTCCTCGCCTTTGGCCCGGTGGCTGGTGAAGCCTGCGCCCGCGCGCTCGAGCACCTCGCGATGCACCACGTTGTGCACAGGTTCGCAGGCAAATACGGTCGTGGCAAAGTCCGGCCCGAAGAGATCATCCCGATACGGGCACGGGCTGCAGCCGCTGGTCACGTGGTTCAACGACTGCGGCTGATTCGGGCGCACCATCGGCGCGCTGGCCGGAAACACACGCGTCGAATCCTCATAGTTCGCCAGCTCGTGCCGCCCGCTCTTTACCGCCAGCCGCGGATTTCGACGCAGGTAATGCTCCGGCATCGTCACGTGCCAGAGCCAGGTCGGATTGTTGTTGCCGAACCAATTTCCCCAGTCATCACGCCGCCGGCCAAATTGCGTCTGCACCGACACCGTCTCGAACTCACCCGTGTCCGGATGAAACCGAAAATCCCGGCCGCTGATCGAAATCGTCTTCCCCGTGGCCGCGGACCGCACCTGGCCGCCGCTGTCTCCGTTGGCGGCGTAGATCCATCCGTCCTGGCCCCACTCAAAACCATTGAAGCGATGCTGCTGGTTGCCCTCGACAAAGCCGGTGAACAACACCTTCTTCAGATCGGCCTTCCCATCTCCATCCGTGTCTTCCGCATAAATCAGATCCGGCGCGGCGGCGATCAGCGCCCCCTTGCGCCACGGCATCACGCTGCTCGGGAACGAAACGCCGTCCAGAAATATCGTCGCCGTCTCAAAGCGGCCGTCTCCATCCGCATCGGCCAGAATCTTGATCACGCCGCCCGGCTGGCCGTGCCCGTCGAGCCCCAGCGGGTAATCCCGCATCTCCACCACCCACAGCCGCCCGTCCGCCCCCCAGTCAAACGCCACCGGGTCCACCACCACCGGCTCGGCCGCCACCAGTTCGACCCGGAAGCCAGCCCGCACCCGAAAGCTGGCCAGAGCTTCCTCTGGCGACTTCGGCGGCGGCATGTCAAACGCGATCAGATCCTTTAGCCAAATGCGCTGGGGCGGAACCGGCTCGCGCCCGCCCGCCGGCCGCTGAATCACCAAATCACCAGCGTCCACCCGGACGTCAGCACCCACCAGCGACGGCGGCTCCGCCTTCCCCCCCGTCCGCGGCCCAGCGCGCACAAACTGCGACCAGCCGCGATTCCACCCCAGGTCCCGTCTCACCACTTTCGACCAAAGATAAATCCCGTACCGCCCGGCGTTGGAAAACAGAACGTCGTCGAAGCCATCTCCGTTCAGATCCACCAGCCGCAGCCCGGCGTCCCGCCCGGCGGCGTCGAACGCCACCACGCCTTCCGGCAGGGCAAAGTTGGCCTGCTCCCATTTCTCATTGGTGCGATTCCAGACCTGGATCTCATTGGTGCCCGGGTTGCTGGTCAGCCGTTCCTGGACGCCGTCGTGATCGACGTCATGATAAAAAGTCGCCGGAGGCACCACGGCGGGCATCGGCTGGGCGCGGAGGGAAAGCCCGCCGGCGCCGACCAGCGCAAGCCAGGTCAAAAGCCACGGCCCCACCCAGGCCGCCATCGGCCTGGCCAATCGCAATTTCTTCAACGGGTTTGTCATGTCTAGTAATCCGGGCTGAGTCCACTCGGGACTTTCGACGGCTCGCGCGAATCCTCCTCGCCGTCATCCAAGGCCTCGAGAAATGCCTCGAGCGCAGAAAAGTCAGCCGGATCGACATGCAGCCGTCGCAGCAGCGGATCCAGCGCTGGCGCCGACTCCGCCTCCCCGCCGTCCAGCGTTTCGCTCACGGCATCCCCCAAGGCCTCGTAAAAGACCAGCACGTCCCGCAGCGTCGACAAACTCCCATTGTGCATATACGGCGCCGTCCGGCGCAGGTTGCGCAGCGTCGGCGTGCGCATGGGCCGCCGGCCGTCGACCGTCGGATCGGACACGCCAAGGAAATGGAGCTGGTAATCCGAAAACATCGGACCGCCATGACACTCCACACAACCGGCTTGCTTGAAAATCTGCATCCCTCGCAGCTGCTCCGCGCTCAAGGCCGCCCGGTCTCCCCGCATGAAGCGGTCGAAGGGCGTGCGGGCGTTGACCAGCGATCGCTCAAAGGTCGCCAGAGCGCGGGCCAGGTTCGCGGCGGTGATCGCGTCGCCCGACGCCTCCGGGAAGGCCCGCCGGAATCGTTCGCGATACTCGCCAATCGCGCGCACGCGGCCGAGGGCTTCCGGCACCGCCCGATCTTCCGCGCAGTTTTCGCCGCACATCTCCCCCAGCGTCCGCAACGGAACCAACGCCTGCTGCTCGAGACCCGCCGCGCGCGCGTCCCAAAACATCGGCGCCAATTCCGCCACCGCGCCTCCGCCCGCCCCCGCCACCAGGCCATTGAAACCCACGTTCAAGACCGTCGGCGCGTTTCGCGTCAGGGCCGAAAACGAAACCACCCGCCCCAACACCCGCGCCGGGCCGCGCCCAACCCCGCCCGTCCCGATGGGAGCCGAACGCGCGTCGGCCCAGCCAAATCTCGGATGATGGCACGTAGCGCAAGCCACATCGCGGGTCGAGGACAACACCGGATCGAAAAACAGCAGGCGGCCCAGTTCAACCTTGGCCGGCGTGGAGAGATTGTCCCGCGCGTCCGGCGCGACCCACGGCAACGCTTCCAGCTGCATCGCGGGCGCGCCGCCCCCGGCCGGCAACAGGCCGGGCCTCTCCACGGTCTTTTCGGCCCCGGCGACGCTCAAACTGTCTGCGGCCAAAAGGTCCGCACCCCACCCGGACGTCAGCACGCATCCCAACCCCACCGACGCCATCGCCAGGCGCGCCCACCCGCCTGGGCGCAAGCCGATCCCACCGCAATTTCCTGGCGGGCTCGCTGGGTTCGGGTGGTTCATGGATTGATGGGACACCCGGCCCGGGCGCCGGGGTGCCGCGCCGGGCGCGCTCAGGTCGCCGCGCGTGCCTGGCCCTGGATTCCCGATGTTTTACAGCACTCCATAGCGATCGTAGACGGCGCGCAACGTGTCACCTCGAAACAGGTCACGGCGCGACTGGCTTTCCTTGGTGACCTTTTCGTACGCACGCGCCAGCACCTCATCCTCGACGGCGCGGGGCACCGCGACCACGCCGTCGTAGTCGGCAAAGACCAGCTCGCCCGGTCGCACCAGGACATCACCGCACCGCACAGGAACATCGTAGGCCATCACCTTGCCGCGGCCCATGCTGTCGAGCGGGCGAATGCCCGTGAAAAACACCGGGAATTTCAGGGCCATGATCTTGCGGCAGTCGCGGATGTTGCTGTCGCAAATGCAGCCGGTCGCGCCGTTGCGTCGGGCCACCGTGCTCATCAACTCGCCCCACGGAGCGTTGGTGCCGGCCGGATCGGTCGAATGAATGGCGACGTCGCCCGCCCGCAACGAGTCCATCACCTCGATTTCCATCCCGTAGGGATCCTGTTCCACCGCGTAGTCGGTATCCATCCAACGAAACGTCCGCGCCCGGCCCACGATGACACAGCAATCGGGATCCAATGGCCGGAGGCGCTGGTGCATGGCGCGATCCCGGCAGCCCAGCGCGTCGAGCACGTCGCAAACCGCGGGGACGTAAAGATGTTTGCGAATCCACGCGAATCGGCTCGCGTCGGTTTTGATTTTTCCGAAGTTTTTCATACCGTTCAACCGGACGTCTTCCATCACAAGCCCGCCGCCGGTCCGGACCAGACCCACGGCTCCATCCGCTCCGCGATGGCACAATTCGCACCCAGGCCGCGCTGTTCGCAAAACCACCGGAACGTCTCGGGATTTTCCGCGTTCAGGGCCATCAAATCATAGTGATTGGGCAGGACGTAACGCGGCCGCACGGCCGCCGCGAACTCGGCCGCCTGTTCCGGGTTGGGGTTGCCCCATTTACCATTGATGGGCACCAGCATCACGTCCGGCCCACGCGGCGCCGCAGCCAGGACCAGCGGATGAAAGGCCGTGTCGCTGGTGTGATAGACCGTGCGACCATTGGCAAATCGCAGGAGGTAACCCGTCGTGTCAATCACGTCCGCGCCCGTCGGCAACGCGAAGACACCGCAGATCTCCACCCCGGCCACCACCCGGGTCTCGCCCGCGTCGAGCCGCACGATCTGCGCCGGGGGCACGCCGCACTCCGGCAGGCGGGCCGCCGTCAGGCGCGGAGCCACATACCACGTGGACGACCGGGCCGGGCCGCGACGGAGGGTTTCCGGATCGAGATGGTCCAGGTGCGTGTGGGTGATCAAACAAAGGTCGGCGCGCAGTTCATCCGGCGCGATGGGCGGCGGAAACAATCGGGCGAATCGTCCGGCCTCGCCCGCCGCGGAATCGGTCAGATACGGATCGATCACGGCCGTGACCTCGGCCGAGCGAAAGACATAACCGGCCTGGCCCAGCCACCAGAGGGCGGCCTGCTCGGGCGCGAGCGGATGCTCCCGAATGGACTTCATCGCGGATGAACGCAAAAGCGGCGCACGGCCTTCTCGTCAATGTCGATGCCCAGCCCCGGCCCGGTCGGGACCGGGATGAAGCCCTCGGCATCGAGGGCCACCGGGTTGCGAATGATTTCGCGCAGCATCGGGTTCTCGCAGACGTTGTACTCGAGAAAGAGTGCCCGGGGAAGAACGGCGTTGAAGTGCAGGCTCGCCGCCGTGAGCAAATCCGTCAGCCAGGCGTGGGGGCAGACATCCACCCCGGCGTGTTCGGCTTCCCAGGCGATCTTCCGGGCCTGGGTGAAGCCCCCGCACCGGCTCAGATCCGGCTGCACCACGTCAATCCCCCCACGCTGGATCAGCTCACGAAAGCCCCAGGCCGTGGCCTCCTGCTCGCCCGCAGCCAGCCGGGTCTTCACCCCGGCCGCCTTCACCGCGGCGTAACCGTCGTAGCATTCCGGGTGGAGAAAGTCTTCCAACCAGAAGATGTCGTAGGGCTCGAGAGCGCGGCAGAGTTCGATCGCATCAAAGGCGCTGCGGTTCACCATCCAACCGGGATCCACCAGCAACGCCACCTCCGGACCCAGCGCCTTGCGCGCAGCCGCCACGAGAGCGATATCGCGCCGCCGATCCTGACCGAAAACGCCCCAGCCAAATTTGACCGCCGTGAACCCGCGCGACCGATAAAACTCGGCGGCGCGCCGCATCGCGTCCGGCGTGGCGCGAAACAAGGTCGACGCGTAGGCCCGCACCCGGTCGCGACGCGCCCCGCCCAAAAGCTTGTGCACCGGACGGCCCGTCGCCTTGCCCATCAAATCGTGGCAGGCCAGATCAAATCCGGACAGCACCTGCAGGGCGACGCCGCGGCGTCCGTAGTAAATCGTCCCCCGGTAAACCTTGTCCCAGAGTCGTTCCACCTCGAATGGATCCTCGCCCAGAACCAGCGAGCGCAGCCCTTCGAACACCCCCGCGCCACTCGCGGGCGCCTGGACCACCGCCGCGGCCACGTGCGGCGCCGTCTCCACGTCCGACCAGCCCACCAACCCTTCATCCGTCGTCACCTTTAACAGCAGACAGTGCTTCACCCCATGCGCCTCGTCGCTGCCGGCCGGCGGCCGGTTTTCGTAGGGTGACTCCAGGATGAACGCTTCGACGTCGGTGATCTTCATGGTCAATCCGGAAAGGTCAGGGCGACTTTCAAGGCCCGGTCATGCCCGTCGCGCGCCAGCGCAATCGCCTCACGCCAGCGGCCGAACGGCCACGCGTGCGTGACGATCTCGGCCAGGGCCAGGCCCGGATCCCCAAGGCAGGCCAGCGCCTCGTCGAGCCGCTCTTCGTCATTGCAGGCGCCCACAATCTCCTGCTCGCGCAAATGCAGCGTCACGAGTTCCAACGGGACCGCATCCGGCAATGCGCTGAAGATGACCAGCCGTCCGCGGGGACGCAAGGCGGCCAGACACTCCCGCGCCGCGTCCCCGGAACTGACCGCGAGAATCGCCACATCCGAGGCGCCCTTCGGCGCGGCCTGCGCCGTGACCACGCCGGGGATTCGCGCCAGACGAAACGGCTGACGGCCCACGACCGTGACCGTGCGCGCCCCGGCCCGTCGCGCCAGCCGCGCCAGGATGTTGCCGAACGGCCCATCGCCCGCGACGAGCACCTCCCGCTCACGCACGTCGCCCGCGCGCGCGATGGCCTGCAGGCAGACGGCGACCGGCTCGAGCAACGCGCCCACGACCGGCGAAATTCCATCCGGCAACGCGCGGACGCGGTCGGCCCGCTGCACAAAAAACTCGGCAAAGGCCCCGTCCCGATCGCAGCCGAGGTGCCCCATCCGCTGGCACAGATGGCCGAAGCCACGCCCGCACTCGGCGCACTCGCCACAGGGAACGACCGGATGGACGGCCACGCGCGTGCCCGGCGGGAGATGCCCCGCCTCGGCGCCGGCGGCCGCCACCACGCCCGACGCCTCGTGTCCCAGCACCCGCGGCAGGGCCAGCCCAAACGGGTTGCGGGCGATGTCGTGCAGGTCCGATGTGCAGATCGTCGCAGCCAATGTCCGGATCAAAACGTCGCGGGGCCCCGGCGCCGGCACCGGCAACGAGGTCGCCGCGAGCTCGCCCACCCGGCGCAGTTGCAACGCCTGCATGGTGGAAGGCAAGGTCACGAGGGCTTCACCCCGCCGGGCTTGGCGAGCCCGAGCAAGGCCAGGGAGTCGCGGTGGATGATGCCTTCCACCACCTCGGACGGAATGGCCGGAAGGCCACTCTGGGCGAGAATCGCGTTGACGGCCCGGACGCCCGCGAGCGAACCGCCGGTGGTGGTGAAGGGGAAATCCGATCCGAAGAGAACTTTGTGCTCCGTCCGATACTCCACGACCAGGCGGAGCGAATTGTAAAACTGCCACGGGCGATAATAGAGCGCCGACAGATCGGCGTAGACATGGGGATGCCGGCGGATGACCGCAATCGTCTCGCCCTCCCACGGATGTCCCAGATGGGCGAGCACCATCCGCAATTCAGGAAACGCCACGGCGACCGCATCAAAGTGCACGGGCCGCGAGTAATCGAGCAGGGTTCCGCCGACAAACGACGTGCCCACGTGGAAGAGAACCGGCAATTGATGCCGCGAACAGTAGCGGTAGATCTCGCGGCAGGCCGGGTCGAGCGGATGCACCCCCTGGTAGAGCGGCGCGAGTTTGACGCCGACGGCGCCCAAGTCCCGATGGCAGCGTTCGAGTTCCGCGAGGCAATCGCCCCGCGCCGGATCGACCGCCGCAAAGAACAACAGGCGCTCCGGCGCCCGCGCCACCTGCGCCGCCACCGCATCATTCGGGATGTTCCATCCGGTCGCCTGGGCCTGCAGCCCGAAAACCACCGCCACGTCCGCAGCCCGCGTGCTCTCCAAATGACGCTCACCAACGTCGCCCCACGCGGCCGGATCCACGCCGCACCGGGCCAGGTCCGCGCGCAGGCCCGGCCCGAAATCGATCTCCGGTCGAAAGTAATGCGTATGAATGTCGACGATCATTTGGCGCCCTTCTGCTGCAACGCCTCCACCGGCAGCGAGACGCTCGGGGCAAATTCAGCGCGGAGGCCATATTGCACGAGCTGGTCCAGGAAATAAACGGCGCACGGATCCGATTTGGCCAGGCCCCGCGCAAAGTTGAACCCGCTGACCAGAAGCTTGCCCCGCCCGATGTTCGCCTCGAACAAATAGGCCCGATTGGCCAGCCGCGTTGGCCGATCAATGCAACGGACCAGCGGCGCGACCTTCACCGGCAAGCCGTCGAGCAGCACGCTCTTCGAGCCTTGAATCAAATCGTAGAACTGCAGGTCGCACCACCCGTCGGTCTGCATGGCGGGCAGCGCCGGATGCCGCTGATCCACCAAGGTCCCGGAGGGGCCGCCGCCATCCCAGGACGACAGCCGGAAATTCGTCTTCTCTGTAGCAAACACCGGCTCGGGATCGAGCAACAGGACCCGGCGGCCCCTCTCCAATCGTTCCAGCGCATCCGGCGTCAGCTCCCGCGTCACGAGCAGTTCCGCCTGGTCACGCGGCGGCGCGTCCGGCGCGCGAGCGACGGCCGGGTAAAGATTGGTGATGGCGTCCACTCCGCGGAATTCGACCCGGGGATCCATCGCGGCCGGTTCGGGAAAAACCCACAAGTCCCACGAGTTTTCCGCCCGGCCGGCGTTGTCATCCAGTGCCACCGATAACGTCAGGCGCTGCACTTCGCCGGCGGGAGGAAATCGAATCGTCAGCGGAGGCAGTTGCTGGACCCCGGTCGCCTCGATCCGCAGGTTGTCCTGGACGCCCGCGGCCACCGGGTCGCTCCCGCGCTTCAGCGCCCAGCGCAGGGACGCCGCGGCGGACGGCGCATCTTCAAAACGCGACACGGCGAAGTGAATTTCAGCCTGCTCACCCGCCCGCCAGTTGCGGCGGGGCGCGTCGAGAAGAACCACGGTGGGCGCGTTGAACTGCCGGAACCGCTCCGCCGTCACGCCTTTGGGCTGAAGAAACATGTCGACCACCCCCTCGGCACAATTGGGGTAATCCTGGAAAAGCCAGACTGACGTGCCGCTCAATCCAGAGCGGCGGGCCGCTTCCAGGTTGCACTTCAGCGAGGCCGCCTGCAGCCGGTAGGAAGCCGCCAGCCACTCGGGGTAGAACGCCGTCACCCCGTTGCGCGCCGCCAAATCACGCGCCTGCAGCAGCCAATACGGACGCAAGCCGCGCGCGAATCGATCGAGCTGCTGCAAGTCCGGCAGCGTGACGAAGTAACCCATCTCATGCGCGATGACCGGCTTGGTGAGATTCGACGGCAACGCATACTTCCCGTCTTGAAACCCGATGGAGCTGCCCTCGTTGAATTGCACGACCGTGAAGTCGAGCGTCTCGCGATCCTTGTGCTTGAAGTTGCATCCATCCGAATCGATGATCGGCCGGGTCGGGTCGAGCTGTTTCGCCAGCCGGTACATTTCCGGGGCGAGATCAAACGAGTTGTAGAGCTCGTTGCCCATGCACCAGGTCACAATCGACGGGTGGTTGCGATTCTGTCGGATGGCCGCCTCCCATTGCTCCAGCGCCGCGCGCCGCGCCGGCTCGGCCTTGGGCAAATCCCACGCGTAGGCGAACGGAAACTCGGGTTGCAACATCATGCCCAACTCATCCGCCACCTCGAGATACTCCTCCGGCGGCGTCCAGCTGTGATGCCGCACATAATTGAAACCGTATTGCCGGGACAGCGCCAGGCGCCGCCGGAACTCTTCCCGATCCGACGGCGGGCAGATGGTGTTCGGAAAGATGCAGTCCTCGCCGTAGCCGCGCAGAAAAATGGGCTGGCCGTTCAGCTGAAACCCGCCGTTCGCCACCTTGAACTCCCGCAGGCCAAACCGCACCGAACGCACATCCGCCTCCCGTCCGTTCGCCCGCAACCGCACGCGCGCAGTGTAAAGATACGGCGACCGCGGCGACCAAAGCCTGGGCTCCGGCAGACGGACGGTCCACGCCGTCTCGCGGTCGCCCGCAGGAATCGACGCGGGCGCCGAAACCACCCGGGCCTGGTTCGTGTCGAGGATTTCCGCCTCCAACGCCAGGCCGCCGTCGCTGACAGGTTCCACCGCCACCCGGATCTCCACCGTCCCGTCGGCCACGTGCGGCACGACAAACAGATCGTGCATGCGGACCGCGTCCACCGCCTCGAGCCAGACCCTGCGGTGCAGCCCTCCCCACGTGACGTACAGAAAATCGAGCGTGTCCAGGCAGCCCATCAGAGGATCGACGTCCCGGTTGCGCCGCGCGTCGACCCGCACCACGACGGTGAACGACTCGCCAGGCTTGGCGAACGGCGACACGTCGACGGCAAAGGGCGTGAGGTAGGACCGATGGCGCGCCGCCGGCTTTCCATTGATCCACACCTCCGCGTCCCGATGAACGCCGCCGAAGATCAACCGCGGCTTTCGCCCCTCCCAGCCGGCCGGCACCTGAACCTTCGTGCGATACCACGCTGGCCCGGGGAACACGCTGTAAACCCGGTCCGCCTCGCGCTCCGGCCCGAGCGTCGAAGCCGGCACGCCCCGGGTGTTCAATTGCCGAGCCTCATACTCGCGCAGCAATGGCTCGGACTCGAACCCGAAGCCCTGCGCATTCCACGCGCCCGGCACACGAATCTTCCGATCGTAAGGCGCACCCACCTCGAACCACTTCTCCTCCCGCCCCACGTCGCGCGGGTCCATCTTGAACTCCCACTCGCCCGAGAGATCGAACGACGGCCGGTCCGCCGAAGGACCCGGCAGCGTCTCAATCGGCCGTGCCGGCGCCGGTGCGGGCGCGGGTACCGGTGCCGGCGCGGCGCCCACCACCGACCACGTGGTCAACAGTCCGACGATCGCGGCAACTCGCGGGCCGCCTGGCAAAAGGAAGAATGGCGTTCTCATGATATGGTCATTGGCTTCGCATCCGGACGCTTCATGGTCATGGTCGTGCCGGCGCACCCGGCGTGGATCTGGCCGGCAACGGGATGAGCGGCCAGCCCTCCGTGCCGAGGCGTAAATCGCGCTCGACGAACTCCCAAATCACCACGCGCTTGTTTTCCAGAAGCGCCGCGCGCCGAAACAATTCCTGCCGCACCAGCGTGGAGGCGCCGCCATCGTTGATGATACTGGCCACGGGGCGCCCCAACTTCCGCGCCAGGTGCGCCACGAAACCGGCGCCTCCCGGCGCGTCCTGCTGGAAGATGCGCAGAAAACTGTCCCCCATCACCAGAACATCCGAGATGGCGTCGTCCGCGTAGACTGCGCCGCTCTCGGAACGGACGACCTGCGAGCACGCGCTCGTTTCCGGCCGGACGCGCCGCTCGATCACGGGCGAGCGGGCCATGCGGATGAGATCGCCAGGACGGGAAACGGACGCAGGCCGGACGTCAAAGGCCGTGTGGCTGTTTGTCAGCAGCCCGGAGGAGCGGAGGTGTTGGGCGACGGCTTCGGCGGCCACCTCGAGGCCGGCGGGCGACCAATGACTGTCCTGCGACAGGTAGAGCGGTTCCGCCGAAGCTCGGCGGCGCTCTCGATAGAGCGCGAACAGGTCGATCACATCCACCCCCGAGTCCCGGCAGCCGGCGAGAAATGCCCGCGTGTCAGCGCTCAGGATGTCCGCCGGCGGCGGCGCCCAAGGCGCCAGCTTGTCGGGATAAACGCTCTCCTTGTTCGGCGCCGGCATGATCACCAGCCGGATGCCGCGCGCAGCGAGGTCATCCCGAAATTGCACCACGGCCGCCAGCGCGTCGCCGACGGTGGCCTCGCCTGCCTGCGGCCGCTGCGTGAGAAAGGCAATCCCCGGCTGGTAAAACCACCAGCCCGCGCGGCTGATCCGCGCCTTGGCCCCGCCGTCGCACAGCGCAAAATACTCCAGGGCCTGCCACCAAGGTCGGAGCGCCCGCGCCACGACGCTCGCCTCCTCCATCGACTTTTCAAAGGCGCGGAGGTTCCCGGGCGTCGGCCACCGCAGGAATACCTCCAGGGCCAGCGGCCGCCCGCCGCGCCCCGCCTCGGCCGCAACCTGGATCAGCGGCGGCGCCAAAATCAGGGCCAGAAAGACCCCGATCAAAAATCGCTGGGGGCCGGAGCCGTGCATCACGCAAGGGAGGGCACCACGAAGGGCGGCCGATACTCGCGAGTGAGCAGCCGGTTGGCGTCAGCCGCGCGGTCGCCCACAAATTGCTCCGTCATCACATCGAACGTCAGCAACGGGCCCGTCACTTGTCGTGGGACGAACTCGATCGCGTTGGCCCGAAGATGTTCGCGATATCGCGCGAGCGCGTCCGCCAGCACCGGGTTCGCCGCCAGCGCTGCACCCGCCGGCTCGCCCGCCCCGGCCCGGCCCAGACGATGCGAAATGTTGGCCTGATGACAACACGCCGCGGAAAGATGTCCCTCCAGAATTTCGGCATGCAATTCGTCAGGCCGCCGGCGGCGGACCGCCGCGATAAAGTTGGCCAGATGCCCGCCGTCCATCTCGCCCCACGGCGCCGGACCGAACTTCCGGATCACGCGTCCCTCCCGGTCCGACGCCGTGGCGTTCAGATGCGCCCCCGCCAACGAGCCCCCGTCAAATTCCAGCACCATCCCGACCGACGTTCCGCGGAACGAATCCATCGTCTTCGAGCCGGCCTTGTCCGGCAGTCCGCGAATCTCGCAATAGATTGGCGCCGGCGAAAAATCAAAGCAGGCGACCTGGGTGTTGGGCGTCTCGCCGTCGTCTTCGAAGCCAAACCGCCCGCCGACACTCACCACGCGGGGCGCCGAGGTCCCCAGCTTCATCATCCAGCGACACATGTCGAGGTAGTGAACTCCGTTGTTCCCCATCTCCCCTGAGCCGGTCGACCACACCCAATGCCAGTCGTAATGGAGCTGCTTTCGCCGCAGCGGCACCTTCTCCGCCGGCCCGCACCAAAGATCGTAATCCACCCCCGCCGGCGCCGGGTTCGGCAACGCGCTGCGTCCGATGCCGGCCCGCTGGCGATAAAGGACGATGCGCGCGAAGCGCAGCGCGCCCAGTTCGCCACGCTCCAGCCACGCGTGCGCCTCCCGCAGCACCGGGCTCGATCGCGCCTGGGTCCCCGCTTGCACCACGCGCCCGTACTTTCGCGCCGCCGCCACCATCTGCCGCCCCTCCCAGATGTTGTGCGAAACGGGCTTCTCGACGTAGACGTCCTTGCCGGCCTGGCAGGCCCAGATCGTGGCCAGCGCGTGCCAGTGGTTGGGCGTCGCCACCACCACCGCATCGATGTCCTTGTCGTCACAGACCCGGCGCAGGTCGGAATACTGGGCCGTCTGAATTCCCTGGTCTTTCAACTCGGCGGCCTTGCGCTGGAGGTGGTCCCGATCCACGTCGCACAACGCCACGATGCGCGTGCCCGGGACCTTGCGGAGCGAGTCAATCAGCTGGTGGCCCCGGCCGCCCACGCCACCGACCGCCTCCTTCGATCCAATCCCCACGATCGCGACGCGCACGTCGCCGTTGGCCCCCTCGGGCCTGGCCGGCGGTGACGCCGGACGTGCGCGCGTCGCTCCTGGCAGCGCCAGGGCGAGGGCACCCGTGCCGACCCGCTTGAGGAAGTCGCGGCGTTGAGTTCGTCCCGCCGCGGAGTGTTCTCTGGATTTCATGGGAGTTTTTCGAAGTGGGTGCAAGGGCCCATCGGGTTTCGGGTCAGAACTGAAAATACAGGAAAGGGTTGGCCGCTTGCGAGAACATGGCGACGAGGGCCAACGCAAACGTGGGCGCCAGCACCACGGCCTTGGGCCAGGAGACCTCCTCGCTCCACTCATGCGCCTGGCGAGGCACAAACAGGACGAGGGCCGCCGCGCCCATATGGACAAGCGCGCTGGGCCCGTAGAGCTCCGCGTTGATCAGCGCCGTGATTTCGTTCGGCGCCCCGCCTCCGAACATGAACCGGAAGTAATTGACCGCGGCTGGCAGGGATTCGGCGCGGAACCAGACCCACGAGCCGAGCACAATCACGAACGTGGCCGCCACGCGCACGGCTTGCGGCAGCCGTTGATAAATGGGCGTGCGACCGGCCCACCGCTCGGCGATCAGCCACGCCCCGTGGTAGGCGCCCCACACGATGAACGTCCAGTTGGCGCCGTGCCACAGCCCGCCCAGGAGCATGACCACCGCGAGGTTCGCGTAGGTGCGCCCGGACCCATGCCGATTGCCGCCCAGCGGTATGTAGAGGTAATCGCGGAGGAACGTGCTCAGGGAGATGTGCCAGCGCCGCCAGAAGTCCGTGATGCTCTCAGCCCGATACGGCGAGTCGAAATTCTTCATGAACTCGAACCCAAAAAGGCGGCCGAGCCCCACCGCCATGTCCGAGTAACCGCAGAAATCGAAATAGATTTGCATGGCGTAGGCGACGACTCCGAACCACGCGGCGGGCGCGTCGAGCGCGCTCGCGCCGAAGGCGGTGTCCGCCACCGTGCCCAGCGGATTGGCCAGCAGCACCTTCTTGGCGAAGCCCAGGATGAACAACGCCACGCCTGCCGCGAACCGCGCACTGGAGTGCACACGATCCTGGAGGTCGTGCGCCACGGTGTTGTAGCGAATGATGGGACCGGCGATCGATTGCGGGAAAAGTGCGATGTAACACGCGAAGTCGCCAAAGGACCGCGCGACCGGCGCCGTGCCCCGATAAACGTCCACCGCATAGCTGAGGGCGTGAAAGATGTAGAAGGAGATGCCGATCGGCAGCACCACCTGCCAGACCCGCACACCCGGCGCCCCGAACCACGACATCACCAAGTTCCAGTTCGTCTGCAGAAAGACCCAGTACTTGAAAAAACAGAGCAGGCCGAGGCTCAGGACGATCGCGGCCGTGACGCTGGCCCGGCGCTGCGCCGCGCTGGCCCCCGGCGCGGCCAGGAGACGGCCGCAGGCATAGTTCACCACCGTCACGAATAACATCAGCAGGACGAACCACGGATTCAGCCAGCCGTAGAACAGGTAGCTCGTGACCAGCAGCCACGCGTTGCGCCACGCCGACCGCGCCGGCAACGCGTAATACCCCGCCAGCACCAGGGTCAGAAAATAGAAGACAAACGTGGAGGACGTGAAAACCATGACGTCAGTCCGCCTCGTTGGTCCACACCGCCCAATAAGCGGGGCCGGTGTGATGACCAAAATACTTGTCCACAATCCCGCCCATGAAGAAGTCGTCCATCGGCAACTCGAGGGCCATGCGGTGGCGCGCGCCGGCCCGGAATTGGCGGAGCGTGCCCCCGACCTGCTTGGCCCGATTGTCCGCCGCCTCCGCCCGCGGCTTCCACGGATTGTAGTGACCCACGTAAATCGTGGCGCCGGGCGCGACCGCGCCGCGGTGCACCGCGACCACTTCGTATTTCAGAATCGTCGCGTAGTCATAAAGGTCCCGCTGGAAGATCGCGCCGTCCGGTATCTCCACGAGCCGCGCGGTGACTTCCACGGTCCCGGCCGACTTGACCTGGACGTCCTCCCCGGCGTTCGACCCGGCCCCCGATCGTCGGTCGCAGGCCGTCAAGCCGCCCAGGATTCCAATCAGCATCAGGAGTGACGCGACGGCCCGCGCGGCGCCGGCTCCACTGCGAGCCAATCGGTTCGCTGGGTTGATGTGCGAAGCCTGGACAAAACGTGCGCGCCTGGAACGACGCATTTCCGGTTGCAAGTGGTCGTGAGTCATTGGGCAATTCGCGCTCGATCCCCGAAACCTACGGCCCGGCCTCCTGGCTCAACGTCCAGTGCGGTTCCCAGCCCGCACCCAGGTCGAGCCGGGTCGCGAGCCTGGCTTTGGGATATTGCGCGCGCAAGGCCGGATCGTTGTCCCCCAACATGGGTGTGTCGGCCCAGCGCACGAGTGCCATCGTGGTCTGGCTGCGACCCACCGCGCCGAGATCGCCCACGCTGCGGGTGAAGAGCAGATACTTCCCGTCGGGCGACGCGCACGCCCCGTAGATATGCCGGGCGCCTTCCGCGTAAAGCATCCGCCGGTCGCGGCCGTCGCTCGAGGCCACCCACAATTGCGCGCGCGTGTTTTGCTTCGGCACCGTGCCGCGGGCATAAAGCAGATGCCGCTTGTCCGGATGCCAGTCTGGCGTGCAGTTGTAACGTTCGGTCTCGCTCACGCCGGTGAGAGCACCCGCCTCCAGTCCCAGACAACCGATGTTCCAATACTCGCCCAGCCCATTGGCCGTGCCCGCGAACGATTGGCCGTCCGGCGACCAGACCAGTTGTTGCACGATGCCCCGCCGCGGCAGGGTCCGCACGACCTGCCGGCTGGCCACGTCCACCAGGCAGATCCCCTTCGGAGTCAGGCAGGCGAACTGCCGGCCATCCGGCCCCCACGAGGCCCACGGAAAATCGCGGCCGTAGCTCACCGGCTTTCGCCCATCCGCCTCCGCGATCACCAGCTCGAATGTCCCATAGGTGTTGTTATCCACCGCATCCCGCTTCGGCATCCGGTAGTACAACAGACGCCGGCCGTCCGGCGAATAGCGCACTCCCGCCTCGTTGAACTCGCGCGTGTCCGTCAGCCCGCGCCGGTCCGATCCATCCGGGCGCATGACGAACAAATCCCAGTCGCCCGCGGACGTCTGGGCGCTGAAGGCAATCCAGCCATGGTCGTGAACCTCCGCCGCCAACCCCGCGCTGCTGGGCGGTTCATCCGCCAGCCCGGGCGAAGCCAGACCGAAGATCCCCAGCACAAAGCAAGGCCAGATGGATTTCATGGCTGGGAGGATGGCGTTGGCGCCGCCGGGCCGCCGGGAATCTCGCTGAAGGTCCAGGCGGGCTCCCAACCCGCCGGCAACGGGAGCACCGGCCCGGGCTTTGCGTCGGGATGCAACGCGCGCAGGTCCGCGCTCGCGCCGCCAATGATGGGTCCATCGCCGAGGCGCATCAGGCCCATGGGCGCACCCGCATGTTGCGGATCGCCGTCCTCTTCCACATTGCCGGTGAAAAGCACATAACGGCCGTCGGGAGAAATGTGACCGCCGTAGACGTGCCGGCCGTCCTCCCCGTAGACCAACGAACGCGTCTTGCCATCGGCACGGGAGCGCCATAGTTGCGTCCAGCCGTGTCCGTGATTGCCTTTCTGCCCGGGCGGGCGCCACGAAAAGACGAGCTGTTGCGAGTCCGGAAACCAATCCGGCGTACAACAATCCACCGTGTTCACCGCGCCCACCTCTCCGCTCGCCGCGTCCATCCGCGCGATGCTCCACCCCGTGCCGAATGAGTTGGCCACGCCGCACAGCCAGCGCCCATCGGGCGACCACGTCAGCTGCTGGAAAAATCCGCGCCGCGGAAACGTGCGCCGGACCGCGCCCGACTCCGCGTCCACCAGCGCGACCCCGCTGAGGCTGAGCGTCGCCAACTCCCGGCCGTCCGGGCTCCAACTCGCCCACGGCAAGGCGCCGTCCCGGCCAAGTACCCGCGGAACGGCGCCATCGCTGCGGGCCACGACGAGCGAACCCTGCTCCCCATACCGATTCCCCTCCACCTTCTCCTGGCGTCGAAACCTCCGATAAAGCAGGCGCGCGCCGTCCCGCGAAAATTGCGGCGCCACCTCGTTCCACTCCGGCGTCTGCGTGAGCGCGTGGCGGTGTGATCCGTCCGGACGCATCCGATACAGATCCCAATCCCCCCGCTCGCTGCGCGCCGGAAAAACAATCCAGCCCAGCGTGCGCACTTCCTCGGCCAGCACGCGAACGTCCGGCGGGAGTTCCGCCGCGGCGGCGACGGGCGAAAACGCAGCCAGCCAGAGCCCCATCAATCGCCTGGACACACGCTTCATGGGGTCGGGCCGGCCGGGCCCGGTTTAGTAGTGCACGCGGATGGCATAGTGTCGATCGGTGGGATGCGGGATGCGCACCCACTCGCCCCCCGGGTCAAAGTCCCGCCAGTCCCCGCCGTTGATCTGGACGGACTTCATTTTGCTCGCACGCGCATGACGCAGCCGAATCCGCAGCGCCGACGGGCTGCGGCGCGCCGGCAGGTCAATGTCGGCCGAGAGTTCCCCATCCGCCGCGCGGCTGTCGATGCGGAACGACAGCGGTCCGAAATAGGTCGGGGCGTTCCGCACCACGATGTGCTGGCCGGGCTCGAGCCAGGCGCGAGGCGTGGCTTGCGCCAGCAAGAGCGTGTCGTCGTCCCGCTCGTCGATCAGCAGCCGGCGATAAAGCTCAAACCACGCGCCGTCCGTGCTCGGCGGGCCGAAATACTGCGGCCAGCCCCACCGATGCTCCACCGGCTCAAAAACCGTGTGGCTGAAGGCGCACGCCATCATGCTGTAAAAGGCGCGAATGGCCGCCTTGACCTCATCGCGCCGCAGATAGGCTGTGGCCTGCTGGTTGTAGACGGGCTCGTTGATCATGCCCCACTGACGAAGGAACAGGTTGTCCTCGTGGTCGTGCAGCATCGCGGTGGTCAGCGGTCCATGCGGGTCGAGCGCCTGCAGCCGGGAAAGATGCAACGGGCCCGTGTCCACATCCGTGGGATACCAGGCTGTGAACTGGCGTCCGGCGGATTGCGCATCGCAGGGTACGTACGGAGTCCAGGTGCCGTCGGCCAGGGGCACCGCCGGCGATCGCACGCTGGCCCGGCCAAATTCCCGCTCGACAGCCTCGCG
The DNA here is from genome assembly GCA_044229355.1 of Limisphaerales bacterium. Classification (GTDB taxonomy): domain Bacteria; phylum Verrucomicrobiota; class Verrucomicrobiia; order Limisphaerales; family JADJPG01; genus JBGARF01. The sequence goes on from JBGATF010000012.1 coordinate 32,143, forward strand.
CAGCGTGCGCGCCGCAGCGCGGCATGACGCGGCGCGCGGATGTCCGATCTCCGCGAGCGCCCGGCCCAGCCGGTCGAGCCCCGCCACGAAATACGCCTGATTGAAGGCCCACGACCGCGGCGCATGCGAGAGATCGTTGAGCGGCGCCAGCACCAGGCCCGGCGTCGGATTGGGCGGGCGACCCGCCAGCTGGACCGCGTCCAGACACCAATCCAGGGCCCGCAGCGTGGGTGGCAACAAGCGTTCAAACGAGGCGCGATCGCCCGAGAGCAGAAAATGCTGCGCCACCGAGTAGAGCATGCCGGGAGTGTAGACGCCCCAGTTCGCAAAGCCGCCGATGTGGCCGTTCGCCTCCTGATTGTTGGCGAACATGATGGCGTGCTCCTCCGCCGAGAGGGCGTGATACCCGCGCAAATCATAGAGCATGTAGTCCACATACACCGACTGGTTGACGGGCCACGGCGTGCCCGTCTGGCCGTAGGCGAAGTTCGAGTAGGGAAGGTCCACTTTTACCCCGTTTGCATCTTCCCCATGACGTCGCGGCAGCCGCCGGGCATGCCAAAAGTTCGCGCGAAACAGAGTGTTGACGGCCGGGTCCGGCACCTCGAAGAAAGCGCCCCGAGCGAGGGCGTCATTCCAATAGTTCAGCGTCGCTTGCCGGCTGGCTTGGTAGTCGAGAGCCAGCAACGCCTCACGGTCACGCGGCTCCACCGCCGGCGAGGGCAGCCGCACGATCAGCTCCCGCGTGCCGCCGGCCGGCAGTCTGACGTTGAACTGGATCTGCTGCCGCAGGGTCCCGCCCATTTTTGCATCGCCTGAAGGCGCTCGCGGCGACGGGAGGTTTTGGATGGTCGGAGCCGAGTCCGGCCCGTCGACCGCGAGCAGCGTCCGACCCGCGCCGTCTTCCCAAGCCATTCCACCAGGCCCGATCCGCAGCGTGCCCTCGCCGCGATCGACGGGCAAACCGCGCTCGTGTCCGAGACGAACCTCCACCGTTCGAGCCGAGCCCTGCCGCTCGCTGAGCTGCACTTTTTCCAGCAGCACCATTTGGAGATCACCGGCCCCTGCCGCAGGCGGACCATGCAACGGATAGGCAAACTGCTCCACCTGACACCGCACGCCGTCCTTTTCGAAGGTCGTCAACATCACGGGCAGCCCGTCGGTCAATTGTTGCCCCCGCCACGCATTGGTCAGGCTTTGGGCAGCCTCGCCGAAATCAAACGACAGGGTAAACCGGTCCACCTTGCTTTCGTCATTGCGCACCCCCGCGAAGCGGTCCACGCCAAATTTGTAGAGTGCGCTGTCCCAGGTCAGGCCCACAATGTGCCCCGGGGAAACGGCATTCGGATTCTGAAACGCCGCGCTGCCCATGTCCTCCCAGCGCCCGGCAAATTGCCGGTAGCTGGCCTCCGCGTCACGCTCCACCCGATCGAGCACGCGCTGCCCGCGCCGACCCTCGATCTTCGATAGATGTCCGGCCAGCGTCTCCGGCACTTCCCCCGCGGCCACAAACAAGTCCAGCTCCGGAAACCAAAACGACTTTTGTGAAACCAATTGATCCACGGTCAGGCGGAACCCGCGCGTCCCTTCCCCGTTGAGTTCGATCGCCACCTGGCGCGAGTCAGGCCGGTTGGCCGGATCCGCCTGCAGCCGCTGCGCGGCGCCGGCGTCACCAAATCTCCACAGGTATTTCCAGATGGAATGGACGTTGGCGATGTTCGTGATCGTGGCCGGCGCAAAGCGCAGGCGGCACGACAGCTCATCCACATCCCCTGCCCCGGCGATCGTTCGCGCAATCGAGCTTCCAGCTTCAAGCACGTCGGGCAGTTCAACGCCGTCCAGGTGTGCGTCGCCGACGCCCACCCCCAGGCCGACCAGCCTGACAAAGAACGGCCGGGCCACGGCCGAGCGATGGCCCCAGGAGATTCGCAAGGGAAGCGCCATTGACTTTGCGGGGGGGACCACGGCCGGAGCCTGCGCGACGGCCGGGCGTCCCAAGCCGAGCGTCATGGCCAGGATGATCGTGGCCATTCTGCGGGAAGGCCCGGCGGGCCTGACGGCGGTTCTCATGCCAGAAAGACTCATGCTACGCGGCGACGCTTCGAGCCGGCCACACCACTCGCGCCAAAGACTGAACCGATCCCGCCAACCTTGCGCGCGCGGATCCGGATCCGGCACCGGCTCCCGGTCGGCAGCCGTCCGCGATCCACGCCGCCCGGCAGGACCTGCGCGGCGGTCAATACTTCCGCACGCCCGCCTTCTGATAAAACTGCCGGACCTGGGCCCGCTCGTTCTCCAGCTCCAGCAGACCCAGCGAGCGCGTCATGTCGCCGATGGTCCGGCGGGCATCGTTGGACCAGAAAATTCCGCAGTCCTCATCCTCGTAGTAGCGGAACCCGACCTTGTCGCCATAGGCTTTCCGGAAGGCCGCGCCATTTTGCAAGCGGGAGCTCCAGGGCAGAAGCGCGTAGCTCAGATCCAGCTCGTGGACGAGCATGCTTTGCGGCGGCTTGATCTGCGCCGCGATCTTGCCGGTCGGCTCGAAGATCGAGGCGTTGTGCCGCCACGTGCTGGAAACGATGTAACATCGATGCGCCCGCGCACGGGAGGCCGGCTGCGACGTTTGTGGCGACTGGGTGGGCCAGACGATGAGCTCGGCCCCGCGCCGCTCCAGCTCCGCCCAGCCCTGGTCGAATTCCATGTCGTAACAGATTTGGATCCCCAGCTTGCCGAAGTCGCAATCGAACACCGGCAGGTCGTCGCCGGGCTGCGTGCCGCCTTCCATCGTCCCTCGGTCCAGGGCGACGACCAGATGCACCTTGCGATAGATTCCGATCGTCTCCCCCTGGCGCCCGACGAGCACGGCCGCATTGGAACATCGTTTTCGCCCGGGCGTCTCCTGCAGATAAAGGGGCGCGACGATGTAGCAATGATGCTCGCGCGCCTTGCGCGCAAACGTCTCCTGGACGGGCCCGGCCCACAACACCGCATGCGCCGGCGCGTCTCCGTCCGCCTCGCCCGTGATGGACGTCTCCGGCAGGACGGCGAGATCCAGGCCGCGCCCATGCGTCGCCTGCGCTTCCGCCGCCATTCGATCGACCATTCCCGCCAGCTGATCGAGGCGGTTGGACAAGCCCGGATACACACCCCAAAACGACTGCATCATGGTGCCGACGATCACCTTTCGCGGCGGCAAATGGGAGGTCGATCTCCCGTGCGCTTCCGCCGCGACGCCCAGGCCACCCGCGATCACGGTGTGGGCGAAGAACGCGGCGGCGACCCAACGCCACCGCGGATTGACGACGAAGCGGCGGCACCACGCACCGAAGAGGACTGAGAGCGTTCGTTTCATGTGGGAATGGCAAGGCACGCCGGAGCCTGACGGAAAGGCGGCCTTCTGGGAAGGCGAGACCGCCTCCCCTCCGCTCCCGCAGCGAGAGACGAGCGAGGGCGAAGCGCCGCGCTCAACAGCGCTGCAGCTACTGGTATCCCAAACTTATTGCCGGTCCCGAAAACTTAATTGGACCGAACTTCACGAGCCGAGAATCTTGCGCTGAAACGCGTCCAAATTTGGTTCGGTCACGGCCAGACGCAGGACATGGCGCAGTTCTTCCATCGACGTCAGCTTGTTCACATAGTCGGCGATGGCATCGGGCACCGGACCGAATCGAGCCACCAACGCATCGAGCGCAGCCGTCCGTCCGCCCTCCAACCGCCCCGCCGCCTGCCCTAATGCTGCCCCCCTGGCCTCGCCACGAGCTTCACCGCGAGCTTCGCCTTCCCGCATGGCGATTCGTTCCAATGGCGTGATCAAATCCTTGATGGACATGGGCTGCACCGTAGCCGTCTCCGCACGGAACTTCAATTCCAAATCCTCCGGCAACTGCGTCAGAACGTGAATGACTTTCCACAATTCACGGGCTTCCTTCCGGTTCATGCCCAAGCCGGACAGTTTAGCCAGGTGGCTCAAAAGCCCGAATCGCCCGCGATAACGCGCCTCCACATCCCGCACGGTCGTCAACGCCACCTGATGCGCCGCGATGATTAACGCAAACGGATTGCCTGTCCGCCGAAACACCCCCTCCGGATCCGCAAAATCAACAACCTTGAACATGGGGAACTCGAAGCACAGACGACAACCAGCGATCTCCGTCTCGTGCAGGCTCGGGCGCCACGCGGGATCGTCGTCAGCCAGCACCGCCAGGCTGATCACTGCCTCACCAAATTTGTCCAGTATGCGATAGAAATACGCGAACAACCGTCTCGCAAACTGGGCTTGCCGTTGAGCCTGCACCTCGACGTGGATGAACAGCCACTCGAACCGCCCGTCGGCCAGCCGAACCCTCACCAAGCGATCGACCGCCAGGACTCCGGGGCCAGGTTCCGTCCCCAACGCTTGCAACTCGGTATCAAGAAAGGTCGGGGCCTGCGTCCAATCGACCAGGTCGTGGACCGCGGGAAAGCACAACTCAAGAAACGGACGCAGGTAGATCTCAAGCGCGACCTTCCACGGCCCATCAAACTCATTGGCAACACCCTCCTTGTCAGGCATGCGGAATGGACGGTAGCGGGACGCCCTCGACTTGCCCAGCACTCTGTGGGATTCACAGGACCGCTGAAGTCCGCCTCGGGTGCGCTGGCATCGCTGCCAACGATTCGTTCTTCATTCGCGGCGGGCCGGCCACGATGCCGGCGCATCGAGGCAATATTCCTGCGCCGCCCTCAATCGTGGCCGAGCCGGCTCGAAACTATTTCTTGCAAATACAGGGCGCGAATCAAGGTTCCGTGCTTTCGAGCAACTTGGTTCCGACAATGCGCCTCCGCCCTTTAATCCTAATTGCCTTGATGGCCCTGACCCACATCGCCTCGTCCAGCCCGGCCCAGAATACCCAGATGGGGGCAGATTCACCGTTGCTGCCCGGCACCCAACGGGCCCAGGCCGAAGTGCACGCGGCGCGGAGCTACGTTGATCGCAATCTTGTCGTTTCCACCTTCCAGGACGGTCGCTTCACCAATGGCGGCGCCCTGGGCTGCGGCTACGCCATCAGTCACGATGCCGGACTCACCTGGTCCCGCGGAATCATCCCGGGCCTGACGGAGCTGACCGGCGGACCGTTCAAGCGGGCGACCGATCCGGTGGCGGCCATCGACCACGCTGGGAACATCTTTCTGGGCACCTACGCGTTCACTCCCGGCGGTTCCGACGCGATGGCCGTCAGCAAATCAACCGATGGCGGCGCGACCTTCTCTGCCCCGGTCTTCGCCGTGACCAACGACGGCCGGATCTTCGCGCTGGACAAGAATTGGCTCACGGTGAACACGTTTCCGGGCTCGCCAACTTTCGGTCGGCTGGCCCTGAGCTGGACCAGCCTCTTTTACGCAGCCGCATCCAACGGCGTCGTGGTCAGCGACGACGGCGGCAACTCCTGGACGAGGCCGCAATTCGTCGGCGCAAAACTGAGCCAGGCGACCCAGCCACTGTTTCTGCCCGATGGGTCTCTCGCCATGTTCTATTGGAATTTTGACGGCAATCGTATCGAGTTTGTCAGGTCTGAAGACGGCGGGCTGACGTTCGCCCTTCCGACGATCGTCTTCGCCGTGCAGCGCTACGACGATCCCATCGCCCGCGGACTCGGCTTCGCACCGTCCGCGGCCGGCGACCGCCAGGCGGGCGTCGTCTACGTTTGCTGGCAGGGACGCACGGACGCGAACCCGGGCAGCCGGCCGTGCATTTTCTTCAGCCGATCCATTGACCAGGGAAAAACCTGGACCACACCCGTCGCAGTCAATGACACGCCCGACGCGCGCAGCGTGTTTATGCCCGCGCTGGCCGCGTCGCCCGATGGCCAGCACCTCACGGTCATCTTTTACGACAAACGCAACGATCCCGGGGCGGGCTACTTGGTGGACCTCTACCTCGCGGAATCGTTCGACGGCGGGCAAACCTGGCAGCCCAACGTCCGCCTGAGCGAGGTTTCAAGCGATTTGCGGGCCGCCCCGTTGACCGACCGCGGATATATGCTCGGCGACTACCAGGCGATCGTGCCCGCGCTGGACTTCGACTCGCCGGCGGTCGCCTGCTGGATCGACACGCGCAGCGGGAATCCGGACCCATTCGCCATGCAGATCCGCCGGCGCCGCGGCACATCCTTCGCAACGTGGAGAACGCTGCGCTTCTCTGCCACGGAAACAGGCGATGCCTCGATCGCCGGACCGGACGCCGATCCCGACGGCGACGGCATCCCCAATCTGGCCGAGTACGCCCACGGCCTTGAACCGCGACACGCGGACCCGGCTCCGCTTCACTACAAATCAGGGGTCACCACAACTGACCCGGCGGGCACACGCGCGGCCTTGCCCCTCTCCTACAACTATTCGCCCGTGCTGGATGACATCGCCTTCTCTTGGGTTGCCTCGGACGATCTGACGTTGTGGTCGCCCATCATGCCCGCAGAGCAGGCGTCGCAAGCCGGGGCCGAGTCGACGCTCCGATCGTTCGAGGCCCATTTCCCGATCGACGTGGACACGCCGTCGCGCGCCTACCGTCTGCAACTGAACCAGACCAATCGGGACTAGCTCCCCAGCCTGTTGAAGGCGTCCGCCAGTCCGTTGCCAAAGCCCGGACGCGCCGGACGCGCCGATCCCTTCTGTTCGCGAGGGGCGCGCGGCGCCGCAGGAGCGCCCGGGGTCGCCCGCGGCGGGCGCGGAGCCAGGTCCGGCTTGGCCTTCATGGAGAGCGCGATGCGGCTGCGTTCGAGGTCCACCTCGACGACCGTGACGTGGACCCGCTGCGCGACCTTCACGACCTCGGACGGATCCTTGACGAAGTGATCCGCGAGCTGGCTGACGTGGACGAGGCCATCCTGATGCACGCCAATGTCCACGAACGCGCCGAATGCGGTCACGTTGGTAACGATGCCGGGCAGCTTCATCCCCGGCTTGAGATCGCCTGGCTTCTCCACGCCGTCGGCGAACTTGAACGCCTCGAACTGCTGGCGGGGATCCCGGCCCGGCTTGGTCAACTCGTCCAGAATGTCCTTGAGCGTCGGCAACCCGACACTTTCGGTCACGTATTGTTCCAGCTTGATGCGGGCGCGCAGGGACGGGTCGCGGACCAGGTCGCTGACGGTAGAGCCAAGGTCCGTCGCCATGCGTTCCACGATGGGATAACTTTCCGGGTGCACGGCGCTGGCATCCAGCGGATGTGTTGCGCCGCGAATGCGCAGAAAGCCGGCGGCCTGTTCAAAGGTCTTGTCGCCCAGACGCGGCACCTTCTTCAGCTCGGCGCGGGAGGTGAAGGCGCCGTGTTCATTACGGTACTTCACCAGATTCCCGGCGATGGTGGCGTTCAGGCCGGAGACATAACTCAGCAACTGGCGGCTGGCCGTGTTGACCTCGACGCCGACCCGGTTCACGCACGACGTCACGGTGTCGTCCAGCGCGTGCTTCAGCATCGTTTCGTCGACGTCATGTTGATACTGGCCCACGCCAATGCTTTTGGGATCGATCTTCACCAATTCCGCCAGGGGATCCATCAGCCGGCGACCGATCGAGACCGCGCCGCGGACGGTCACGTCCTTGTCGGGAAATTCCTCGCGCGCCACGTCGGAGGCGGAGTAGATGGATGCGCCGCTTTCGTTGACCATCACGGTCACCAGGGTGCGCGGCAGTCCACACGCCGCGATGAACGCCTCGGTTTCGCGCGAGGCGGTTCCGTTGCCGATGGCGATCGCTTCAATCTGGAAATGGTCCACCAGCTTGAGCACGCGTTCCTTGGCCTGCCGAATCTGCAGCTCGGAGCCGGCGGTGGGATGAATCACATCATCAAAGAGCAGCTTTCCCTGCGCATCGAGCACCGCGAGTTTGCAGCCGGTGCGGAACCCGGGATCGATGGCGAGGATGCGTTTCTGCCCGAGGGGCGCGGCGAGGAGGAGCTCCCGGATGTTTTCCGTGAAGACGCGGACGGCTTCGCGATCGGCGGCCAGCTTCGAGGTCATGCGCGCCTCGTTTTCCATGGAAGGCGAAAGCAGGCGCTTGTAAGCGTCGGCGCAGGCCAGCGTCACCTGGCCGCTGAGCGCGGTATTGCCCTTCACGAACCGGCCCGTGGCGATGGCGACGGCCGCATCGTCCGGCACCGTGACGCGCAGGAGCAAAAAGCCTTCCGCCTCGCCGCGGCGCATGGCGAGCAACCGATGCGAGGGCACCTTGGCCAGCGGCTCGGACCATTGGAAATAGTCGCGGAACTTCGCTGCCTCGGGGTCGCCTTCCTTGGTGATGAACAGCTTGCTGCCAATCACGGCCTCCCGCTCAAACAAACTGCGCACGGCCTTGCGGGTTTCCGCATCGTCGCTGACGCGTTCGGCGATGATGTCCCGCGCGCCGGCCAGCGCCTCGTCCACGGTCGGGACAGCCTTGTCCTGATCATCGCTCTGGACCAGGAACCGGGCTGCTTCCGCCAAAAGGTCGAGCGCCTGTTCCTGCCCGCCCAGGATCCAGTCGGCGAGCGGTTCGAGCCCTTTCTCCTTCGCGATCGTGGCCCGGGTGCGGCGCTTGGGGCGATAGGGCGCGAAGAGATCTTCGAGAACCGTCATGGTCTGGGCCGCCGCCAACGCCTGGCGCAGCTCCGGGGTGAGCAGCTTGCGTTCGTCGAGCGATTTCAGGACGGCGGCGCGTCTTGCTTCCAGTTCGGCCAGCTGCGACAGGCGATCCCGGATGGCGGCGATGGCGACTTCGTCGAGCGATCCCGTCGCTTCCTTGCGGTAGCGGGCGATGAACGGCACGGTGGCCCCGTCGGCCAACAGCCGAGCGGTGCTGGCCACGCCGGACGTGGGAAGCTTCAACTCAACTGCGATTCGGGAGACGAAACCGGCGCCGGCCTGACCGGCCTCACTGGCGCTGTGTGATGATGAACTCATGTTGATGATGCGACGAACGCGCATCCATTAACCGAGTCGCTCACCGCTGCCAATGGGAGAAGTTTCCGCGACGGCGAGTAATGCACTTGACTCGAATCTCCGTGCCCACGCGATCCGAGCTTCAACGCGGCCGCCGAAGGCCGAAGCCTTCGGCGGCGCATCCTCCCGTTCAACCTCAGACCGGCCGGGGCCGGACGCGGGCGGACGGCGTGCTGGGCGCAGGCACGGCGAAGCGATTTCGGCGGGCCAGGTCCGGATGAACGCGGCGCGCGGCATCGCGTTCATCCCGCGGCGAGTTCAAAACCGTCGCACTCGATAGAACGAACTGTTTTCCGCCGGTGCCGCCAGGCCGTCGGAGAAATTGCAGACCGTATTGGTTCCACTGGCGCTGGCCGTGGTGACCGCCCAATTGTTCAACCGATCCACCGTGCTCTGTTCCGAGCGAAAGGCATACTCGGTCGCCACCGTCAGCTCGCCGCCGCCAGCCGGGGTGACAAATACCGAGTAGCTGTGAGCCACGACGTTGACCGCGATTCGAAAATGATACGTCACGTTGGCGGCGTAGGGGATGACCGCGTCGGCCGCATAGATGCCGGCTTTGCGGGCATCGATGTTTCCGTCGGTGTTGAATCGCACAAGACATGCGAATCCGCTGAAGGCGGTTTGCGGGCCGGACGACAGGGCCATGACGCTATCGATGGGGGAGGCCGAGGGCGTCGCGTCGAACTGCACGGTGAAATCATCCGTGCGCTCGGCCATGGCGCGGTTGAACCAGGCGCCGCCGGGCGGCGCCACGACACAGCGCTCCGTCCCGCTGTCACTCAACGCCCCGACGTCGGTGTATTCATGGCTGGACAACAGACCGCTCAGGGGAAGGAACGGCCCGTTGACCGATCGCGACTTCATCACCTGGAATTGGTCCAGGCCACCTTCCCAGCGGAGCACGATGCTCGCCGTGGCCCGCTCGGCCCGGACTTCGGTCAGGCGGACCGGCACGACGGACGCCGGCGGATCGCCATACACGATGTCGTCGACCAGCAGGTCGCCGGCAAAGCTCGTGAACTCCAGCGTCACTTGCGGAGCCGCTGTCGACCAGTCCGTCACGACCAACGCCGGGGCTCCGGATCCCTCGAAGGTTCCGCTGCGCTCCGGGTTCACGCCGTCCCGCAAGGTCCAGGTCCCGCCGGACAGCGAACTCAACCGCACGGCTTTGAGCACCTTGCCGGCGGGCAGCGTCCACGTGCCGACCGGGGTCGAGTAGGCGCCGCTCTGGTTCAATCCGCCCAGATCGACAAATCCCGACCAGGAGCCACTGCCGAAATCGATGCCGCCATGAACCCCGTCGAGGATGAAAAAGTCCGCCGTGACGTCCTCAAATCGATAAGTGCTGTCACCCGCCTCGGTGCTCGGAACGAACACGACATCCCGCCCGTAGTCGCCGTGGTTGAAGCTGGCGGTGGGCCGGCCATCGCGCGTCTCGGTGAATTTGCCGGCGTCGATCGGATACGACAGGTTGCGCCCGTTGTTCCCGCCGGACGCCATGTCGGCGAGGTTCGGATAATTGCGCTGCGGGCTGGTGCCCACGGAGATGGCGACGGTGTAGTCCACCTCGGCCTCGAGGTCGACATCCAGAATGTCGAGCTCGATCCAGCCGGTGACGCCGCCGTAGTTCCAGACATAGGGGCCGCCAATCACGGCGTTGTCGCTGTTGCGCCACAGCCGGGCCGTGTGATCCCCGGACTCCGAGGCGAGGGAATAGACGCGCAGGTGCGTGACCTTCCCGGCAACCGCCGGGCGGAAGACCGTCCCCAGTTCGTAGTAGGAGCCGTCAAAATTGATGTCTCCGAGCGTTTTGGTGTCCGGGAAGAGCGATTCGGCCGGCGGAGCCGAAGGCACGAACACGACGTCACGGCCGTAATTGCCGTGGTTGAAACTCGAGTTCGGGCGGGCGTCCCTGGATTCGGTGAACTTACCGGCGTCAACCGGATACGAAAGGTTCAACCCGTTGTTCCCGCCGGCGGCGAGATTCGGGAGGTTCGGGTAGTTCCGCTGCGGGCTGGTCCCCGTGGAAATGGACACCGTGTAATCGACGTTGGGTTCGATATCCACATCGAGAATGTCGAGTTCGATCCAGCCGGTGACGCCGCCGTAATTCCAGACATACGGGCCGCCGATCACCGCGTTGTCGCTGTTGCGCCAGAGCCGCGCCGTGTGATCCCCGGATTCCGCGGCCAGCGAGTAGACCCGCAGGTGGGTAATCTTGCCCGCCACCGCGGATCGGAACACCGTTCCCAGCTCGTAGGCGGTTCCGTCGAAATTGATGTCGCCAAAAACCATCGTGTCCGGAAAGAGCGACTCCCGCCCCGCGGCCACGCCTCCGCCCTGCACGGTAAAGGTGTAAGGGGCTTCCGTGGAATCGTTGTTGGCCATCGACACGCTCGCGGTGCGCAAGCCGCGGCCCGTCGGATCGAAGCGCACGGTGAACGCGGCCGTGCCGCCGGGCGCAATGGGTGACGTCGGCTGGGTCACCACCGTGAAATCAGCGGCCTGGCCCCCGCCGACCAAAACCTTGGGGTTGCCGGTCAGGTTCAACGGCGCGTCGCCGGCGTTGGTGATGACGAACGTGCTGTCTTGAAATCCGCTCCCCACGCTCAGGCTGCCAAAGAAGGTGCCGTCGAGCAGGGACGCGCTCGCGTCGCCGGCCACGATCAGCTTGCCGCGGCCACGCACGTCCATCTCCGGCCCGGACGCCGTGGCCAGCGGGGCGCCCTCGGCATAGAGGCAGTAGGTGCGCTCCGCCGAGTCCCCCGTGCCCACCGTCATCGCGATCGGATCGGGAAACGCGCCCCCCGTGGCGGAGAAGGCGTAGCTTCCCAACGAATAACTGCCGAAGGTGTCCGCCACCACGCGGGCCCCGGGCGTGTCGGCCCAGATGACCAGCCAATAGAAATCGCCGCCGGTGAGATCCAGCGGGGCCGTCAATGGAAACGAATTCCAGCCGTTCGTGGCGTTGAGCACCGGCAGGCTCTCGCGCAGGAGATGGTCGGCGACACCCGCATTGTCGGCGTAAACGGCGCACTTGAACGTTCCCGCCAGCTCCAAGACCTTGGCTTCGATTTGCGAAATCCGCAGACCCACCGGCGCGCGAAACCGATTGCCGTGGATCGACGCGGCGTCGATGTTGCGCGAGAAGGAGCCCTCGCTGTCGTTGCCGATCACTCCGGCGCCGCCGCCGAGATCCGCCGCCGACAGCCTCGGCCCGGCAACGAGAACGCCGGCCAGCGCCACGGCACGGAGCCACGCGGCCACGGGTGTCAATCGATGAAGGAGCCGCGCGCCCGGGCAGGGCGGCACGCGATCGGCACGAACTTCGGCGGGAGAGTCAGGTGGTGTGTTCATACAGCGACGGAGCTTGTTAGGTTTTTGAGGTTTTCAAGCCAGCTCGATCATGCGTGCAACGAAGGCAGCCGGGGGGACGGCCCGGCCAAGACGGAAGCGGTGAGCGGCGGGAAGGGATTCGCGGAAGCCGGGAGGCAACATCCGCAGCACGATCGGCAGGCGTCATGAACGGTGTCTTGATGCTCGCCAGCCTGCCGGGAAGGCGCGCGACGGATCTACACGGCTTGCGCCAAAGTGTGAACCGATCCCGCCAAGGACCGACATCCGGCTTGCACCCATTCGCGCCCGCGCTAAAGAAGAGGCGTTCGCCCGGGCCGCTGTCGCCTGGTTTCGCCCGGGCGCTCGTGACCGCACCGCTGACCTGTGGACGATTTCGAACAACTCAACGCGCTGCCGGGGTTGCGCCGGCTCTTCGACCTCGCCTGGCGCACGTTTGGCGTCAACCCCGCCCTCGTCTCGCCCGATGGCGCGCGCACCGTCGTCTTCGAGCGCGAGCGCCGGGCCCAGCCGTTCTGCCAGGCGCTGCAAGCCTGCCCCGGCGGACCGGAACTCTGCGCCATCTGCGACAAAACCAAATTCCTCGAGGCGCGCCGCGACTCGGTTCCGGTGCGCTACCGGTGCCACGCCGGCCTGACCGAGTTCCTCATCCCCATCATCCGCCGGGGCCAGGTCATCGCGCTGCTGCAATGCGGCCAGGTGCACGACCGCGTCCCCACCGACGCGGAATGGCGGGCCGCACGCCGCTCGCTGGTGGCGGCCGGCATTGCCTCCCGCGCCCTGCAACGCCAGTTTCGGCAGAACCGCGTGCTGACCGCCGATCGCCAGGACGACCTGCTTGACCTGATGGAGTTGATCGCCGCCCGGCTGGCACACTCCGACGAACGCGAGTTGCCGACCGCCCCGGGACGCACCCAGGTCTGTTTGGGCCGGGCCATGACCTACATCGAGGCCCACCTCTCCCAGCGCCTGACGCTGGAGGCCATCGCCCGCGCAGCCGGCCTTTCGCCGCGGTCCCTCATGCGACTGTTTCGCCGCGAAGCCAGCGTCAGTGTGGTGGATTTCATCCAGCAGCGCCGGATTACGCACGCCTGCCGCCTCCTGCGGGAAACGGACCAGACCTGCGCCGAGATCGCCTTCGCGTGCGGCTTCGGCAGCGTCCAACATTTCAACCGGATCTTCCGCCGCTTCGAGAGCGCCGCCCCCTCGGACTGGCGGACCGCGGCGCACTGACCCGCCGCACAGTCGCAAATGGTAGGGCGCGCTCTCCGCAGCGCGCCGTCTGCGCCGTCCGCTTTCATCGTCCCCTCCACCTTTCTGCCGATCGTAACTGGCGAACACGGTCGGCTCCCGTTTTCGGCGGCGGGCGGCGGCCGTGCCCGGCCGTAGCTCTGAGCGAAGGCGGGAGCGCCCGCCCTACCAGGCGTGCTTCCAACCTCGTTCTCCTGAGATTTTCACCAGGAAACAGGCAGAGCAGCAGACCCTTGTCGTGATCGGTTCGCCTTTTGGCGGAACTCGTGTAGCGCCCAATGCCATTGTGGAGTAAAGAAAAGCCGGTTCGCGGTCGGCGGCCGCTCGTTCGAAGGGCCGGCTTCTCCACCGCGCCGTCGTTCATCGCAGACGTTCGTGAAAGTCAATTCCTCCATCGCCGCGGCCGCGGTCGCGCTCCTGCTCTTCGTCGCCGGCGCCGGGCAGCGGGCGGAGGGTGCCCCGCTCCCGGGCCAATCCCTCTTCCCGGACTCCAAACACGGGAACGATTCCGGCCCGGAAGGGACCGCCTACGAGCTCGGCACCCTGTTCCGCGCGAATCTCGCCGGCACCATCACCCAGATCCGCGTCTTCGCCATCGCGGCCGAGACGGGCCAACATGTCGCCCGGCTCTGGCGGAACTCCGACGGAGCGCTCGTCGCCGGACCGTTTCCCTGGAACTACAGCGGGCTCGCCGGGTGGATCACCCTCGACATTCCGGACACACCCATCCTGGCCAACACCGACTACACCGTCACGGTTTCCACCGGTGACGCCGGGCGCAATTACGCGTTCCTCGACGGCGACCTGCTCCTGCCCGGCGGCAACGGATTGAATCTCTTCTACCCGGCCGGCGCCGGAGTTTTCTCAACGACCCCGGGCGCGCGCCCGACGCAATCGTTTCAAAACGCGAATTACTTTCGCGACATTGTCTTCGTGCCCAAGACGACCCCGCCCCCGACGAACGGACCGGTCACGCTCACAGAGTTCCTGGCCGACAATGAATCCGGGTTGCGGGATGAAGACGGCGACCGCTCAGACTGGATTGAACTGTACAATCCCAGCGGCACGCCGGTGGCGTTGGGTGGGTACCGGCTGGACGCCGGCGCGGCCCGCTGGACGTTTCCCGAGACGACGCTGGGGGCGCAGGAGTTCCTGGTCATTTTCGCCTCCGGCAAAAACCGCACAAATCCGCCGGCGCCGCTCCACACCAATTTCCAGCTCGATCGCGCCGGCGAATCGCTTGCGCTGCGCGACGCGGAAGGGCGCGTGCTCAGCCAGTTCGATCCCGCCTATCCCCCGCAGCGCGCCGACATTTCGTGCGGCCCCGGCCCCACCGGCGCGACGGCATTTTTTCTGACGCCCACTCCGGGGGCGCCCAACAGCGATTCCGTCGCGGGCCTGGTCGACGATCTGGGCGTCGACATCCAGCGGGGCTTCTTCACCGCACCGGTCACCGTGACGCTGACCAACGCCACGCCGGGCGCTTCGATTTTTTTCACCGTCAACGGCAGCGAACCCTCGCCAACCAATGGCGCCGGCTACACGGCCCCCATCACGCTGCGCGGCACGACCACGCTGCGGGCGCGCGCGTTCAAGCCGGGTTATCTGCCGAGCAAAGTTTTCACAGGCACATACCTGTTTCCGGCCGACATCCTCGGTCAATCGCCAGCCAGCGCCCAGGCCTACGGCTGGCCGGTCGGGCCGATCAACGGCCAGGAATTGCGGCTGGGTATCAAACCCGGCTTCGCTGCCCTCTACTCGAGCGCCCAAATGCTGGCCGCGCTGCAACAGATTCCATCCATCAGCGTCGTCACCGACCAGCGTCACCTGACCGACCCCGCCACCGGTCTCTACGTGAACTCAGCCGGGTCCGGCCCGGCCTGGGAACGGCCCGTCTCGATCGAGCTGCTCTTGCCCGACGGTCGTGACGGTTTTCAGGTGGACGCCGGGCTGCGCATTCGCGGCGGCCAGAGCAGCAGCGCGAATTTTCCGAAACACTCGTTCCACGTTTTCTTTCGCCGCGAATACGGCGCAGCCGCGCTGCATTTCCCCCTGTTCGGCGACGCCGGCGCCCGCGACTTCGACACGATCGATCTGCGTTGTGAGCATGGCTACGCCTACGCCGACCCGTATCCCTACAGCGACGAGTTCACGGCGATTCGGGACGTCTTTTGCCGCGACCTCTGGGCCGCGACCGGCTTTGCCACGACCCGCTCGCGGCCGTATCACCTCTACCTCAATGGCCAGTACTGGGGGCTCTACCAAAGCCAGGAACGCGCCCAGGAGGACTACGCCAGCACTTATTTCGGAGGCGCGCCGGAGGAATACGACGTGATCAAGGCGACCGGCCTTCCGCAAACCACCATCGAGGTGGCCAACGGCGACTCCACCAACTGGATGCGCCTCTGGAGCGGCGCGCGGGCGGTGGCGGCCAACCCGACCGATGCCAATTATTTTGCGCTGCTCGGGCGCCGCGCGGATGGCACGCGGGATCCGGCGTTGCCAGTGCTGCTCGATCCCCGGGAACTCGCCGCCTACATGCTCGTGCATTATTACACCGGCCACGCCGACGAACCGCTGTCCGTGTCCTTCAACTGGGAACGGCCGAACAACTTTCGCGCCGTCCGCCGGCGCGGGTTGGCCGAGCCGTGGCATTTTTTTGTGCACGACGGCGAGTCGTCGATGATGGCGCCGGAATGGTTTTCGAACCGGGCCAACGCGGTCAACCTGACCAGCCCCAACCGGGCAAACTTCGCCTACAGCAACCCGGAGTGGATTCACGAAGATCTCATGGCGCATCCGGATTACCGCGCGGCGTTTTGGGACGAAGCCCAGCGCCTGCTCTTCAACGACGGCCCGTTGACGCCCGGAAGGGCCCAGCCGATCTGGGACGGCTTGGCCGCGCAGATTGACCTGGCCGTCATCGGCGAGTCCATTCGCTGGGGCAACGACCTCACCAAGGCGCGGCAATCAGTCTGGGCCGCCAAAATCGCCCAGGTGCGCACCAACTTTTTCCCGACGCGCACCGCCATGGTCCTCGCGCAACTCCGGCAGCGCAACCAATACCCGGACATCGCCGCGCCCACGTTCAACCTCTCAGGCGGCCTCGTCCCCGCCGGCTTCAGTGTCTTCCTGACCAACCCCGCCCCCGCCGGGATTGTCTTCTACGCGCTCGGCGGATCCGACCCGCGCCTGCACGGCGGAGGTCTCAACCCGGCCGCGCTGGCCTACACGCCCGGGACCCCCATCGTCCTGAACGGACAAACCACGATCACGGCCCGCGTTCGCCAGGGCAGCGCCTGGAGCGCCGCAGTGACCGCTGTGTTCTACACCGCGCAGGATTTCACCCGGCTGCTCGTGACCGAGATTTTTTACAACCCACCCGACCTGGGCCCGACCAACGGCGACAACTTTGAGTTTCTCGAATTGAAAAACGCCGGGCCCCAGCCGTTGGACCTCGGCGGTATTTCCTTCGTTGAAGGCATCGCCTTCAATTTCACCAACGGCACCGTGCTCGCGCCCGGCCAATTCTTCGTGCTGGCGCGAAACCCGGTGGCCCTGGCCGGCCTGCACCCCGGCCTCGCCGTGCACGGCACCTACTCCGGGAAACTCGACAACGCCGGCGAGCGCATCAGCCTGGCGCATCCGTTGGGCGCCCGGATTTTTTCCTTCGACTACAAAAACTCGGGACGCTGGCCGGTCGCCCCGGACGGCTGGGGTTTCTCGCTCGTACCGCGTGTCCCGGACGAAAATCCCGACCCGGGCAACCCGTCGCAGTGGCGCGCCAGCACGCAGCGCGGCGGTTCCCCGGGCGCCGACGATCCGCCGGCCGCGATCCCACCGGTGCTCGTCAACGAAGCGCTCACTCACAGCGTGCCGCCGGCCGTCGATGCCATCGAGTTGTTCAACCCTGCCGGCACGGACGTCGACCTCGGGGGTTGGTTTCTGACCGATGATCGGGCGCGACCCCGGAAATTTCGGATCCCTGCAGGCACGGCCATCGACGCCCTGGGTTTTCGCGTTTTCACCGAGGCCGACTTCAACGCGGATCCTGTGGGCGACACCAACAGCTTCTCTTTGGGTGCAAACGGCGATCAGGTTTACCTCTTTTCGGCCGACCCCACCGGCCAACTCACCGGCTACAGTCATGGCTTCACCTTCGACGGCGCTGCGCCCGGAGTGACGTTCGGGCGCCACACCCTCAGCACGGGCGAGGAACTGTTCCTGCCCCAGACCGCGCCCACGCTCGGCGCGATCAATGCCGGACCGCGCATTGGCCCAATCGTGATCCGACAGATCATGTATCACCCGCCCGACCTGCCCAATGGCCTCGATGATTCCACCACCGAATATGTCGAGCTGACCAACCTCAGCGAAAGTCCCGTCCCGTTGTTCGACCCGGACAACCCGCCGAACACGTGGCGACTCCGAGGCGGAATCAACTTCACGTTCCCATTGAACATCATCGTGCCGCCCGGCGACACACTGACGCTGGTCGGTTTCGATCCGTCGGACGCGTCCGCGCTGGCCGCGTTTGCAGGTCGCTACCCGCGGCTTCGGACCAGTCCGATTCTTGGTCCCTGGATTGGCAAACTGGACAACAGCCATGACACCCTCGAACTAAGCCGCCCAGGACTTCCGACCACGAATGGCATCCCGCTCATTCTGGTCGATGCCGTCAGCTACCGCGATGCCACGCCCTGGCCGGTGGCCGCCGACGGCAGTGGAGCGGCGCTGCGCCGGGAGCGCCTTGGCGTGGGCGAAGAGCCACTTCATTGGTCGGCGGAAATCCCCCTGACCATCGTCCTGGCCCCCACCAACGGCGCCGCGCGCCCCAGTTCCAACGTGACGTTCACCGTGTCGGCTCTCGGGGAGGGCAGCCTGACCTACCGGTGGCTTCGCAATGGAACGGCCTTGGAAAACCTTGGCAATTTTTCGGGAGTGGACACGCCGACCCTGAGCATCGCCAACCTCGACGCCACCCTGCGTGGCGATTATTCGGTGCGGATCACCGACGCCAACGGCGCGGGCGTCAGTCTCCCGGCCGAGTTGACTGTCCTCATTCCGCCGGCCATCGCCATCCAACCCCAGCCCGCAACCGTCGTCCAAGGCGACCTGCTGACGCTCGGAATTCTCATCGCGGACTCCGCCGCGCTGCCGCTCACTTTCGAATGGCGGCTTGGCTCGACGGCGCTGGTCACCAACGTGGTCCGCTCCTGGACGAACCACCTCACGCTTCGGGCCGCCGGCACGAACACCACGGTGACCAACAACTATCGCGTCATCGTGAAAAACGCCGCGAACCCGAATCCGGGGGTGGCCAGCGCCTTCGCCCCCGTGGTCATCCTTCGCGACACGGACGGAGACCACGTCCCGGACGCCTGGATGGAACAATACTTCGGCCACTCCACGGGCCTCGCCGGGGATCAGTCGCGCGCCGGGGATGACGCCGACGGCGATGGCCAGTCGAATCTGGCCGAATATCTCGCCGGCACCGATCCGCGCGATTCCTCCAGTTACCTGAAGCTTTCGATTGGGATCGACGGGCGGATCCATGCGCTGAGTTTTTTCGCGGCGTCCAACCGATCCTACACGATGCAATCGCGCGGGACCGTCACGGCGGGCCCGTGGGAACGGTGGTTCGATGTCGCGCCGGCCCCGACGAACCGTGTCATCTCGCGCCCGATCGATCCCTTGGATCGCGAGCGTTACTATCGCCTGGTCGCGCCGCGAGAGCCGTAGCCGGACGAACCCTTCAGCCGATCCCGGATCCACGCGGAGCGCGCGACGTCCAGGACGCGTTGGCCGCGACGATTTTGGAACTCGCCGTTCATCCCGAGTGCGAGAAAGAGCTCGATGATCCTTCGCTGAGCTTCAACGGCTGCCGGCTCTCCGGATCCGCCCCGGCCGGTGTTCTGGACCGCCAGATGAAACGGCGTCGAACCGGCGTTGTTCTCCGCCGCGGGATCGGCGCCGGCCCGCAGCAAAGTCTCGACAGCGCCGGCACAACGCGTGCGCACCGCCCGATGCAGCGGGGTTGCCCCGTTCGCATCCGGGCGGTGGAGGTCCGCCCCCGCGGTCAGCAGCTCTGCGATCGTCGCAACCTGCCGGCGTTCACTCCAGGCCGGCCCGGTGATAAATCCATCCGCGGCGTAGTGCAACGGACTGCTCCGGCGCCGATTGCGGGCGGCGTTCGGATCCGCCCCTGCTCGAAGTAGGAGGCAAACAATCTCCGGACGGTGGCCGGCTGCCGCCAGGTGCAGCGCGGTATCGCCCGCATAGAGCCAATGGAAGATGCCTCGTGCAAACAACTGTTCTTTCTGCACCAACGCCGTGGCCAATCCCGGCTCCGCCTGCAATCGCGCACGGACAGCGGGTGCGTCGTCGGCCACGATGACGGACAGGAGAGCGTTCATGTGTCATTTCAAGTTGAACCCGATCGGCAACCCGCTGCCAAGCGAGTTCCGGCCGGCCCCGACTCGAACTCCCCACGCGATTTTTTTCGCCCGGCACCGCGGCACGCGCTCCCGGGTGGCCGGTCCAAGCGATGACTGCGGGCCAGGACGGGCTGCACATCAGCCGTCGGGGCCCGCCGGCGTGGGCGCCCGGACGTGCCCACGACGCGAATTCCAGTTGCCGAACGAATCGAAGCTTGCGTAGGAATACGTCTATGCGCGTGGTCTCCTTTTCCATCCTTCTGGGCCTCCTGCTCATCCCCTCAAGCCGGGCCGCGGATTTCGCCGAGGGCAATGCCGCAAGCTGGAGCGCGTTCGCCTCCGACAACGCGGTCGCCCGCGTCAGCAACGACGATCAACGGGTGCGCATCGGGACTCGATCAATCCGTTTCGACACCGCCAGCGGGTTCGATACCGGCGTGCGATTTCCCGCCACCGCCACCGCCCACTGGGATCTCCGCACCAACACTCACCTGGTTTTTTGGACCTTCGCGGTCAACACGAACGGGCCCGGCTTCCAGGGCAACCAACCGGTGATCGTCCTGAAATCCGCCGGCGGCAGCTACCGCTACGAGCCGGTGGGGAACGAAACCTACAACCGCGTCTGGAGCTTCCACCGGGTCCCGCTCGCCGGGGGCCCCGCCTGGACGCGCACCACCACCGGATCGCCGGACCTCGGAAACACCACCCAGCTCGAGATTCACCAGGACACCTGGGATTATGGCTTTACCGTCTACTACGACGGCCTCGAATTTGTCAGCGTGGATTCCAACGGCAACCCGCCGGCAGGCCCGCCCCCTCCGCCCGGCGTCGATCCGGATCAGGTTCGCCCGCGCGCGCTTCTGCTCATCTACGATCCGATCCTTGAGAACCAGGGCAGCCGGCGCTTGCACGAGGTCTACGGCTGGGCCGATCCGGTGACGCTCACTGCAGGTCTGGTGCGCGATTTTCGCAGCAACAGCCACGGCATCTTCCTTCCGCAGGTCGTCGAGACCAATGTCGTCGACGGCTACTGGCATCACCTGGACGGCTTTCAATACGACGACGCCACCTACGACACCGCCGTGCGCACGGGCCAATACCACAGCGCGGGCTTCGACTACGCGCGGTTCATCGCCGACTTCGGCCTCGCGCCGCGGGTGGCCAGCGGCGACCTCGACGAGATCTGGCTCTACACCAGCCCGGGAGCCGGCACGTGGGAGTCCACCATGGCCGGGGACGGCGGCTACTGGTGCAACTCATCGCCCGTCTCCGGCGTGCCGAGCGAACGCCTGTTCGTGGTCATGGGCTGGAACTTCGAGCGCGGCGTCGGCGAGGCCATCCATTCCTACGGCCATCGCACGGAAAGCATCATGGTTCACTCCTACCGCCAATGGTTGCCGAACCGCACCAATCACTGGAGCGCCTTCGCTCTCCTCGACAAGGACGCCCCCGGCCTGGGCGGCGTTGGCAATGTGCACTTCCCCGTCAATGGAACGTCCGATTACGACTACGCAAACTCCCGCGCCGTCACGAGCAGCGCCGACGACTGGGACCACTACCCCAACCTGACCGGGCTGACCCGCACCTTCGATTACCACGAGTGGTCGCCCACCGGCCAGGACCCGCAACGCGAGTATCTGAACTGGTGGTACCACCACCTGCCCCACGTGCCCGGCCGCGGCCCGGATGGTTTCCTGAACAACTGGTGGCGCTACGTCGTGGACCCGGACCAATTCAAGGCAGGCACCGGAAATCTCAACGGCACCCTCGGACTGCCTTCCGTCACCATCACCACGCCGCGCGCCAACACCAACGTCTCCGGGCTCGTCGCCATCCGGGCCAACGCCTTCGTCGATGGCGCCCTCGGCCGCGTCGACCTCTACGTGGATGGAGTTTTCCATTCCAGCGACACCCTCGCGCCCTACGTCTTTACCTGGGACACCCGGGGGCTGCTCGGATCCCACACCCTTGTCGCCCGCGCCTACGAATTGCAAAACGGTACCGAAGGCGTCAGCGCTCCCGTCGCCGTCGAAGTTCTGCCCGCCCAACTCCTCACCACCGTCCGAGACGGCGCCACCGGCCTCGGCGGGGTCGCGGTCTCCGCCGAAGGCAAAATCCCGCTCTGGAGCCGCTGGACCTCGACCGGTCCTTTTCCGATCCCCGACCACCAGCCGTCTGGCGTCGACAGCCCCCTCGCCGTCTCCGCCACCGGCACGGTCGAACGGGTCAGCGTCGGCCTCACCATTTCGCATCCGTCCCGGCAGGAACTCGACGTGTCCCTCGTCTCACCCGCCGGCACCACCGTGCGGCTTCACGGGAATCCCGCCGGAGCGGAGCCCAATCTCATCACGTTTTATCCCGACCTGACCGAGCCAATTGAGAGTCTCGCGCTCTTCCGCGGGGAACCGGCCGCCGGCATTTGGAAGCTGATCGCCAAAGACACCGCGAGCGGACGCACCGGCCAAATCGACGGCTGGAGCCTTGCCCTCACCTGCCTGCAGACCCAAACCATCGCCGGCGTGACCGGCCCGGACGGGACGTGCATCCTCTCAAATCTTCCCGCGGGCGATTACGTCGTGACCGCAGCCCAAGCCGGCCACGACTTTTTCCCCTGGCAACGCGCCATCACGCTCGTCAGCGGAGCCCAATCCGCCGACTTCAGCCTCAGCACCAATTTCCCCCCGGCCATCGCCGCAGCGCCCGCCGACCAGGACGTCATCGCCGGCGCCGATGTCACGTTGGCGGTCGAGGCGACCGGGACGACCCCGCTGCAATACCAGTGGGAGTTCAATGGAGTCGACATCCCCGGCGCCACGAATCGCAACCTCGTCCTTTTCGATGTGCAACGCCGGGACGCCGGCTTCTATCGCGTGGAAGTGCGCAATCCGCTGGGATCCGCGGACGCCGAGGCGCGTTTGACCGTCCGGCCCACCCCGCTGCCCACGGATGTGGCCGAAGGCAACGCCCCGGAGTGGGGCACGTTCGCTTCAGATGGCGCGGCCACCAGTGTGAGCGACGACGTCACACAATTTCGTGTGGGCGCGAAGTCCATCCGCTTTGTCACTGCCAGCGGGTTCGACACCGGCGTGACCTTTCCAGCCGACGGCAAGGCGCATTGGTATCTGCGCTCCGGCGATGCCCTCGTGTTCTGGACCTACGCGATCAACACCACTCCCATCGGGTTCCAGGGCAACCAACCCGTGGTTGTCTTGCGCTGTGCCGGCGGCGACTTCACCTACACCCCCTCCGGCCAGTTCACCACCAACCGCGCCTGGAGCGCGCATCGGGTGCCCCTGGCGGGCAGCACCCGCTGGACCCGCACCGCCAGCGGAACACCAACCCTCACCGACGTGCGGCAGTTCGAAATCCACCAGGACACGTGGGACAACGGATTCACGATCTACTACGATGGCTTGAAGTTCGATACCATATCGCCGGCGGCGCCAAGCTTGTCGGCCGAGGCGCCTGCCAATGGGCTCGTCCGGCTCGTGCTGCACGGCACCAGCGGCGTGCCGCATGTCGTGGAGTCGTCACCGGATCTGCGGCACTGGACCGCGCTGCGGACGAACATCCCCAGCAACGGACTTTTTGAATGGCTGGCAACGCCCTCCGCGACCACCTTTCTCCGCGCCAGGATCCTGGATCCGTGAAGACGTGCTCCGCCGATGAAGGTCTAAACGGAACCGCGTCAGAATCAGCTGCGAAGTTTCTGGCCCGGCAGACAGAGGCCTGCCGTCATGGCCGATGACCGCACGGGGACAGCGTCCATCGGTCCCGAACCGGCAGCGCGATCGCCGCCTAGATGTCGGCCGCGTCCGGCGGGGAGTCCGTCCGGGGGCTGGCTGGCGGGGTTAGGGGCTCGTTGGCGGCCGTCAAGCGCTCGGCAGGGACCTCCGAGGTTGCGGGCGCGTCGGCCTTGACAGGCTTTGCGGGGGCTTTGGCGCGTTGGTTGCGCGGGAGCGGACTGAGGATGACGTGCAGGTCGCGGTCGCCGGCCATTTTCGGCGCGCTGTCGGCTTTGCCGAAGGCCGCGGCGGCTTCGATGAATCGGTTGACGACCTGAAACCCGAACTCCTTGTGGGCGCGTTGCCGGCCCCGGAAGCGCAGCTTGATCCGCACTTTGAGGTCTTCGCTGAGAAATTCGATCGCGTGATTGAGCTTGGTCCGGAAATCGTGCTCGTCGATGTTCGCGGAAAGCTGCAGCTCCTTCATCTGCGTGGACGGCTGCCGGGCCGCCGAGTCCTTCTTTCGCTTGGCCTCCTCGTATTGAAACTTCCCGTACTCGATGATGCGGCAGACCGGCGGCGTGGCCGTCGGCGCGATTTCGACCAGGTCCAACCCCCGGGTTTGCGCCAGGCGCAGCGCGTCGGCCAGGGTCATCACGCCCAGCGACTGCTTCGTTTCGTCGACGACCCGCACTTCCCGCGCACGGATCTTGCCGTTGCGACGATGCAGAGGTTCACGGGAAGGATAGGGACGAAACGGGAATCGGCTCATGCTTGCGATTGGTTTTGTTATGGAAACAGCAACGGTCTGTTTTGATTAATGGTTCGTCACCCCCGCGCTTTCGCGCGGCGCATCAATTTGGAATCAACCCGAACAAGGAAGGTAACGCTCCGCCGCGCCGCCCAGAAAGTCTGGTGGATTGCTGCGGAGACTGTCGCCCCCGCTCCGCTCTGAGGCAATGCAATTTCATAACTATGTTCAAGGCGGCCCCGCGCGCCGCGGGTCGCCGCCCCTCCCCCGCTGGCGTCGCTTTACGGTGCCTGCAAACGGAAATATCGCTGGCCTTCCCCCGGGTTCACGAGCACGCGGAACACCCCGCCGACCTGCTCCACGGGCAAATTGAGGGGAGACCAGTTCACTGGCAACGACAGCTCGGCTGCGCTCTCCACATGATAGCCGACGGCCGTGTCGGGCCAGGTCAATTCCACCAGATTCGTGGCCACGCTGCGAATGCTCAGCGCCGTCGGGGTCAGAATTGTGACCTGGACGGGGCTCGACGCCTGCGTAGCGCCCAGATTGTCCGTGGCCACCGCCGTCAGGGTGTGCACGCCCGGCGGCGGGCTGCTCCACGTGACCTGATAGGGCGGCGACAGAACGCTGCCCAGGGAAGTGCCGCCGTCGAAAAGCTCAACCTTGGCCACCGCCCCATAGGCGTCCGTGGCGGTCGCAGCGACAGTCAGGCTGGACGGCTCGAAATACTGGGCGTGCTCCAGCGGAGCGGTCACCGCCACCGCCGGGCGCAAATTGCCCGCCCCAATCAGCTCCAAGTCGAAACTCATGTCGGCGTTGTTTGCGCTGAACTGATGCACCTCGGCCGCAATGACGTTGTCGCCCGGGTTGATCAGGGGCAGGACCACATGGCTGGCCAGGGGAACGACCAGCCATCGGTTTTCCTCCACGCCCGTCACACTGACGGTGGCCAGCGTGTTGGATAGGACCGGCCCCGCCGGCAGGTTGTTCCGGTAGATCTCCGTCCCGTTCAGGTAGACCGCCAAGCCATCGTCCCGCAGCACCCTAAGGGTCAGGCTCGTGAGGCTGGCCGGCGGGACAAAGTGCCGGCGAAACCACGTCGTGATGTGCCGGTTGATAAAGCTGCGCCCATCATTAACCACGGTCACCTCGTCGCCGTCGCCGTATCCGAGCTGGGCTGCGCCGCGCTTCCAGCCCGCGGTCCGCGACTCTTCATAGCCAACGCCGGCCCAGCGCGACCCCGGATAGATCCCGTTGTCGAGGTAGCTCCAGACGCCACCCGCCGGGATCAATGTGGCAAAACTCTGGCCCACCGCCGGCGCCACCAACAGATGCACCGGCGCCGACGTGGCGGTCAGACCGCCCCCATCGGTCACCACCGCCGTGAGCCAGTGCTCACCAGGCGGTGGATTGGTCCACGTGTAGGCATAAGGCGACGTGGGACTCAGCCCCAACGTCACTCCGTCCGCCACGAACTCCACCTTGGCCGGGCTGATGGGATTGCCCAACACATCCGTGTCGCCGGCCTTGGCCGTCAGCGTCACGTTCGTGGGGAGGCTGGCCACGCTGAAATCGGACGGCGCGGTCAGGGCCACCTCCGGAAGGTGATTGGCCCCGTCGAAAACCGCCCGCAGCTCGAAGGCGAAGCCCAGATCGGGACTCGGCAACAAGCCGTGCCGCTGGTGGATCTCCACCGCGATGACATTCTGGCCCGTTACCAGCAACGACGGGTTGAACGTGTTGGTGATCCATTGCTTCTCCTCGGGATCGTTCAGCACGGTCTGCGCCTGCGTCGCCGAATCGAAACGCGCCGGCAGGTTGTCGAGCCACACCTGCGTGCCGTTCAGGTAGACGGCCGCCCCGTCGTCCCGGATGAGCCGCGCGATCAAGCCGCTGACCGCTTCGGGATGACTCAGCGTAAACGGCCGGCGGAACCAATAGGTGACGATGTTGGTGGAGCCCGACCCGATCACCGTGTTTTCGCCGTCGCCCCCGAAGCCGAGCTTGGCCGGCCCGCTTGGCCAGGCGCTGTCATTGTAACCGAGATCGTTCCAGACCGCTCCCGCATAAACGCCCGTGTTGAGATAACGCCACGAGCTGTTGCTGGCGATGAGCGTGACCAGGAGCTGGCTGCCCCGCGTGCTGAATTGCCAGACCGGCCCCGCGTTGGTGGCCGTGTTCCTCCGGGACTTCAATTGCCAGTAATAGGTGGTGTCCGGCCACAGCTTCGGCAGCGCCCAGGTCGAGTTCGACGTGGTGCCCTGGAATTCCGCCAGGGCCGGCGCCGGATTTGCGCCGAAATAAACGTCGTAAAACGTCGCGGCCACCGATTGGCACATCAGGTGGACCTCATCGAGACGGACATTCAAGTAGCCGCCATGGTCCTGTTCGACGAACGCCACCCGCACGGCCTGCCCACGCCACGGCCGCAAGTCGGCGGAGCGGCTCGTCGTCCCGCCGAACGGTGGATCGTTGGTGGTCGTGCTGAAGAGCGTTGCGAGGACGGCGTCATTGGTATCCCGAAGCTCGACCCGGAACCCCTGCCCGGCCACCCACGGGCCGTGGCTCCGAATCTGATCGATCCAGCTCAGCGTGACATTGGTGGCGCCATCGGGAATCGACGCCTGCTGCCACAACGTGACCGTGCCGGGCCCGGTCTGGTCCGACAACGCGCTGAAGCTTCCCGCCAGCGGAGGCTGCGACCCGTCCGGCGATTGCGGATCATAGGATCCTCCGTCGACCACGAACGCCCCGGCGCCTGTGCCCTCCAAGGTCCACCCGGTGAAATCGCCCGTTTCGAAGCCGCCATTGACCAGCAGATCGCCCTGCACCCGGCCCCAGCCGAGATCCGCATCGAGGTCAACCTCCGTCGCCAGATGCGGCGGGGACGGCTGGCCCGGCTCCGGCGGGCCGTCGTTATCAAAGACGAACACAAGATTCGTGGCCGGCCTGAAGCCGCCGGCGATGGCGCGCAACTGCACGCCCACCAGCCCGTCGATGATCGCGTCATCCTGCAGGAACAGCGGAAACACCACGTTGGTGCTGCCCGCGGGAATGAACCCGCCGAACAGCGGCGTGCGGATCTCCGATTCGTCGTCGCTGATCAGCGCGACCGGAAGATTGGTCGACAGCACGCCGGAGATCTGCACGGTGGTCCCGTTGGTCACGGTCCCGGCCCCTTCGCTTTGGAAGAGGAAGGTGAACATGGTCAGGTTCGTGGTCTCGTTGTCGAGCACCGTGATGGTGTCGCTGCCCGCGGTCCAGTTGCGCACGCTGGCCGTGACGGTCGCGGTCTGGGAGCCTTCAATCCGGTTGTTGTCCGGGGCGAAAATTGGAAAGAGCGCCGTCGTTTGACCGGCTTCCACGAACACCACCGGCGGAACCGTGAGAATGTTTGGCGAACTCGACTCGAGTTGGAGGCCGACGAGGCTCGCCGGAGCCGCGTTGAGGGACACCGAGCCGAAGGCCAGCAAGCCTCCTTCGGTGCGGCTGGGCGGCAGCGACACGCTGATCACCGCGGTCTCATTGTCATGCACGGCCACCGCGCCGCTCGCCGACGTGTAGCCCACGCGGGAGGCCGTGATGAAGGCGACCTGCGTGCCGTCCCGCGCCGAGTCGTTCCCCGCCGAGACCGGGAAGTCCACCGACGTGCGGCCGGCCGGAATGGTCACCGTGGCGGGCACGAGCGCCTCGCTGGAATCGCTCGAAGTCAGGTTGATGACGAGATCCACCAGCGTGGGCCGGCCCACGATGCTGACGGTGCCGCGGGGTGAAATCAGGCTCCCCTCCGTGACGCTGGCCGGCAGGGCCAGGACCAGCTGCGGCGCGGTGCACGAGGGAGACGCGCTGAGGTCCGTCTCCGCAAACAACGGTGGCGTGCCGTGACCGGAGGAAAGGCCGCAGATGCCACCGACCGTGGTGTGCTCGAGAAAGGTCAGGCGGATGCGCCCGTCAAAGTAGAGCTGCAACTGAAAATTGGCCACCCCGCCTCCGACAGATTTCTTAAAATCTTCCCACGTCACCACCATCTGGTCGGCCAGTTGTTTCCAGGAGACACGTCCGGTGGCCGAGCTGTAGCCGTCGCGGCACCCGGCGATTCGGGGCACGGAGAAATGCGCCGGGATGCTGAAAAACTCCGCCAACGTCGAGGTCCCGGCTCCGGGCACGACCGAGCCGTCCCGCCGCACCTCGAACTCGTCGTAGGGCAGTCCAAAGAACGGGAAATTCGCTCCATTGGTCAGGGCCACGACCACGCCGGACACGTTGGTGAACCCGAGCGTCTGCGCCGAAGCGGGGTCGACCGGGAAAGCGGCCGGCGATGGGATCACGCGACAGACGTCATAGTTCGTGCCGGATTCATCCGGCAGAAACCAGAACGAGCGATTGGCCAAATCATTGCCATCGCCCGGCAAACTCGAAAACCGCTCCGCCGGCTCCTGGTGCACGCCCAGCAGCAAACTGAAGACTCGGCGGAACACCTCGCCGCTGGTTTGGTTCGTGACGAAAACCGAGTAGGAGTAGCCGCCTTGGGGCAGGACGCCGGCCGCGGCACCGTTGATCGTCACGGTCAGGGACTGGGCGGCGTGCGCGGCCAGCGTGCCGCTCGCCGTGCTCACTTCCAGCGGCGGCTCGGCCCGCGCCCGCCAGATCAACGCGCTCGGGCTGTCGTTGGTCAGCGTAAATGTCCTCGACGTCGGCGCGAACGGCCCCCCGACCGGCCCCGTAACGACGGTGTCATCGGCCGGCAAAACGTTCAGGCTGTCGAGGGAATCAAAGCTCTCGACGATATCGGCGATGTTGGTGCTGGCCCCGGCCACAGCCAGCGCGCCAAGCCCGCGCTTGGCAAAGGCCGCCCAGATCTCCTTCTTGTTCGCCCCGCCGGTCAACGCCAGATCGGCAATGACGATCGCGTTGCGCGCCGTCGTGAAGTTGGGATTGTTGACCGAGTATTTCAGGCCATCCGTCACCAGTTGGAGCGACAGCTGGTTGCCCGTCGCGAACCCGTGTTTCTCGATCAATCGCGCCC
Organism: Limisphaerales bacterium; assembly: GCA_044229355.1. GTDB lineage: Bacteria > Verrucomicrobiota > Verrucomicrobiia > Limisphaerales > JADJPG01 > JBGARF01. The sequence goes on from JBGATF010000012.1 coordinate 61,644, forward strand.
GCATTTCCCAAAGCATCGAGCACCAGACCTCGCCCTGCATGTGCACCTCGTGTGCCGGGAACCCCACCAGGGACGGGTTGATTGGAATGCCGACATGCGGGTCGGCCTGCTCCGGGTCAATGTCCTTGAACGTGAGCGGATTTTTGGTCAGGTCCGTCGTGTAGGGATATCGCCGGATGCCGGAGTAATAGTTGGCCTGGTAATCCGTGCCCCACACGCGATAGGACGCATACGCGCCCTTGGCGTAGTTTCCGTTCAAGTTGTCGGTCGACGCACTGGTCAGGGCGAGCGCGTAGAAGTCCGACCACCCCTCCCCCATTCCCTTGCTCTGGAGCGACGACATGCCCGTCCCGTCGCCGATCAGCCGGTTGCTCAACCCATGGCAGTATTCATGGACGATGATCTCCGCATCGAGCGCGGATTCCCGATCCGGATTGGGCCCGGTGAACACGCCCAGATTCAAACTCGGGTTGCCTCCTTCGTCATACGTCGTCATGCCCGCGTTGTCCTCGGACCCCGGGTCATTCACGGTCACGGTGACCGAGTCGTCGCCCAGCCCGCCACGGTTGAAGTTGGTGTCTTGAAAATTGCGGTTGGCCTCGTCAAAGCCCAGCGCGTAAAGCCGGTCATGGGCAAAGTTCACCCAGTAAAAGGCATTTGCCGTCACCGCCTCGGGCCGGTCATCCGGCGTCATCGTTAGATCGAGCGGAAAATCAAACACCCGGCTCGGGCTCCCGTGCACCATCGTTCCGCTCCACGAGTTTTCACTGACTTTTCGCATGTAATAGGCATGAGCATTGTTCCCCTTCAGTTCGTTCAGCCCGACATCCACCCAGCCGTTGGGTGAAGCCACTGCGCTCAACGAGGTCATTGCCAGCAGCGTGCGCACCACCGCCGGCGGCTGGTTCGTGACCGGGTTGGAGAAACCCGGGGACATGGGCGTCGGCGACTCCGTGGTGTAAACCCGGTACGTCGCCGGCGCAGAATCGTGGTCCGTTAAATTTCGCCGAGAAATCAACTCGCCGGTCGAAGCGTCGACAAAAAATTCATAGCCCACACTCCGCGAGGGCTCGCTCCACCACACCCGCCAGCACAGGCGCAGGGTCTGTGCATCCAGCGGCAGCCAGGCCAGCGCAAGACGCGCCGGCCGCCGCCAGCCCGGGCCCGACAATTTCTGCACCCGCTCACCACCCTCAGGCGGAGCCACGACCGTCAGCGTTGCTTCGTCCAGCACCACGGACAGACTCCGGGCCGCGATCCCCAGCGCCCGGGCCGGCGCCACCGGCAGATCCGCCCCACCCGCAACCAGCGCGCGCTGGGCCGCGTCCACCCCCGTCTCCGGGCTCGCCAGCATGTCGCTCCCCACCGTCACCAACTCGCCGCGCCGGCTCAGATGCGCGTTGAGCGTGGCGCCATGGATCCGAATCCCTCCAACTTCCTGCTGCCATGTCGAGCTGCGCACACCGCTGTTGGTCGAGGTGGCGTCACGCGTCAGCCGCGCGCCGGCCAGCACGCGATGATCATGCCCGAACACGGCGGCGTGCTCGCTTAGAAATGCCTTCACCACCCGATGCGGGTCGTCCGGACGAATCCCCGACACGGCCAGACCCGCCGCCCCGCCTGCCGCCGGCAGGCCCCCACCGCGGCCATCCGGGCCCGTGAGAAATCCATCCACCGTTCCAATCCAATGCGCCCCCCCGGTGATTCGACCGCGCTCGACCTGCACCCTCGGCAAGACGGCTCGCAGCCGGCCTTCGGCCTCCGGCCGTCCCGGCGCGGCCAGCCGCGTGCCCGGCCGTCGGTCGAAATCTGCGGTGCGGGAATCTCCGCCGGCTAAATCCGCGCCGCGCACAGCTATCAGCCCGGCAGCCAAGCCGACGCCGATCAAAATCCCCCGCGGCCACACCCGCCGTAAACGAACCGTGATGGACATAGAAATATTTTTTGAGGCCAGCGCCCCGGACGGGCCACCGGCTGACGTTCAACTGGTCTCAAGCTCCTTCTCAAGACAACCGCGCACCCGGGCCGACACCCGCCAGCCACTGGTTAGTTCAATCGACCATTCCTAACAGCTCTGAAGGCCCCTGGCCAGCCTGCGCACGACCAGGGACGCCCTCGCGCACGCGGCTCGAGTGCCATTTCAGGATCTTAAGAAATCAGCCGCCGGGTATTACACCAAAGATCGTCCTAACCACTTATTTTTTTGCGCGTGTAACGCGTCCCCGAGGCAAGCGTCAGCGGTGTCCGTAGGCCTGCCGGCCCCACGGCCCGGCGTCCCACGAAAACCACGAAACTAACCAGACGGATCTCAATACTGTTTATGAACCGCTCGATGCTCCTCCTCGCCGCCGCAGCCACGGCCACCACCCTCCCCGCCGGCCGGCTGGCCGCCGACGTGCCCACCATGCTGAACTACCAGGGCTACGTCACCGTCAACAACCAGCCCTTCACCGGCCAGGGCCTCTTCAAATTCGCCCTCGTTGATCGCCTCGGCACCAATACCTACTGGAGCCACGACGGCACCAGCACCGGCGGCGCCGCTCCCACGTCCAGCCTGACGAATATCGCCGTCTTTAACGGCCTCTACTCCGTCCTGCTCGGCGACCGCACCATCGCCGGCATGAGCCAGAGCGTCTCCCCCACGGTGTTTGCCGATCATCGCGACGTCTTCCTCCGTGTCTGGTTCGACGACGCCACGAACGGCGTCCAGCAACTGGCGCCCGACACGCGCATCGCGTCGGTCGGGTTTGCCATGGTCGCCTCGACCGTCACCGATGGCGCGATCGACAGTTCCGCCTTGGCTCCCAACCTCACTCTTGGCGTCACCAACAATCCCGGCACGCTCACGCTCAAGTCGGGCGGCGACCAAACCCGGGCTGTGCTCGACGCCGGAGCCCAGACCGGCACCGGCAGCCTGAAAATGTTCGACCTCACCGGCGCGGTCGAGACCGCCCGCCTGGTGGGCGCGGAGTCCGGCGCCGCCGGAGCCCAGCTGCTGCTGAAGAATGGCAGCGGCAACACCACCCTCGAATTTGACGCGCAGGACGGGGGGGCGACCACCGCCGGCGGCGTCGTGCGTCTCAAACGCAACGACGGCAACACCGTCCTCGCCCTCGACGCGGACATCGGCAACACCAACAGCGGCATCCTTCTCTTTGACTCGGCTGGCGCGCGCGAGACCTTGCGACTCACCGGCACCGAAAACGGCGCCGGCGGCGGCCTGCTCTCGCTCAGAAACACCAGCGGCAATGCCACCATCGTGCTCCATGGGGAAGACCCGGGCGATCCGCTCTCCACCGGCATCATCGAGATGAAACAAAACAGCGGAAAGCAAACGGTCGCACTCCGCTCCACCTTCGGCGGCGCCAGCGGCGGCGCCTTGCAACTCGGCAACTCCGCCGGCAACAACACCGTCGAGATCGCCGGCGACGCCGGGGAAAATCAGGGCCGCATCATCCTGAAACGATCCGACTTGTCCAACCGCGTCCGCATCGACGCCGACGGCCCCAACAACAGCGGCGAGCTCAAGCTCTACGACAACGACGGCACGGAAACCGTCCAGCTCCTCGGCGGCCAGGGCACCACCAAGGGAGCCGTCGTCAACCTCCACGACGGCGACGGCACGACCACGGTCGAGATCGACGCCGATGACGGCAACGAGGGGGGCGCCATCAGCCTCAAGCGGGACAATGGGACGGCCACGCTCACGCTGGCGGCCGATGACTCCTGGGACGCCGGGCGTCTCGAGCTCAAGCGCGGCAGCGGCCTGCGCACCGTGCGCCTGACCGGAGATCTCGACGGCGACGGCAAGGGCGCCCTCCAGCTTTACAAGGGCGACGGCGCCACGGAAACCGTGCGCATCACCGGCTCGTATCTCGGCACCGGCGGTGGCTTCGCCCACTTCACCGACGCCGCCGGCAACATCACCGTCCAGATCAACGGCGAAGACAATGGCGAAGGCAAAATCACCACCCAGGTCCTGCAGATCACCGGCGGCTCCGACCTTTCCGAACGCTTCGACATCACCGGCCCGGCCCGGACCTCAATCGAACCCGGCCTGATCGTCTGCATCGACCCGGCCCGGCCGGGCGGCCTGCGCCTCAGCGAGCGCGCGGCCGATCCGACCGTCGCCGGCATCATCAGCGGCGCCGGCGGCGTCAAGCCCGGCATGCTCATGGGCCAGCACGGCACCAAGGCCGACGGACGCCTGCCCGTGGCCTTGACCGGCCGCGTCTACTGCCAGGTCGACGCCGGCTACGGCGCCATCCAGCCGGGCGATTTCATCACCACGTCGAACACGCCCGGCCATGGCATGAAAGCCGCGCCCGGCCAGGCCCCGGGTGCCATCCTCGGCAAGGCCATGACCGCCCTCGACCACGGACGGGGTCTCGTGTTGGTCCTCGTGTCGCTCCAGTAATCGAGTGTTCGCCCAATAATCTCACCCGCCATGAAGACACCCTTTTTCCTCCGGCCCCGGCTCCTGCCGGCCGCGCTGGTGTTGCTGGCCGCGCTCGGCTCGCTCCTGCCCCTCCGTGCGCACGCCGACATCAACTGGCGCGTCTCGTTCAAGTTCATCCTCGACGCGAATGGCAACCGGCCCAGCTCCGGCCCGCTGAACAGCAATCAGGACATCACCAATTACATCACCTACGGCAACTGGGTTCTCGCCAAGATGGGCCGCGGCTATCGGCTCGACCTGCAGCCCATCCTCGACGTCTCGGGCGCCGCTCAATGGTCCGACATCGCCGCGTTTGGCGACGGAGACGACGATGATTCCAACAGCGACATCGACCAGCTTGAGACGGCCGTGGAGAACGACAAAACCAAATTCAAGTTCAAGGATGACGCCATCAATATTTACATCGTGTCCGGCAATTCGGCCGGCAGTTGCTCCTGCGATCGGACCTTCGCCAAAGAACGTGACATCATCGTCCTCTCGCAAGGGATCAATCCGGACTGGGTCGTCTTGCACGAAATCGGCCATTATATCGGCCTTCCTCACACTCACGACGGCCAGAAATTCGAGAACGAAAATGGCAGCAAGTGCACGAAGGACGATTCCTGCGATTGCTTCCGCAAAATCTCGGGCGATGACGGCATCGACGACACGCTCCCCGACAACGACTGCTGGGACACCTTCAACCAAATTGCCAGCGCCAACTTCCCGGGCCTGTCGTTGACGGCAGCGCAAACCTTGCTGGTCAACAATACGCTCTCCAACATCATGTCGTATCATGGCACCGCAGCGGCGCCGCGGGACGCCGCCGGCAATGTTCTTGGCCCGGCGGATCGGTTCATCCTTACCTCCGATCAACTCGATCGCATGACGGATTACTCCAACAACCCCCGGGCGCAGGTCGCCTCAGGAAGAACTGTCTTCGTCGACCACACGGCCAACGCTCCCTCCGACGGCACCAGCAAAGGCACTGTTCTTCCAACCGGCCTTCTGCAACTCGGCCCGTTCAACCACCTCAACAACGGCATCGACGACGCCCACAACGGCGACATCGTCCTCCTGCGGCCGGGCAGCTACACCGAGGATCGGGTCCTGCGCAAATCAATCACCCTGCGGGCCACCCGCGGCAACGCCACCATCCGGGCCCGATGACCGCCTCACACCTGATTCATCAATGATCGAACCTTTTTCCTGGAGCCCAACGATGAAACTCCTCCCCATCCCTCCGACCCCTCGCGCCAGAGCCGGCGCCGTCCTGACGCTGGTCCTCGGCAGCCTGCTCACGGTCGCCTCCGTTCGCGCCGCCGAGCGTGCCGCCGGCGCCGGCGTGCCCACCGGCGGCGGCGGGCGCTCGACCTCGACCCGCTATGCGAACCAAGCGTCGCTCGGCCAGATCGCCGGCCCCCGGCTGACCGGCGGGGCCTATCGCGCCTACAGCGGTTACCCGACCCTCGCCGCCCGGCCCGGCACGACGCCCCCGACCCCCGGCGCACCCATCCTCTCGGCCCTCGGCCATCAAATCCTCGATGAGGACACTCCCTCCGGCCTGATCGCATTCACCTTTTTTGATCCGGACACGGCTCCCGCCCAACTCACGGTGACGAGAGCTTCCAGCAACCCCACGCTCGTCCGGCCAGCGGACCTGGTCTTCGGGGGCACCGGCACCAATCGCACGCTCCGCATCACCCCGCGGCCCGATCAATCCGGCTCGACCATCATCACGCTGACCATCAGCGATCCGCAGAATCACGTCACCACCCAGTCGTTCCTCGTCGACGTTCTCCCGGTGAATGATCCACCGTCGATCGCGCCCATCGCCGACCTGACCATCGAGTCCGGCCAGTCGCAACCGGTGGCCGTCCACCTCGATGACCTCGACAACGTTCCCGGCGATCTCGAAGTGCTGGCCCTCTCGGACAACCCGAATGTCATCCCCTCGGCAAACCTGGCATGGACCGGCATGGGCGCCACACGGACGCTCACCATCACGGCCCTTCCTGGCCAGACCGGAGTCGCGCGGATCGGAGTGCAAGTCACCGATCCGGACGGGGCCACAGCGGGGACGGCATTTCGCGTTACGGTCGTGCGTGCGGCGATCCCCAACCCGCCTCGCATCACGTCGTTCATCCCGACGGGCGGCAACCGGGTGCGCCTCCGGGTGCTGGCCGATTCCGGATCGATCCTCCATCTCGAGTCCACCGCCACCCTCGGGCCGGGAGCCGTCTGGACCCCCGAAAGCGTGTCCGCCACCGGCACCGGGGCCGAGTTGGAACTCCAGAGCGACCCGTCGCCAACCTCGCGCCGGTTCTACCGCCTTCGCGCCGAGTAGGCCGGACGCCCGGATCCGAACTCGACCGCGGCTGCGTCCCGAACGGCGGGGCCAGCCGCGGTTCACTTCCGGCGGCGCCCGGCTCCCCCAACCGCAACCGAGCCGCCATTCGGCTCCCAACCCGCACCCGCCTCAAGGCGCAGGCGAAACCCGCTGCGTGCTTCAACTGCAACCGTCCAACGGCTTCCCAATTTCCCAGTGATGCCCGAACGGATCGCAGACCCGACCCACCCGCCAGCCATAGGACTGGTCCTGGACCGGCCAGACCACGGTCGCTCCCGCCGCGATGGCCCGGGCAAATTCCGCGTCCGGATCGTCCACGACCAGGATCATTCGCGCGGTGCTGCCACCGAGCGAGTCGGGGCTGAAATTGGCATGCTCAGGCGATTCATCTGCCACCCAGAAATCCGCCCCTCCGATTGACAGTCGCGCGACCACGGCGCCGGACTCGTCCTCCACGCGGAGAACCTCCGTTGCGCCAAACGCGCACTGGTAAAACGCGATGGCCTGGGCGCCCCGGCGCACCGAAAGCAACGGCAAGATTTGAGGCTTCATAAAGGGCTGTAGATTTAGCGCCCGCCCGCGGGCAAAACGTTGACCCGAATGGATGACGAATGTTCCGCCCCGCGATGCAGCCGGTGCGTCGCCTTTTGGAAATCCTCCGGTTGCGCCGTGTGAATGTTGACGAAGGTCTGCGGATTGCGATCGACCAGCGGGAACCAGCTGCTCTGCACCTGCACCATCACGCGGTGTCCCCGCCGAAAAGTGTGGCAGATGTCGGGCAGCGTGAACCCGATGCGGGTGATCGCACCGGGCGTGAATGCCTCCGGCTTTTCAAAGCTGTTCCGAAAGCGCCCCCGAAACACATCGCCCCGCACCAGCTGCTGATACCCGCCCATCACGAGATGCGACGGGTTCGGCTCGGGATTCGGAAAATCCGGCGCGTAGACATCGATGAGCTTCACGATCCAGTCCGCATCCGTGCCCGTCGTTGACACAAACAACTCCGCCGTCAATGGACCTACCAACGTCAGGTCCTCTTCCAACGGCTTTGTCTGGTGCACCACCACGTCCGGCCGCGTGGCGGCGAAGCGCTGGTCGTGCGTCGGATAGCCGCGCGGATAATCAGTGGTCACCTCCAGCGTAAACGGCACCGGCTTGGCCGGGTCGCTGACAAACTCGTCGAAGGCGTCGGCCCGGCCGGCCGGGCGATCGAACCCGAGCGCGCCGTCCTCGAGAAAATACAGCGACCGGGCGGCGGAGGACTTCGGCGGCCACGCATCGAAGCGTCTCCACTGATGCGTTCCCGTCTCGAACACGTGCGCCTCCGCCGGCGTGTAGTTCGTGTCGCCCTTCAAAAACCGCCGAAAAAATGGCAGCTCAATCTGCTCGCGAAAGTAATCGCCAGTCTTCGCGCGGAAATTGATGTCGCCCAGGCGATCCCCATGACCGCGTCCCCACTCGCCATGCGCCCATGGGCCCATCACCAGGGTGTTGGTGATGCCCGGGTTCAGGCGCTCGGTCTGGCGATAGATCTCCAGCGGCCCGAACAAATCCTCCGCGTCAAACCACCCGCCCACATTCATGACCGCGCAGCGCACGCCCTTGAGGTGTGGGCGCAGGTTTCGCGCCTGCCAGTAGGCGTCGTAGTTGGGATGGGCCAGGAACTCCTCCCACTCCGGAGACCGGCTCTTCATCAAGCCCACCGAGTTGGCCAGCGGCCCCATGCGCAGAAAGAACTCATAGCCATCCGGCGTCGGAAACTGGTAGCGGCGCGGATCCTCGTGCAGCCGATCGTCCACCCGGGCAAGCTGAGCGAACGCGTAAAAGAACCCAAAGTTCTGGGAGAGAAACAAGGCGCCGTTGTGATGCAGGTCGTCGCCCATGAACCAGTCCGAAATCGGCGCCTGCGGTGACGCCGCCTTCAGCGCGGGATGCGAGTCGATCATGCCCATCGCCGCGTAGAACCCCGGATAGGAGATGCCGAACATGCCGACGTTGCCGTTGTTGTTCGGCACGTTCTTCACGAGCCAATCAATCGTGTCCCACGTGTCCGAATTTTCATCGATGTCCCTGGGACCCTTGTCCGGACGAAACGGGCGCACGTGCACGTACTCTCCCTCGGATCCATAGCGGCCACGCACATCCTGGGACACGAGGATGAACCGGTCACGGGCAAGCGTCCGGAACGATCCGACCGGATCCGAATAGTTGTTGGCGCCATACGGCTTCAACGCATACGGCGTGCGGGTCAGAATGATCGGCCAGCGCTGCGCCTCGTCCTTGGGCACGAACACGCGCGTGAACAGCCGCACGCCATCGCGCATCGGAATGCGATGCTCATACTTGGTGTAATGCTCGGCGAGCCACGCGGCGTTGGTCTCCGTCTCGGCCGCGTCGCCATCCCGAGTCATCGGCAACCCGGCTGCGCGCACGGATCCGGCCCAGCCCAGCATCAACGACGAAATAAGCCCGACGAGGGAGACCAGTTTGAACCGCCGGCAGGAAATGGCGCGGGTGGACATGCGCGGCATTCTGCATCCCGGACCGCCCGCCGCAAGCGACAACTCCATTCACTCCCGCTTCTCGCCGTCCGCCCAATGGCGCTGCTCCGCCGCCTCGCCGCTCTTCACGAAAACACGCGCCTTCAGATAACCGCTCGGATACCACGCCGTCGACACGCCGTCCGGATGATCCGCCACGAACTCCGCCTGCTCCGACAACACCCCGTTCGTATGCCACCTCCGAAACGTCCCGTTCAGCTTCCCGCCCGCGATCGTCGCCACCGATTGCGTCGTCCCGTCGGCATACCATTTCGTGCGCAGCCCATCGGCCACACCGGCCGTGAACGGCTCCGCGACCTGCAGCTGCCCGTTCGTGTACCAGCCCTGCGAAAGGCCGTGCAGCAGACCATTGGAAACCGCCGAGCGCGAGCGCAGGGCACCGTCCGCATAACGCTCAATCACGAAACCGGTAAACAGCGGGCCATCCGGCGAGGTCCGAAAACGGTCGTCCGCAAAAACCAGATTCGTCCGCAACACGTCAGGCCAGGCCGGCGCCGGCCCGCCGCGCCCCACCGGACGGCCGGGCCGATAGACCATCAAAAGAGCCCCGCCCGCCACCACCCCAAGCACGACCAGGAGAAGCCAGGTCCGATTCTGCACGGCGGCGGATTGGCGGGACGAACGGGTGCGCATGGGATGAGAATGTCGGTTCAAAGCGATTCATGCCAACGGAATGACGCACGGGGCTGGCGGCGCACACCCACCGGCAACGTCGCCGCGGGAAATCAATCGAGGCGGGGAGGCCGCCCCGAGACGCCGGATCCGGCGGACCCGCCACCCGGGCGGCGCCGGGCCCGACGTCGCGGCGGGTTGGGGCGGCGGAGGCCAAGGCACATGCTGACGAGACAATTCGGGCACAAACCGTTCAGCAGCTCCGGCGAAAGGGCCCGACCACAGCGCGCGCACCTGGAACCATTGCTCATGCGGGCAGTGGAGTCGGCGCGACCGCGCGCCTTGCGGATCGCTACTGCACACGGGCCTTGAAATAGCGGTTCGTCTCGCCGCCGGTCTGGAACGGCACTTCCACCCGGACGGTGCGCACGTCGGTCGCCAGATAATTGGCGCGCAGGGCCGCACCGACCGCATCCGTGGGCAGCCGGAACGAAGCTGGCGTCCAGCGCTTGAGGTCGACCGAGGACTCGATGGTGTACGTCCGGCCGCGGATGGCCAGAAACTCCAGCGCGCTCGCCGTGGAGGTTTGCCCGACCAATTGCAGGTTGAATCCGTCGGTCGGATCAAAGGCGTAGGTCCCGGCGATGTATTCATTGAGGTTGCTGATCCCATCGCCGTCGAGGTCTCCGTTGGGCGTGATGCTCGCCAGAGTGCCGCCGTAGATGTCGATCAACGCCTGCTCCCAGGCATCGGGCAACCCGTCGCCATCGGAGTCCACGCCGAGCGTCAAATCGAGGCGGGTCCGCTGGCCCGGCTGCCCAATCTGCGAAAAATTGCCGGACATTTCGATCGGCAGATACACGGTCTGGCCGATCAGGACCTTGAGGCGGTAGGGAAAGAACGGGCGCATCGCCGAGGGTTGATAGAGGTCGGGCGCGGTGCCGGAGTCCATGGGCACTTCCAGACGGTAATTCACGCCGGGCTCAAGGCCGGTGACGACGCTGGTGTGGAGCTGCACGCCGGCCGACGTTTCGAGGAATACATCGCTGGGGGAAACGGTGAGCGGATCGCCCCATTGGTTTCGAACCTGGCCGTAGAGGGTGTGGTACGGTGCCGGCGGGTAGGCCGGGGCGAACCCGGGCAGCATCAGCGCCAGCCCGCATAATCCGGCGGGGACGGCGGAGAGCGTGCGGTGCCCGCGGAGCCGGGGGATGAATCGCAGGGAGTGAATCATGGTTCCACCTCAGTTGCCGGAATACGAGTAGGTGACAAAATGCAGCTTGATATCGCGCACGGTGCGGATGAAGCGCTCGAGGCCTTCGTCCGGGTTGCTCAACAGCTTGCGGCCGGGCACGACCAGCTTCCATTTGCTGTTCCAGACCGACCGACCGATCAGGCGGTTGCTCGTGAACTGCGACCGCCGAAGGTTGCCGGTGCCGGTGTAGATGCTCGGGTCAAAGACGCTTGCGGACGACACGGGGCGGAAGGCCTGGTGCTTGCGGATGGCGAACGGCTGCTCGCTCAACGAGTCGGCCGATTGATAAAGGCGGGCGCTCGAGAAATCCGAGCCGCCAATGTTGAACGGCAGCGGGATGGCCACGTCATCGACGCTCCAGGTGCGCACCTCGCTCTGATCGCCGAGCGGCGGGCTTCGCATCGAGTCCACGCCGACCGGCACGAGGTAAAGATACGGCGTGGCCGCCAGCGCGTTCGGATCCAGGAACGCCAGGTCCGGATCCGGCGGTGATTGCGCCCCAGCGACCGCGCCGGAATTCGCCGCGGGATCGTCCATGCCGAGATACCCTTCCAGGGCGACGCCGGCCGCGAAGATTTTCGTGGCGAACGCGCCCGACCCAAAGGCGTGGTCACCGGCCGCAAGGCTTTGCCCGAACAGGTTCAGCCCGTCGGCAATCGTCGTGCTGAACTCGATGACCAGACCCGGTTCGGGCAACCCGCCCGGCGACCCCACCTGCAGGCAATACCGCCGGACATCGGGATCATCGAGCAGATTGGCCTTGCGAGCCTGGTTGAGCACGTCCTTCCAGTTCTGCGTTCCGTTCGTGCCCGGCAAGATGCGATACGCCTCGGTCCGCAACGACACGGTCGTGCCATAAGCGTCCGGGTTGTTGAAGCCCAGACGCCCGCGCAGCACCTGCCAGTCCGCGCGCATCTCGGCCAGGGCCCCGGAAAGCCCCGGATCGCCGGTCTCGCTGCCGGCAAACTGCGGCTCGCCGCTGCGCACCACGCCAAGGGCGCGGGCGCGCACGATCCGATTGATGAACTCCCGGCCCTGGTCGGTGTTCAGCAGGCCCGTTTCGTAGTCGTAGGCCTGGGCGGCCATGAAGGAGTACTGCGACGCCAGATCAAACAGCGTCTTGTAGCGCTCCAGCTTCTCGTTTCGAAAGATGCGGAACGCCGCGTCCCGCGTGCGGAAGCCTTGAATCACCGCCGCCGCGCGCTGGCGGAATATCTGCCTCTCCGCCTGGATTCGGTCGCCCTCGGCCAGCATCGAACGGTATTTGCGCTTGGCATCGTCGAGCTCCTGCAACGCACGGTTGATGCCCATCATGAAGTTGTTCATCCCATACACCTTGTCGCGCACGGTGCTGGTCGCCTCCCGCAGCTCCTGGTTGAACTGTTCCGGCTCGATGTCCGAGAACTGGATGAAGCGCTTCGACGTCTCCGTCGCGTAGTCCAGCGCCCGGATGATGCTGTAGGCAATCACCTGGCTCCACTCCGTCACCGACTCCACCGTCCCCGCCGTGCCCAGAATCGCCGCCCGCGCCGGCGACGTCAGATCGCCGCCCGCCGCCAAACCCGCGATCAGCGAGGTCGGGATCGCCTCCAGCGCGATCGTGGAAATGTTTTTGATCTGGTCCTTCGTCTGGTCGCTGTACTTCTCGTAGATGTCATAGGCCAGCTTGGCCGTGTCCAACACCTGCTCGAGACTGACCACCGCCGTCTGGTATTCCCGGATGGTTTTGTGCGACTCCTTCTTTCGCTCCAGCGATTGGATGGCCCAATCCAGATCGTACTTGGCCGCGTCGGCCCAGTAGAAGGCCGTGTAGGCGGCGTTGCGGGCCTTGATGATGTCCGAGATCGCCTGCTGAATGCGGCCCGGCGAGGCCCGCTGGCCCGTCCAGGTGGCCGGCTTCTGGAAGAAGCCGTGCGACGCCAGGTTGTAGGTGACGTAAAGATTCGTGTTCTCCAGATACGTGGTCGTCGCGCCGTTGCCGTCGACCGGGCTGTTGCGCGCCTGGCGGATGAAGTTGAAGTCGGAGATGCCATTCGCGTCCAGCCAGTCCGCGGTGAAGGTCTGCGTGTCGATCGTCCATTGGTAATCCGTCTCGGGCGTCAGCAACGCCCCGAACGTGAGCTCCGCCGGATCCACATATGAATAGTGGATCAAGTCGGGCCCGGCGTAGCCCGAGCGGAAGGTCCGGCCCGGCCCGATGTCGTCGGTGTAGGGGGTCCCATACAATTCGATCAACGCGTTGGTGTAGGCCAGCTCCTGCTTGTCGACCTGCGTGCGGAAGTCGGTCAGGGAGTCCTGCTCGGATCGCAGCAGCCGCGTCACATCCTTCGCGTCGTCAAAGGCCGCCAGCGCATTCTGCAGCGCCCCTTTGGCCCGGGTGTAAACCTGCTCGAAGTGCGTCGCCTCCGTCGCCACAGTCGACGGGCTGAGATCAAACGGGATGCTCGATTCGGGCAACCCGAGCGGCGTGAGATCGCCCTCGGCGTTGTCCATCGCCGTCTGCAGGCTCGTCATCACCGCCGGAAGTTCCTTCAGCTCCGGCACGGTCGTGCGATCCACCTGCTGAATCGTGTCCGCGTGCGTCGGGTCCGGATCGTGATCAGGCAGGATGGCGTTGCCCACGACCCAGTTGAGGTAGGCCCCCTGCCCCGTCCGCGTCGCCCAATGATCCATGCCCCAATACCGCGTCGTCGGAACGCTGCGCGTCGTCGTGTTCGCCCGGGTCGCCTCGAAATGCGACCAGCCACGGCCGCGCCCGGACTGGTAATCCTTGCGCCACGTCAGGTCAAACGTCTGCTTGCCCGCCCGCGCCACCGCGCCGGCCGCCGCCGCGAACTTGCGCTCGTCCTGGTAATCAACCGACACGGGCTTGCCGAGGACGGTGACGGCTTCGATGCGGGGCACCCAGGTGAAGTTTGCGTCGAGCAGGAGCGCGTAATAGCCCTTCAACGCCGTGAGGTAATGGCCGTAGGCGTCGCCATGGCCCTGGGGAAAGAGGCGGCGCGCGTCGTCGGCATTCACCACGCCATCGGTGTTTTGATCGAGCACGTTGTAATTCAGGGCGTAGATGACCTCGCCGGCGTCGATGCCGCGGGTGTAATTCCAGAGCAGCCGGTTGTAGACGGGGCGCAGCTCCACGCCGGGCAGGAGGAAGTCGTCGCGCCCGCGGAGCAACGCAAGTTCCTCATCGAGCAACGTGGGCAGCTGGCCTTTGAAGGAGAACAACGCAGTCGCAATGTCCGCATAGGTGTTGTCCTTCGTGCCGATGCCAATCGTCGGATTGGCCGCGTCGGCCCAGGCCTCGTTGCCGAGCGCCATGTAAAGATCGTTCAGGTAACCCGCCGCCAGCAGCAAGGCGTCGTTGGCCGGTCCGTAATTGATCCCGCCTCCGATGCTGATCAATTTGCCGCGGTTGAGCACGGTTTCGTAAATTTCAATCAATCCCGCGCCATTCAGCGTCTCCAGGTTCAAGGCCACGTCGCCTTCCCATCGCCCGCCCGCCTGCGCGATGAGGCTCACCTCGGTGTTGACCGAGTTGTTGAACAGATCCGTGATGCGCTGGTTGAACGGATTGATGCCTTTGAGCACCCGCTTAATCCAACCCTCCGCCAATTGCGGCGCCGTCCACTGCGACCAGACGGCGTTGGCCCCGCTGCCGTTGTCCACGTAGGAGGCGTGGCCGCTGTTCTTCGGCTGGTAGCGCATGATGAGGTAGTTGTCCGCCAGGCTGCGGACGTCGGCGGTGCCCCCGAGGATGGCGCGCAACCCGTCCGGGTAACGCACCGGATCCAAGGGCAGCCATTGCTGCGCCGTCACGTCCACCGATGCAAACGCCTCGAGCCGGACGTTGAAGGGGATGAACTCACCCGGGAAGGCCGACGACAGGAGTTCCACCGCGATGGTGTGCGTGCGCGAGCCGTCCGGGTTCACGGCGCCGCCCGAGAGCTCCGACGGGCCCAGGCGATACACGCGTCGCAACGTGAACAGCCCGCCCGGCGCCGTCGTCGTGGCCGCGTCATCCGTGCCCGTGTTCGCGCGCACCGTCCGCTGGCCATCGAGGTAGACCACCGCGCCCAACGCATCATCCAAATCCAGGCTCAGCCAATACTGCGAATACGTTCCCGCCGGCTCGGCGAACTGCCGGAAAACAATGCTCTGCACCCGATTGGTCAAAACCCGCTCGTTCAATTCCACCACGTCGTCCGCGGTCGCCGTCAGGTTCTGCCCGGAATCCACCACCACGAAAACGTCGCTGGCCGTGGTCAGGCCGTGCACCGTGCCGGCGACTTCGCCGCCGTCCGCCCGCCGCAGGGTCACCTTGTTCCCCGCCACCAGCCCATGCGTGCCCACCGCGGAAAACCGCAGCTTGCCGTCGATATTGTTGACCGCGGAGAAGGCCACGCGGCTGACCGGCGCGACCGTCGTCGCCACGTCCTGGAACAGCCGGCCCGGCGCCGCCGCGCTCACGTTCGCCGCCGAATCGGTCTCGAGCGGGTGGCGGAGATGGCGCCAGACGCCGTCGCCCAACAAGGTGCGCGGCGTGTTTTGATAAACGACCGGCGGCAGCCCGTCGACCGGTGAGGCGATGCGCCATTCGAAGGCGTAATCCGCCGTCCGGCCCGCCAGATCCACAACCTGTTGGAGGGTGAGCTTCTCGTTCAGCGGATTGGAGGACTCGACCACGTTCACCTCGCCGCGGTAGAGCGTGTTGACGACCTTGATGATCTTCACGCTGACCGGATCGCCGTCCGGCGTGAACGCGCGGCCATTGCCCGCGATGAGGGACACATAGCCCACGCCCGGGCCCGTCGCCGTCAACGCGTAGGAGTCGACCGCCACGTCGTCGTTGCGAATGCGAGCCAGGTCCGCGGCGCCAATCGTCTCCGGCGAGGACGGAATGTAGGTCCCGGGTTGCGCGGGGTTTTCGATGAAGAGCTCGAGGACGGTGGCGAGCCCGTCGACGGCCGTGTCCCAGTTCTGCTTGTGCGCGTCATCTGCGGCACAGAGCGCCTTCAACTCCACCACATCCGCGCTGCCCACGATGTTCGGGAACACGTATTTGTCCCCCAGCGGGGCGTTGACAAACTGCCCCTTGAAGACCAGCTCCCCGAACGCCCCGCGGTTGGGATCGAAAAAGAATCGCTCGGCCAGATGCGGCGGCAGCGCCGGGAAGTAGGTCTTGCCCTGGAACGCCTGCGCCCGCACCGACGGCGGTATGCGATCAAGCGTGTTTCCGTTGTCGGGCTCGCCTAGCGCAAAGCTCTTGTCCCGCGTCGGATCGTGGAGCACGGCCGACTCGCGGCTCTCCCCGCCCGTCACCTGCGACTGCTGATAGACAATCTCCAGGCTGGTCTCGCCGCGAATGGCCGGCAGGCCGCGCTTCGGCGTGAGCAACGTCTCCGCCATCTGCAGCACCGGCACCGTCTCCGGCCAGACCGGGCGATAGGTGATGCCCAGGGGCTGATCGTCGCCGTCCTGGGGCAGGAGTCGGTTGCCGTAGACGCCATCGCCGATGTAGGCGCCCGTGGCGTTGGTCGCCCGCAGATACGGCGTGATCGTGCCGACCGGCGGCTGCGCATTCAGCGCGAGGTTCGGGAAAAAGAACCCGGGCAGGGTCTTGTAGTAGAACTTCATGACCAACTGCGGATCGTCGTGCAGATCGTGCGGGCCGCGGTAGACCCAGAGATTGCCCTTGCGATCCTTGAGCGTGAACGACGCGTAGGCCTCGCGCAGCGTCTGGTTGGCAATGGCCGGCGAGAGCGCTTCAAAGCCCAATCGATAGCCGGCCAACGACGCGGGCGCCGCCGTCAGCGGCACGACCAGGGACGAGGCCGCCTGGGCCTCGGTCGGGGCCGCGCCCGTGAATCGCACCTCGACCAGGCTGGAGGCGACGTCCACTGCCGTGATCGTCACCACCCAATTGGTGTCGGCCTCGGGGTTATAAACCAGCGCCTGCCGGTTGCTGAAAATCTGGCTGGGGTCGCTGACCGCGTAGCGCCAGCGATCCGTGTTCGTGCTGGCCGCGCCGCCCCAGGCCGAGAGCGCGACCGGGCGGTTGGTGGAGATCCACCCGCTCACCCCGGAGGCGGACACGTTGGTGGGAAAGAGCCAATATGGCCGCTCCACCGGCGGACCGGCGTTCTGGATGGCGATCGGCTGGTGCAGCCGGAAATAATTCCGTTCCGTGGTCGTGAGGTCGGTGTTGGCCAGTCCTCCCGCGAGCGCGTTGCTCGAGACGCCCACATTCCAATAACCGATCTCCGTGTTGAGATTCTTGGGCAACTGGCCCGACAGCTTCGGCGCCAGCGGCTTTTCCAGCAAGGGCAGCGGCATGGGCGGCTGCAGAATGGCCCCGGCCTGCTTGCGATAATCGAAGGTGATGCCCAGGTCGGGTCGTTCCCGCAGAACCCGGAATGGACGAATGGCCGGACGATTGTCCGCCTCGGTGTAGGCCAGGAGCACGAAGGGGTGCGACGAGTATTCGCCGTTCGTGTTGGTGGTGATGTTCAGATCGTCCCGCAGCGCGAAGGCCTGGCCGCCCTGCACCAGGGCGTGTTCCTCGTTCGGGTTGTAACCCGGCAGGGACTTGTCGTTTTGATAATAAATGCTGCCGCGTGCCTGCATGCTCACGAGCGGGCCGGAGCCATCGTCGCTGGCGAGAACGATCTCCGAGGGCGCGGCCGGCCATTGCAGCGCGTACCGTCCGATGACCGCCGGCCAATAGCTGTTTTTAAACCCTTGCGACACGTCGACCTGGTTCTTGCGAAACCACCAGACCTCGAGCCGATCGCTGCCCGGGATCACGTTGACCGGAATGATCGCGCCACGGTTGGCGGCTTCGAAGCCGCCGACAAACGGATCCGCGTAGGCCTGCGGACTGAACGACGTGCCTCGGGACTGCAGGATGTAGCCCGCCAGGTAGTTCGTGTCGAAGCCGCCGCCCAGCTCGCCGTCCGGCGCGGCGATCCGGTCGCCCACATTGACCGTCACATCCACCACCCGCGGACGGACCGAGACATCGGGCCAGTTGAACGTGCTGCCGCCCACCCAGGAGTTGAGGTTGGTCGCCACACTCCCGGCAAAGGCCGGCGGGCCGAGCGTGACGTCCTCGTTCGCCAGAATGAACAGATCGTCGATCCAATGCGTGGAGTTGGCCCCGCCCGTGCGCGCCGCCAGACCAAAGTTGCCCGTGCGCGGCACGTAGCCGGTCGCAACGTTGGTCAACACCTTCACGCCCTTGTAGGACACGTCCATCAAGCCGCCCCGGCGCAGAAGAATTTCCACCGGCACAAAGGCGTTCCCCGTGCCCAAGGTCATCGGCGAGCCCGTGGCGGGATCGATCGGCACCGGCAGGTTGCCCGGATCGGGCACCCCGTTCGGCTCCGCCATCGACACCGCCGCGCGCGTCACGCCGTTGTACTTGATGGAAATCGCCGGCGCCAAATCACCGGCGCCGTTGTCCCAGAGATCGAACGACACGACCAGGCCGTTGTCGATGCCTTCCTCGCCATTGGCGAGCGGCCCTTCCGGCAGTGTTCCGAAATTGAAGCTGAACCCATCCGCCGGCTGCACGCCGCCGCCGCGCAGGCTGGCGGTGAACGTGGCGCGAAAGTTCTGCACCACCTGGCCGGCCGCGATGTCGCCGAGCACAAAGCTGCCATTCTGGCTGTTCACGGCGTCGGTCAGATGCAGAAACCCGCCCGAAACAATGGCGCTGCCGTAGCTGAGGGCGCCCCGAGGCGACGAGCCAAAGTCGCTCGCGAAGTTGGGCAGGGCCAGGTTGCCGTGCCGCAGGTTTTGATCCAGCCAGGAAAACACCCGCTCGAAGCGGATATTCCCATTGGCGTTGAAGCGCAGCAGCGCGCGATGCGCCGGGTATTGCGGCGTCAGCCAGCTGTAATACGCGAACGTCTCCGTCAGCTTGCCGCGCGGCTGATCGAGCGGATCCTGATAGTCGATCAGCGGCGCATTCTCCGAGGGCAACGCCACGGCCGTCGCCTTCGCCTCCTCTTCCGTGGCCACGGCCGGACGCACGTAGTGGCTGTACTTGGTCACGTCATCCGGCCAGACCTGTTTGTAGCGCGCAAAACGCAGCGGCCAGCGCAACCCTTGCAAGCCTTCCTCAAGCCAGTGCACCAACACGTCGTTCTGGTTGACCGTTTCCCGAATCGCGTAAAGCGTCGGCCGGCGGCTGCCGTTCGGGCTGAACTGGAAGGTGAACGCCTGTTCCACCTGGAGAACCGGCTCCGGGAACAACGCCGCATCGCCCGGCACGCCCCCCGCATAGGCCGTCAGCGGCTCGCCCAGCTCGATGGTCACGTCCTCCGGGCTCGGCTGACGAATGACGTCGACGATTTCAAAACCCAGATGCTGCCGGTTGTGATTCGGCTGAACGTCGCCCAGCAGCTCCACAAACGCGCGGCCTTCGACGTTGTAGGCGTGAATCTGCCCGCCGGACGGGCCGCCCGACTCGTCGAACCAGAGCGTGCGCAATTCGGCCAGCGTGTTGCTCGTGGTGATCGGGACCTGCCCGGGAATGACCACCTCATTGGTCACGCGCTCGGGAAAGGCGTTGTTGTAGACGACATTCACCGCCCCCACCCGTGCGCTCGGCACGGCCACGGGCTTGCCCGTATCCACAAACGATTTCTCCGTCCAATACATCAGGCGCGGATCCTTCACCGGACTGCCCGAGACAATGTACTGGTTGGTGGAAACCACATACGGCACACCCAGCACGACGACAGTCGTCACTCCGGACGGCGGACTCGCGTTGGTCGACGAGACGCTCCGACGCCACGGGATGCGCAGCGGCCCGGCGTTGATGGCGAAGACCGACTGGGCGTGCGGACTCCAATAGTAGCCGGTGTTCGTGTGGTTGGCCGTCGTGTAAGGCTCGTTGAACCAATAGTCCTCCGGCCGCTGAATCGGGCGGTTGGGATTCAGGTTGGTGTTCACCAGGCTCAAGGGAACCCCGAACTCGTCCGTCTGCGGGACCGGCACGGTCGCGCCGAAAAGGAACGAGACGCTGCGGCTGATGAACGGAGCGCCCACCCGGGCGAAGGGCATGACCATGACCAACTGGTTGCCCACTTTCAGCCTCGGCAGATTCAGGTTTTCGGCGTTGGCCACGTAGCTGATGGCCGGGTTCAGGCTGGAGCGCAAGGCCGCGTCAGGGATCGCAGGCGCACCAAAGACCACCAGGCCGCGAAACTGGTTGCTGGTCGCCGGCACCGGCGTCAAACCCGCGGCCTGCTGCTGCGCGATCGTCGGGCCACGCCCGTCGGAGCCCGGCGGATTGCCACGCACCGTCGAGATGGGCATGCCGTTGGTCGACGCCAGATTGTAGCGCGTCGTGTCCTGGCGGATTTCCAAAGGCAACACTTGCGCGGCCACGCGAGTGGCCAGACTCCCCAGGACCATCAGGGCAGCGAGCCAGCGCGAGCCCGCGCAACCCAACGCGGCCAGACGTCGAAGGGTGGCCGGCGTGGGGAATTTATCCGGGAGCCCTCCACCGGCGGCAACGCACCGGGCGGAATGCCCGCGCCTCGGCCGAGCGTCCCTCAATCGTGTGGTTTCCATAGGCGTGTTCCAGAAAAAGTTTTCCGGCGCCCGCGGCTCAGCGATCGCCACCTGGAGCGGCGGCCTGGTTGCCATTGCGGCCCGCCGCCAGACGCTGAACCACCTGCTTCAGATCCTCCAACTGGGACTCCAGCGCGTCGACCCGCCCGGCCCGGGCCAGCTTGCCGCGCAGCCCATCGATCTCCTGACGCAGCTCGCTGATCTCCCGCTGCAGCGCAGCGTGCTCCGCGTCCGCCTTCGCCTTGTATTCCTGCAACGCCTTGATCCCGATCAGCGCGAAGTCGCCATAGCCAACCGTCAGGGTCTTCTCCTTACTGTCGGTGTCCTCGAACTCGCCCACCAAATCCGGGAACAACGGCTGCACTTCCTGCGCAATGACGCCAAGCTGATGCTTGGCCGTCCCCGGCTCGTCCTTCCACCGAAACCGTCGCACCTGCACCCGCAACGCGCGGTCCAACATCGACTCGGCATCGACGATGTCCTTCTTCAGCCGTCGATCGGACGAGAAGTCCCAGTTGCTGTCACCGTCGTAAACTGCCGCCCGGTTGCCTCCGCCAAAATTGTGATTGTTGAGCTGAAGATAAAGCGCACCGCCGCTGCCCACACCACCGCCGTTTCGCCCGAAATCAGCATAGTTGCCATTGGCGAGCTGCACCCGCAGCCGCGGGTCGGTGCTCTGGATGGTCAGGGGTGCGGATGGGGCGGTGGAGCCGAGGCCGACGTTGCCGCTGAACTTGTCGATGAACAGCGCGGACGCCCCGACCGCGCTGGAATTGTGGCGGACGATGTGAAATCCATTCGCTTGCAGCCCCGCGCCGTTTCGCTCCTGGTTGATCAGGTCGAACCCGTGGTCATCGCTGAAGTTTCGCAGCTTGATCCCGTTGGCGAATTGGTTGCCGCCAATCGACTCCATGCGCAGAAAGATGTCGCCCGCGCTGCCCACGCTGCCGAGCTGCAGCAAATCCGACGGCGTCGCCGTGCCCAGCCCAATGCCCACCCGGCCGTTGCCAAAAATCTTCATGAGCTCGGCTCCAGCCGGCCCGTTGAGAAACGTGAAGTTGTCGGAGGCCTGGTTCAGATGCAGACGAAACTGCCCCGGCTGGACGCCCAGGCCATAGAGAGCCGACGGGCCGCCGTCCCACAACGCCAGCTTGGTGTTGGCGAGGCTGCCGCCGAGCGACAGCAACGCATTGGGCGAGCTCGAGCCAACACCAACATTCCCGTTGTTCTGCAGCGTCAACCGGGGCGTGGTGCTGCCGTCGCTCACCCCCGACCCAATCAGCAACTTGCCCGGTCCTTCCCCGTTGCCCGAACCCGTCGCGATCATCTGCCAGTAGAGCCCGCCAGGGGAGGTGTTGCCCAGGGTCAGCCACGTGCCAATCGGACTCGAAGAATCAAACCGCCCCAGGACCGGCTCCGGGCCGCTCACGTGCAGCCGCCGCTCCGGCGACGCCGTGCCAATGCCCACATTGCCCGTCCCAAATTGGACCATGAACTCCGTGCCCGCCCGCGCCGTGTCATCGATCACAAACGAATAGCCGATCCCCGTCGTGACTTGATCCGTCTCCGGCACGCCAACGTCCCAGACGCGGCTGGCGCCGCCCGCCCCGGAACGGGAAGCCAGGCGAATCATCCCCTCCGAATTGGCCACGTTGACGTCGCCAATCTGCAGCTTGCGCCCGGCCGCGGGCGTGCCCACGCCCAGGTTGCCGGTCACGTTGACCTGGCCGCCGTCAAAATTGATGAACGGCGATCCGTTCGGCTGGACCAGGCTCGTGGCGCTCGACGCCAGGAACGCATACGGCGACGGAACCAGGCGCAGGCGCGGCAGGATCTCCGACGTGTTGCCACCGACCGTGACGGAGACGCTGATGTAGCGGTCGGAGGCCGAAGAGCCGGCAAAAACGCTCGACAGGGCCGGGCGCGGCTCGCCCCCGACCGGCGTGCCCTCGCCGAGTAGCACGCTGAAGTTGCCCTTGTCCACGGTCACGATCTGCTGCTCGGTCCAAAGCGAGGCGCCGGCTCCCGAAGACACCGCGAAGATGCGAAAGACCACCGGGTAGTTCTGCGGCGTGGTCGGCGCCAGCGCGTTGCCGTTCCCGTCGACCAGGAACCCCTGATACGTCATCGTGTCCGGCGGCAACGCGGAGGCCATCACCTCCGGCGCCGCGCCCGGCCCGGCCAGCAACGCCAGCGCCAGCAGCAACGCCGGCGCCAGGCGCGCGCGGGCGATCCGCGCGACCCGCCCGCGGAGCTCACCGGTGGCCGCTTGAATTTCGAGGATGGATGGAAGGAATGTTTTCATGGACGTGCAACGTGGAGTTCAAAAATCACTGGGTGGTGAGTCGGGTGATGTCGCTGATGCGCTTGAGAGAAAACGAGCCGAGCACATTGAACTGGCGCGCCTGGGTGCCCTTGCTCTGAAAAGTGACCACCTCGGTGTAACGCCCGCTCAAGTCCCCGCTCCCGCCCGTCAAACTTTCGAAATCATCGGCCGGATCAGTGAAGGCCAGCGTCATCTGGCGCGTGACGCCGTACGACTCCTGGCCGCGCGCCAATTGCAGCCCAAACTGCGCGTCCAAATTGTCGTGATCCGGATGGTAGGTGTGGAGGAACGGATTCGAGGCCTGGTCGTCATAGGCCAGCGGCAACGTCACCGACAGCGTGCCGCCCTGCCCCATCGTCCCGGCAAATGTCCACGGGACGTTCCCGGCGGACGTGGGCAAATGCACCGCGCTGATGCGGCGCGCCTTGGCCAGTTCGGTCGGCAGGAGCAGGCTCTCCCGGGTGGCCAGAACCATGTTCGATCCCGCATCCAACCCGTGAAAAACCTTCTGCAGCAGACGCGATGTCGCCCCGTCGTTGTGCACAATCAGCCGGAGCGGAAACGGCCGCGCCACGGAGCCCGCCGACGTCTTGATCGGACCATCCACCAAATACGAGCCCGTCCGCTGGTCCGGACCGCCGAAGACCAAAATTCGGCCGGTGTTGGCGTCCCATTCGTAGCGATAGCCATTAACGCCCTGCCCAAGTTGGAGGCGCGCCAGCAGATTGGTGAAATCAAGACCGTTGGTCGCGCGCGCAAACGGCGTCAGGTAATGGCTGACTGAACTGACCGACGCGCCCCCGACCCACAGACCGGCCGTGGAGGCTTTCACCGCCGAGACCCCCAGATCGACCTGCGACAACCCGAGCGAATCGGTAAATCGCAGCACGCTCTCAAATCGGGCGCCCGCATTGCCCGACATGACAAAACGAACCAGGCCCACCACGACTTCCACTTCGGAACCAGGCTGGCCTGACGGCGCCAGCGTCCATTCCCGCGGCAAATCGTCGAGCACGTCGTAGGCGTAGGTGAGGTTGGTGGTGTTGACCGCGCCGCGCAGCAGCAGAGCGGGCGCCTCCAACGCTGTCGGCTGCCCCGCCGGCGGCGCCTCGGATGGGATCTGCCGCAGCGACACCGTGAGCGAGACGGGCGCCAGGTTGCGCAACCGCAGCCGCGTCTGGCTTCGCGTGTCGCCAAATTCAAGCCCGGTCGTGCCCGTCTCCAAGACCTGGAACGGGCCGAAGTATTCGTTGTAGCTCTCCCCGGCCCGTATCCAATACGCCTGATCCCGGCGCATCGGCGTCGTCCGAAACGCCAGCACCCGCACCGGGTTGGTCGCACCCAGGTCGCCGCCCTGATACCGATAGATCTCCGCGCTCTGCTGCAACGCCGGAGCCTGCGCCAGAAATGTCTCAAAGAACGGCGCCGGACTCGGGGGCGTCGGAAATCCAATCAGATTCAAACCGCTCAGCGTCCAGCGATACGTCGGCGGGATCGGCTTTCCTTTCACCCGCCAGTTGTAAGCCGCCGCATTGGTCGTCCGGACGAGATACGCGCCGTTGCCCGCCAGCCGCTGCAAGGCCGAAGCCGGCCCCAACGATCGCGACCAACTCACCCATTGATTGCCAGATCCCGTCGGCAGCTGCGGCGAGTCGATGAATTGCCCCGTCGGCAAGGCCGGCACCCAATGCCAGATCTCCTGAATCGGATTCGATGGATCGCTCCCCACCAGTTGATCCAATGTCGCGTGCGACGCATCAACGTGGAGAAAAACCGCGTTCCATCCCGGCCGCAGGGCATTGGTCTGGGTCGTCCACTGCGCGCCCACAGACCACGCCCCCAGGAACAAGGCCGCCACCGCCATCAACACGTGTTTGCCAACGCCTGGTTTTACTTGCATACCGGTACGCAATTTTTGGTTTCATAGAGTTCTTCGTAATTGCGTCGCGGCGATCACACGAATTTTGGAAAAAAAATTTTCCAGGACGGAGACGCCTCCAACTTCGCCCCGGCCCGCATCCCCAAAGGCGGGCTTGACGTTATTTTTGCCGCACGATCCTTCGGTGAAATCGATTCCGATTCGTGATCGATCGTCGTGCTCGCTCGATCAGGTCCGTCAATGCTTCAGCGCCTGCCAGCGGGCTTTCATCTCCGCGCTGCTCAACGGCGCCACGCCGAGATCCGCCTCCAGACGTTGCGCCGACAGAAGCTCCGCCCGCGCACGCAGCTCGGCCAGTGCGCCCGTCGCCGGCGAGACGTCCCACACCCGCACGGTGCCGCTCGCCGACGCGGTCAATACTTCCCGGCCATCGAAACTCCACGCGCCGGAATAGACCGCCGCCCCTTCATGCGACAACGGCGGCGTCACCGGCTCGCCGGTGCCCGCATCCCAAACCCGCGCCGTCCCATCATGGCTCACTGTCAACAGCAGCCGGCTGTCAGGACTGAATCGCGCCTCAAACACATAGGAACGATGCGGCATCGGCGGCGTCAAACGTCGCCCCGTCGCCGCATCCCACACCAAGGCGGTCTTGTCTTCGCTGCAAGTGGCAATCAAACGCCCATCCGGGCTGAACTCGGCATAGAACACGCCGTCGATGTGCGGCAGGGGCGGACCGTCCGCCCGGCCCGTGGCCGCATCCCAGGTCTGGGCCGCCCGGGCAAGCTGCGTTCGATCCAGGGCCGCCGTCACTACCCGACGACCGTCCGGGCTGAAGACGGCGTGATAAACTTCGCACGCGTTAGTCAGGCCAGGCCCGATCGACGCTCCCGTTTCTGCGTCCCAAATCTGCGCCACCCCCTCAAACGCCGCCGTCACCACCCGCCGGCCGTCCGCGCTGAAGCTCGCGTAGCGCACCCGCCCCGCATGCCGCAATGGCGGCGTCAACGGCTCGCCTGTGTCCGCATCCCACACTCGCGCCGTGCCGTCGTCGCTGGCCGTCAGAAACCGCCTCCCGTCCCCGCTGAACTCCACGTGGCGAACCCCTTTTTCGTGACGCGCCTCCGCCCCCACCCGCCGCCCGCCGGCCACGTCCCACACCTGGGCCACCCCACGGTCCGTCGCCGTCACCACCCGCCGGCCGCCCCGGCTGAACCCTCCGCTCGTGACCCGCCCTTCATGCACCAGCCGGCACCCCTCCTCGCCCGACAACGCATTCCAGATCCGCGCCGTCCCGTCCCCCCCGCAACTGAACACCCAACGCCCGTCACGACTGAAACTCGCGCCGCTCACCCCGGGGTGGCGCAACGACAACCGCGCCGCACTGTTCGTCGGCAACTCCCAAAGCCGTGCCGTGCCGTCCTGGCTGGCCGTGACCAGGCGCGTCCCGTCCGGGCTGAATCTCGCCGTCATCACGTAACCTGCATGCCGCAGGGATGGCGATGCGGGCTGTCCGGTCCGCGGATCCCACAATCGGGCAGTGCAATCCCAACTGGCCGTGGCCAGCCAACGCCCGTCCGGACTGAACACCGCCTGCCCCACCCCCACCAGATGCCGCATCGAGTCGCCCACCGGAAACCCCGTCGCCGCGTCGAACACCCGGGCGTTGCCGTCCCAGCTGCAGGTTGCCAAAGCGCGATCGTCCGGACTGAACTGGCAATCGAACAGGTCGCCGCCAGGCCGGATCGGTGACCACACTCGTTCCCCACTCCCAACGTTCCAAAGCGACAACTCCCGCAACGTCACCGTCGCCACGCGTTGTCCGTCATGGCTGAAGGCAAATCCACGGACGTTCGCTCCATGACGCAAGACCCGAGCTGCCGGCGGAATCACCGTGACATCCCAAATGCGCAAGTCGCGGCTCGACACGCCGGCCGCCACAGTTCGGCCGTCGGCGCTGACTTTGACCAGCTGTGCGGACAACCCGGGAGCGTCCAGCCGGCGCCGCGCCGGCCGCCCCTCTTCCGCATCGAAATACTCAACTCCATTGGTGCAGGGCACCAGCAACCAGCGGCCGTCCGGCGTGAAGGCCGACTTGGCCACAAACCCGGCGGTGGTGATGAACGGGGTCCCTACCAAACGGCCGGACTGAATGTCCCAGAAAGCCAGACGCCCCTCGCTGTCCACCGTCACCACCCGCCGGCCGCTCGGCGAAAACACCGCGCCGATCGCGTCGCCGGCCAGCGGGAACGCGGGCGCCGTCGGATGCCCGGTGGCCGCATCCCAGGTCCGGACGGTGCGGTCCAGGCTGCTGCTGACCACGCGGGTGCCGTCGGAACTGAACTCCGCCTGGCCGACCAGGCCTTCATGCATCCAGATCTGCGCCAGCCGCGGCGCCGCGCGCAGCACCGCCGCCACCCGCCGGCGATGCACATCCTCACGCCCCGGATCTCCCGCCTCCAACCGCAGCGCCTCAACGAACCACGGCAGCGCCGCCAGCCAATCCATCTCCTCCACCAGACGCGTCCCCGTGGCGACATTCAATCGGACCACCCGCCGGCGACTTTCCTCCGCCATGGCGATCGCCTCCCGGCGTGCCCGTCGTTCCTGCGCCCACGACGCCGTGGACACCACCAGCGCGATCGCCAGCACCCCGGCCACAACAACGGCGGATCCCACCACCAGCTTGTTCCGACACACCATCCTCTGAAATCGGTACCAGGCCGTCGGCGGCCGCGCCCGCACCGGCTCGAAATTCAAATGCCGCCGCACGTCCATCGCCAGTGCGTTGGCCGTTTCATACCTCCGCGTGCGCTCCTTCTCCAACGCCTTCATCACCATCCAGTCCAGATCCCCACGCATCAGCCTCGGCAATCTCTCCGGCGACACCCGCCGCTCGCGCGCCGCCTCCACCAGGCCCGCCACCCCCAAGGCGGCCAGCCGGACGGACGGACGCGGCGGATCCTGTGCCTGAAGTTGACGTCGGACCTCATCCAGCCCCAAACGACGCGCCGCCCGGAAATCAAACGGCGTCCGGCCCGTGAGCAGCTCATACAGCAACACGCCCAGCGCGTAGACATCGCTCCGCGTGTCGACGTCCACCGCGCCGATCTCCGCCTGCTCCGGGCTCATGTAGTCCGGCGTCCCCAGCCATTGGTGAAGCTGCGTGACCACCGTCTGCTCCGTGAGATCAATCTCCATCGATTTCACCAGACCGAAATCAATGACCTTGGGCACCGGCCGGCCCCCTTGCACGGTCACGAGAATGTTGGACGGCTTGAGGTCGCGGTGGATGACACCCTTTTGGTGCGCGTGCTGCACCGCGTTGCAAACCTCGATGAAAAGTTCCAGCCGACTCTTCAGGCTCAGCCGACGACGACGGACGTAATGCGTGATGGGGATTCCCTCGACAAATTCCATCGCGAAGTAGGGCCGCCCGATCGGCGTCACCCCCGCATCGTAGACCCGGGCGATGCCGGGGTGGTTCATCAACGCCAATGCCTGGCGCTCCGCCGCGAACCGCGCCACCACCTGCCGCGTGTCCATCCCGGGCTTGATGACCTTCAGCGCGACCAGGCGTTTCACGGGGGAGGTTTGCTCCGCCAGATAGACAATGCCAAACCCGCCCTCCCCAATCCGCCGCAACAATCGATACAAGCCAATGACACGCCCGGCCTCGAGCTCCGCTGAGGCACCAGACTCCGCGATCGCGTCGTCGCCCACCAACGATGGCCCGGACGCAGCCCCGACGTTCGAGTCGTTCCGTGCTGCGAATTGGACCACACCCCGCCCGACACACGCCGGACATAACCCACCGAGCGCCGGCCGACGAATCGGGGCGCCGCAAGTCGGACAAGCACAGTCGTAATCCATGACCCAACTTCCAGTCTTCCACCCGCCACCGCTCCATCTTCTGAAGTGTGCCCCAACCTGCAACCCGCCCTATTCCAAATTCCAAATTCCAAATTCCAAATTCCAAATTCCAAATTCCAGACCCCAACTCACCTTAGGCCGTCAAAAATGTGGTGCAGCTCGGCGTCGACGTCGTCCGCTTGTGCGACCGTATCCGCCACTTGCCGGCGAACCAACTCCCGATAGCGCTGGCGCATGCGGTAGACCGCTGTCCCAACCGCCCGGGCCGTCATGTGCATCTGCGCGGCCAGCTGATCGTACTTTCCCTCCGCCGGCTGGCTGGCCAGAAACGGCTTGAGCTGTTCGAATCGCCGATCCTGGCCGGCCGCGGAGAATTCCGCCGCCAATTGATCGAACGCCAGTCCCAGCAGCGCCTCGCCCCAGCGCCGATCGTACAGCTGCTCCGGCGTCAGATCCGGATCCGGCACCTGCGCGTAGGTGGCCTCAGCCTCCGCGAAGTCGACCGAAAACGGCAGCAGCGCCCCGCGCCGCTTCTGGGCGGACATTTTCCGATACTCATCCGTGAGATAATGATGCAGCGCTCCCAGCAGAAAAGTCCGAAAACGGCCCTTCGACCGGTCGGCGCTCGCGACGGAGTTGCTCTGGAGCAGCCGGACGAAAAACTGCTGGGTCAAATCCTCTGCATCATGGGGCGAATATCCCTTGCGCCGGAGAAAGCTGTAGATCGGCAGCCAATAGGAGCGACACAGCTGCTCAAGGGCCTGACCCGCGGCCGCCCGTTCGCCATGGCCCGCCTCGGACACCTGGCTCCAGCGCGTGTCCGGAAATTCCTGGCGCCCGGGCGCGTTCCGACCCGGCCTGTCACTTTGCAGGGAACCCGTCATACGCTCCCCACGCTGGCAAAACAAAATTTCGATCGCAAGGGTGAATCCGGATTGGATCCGGCGCGCGGCGCTGCTACCGTGCGCCGCTCCGGCCAGACCGGCCAACGCTTGAAAGCTCTGATTGAAACATCACGAAAGGCGCCCGAGCGGGTCTTTCTCATCGGCGCGGAATTGAAGGATCGCACCACGTGGGACCTGCAGGATTCCATGGCCGAGCTCGAGGAACTCGCCGCCACCGCCGGCGGCGACGTCGTCGGCGCCGGCACCCAGAAGCTCGAGTGCCCCGTCGCCAGCACGTTCATCGGGACCGGCAAAGCCGAGGAATTCGCCCGCGCCTGCAAGGCGCAAAATGTCGACACCATCATCTTCGACGACGAGCTTTCCGCTGCGCAATGCCGCACGCTGGAAAAGATCTTCGAGTGCAAGATCCTCGATCGCACGTCGCTGATTCTGGACATCTTCGCCCGGCGCGCCCGCACCCGCGAGGGCAAGCTCCAGGTCGAACTCGCCCAGCTCCAACATTTGCTCCCGCGCCTGACCCGGTTCTGGGGACACTTGTCCCGCCAGAAAGGCGGCATCGGCATGCGCGGCGGCGAAGGCGAATCCCAGCTCGAAGCCGACCGGCGCAAGGTCCAGGAACGGATCGATCGCATTCGCATCGATCTCGATGCCGTCCGGCGCCACCGCCAAACCCAGCGCGAAGGACGCCAGCGCCATCTCTGGCCCCTCGCTTCCATCGTGGGCTACACCAACGCCGGCAAGTCCACCCTGCTCAACGCCCTCACGGGCGCCGCCACGCTCGCCGAAGACAAACTATTCGCCACCCTCGATCCCACCACCCGCCGGCTGCACCTGCCCACCAACCAGAACGTCCTCCTGACCGACACCGTCGGGTTCATCCGCAAACTCCCGCACCGTCTGGTCGAGTCCTTCAAAGCCACCCTCGAGGAAGTTGTCCAGGCCGAACTCCTCCTCCACGTCGTCGACCTCAGCCACCCCCAGGCCGAGGAACAAATCCTCGCCGTCAACAGCGTCCTCGACGAAATCGGCGCCGCCGGCAAACCCACCCTGATGGTCTTCAACAAAATTGACCGGTTCGCAGACCGTGCCGTGCTCCGCCCGTTCACCGAACGGTTTCCCAGCTCCGTCGCCATCTCCGCCCGCACCGGCGAAGGGATCCCCGACCTGCTCGCCGAACTGGGCACCCTGCTCAAACCCGTTCGCGCCCTCGTCGAACTCGCCATCCCCCACGACGAAGCCGCCGTCATCGCCCGCCTCCACGCCGTCGCCCAGGTCGTCGCACGCGACTACGAAGGCAGCCAGGCCCGCTTCAAGGCCCATCTCCCGCCCCACCTCCGCGCCGAGTTCGCCAAATACGAGCTCTCGGAAAACCGGGAAAGGTAGGGCGCGCTCTCCGCAGCGCGCCGCCGGTCCCGCGCACTAGGCGCGCATCCAGCTGGCGGCGGAGCGCCAGCCCTACCGGCTGCGCTCGCGTCCATGTTCGCAATTCCCCCGACCGCCCCGGCGACAATCGCGTTGCGTTCCCTAGCGCTTTCTGCGATTCAACGAACGCCAATGAGCGTTGAACGTCCCGAATCTCTGCGCATCCGCGATCTGCCACCCGAAGAACGTCCCCGCGAACGCCTCCTCCAGCACGGCGCCGAAAATCTCTCCAAGGCCGAGCTCATCGCCATCCTCCTCCGGACCGGCACGAAAGGCTCGTCCGCGCTCGACATCGGCCACGCCCTCCTCACCCAGTTTTCCAGCCTCGACCATTTGGCGCGCGCCACCGTCGACGAACTCCGCCGCATCCGGGGCGTCGGCCGCGACAAAGCCATCGCTCTGAAAGCCGCATTCACGCTGGCCCGTCGCATGGCGGCGGAGATTCGCGACGAAGCCCCCTTGCTCGACACCCCAGACCGAGTCGCCGCCCTGCTCCGCGAGGATAACCGCCACCATTCCGTCGAAAATTTTCAGATCATCCATCTCAACAGCCGACGCCGGCTGATTCGGGTCGATCAAATCTCCCAGGGCACCGTCGACACACTGCTGGTTCACGCGCGGGAGGTGTTCAAACCTGCCATCCTCGCCAACGCGTCCGCCATCGTCCTGGCCCACAACCATCCGAGCGGCGATCCGACCCCGTTCGAGGCAGACATCAAAGTCACCCGCGATCTCATCCGCGCCGGGCAACTGCTCAAAATCGAAGTGCTCGACCACGTCATCCTCGGCCGCCCCACCACCGACCGCCCCAAAGACTACGTGTCCCTCCGCGAGCTCGGCTATTTTTACAGCTAAACCAATCCAGGGCCCCCGCCTCCCCCCAGCCGCGGCCATGCCTGAAATCACCCGATCCCAAACACGTCAGTCCGGCCCCTCCGGACGCACGCTGCGGGCCAGCAGCGCCTGGATTTTTTCCAGCAAACGCGCCAGATCCACCGGCTTGGTATCATAGTCGTCGCAGCCCGCCTCCCGGGCCTTGACCTCGTCGCCCTGCATCGCGTGCGCCGTCAGCGCAATGATCGGAATGTGCCGGGTCCGGGCGTCCGCCTTCAATCGGCGCGTCGCCTCCCAGCCATCCAACACCGGCAGGCTCATGTCCATCAAAATGAGCTCCGGCAACTCCGTTGCCGCCATCGCGACTCCCTGCTCGCCGTCCACCGCCATGACCACCGCATAGCCCTTGCGCTCCAGCCTCCGGGACAGCATGTCCCGGTTCATCTCGTTGTCTTCCACAAGTAAGATCTTGGCCATGATCACAGTTTCGGCGACTTCAAGACCGCAAGCCGGCGAAGCACGCCGCCAACGTAGACCCAATTCCCACCCCGCGACAAGCGCGACGGGCGTCCGGCTACGCAACGCGCCGCTCGTGCGATTCGCAACGATCCCGGCGCTGGCCATGAGCACTCCCCCGGAGTGCGCCCGTCCCAAGAGCCGCGCCAGCGCCAGGGAATGCGGCGCCAGGCGCCGCTGTGGTTCGATAGCGCCGCGTTGCGGCGCACTCCACAGGCGCTGCCGCGCCGATCAAGTGTTGGCCTTTCGCCGCGCGTGTGCTAATGCCGGGCCGTGCAAGCAAGCCCGGCCTGAGAGCAAACCTGGACCATGATGATTCATTCCACCGCCGTCATCCACCCCGGCGCCCGGCTCGACCCCAGCGTCAAGGTCGGGCCTTACGCGGTCATCGACGAACATGTCAGCGTCGGCCCGGGCTGCGTGCTGGGCCCGCACGTTCATCTTACCGGGCACACATCCATCGGAGGCCACAATCGGTTTCACGCCGGCTGCGTGATTGGCGACGCGCCCCAGGACCTGAAATATCGCGACGAGCCCACCCGCTTGCGCATCGGCGACCACAACGTCTTCCGCGAACACGTCACGGTCCATCGATCGAACAAGCTGGCCGAAGACACCGTCGTCGGCTCGCACTGCTTTCTGATGCAGCATTGTCACCTCGGACACAACGTCCTCCTGGGAGACCATGTCATCGTCGCTGGAGGCGCGCTCCTCGCGGGACACGTCACGGTCGAGCCCAGGGCCTTCATCTCGGGCAATTGTCTGGTGCACCAGTTCGTGCGAGTCGGCACGCTCGCCATGATGCAGGGGGGATCGGCCATCAGCAAAGACCTGCCCCCCTACACCATCGCCCGCGGCGCCAATGGCATCTGCGGCCTCAACACGGTCGGCCTCCGGCGCGCCGGAATGACCGCCGCCGCCCGGCTCGAACTCAAGCAGCTTTACCATCACTTGTTCCGCGGCGCCGGAGGATTTCGGGAACGGCTCGAATCCGCCCGCGGCCTCTATGGCAGCGAGCCGTCCCTTCACCTGATCGAGTTCGTCGCCGCGGCCAAGCGCGGCCTTTGCCGCGACCCCGGCCGCCGATCCCAAGACAGCGACCGGGCGGACGCGGACGAGTCCTGACGCCATCGGATCGGTCTTCTCTTTCTTCCCGTTCCTCCGGCAATCCGGCTGCGGCAATTTCAAGCTAGGTCGCGTTTTGGACGCCGGTTCAAATAACCTGCGAGGCTCGATGTCGTGCAAAAAGTCCGAACGCAGGACGCGATCACGGATGACTCCAAAAAAGGCTTTCCAAAAAGTCAGGTTGCGCTAAAGGAGAACGTCGTTGAGGTCGGACCCTCTGCAGACCAGGCCGCTCCAGGCGTATTGACGTGCTTATGTACACAACCCGACAGCTCGACCATTCGATCGTCGCATTCCCCCCCGCTCCGCTCGCGCGCCGCCATCGCGTGCAGCGGCCGAAGATCGCGGGAGGATACGTTCCGGCTGCCCTTCTCTTTTTGTGTCTCGCGGTGAGAACCCCGGGAGTGACGACCAACTACCACGCCGCCGTCGCCGCCGACGCGCCCCTGCTGGCCTACCGGTTCAATGAGTCGTCCGGCAACGCCATCAACTACGGCAGCCTCGGCCACGGATTCGACGCCACGTATTTCGGAACCCCGAGCCGGGGAGCCGCCACCGCCGCCGGCGATTCCGGGGTGGCTTTCGACAGCCCGGACGATTATTTGGAATCGGCCGGCTCGGCCCCGGCCGCGTTGCTGGGCAACCCTACGTTCACAGTCGAAGCCGTGTTCTTCGTCCCCGCGTCGGGCGGGGCGGCGCTCTGGGCTCCCTTTCTCCATTGGGGCCCGTCCAGCGGACCGCCGTCCGCAAACACCATGCTCTCCGTCTATTTCAGCTTCAGCAACAATGATGCGAACCGCCTCTATGCCGGATTTTACAACGGCGGCCTGCGCACCGCCGATCCAGTGCCGCTCGGCCAGTGGCGCCACCTCGTCTGGGTGCGCCAGGGCGGCGGCGCCGCCAACGCCGGCACCACCCTCTACCTCGACGGCCTCAGCGC
This sequence comes from Limisphaerales bacterium, assembly GCA_044229355.1. Lineage (GTDB taxonomy): Bacteria > Verrucomicrobiota > Verrucomicrobiia > Limisphaerales > JADJPG01 > JBGARF01. The sequence continues at coordinate 96,262 of JBGATF010000012.1, forward strand.
GCGGCTCGAAAACGATCCGGCCCTGCCCGCCAACAGCGCCACCCCCGCCGTCACCACCACCCCATTCCGCGTCAATCGCGCGCGCGACTTCACCCGATATTTCATCGGGACGCTCGATGAGGTGGCGCTCTACAGCCACGCCCTCACGCCGACCCAGGTGCAGCGGCACTACGACGCGTTCGCCCAGCCCAGGCTTGCCATCCAGCGCCCGCCCTCCGGTCCGACCACGCTCTCATGGCAGCCGCCCAGCGCCGGCTTTGTCTTGCAGGAAAAGCCCGCCCTGCCGGGAGGCAACTGGATCAACTCGCCCAGCGGATCAACCAATCCAATCACCCTCCCAGCCCCGACTCCAAGCCGGTTCTACCGGCTGACGAAACCATGATCGGCCCCCCACGTCGGAGGCGCCCCGGGGACACCGTTTCCGCGAACTAAAGTCTTGTCGTGCGATGACGTAATAGCGTTGATTAGCCGCAGGATCGGCATGAAGGAACTTATGAGATTGAATTGGTCAAAATGGTGTTGGGTGTTGGGACTGGTGCTGGCGTTGACCCCCGGATGCTCCAAGGGCAAAAAGATCGCCGGGTACCTTCAACGGGGAGACGCCTACGTCGCGCAAGGCGACTTTTTGAAGGCGGAGATTGAGTATCTCAACGCCATCCGCCTCGACCCGGCCAATCCCCAGGCCATCCGCCAATTGGGCGAGGTTTACTTCCAGCAGGGCAACATCCAGAAGGCATATCTCTTTCTCAAACGAACCGCCGACACCGGCCCCGCCGACGAGAGCCTCCGGTTGAAGCTGGGCCGGATCTACCTGACCGGCCACAAGCTGAAGGAGGCGCGGGACGAAGCCAATGCCGTGCTCCAAAGCAAGCCCGACTCCGACGAGGCGCTCATTCTCTACAGCCAGACCGCGGTCACGACCAACGACCTGCGCGAGGCGGCAATCCGTCTGGAGTCGCTCCGCCCGCGAATCGAGCGGACCGCCGGGTACCACCTCGCGATCGGCACGCTGGCCCTCCGCCAGGATGATCTCAAACGCGCGGAGGAAGCCTACGCCCAGGCTTTGCAGATCAACCCAAAGCTCAGCGTCGCCCACGAGCTGATGGCCAATCTCGCCTTGCGCCGAAATAACGTCGTCGCCGCCGCCCAATCCCTGAAGACCGCAGCAGACCTTTCCTCGCCGCGCTCCGTCACCGCGCTGCGCTACGTGGACTTCCTCCGGGACACCGGCGACGAAGCCGGCGCACTGGCGCGCCTGGAGGAGCTGGTCAAGCAGGCGCCGGATTACCTTCCTGCCAGCGTCCTCCTCGCCCAGATGCGTTTCACTCGCAAGGACTACGATGCGAGCAGCCAAATCCTCCAGCGCATCCTCGCCATGGACCCCATGAATTACGAGGCCACCCTCATCAATGGCCGCATGAAGCTGGTCCGCGGCGATCCGGCCAGCGGCCTGGCCGACTTGGAAAAACTCGCGCGCATTCACGCCGGCGTTGCCGCGGCCCATTACAACCTGGCGATGGCGCAGCTTCTCAACAACGACCCGAACAAGGCCCTCACCAGCCTGAACCAGGCGGTCAATCTCGACCCCGATTACACCGACGCTCTCCTCCTCGAGGCGGAACTCAACCTGCGCAAAGGCGACGCCCCGCCGGTCATCGCCAAGATGACCGACCTGATTCGGAAACGACCCCAGGTCGGACGCGCCTACATCCTGCTGGCCGAAGCGCAGGCTCTCCGTGGCAATAATCTTGAGGCCCTCGCCGTCTACAACCGCTTCACCCAGGCCTTCCCCCGAAATCCCCAGCCGCTCTACCTGACCGGGCTCCTGCAACGCCGGCTCAATCGCGCCGCCGACGCCCGCCAGGCATTGACCCGCGCCAGCGAACTCGCCCCCGATTTCTATCCAGCTTCTGAACAACTGGTGGAACTCGACCTCGAGGAACGCAAGCTCCCCGACGCCCTCAGGCGGGTTCAGGCCGAATTGCAAAAGCACCCAAAAGCCGCCGGACCGCTCGTCCTCAAGGCCCAAATCGAACTCGCCCAGACCAACGTCAACCAGGCCGAGGTCACGCTCCGCCAGGCTCTCCAGACCGAGACCAACAACGCCCCCGCCACCATGCTGCTGGCCCAGATCATGACGCGGACCGGCCGGGCCCAGGACGCACTCGCCACTCTCCGCCAGGCCGCCGCCGGCAATGCAAAGGACCCGGCCCTGCTCATGGAAGTGGGCATGCTCGAATCCGCCTTGAACAATCCCCAGGCCGCCCGCAAAACCTACGAGGACCTCCTTAAAATCAAGCCCGACTTCGTCTCCGCCCTTAACAACCTCGCCAGCCTCTACTCGGACCACTTCAACATGCCCAACGAGGCCTACGACCTCGCCCGCAAAGCCCGCGAACTCGCCCCGGACAACCCCATCATCGCCGATACGCTCGGCTGGATTCTCTACAAGCGACGCGAATACGGCTGGGCCCTGCCCATGCTCCAGCAAAGCGCCCAGAAACTCCCCGGCGAACCCGAGGTCGCCTACCACCTCGGCATGGTCCAATCCATGATGGGCGACGAAGCCGGCGCCCGCGCCGCCCTCACCCGCGCCGTCGCCGCCCCACAAAAATATTCAGGCAAGGACGAGGCCACCCAACGCTTGCAACAGCTCAGCCTCGACGTCAGCCAGGCCGATCCCGCCGCCATCGCCCGGCTGGAAAAACAGCTCGCCGACAACCCGGGCGACCCCATCGCCGCCGGCCGCCTCGCCGCGATCGAGGAACGAAAAGGCAGTTACGACAAGGCCCTCGCCATCTACGAACGCGCCTTCACGGAAAATAAAGGCAACGTCGGCGCCATGGCGCGCGCCGCAAAAATCTACGCCGAGCACCTCAAGAACCCAAAGAAAGCACTCGAGCTCGCCAAAGCCGCCCGCCAGGCTTCACCCGAAGATCCCGCCATGGCCCACATCCTCGGCGCCATCGCCCAATCCACCGGCGACTCCGCCTGGGCCGCCGGCCTCCTCCTCGAAAGCAATCGCAAACGCCCCGACGATCCGGACATCCTCTACGACCTCGCCCTCGCCCAATACGGCGCCGGCCAAATCATCGAAGCCGAAGCTTCCATGCAACGCGCCATCGGCCTCGGCAAGCCGTTCCCCCGCCTCGAAGCCGGCCGCCGTTGGCTCACGCTGTCGTCTCTCTTCAAGGATCCCAACCGGCTCAAGACCTCGGCCACCGCCGTCGGCGAGTGGCTCAAGGCAGAACCCGATAACCCGGCGGTCCTCATGGCGACCGGCACCCTGCACGAACTCCAGAACAACGCGGCCGCCGCCGAGCAAACTTACAACCGCCTCGTCAGCCTCTACCCCGGCTTCCATCCCGCCTCCGTCCGCCTCGCCACACTCCTGTCCAGCCGCACCGAATCCCTCCCCCAAGCCCAGGAGATCGCCACCCGCCTGCGACAGGCACGCCCCGATGACCCAGAGGTGGCCACGCTGCTCGGAACCATCGCCTACAAACGCGCCGACTTCACCCGCGCCGCCCAACTCCTCGCCGAAAGCTCCCGCAAACGGGCATCCGATCCCGTCGTCTGGTACTACCTCGGCCTGGCCCACCAGCAGCTCAAAAAGCCCGAAGACGCCCGTCGCGCCTTCGACCGGCTGCTCGCCATCGAACCCACCGGCGAACGGGCGACCGAGGCCCGCCGAATTCTCGCCGAATTAAAGTAGGGCCGACCCGGGCTCCGCCCTCCACCCCGGTCGGCACGTGGATCTCAACGCGTGAACCTTAGCTCGGGCATCCTGCTGGCCAGCATCGGCACGGCAGCGCTCCTGGCCGTTGCCGCCCTCGCCCGCCGCCCGGCCACCGTTCCCAAACTTGCGTTCGCCGCCGGCATGATCGGGCTCGCCCTCGAGTCCGCCTGCGCCCTCGCCTTCACCCGCGCGCCGCTCCTCCCCGACCAGCTCGCGTGGCTGCGCTGGCGCCTCGCCGCCACCAGCCTCCTCCCCCCAGCCTGGCTGCTCTTCAGCCTGACCTACGCCCGCGGCAACTTCCGCGAATTCGTCAAGCGCTGGCGCTGGCCCATCATCGGCGCAGCCGTCTTCCCCGCGCTCCTCGCAGCGTTCGTTCTGCCCTTCTACGTCCTGGCCCGCCCCGCCGCCCTCCCCGCCGATCCGGCCTCCACCTTTTTCCTCGCCTGGCCCGGCCGCCTCATCCAACTCGTCTGCCTCATCTCCGCCATCGCCGTCCTCATGAACCTCGAACGCACGTTTCGCAGCGCCGTCGGGGTCATGCGCTGGCGCCTCAAATATACCGTGATCGGCGTCGCCGTAATTTTCGGCGAACGCGTCTACAGCCACAGCCAAACCTTTCTCAGCTCCAGCATCGTCCCCTCTCACCTCCTGCTCGAAGCCCTCGCGGTCACCTTCGGCGGACTGCTCGTCCTCGTCGGCGTCGTTCGCGCCGGCTTCTTCAAGGTCGACGTCTACCCATCCCACGCGTTCCTTTCCAACTCCATCACCGCCGTCCTCGTCGGCATCTACCTCGCCATCGTCGGCCTCCTCGCCAAGCTCGTCGGCCACTACGGACAGGAACTCCGCACCGTCTGGCAGGCCACCACGGTCCTCCTCCTCCTCGCCACCCTCGTCGTCGTCCTCCTTTCCGATCGAACCCGCCAGGCCTTCCGCGTCTTCGTCAGCCGCCACTTCCGCCGGCCCTCCTACGACTACCGCCAGGTCTGGACCCGCTTCACCGATCACACCGCGTCGATCGTCAACCCCGATGACTACGCCCGCACGGTCGTAACCTGGATCGCCGAAACCTGCTCCGCCCTCTCCGTCACGCTCTGGCTCGTCGATGAACCCCGGCGCCGCCTCGTCTTCGGCGCCTCCACCGCCCTGCTCGACGGCGAAAATGCCCGCGTCCTGCCCGTCGAAAATGTCGCCGAGATCATCGAACAGATGCGCCAGCAGCCCGCTCCCCTCAACATCGACCGCGCCGCCGAACCCTGGGCCGTCGCCCTCCGCCGCCTCAGCCCGGAACACTTCGACGTCGGCGGCCACCGCGTCGGCGCCCCCCTCATCGCCCGCGGCCAGCTCGTCGGCCTCCTCATGGTCGGTGACCGCGTCGCCGGCCGCCCGTTCTCCTCCGAGGATATCGACCTGCTCACCTGCGTCGCCGACCAACTCGCCTCCGCCGTCCTCAATTTCCGCCTCAGCCAGCGCCTGGTCGAAAGCAAACAGCTTGAAGCCTTCCAGGCCATGTCCGCCTTTTTCGTCCACGACCTGAAAAACACCGCGTCCACCCTGTCCCTCATGCTGCAAAATCTCCCGGTCCACTTCGACAACCCGGAGTTCCGCCAGGACGCGCTCCGCGCCGTCGGCAAAACCGTCGATCACATCAACGATCTCATCCAGCGCCTCGGCCTCCTCCGCCGTGAACTCGAAATCCGACCGGTCGACACCGACCTGAATGACGTCGTCAAACGGGCCGTCGCCACCCTCGACACTCCCGGCCTGCCTCTGGTCAAGTCCTTCGGCTCCCTCCCGCCCGTTCGCGTCGACCCCGAGCAATTCAGCAAGGTCGTCACCAACCTTCTCCTCAACGCCCGCGACGCGCTGGCCAACGGCGCCAGCCCCCGCTCCGGTCGCGCCTCCGGTCAAATCCAGGTGCAGACCGCCGTCGCCGGCGACTGCGCCGCGTTGATCGTCCGGGACGATGGCTGCGGCATGAGCCCGGAATTCGTCGAGAAACAATTGTTCAAACCCTTCCAAACCACCAAAAAGCGCGGCATCGGCATCGGCATGTTTCACAGCCGCATGATCGTCGAAGCGCACCACGGCCGAATCGAGGTCGAAACCCAGCCCGGCGCCGGCACCACCGTCCGCATCCTCCTGCCCCTCGCCGGACCCCCCGCATGAAACCTGCCCTGCTCATCGTCGACGACGACGAGGAAATTCGTTCCCAGATGAAATGGGCTCTCGCCCAGTCCTACGAGGTCACCCTTGCCGAGGATCGCGCCACCGCCGTCGATGCCTTCACGCGCCTCCGCCCGCTCGTCGTCCTCCTCGACCTCGGGCTGCCCCCCGCCCCTGGCGAGCCCACTGAAGGCCTCGCCACCCTCGCCGAATTGCGCGCCCTCGATCCGCTGGTGAAAATCGTCATCGTCTCCGGCCAGTCCGAAAAGCAAAACGCGCTCCGCGCCATCGGCGAAGGCGCCTACGACTTCCTTCCCAAGCCGGTCGTGATCGACGAGGTCATCCTCATCCTGCGCCGCTGCTTCCACGTCGCACAGCTCGAACGCGAATACCGCGAGATTCGCCGCCAGCTGACCGACGACTCCTTCGAAGGCATGCTCGGCGTCAGCCCCCAAATCCAGGAGGTCTTCACCACCATCCGCAAGGTGGCCGCCACCGACGCCTCCGTGCTGCTCACCGGCGATAGCGGCACCGGCAAGGAAATGGCCGCCCGCGCAATTCACGCACGCAGCCCCCGGCGCGACGGACCGTTCGTGGCCATCAATTGCGGCGCCATTCCCGAAACCCTGCTCGAAAGCGAACTGTTCGGCCACGAGAAGGGCGCGTTCACCGGCGCCCACACCCAACGGCGCGGCCGCATCGAGTCGGCCAATGGCGGCACCCTCTTCCTCGACGAGATCGGTGAAATCCCCCCCCAGCTCCAGGTCAAGCTCCTCCGCTTCCTCCAGGAACAACAAATCGAACGCGTCGGCGGCCGGCAGTCCCTCCCCATCAACGTCCGCGTCGTCTCCGCCACGAATGTCGATTTGCACAAGGCCATGGCCGAAAACCGCTTCCGGGAGGACCTGTTCTACCGCCTGGCCGTCATTGTCATCAAGCTGCCCAGCCTGCGGGATCGCCGCGACGATCTCATGCCGCTCGCCCGAACGTTCCTCCGCCGCTTCGCCGTCCAGAATTCCCGCGGCGAGCTGCGCTTCAGCAAGGACGCCACCCTCGCCATCGAACGCCACCTCTGGCCCGGCAACGTCCGCGAATTGGAAAATCGCATCAAACGCGGCGTCATCATGGCCGACAGCGCCCAGGTCACCGCCGCCGATCTCGAGCTCGGTGAAACCACCGGCTTCAGCGCCATCCGTACGCTCAAGGAAGCCCGCGAATCCCTCGAACGCGAACTCGTCACCCAGGCCCTCCGCCGCCACAACGGCAAGGTCAGCCCCGCCGCCGGCGACCTCGGCATCAGCCGCCCCACCCTCTACGAGCTGATGGAAAAGCTCGGCCTCAAACGCAGCGACGATTGATCCTCCCCGCCGCCGCTATTCGGCCCGGCGCCAATTTTTTTTACGACCGATTTCATGTCCCACGTGGGACACGAATCGGTCGGTGCAGATCCTCGGCGCACAGGCGTTTTTCTCCCGGTGCCAATACCGGATCGTGCCGGGCCTGTCCTTGGTGAAACCTTCTGAACAGCCAGCATTCGGGCGCATGCATCGTGCTGTCTATCTGTTGACGTCAAATTCAGCTCGTCACGATCGCGGTTAGAGGGAAATCACGGGTCAAGAATCCGGTCATCGACGCTCCAGCCCGGGCTTTGTAGGGTCGGGCCATGCGATCCCGTTCTGGTCCACTTCTGGCGCTATTTCTCTGTCTGGTCGCCGCCGCACCCGGGCGCGCTGACTGGATCCTTCCACTCAAAACGAGCGCCGACCGGCGATACCTTGTCGACCAACGCGGACAGCCGTTTCCGATTCTCGGGCGGACGGCTTGGTGCGTTCTCTCGCAGCCCAAAGCCGGCTATGAACGTTTCCTCGAAAACACAGTGGACCACGGCCATAACGCGATCGAGGTGAGCGCACTTTGCCACTGGCCGATGGGCAACCACCCGCCGTTCAACGGCGAAATGGAGCTGCCCTTCCGCAAAACCCTCGGCGGCGGAAGCTGGGACGGCCATCTCGTCTTCAAGAAGATCAAGGAGGAGGGGCCGGATTTGCTTACGCCGAACGAATCGTATTGGAGGTTTCTGGACGAATTTCTCACCCGCTGCGAGGCCCGCGGCATCGTCGTCTTTCTTTTCCCCGCGTATGTCGGCTACGATTTCCGGGAACAAGGCTGGGGCCAGGAGCTTCTCGCTAACGGCCCGGAAAAGGTGGAGGCCTACGGCGCCTGGTTCGCCCAACGTTACCGGCAGCAGAAGAATCTCGTTTGGATGCTGCTGGGCGATTTCGGCAAATTCGATGCATCGCAAAAGGCGGTCGAGGCGGCCTTGATCAAAGGGTTGAAACGAGTGCCGGGCCAGCAGTCGATTCACTACACGGCAGAGTCATTCAGTGGCGAGAACGCCGCCGAAAACGCGCACTTTGGCCACGAGATGACGCTCAATGGCTGTTACACATGGGACACCAACTCGCCCGTCCCCGTTGTGGCCAGGCGCGGATACAAGCACCAGCCGGTCATGCCCAGCTTCCTCCTGGAAGAGCCCTACGACGAGGAAGGCCCTGACGGAAACAACTACAACCGCCATGCCACGCAGCCCGTCCGCCGGTTCCAGTGGTGGGGCTGGCTGGGATCCATCGGCGGCTACATCTCCGGCAACGGATACGTGTGGCCATTCATTGATCCGATCTGGACCCGCCATTTGCAAACCCACGGCGCGCTCGATATGAAACAGCTGAACAGCTTCATCCAATCGATCCCGTGGTGGACTCTGGTTCCTTCCGGCCTCGACGGAATGAAGGATCTGATCCGCGAGACAGACAATCTTGAGACTCGACCGGGCTACATGGCCGCCGCCGCCAGCCGCGACGGCTCCCTGCTGATTGCGTATCTGGCACCGGAACATCCCGGGCGAGTGACGGTGGACCTTTCCGCGCTGCGAGGTAAATCCAGCGCCCGCTGGCTCGATCCCACCACGGGCGACTACCAAAAAATCGACGAATCGCTCAAAGAGGGCGAACTCCACGTTTTTACCCCGCCCGGCCGCAACCACCGGGGCGAGCGCGACTGGGTATTGCGCATCGATGCCTCGTCACCTTGACTGACCGTGAGCGCGCAAATGACGTCAAAGTTCCCCGGCTAAGGACGGACCGCGTCATGAAAGGCCGTCGGTCGGCAGCTGGCGCGACGCGGACCCCAGGCCCGAGCGCGAGCCGGCATGACGCTCCAGCTGCGTTGCTGTCCAATGGTGATGCGAACGAAATCCCAGCCGGCCAACGGGTTCACCCTCCTGGAATTGCTGGCTGTCGTGGGGGTCATCGCCCTGCTCGCCGCCCTGCTCCTGCCGGCGCTGGGTCGCGCCAAGGACAGCGGCCACCGGACCGTTTGTCTGAACAATTTGAAGCAGCTGGTGCTGGCCGTTCGCATGTATGCAGACGACTCCCAGGATGCATCGCCCCGCCAAGATGGCCCGCAGGTATGGAGCACCAATTCTCCGTGGCACATTTACAAAAGCATGGTGAAAAGCTACGTGGGCGCGGGGGGCACGTCCTCGGAGCACGACCGTCTTTTCGCCTGCCCAGCCGACCAGTTCTCCTACCCGGATTACGGGGCAGCGCGGGTGTCTCAGAGCATTCACGGCCAGTCGCGATACGATTTTTCGAGCTATGCGTTCAACGGCGGCAATTTCAACACAAACTTCCCCGGGATCGCCGGGCTTAGATTGGGCGCAATTCGGGAGCCGGTCAGGACCGTGATGATTGCGGAAACCCCGGCTCTCTGGCCCTACTCATGGCATCGTCCGTCGAGAGGCGCCGATTTCATCAACGAGTCCCACTACAACAACGCGCCTGACATGATTGGTTTTGTGGACGGGCACGTGAGTTACACCAAGATGTTTTTGGACACGAAGAACGTCCATCGCGGCCACGAAGAGGCGTGGCACTATGACCCACCCGCGGAATACGATTACCGTTGGAGCGGGAACTGACCAACCCCCTGATCCAGCACCGTCCCTCGCGGGCAACCGCCCGCGGCATGAACACGGCGAGAGTCATGATTTGCGCAATCACGATCTTCGCTGCAGCGGCCGCACCAGCGCAGCTGGCCACCTATTTCGGAGAGGATCCGGGCATGGGCGCGGCGTGGCCGAATAATTCGCAGGAAGTCCCGCGGCCAACGAATCGGACGCAGAGCGCACAAGCGGCATGACCGCCTCATTGCGCTTCCGCCAATGGCTCCCGTATCGGATCGGGGCTCTCGCGTCCAAAGTGCTTGGACTTAGCCAGCGGGAAAGGCGCCCTACCTGAAGTGTTGCCGGGGGCGCCCACCGTTCGAGAAAAGCTCAATCCGATGGCACGACCAGCATTCGCGTGCGAGCGACCCCGGTTTTCCCACGACCGATTCTTGTCCCACGTGGGACATGGAATCGGTCGTGCGCAAAACCTCAGCGGAGCGACAATTGGCTGCCAGTGATCGAGCAAGGGCGGGCAGGGATAGCCAAGCGGCTGCAGGGAAGCTGGCGCTTGCCCTGTGAGCGGGAGGGGCCTAGGCTCCGGCCCGTCTCAATCGTCGCTCGATGAAGGTCAACCCGTTGTCCTTTTTCAATTTCTGCTCCGGCCACGTGCCGCTGCTTCGGCAGCTGGCCGAGTGGGAGGGCGAGATCTCGGAGGCGGAAGTGCGGCGGTTGATCCGGGCCAACGTCGGGCCGGCGGACGAGCTGCCCGAGACCACGTGGCGGCGCCTGCGTGAGCTGCAGGTCCTGGTGCGCTCCGAGCCGGAGGGGGACTTTTATGCCGTCGCCGAGCCGGTGGCGCGGCTGGTTTCGTACCTTTTCGATGAAGCCCAGGCGGCCACGCCGGAAATGGTGCGGGGCTACATCGATTCGCTCGGCGTGAGCGGGAGACACCTGGCCCGCGCGATCGAGGTCGAGGATCCGGGCAGCCTTCGCCTGGCGCTGGACGAAGTTCAACGAACGCTCCGAAGGGTCCAGGCGGACCTCGAGGAAACCCACCGTTGCATTCTGAGCGAGGTCGCCCGCCACAAAACGGAGACGCAGGCCGTGTCCGTCCGAGAGCGGTTCCGGCGCATCATGTACTGGATGGAGCGCTATGTGGACCCGATGGTGGACATCGTGCGACCGGACGGCGCGTTGCGCGCGACCTTCGACGACACGGAGCGCCTGCTGCATCGGGCCCGGGATCACGGATTGTTTAACGACTTGCCGGCGCTGGAGCGGCTGCTCCGCCACCTCCGGCTGGTGCAGCGCCACGGATTGCGCATCTTCCAGCAATGCCGGCGCGAGCTGCTGCCCTTGTATGAATCGCTGCGCCGCTCGTCGTTCATCGCCACGGGCGCCGCCCGGGCGCTCGAATCGCTCCAACGAGATGGTTTGGCCGGCTGGCGGGAGCGCCATGTCGTGGTTCCTGGCGTGCTGCGCTGGCAACATGTCCCCGCCGACGGTGCGCTCGAACGTTCGCTGCGCCACGTCGCGGAACATCCGCCGGCAGCCGCGCCTGTCTTGTCCCTCGCCAGCGAGGAAGCCACTCCGCCTGATTACCTGCGTCGCCTGTGGCTGGACGCCCTGCCGGGCGAAGCCCGGACGCAACTACCGGTCGACGATCTGCTCGCCTGGCTCGTCACCCATCACCCCCAGCGCTCGACCGCGGATCTGTTGTCCGGCTTCACCCGCCTGATCTTCGACCCCAAACTGCAAGCCAGCTTCACCGACGCCGCCGACCGGGAATACGTCACCCCGGATGGAGTTCTCGAAGCTCCGCCCGTCCACCTGAAAGCCAGCCGCTAATCGTTTCAAGAGTTCCGCCATGCTGATTGACCCGGCCGCCCCTTGGCTTAACTAAACCGAAACACCATGCTTCAACCGCCCATGGCGTTGCCACACCTCCAGGAAATCTTCGATCGCCTCCGTCGCGGCTGGCATCTGTCCCCCGAAGATGAGCCCGCGTTCTCGACGCTCGCGGCCAACTACGAGGCGTATGCGGCCTATTTCGCGCCCTTGGGCCTCACCCTGGTCCGCCACCCCCGCGATTTTTTTTACTTCGAGCCGGAGGGAGCCGAGACGGTGACCGACGCCCTTCCCCGGCTGGCGGTTTTCTCCTTTATCCTGATCGATCACGCGGCCAACCAGGGCCGCTCGATTGAGGAATTTCTTTTCAACCGCCATTTCCTCATCTCGAAGCTGCCGCATTTTTCGCTCGACCGATATGCCGCGTTGCTCCGGCAGGTTGAGGTTGAGGACACCGCCAGTCTCCGGCCCGTCCTTCGCCATCTGGAACGTCTCGGCTGGATTAAGTTTGTCGGCGAGGAGGAGTTCCGGTTTCTCCGCCCGTTTCATCGCATGCTCGACAAATGCCTGGAGTTGGCCCAGGCGCCATCCGCCCCCCCGGCCGGGAGCACGGCGACGCCTCCGGCCAGCGAGGTCGCCTCGTAAGAAATTCCGCGCCACCATCCCTCGATTCTCTATTGCCTCCATGCCGAACGGACCACAGAAGCTCATCCTTATCCGGGCCGGACGCTACGATTATGCCGAGATTGAGCTGAGCGGCACGCTGCAGATCGTTGGCCCGAACAACACGGGCAAGACCACGTTGATCAACACGCTGCAGTTCCTTTACCTGGACGACCGGAGGCACATGGACTTCGGGTCCTACACGCCGGAGCAGACCCGCGACTACTACTTTCCCAACCAGTACAGCTACATTTTATTTCAGGTGCTTGGCGCCCGCGGGCAGGGCGTGCTTGGCTGGCGCGGCCAGAGCAAGGCGGCCGGCGGCGAGCCGGAGCGTTTTTATTACGAGGGCCCGTACGACGCCGATGATTTTCTCGATGCCACGCACCAGGTGCGGGAGCCCAAAGCCATCAGCTCCCGTTTAAGCGGCCGGCAGTTCACGGCGCTCAAGTCCGCGCAGGATCACCGCGAGCTTCTGCTGCAAGCGACCCGGGGCGAGGCGCGCGGGCTTGGGCTCGTCGCCCTGCGCGACAACGACAAGTATCCGCACTTTCGCGAGACGCTGAAGAATCTGCTCTGCCTGAGCACCATCACGCAGGATCAGATGCGGGATCGCCTGCTCATGCTGGCCGGGCTGCCCGTGGACAAGTATGCGCTCGACGTGCGCGAGCTCTTTGGCGAGGACTACGATCGGATCCTTGCCATGAAGCACAAGCTGCTTCGCTTCAAACAACATCAGGCCCCGATCGAGACGCTGGTCGACCTCGCCGCCCGGCGGGACACGATCCGCGGCGAGCTGATCCATCGCTGGAGCGATCTGCGCGCCAAACGCCAGGCCTTCGAGCAGCTACATGCGGCCGCTCTCGAGGCCTTGCGGGCGGAGAGCCAAGCCGCCGGCGAACGTGTCCGTCTCCTCGGCGCCGAACTGGCCGATCGCCGGGCCGACGAACGGTCTCACTCCGAGAACCGGGGCGGCCTCAATCATCAACTGGCCCAGATTGCCGGCCAGGAAAAGGCGTGTGCGGATTTTGTGGAGGAGCTCGCCCGCACAGCTCTCGCCAACCTCGAGTCCGAAGCCAGCCGGCTTGATCGCCAGCTGGCCGAGGCTGGACGCGAGACCCGCGAACGCGCCGAGACGAAATTGCAGGTGTATCGGGATCTGGTGCAACAAAAGCGCCAGACCATCGCTCATTTTGATCGCGCGCTGGTGACGGTTTTGCGGCGAGATTTGGCGGATGACGAACTGGCGCCGCTCGCGCGTTTGTTCAACTTCCGGCTGCTGGAGCAGCCGGTCGGCGACGATGGCATCCGCCTGCACCGGAGTGCGGAATTTGTGCGTCTGCTGCGGGCGCTGGGGCGACGCATCGAAGGCGGCATTTACCGCGATCCCAACGTCGAGGTGCCCCTGCCGCCGGCCGGTCCCAACCTCACGGAGCTGGCCGACCCGGAAGCGGTGCGGGCCCGGTTGGAGGAAGACGAGCAAACGCTGCAACGGTGGGAGGCGATCCTGCACGCCATCCAGGAGCGGGAGCAACTCGCCGCGGAATGCCGGCAACGGCGCGCCGAGGCCGACGCGTTGCGCCAGCGCCTGTTTGGGTGGGAACAGCTGCAACAGGCGAAGGCCGGCGTCCCCCGGCTGCAGGCGGAACTGCGTCAGGCGGAAGCCGCGTTGGCCGGCGTGGCGACACGCATTCGCCGCCTGGAGCAGGACATCGAGGAGGCGCGACTGGCCCGCGAGTCCGCCGAAAAGCGGATTGTGGGGGAGGAAAACCAATTCAACGCCGTCATGGGCCGGCACGACGCATGTCTGTTTCCTGAATTCGACGCCCGGCCGCAGCCTCCGGCGGAGGCCGTTCCGTCCGACTTCGACGCGGCGGTGAGTCTTTTTCTCCGCCAGCAGGAGCAACTGCAAAAGTTGGATGCCGCGATTCGCGAATCCATGATCAGCATCGAGGGCGCCCTGGGCAGCGATCATGCGGGCGCCACCGAGGCCGAAACGATCGTGCGGCTCCGGGAGGAACTGGAGGCGCTGCCCGAGCGCGAGGAGGCGCTCCGCCGCAATTGGGATCATCAACTCCACCAACTCCGCGCCACGTTTGACCAGGTCCTGCGCGCGGTCGACGACATTCGCAGCGCCGCCACGCGCCTGAATCGCGCTCTCGACGGCGTCCAGGTCTCCAACCTGCTCGCGCTGCGCATGGACGTCGTTGAACAGAGCGACCTGGTGGGCTCGCTGCGCAAGCTGGCCGACGCGGAGCAGCCCGGCTTGTTCGACGATAGCTCCAGCCTGGAGGCGACGCTCGACGGATTCCGTCAAAAGTTCGAGGCCAACCCGTTGCTGCGCTACGCCGATCTTTTCACCCTTCGCTTCTCGGTCACGGGCGACGACGGTCGCGTTCACCAATACCACGACTTCCGGCAGGTGGAGTCACACGGCACGACCATCACGATCAAAGTGCTCTTCAACGTGCTCGTTCTGCGCAGCCTCCTGCGCGAGGATGCCAACAAGTCATTGCACTGTGAGGTGCCCTTCTTCCTCGACGAGATCCACTCGCTCGACGGGACAAACCGGCATGCCATCCTGTCCACCGCGCGCAAGCTCGGGTTCATCGCGATCACGGCCGCGCCCGAGTCGGTGAGCGAGGTCAACGCCCTCTATTTTCTCCAGCCCAACCAGGGTCGCATCGTGCTGCGGCATCGCCACCGGATTGGCCTCAAACCCAAAACGTCCGCGCCTGCCACGTAAGGTTATAATTTTCACTTTCACTTTTGGAACGGTGAACGAGTCCCTCCGCGAACAGTGTCTCCGGCTGCTGGCGAACGGCAGCCTTCCGCGCTCCGCGTGCCGGGCGCCACTCCTGGGGTTCCTGCGCCCGCTGCTCGACGCCGGCGTGCTGGCTGAGGTTCGCTCCGGGGCCGGGCGTCGTCTCATGGTCGTCGAGACCACGGCCGCGCGCCAGTTTATCGCGGCCCGGTTTCCGGACGCGCCTGCGTTTGCCGGTGCATCCAGCCGCGTGTCGAGCGTGGGCGAATTTCGGGATTCAAAGGTGCTGGACCGTATCGAGCCGGAGATCGTGTGCGTGCGCGGGTGGAAACCGTCGGTGTTGCGGCGTCACGGCCGCGATCTTGACGTTGACGCCGCCACTCGCGAGCACGGCGTTTTCAGTTTTCTCCTGGAGTTCAACGGGGGTTACACCCTGCACGGTCCGTGCGCGCTGGTCGAAAACGTTTCCCTGCTGATTCATCTCGAGCGGCTCAATCTCCCGGTCGGCCTCGCCGGGTGGACGCGCGGCCGGATGTCGGGCGATCTGGTTTCGTGGCTGGCGGCCCAGACCGCTGCGGATCTCACCTGGTTGCACCTGCCGGATTACGATCCGGTTGGCCTCAGTGAATTTGTCCGGCTCCAGCGCCGGCTTGGGCCCAGGATCCGGCTGCACCAGCCGGCGGACCTGCCGGAGCGTTTCGCGCGTTTTTCCAACCGCAGGCTGTTGGATAAGGCAAACAATCGCGCGCTCCTCGCCGGACTGAGGCGCGATCCGCCGGCAGAGATTCAGCCCGTCCTGGACCTGATTGATCGCCACAACGCCGCCTTGGAGCAGGAGGCGTTGCTGCTTCCGCTCTGACGCGGGGATTCGCCCAAAAGCCGCAGGGCGGCGCCGCGGTGGGTGTGGTTCAGCCACCGGACCCGACGAGTTGATTGGCGCCCGATTTGCAGAGGGAGACGAAGGTTTCTTCGGCCAGGCTCAGGCGGCGTCCGCGCCAGTGGACGAGGCCCCAGGAGCGTTTGAGTTTGCGGCGGCCCAGCGGACAGAGGACGAGGCTGCCGTCGCGCACCTCGCGTCGCGCGGTCCACGGCGCCAGGATGCCGACGCCGAGGCCGTATTTCACCAGCTCCTTGATCGCCTCGATGCTGCCCGCCTCGATCGTGGTGTTCAGCACCATTTCCTCCTCCGCGAAATAATCCTCGATCGCGCGGTAGGTGGCCGTGTTGCGGCGGGGGAGCGCGTAATTCTGGCGCGGGATGTCCGCCCGCGTGACCTGGCCGGAGACAGCCCAGGGATGTTTGGGATTAACCGCGAACATGAGCTCGTCGGAGAACAGGGGCTCAAAGTGGATTTGCTCCTCGTCACGCGGCTCCAGCGTGAACGCCAGATCGACCACGTTGGCGCGAATTTGCTCCAGCACGCGGGCCGCTTCCGTCTGCTCCACCATGACCAGAAACTTCGGATACTTCTCGCGAAACTGCCGGAGCACCGGCGGCAACAGGTATTGGCAGAGAGCCGTGCCTGCGGCCACGCGCAGCCGGCCCATGCCCCATTTGCCTAACTGCTCGAGGGCGTTGCGGGCGGCGACCATCTCGGAAAGAATTCGCGTCGCATGCTGGAGCAGCGTTTCTCCGGCCTGCGTCAGCAAGACTCTTTTGCCCACCCTGTCAAAAAGGCGACACCCGACGTCGGTCTCCAGCGCCTTCATGGAGTGGCTGACCGCGGACTGCGACAGGTAGAGTTCCTTCGCTGTCACGGTGAAACTTCCGGTGCGGGCGAGAGTGGCAAAGGCGCGGAGTTGCCGGCTATCGATGGGTTCTTTCATGGCTGTTCACGACTCGTTTCATGCTTCGAGCCGGATAAAGCAGCCCGCGGGCCATCCCGCGAATGCGGCATCCTCCAGACCGCGATCAGTCCGCCAGCTCGGCGAGAAACCCGGCCACGGCCTGCTGCACGTCGGCGGTATGACGTTCCAGGCTCACGGATTTGCTGGTGATCTCGACAAACCGGGCGTCCGGAATTGATCCGGCCAGAGCAGTCGCAAATTCAAAGGGGTGAATCGGGTCCTGCCGGTTGCCAAGCACCAGTGTGGGGACGCCTAGGCGTGCCCAGGCGCTGCGGTCCGGGTGAGGTGAATCCCGGATAATCCGTTGAAGCTTGACCGCCGTTTCCGCTGCTCCGGGCGTCAGGAACTGATTGCAAAACGTCAGCGCCACATCGGGCCATTTCTCGAGAGCCTCCCGATACTCCGGGGTCTGCTGGAATGCTTCCAGGCCCGCTTGGACCCCATATTGTTCGAGGTTGGTTGCGATGCGGGAGAACATGCGGACGTTCCATTCGTAGGGCGCCTCGAGCCACGCCGGGCGGGAGAGCACCAGCCCCTCGACCCGGTCGGGCCAGCGCAACGCCGTGTGGAGGGCGAGCGCGGCTCCCATGGAGATCCCACCCAACACCGCGCGCGCGAGGCCCAGATGATCCAGGAAAGCCCGCAAATCCTCACCAAACGTGGCGAAACATACCTGCTCCGGTGGTCCCAGCGGGCGCGTGCGCCCGTGGCCCCGGGCGTCAAACGTGAGCAGGCGAATCCCGGCGGGTGGCCGGAACAACCCAAAGGGCTGGGTGGTGTCGCCGCCCAATCCGTGCTGGAAAATGAACGGCCGCCCCGTGGGCCCGGACTCCTCGTAATGAAACTCGATGCCGTCGTGACGAAACATCATCGGCGACCTCCCGGCCGCGCGGCCAATTTCTCCCGAAGAAACTTCAAGCTGGGCTCCACCTCCTGCTCGTCGAAACCGTGCAGCACCAGCGGGCCGGCAAATCGCGCCGCGCGCAACAAGGCGAGATACCGGTCCCAATCGAGGACCCCGGCGCCGAGCGCGACGCCGCCGGCTTCGCCGCCCGTCATGAGTTCCTTGGCATGCGCCATCGCCAAATCATTCCCTAACAAATCAAACGCCTCGTCCAGCAATTCGTCCGAACGATGCAGATCGCCGCGTTGAAACAGATTGGCCGGGTCGAGGACAATCTTCAGGCGCGGCGACCGCAGTTCATCGAGCAACTGCCGCGCCCGCCGGGACGAGCTGACCACGTTTCCGATTTCCGGCTCAACCCCCAACGCCAGGCCATGCTTGTCCGCGATGGTCAGCGCCTTGGTCATGGTCACCAGCAGATCCTTCCAGGCCGCCGGACTTCCATTGTCAGGGTGCGCCCGCCACATGTGATCCGGATCGCGGGTTCCCGTGCACACGGTGATCAGCGGAGCTTCGAGCCGACCGCACGCGCCGGCGATCACGCCCAGGCGCCGCAAGCCATCCCGGCGCTGCCGCACATCCGGATGAACCATGTTGAACGTGCCGGAGACGCCGACGATGGCGACACGATGCTGGGAGGCGGCTTTGTGGATCCGTTCCGGCACGGCCGCGTCGATCGCGTCCGGCAGGCTGGGCAAACCGGCGCAGGCGAAATTGAAATGCGCGCCATGCAGGTGGTGCCGCGCGATCGCGGCGAACACCTCCTCCACGGTCGGGCGGTTGAATGTCTTCGCGAAGATCCCCAGGTTCATGCCGGTAGCCGCGGCACAATTTAGAGATCGCCACGAAAAGGCCAGCCAAAAAGCCCGCTGCGACGGCAGGGCGGGCGAAACTCAAGGTGTGGCGGCCGCAATCGATGGGGCGCGGGTCGTGGGTCAGCGGCTGCGGACCGAGTCGGCAAATTTCTGCATGGCTTCCTCCTGCCGCTCGATGCTGTGCACCAGTTTGAACTGGGTGCGGGCCCGGTCGAGGTTGTGGTTGGGCCGGTGCACGCGGAAGTAGGTGTCGCCGGAAAGGTAGTCGGTCAGAAAGCGGATGCCGATGGTGAACGTGATGAGCTTGCCGCTGAACGCAATCAGGGCGCGCTCGTTTTTCGTCAGGAACGGACCCGCGCTTTCCAGATAGCCGCGCGCCAGCGATTTGAACATCGGCATCCGCATCTGGACCTTCGACAGGTCGAGTTCATCCTCCAGCGTCGGGCTGGTCGTCGTGCGCACCATGTCGCCAAAATCATACAGCGCGCTGCCCGGCATCACTGTGTCGAGGTCGACCACGCACATGGCGCGGCCGGTGACGACATCCAGCATGACATTGTTGAATTTGGTGTCGTTGTGCGTGATCCGTTCGGGCAGTTTCTTTTTGGCGAGGGCATCCAGGATCACGTCCACCATGGGCTCCTGTTTCAGGGCAAACTCGATCTCGCGGCGGGCCTCTTTCGCCCGGTTGGCGCGATCCTCCGCGATGGCCACCTGCAAGGCCTCGAAGCGTCGGCGGGTGTTGTGAAAGCTGGGGATCGTCTCCGCGAGACGCTTGCCGGGCAGGTCGACAAGCAGATTTTGAAACTCGCCGAACGCGCGGCCCGCTTCATAGGCCTGGCTCGGGGTCTCGACGGCCTCATACGTGCGGACGCCTTCGACGAAGACCAGCGTGCGCCAGCACTCGCCATCGCCGTTCCGATAGTACGCGCGCCCATCGCGCGTCGGCACCACGGTCAAGGTCCGCCGCGACGCGTCCCGCAGTCCGGCCTGGATCAGCTTGGTCCGCTGGTGCGAGGTCACCCGGACGAAATTGTCCATGACGGCCTCCGGGTTGCGAAAGACATTGGTGTTGATGCGCTGGTGCACGTAGCGGACCTGGATGCCGCCCTGGTTGTAAGTGGCGATGTAGGTCTCGTTGATGTGCCCGATCTTGCAAGGCTCGGCGTGCAACAGGTCCCCGTAGATTGAAAACTGGCGCGAGACGTCGAGCAGCTTGGATTCCTGATAAGGCATAAGCTAAGAGCCGGGCACCTTGCCTGAGACGGCAGCGGTTGGCGAGCAGGGAGTGGCGATTTCAGGCTATTTTTGAAGGATTTTTCCCAGGGCCACCGCGCCGTTGACCGGCGCGCCTTGTCGGGGTTTGTCCGAACGCGGCCAAGGCCGGGAGACCGCCCCGGCGGAGGAGGGCGAACGCAAATCCGGTTGTCTTCGCCGCGCCCCTGCCCCACCGTTCCGGCAGTGAATCCGGAAAACCATTCTCGGGCCGGCCTGCCGCCTCGTTTGAAGGAGTTTCTCCAGCGCTGGGCGATCACCACGCTGGCGGTCATCGTGGCCGAGTGGGTCGTGCCCGGCATCAGCTGCCGCGCCTGGCCGGCGCTGCTGGTTGCCACGTTTCTCCTGGGCGCGTTCAACGTCGTGCTGCGGCCGCTGCTCGTCACCGCCACGGTCGCCCTGCTCGCCGTGCTCAATGTGATGCTGGGCGTAAGAATGGCGATCGTCACGCTGCCTTTCCAGATTGGCTTTTTCGGCTTTCTCCTGCTCGCGATCAACGCCGCCCTGCTCCTGACCGTCGGTCACCTCGTGCCCTCGTTTTCGGTTGCGGGCTTCAAGGCGGCGTTTTGGGGCGGCGTGGTCATCAGCCTGATCACGCTGTTCCTCAACTCACTGACCGGGAGCGGCCACGCCCGCATCACCGTGCGTCGCGGCGGCCCGCGGCGGCCCAACCCTGGTTCGCGCGGCGCCCCCCCCGGCAATGACGATGGGGGCGGCGGACCGATCATCGACGTCTGATCAGCCCGGTCCGGGCGCACCAGAAAAAAGGCGAGCCATTGCTGGCTCGCCTGGTGTTGAAAAACTGGAAGGTGGGCGCGGATTAATCGCGACGCGGCCCGCGATCCCGTCGCGGCCCGCGATCGCCGCGCGGCCCGCGATCCCCGCCCCGGTCGCCGCGAGGGGGACGATTGCCACCTCGATCTCCGCCCCGGTCACCACCGCGGTCCTGTCGCGGAGCATGCCCGTGTCCGTGGTGCCCATGGCCATGGCCATGATCGTGGCCGCCGCCCGCGCCCGCTTCCGCGGGCACGGCCTCGCCGCCTTCGGCCGGGGGTTGCTCGCCTTCCGCCGGGGCGCCGCCGCCCATTTCGGCATCGCGCTCCGCCATCGCCGCCCTGCGGCTCAGCTTCACGCGACCTTTCTCGTCAACGCCGAGGCATTTCACCCAAATCTCGTCGCCCATCTTGACAATGTCCTCGACCATCTTGACGCGGAAGTTGGCCAGTTCCGAGATGTGCACCAAGCCATCCTTGCCGGGCAGGAACTCGACGAATGCACCGAATTCCTTGATGGTCACGACGCGCCCGCGGTAGACCTTGCCGATCTCAGCCTCGGCGGTCATGCCTTCGATCTCGCGTTTGGCAATGTCCATGCCCTCCGCGCTGATGCTGTAAATGTTGACCGTGCCGTCGTCCTCGATGTTGATCTCGCAACCCGACTCCTCGACGATGCGCTTGATGTTCTTTCCGCCGGGGCCGATCAGGGCGCCGATCTTTTCCGGGTTGATTCGAACCGTGACGATGCGCGGGGCGTATTTGCTCAACTCCGCGCGCGGGGCGGCCAGCGTCCGGGCCATGCTCTCCAGAATCACGAGCCGGGCCACCCGGGCCTTTTCCAGGGCCTCGGCCAGGATCGTGTGCGGCAGGCCGCGCAACTTCAGGTCCAACTGGAACCCCGTGATGCCATTGACCGTTCCGGCAAACTTGCAGTCCATGTCGCCAAACGCGTCCTCCCAGCCGATGATGTCCGTGAGCAACCGGTAGTTGCTGATGACGTCATTGTCGTCCGTCTCGGAGCAGAGGCCGACGCTGATGCCGGCGACCGGGCGGATGAGGGGAACGCCCGCGTCCATGAGGGCCAGGGTGCCGGCGCAGATCGAGGCCATCGAGGTGGAGCCGTTTGACTCCATGATCTCGCTCGTCACGCGAATTGCGTAGGGATAGGTGTCGAGCGGGACCATCGGCTCGATGCTGCGCTCGGCCAGGGCGCCGTGCCCGATTTCGCGACGGCCCGGGCCGCTGATGCGGCCGGTTTCGCCAACCGAGAAATTGGGGAAGTTGTAATGCAGAATGAACTTCTTCGTCGTCTCGCCGCCGGCGTAGGAGTCGAACTCCTGGGCGTCTTCCGTCGTGCCGAGGGTGGCGAGAGCGATGGCCTGGGTTTCGCCACGGACGAACAACGCTGAGCCGTGCGCGCGGGGGAGAATTCCGGCCTCGCTGCTGAGCGGGCGCAACGCGTCCAGGCCGCGGCCATCGAGACGCTTGCCTTCGTTCATGATCAACCCGCGCATCGCCTCCTTCTGGATGTAGTAGAAGGCCTGGTCCATGGTGAAGCCGGTGATGGTCTCCTCGCCGTGCTTTTCCCGGAGCTTGGTCGCAACTTCGTCCTGGATCGCGCGGCAGGCGGATTCCCGGGCCAGTTTGCCGGGGGTCAGCAGGGCGGGCACCATGCGATCGCCGGCCAGCGCTTTGGCTTCGTTCAAGATCTCGTCGGAAACGATGTTCAGCGCGATCGAACGTTTGGCGCGCCCCGCGCGGGCGGCGAGATCCTTCTGAGCCTGAATGATTGGCTGGCAGGCGTCATGGGCAAACCGGAGCGCCGCATTGAAGTCCGCCTCGCTGATTTCCTTGGCCGCTCCCTCGATCATGACGACGTCGGTGGCGCTGCCGACATAGACGAGATCCAGATCGCTCTCCGCGCGCTCGGCGTGGGAAGGGTTGGCGATGAACTCGCCGTTGACGCGGGCGACGCGAACCGCGCCCAGCGGGCCTTCCCACGGAATGTCGCTGACCGTCAGCGCCGCGCTGGCGCCCAGGATGCTCAGAATGTCGGGGTCATTCTCCTGATCGGCGCTAAGGAGAATGGTCTGGACCTGGACTTCGTTGAACCAACCCTTGGGGAAAAGCGGGCGAATGGGGCGGTCCGTCAGGCGGGCGGTGAGAATTTCCTTTTCGGTCGGCCGGCCTTCACGTTTGAAATAGCCGCCGGGGAACTTGCCGGCCGCGGCGGCCTTTTCGCGATAGTCGACCGTCAACGGAAAGAAGCTCTGGCCTTCCTTGGCTTTGACGGCGGCGACGGCCGCGGTGACGATGATGGTTTCGCCCATCTGGACGGTCACGGCACCGTCCGCCTGTTTGGCGAGTTTGCCGGATTCGATGGCGATTTCCTTGGCGCCCACGCGGGCGATTACTTTTTCTGGCATAGGTCTGGTTCCGCCCGCCGGCCCTGAGAAACTTCGGTCAACACCTGCGCACAGGTGCTGAATGAAATTACCCGGAACCGGCGGGGATTTGGTTGGGTTGGCGCGATCGGGTTGGTTGGGCCTGTAGGCGAAGTCGCGCCTCGCTTCGCTTGGCAGGGGAGGCTTCGCCGGAACCGGCGTCGCCGTTCGAAAATTCGATCGGTCTGACCGCTTTCGCAGAATTGGCTGTGGGATGGGCTCTCCATCGCAAGCCGGGCGTCAGGCTAACACTGGTAACGTCGATAACACTGGTAACGTCGACTCTCCGACACCCTGGCACCCTAAAATTCTCCGGGACTCGCCCCGGGCCGCGCGACACATAAACGCAAACGTTCGCGACGCCCGATGGTCCCGGCACGAACTCAGTGGCGAAGTTTCAATTTCTTCGTAATCGCCTGATAACGCGAGGCGTCCGTGCTATGGAGATAATCCAACAGACGGCGGCGCTGCCCGACCATCATCAACAGTCCACGGCGGGAACTGTGATCTTTGACGTTGTCCTTCAAGTGCGCCGTAAGGCTGTTGATCCGCTCGGTCAGGAGAGCAATCTGAACATCAGCCGAGCCAGTGTCTTTTTCGTGCTGGCGAAACTCACGCACGATTTTCGATTTCGATTCCGTATTCTTGCTCATCTTCGCTACTTAATATTTAAGGGCGAAAGATTAGGACTTGCGAATCCCCGGTGTAAAGGACTTTCTAGGCCCGTGAACCATATCGACCTCCAGGGCCGCCGGGCCGTCATCACCGGTGGCGCCCGCGGAATCGGCCTCGCCATCGCCCGTCGCCTGCTCGACTCCGGCGCCGCCTGCTGCCTCTGGGACCTGGATGCCACCGCCGCCACCGAAGCCGCCAACCACCTCGCCGCACCTGGGCGTGTCTTCCCCCAGCAAGTCAACGTCTGCGACGCCGCGTCCGTCCAGGCTGCCGCCCAAGCCACCATCGCCCGGCTTGGCGGTGTCGAGATTCTGGTCAACAACGCCGGCATCGCCGGCGCCACGAAGAAAACCTGGGAACTGACCCCGGAGGAATGGCAACAGGTGCTCCAGATCGATCTCTTCGGCCCCTACCTCTGCTGCCACGCGCTCGTCCCAGGCATGCTCGCCCAGCATTACGGCCGAATCATCAACATCGCCTCCATCGCCGGCAAAGAAGGAAATCCCAACGCCTCCCACTACAGCGCCGCCAAAGCCGGCCTGATCGCCCTCACCAAATCCCTCGGCAAGGAACTCGCCACCTCTGGCGTCCTCGTCAACTGCATCACACCCGCGGTCATCCAGACCGACATCCTGAAACAGATCTCCCAGCAGCACATCGACTACATGCTCTCCAAAATTCCCATGGGCCGCTTCGGCCGCGTCGACGAAGCCGCCGCGCTCGTCGCCTGGCTCGCCTCCGACGACTGCTCCTTCAGCACCGGCGCCGTGTTCGATCTGTCCGGCGGCCGGGCGACCTACTGAATCGCTCAACTTCCAACTTCCAAGTTCCAACTTCCGAACGGCGCGGCCCACTTCGCCGCGTTCTGGTTGAAGGAATCACCCCACCGGTTCAGTCCAACAGCGGATGCTCTCCTGCGGCCATACCCCAGGCGCCCAGACGTCAGCCAAGTCCGGTGCGGTCCTTCGACGGCTGACGGCCGGGGCAATGGCGGCGGCTCTCCTCTGGAATCTCAACGCCCATGCCCTGGAGTCCGCGAACACAGCGAATCGGACCACGAGCAGGCCCGTCTTCGAGCGCGATATCCGGCCGATTCTGAAGGAGCACTGTTTTCATTGCCACGGCGAAGGCGAGAAGCTGAAGGGCGGGGTCGACCTGCGACTGCGCCGGCTCATGCTGACCAACAGCGAATCGGGCGTGATCCTGCAGCCGGGTCAGCCGCACAAAAGCGTCCTGCTGGACATGGTCCAAAGCGGCAAGATGCCGAAAGGCGAGCGCAAATTGACCCCGCAGCAAATCGATGTTCTCGAACGCTGGATCGCCGCGGGCGCGCCGACGCTCCGGGCGGAGCCCGAGACGGTGCCACGATTTTTCATTAGTGAGGAAGAGCGCGCCTTTTGGGCCTTCCAGCCCGTGCACCACCCGCCGCCGCCGCCGGTCAAAGATCCGTCGCGCGTGCGCACGCCCATCGACACGTTTCTTCTGGTCCGCCTGGAAACCAACGGTCTGACCTTCGCGCCCACGGCGGCCAAACCCACCCTGCTCCGGCGGGTAACGTTCGATCTGACCGGGCTGCCGCCGACGCCGGACGAGCTGACGGCGTTTCTGAACGATAATTCCGACGACGCCTACGAGAAGGTCGTGGATCGGCTGCTTGGATCGGAGCGCTACGGCGAGCGCTGGGCCCGACACTGGCTCGACGTCGCGGGTTACGCCGACTCGAACGGCGGCAGCGAAGCGGATTCCGAGCGGGGCTGGGCCTGGCGCTATCGGGATTATGTCATCCGTTCCTTCAACGCGGATAAACCCGTTGATCAGTTCATCATCGAACAACTCGCCGGCGATGAGCTGATCCAGCCGCCCTACGCCAATCTGCCGGGGGACGACCTCGACAAGCTGATTGCCACCGGCTTTCTGCGCATGGCGCCGGACCCGACGGCGGACGGGCCGCCCGACCCGGACCTCGCGAAAAATCAGGTCATCGCCGACACCATCCAGATTGTCTCCTCGTCGCTGCTGGGGCTCACGGTGCAATGCGCCCAGTGCCACGATCACCGCTACGATCCGATTCCGCAGAGCGACTACTACCGGCTGCGCGCGGTGTTGGAGCCCGCGTTTGATTGGAAGCGTTGGAAGACCCCGGACCAGCGGCTGGTCTCGCTCATGCCGACAGAGGATCGCGAACTGGCCCGGTGCATTGAGCAGGCCGCGCGCGCCATCGACACCGAGGCCCAGGCCCGCCACGACGAGCTGATTGAAAAATTCGTCCAGCAACAGCTCGAGCTCGTGCCGAAAGAAATGCGCGAGCCCGTCATGGCGGCACGCCGCACGCCCGCCAAGGACCGAACCGAGGCACATAAGAAATTGCTGCGCGAATTTCCCACGTTCCAGGACCACATCATTCTCGGCGAAGTGAACCGCGACGGCGCCAACCAGGTCGAGGCCATCCGCCAACGGGCGGCCGACGAGCGGGCCCGCAAGCCGGCCGATCCGATGGTGCACTGCCTGGTGGAGGAGCCCAGCCGAAACACTGAGACGTTCCTCTTCGCCCGCGGCAATTACGAGCAGCCCCGCGAAGCCGTCTCTCCCGGCGGGCTGACCGTGCTGGCCGCGTCCGCAGGCAACGACATCGCCCGCACCAACGCCACGCTGCGCACCACGGGCCGACGGCTCGCCTTCGCCAAATCGTTGACGTGCGGTTCCCACCCCCTGACCGCGCGGGTCCTCGTCAATCGCATCTGGCATCACTGCTTCGGCGCGGGCCTGGTCACCACGCTGGGCGATTTCGGACAACTCGGTTCGCGGCCCACCCATCCTGAGTTGCTGGACTGGCTGGCGGGCGAGTTTGTGGCGCGCGGCTGGAAGCTCAAGGTGCTGCACCGGTTGCTGGTGACGAGCGAAGCCTATCGGCAGTCGTCCGCCAATCCCGGCGCCCAAGCTGTCGATCCCGACAACCGCTTGCTCGGCCGCATGGCGTTGCGCCGGCTGGATTCGGAGGCGGTGCGCGACTCGCTGCTCGCGGTGGCCGGGCGATTGAACAACCGCATGTATGGCCCGCCCATTCCGGTCGCCGTAAACCCGCAAGGCCAGGTCGTGGTCGGTTCCCAGATCCGTGATGTCAACGGCTTCGCCGCCGGCGTGGGCGCGCTCGGGGAAAACGAGGCGCGCCGGAGCGTTTATGTCCAGGTCCGGCGCAGCCTGCGGCTGGGCCTGCTTGAGACCTTTGACACGGCGGCGCTGGCGCCGAACTGCGAAGCCCGCGCGGTCTCCACCGTGGCCCCGCAGTCGCTCATGCTGATGAACGACCAGTTCGTGATCGATCGCGCCAGCGATCTCGCCGATCGCCTGCGCCGCGAAAAACCCGGCGACGTCCGGGCCCAGCTTAATCTGCTCTGGCTTTTGACCTACGCTGCCCGGCCCAGCAGCGACGAATTGCAGCGCACGCTGGTCTACCTCGCCGAGGAGGCCGAGACCATTCGCGCCACTCTTTCGTCCGTGAAGGACGGCAAGGAGGGCGGCGCCACCCCGGCGCGGGACTCCTCTCAACTCGCCCTCGCCAGCCTCTGCCAGGCGGTGCTCGGCTCCAACCGCTTCCTTTACCTCGAATGAACACGAAGGCGCATCTTCGACCGCTTCCCACCGGCTGGTGTTCGCGTCGGCATTTCCTCGGGGCCAGCGCATTCGGGCTTGGCTCGACGGCGCTCGCCTGGCTGCTGCAGCAGAATCGCCTGCTGGCGGAACCGGCCCGCCCGGAACTGCAGGCGCGCAGCTATTCACTCCTGCCGCAGCCGGCGCATCACCCCGCGCGGGCCCGGGCCATGATCTCCATCCTCATGATCGGCGGCCCCAGCCAGATGGACCTGTTCGACCCCAAGCCCCTGCTGCAACAACGAGCGGGAGAAAAGTTTCCCGGCGAGCTCAAATACGACAACGCCGGCCAGGCCAGCGCCAAAATTCTTCCGGGCCTCTGGGAGTTCAAAAAACACGGCCAGTCCGGCACGGAGCTGTCCGCCCTCCTGCCGCACCTTGGCGAAGTCGTCGATGACATCTGCGTCATCCGTTCCATGCAGACCGGCGTGAACAACCATGGACAATCGCTCTACGCGCTGGCTAGCGGGCGGATTGTCCCGGGCGCACCCACGCTCGGAAGCTGGCTCAACTACGGTCTCGGCTGCGAGAGCCAGGACTTGCCCGCCTACCTGACCCTGACCGATCCAACAGGCTCGCCCCTGCTGGCGGATCAGCATTGGTCCAGCGGATGGCTCCCGTCCACCTATCAAGGCACGATGATCCGCCCGCGCGAGCCGCGCATCCTCAACCTCGACCCGCCGCAAATCCTCAAAGGCGCCGGCCAGGAACGTCAGCTCGACTTGCTGCGCGACCTGAACCGGGAACATCTCGAACGTCACCCGGCCGAACTCGACCTCGAGGCCCGCATCGCGAGCTACGAACTCGCTGCGCGCATGCAGACCGCCGCGCGCGACGCCATGGACATCTCGAACGAGACCGAGGCGACCCGGAAACTCTACGGCCTCGACCAGGATCTGACCCGCGACTACGGGACGCGCTGCCTCATCGCCCGCCGCCTCGTCGAACGCGGCGTGCGCTTCGTCCAGATCGTCAACAACGGCCAGAGCTGGGATCATCACAGCGGGATCTTTCACGCGCTGCCGGACAAGTGTGCCCGCAGTGATCAGCCGGTCGCCGCCTTGATCCGCGATCTGAAAAGCCGCGGGCTGCTCGACACCACGCTCGTTCATTGGGGCGGCGAAATGGGCCGCCTGCCGGTCATCCAGAATGATCTCGGCCGCGACAAGGTGGGCCGCGATCACAACACCTACGGCTTCACCCTCTGGCTCGCCGGCGGCGGCATCAAAGGCGGCATGACCTTCGGCGAAACCGACGAATGGGGACACCACGCCGTCAAAGACATCGTCACCCACCATGACTACCACGCCACGGTGCTGCACCTGTTCGGCCTGGATCACACCCGGCTGATCTACCGCCGCGCCGGCCGCGAGCTGAGCCTCACCGACCAAAAACCCGCGCGGGTCGTGCGGGAAATCCTGGCTTAACGCCCGAGCGTTCCCCGCGGTTTCCCCGGCCCAATGACGGGGCGCCCCTCGACAACCTTTTGTCGCGTACGCGACAAAAGGTTGTCGTCGGGACTTAACATCTCCGCTGAGCTTGGGAGGGCGCGGGGCGGGAGACGACAGGCACCAGCGAGGCGGGAGCGTCAAAAATCGCCCGGAACAAGGCGGCGACAAGGATGACCCGATTCAGAATCCTTCAGGTCGCCGCCCGTCCGACAGCACCATCGGCGTCCAAAATACGCGAGTTCCGCCATGCAACCTTTTGTCGCGTACGCGACAAAAGGTTGTCGTCGGCCGCCGCGTTGACAGTCTCGCGCGACGACCACATTCTGCTCTGGTTATGAAAAGGGCGCTGCTTCTTTTCGGCATCGTTCTGGTCGCAGGGTTTGCCTTTTTCCTGATCAAGTGGGGATCGCCGCGCCACGGGGGCCGGACCGCCCACTCATGGATCCAACAACTCAGTTCCGACGACGTGACCCGGCGCTGGGAGGCCGGCCGCGCGTTGCAGGCGCTGGGCTCGAATGCCGTGCCGGAGCTCGTGGAACGAATCACGGTCCAGCCCTCTCCCTTCCGCTCCAACGTCGCCGGAATCCTGGCAGCCCACGGGGTCAACACCGCCCCCCTCGAATCGGTTTTGTCGGTCGCCGAGACGCGCCGGGTGGCGGTGGAAGGATTCGAGGCGCTGGGCGCCGGCTCCGATGCCGCCGTGGCTGCGCTCATCGGCCTCCTGACGGATGGCCGCGCCGCCAATCATGCTTCGTGGGCCCTGACCCAGATGGACAACCGGGTGATCCCCGCCCTGTTCATCGCCGCAACCAACGCCGATGTCCAGGTCCGTCGACGTGTCCTGGCCGATCTGGGCTACCGCCATACCAACGCACCCGGGGTTGAATTCGTCCTCGTGGACCGCATGCGCAACGACCCGGACCTGATGACCCGCTCCATGGCCGGCATCTCGCTGGGCCAAATTCCGAGTCCATCGCAATTTGCCGTCCAGGCGTTGCTGGAGGCCATGCATGACCCGGGGCTGTCGATGATCGCCATCGAGGGCCTGGGCCGAGCCGAAACCAACGCGCGGCCGGCCATCCCGTCGCTCACCCAAATGCTTGCGGACCCGGGCGTAATCAACTCATCCCGCGCGGGAACGATTCGGCGGGCGTTGCACCAGATAGATCCAGACGCTCTCGTCCGAATGGGCATCAGCTACCAGGAGCCGACCAATGCTTATGAATAGCCCTGGCTCACCTTTCGCCTTGGCACTGTTTCCCGGGTGGGCGCACGATGGCGTGCGATGAATGTGCCGACATCGTTGCCCTCCGCCATCACCGCGGACACACCGGCGGCGTTTGAGTTCCTCCGCCAGATGGTGGCGATCAACTCGTTCACAGAAAATCGCGACGGAGTCAATCAGCTGGGTCGATTGACGGCGGAGACCTTTGCCGAACTGGGCTTCCGCGCGGAATTCGTTCCTTCGGTCAATCCAGCTTACGGCGACCATCTCGTCCTCACCCGCCCCGGGACCGGGCCGGTGGGCATCGCGATGATCTCCCACCTCGACACCGTCTTTCCACCGGAGGAGGAGGCAAGGAATGACTTTCGATGGCGACCGGAAGGCGACCGGATCTATGGGCCGGGAACGCACGACATCAAAGGCGGCACGGCGATGATGTGGCTGGTCTTGCGCGCGCTGCGGGCGGCCGCGCCGCAAGACTTTGAGCAGGTCACGTGGCAGCTGTTTTGGAATTCCTCGGAGGAAACCCTGTCGCAAGATTTCGGAGATGTCTGTCGTTCCCGCTTTATGCCGGGCACGCGCGCGGCCCTGGTGTTCGAAGCGGAAGGGCGTCTGGGCGGCGAGCGGTTGATGGTGGTGGCGCGCAAAGGACGGGCGACGTGGCGGGTGCGGGTCACCGGCCGGGGCGCCCACGCGGGAGCCAAGCATCGGCAGGGCGCCAATGCCATCGTGCAACTGGGACGGGTCCTTCAGCGAATTCACGCCCTGACGGATTATTCGCAGGATCTGACCGTCAACGTGGGGACCGTTTCCGGGGGCACCGTGTTGAACCGCGTGCCGCACGAGGCCGGGGCAGAAGGGGAGCTGCGGGCGTTTCGTCCGGACGTCTACGCCACCGCCAAGGCGGCCATCCTGGCCTTGAACGGGCCGGGCGATCTGCGCAGCGTGCAGGACGGATTTACGTGCAGCGTGCGAGCGGACGTCCTGAGCGAGAGCCGACCGTGGCCGCGCAACCACGACACGGACTGGCTGGCCACCGTCTGGCAGCAGGCCGGGGCGAATCTCAATTTGCCGGTGAACGTGGAGGAGCGCGGGGGGTTGAGCGACGGCAATCTGCTGTGGGACGCCGTGCCGACCCTGGACGGCCTCGGGCCGTGGGGCGACAACGATCACTGCTCCGAGCGCAGCGCGGATGGTTCGAAGGAGCCGGAGTACGTCGAAGTTTCGTCGTTCGAGCCGAAGGCGCTCCTGAACGCGACCGCCATCCTGGAGTTGATCCGGATGCGCCGGTGAAGCCACCCGCGGAAGGAGAGCGTCGCCGAATCCGCGCGCGGGGTGCGGCCCGCGCGAACAACCGCCGCGTGCGGCCGGGTCGATCGAAATAAAACCATTGCTCGCCAACGGCGCGGGTCCGGGTATGTTCGCCGCCGCAATCCCGATGACCACGCCCACTCTGCCCCCGGAGGAACAGCGCGCCACGCTCGCCACGATCACCTGGCGACTGCTGCCGCTGCTGTTTCTCTGCTACATCATCGCCTACGTCGATCGGATCAACGTGGGGTTTGCAAAGCTTCATTTGCGGGAGGTTCTCGGTGTGAGCGAGGAGAAGTTCGGCACCGCCTACGGGCTGGGCGCCGGGCTGTTCTTCATCGGCTACTTTCTCTTCGAGGTGCCGAGCAACCTGATCCTCCAGCGAGTGGGAGCGCGGCTGTGGATCGCCCGCATCATGATCTTCTGGGGGATCGTCTCGGCGGCGTTCATGTTTCTCCGGGGCGAGACCATGTTTTATTGCATGCGCTTTCTGCTCGGAGCCGCGGAGGCGGGATTTTTCCCCGGGGTGATTCTTTATCTCACCTACTGGTTCCCGGCGCGCGAGCGGGCGCGCACCGTGGCCGTGTTCGCGACGGGCGGCGTGCTCGCCGGAGTCATCGGATCCCCGATCTCCGGCGCGCTGCTCCAGATGGACGGGATGGGTGGCCTGCGCGGCTGGCAATGGCTCTTTCTCCTCGAGGCGCTGCCGGCGGTGGGCATGGGGTTGGTCATTCTCCTGGCGTTGCCCAATCGTCCGCGCGATGCCCGCTGGCTCACCCCCGCCCAGCGCGAGTGGGTGGAAGGCCGACTGGCGGAAGAGGCCCTCGCGGAAGGCCCCGCGAAGAGCCATCACCTGAGTGAGATCTTCGCGAGCGGAAAAGTCTGGCTGCTGTGTCTGATCTATCTGTTGATGAACGTGGGCGGGTATGGCTTTGAACTCTGGCTGCCCACCATCATCAAAGGCTTTGCCGTCGAGAACACGGCCGTTATCGGGCTGATCTCGGCCATCCCCTATCTCGCCGCCGGCGTCGCCATGCTTCTCGTCGCGCGCTATTCCGATCAGTCCAGCGAGCGGCGTCTCGTCGTGTCCGTGGCCGCCGCAACTTCCGCCGTCGGATTCGCCCTGAGCGCCTTTCTGCAGAACCCCGTGCTCGCGATGGGCGCGCTGACCGTCGCCTTCGTCGGGCAGAAATCGACCATCGCCCCGTTCTGGGCCATGACAACGACGTTTCTTGGAGGGACCGCCGCGGCGGCGGGCATCGCCTTCATCAACTCGGTGGGCAATCTCGGCGGTTTTGCGGGCCCGTATCTGGTCGGCTTGATCAAGGATCGGACGGGCAGCAATGTGGCAGCGCTGCTGCTGCTCGGCGGCGCGCTGCTGGGGATGTCGCTCTGCACCCTGGTGCTGCCCCGGACGACCCGTCGGGATCCGTGATCACGGCCGGCCCGGGGATGGCCCGGGGGGGCTTTAGCCGAAGCGCTGCTGGAGGAACTGCAGCTGTTGATTAATCTGGAGCTGCGCCTTCTCCATGTTGACGAACTGATCGATCATGCGCTGGCGGCTGTCGAGGACCAGGCGTTCCTGGGCGGCCATCTGGTCGGAAAGATCGGCGATCTGCAGGTCCAGGTTGTTGCCCTTCTTTTCCAGGCGGCCGTCGTCGCCGACTTCCTGGTCCAGAAAGTCACCCAGCTTGACGGCGAATCCGGTGGTGGCGTTGGCGAAAAAGTTGCGCACATCCGACAGGTTGCCGGCCAGGGCGTCATCGAGCTCGGTATCGTCGGTCAGCTTCAGGTTGTTGTTGTTGCCGTTGCCGTCGATGCCGATTGCCTCCAGCCGTTTGAAGGTCCCGGTGAGGGAGTCTTCTCCGGCCATGACCCGCCGGCGTAGGTCGGAGGCGATGCCATAGGCATCGGCCTCGCCGGCCAGGGTGCCGGCGGTGACGACACCTTTCGCGTCGGTCGTGCTCGCGGTGTTGGTGTCAATCAGGCCCTGCACGCGGTTGTAGTCATCGATGAAATCAGTGATGGCCTTGCGGATCTTGGAGGAGTCGCTGACGACACTGACGTCGAAGTCCGCCTCATCCAAGACCGTGACGGACAAGCCGGTGATGCCGGAGTTGTCGGCGGATATCTTGTTCGAGTGGCTCGCGATCTGGCCGCCGCCGTTGACGGTATAAAGGAGATCGTCGCCGCGGGTCAGCGTGCCACTGGAAAGGCCTGTGGCGGCTAGGAAGTTTCCGGTGACATCCTCCAGTGCGATGCCCATGTCGCCGGTGGCTTTATTGGTGAGCAGGAAGCGATCGTTGGCGGAATCGTAGCTGGCGGAGACCCCGGCCTGGGAGTCGTTGATGCGTTTAATCACGCTCGCCATGGTGTCGGTGCCGGCGTTGAACGCGATCTCGACGCCATTGATCTTGAACTTGCCGGCCCCGGCGCCGCCGTCGGAGATGGCGGTGGTGAGATTGGCAGAAGAGAGCGTGGCCGCGGTGCGGACGGATCCGAGGCGGGCAGAGCTCGTGGTGGTGTCCGTGCCATTGTTCGACAGGCGCGCGGCCTGGAGGAAGTTGCTGGTGTCGGTGGCGCTGCCGAGCACGATCTCCTCATGGCTGGCGCTGGTCAGGGTGATTCGATCCGTGGCCGAGCTGTAGCTGGCCGTGACGTCGTCGTCGGTGGCGTCGGCGATTTTGGAGAACACGTCCGACAGCTTGTCCGTGGTGGCGATCGAGATTTGGTGGCCGTTGACCGTGAATGTCCCGGCGGTGATGGTGACGGGAAAGGGTGCGGTGCTGATGGAGACGTTGGAGACGTCGTTGGTGGTCGAGAGGGGTGCGCCGACGTTGCTGGCACCCTGGCGCACGGAGGCGGTGGCCAGCTGTTGGATGTGGAAGGCGTAGGTGCCCATGGCGGCGCCGGCGCTGACGCTGGCGCTGGCCAGCGCCGTGTCGGAAACGCGGGCGAGGCGGGCGTCGTAGAGGGACGAGTCCGCCAGGGTGGTCATGCGGTTCCGCAGGACGCTGAGCTGGGTGGAGATGCTGTCGTAAGCCGAGCGGCGCTGCTGGATTGTCTGCTGCTCCACCAGCATCTGCTTCTGAGGCGACCGCTCGACGTCGGCCAGCTGGTCGACCAGCGATCGCCAGTCGAATCCGGACGCCAGCCCCGAGACTCCCAAATCAATTCCAGTAGCCATAAAATCTGAATCGAACCTTTTTATCGCAGCAGAACGGCTGCCGAAGCCCGTTCCGGCGGGGTCCGCAGCTTTCCCGACGTCACTCTTTCGACAGGCGGTCCAGCCCGCGGATCAAAGCCGTCACCCGGAAACGGACCCGGACGGCGGGGGTTCCGCCGTCCGGGTTGCTAGACCGTCATACGAACTACGCGCGTCCTGGCGATTAGCTCAGGAGCCGCAGGGCGGATTGCGGTGTGGCATTCGCTTGCGCCAACATCGCGGTGCCCGCCTGGACCAGGATGTTGTAGCGGGCAAACTGAGTGCTCTCGTCGGCCACATCGACATCCTTGATGCGGCTGTTGGCGGCGCTGAGGTTATCCCGCAGCACGCCGAGCTGTTCGTTGGTGTAGTTGAGCCGGGCGACATTCGAGCCCACCGTCGCGCGATCCGTCGCGAGCTGGGTGATGGCCGCCTTGACGTCGGTCAGGGCCGTGGCCGCACCCGAGGTGGTGGAGATGTCACCGCCCGTGGCATCGGTGTAGACCGTGTCAGCCAGGTCGACGCCGTCCATGCTGAACTTGTTGCCGTCACTGTCCGTGGTGACGCTCAAGGCGCTGCCGGTGAAGAGGCTGACGCCGTTGAAGTCCTTCGTCGCGAGGTCGTCGATATAGGCGCCCAGCTTGGTGAACTCTTTCTGGTAGAGATCCCGGTCGGCATCACCCTTCGTCACGTCCTGCGAGAGGATGGACAATTCGCTCATGCGATCGAGGGCCTTCGACACTTTGCTCATAAACCCGTCCTGGGTTTGGCTGAACGAAATGGCGTTGGTCACGTTGACCTTGGTCGCATTGATACGATTGATCTGCGCGTCGAAACGCATCGAGACCGCCATGCCGGCCGCATCGTCTTCCGGAGAGACGATCTTGGACCCTGACGACAAACGCGCCAGGGACTTGGACAACATGGAGGACGATTCCGACAGCAGACGGGAGCTGCTTTGAGCCGAGACGTTAGTATTAATGACCATACAATCCTTCCGTAGATTACCCCCTTGGGTAGGGGGCTTTCAGTTAACGACGTCCTTGCCGCTCGCGACCCATTCGAATATCAGGGCGGCCGCGACGTTCCCCTCTGACATCAGTGGCTGTCAGGGGCCATTGTCTTCCGACGAAGGGGTCATCGGCAGGGAGGGGGCCCGACTTTAGCCGGCCTGTGCGGCCGGGCTGCGGGCCTGGGGGAGCAGGGTTTCCGCGGGTGGGTCTGGAGTTCCTCGAACAGTTGGCCCCGACCGCTCGTCATTGGTCTCGCCAGACATGGCTGCTCGCGCCAAAGTCCATCGCATGTCACGCCGCCTCCGCCAGGTCACCCCCTGGATTTTGCTGGCTGGCGGTTTGGTTCTGGCTTCGGCCGGCTGCTCCAAGCCGCCGGCGGGTTCGGTGAACGGGTCCACCAATGCCCCCCGGTCCGTCACCGTCGCGCGCGCGGCATGGCAGGATTTGGAAAGGTTGGTGACGGTCACGGGGTCCTTCCTCGCCCACGACGCAGCCACGCTGAGCGTCAAGGTGCCCGGACGACTGCGCGCCATCCACGTCGACCTCGGCAGCACGGTCAAGGCCGGGGAGGTCATCGCGCAGGTTGATCCGACGGATTACGAGATCCGCGTCCGCCAGGCGGAGGCCGCCGTGGCCCAGGCCCGGGCCTCGCTCGGCCTGCCGCTCGAAGGGACCAATGACGTTGTGGACGTGGACGCCACCAGCGCGGTGCGGGAGTCCCGCGCAGTCCTGGAGGAATCGAGCACGCAGCGGGACCGTCTGCGAAATCTCTCGACCAACGGCCTCGTCTCCGCGTCGGAACTCGACACGGCCGAGGCCGCCTACAAGGTGGCTTACAATCGCAGCCAGTCGGCCGCCGAGGACGCCCGGACCAAGCTGGCCACGCTCGGTCAACGGCGGGCCGAACTGGCCTTCGCCCAAAAACAGCTTTCCGACACCGCCATGCGGGCTCCGTTCGAAGGGGTTATCCAACGGCGCGAAGCCGGGCTGGGGGAATACGTAGCGGCCGGAACCCCGGTTCTCGCCCTGGTCCGGCCCGACCCGCTTCGCCTGCGGCTGGACATCCCGGAGCGCGAAGCGGCGGCCGTGCGTCCCGGGCAGACGGTGCGATTGCGGGTCGAGGGTTACACCAACCGGTGGATCGCCCACATCGATCGGCTCAGCCCTGCGCTAACGGAAGCGACGCGCGTGCTGACCGTGGAATCGGATGTGCCCAACGACGGCACACTCCGCCCCGGTCTGTTCGTCCGGGCGGACATCATTGTGAACAGCCGCGACCGTGGATTGACCGTGCCCGCCAACGCTGTCCTCGTCTTCGCCGGCCTGGAGAAGGTGATCGTGGTGCAAACCGATCGCGCGGTGGAACGTCCGGTCACCACCGGCCGGACCGGGCGCGGCTGGATCGAGATTCTCACCGGGCTGCAACCGGGGGAGCCTGTGGTGATCGATCCGGGGGGTCTCCGCACCGGGCAACCCGTCCGCGTGGCGGGCGAGCGCCCGGCAACCGCCGCCGGCACCGCCACCGGTTGGTCCTCACCGTAGGCCACGATGCAGAAGCTCGCAGACGTTTGCATCCGCCGGCCGATCTTCGCCTCGATGCTGATCGTGTCGCTGGTCGTGGTGGGTCTGGCCAGCTACATGCACCTGGGCGTCGACCGCCTGCCGGCCGTCGATCTCCCCACCATCCGCGTGATGGCGCGCCTGGCCGGGGCCTCCCCGGCCGAGATTGAATCCCAGGTCGCCCAGCCGATCGAGGAAGCGCTGAACACCATTGAAGGGATCAAGGAACTTCAGTCCATCAGCGGCTCGGGTGTCGCCATGGTGTTTGTCACGTTCGAGTTGAACCGCGACATCGACACTGCCGCCCAGGATGTGCGGGACCGTTTGGGCCGGGTGCAGCGGGACCTGCCGCGGAACGTGGATCCGCCTGAGGTGTTCAAGTCGGACAGCGACACCTCGCCGGTCGTGTCCCTCGCGCTGTCCAGCGACCGTTCGCAGCGCGAGCTGAGCGAGCTCGCGGACAAGGTGGTCAAGGTGCAGCTGGAACGTTCGGCCGGTGTGGGCGAGGTGGATCTGGTGGGCGACCTGCAGCGGGCCATCAGCGTCTGGATTGACGCCGACCGCCTGGCGGCCTACCAGCTGCCGATCGCGGACGTCCGCGCGGCCATCATCCGCCAGAACTCCAACATTCCCGGAGGCAACGTGACGGATGATCTGCGCGAGCGGCCGTTGCGCACGCTGGGCCAGCTGCGGTCTCCGGAAGCGTTTGGCGATCTGGTCGTAGCCACGCGCAATGGCACTCCCATTCGCATCCGGGATCTTGGGCGGGCCGAGGATGGCACCAAGGAGCAACGGTCCATTGCCCGCCTCAATGGCGTGCCGACGGTCAGCCTCGACATCCGGCGCCAGTCCGGGGCGAACACGGTCGCCGTGATCGAAGGCCTCAAGGAGAAGCTCGCCCTCGTCCAGGCGCAGCTGCCGGCGGACGTGCACCTCGAGATCATCCGGGATCAATCCCGCTACATCTACGAGGCCCTGGACGAGATCACCCGGCACCTGGTTCTGGGCAGCATCTTCGCCTGCCTCGTCGTCCTCGCCTTCATGGGCAACTGGCGCGCCATGCTGATCGCCGCCGTGGCCATCCCCGCTTCCGTCATCGCCACCTTCGCGGTGATGAAGGCCCTGAATTTCACGCTCAACAGCGTCACGATGCTGGCCCTGGTCTTGATGGTCGGCATTGTCATCGACGACGCCATCGTCGTGCTGGAAAACATCTCTCGTTTCGTGGAGGAAAAGGGGGTCAGCCCATTCGAGGCCGCGCGCGCGGCCACGGCGGAGATCGCGCTGGCCGTGATGGCCACCACCCTCAGCCTGGTGGTCATCTTTGTCCCGGTGTCCTTCATGTCCAGCATCTCGGGCCGGTTTCTATATCAGTTCGGCATCACGGCAGCCGCCGCCGTGATGGTCAGCCTGCTGGTGTCCTTCACCCTGACTCCGATGATGAGCGCCCGCCTGCTGCGCGCCACCCGGCGGCGTCCGGCGGCCGAGGAGGCTGGCGGAGGTTCGGAACGGGGCGGGTTCCAAGGCTGGCTGGATGCGCGGTATCTCGCGGTCCTCGGCTGGGCGATGCAACACCGGGGCTGGGTGGCGGCGCTGGCGGTCCTGGTCATGGCGTCATCCGTGCCGCTTTATCAGATCGTCCGGCAGGAATACGTGCCGTCCAACACCGACGAGGGGGAGTTCGAGGTGAACCTGAACGCTCCGGAGGGCGCCAGCTTGAAGTCGATGAACACGGTGGCCTTTGAAGTGGAGAAGGAGCTCCAGGCGGTCCGGGGCGTGCGCATGGTGCTGTGCTCGGTCGGCGGCGGAGGCTTTCTCGGATCGATCAACAACGCTCGTATTTACGTCCGGCTGGCTCCCCACGAAGAGCGGACGTATCGCTGGAGCCGGCTGCTCCAGTGGCCGCCATGGGAGGCGTTTCGCGGCCATTACTCCCAGCAGGACGTGGTCCGTGAAATCCGCCAGCGTCTGCGCAGGTTTCCCGACCTGCGGCTGTCGATTCGCAACCAGCAGACGATGAACCTTGGCGGGCCGAACTACGACATCGACTTCGCGCTGCTCGGCCCGGATCTCGAAGCGCTGGCCCGCTACTCCGATGAGCTCCGAATGAAGGCGCCCGAACTGGGCCTGCTCGACGCCGACACCACTCTGCGCCTGAACAAGCCGGAGCTCCGGGTCGAAATCGACCGCGCCCGCGCCGCCCGGCTCGGCGTGGCCACCGAGGACATCGCCGACGCGCTGCGCATCATGGTGGGTGGCGACGAACGCGTGTCACGTTTTCGCGACGAGTCGGTCAATGAAGATTACGACGTCCAGGTGCGGCTGGAGGAATCGGACCGGCAGGACGTGCCGTCGATCTCCCGGCTCTACGTGCCCGGCGCCTCCAGCCTCGTCCGGCTGGACAACGTCGTGAGCATCGAGCCGGCCCGGACGGTTTCGCGAATCGATCGGCTGGACCGGCAGAGGCAGGTCCGGCTGCGCACCGCGATCGCGCCCGGGTATGCGCAAGCGGATCGCATCGCCGCCCTCCGGGCCGAGGTCGCCCGGATGAACCTGCCATCCACCTACAGCACGCGCGTGTCCGGCAAGGCGCGCGAGCTCGAGTCGACGTTTACGGAGTTTCTCTGGGCCTTCGCGCTTTCCGTTGTGCTGATGTACATCATTCTTGCCTCTCAGTTCGAAAACCTGGTCCATCCGCTGACCATCTTGTTGTCGCTGCCGCTCTCGGTTCCGTTCGCCCTGTTTTCGCTCTGGGTCTCCGGCCAGACGATCAATCTCTATTCCGCCCTGGGCGTGCTTGTCCTGTTTGGCGTGGTCAAAAAGAATGCCATTCTCCAGATCGATCACATGAACCACCTGCGCCGCCAGGGCCTCGAACGGCTCGCCGCCATTTTTCAGGCCAATCGCGATCGGCTGCGGCCCATCCTCATGACCACTCTCACGCTCGTGGCCGGCATGATCCCGCTGGCCATCGGCTCAGGCCCCGGCGCCGAAGAACGCCGTGCCACGGCGGTGGTCGTCATCGGCGGGCAATCCCTCTGCCTGCTCCTCACCCTGGTCGTCACGCCCGTCGCCTATTCCCTGTTTGATGACTGGGGGCGGCTGTTCCGCCGGCGAAGGCCGCCCGCTGCGGAGGCGTAGCGCACGCGGCCGAGTGGTTGCACTCCGCATTTCGGACTGGCGCCGGCTGGGACGCTATACTTTCCAATAACGAGCCGGGACGGCCGGCGACAAGTCGCCCGCTTGAAAAGCGGTGACGAGTCACCGCACGCCAAAGAAAACGGCGGCCTGGAAAGCCAGGCCGCCGTTGGCGGGAATCAATATTGGCCGGCGAGACTACAGGCCTTTTTGGATCATGTATTTCAGCAAGTCGCCGACGCGATTGCTGTAGCCCCACTCGTTGTCGTACCAGCTCACGAGTTTGAAAAAGCGCTTGTTCAGCTCGATGCCGGAGCCGGCGTCGTAGATGGACGAGGCCTTGTCGTGGATGAAATCGCTGCTGACCACCTCGTCGGTGGTGAACTCGAGCACGCCCTTGAGGTAGGTCTCGCTCGCCTTCTTCATCGCGGCCGTGATTTCCGCGTAGCTGGTGTCCTTGACCGTGCGGATGGTCAGGTCGACCACGGAAACCGTTGGCGTCGGCACCCGGAACGCCATGCCGGTGAGCTTGCCTTTGACCTCGGGACAAACCAGGCCCACGGCCTTGGCTGCGCCGGTGGTCGACGGGATCAGGTTGATGGCGGCGCTGCGGCCCCCTTTCCAATCCTTCTTGCTTGGGCCATCGACGGTTTTCTGCGTTGCCGTGTAGCTGTGCACCGTGGTCATGAGGCCTTCCTCGATGCCGAAGCCTTCCTTCAGCAACACGTGAACCACGGGCGCCAGGCAATTCGTCGTGCAACTGGCATTGGAGATGATGTGATGGTTCTTCGCGTCATACTTCTCGTGGTTGACGCCCATCACGATGGTGATGTCCTCGCCTTTGGCGGGAGCGGAGATAATCACCTTCTTGGCACCGGCCGCGATATGCCCCTTGGCTTTCTCGGCCTCGGTGAACAGGCCGGTCGATTCGATGACCACGTCAACGCCGAGGGCTTTCCACGGAAGCTCGGCCGGGGTCTTGGCTGAAACCACCTTAATCTCAGCACCGTTCACGACGAGCACATCGTCCTCGGCCTTGTCGGCGGCAGATTTCTTGGAGCTGACCGTGCCGGCAAAGCGCCCCTGGGTGGAATCGTATTTGAGCAGATAAGCGAGGTTATCGGCGGGAACGATGTCCCCCACTGCGACGACCACGACATCCTTGCCGACCAGCCCTTGTTCGACCATCGCGCGAAAGACCAAGCGTCCGATGCGTCCAAACCCGTTGATTGCGACTTTAACTGCCATAGCTCGATTTCTAGTTAGTTCAATTGTCCACTTCCGCAAAGTTAGGGGCGGCATGGTAATGGCGAGACCCCCACCGTCAACAAACATTTCCGGGCGCGCCCGCCGAATCCCTAACCGCATCCGGGAGACTTCCCCGGCCGCATCCGGTATCCGACGGTCGCGACCAACCCGCCGGCCGTGTCCGCCGCAAAACTATTTTCAAGCGGTCGCAGACGCCACCATCGCCATCGCTGTTCCCACGCCCGTCCGAACTGGTTGGCTGTCATCGAGGTGAGCTCCGCCGCACTCAGCATTTCTAATCATGGTAAGGATGAACATTAATACGCGTACGGGGTTCTTGACTTTGAGGTGGTCAAAGGCTCAACTACCCGCAGTTCTACGAAACAAGATTTCGAGCCGAACTTTGAATTGTTCTTTCCGGCTCACCAAGTTTCGGGACCGGTGCAATACAGCCGGACTCGGAAATTCCACGTAGACCTACGTCTGTATTGAATTCGAAATTCCCCGGGCCGCCGGGTCATCCCCTGACTAAGCGGCCCGGTTTTTTTTGCCCACGCACGGAGGCCGCCTGGAGAAACAAGAACTTCCTGTTCCCTCGGAAGGCGGCAAACGCTCTGCGGCCGGGACGGCCGCACTTCGGTTACAGGTTCAGGGAGAGGGGCGCCCTGCGGCTCATGGAGAGACCCTTGTTCCTATCGGACCTGCTCACGGGCCATGAACGCGAGCATCGCAGGTAGGGCTGGCGCTCCGCCGCCAGCCGGAGGTCCGCACAGGCGGCGCGCTGCGGAGAGCGCGCCCTACCTCCCGGTTCATGGGAAGAGCGTTGGGTTAGAACGAATGCACGTGTTCGGTCATTCGTCGTTGGCTGACTCAATTGAAACAACCACCCGCTCTGATTATGGCGAATTTGGAATCTCCCGCCCTTTGCGTCGACCCCGCCCCCCGCACGACGTCAGCCTCGTGCCCCCCCACCGGGTCGGCCATGGACCAACGAACGGCGGTCACGCGCCTGGAAGTCAACTCGGCGCCGGCGCGCGGTTTTTATTTCCGAGTGGCGCTCCTGCTCTGCCTTTCCGGCTGGGCCGGGATCGGAGCAGTCGCAGCCGCGGAATATTATCCACCGGCAGATTCCGCCGGCGGCTGGCGGGTCGCCACAAATGCCGTTTCGGCCCGAGCCAACGCCGGGCTGGACTGGCAGCGACTCGGGTCGGCCTGGGACTTTACCGAGCGTTGCACGCAGAACGGCGGACTTCTCGTGGTGCGTCGTGGCTGGCTCGCGTTTGAACGCTACTTTGGCCGGGCCAGCCGGAACGCAAACCCCGACATGGCCTCGACGGGCAAGGCCTACACGAGCATTGCCTGCGGCATCATGCTGCAGGAATTTCGCGACCGGATCCCCGACGGGCTCAAGACCAAGGTCTTCACGCGGGCGTTGCTTCCGGAAGCGTTCGACGCCGAAGGTCGGCTGGACGACCCGCGTCGTGCCGACATCACGCTCGGGCAATTGCTTTGCATGTCCGGAGGCTACACAGGCGAGGGCGGATCGCCGGTCGCGGTGGTTTTGGGACGGGCTTTTCCGCTCAAAGCGGTGCCCGGCCAGAACATTCGCGACCTGGACCAATCTTCGATTAAATGCGCCCTCTGGACGAACGCCGGCGGCGGCTACTCCTACTCATCGCCGGAGCCGCACATCGCCTCGGTGGTGCTGCGGCGGGTCACCGGCATGGACCTGCGCGAC
This sequence comes from Limisphaerales bacterium, assembly GCA_044229355.1. Taxonomy (GTDB): domain Bacteria; phylum Verrucomicrobiota; class Verrucomicrobiia; order Limisphaerales; family JADJPG01; genus JBGARF01. The sequence goes on from JBGATF010000012.1 coordinate 139,658, forward strand.
TACATTGACGCGCGACTGGCCCGACCGATGGGCTGGGGCCCGTGGGATTACTGTCTGCATCGAGGCGGCTTCACCATGCCCCACGCCAACGGCGCCGGCAGTATTGCGGTGCATGCGACGGACGCGTTGAGGTTCGGCTACTGCCTGCTCCACCAGGGGCGTTGGGGAGACCGGCAACTGGCACCCTCCGACTACGTCGCCCTCTGCAATCAGATGTCGCCCCACAACCCGCACGCACCCTACACCCTGATGTTCGAGCAGAATTCCGACGGCCACGTGGCCGGCGCGCCGCGCGACGCCTACTGGAAATCCGGCGCCGGAGGCTTTGCGCTGATCATCGTGCCTTCCCTCGATCTGGTGATTTACAAACTCGGTGGCAACAATGGCCAATATGATCCCACGTTGACGGGTCTGCCGCAGCCCGAGCCCGACCATTCGCGGGACGATTGGAAACCCATCGCGCGAACTCCGTTCCACGAAGGCAGCCTCGGCGGCGACGACGGCATCCGGCGCGTGCTCGAAATGGTTTGCGCGGCCGTCATTCCATGAGGACCAGGGAACCGGCGCGTCGCGATCCGCGGCCCTGCCCTCCCGGGAGCGCCGAATCTCCTCCGCGCGACCGGGCCTCTCGTGGAGTCAAGGGCTGTGTGACATCCGCAGTGGCTGGGCTGGTGTTGACTCTCGCGCCGGGTCCTGCCGCCGCGACGGACGTCGCGCCGGGAGGCGATCGCATGGTCGGCCTGGTCGAATCTCCGGCGGTCGCCCTTCGGAAGTTCCGCGTTGCGCCGGGTCTTGCGGTGGAGCTGTTCGCCGCCGAACCGGATGTGCGTAACCCGGTCTCGCTCTCGGTCGACGAACACGGGCGCGTTTTTGTCGTTGAGTCCGACCGGCGCCGCAGTTCGGTTTTCGACATTCGCAACCATCGCGCCTGGCTGGACGCGGACTTTTCATTTCGCACGATCGCGGATCGGGCCGCGTTTCTCCGCGGCGAGGTGACTCCGACGAACACCGTGGTGCTGGACCGCCTGACCAAAGCAGGCAGCGGGGATTTCCGGGACTTCAATCACGACGGCACGTTGGACTGGCATGATCTCGAAGTGCAAAGCGAACGCATCCGGTTGCTGGAGGACAACACCGGCGCGGGCCGCGCCGAACGCGTTTCCGTCTTGGCGGACGGCTTCACGAATCTCGTGGCGGGGGTGGCGGCCGGCGTGCTGGCGCGCCTGGGGGATCTTTACTTCACCTGCATCCCGGATGTCTGGCGGTTTCAAAATTACGATGCCGGAGCGGCGACGGCGCCACCCGTCCGGCAGCCCATCCGCACCGGCTTTGGGGTCCACATTGCGTTTGGCGGCCACGACATGCACGGGCTGATCTTCGGGCCCGACGGCAGGCTTTACTGGTCGATTGCCGATCGGGGGACGGATACGAATCTATTTTCGCAGATCCGAAACCCTCTGCCGGGGCTGACGCCCGAGCTGCTGGCGGATTCCGGCTGCGTCTTTCGCGCGAACCCGGACGGGACGGACTTGGAGGTGGTGGCGTGGGGCTTGCGCAATCCGCAGGAACTGGCGTTCGACGAGTGGGGCAATTTGTTTACGGCCGACAACAATGGCGACGGCGGGGACAAGGCGCGCTGGCATTACGTCGTCGACGGCGCCGATTTCGGCTGGCGCATGGGCTGGCAGTGGCTCGAGGCACGCGCGTATCAACCCAAGATGGGTCCCTGGAACGGCGAACGCCTTTGGCACCTCGCTACCTCCAACACCGCGGCGTGGCTCCTGCCACCGCTCGCGCACATCGGGCACGGCCCGGCCGGCCTGGCCTACAACCCGGGCACAGGGCTGCCCGCGGCCTTCGATCACCACTTCTTCCTCTGTGATTTTCCGGGCTCCGTTCTCATTTGGACCAACGCTCCAGCCGGCGCCTCGTTCGAGATCGGCCCGGTGCGCGCGTTCTTCGGCGAGCTCGGGCCGACGGATATCGCCTTCCACCCGGACGGCGGCGTGCTCGTTACGGATTGGTTCAAGACCTTCGACAAAACAGACAAGGGCCGAATCTATCGCGTTCACGCGCCATCCATCGACGCGAGCGCGGCCGTCCGCGAGACCCGTCGCCTGCTTCGCGACATGCGCCCGGCGTCCGCGAGCCCCGAGTTTGGACAATCGTCCGGGGCGACCTCGATGGGAGCGGCCGGCGCGACTCCAGAGCGCGAAGCGGCCGCCATTGGGTGGCTGGGGCATGCGGACCAGCGCGTGCGCGAGGCGGCTCTGGCGGAAATTGTCGCAAACGAACTCGCGTCCGCGTCGACGCGGGTGCGGCCGCGACCGCTGGTGCAAGCCAGGCAAGACGGGTCCAATGTTGCGGGCAGCAACCTCCTCGCCCGGGTCCTGGCCCTGCGAGCTCTGGAGCGGGTGGAACTGGCAAAGCAACGCGCCGGCCGGGCGGTGAATTTCCAGCCATTGGTGGACGCACTGAGCGACACTGCGCCTGAAATCCGGGCGCAGGCCGCCCGTGGTTTGGGAGCGCTGAACGCACGGGCCGCCGGGCCCGCCATTTTGCCGCTGCTCGTGGATTCGAGCGCGCGGGTGCGCTTCTTTGCGGCGCAGGCGATCGGCGCACTGCGGGTGCCTGAGGCCACGCAGCCGCTCTGCGAATTGCTGAGGCAGAACGCGGATCGCGATCTGTATTTGCGACACGCGGCAGTTCTGGCGCTCGCGCGCCTCGCCGATACCAACGCGCTGCTCGCGGTCGCAACGTCCCCGCCCAACCAAATGCCGCGGCCGATCCGGCTGGGCGTCCTCCTCGCCCTCCGCCGACTGCAGCACCCGGCCGTGGCCAAATACTTGGACGACCCAGACCCGGCCTTGGTTCTGGAAGCAGCTCGCGCCATTCACGACACGCCCATCGCCGCAGCGACGGCGCAGCTGGCCGGCCTGCTTAACCACCCGGCTCTCCCGGCGGCTGACTCGTTCGCCGGCGGAGCCATCCGCCGGCGCGTGTTGAACGCCAACTTTCGCCTGGGGGGCGAGGAGCCAGCCACCGCGCTCGGGCAATTCGCCGGGCAGTCAAACCTGCCCCCTTCCCTTCGCATCGAGGCGCTCGAATTGCTTGCGGACTGGCCTCAACCCCGCGGACGCGATCATTTCCTGGGTCTCTGGCGTCCGTTGCCTCGCCGCGACGCCACCCCGGCCGTCGATGCGTTGCGCGTGGTCCTGCCGGGAATCGTTGCGAGTCCCGAGCCGGAAGTCGCGGTCGAGGCATTGCGCGCGCGACAGGCGCTTGGGTTGCACGAACCGGACCTGCTCGACATTGTGACCAACCGCCATTTTCTGCCCAGCGTCCGCGCGGAGGCGTTGCGCCTTTTTGGCGAGGAAGGCGATCCCCGCCTGGCCGAGGTCCTGCCCGCGGTCGCCCAGGATTTGGATCCGGCCGTTCGGGTGGAAGCCACCCGTCTGCAGAGCGCTCATCTCGACCTTGCCGCAGTGGCCAAAACCCTGGCCGTCGGAACCATCGCCGAACGGCAGGGCGTGCTCGTCGCGCTCGCTCAAGCGCAAGCCCCCGCCGCCGGCGCTCTCCTCGGGCAACAGCTGGACGCAATCGTCGCCCGGTCCGTGCCGCCGGATGTCGTGTTCGACATCCTCGAGGCGGCCAGCAGCAGCGCTTCCAGCTCGCCTGCGCTCCGTCCGGCGCTGCTTCGGTATACAAACTCGCTGCCCAAGGACGATCCTCTGGCCGTCTGGCGTCCGGTTCTGCATGGCGGCGATCCGCAGGCGGGCCGGCGAACGTTTTTTGAAAACCAGCAGATCGCCTGCTTTCGCTGCCACAAGATCCAGGGCGAAGGCGGCGAGGTCGGCCCGGATCTGGCCGGCCTCGTCGCCCGGCAGGGACGCGAATATGTGCTCGACTCGATCCTGAACCCAAACAAGGCGATCGCACCGGGATTTGAATCCGTCCTCGTCACCATGAAATCCGGCTCCGAGTACGCCGGGCTGGTCAAATCCGAGACTCCGACGTCGCTGGTCGTGAATTCGCCCGAGGACGGGCTGCTGACGCTCTTGAAAGCGGACATCGCCGAGCGTCGCCGCGGTTTGTCGGCGATGCCCGAAGGTCTCACGGCAATTCTTTCCCCCCGCGAACTCCGCGATCTCATCGCCTTTCTGGCGACGGCACGGTAGCTGGCCTCGGCGTATCGTCGCGCGCCATCGCCACCGGGCGCCGCGCGGCGACCGCAGTCAGGCGGGGCCGCCAACCCGGGCGCTCCGGCGCCAGCCCACTCTCTCGTGGCATTTCCAAAATCGCCATGATTAACTCACCCCGCCCATGAATCTCAATGGCGTCAATGCGATCATCACCGGAGGTAGCGTCGGGCTCGGCCGAACGATCGCCGAGCAATTCCTCCGCGAAGGAGCGCGCGTCGTCATCTGCGCCCGCCATCACGCCGAGCTCGCCGCCACGCAGCAGGATCTCGCCGGGCGGTTTCCCCACGGCACTGTTTTAGCCCTGCCGTGCGACGTTTCCAACGAGTCCCAGGTCCGGGAGTTGATCGCGTTCGGCCTGGCCAATCTCGGCAGCCTGAACGCGCTCGTGCTCAACGCCGGCGTCTACGGCCCGATGGGGCCCACCGAGTCGGTCGACCTCGAAGAGTGGCGGCGCGCCATCGACATCAACCTGTTTGGCGTCCTCCTGCCCTGCCGCGCCGCCATCCCGCATTTCAAAAAGGCCGGGCGCGGCAAAATCGTGATCCTCTCCGGGGGCGGCGCGACCAACCCGCTGCCCAACATCAGCGCCTACGCTGCGAGCAAGGCCGCCGTCGTCCGCCTGATGGAGACGCTCGCGGAAGAGCTCAAGCCGCACCACATCGACGTGAATGCCATCGCGCCGGGCGCCCTGGCCACGCGGCTGATCGACGAGGTGCTGGCGGCCGGCCCCGACAAAGTCGGAGCGGCATTCTTTGAAAAGAACCGCCAATGGAAGGAGAAAGGCGCCACCCCACTTGAACTCGGCGCCAGCCTCGCCGCCTATCTGGCTGGCCCTGGGAGCGATGGCATCACCGGCAAACTCATCAGCGCCCAGTGGGACCCCTGGCGCACGTTGCACCAGCATCAAGCGGAACTGGCCCAATCCGATATCTATTGCCTGCGCCGCATCGTCCCCGAAGACCGCGGAAAAAAATGGACCGGGTGAACGAACGTGCCAAGAACCAAGGGCCAAGTGCGTCGTCAGAACGGTCCGACGCCAATCCTAAAATCGTCAATCGTCCCTCAAAAATCGTAAATCCGATGTCTTCCTCTCCGCGCGTGGCGCTTATTGGCTGCGGCCTGGTTGGCCAGAAGCGGCTGAACCTCTTGCCGCCGGGCAGCGTCACGGTGGCCTGCGATCTCCAGCTCGAGCGCGCCCGCAAACTTGCGGCGCTCGCCCCCGGCTGCGTGGCCACTGACTCCGTCGAACAAACGGTCGCCTCCCCCAACGTTGACGTGGTGATGATCGCCACCGTCAACGCCTCGCTCGCGCCCCTCGCCTTGCAGGCGGTGCGCCAGGGCAAACATGTGCTCATCGAAAAGCCGGGCGCGATCGCCGTCGCCGAGCTCGACGCCCTCGCGGACGCCGCCGGCCGCTCGCGGGCGTGCGTGCGCGTTGGTTACAATCATCGTTATCACCCCGCCTGTTTGAAGGCGCTGGAGATCCAGCGCAGCGGAGTGCTCGGTCCCCTGATGTTTCTGCGCGGGCGCTACGGGCAGGGGGGCCGGGTTGGCTACGACCGGGAATGGCGCGCCGATCCGAAACTGTCCGGGGGCGGCGAGCTCATTGATCAGGGGGTTCATCTCATCGATCTGGCGGGCATTTTCCTGGGTGACTTCACCGCTGTCGAAGGGCACCTGGCGACTTACTTCTGGAACATGCCGGTGGACGACAATGCATTTGTCAGCCTGCGCAACGCGGAGGGGCGGACGGCCTGGCTGCACGCGAGCTGCACGGAGTGGAAGAACCTGTTCAGCCTGGAGATCTACGGGCGCGACGGAAAACTGCACTGGGAAGGACTGGGCGGCAGCTACGGCCTGGAGCGGCTCACCTACTACCGCATGCTCCCGCAAATGGGCCCGCCGGAAACCACCTGCTGGGAATTTCCCCGCGGCGATGAATCGTGGAAGATCGAAATGGCGGAGTTCTTCGAGGATATCCGTCTCGGACGCACGCCGGTGCCGGGCTTGAAGGAAGCCCGTGCCGCGCTCGCCGTCGTGGAACGTCTCCACCAGCAACGGCCGTCCGCGTAGCCGGCGGCCTTTCGCGCTGCAACGTGCAAAGTCCGAATGGCCAAGCGCGCATGTCTGCACTTCGCACTTTGCGCTGCGCACTTTTTAAAACGCCCCAAGACTCGCGCTGCCGGCGGAGCCGGTCTTGATCTCGACGACGTCGTGGGTGCCGGCCTCGCGCATGCCGGCGGGGCTGACCTGGATGAATCGGGCCTTCGCCCGCAGCTGGGCCAGGTTGGCCGCGCCGAGATAACCCATGCCGGACTGGATGCCCCCGATCAAGTTGGTCAAGACCTGGTCGACCGGGCTGGACGCCTCCTTCAAGGCCTCGACGCCTTCGGCGGCGAGCTTGCGGGAAGCGTCGGTGCTGGAGTGCCCATAGCGCGCGGCGGAGCCGGCCTTCATGGCGGCGAGGCTGCCCATCCCACGGTATTGTTTGTAGAGCTTGCCGTTGATCTCGAGAACCTGGCCGGGTGACTCCGGGCACCCGGCAAACATGCCGCCGCAAATCACCGCGTGCGCCAGCGTCAGGGCCTTGACGATGTCGCCGGACTTGACGATGCCGCCGTCGGCGATGATGGAAACGCCGCGGGCGCTGGCCGCGCGGGAGCAGACGTAGAGCGCGGTCATCTGGGGTATGCCGACGCCGGCCACGACGCGGGTGGTGCAGATCGAGCCGGGCCCCTGCCCCACCTTGATGGCATTGGCGCCGCAATCGGCCAGGAACTCGACGCCGGTGGCGCTGGTCACGTTGCCGGCGATGATCGGCAGTGGCGGGAATGCGTCGCGGATCGTGCGCACCGTTTCGCCCACGCCTTTCGTATGCCCATGGGCGGTCGACACGGCGACGACGTCGACACCGCGATCGACGAGCGCGCCCACGTGCTGGAGGATGCGGTTGCGGTCCAGCTCGCCGAAGGCGTTGCGGGTGGCGGAGACCGCGGCGCCGCACACCAGCCGAAAGCTGGCGTCGCGCGCGGGTTTGAACTGGGCTCCCCGCTCCTGGGTAATTCGCTCGATGTCGCTCATCGTGAAGAGGCCGGCCAGCCGATCTTCCTTGTCGACGACCAGCAGCTTGTGAATTCCAGGATGGTCCGTGAAGAACTTGTCGGCCCGGGCGATGGGATTTGCGCCGAGCTCCTTCACGTTAATCGTGTGCACCTGATCGCGGGGCGTGAGGGCCTCGGACACCTTTCGCTTGGCGTAGCGCGGTTTCACCACGTGGCCGGACAGCAGCCCGATCAACTTGCCGGCCGAATCCACCACGGGAAAGGTGCTGAACCCAAACCGCCGTTTCTCCATCATTTCCAGCACGTCCTTGATGTGCTCGTCGGGCGAAACCTTGATTGGATCCTGAATGAGGCCGTGCACGTGATTTTTCACCCGGCTCACCTCCGAGAGCTGGTTCGATTCCGGCATGTTGTAATGAAGCAGTCCCAGCCCGCCGTTCAACGCCATGGCGATGGCCATGCGCGCCTCGGTGACGGTGTCCATGTCGGAGGAGATGATCGGGATATTCAGGGCCAGCCCGTCGGCCAACTGCGTCCCCAGCTGGGTGTCGCGCGGCAGGATCTCCGAGTACAACGTGGCCAGGGTGACGTCGTCGTACGTCAGGGCCACCCCACTCCGCTCCGGGAAAAAATTCTCCGCCGATTTGTAGAATTGGGCGTCGATGTGGTCTTGCGAAATAGCCATGTCCATAAATGCCCGACCCGGCCGGAAACTGGCAAGGAGGAACATGGGCCGGCCCCGCGCACAGGGCCTCCCGAAGTTGTCGGCCCGGGACGCGGATCCCGCCATTGCGGGATCCGCAGCGGCCGAATGTGGCCACGCGGCTCGAACTTCACCAAGGGGCCGCCGATCCCGGCCGCTGCGGGCAGAATGCCGCGGTCCGGACAACGGACGAAGTGTCACCGACAACCGGCAGATGCACCGCCCGCCAACCGGGATCCGCGCTCCGAACCGAACCTCGGCGCTCTGCGCCGCCCCGAGGCGCCGGCCGTTCAACGACCGCCGCCGTCGCCTCCTTCGGTCAGCGAATCCAACAACTCGGACAGACGTTCGAGATCGACCCCGGCGGGCCGCGCCTGCAACAGCCACCGGGCATCCTCCCGGACTCCCGCCGCATCGCCTCGCTGCAGCCGCAGGCGCAGACGAGCCAGGCGATCGGTGGGCTCCGGCGAAACCGCGACCAGCAGGTCCACATAATGCAGGGCGTCGATCGAGTCGCCGCCCCGTTCGGCGATCGCCTGGAGATTGCGGAGCATGCGCACGACGATGTCGCGCTTGGACGCCGGAGCGAGATGCTCCTCGCGGAAGCCCTCGCCGGTCGCCTCGAATACGCGCTCCTGAGCGTCCCCGCGCGAAAGGACGCGGCCGCCGTCAAAAACATCGATCAGCTGCAGGTCGCGCCCGGGGGGCTGATACCGCACCATGAAATGTCCGGGCAACGGAGCGCCGGCCACGTGTTCGAGCCCGATGGCCCGGGCCAGCTCCAGGAAGAGCACGGAAAGAGTGATGGGCAATCCTTCCCGATCATCCAGGACCTCGTTGATGTGGCTGTTGGCCCGGTCGTAGTAGTCCGTGCGGCTGCCGTGAAACCCATGTTCGGAAAAGAGAAACGTGCGCAGCGTTTGCAGCTTGGCGGCGTCGCTCGCACCGGGGGGAAGGGCTTTCGTCAAATCCTCCGCGAGTTCCCGGAATTGCTGGCGAACCGCGGCCAGGTCGAGATCCGGCTGATCATGTTTTGCGATCCAGAGCGCGGCCTCGAACAGGTCAACCCCCGCTTCCGGCCCCTCCAAGGCGGCCACCAATCGGTCCCGGACATGCCGGCGATGCAGAATCCCGGCGGCGCGCCGCGCCTGCGCTGCCTCGCGTTCCAACCGTTCCGCCCGATCCTTCAGCGCGCGCACGGAGCCTTCCGCATGCGGCTGCAATGTGGTCAACCAGCTCTCGACCTGGGCCGCCTCGCCGTTGGTTTCTGCCCCCGCCAAGCCGTCGAGAGCCTCCAACAGGGCCCTCGACGTCAACCCCTCGCCGATTCGGGTCGCGGGATCCCGCGGAGCCGGATTCGTCCCCACTTGAAACCTCCGGTATTCCGCCCGCGTCTCCCGAAACTTCGCCAAGCCAACCTGGTGGCCCGCAAACTCAGTCGTCGCCTGCTCGCAAGCCGGCGCCCCATTGACGAAGCAGCGAATGACGTTGGTTTCCACCCGTACGCGCAGCTGATTCCACTCGCCCGGCCGGTACTGTGCGCTCGGCACCTGCCGCAGGATGGTCCAGGAATAGACATCGGGTCCGTCAAAGCGCGTGAGCCGCAGCCGTCCCCCGGACGGGTAAAAGCCATAATGCCGCTCGTCGCCGTCCGACCCAAAAACCAACCCCGCGGCGCCGCTCTCGTCGTCCAGCTTCACTTCGACGGCAATCTCGTAGGGAGGTGCCGGCGGAAGGGTGTGTGACAACAGGAGCGCGCGCCCGCCGAAGCTGCGCCCGGTGCCGTCGACCGCGATCTGTCCAGATCGCTGGCGCCAGTTCGCGCCATATCGCCCCGTCCACTGCCGTGGATTGACCGCCCCAATCGTCAGCCACCGGCCCATCGGCACGGGGTTCGGATGTTCGAGCAGTTTCTTCAGCGCGTTGACCGGCATCGCAAAGCCCAGGTTGCGCGTCATTGCCGATTTCAACGTGACGATTCCCTGGACGCGCCCGCGCATGTCGAGGAGTGGTCCGCCGCTGTTGCCCGGCTCGATCGGAATGGCCACCTGCAACATCTCGATCCCGTCGAACTCCCGCCGAGCCGATAATACCCCCTGCACCACGCTGCGCTCCAGGCCCATTGGGTTGCCCACCGCCACCACCGCCGCCCCCTGCGCCAGATGATCCGAATCGCCCAGGCGCAGCGCCTTCAGGCCGGACGCATCCACGCGCAGGAGGGCCAAATCGAGCTTGCGGTCCCAGGCGCGGATTTCGTTGACGGGAACCTTTCGTCCGTCGGCCAACCGGACTTCGATCGATCGAGCCTCGCCAATCACATGCAGGCTTGTGGCAATCAAACCGTCCGCCTCGATGACGAAACCCGCACCGACTCCATCTTCCCGGCCATTCCGGCCAAACTGCGTGATGACCACGATCGACTCGCGCGCTGCCGCCACGACGGTTTCCACCGTGTTCGTTTCCAGCGCGGACACGGCGGCTGGCCGTCCCGCTGGGGTCTTGCGGGTGGGCGCCGACTTGTTTCGATCGGCGCCCGGCGCGGACAAAACAAACAGAAAAGACAGCAGCCAGCCGGCCAGGGACGGACGCATACCGATTTATGGAGGCGCCCCCTTGGGGTCGCAACTGGAATTACTGGCAGGCCCCAGATTGGGAAGCCCGAGGCGGGTCCGATGAAATTCCTCCCGGCCGTACTTTGTGACCACCAATGCGCGGGCTCGCACCTGCATCGCCTCCAGGGCCGGTAGCTCCTGCCAGCGAATCTGCCACTGCTCGGTCGCCATCTCACACATGGCCCGAGCCAGCGCCATTTGACCGAAGCGCCAATTCCCCACCCGAGGCTGGATGGATCCTTGAATCAAAAGGCCATCCTTTCGGCGACGCTGGGCCGCCCCGGCCACCTTCAAGCCGCCCGACCCCGCCAGGACCAGGTCGAACTGCTCGGCACCGACAAAACACTGCCCGGGCCCGGCGTCGACGCGGCTCGGCGCCAAAATCGTGGCCACCCCCAGGACCGCCAGCGCCCTCTGGATCCATTCGTGCAGCCTTTGGTAGCTCTCCACCGCCCTCAGTCCGTACCACGGATCGGATACAGGAAAACACAAGCTGTAGGTCCAATCCCCATCATGCGACACTAATCCCCCGGCGGTGGGCCGTCGCAGCAATGGCCGCAACGCCGTCCACTCCGCCGCCATCGCGTAGTCCTGAAAATAGCCAAACGTCGCCGCCGGACGCGACCACCCGTAGAAGCGCAGGACCGGCCGTCCCAATTCCCCCATCCCATCCAGCAATGCCTCGTCCCACGCCATGTTGTCAGCCGGCTCGCCGGGCCCTGACCGGGTGACAAACCAGATCGGGCTATTCGGCGACATCGGCTCCGCCCTTTGTGACACTGAGCCCGGCTGGCGCGGCCGACGGGCAGAGAACGCGAATCTCACACTGGGCGCAACCCGGCTTGCGGGCGGAACAGCGACGGCGCCCGTGCCAAATCAGCCAATGACTGAACAAAGTCCAGTCCGCTCTCGGCACGATGGCCATCAGATCTCTCTCGATTTTCTCAGGCGTGGTCTCGCGGGTCAGGCCCAGCCGTTGGGCAAGCCGCGCGACATGGGTGTCAACCACCACCCCCTCGTTCCTGCCATAAGCATTTCCCAGGACCACATTGGCGGTCTTTCGGCCGACTCCATCGAGGCGGGTCAGCTCCGCCATCTCCTGAGGAACCACCCCACCATGCCGATCGACCAACGCCTGGCAGCACGCGCGAATGTTGCGGGCTTTGTTTCGGAAGAACCCCGTCGACTGAATCGCCCGCTCAAGGTCCGCCAACGGGGCCCGCGCGTAGTCCTCCGCCGTCTTGTATCGGTTGAACAGATCAGCGGTCACCACGTTGACGCGCTTGTCCGTGCACTGCGCGGAAAGAATGGTGGCAATGAGCAGCTCGAGCGGGTTGGAGTAGATCAGCTCGCAGTGGGCATCGGGATAGGCCTGCCGCAAGCCATCGAGGATTCGTTCGACGCGGGTGGGCATTTTCCCAGCCGCCACCGGTTGAACGGAAGACTTTGCCAGCTCATCAGCCGGGCGCTTTCGGGCGACAGGCTTGAAGCGACGATTCGCGCCTTTGGTCGCGATCGTTGAAATCCCCCCGGCCGGGTGGGCTGACGTCAGCCCACGCGCGGCGCTCGGTTTTGATTTCATCACAGCGTGTGGCCTGAAGGCTGGCGATTCCCGGAAACCCGCGCGGCGCCGTTACATTAAATCGGGGGCGAGAAAGTCTTCTGACGGCTTGAAGACCGGCGTGCCATCGGCGGCTTCCGGGTATTCGAAGACCTCGCCCTCGAAGTTTCGGATGAGGACCCGCTTGGCATTTCGCTGCAGGATATAGTTCGGATTTATCGGAACCTTGCCGCCGCCGCCGGGAGCATCGATGACGAACTGCGGGACGGCGTAGCCGGTCGTGTGGCCGCGCAAGCCTTCAATGATTTCAAGCCCACGCCGCACGCTGGACCGCAGGTGCGCCGATCCGGCAATGAGGTCGCACTGATAGAGATAGTAGGGACGCACCCGGCACATCAGCAGCTTATGCACGAGCGCCCGCATGGTCGTCAGGTCATCGTTCACCCCGCGCAGGAGGACCGATTGGTTGCCGAGCGGAATGCCCGCGTCCGCCAGGCGCCCCAGCGCCTCCCGGGATTCAACAGTCAACTCCCTGGGGTGGTTGGTGTGCACGCTGATAAACAACGGGTGAAACTGACGAAGCATCGCACAGAGCGCCGGCGTGATGCGCTGCGGGAGAAACAACGGGATGCGCGAGCCAATCCGCAGGAACTCCACGTGAGGGATCGCCCGCAACGACTCCAGCAAATGCCCCAGCTTGTCGTCGCTTAACAACAGCGGGTCACCACCGCTCAAAAGGACGTCCCGCACCTGCGGGGTCCGCCGGATATAATCAATCTGCGCTGCAAAATTCGGATGGAAGTCGTAGCCGGCCGCGTTGCTGACCAGACGCGAGCGGGTGCAATAGCGACAATAGCTGGCGCATCGGTCCGTCACCAAAAACAACACCCGATCGGGATATCGGTGAACCAGGCCCGGCACCGGGGAATGCGCATCTTCTCCACACGGGTCACCCATCTCCCAGGGCGCGGTCGTCACCTCCTCAATCCGGGGAACCACCTGGCGGCGAATCGGGCATTCGCTGTCGCGGACGTCAATCAGGTTGAAGAAATACGGGGTGATCCCCAACGCCAGCTTGGTCTCGGCCAACTGGGTACCGGCGAACTCCTCTGGAGTCAGGGAGGGCAGATACTTCTGCAACTGGGCCAGCGAGTGAACCCGATTCTTGAGCTGCCAGTGCCAATTGTTCCACTCTGCATCGGAGATTTCCTGCCACGCCCCCCGCCCCGCCGGACGGAACTCCTTCAGGTTTTGGAACCGGTCGGATTCTGCATCCGATACATTCGTCCCCCCAGAAGTTGTAGTTTGCATCGCGGGCCGAACTATAGGTAGGGGCCCCGACCTGTCAAGAGACCCCAAAAACCTCGTTCAGAAGCCCGGGGGACAATCGGCGCCGGCCAATCAAACCGGGGCGAGTCGTCCCCAGTCGGTCCCCAGTCGGTGCATCCGCAGGTTGTCGGTAGGGTTAGTTCCACAAGAGGTGATCATCGTGATTTTTGAGGAGGACGACGACCTTGAGCAACCGTGTGAAGCCCGGTCGGCTCCAGATTTGGCCACAGCCGCGCAAACGATGCTGCAGTTGCTTGCCGAGGGACTCGACGGCGCCGCTACCACGGGGAGCACCTGCTTTCTCCATGGCCTGATAATGCAGGTGGTCGCGATGTTTCACAAAGAACTTCACCTCCCGTTCAATCAATTCCTGCTGTTCGCCTGTTCGTTCCGTTTGGTTCTCAAGCAACTCCTCCAATCGGCGCACTACTTGGTTCTCCCGACCCTTGCGGAGGGATCGCAACATGGGCTCCACCCAAGCGCGGGCTTCGGGCGTGTCCTCCCCGTGCAGGCTGTTGGCCAGCGCCCAAAGATGGTCTCGTGCATGATGAAAATCCAAGGTCATGATGGCCTGAGCGAAGCGGTCTTGGGCTAAATCCCATAACCAGATCGCGCCGTCCATCACCAGATAGACATACTTTGCTCGTCCCAAGCCGCGACGCCTAGCCTCGCATTGCACGGCTGCGCCAAAATCCAAGGGCGCGGTTTCCGGCGGCGTGGCCACCACAAACTTCTCGATCAGCATGCCTCGTCCGCTGTCGTTGACGGCCCGACGCTCAAGCCGGTAAATGACCGCCGACTTAACCTCATGCCAGAGGACCCGTTGCGGCTCTCGCTTGCGCGGTCCAGCTCCCCAGTCCGGCCCACGCTCCCGAGCCATCCACCCATCGAGCATCAGCACCAAGCTAAACTCCAGCTCTTGCGACGGGATGACCGGGTGAGGCAATTCAATCCGCTCGGCGACCTCTCCCAAGCTCTGCAAGTGCTGATGAATACATCCGTCACTGACAGCGCAGCCCCATCGCGTCGCCATTTGCGCCGCTGCCTCATACGAAGTCGTCTCGCTGGCCGTGTAAGCCAAACGACTCTCCAGTTCCGGACTAAGCCGCTGGTAAGGTTGGAGACCCCACGCCTGGCGGACCGGACAAACCCATTGCCCCAAAGCCGGACTGTAACCGTGGCGAACCCTCAGGTGGATCACCCCCGAAATGCTCATCAGCTGCAGATCGCGCCAGCGAACGTCTTTCAAGCCCTCACCGGTCTTGGGGCAATTGGCCGGCATGGCATCGGACTGGTCTTGAAGGCGCTTCTCCAAGCGTCGCCGCGTCCATTCCCGGCCCTCAGCCAGGACGTCCTGCTCCAGTTGCCGCAGCGCGTTCACGGCCCTCGCCCTCCCAGCCGATACAGATAAACATCTTTAACCGGCACCCGCCGGGTGTGGTCACGATCCTGACGGGAACGCCCGGTGGTTTGTCCAACCCTTTGCCAATTGGCCGCACGATAACAAGTCCCGGCAAAACGCTCCTGTTCGACAAAGGTCTCCAGCCAATCCAACCCATGACCATACTTGTCTTGCCAATCAGCGCTGATTCGACGGGCGACGGCGCCGAGCACGTGACTGGCCAGGTGGGGCACCCGGATCCACGGCAAGATCAGAAAACGGGTATTGTTGGCCAACCGATGCAGTTGTTCGCGACGCTGGTTATCGCCCCACTCCAGAAACTCATCGCGTGGAGCGCACCGCCAAGCGGGTGCTCCGAAGAGCACCGCCGCCACATCACGTCCGTGACCATCCACGGCCAGGTATCCCAGATTTTCCCCCACCACTCGCAGCTTCAGGTAATGATACTGGTCCAGATAGAACGCCCATCGCTGTGCACCGGCCGAACCGGCAGAAATCAACTCCAGCTTCACCGGACTGATCGCTCCCAAACTCGCCTCCCAGTTCTCAGGCCGCTGCCAGTCGGGTAACTGAGGGGCCTGACGAGGCGCTCGTCGCTTGTTTACCTGCAACGGCGGTAGACGCAACTGTCCTTGGCTCTCCAGCTTTAACAGAAAACTCCGAGCCGCGAAGTCCTTGAGCCTTCCCCGCTGATCTCGCCAGCCCCAACGCTCGCATAACTCCCGCGCCAATCGCTTGCGACTCCAGTCCGGATGTTCGTCTATCCACCCGGCCAACCCACTGAAATCTTCGCGCCCAAGTCGGCGCCCTTGAACCACTACTTCTGATTCCATTGCCCCCGTTTTGCCAGAACTCGGGTTGGTAGTCCAGCGAAATTACCGCCAACCTGCGGATGCACTGTCCCCAGTCATAAACCAATTCGCCACTTGCTTTTGCCAATTTTGCGTGATTACCTGTCCTCGATCTCAGCAAGTAATCTCGACCTCTCGAGTCGATCGTCGTCACGTCGTTGGTGCGGTTTGGCGATGAATCAACTTCGAGGTCACAACAAAAACCGAGCAGAAATATGCGTCGACTAAACCTCACACTCCTCATCGCCTTTATGAGCCTTGTAGGTGGCTCAGCGTCTCTTCAGGCGCAGATCACCCAGCTCTTTGGGGCGACGAACAAAGTTTGGAACGTCTGGACCAACGGCACCGACCCTGGATATGGGGCGACCGCGGGCAGCCCCGATTGGGCTCAGAAGACTTTTAACGACAGCGCGTGGCCGACCGGTCGCGGTCTGTTTGGTAACGACACCGGGTACCCCTACCCGTTCAATACGATTACGCCTCCGCCCAGCGTCGCCATTCGGTTCTACGCCCGGACGCACTTCACCTGGAGCGGTTCGACTGTCGGCGTGGTGCTGAGCGGCACGAACTACGTCGATGACGGCGCCGTGATCTACCTGAATGGCGTCGAAATCTCGCGTTATAACATGCCCGCCGGAGCAACGGCCTTCACCACGGTTGCTTTGAGCGCGCCTGGGGAACCGATCATCGTTCCGTTCTCCATCGAACTCGACTCGCTCACCAACGGGAATTCGAACCCGCTCGTGGCCGGTGACAACGTCATCGCGGTCGAAACCGCGAGCAACGCCAGCAGCAGCAGCGATACGGTCTGGAGCATGGCGCTCTACGGATCTCAAAAGATCGCGCCCTGTTCGCCCGGAATGATCCCCGCGTCCACCAACGCGCTCCAATGCCGCGACGTGACGCTGGCGCTCAACATCTCCGGCAACTGCGGCGTGCCGACCCCGACGGTTCAATGGTACCGCGACGTCGGCCTCGGCGAAGAACTCATCGCCGGCGCCACCGGCAACACTCTGACCCTGACCGCGCTGCAGCCGACCGACGCCGGTCAGTACTATGCGCGCTTGAGCAACACTTCCGGCTCGGCCGACAGCGCCCATGCAACCGTGAGCGTCACCCCGGACACCGCGGGCCCGCAGATCGTGTCCGTCACCGGCGTTCCTGGCGCCCCGGACCAGATCGCGGTTGTGTTCAACGAGCCTGTTAAGGATGATCAAGGCGGCGTGCTCGACCAGTTTGCGTGGGAGATTAAGGATTCCGGTGGCAATAGCTTCGCGACGTTGAATATTGTTCGCGACCTCAACAACTTCTCCCGCATCGTCATCACCGTCGATGCCCCGCTGGATCCGGCTTCGAGCTATACCTTCAGCTTCTCCCAGGATGCCGACCCGATTTTCGATGCGTGCGCCGGCAACCAAACGGCTGGGCCCCTCTCCGGCCCCGTCCTGCAGTCGTTCGTCCTTCTCGCCGCGGATGACCCGTCTCACAATTGGCGCTACAACGACACCGGCGTGGACCCGGGTCCGAATTGGATGACCGCCGCGTTTGACGACAGCGCGTGGGCGTCCGGCCCCGGCGCTTTCGGTGCAGAGACCGCCACGCTGCCTGCCCCCATCCGCACGGTCAACCCGCTCCACACCACGGGAGGCGCTTTCGACACCGCTGACATCCCCAGCTACTACTACCGCACCACGCTGGCCGTGCCGGCCGGAGCGACAAAAGTGCTGGTTCGTCCGGAAATTGACGACGGCTACATCCTCTATGTCAACGGCGTCGAGGTTCACCGTTTGGGTGTGCCGGTCGGGTCTGAAGGGTTTGCGTCCTACAGCGACCGCACCGTCGGCGACGCCGTGTTCGAAGGTCCGTTCGAGCTTCCGATTGCGGCCTTCCACGTTGGCGGCGACAACCTGATCGCAGCCGTCGCGAAGAACGTGAACGCGACGAGCTCGGACATCGTGTTCGGCCTGGAAGTGATCGTGGTCTCAGCCGGCGGAATCCAGATTGATCCGCCAGTCATCGTGACGCAGCCGGCCAACGTGGCGGTCAACCAGGGCCATTCGTTCACCCTCTCGGTGGTTGCCTCCGGCACCCAGTTGTCCTACCAGTGGTCGAAGGACGGAACGGACATCCCGGGTGCGACTGGCGCCAATTACACGGCTGTGGCTGATGCCAGCGCCGGTGGTTCCTACCGCGTCACGGTTTCCAACGGCGGCGGCTCCGTCCAGAGCTCTCCGGCCACGGTCACGCTCCGTTCGGTCGTGACGGCTTACAGTGCTTCCTGGAAGTACGACACCGCCAGCCAGGATGCCTCGCTCTCCGCCGGCACTCCGTGGTACGCGCCGGGCTTCGATGATTCGGCCTGGTTGTCCGGCCCCGGTCCGTTCGGCATCGAGACCACCGCGGCCACCATCGCGCGTCTCCCGGTTCCGATCGCCACGGCCCTCCCGGCGCCCAGCGCGACGTTCCTGACGGCGTATTTCCGCTCCACCGTCACGGTTCCTGCCGTGCCGGCTGGAAAGGCGCTCGTGCTTCATCACACGGTCGATGACGGCGCGATCTTCTACGTCGACGGCGTGCGCGCGTTGGACTTCAATGCCCCGACCAACCCGGCTCCGATCCTCTCGACCTACCTCGCTCCGGCCAGCACCCCTGGCGACGGCGACGCTCGTGAGGTTGCGACGGCCATCAGCCTGTCGGCTGGCACGCACACCATCGCGGTCGAAGTTCACCAGAACGCCGCCACCAGCTCCGACGTGGTTTTCGGCGTCGAGCTGCAGCTCGTTCCGAAGCTGACCGTCACCCGCTCGGGCGCGAACGCCTCGGTGACCTGGACGACCACTGCCGGGTTCAGCCTGTTCGAGGCCCCTGCCGTGACCGGTCCGTGGACCGCCGTGGCTGGCAACCCGCAGGGCACCTACAACGTGTCCAACGTCGGCAACGCCCCCACGCGGTTCTACCAACTGCGCTAAGCGGCTCCGCCCGACTTAAAGTCGATTCACGAGAGACCGGACGAAAGTCCGGTCTCTTTTTTTTTGGAGAGTCTCAAGGCCCGCGCGGCCGCGTTGTGAATTGGGGTAATGGAATGAAAACGTCCGGGCGCTTGAGGGTGACGTGAAACCCGCGCTCCGGCCCGTCTCCGCGAAACGCGTCGAGCCAGCGGCCCTTCGAAAAAGAAGCTGGTCTTTCCGAGTCCATGTGATTAAGTCGCCGCGACATGCCGGAACGAGCGCCCAGTCAAACCGCCGAGGACTACCTGGAACGCATCCACGAGCTGATTGAGGAAAAGGGCTATGCGCGCGTGGTCGACATCGCCAGCTCCCTGAGCGTGAAGCAGGCGTCCGTGACCAGCATGGTCCAGAAGCTGGGCGAGCTCGGGTTTCTCAATTATGTCAAATATCGGGGCCTCGTCCTGACGCCGAAGGGAAAAGACGTCGCCGCCGGCATCCAGAAACGGCACGAGACACTCGCGCGATTTTTCTCCCTGCTCGGACTCGATGCGGAAACGCAAAAGCGTGACATCGAAGGCATCGAACACCACCTCAGCCCGGCCACGGTCGACGTCCTCTCCGATCTCGCCGCCTATTTCGAAGGCCACCCCGCCACGCTGACTGCCTTCCTCCGATCCCGCCAGCCAGTCCGCTCCCGCCGATGACCCGTCCACCCGCATGAACACCGTTCCGGAAAAGTTGATCGAGCGCACTTGGAAACGGGTCACCGACGCCGCGCCGGAGGAAGCCCAGCGCCTCCTCGACACCATGGCCAAAGCCCAGCCCTACATCTTCGCCTACCTGATGGCCGTGGACGAAACCCTTTACGAAGATGAGCAGCGCGGCCAATTGCTGCTGATCGGCCTCGTGCTTTGGGAGGTCCTGCGCAAGGAGGCGCCCGTCACCGTCATCCCGATCGAAGAAATCCAAACCGCCGAGCAGGCCAATCTCCAGTTCCTCGAAAACCTCGACGACGGCTCGGAGATGGATTACGTCGAAGGCATCCAGAAGCTCATCGCCACCTACAATCAGATGCCGCTCCTCGGCGCCGTCATCGAAGCCCTCATGGAGGGCAACGAGGAGGAACCCGACCTCGCCAACGAGAACCTCGGCCTCGCCATGGTCCACCTCAAGTCGGTCATCGACTGCCTGGACCAATAAGCCTCACGCCGGCACCTCCCCTCCAAAATCTCACTTGGGCTTAGATATAGGTTTGTCTAACTTTGTTTCTTGACCCTAATTGGAATCCCCCGCATCGTCCCGGGCGATGATTGGTTCCCAATGTTCACCGGCTTGCGCCCTGAGCTCCAACCGGGGCCGGCGGGCCTCCGTTTCGCGTCGCCTCGCGGCCGCCCTCAGCCTGCTGCTCAGCATCGGCCCCGTGGCCCTCGCGGCGGAATCTCGCCTGCAGGTCACCGCCACAACCACGATGGTCTCGGATCTCGTCCGGAACATCGGCGGCGACCAGACGGAGGTCACCACCCTGATGGGCCCCGGCGTGGACCCGCACCTTTACAAAGCGTCCGCCCGGGATGTGGCCAAGCTGCAGGGCGCGGAGGTTATTTTTTATTCCGGGCTGATGCTGGAGGGAAAACTTGAAGAGGTGCTCGATCGGCTCAGGCGATCGGGCCGCCAGGTTCATGCGGTCACCGCCCATCTGCCGAAGAGCGACCTGCTCTTTCCGTCCGGTCCCCAGCACCACCCGGATCCCCATGTGTGGTTCGACGTTCCACTTTGGACGAAGACCGTGGACGGCGTCGTGGGCGTCCTGGGCCAGGCCCGTCCCCGGGCGCAGGCCTATTTCCAGGAGCGCGGGCGCGCGGTGTCCGCCCAGATGCAGGCCTTGGATGCGTGGACGCGCCGTCGCGTGGACGAGCTGCCGCCGGCCCGCCGGATCCTGATCACCAGCCATGATGCGTTCAGCTATTTCGGGCGCCGCTACGGATTCAAAGTCGTCGCGCTCCAGGGAATTTCCACCGTTGAGGAGGCCAGCCTGGCTGCCGTGACCCAACTGGTCGACTTCGTCAAACAGCACCAGGTCAAAGCCGTCTTTGTCGAGTCGAGCGTTCCGCCGGCGGCCATCCGGCGGATCAGCATGGACGCTCACGTGTCGGTGGGGGGCGAACTCTTCAGCGACGCCACGGGGCCAGCGGGAAAATTGGAGAACGGTTTCGACGTGGGCACCTACGAAGGGATGATTCGCCATAACGTTGCGACGATCGTGGACAGCTTGAAGTGACCCATGAGTCCCGCTGTTCACGGAACTTTTGCCGGTCGTCCCGACCGCCCAGCGGGCTTGAGGACGCCAATGTCGCGTCTGGCGTGGGCTGCGCTTTCGCTTCTGGTCCATCGGCCGGGTTTCGCGGCCCAATCCACCGAAACGGGCTCGCCCCCGTTGGATTCGTCCCGTCAGTCCCTGGCGGAGGGCGCCTCCGAATCGGCACATCTGACGGGAGACTGGGGCGGCTGGCGAACCCGTCTGGTCCAGCGCGGCGTCCACTGGCAAGCAGGCTACATCGGAGAAGTCATCGCCAATGTGGCGGGCGGCGTGCGATCGGGCTGGACTTACCAAGGGCTCGCCGAGGCGGCCGTTGAGTTGGATTTCTCGCAGCTGGCTGGAACTTGCTCCCAAACGACCCTGCGCGCTTCCGCGCTCTTCCCTCACGGATCCAGCCCGTCGCGCCGGTGGGTCGGCGACGCCCAGACGATGTCCAACATCGATGCCTACGATGGCGTCAGTCTGTACGAGCTCTGGCTCGAGCAGCAGTTTTTCGGAGACCGCGCTTCGCTGCGGGCGGGGCAACTGCTCGCCGACGCGGAGTTCGCATTCACCGAAGCTGGCGGGGCGCTGATAAACAGCTCCTTCGGCTGGCCCGCATTCCTTTCCGCCAACACCCGAAACACCGGCCCCGCCTATCCCCGGGCCGCCCCCGGTGCGCGGGTCTTCTCCCACCTCGGTCGCGACGTTTTCACGCAGGCGGCCATTTACGACGGCGACACGCTCGATCAGGTTGACGGTCGCTTCACCGGCAACCAGCACGGGACCGCGTTTCATTTCAGCGACGACGATGGGGTGTTGGCGATGGCGGAACTGGGCTGGCGCCGTGCGCCGGGCACCAACGAAGACGCGGTCGCCCGCGCGTGCAAGATCGGCGCCTGGCTGCACACGGGCGGGTTCGCCGATCGCCGCGCTCCAGAAAGAAGCCATGGACATAATCACGGAATCTATCTTGCCGCGGAACACGGCCTGCTTCCTTCCCGTTCGACCACGCCGGGCGGCCTGGATGCCTTCCTGCGCGTGGGATACGCGCCGTCAGACCGAAATACCGTTGAATGGGCGTGCGATCTCGGGCTGCGTCTGCGCTCTCCGCTTTCGGGGCGCCCCAACGACACGCTGACTCTCGGGCTGGCCGCCATCTGGATCGGCCGCGAACAGCGCCAGTGGGAACGCCAGGCAGGCAATGACGTCCTGTCCGATCGGGAAGTCGTCGTTGAGATCACCTACCAATGCGTCATCCGGCCATGGTGGGCGATCCAGCCGGACATCCAGTGGATCCACCACCCAGGGGCCTCTCCAGCAAACAACCATGCGCTCGCCTTGGGCCTGCGGACGCGGATGACCTTTTAACATGCGACTCCCAGGTCCCAACTCGCAGCGGCTCCCCAAACCGCCAATGGTGCCACGGCGGCCATACCCATGATGTCCCGGCAAATCTCCACCACTCCATCGGCCCCACCGCCACTCGAGGTGCACGACTTGACCGTCGCTTACCAGCGCAAGCCGGTGTTATGGGGCATCGATCTCGCCGTGCCCGCCGGGAAGCTGATCGGCATCATCGGGCCCAATGGCGCCGGCAAATCGACCCTGATCAAAGCCGCGATGGGTCTGATTCCCATCCGCAGCGGCTGGGTCCGGATCTTTGGGCAGCCCGCCCGCCAGAACCTGCGCCGCGTCGGCTACGTCCCGCAACGGGAGACGGTCGACTGGGATTTTCCGGTGAATGTCATGGATGTGGTGCTGATGGGCCGATACGGGCGCCTTGGCCTGCTCCGCCGGCCGTCCCGCGAAGATCGGGAAGTGGCCCGGGCCTGTCTGGAGCAGGTCAAGATGCTGCCGTATGCGGACCGCCAGATCTCGAACCTCAGCGGCGGCCAGCAGCAGCGGGTCTTCCTCGCCCGCGCGCTGGCCCAGGAGAGCGATCTCTATTTCATGGACGAGCCGTTCGCCGGCGTCGACGCCGCGACCGAGGCCGCCATCGTCGAACTCCTGCAGTCGCTCAAATCCCGGGGCAAGACCCTTCTCGTGGTCCATCACGATCTCCCAACCGCCCGCACCTATTTCGATATGCTGCTGTTGCTGAATCTGCGTCTCGTCGCATTCGGTCCCACGCGCGAGATCTTCAACGCCGACCTGCTGCAAAAAACCTACGGCGGTCGGCTGACCATCCTGTCCGACGTCGCTGAAGAGGTGCGGGAGAAAAGCGTATGAGGTTTCGGAGGCCGCTCGCGACCGCCGGGGCCGTGCTGTTGTTGCTCGCGGGACCGCCGCTGCACGCCGCACGAATTTCGGATCTGACCGAGACCCGCCTCGTCGACCAGGCGCTCCGTTTCTTCACCTTTGCGGATCCGTCGGTGCGCTACGCCCTCCTGGGAGCCATGCTGCTCGGCGTGACCTGCGGGCTCCTGGGGTCCTTCATCGTCGTGCGCAAGATGGCCCTGGTGGGCGACACCATCTCGCACGCCGTTCTGCCGGGGGTGGCCTTGGGCTACCTCTGGAACCTGTCCAAGGATCCCCTGGCCATCCTGATTGGTGCCACCGTGGCCGGGCTGCTCGGAACCGTCCTGGTCCGGCTGATCAAAGACACGACCCGCTTGAAGGAAGACGCTGCCCTGGGGCTTGTCCTCGCCACATTTTTCGCGGCCGGGCTTTGTTTGCTCGCCATCATCCGCCGCCTGCCGGGCGGCAACAAAAGCGGTCTCGACAAGTTTCTCTTCGGGCAGGCTGCGGCGCTCGGCCCGGCTGACGTGCAATTGATGGCGGCAGTCACCGTTCTTGCGATTGGCGCCATCACGATTGCCTACAAGGAATTCCTCGTAACCAGCTTCGACTCCCAGTTCGCCCAGGTCATCGGGCTGCCAGCCCGCGCTCTCCACCATGCGTTCATGCTCCTGCTCGCCTTTGCCATCGTCATCGCGCTGCAGGCAGTCGGCGTCGTGCTCGTCTCCGCCATGCTGATCATCCCCGCCGCCACGGCGTATCTCCTGACCAATCGCCTGCACCGCATGCTGTGGATCGCCGCCGCGTTGGGCCTGCTGGCTGGCGCCAGTGGCGCGTTCGCAAGCTTCCTCGGCCCCCAATTTCCCACCGGACCGTTCATGGTGCTCTCGGCCACGGCCGGGTTCGCCCTCGCATTTTTGTTCAGCCCCCGCCACGGCACCGTGGGCCGGTGGTGGCGACACCGCTCCCAGGCCGCGCGCACCCGCCGTGAAAACACGCTGAAGGCCATCTATCACGTGCTCGAGGCGCGCGAGTTTCGCGACGACGGCGTGGCCCTGACGGATCTGGCCCTGCGCCGACGCGAGACGGCGGAAGAAGCTGCCCGGCTGGCGCGCGAATTGCACCGGCACCAGCTGGCCACCCTGAGCGATGGCGGCAGAGTCATCCACCTCACGCCCGACGGCTGGCAACTGGCCTGCAGCATCGTGCGCAACCACCGCCTTTGGGAGCTCTACCTCACCAACGCCGCCCACTTCGCCCCCGACCACGTCCACGATGACGCCGAACGAATCGAGCACGTCCTCGGCGACGAAACCGTCCGCCAGTTGGAACGTCGCCTGGCGTTCGCCACGCACGATCCCCATGGGCGTCACATCCCCAGCCTTGCTGAATTCGCCCGCGGCCCAGCCGCTCCGCCCGCGGCCACACATCCGGGCGGGGGAAGCCGCGGACTCGACGATCGGAGCTCCCGGCAATGAACGAACTGATTCCACCCTTCGACGTTCGCCAGTTCGTGGTGGCGCCCTGGACAACCGAACTGAACATTCACGGCTGGACCGTCTTGATGGGCTTCCTCGTTGCCGCCACCTGTGGACTGGTGGGGAACTACCTCATTCTCCGTCGCCTGGCCCTGGTTGGAGACGCCATCAGCCATAGCATCCTGCCGGGCATCGTTCTGGCGTTTGTCGTCAGCGGCAGCCGCCATGCCAGTGTGATGTTCATCGGTGCGCTCGTGGCTGGTGTGGTCACCACCGTGCTCATTGAATCCATTCACAAGCAATCGCGGGTTAAACAGGACGCCGCCATCGGCATCACCTTCACCAGCCTGTTCGCGATTGGTGTGATCCTGGTGAGCCGGTTCGCCAGCCAGGTCGACCTGGATCAGGAGTGCGTTCTTTACGGGGAGATCAGCAACATTTCGCTCGACTCACACCTCTTCCTCCGCGGCGTCGATCTGGGCCCCGCCGGCGTCGTCCGCATGGCCGTCGTCGCGTTGCTGACCGCCGGGTTGCTCGGCGTCTTCTACAAGGAACTCCTGGTCAGCTCGTTTGATCCCGGCCTCGCCGTGTCGATCGGGCTGAATGCCAGCGTCGTGCATTACGCGCTCATGGGCTGGCTGTCGGTCGTGGTCGTCAGCGCGTTCGAAGCCGTCGGGGCCATCCTCGTCGTCGCCATGCTCATCCTCCCGGGCGCGACCGCCCTGCTCTGCACCGATCGCCTTGGCTTCATGCACGGGATCGCCATTCTGCATGCGGCGGCCAGCTCCGTGCTCGGATTGCACCTCGCCTTGTGGCTGGATTGCCCGGCCGCGGGTGCGATGGTCGTGGCCGGCGGCGCCTTGTTCCTGGTGGCATGGATCGCCGGCCCGAACCAAGGACTGCTCCGCCGCTGGCTGTGCCGCGTCCCGACGCCCGCCTCGGCATGAACCGCGGGATTTTCGATTTCCGATTTTTTGATTTACGATCGCGAATTGGCGGCCTCGGAAATCAAAAATCAACAATCACAAGTCAACACTCCGCCCCGCCTTGGTTCCTGGCCCCAACCCGATCGCCACCGTGCCGGGACAGCCGGGCGCCTACGGCTTGGGTTAATCCGGCTCGATGCGGATGATCT
This sequence comes from Limisphaerales bacterium, assembly GCA_044229355.1. Lineage (GTDB taxonomy): Bacteria > Verrucomicrobiota > Verrucomicrobiia > Limisphaerales > JADJPG01 > JBGARF01. Next base: position 165,478 of record JBGATF010000012.1, read on the forward strand.
GAGAGTCGCGGTTGTTCTCCCAGGCGGTGCCGAACTCAATCACGTAAAGCGCACCGTCCGGTCCCAGCTCCATTTCGACCGGACGTTTCAGGGCGATCTCCGGAGCGAATCGCTCGAAGCGGGTCGCCTGCCCGGCCGCATCCAGTTTGGCGGCCACAATCCAATTTCGTTCCCACTCGTAGATAAAGAAGCAGCCGTCCAATGCCGCCGGCAACTTGCGCGGGGAGTTCAACGTTGCGTCATAGTGGTAGACCGGCCCCGCGCAGGCACTGCGTCCGCCGCTGCCCACGATGGGAAAGCGGGTCGAGGGGCCATACGGATACGACATCCACGCACGTTGCGCCGGCGGCAACTGCTTGGGCCCCGTGTTGTGCGGCGACAGATTGACCGGCTTGGCCGGGTCCTGCGGATCACCCGATTGTTTCGTGGCAAAGTCATATTGTCGGTACGGCCGGTTGTCCCCGATGATGAAGGGCCACCCGAAATTGCCAGCCGCGCGCGTCCGGTTGATCTCATCGAACCCGGCCGGCCCACGATCGGGCTTGGGCTCCCGCGCGTCCGGCCCCACATCTCCCCAGCTTAATGTCCCCGTCCGCTGGTCGACCGAAATGCGGAATGGGTTCCGGCAGCCCATGATGAAAATCTCCGGCCGTGTCTGGGGCGTCCCGGGCGGAAACAAATTCCCGGCAGGAATGGTGTAGCCGCCGTCCGCCTCCGGATGGATCCGCAAGATTTTACCGCGAAGATCATTCGCGTTCCCGGCGCTTCGCCCGGCGTCGAAGCCATACCGGCCCTCCCGATAATCCGTCGGGCTGAACCCGTCGGAAGCGAAGGGGTTCGTGTTGTCGCCGGTCGACAGAAACAAGTTTCCTTCGCCGTCGAACGCGAGCGAACCCGCCTCGTGACAACAAACCTCGCGCTGCACCGGAACCCGCAGAATAATTTTCTCCGACGCCAGATCCAGCGTGTCGCCCCGCAGCGTGAAGCGCGACACCCGGTTCTCCGGCGTCTCTCCCACCGGCGAGTAGTACAGGTAGACGGAACCCGTCCGGGGAAAGTCCGGCGCCAGGGACAGGCCGATCAACCCCGCCTCCCAGCTCCCGCGATCGGCCTGCTTCTCGGTGTTCGGGTTCAGCTGGCCATGCACGTTCAGCTTCGCCGCCACCACCGTGGTCTGCGTGTCGGGTTTCCAAAGGCGCACCCGGCCAAACCGCTCGATGAACATGACACGGCCATCGGGCAACACGGCCAGTTCCATGGGATTGTCGCACTGGGTCTCCAGCACCACCTTGCGAAACGACGCGGTCGGTTCGCCGGCGAGCAGGGCGCCGGCAAACGCCAGGGCGACGCCCGTGGCAAAAACTTTGATCGTGGTCATGGGTCCCGATGTTAGGAGTGCCGTCCAGTCAGGGCAATGCCGTTCCCGGGGACGGCGAGTTGGCGCCGGCCGCCTCAAGCCAGGACGCCGGCAATCAATTCGCCGTGCACATCGGTCAGCCGGCGATCGACTCCGTTGTGGCGGAAGGTCAGCTTCTCGTGGTTGAGGCCCAGGAGGTGCAGCACCGTGGCGTGGATGTCGTAGACGTAGGTGGGGTGCGCCCGGTCGAGCGGTTTGTAGCCCCACGGATCGCTTTCGCCCACACTCACGCCTCCGCGAATGCCGCCGCCACAAAGCCAGTTGGTGAAACAATACGGGTTGTGATCCCGGCCCTTGCCTCCCTGCGAGCTTGGCATGCGGCCAAATTCCGTCGTCCACAGCACGATCGTGTCATCCAACAACCCGCGCTGTTTCAGATCCTGAATCAACGCCGCGGCGCCGCGCGCGAACCCCATCGAGAGCGGGCCGTGATCGCGCCGCACGTCCTCGTGCGAATCCCAGTTGCGCCGCGGAAAACCGTTGTCGTTGCCGCTCCAGATCTGCACGAAACGCACGCCGCGCTCGATCAGCCGCCGGGCGGCCAGACATTTCCGCCCAAAATAGTCGCGCTCCTCATCGGCGTTGATCTCCTTCGGCCATGTCGGCGGATTTCGGCGGACGCCGTAAAGATCGAGGATGTAGTCCGGCTCGCTCAGGAGGTCCATCGCCTCGGGCGCAGCCAGCTGCATTCGCGCCGCCAGCTCGTAGCTGCGAATGCGCGCATCGAGACGCGTGTCTCCGTCCCGGGCCAGCGCGTGCTGCCGATTCAACGACGCCAGGACCTCATGCGCCGCGGTCTCGCTGGCCGGAGTGACGTAAGCGCCCGCCCGGCCGGGAAAGAGATCGGCGATCGGGTTCGGCTGGCCGGGGTAGATGATCGTGCCGGCGTGTTGGCCGGGGAGAAACGCGGAATCCCAGTTCTTCGGCCCATTGGAAGCAAAGCCGCGGTGATCCGGAAGCACCACGAACGTCGGCAGGTTCTCGTTCATGGAGCCGAGCCCGTAGCTGACCCACGCGCCCATGCCCGGAAAACCGGGAAGCTGAAATCCGGTCGACTGGAGATAGGTCGCCTGGCTGTGCACCCCGGTCTTGCCCACGAGATTATGGATGAAGGCAATGTCGTCCACGACGGCGCCGAGATCCGCCACCGTCTCGCCCAGCATCTTGCCACATTGACCATGAGGCCGAAACAGCCAGACCGGCTTCATCCACGGCCCGAGTCCGTCCTGAAACGCCTCGACATGCTCGCCGAAGTCGCTCTTTTCCCCATCCCGCCGGATCAGCTCGGGTTTGAAATCGAACAGGTCGATGTGACTGGCCGCACCCGCCATGAACATTTGAATGACGCGCTTGGCGCGCGGCCGGAACTGGGGAGATCCGACAGGCCGCGCCGCGCCCGCGGCCCGAGCCGCCGCGCCGAGCAAGCCTTCGCCACCCAGCAGGCTGGCCAGCGCGATCCCACCCAAGCCCCCGCCCGATCGCCACAGGAACTCCCGCCGGGACGGCAAGGCCGGCTCGGCCCGTGATGACGGGGGAACGGTCGGCTGATGCCAGGGAGATCGGTTCATAGCCTCACCTCAATCGACAAACGCAAATTCGTTCAGGTTGAACAACAGGCGGCAGTAATTGGTCAGGCCGTACTGCCCGGCGTAGGCGACCAGGGAATCGAGTTGGGCCTGGCTTGGCAGTCGGCCCAGCGCCTCCTCGTGGCCCCGGCGGACTTGCGAAGCCAAATCGCCGCCGCCGCGGGCCAGCCGCGCCGCGAAATGGCCGGACATCGTGAGCATCAGCCCGTTGTTCAGCATGGAGAGAGCCTGGAGCGGCGACAGGCTCTCGTTCCGGCGCGCCACCTGCATCGACGGATCGGCACAGTCCAGCACGGTCATGAACGGCTGCTGCTGCGAACGCACGATCAAGCGATAGACCGACCGCCGATGCGACTTCGGATCATCCGGGTCGTGCAGGTGATATTCGTAATGGGGGGAATGTTCCGGGTGCTCAATCACGAAATCCGCAAAGCTGGGCCCGCCCATCGTCAGATCGAGCTTGCCGCTGACCGCCAGGACGGAATCCCGCACCGCTTCGGCCTCAAGCTTGCGACGATTCTGGCGCCACAGAAACCGGTTGTCAGCGTCCACGGCCTCGGCGCGCGCTCCCGCCTCCGCCATGGCCCCGCCGCGGGGGGACGTCGAAACCTGCCGGTAGGTGGCGCTGGTCACGATCAGCCGGTGCAACGATTTGAAGGATTGGCCGCCATCGCGGAATTCAACGGCGAGCCAGTCCAACAGGGCCGGGTGGCTGGGTTGGGCGCCCATCCGGCCGAAATCGCCGGGCGTCTCCACCAGCCCGCGCCCGAAATGATATTGCCACACGCGATTCACGATCGAACGCCACGTCAGCGGGTTGTCGTCACGCGTCAGCCAGCGCGCGAGGGCGGCCCGGCGGTCGCCCTCCAGGTGGGACGGCGGCAACTCGAACCGGGAAGGCAGCCCGGCGAGACAAGAAAGTGCGCCCGGCCCAACTTCACGGCCCGGCTTGAGAACATTGCCACGGTTGAGAATGTGGATCGGACGCGGCTTGCCATCCTTCCCGCCCGTGCCGGAAAACGCCCCGGATCCGGTGTGCACGGCGGCGACATAGGCTTCGCTCTGAGCTGGCAACCCGCCTTGGGCCGCCTTGACCTCGGCGATCGCCCGCGCCAAGTCCGCCAGTGCCGCCGCCTCCGCGGGTTCGGTTACCTTCGCCAAAAGGTTCGTGCGCGCCCGGCGCAACTCCACCTCGCTCGCGCCGCTGCTCGTCGAGCCGCCCGGATACCAGCCGTCGGTCAGATTCGACTTCCGCCACCGCGCCGGCGCTTCGATGGAGTCCAACGCGCTGACCAGCCCGCCGGCGGCCGCATTTCGACCCTCGGCGGTCAAGGCCGTCAATTCGGCCAGGGCAAAAATGTAATCCTCCTGCCGCGGGGCCAGTTTTGTCGCGGTGACCCGGATATATCGGGCCGGCCACCCCGCGGCGTCCACGCTCTGCGCCGCGAGCTTTGGGTTCGGCGCATCGTTGGCGGTGAAGTCCCCGATCAAAACCACGCCCTGCTTAAACTCGCTGTCGTCGGCCAACTCCACCTTGTACCGCACCGGAAATCCGAATCCCTCCCCGATCCCGTTGAAGTCGTCCTTGCAGGGATGCAGAATCACGCTGCCCAGCGGCACGCTTCGACCCAAATCAACCTGCACCCACTTGGCGACATCCGGCTGCTTCTCGATGTTGCTGTGATACCCAAACGCCTCGCCGGGCTTACCGCCCTTGGCCAGAGAGGCCAGCTGGCGGTCCAAATCCGTCAGGGCCTGCCCGGCCCGCCCGGCGATTCGTTCGTCGATCGTCTTCTTTTGCGCCTCCAGCCCGCCGAGCCGCGCCTCCAATTCCCGCCGCCGCGTGCCGACGGCGCGGTCGACGTCATATTTTTTATCCGCCCGATCCACGGCCGCGAAGACGGCCTGCAGGCTGTAGTAATCCTCCTGCGAGATCGGATCAAACTTGTGGTCATGGCACTGCGCACATTGAACCGTCAAGCTGGTGAAGGTCTGCATCGTGTTCACCACCATGTCATCCCGATCGAGGTGCCTCGCCACCTGCCCGTCGATCTTCGACTCCGGCACCTCCGCATGCCCAATGAAGTCCCACGGGCCCGCGGCGATGAACCCCAACGCCTCAAACCCGTCGCGCGTGTCCGGAAACAACACATCGCCCGCGACCTGCTCCTGCACAAACCGCGCATAGGGCTTGTCCTCATTCCAACTGCGAATCACGTAGTCACGGTAAGGCCAGGCGTTCGGCCGGGGCTTGTCCTTGTCGTATCCGTGCGTCTCCCCATAGTGCACCACGTCGAGCCAGTGTCGGGCCCATCGCTCCCCATAGCGCGGGGATGCAAGGAGCCGATCGACCAGCCGTTCGTACGCCCGCGGATCGCGATCCGCCGCAAACGCCGCAATCTCCGCCGGGGACGGCGGCAGCCCCAACAAATCAAACGACAGCCGCCGAATCAACGTGTGCCGATCTGCTTCGGGCGAAGGCGATAAATTCTGCGCCGCCAGCGTGGCACGGATAAATGCGTCCACCGGGTGGACGGGCCGTCCCACCTCGCCGGCCACCGCCGGAACCGGCGGACGAACCAAGGGCTGGAGCGACCACCAATCGGGTCGATCGGTGCGATCGCTCGTCGCCGCCGCAACCGCCGGGACAGACGGCCTGGGGGCCGACGGGGACGCCGGCGCGGCCGCCGGTGATCGGACTGCTATGGCGGTGAGAGCCGATCCCATCACCGCTCCGGCTAACGTTGCCGCCACGCCACGTCGCCAGCGAAACCCGTGCCCGCGTCCCGCCCGCGGGCTCCACCTACCCTCGCATGCCCGAGGCACGACAACTCTTTCAGGGTTTCTGGCCATGCCGATGCTCCGGAAAATCCCGCGCATAGCGCGTCAGTAACGCCGGGATATCGTTTGTCATCACGTAGATCTTGCCGCGAATCTGCAGCGTTTCGCCGGACGCCAGCCCGCCGAGCCGGAAATCCGCATGCAGGCAGCGAATGATGCCCTGAAACAGCTCCTGGTACGGCTCCCACGCCGTCGCGAAAAGGTGTCGGCCATCTCCGCTGAACGCCCCGATCAATCCGTTGTCCGGAACCAGCGGACTCAATGGCCGCGGGTTGACATCCGTTCGGGGCACATGCGTCGGGCACCAAGTCTGGCCAGGGGTATAACGCCCCTGGGTCGCCCACGGCTTCACCTCCGACAGCCGTTGCATTCGGCCCTGCAAAAAGATGAAACACTTGGGCAGGTAGTCATCCAGATTTTTCCCCTTCGGATCGTAGCCCATGAACTCCGCCAGGCGAACACACGGCTGCGCCCAGTGCGCCTCCGAGCGACGGGGGCCCGGATTGCGCGCGGCCAGACGAAAATCAACCTCGTCCGGTCCCGCCGTGATGGTGTGCTCGACGATCACGCCGTCCGCCAGCGTATCGCGCAGGCGCAAAACCCGATGGTCACCGCTCAACGACAAGACTTCGACCCGATGCGGAATGACCGTGTGACGATCCCAGTCGGCATCCGTCGACCCGGCCCGGCAATAGGCTTCGAGGTAATTGATCCGAATGCCGTCGCCCGGCAGAGCCGGTCCGCGGATCACCAGCCAGTGCGGCGTGGTTTCATACGACAACGTGAGCGTGGCTGGAGCGGCCGGCCCGGGCGGCGCCGCCAACACGGAGACCGACCCGTGGCCAAAGATCGCCGTAATCGCCACCACAATTGCCTGGGAATATCGCCATCGATTCATGAGTGCTAACCTGAATATTTCATGGTGAAGGTAGGGCGCGCACTCCGTGCGCGCCGCGACCCGTTGACGCGAACCGGTTTTGCGGCGTGCGCGGAGCGCCCGCCCTACCCTCCGTCCTCCCATCAAGGTGTTCGCGATTTAAGCTCAGCATGAAACATGCGTGCAAAGGTCCATCCAGTCGGGATGGAGACTGTTTTGTGCTTCCGATCCGACGACTGCCAGGCCCAATCCGTTCACTCCGATCGACTCCGTCCCAAACCCGCCTGCGCGCTACGGTCTTGGGTCGCGCAAACGATGCAGGGCGGGTCCGAGCACAGCCCAAATGTTAGTGGCCACCTGCCGGTGCCCCTCGGGTGTCGGGTGAATGCCGTCGGCCTGATTCATCGCCGGCACACCACCCACCCCATCCAAGAGATGCGGCACATAGCTCACGTGCTCCGTCCGCGCGACCTCTGGATAAACGCGCTCGAAGTCCGCGGCGTAGGTCCCCATGTTGGGCGGCATTTTCATGCCCGCCAGAACCACCAACGTTCCCGGCTGCTTCTGGCGGGCCCGTTCGATCAGAGCGATGAGATTGGTCCGGAGCGCCTGCGGCGATTGGCCACGCAACCCGTCGTTCCCGCCGATCTCGATCAGCAACACATCTATCGGCCGGCGAAGCTGCCAGTCGATCCGGCGCAACGCGCCGGCACTGGTGTCGCCGCTGACTCCCGCGTTGACGACCCGAAAGCCGCCGCCGGCGTGATCGATCATCTGCTGGAGCACCGCAGGATAAGCCTCGGAGGGATCCACGCCATAGCCGGCCGCGAGGCTGTCGCCGAGCACGACCAACGTTTTGCGATCGCCGCGGATTTCCGCCGCGGCGCGCGGCCCGCCGCCGGCCGGCGCGGAGTCGGGCGGCGCGGCGCCAATGCCCGACACCAGAAGGCACGACAGCGCGAACGCCATCCGCCGGGCGGCCGCACCCGGGGCGGAGCTTGCGCGACCAGCCAACGCGACCGGCTGACCGCGTTGACGACCCCGGACCTCTCCAACGGGTTGCTTCATGTCACGACGAGCATAAGCGGCCATGCGGCGGGAGGCCAGCCCGCGCTGGTTCTGAAATCAAGCAGGAGAAGGTTTCGCCGGAGAAATGGTGTCCGAACGCGGCCTTCCCTGTAGAGTGGGAGCCGATGACGGCCCGTGAACAATTCATTCTCGATGTGCGGGGACTGACGAAGTCGTATCCCGCGACGGAAGATCGCTCGGCGACGTTGACGGTGCTTGAGAACATCGAGTTCAGCCTAAAGGGCGGCGATTCCTGCGCGATTGTGGGCCCCAGCGGCAGCGGCAAGACCACGCTGCTGGGACTTTGCGCGGGGCTCGATCGACCCACCTCCGGACAGGTGCGCCTGAACGGGGCGGACCTTGGGGCGCTGGACAAAGACGGTCGGGCCCGGATCCGGAACGAGGCGGTGGGGTTCGTCTTTCAGAGCTTCCAACTGCTGGCCACGCTCACGGCGCTCGAAAATGTGATGGTGCCCCTGGAGCTTCGGGGCGGCCGCCACGCGCGCGAGGATGCGATCGAGTTGCTGGAGAGAGTCGGGCTTGGCGGGCGGCTGCATCATTATCCGGCGCAACTCTCCGGCGGCGAGCAGCAGCGTGTCGCCCTGGCCCGGGCGTTCGTCAACCGCCCCCGCATCCTGTTCGCGGACGAGCCGACCGGGAACCTGGACCGGGACACGAGCCACCGGGTTGTCGACCTGTTGTTTCAGTTGAATGCCGGAGCCGGGACGACCCTCGTGCTGGTCACACATGATCTCGAACTGGCCCAGCGCGCCGGGCGCATTCTCCGACTGCGCGGCGGCCGGATGGTAAACGAAGATTAACGCCACCGCCCGCTCGCCCCGAACTCTTCTCCCGGCTGAATGACGACCGCCTCCTTGCCTGAACCTCCCGCCAGGAACGCCCGCAACCGGGCCGGAATGCCCGGCGCGTTCCTGAATGCATTCACCTGGCGCATGGCCTGGCGGGACAGCCGCTCCAGCCGTCGGCGCCTCCTGCTATTTGCCACGTCCATCGTGCTGGGCATCGCTGCGCTGGTCGCGATCCGTTCGTTTGGCGGCAGCCTCCGCCGGGCCATCGACGACCATGCGCGCGAGCTGCTGGGCGCCGATCTTTCCATCGGCGGCCGCCAAGCCTTCAGCCCGGACGCGGACGCGGCCTTCGCCCGGATCGGGGGCGAGCAAGCCCGGGAGGTGGACGTGATGTCGATGGCCCGATTTCCCCGGGCTGACCGGGCGCGCCTCGTCGATCTGCGCGGACTGGCCGGCGCCTACCCGTTTTATGGCGCGATCGAGACGGACCCGCCCGAAGCAGCGGCGGCTTTCCGACGGGGCGACGGCGCGTTGGTGGACGAAACCCTGGCTGCTCAAATGGAGGCGGGTCCCGGGGACGAGATCCAACTGGGATCGCTTCGCACCCGGATCCTTGGCCGATTGCGCAAGATGCCGGGCGACACGGGCGGTTTCTCCGCGCTGGCTCCGCGGGTCCTGCTGGCGCGGGAACAATTTGATCGAACGGGTCTCGTGCGCACGGGCAGCCTGGCCCGCTACAAGATTCACTTTCGTCTCCCGCCAGGCGTGAACCCCGACCGGCTGGTGGAAGACATCCGCCCGGTGCTGAACGAGTCGCGCCTGGGCGCGAGCACCGCGGAAACCAAGAAACAGGACATCGGGCGATTCGTGGATCAGGTCACGAATTTTCTAAGTCTGGTGGGATTTGTGGCGCTGTTGCTGGGCGGGGTGGGCGTCGCGAGCGCGCTGCACGTCCACCTGCAACAGAAGCTCGAATCGGTCGCCGTGCTGCGTTGTTTGGGCGGCAGCGTGGGGCAGACCTTCGCAATCTATTTGATCCAGGGAATTGCCCTGGGCCTCGCCGGCGCGGTGGCGGGGGCATCGCTTGGGATCGCCGTCCAGTTCTCCCTGCCGTTGGTGTTCGCCCGGTATCTGCCCTTTCCGGTGACCACAGTGATCGAGTGGAGCTCGATCGGATCGGCCATGGCCCAGGGGTTCATCATCTGTCTGCTCTTCGCCACCTTGCCGCTCTTGAGCATCCGGCGCGTTTCACCGTTGGCCGCCCTTCGTGTTTCCTACGAGGTGCGACCGGCGCGCCGCGATGCGCTCCAGTGGGTGGCCTACGGCGCCTTGGCCGCCTGCATCGTGGGGTTCTGCCTGCTCAACACCCGGCGTTGGCAGGCGGGGCTTGGTTTCGCCGCGGGGCTTGGCGCCGCGTTTGCCGTACTCGCGGGCGGCGCGCGCCTCCTCGTCTGGAGCATGCGCAAGGCTGTGCGCCGCTCGTGGCCATTTGCGCTGCGGCAAGGCTTGGCCAACCTGCATCGGCCGAACAACCGCACCACCCTGCTCCTCCTGTCCCTCGGCCTGGGCACATTTCTGATGCTGACGCTCTACCTGGTGCAAAACAACGTCCTGCGGGCGATCGCCACGTCCCGGCCCGCCACGGAAGCCAACGTCGTCCTCTTTGATGTTCAGCCCGACCAGCGGGCAGGCGCCATCAAGGTCCTGCGCGATCACGGTCTGGACGTGCTCGATGAGGCGCCGATCGTGACGTTACGCCTCGCTTCGATCGACGGGCGCGCCGTCGAGCAGATTCTGGCCGAGACAAATCGCACGATCCCGAACTGGGTGCTCCGGCGGGAATACCGGTCCAGTGTGGCCGGGCGGTTGCGCCCGGGCGAGAGCGTTCTGGCTGGAAGCTGGCCGCCTGCGGCGGAACCGGGCCAGCCGGTCGGCGTCTCCATGGAGGAAAGTCTGGCCCGCGAACTCGGCGTGCGCCTGGGAGCCGCACTCGAATTTGATCTGCAAGGCGTCTCGTTTGCCGGGAAGGTCACCAGCCTGCGCCAGGTCGAGTGGAGGCGTGTGCAGCCCGGGTTCTTCCTGTTGTTCCCCGCCGAGGCGTTCGGCGACGCCCCGGCCACGCACGTCCTGACGACCCGGGCCGGCTCGGCCACCGCGTCGGCCGCCCTGCAAAGCGAGATCGTCAAAAAATTTTCGAACATCTCCGTCATCGACGTGTCCGCCTTGTTGCAGGCGCTGGATGCCATTGTGGACAAGGCCGCCTTTGTCGTCCGCTTCATGGCACTCTTCACCGTCGCCACCGGTCTGCTGGTCCTGTCCGGAGCCATCCTGACCGGACGTTACCAGCGCATCCGCGAAAGCATCCTCCTGCGCACGCTCGGGGCGACGCGACGCCAGATCTTCGTCATCCTGCTGGTCGAGTATTTGAGCCTCGGCGCGCTGGCGGCGTGCGCGGGTCTCGCCCTGGCCGTGAGCGCCACGTGGGCACTGGCCCACTGGATGTTCCAGGTCCCCTTCCACCCGGACCCGTCCATCCTCGTCCTTGCGGTGGCCATGGTTTCTTCGCTCACCGCGGTGGTGGGGTTGCTGTCGAGCCAAGGGGTGCTGAACCATCCACCGCTGGAAATTCTGCGATCGACCGCCGGCTAGTGTGGCCCATCACGCCAGCCGGCGGCGACCCTGGCCGATGCCGAATCGATCCGCGTCACTCTGCTCCGAGCCGATAGAACCTCGACGGGGTCGACGACAGCTCATCGGCCACTTCCCGCATCGAGCCGTCACCCACGAACCGATCCCAGAGTTCCCACGCGGCGGATGGGTCAAGGCCCGTCCGGCGTTGAATCTGATACGGTCGCCCGGGCTCCGTCGGATACCGGAGCACCACGCCATCGCGCCCGGCCGCAGCGCGCTCGATGGACAGCCTGGGCGGCCGGGCCGGACGGCTGTCTTCGCCGACGATCTGGAAACCCGCAACGCCCGCCAGGCGCACATCCAAGCGGCTGATCCAGGGCAGCGGCGTGAGCGGATCGACAGGCACGATGCGCAACTCGTCGAAGGGTGCGCCCTCGACTGCGGATCCGAAGAACGGCCCGCCGGGCCCTCCCACGCCGCGGACGAACACCGGATCGATCCAGCCAAGTCCAAACCCGACCTCGCCCATTGGGCTGTAGCGGCTGGTGCTTCGGGCCGCGTGCGATGGCGGCGCGCTCACCTGAAGGACGACCCCAGTCGGCACGACCAGGCTGCTCACGAGGTTCCCCTGGCGCAGGAAATCCAAACGCCCGCTGGCCGCCCGGCTGATGGGAAACTCGAACTCGATTCCGTACCCTCTTTCAAGCGCGCGCACCGCCAGCGCATCCGACGTCGACTGAGGTGCCGGATTGGTGCAGGCATTCAGCCAAAGACCGGCATACGTCGCGACGTCCGTGGCTGACAAGTCCGGCGGGAGCAGCGCCACTCCGATATACCGTCCACGATCCAACGGCAGGCTGACCCCGGCCGGATCCGCCCCAGTCCCGGCCACTCCGTTCAGGACCACCGCCAAGCCGGCCGGCCCGGCCCCCGCACGACCCCATGGCTCGCGCCAGGCCACGATTGAGGCCCCATCGACCGCCCGGGTCCATTGGCCCATCTGGCGAATCCATTCCTGGCCAACGACAAACCTGGCGTTCGCGGCCGACCCGACGGTCGTACCCCAGTTTCGCCGGAGCCATGCGGCCTTGAAGAATGAATGTTGCACGGCGGGCAGTGCCACCGGCTCTCCGACGATCTGAATCGTTCGCACGCTTTGGACCTGCGAGCCCGCTGACCTCACCTTCTGGACGCAATACGCGTCGCCCAGACGAAGCCGGACGACCAGGCGACCGGTGGCGTCCGTTTCCACCGACGCCGAGGCCAGGCTCACCTGGGCCGGCGCGTCACACAACCTGAACTGAAGTTGGCCGTTGGCCGGCACCGGCGCGCTGTCCGACGGCGGCGCGTCTCCGTCGGAGAGGAGCGAGAAACTTCGGGCCACGGAATTCGACAGGATTACGAACAGATCGAGATTGGGCGGGTTCCACGACGCCTTGAGCACCGTGATCGCTTCCTCGATTCCCTCATCGGGGGACGGCTCCATATCGGCTCCCACCTCCATGGTGTCGCCCGCGGACAATTGAAATTCCGCGAAATCCGCCTTCCACCCTTCCGCCCGGCCCAGCGACGCGATCACGCCACTGCCAACGGTTCCCGCCCCCTGCGCGACCACCAGCGTGTCGTCGGCTCTCAACTCCAGGGCAGACCCGGCAAGCGGCGTGTGGGTGAGGCCGGCATGGACGACCGTGTTGGACCCACCCTGCGCCACCGGCAGGCACGGTGAGAACTCGGACGTGCTCCCCTCCGGGTGCGTCGAAGTCGCGGTGACGACGGCCCCGACTGGGACCGGGAAGGGAAAGGACGCGTCGAACCCGGCTGTGCACTGGCCGGGCGTGGCGTTGGTCACGGCAATGGCGCCCAGGTAGTGTTGTCCCTCGCCAAAGCCGATCCCGTCACAAGCCGGGCTCCAGTAAAAATCCACCCGGTAAGTCCGCCCGGGCTCGCTTTCCAGGGATCCACTGATGTCGATGCGACTGGAGAAACTCGCCGCCGTCGTCAGCCATGGATAATTCTGCTGCCGGTTGGGTCCTTCATCCACATCACAGGGGTCATTGGGGTTGGGGGCGAAGCGGGGACTGAGATCGATGCCGAGCAGAGCGTTGTTGTAGATCGAGTTCTCCACGATCTCGTTGTCGAACCCCTCAAGCACCATGACTCCGGAGCCGGCGTTGTGGGCGATGACATTTTGCCGGACGTGATTTCGCGTCGGCCCACCGAAGAAATAGATACCGTCCCCGCCATTGGGGGCCGGCCCGGACCCGCCGGCGAGCGTTCCGATGAAGTTGCCTTCGACCACATTCTCCATGGGCACGCCGTACGGGCCATTGATCATAACGCCCTCGTTGAGATTTCGGGAGATGACGTTGGCTTCGCCGGGGGAGCTCGACCCGATCTGGCAGGACGCGCTGAAGTTCAGCGCAACGCCGGTCCGATTGGGCAACGGCCATTGCCCATTGGCCGAGATACCGATCAGGTTGTTGACCACGCGATGGCCGGATCCTGCATCGAGCTCGAGCCCTGCGGCCTGGTTGCCCGAAAGGACATTCCCTCCGCACAAGCCTGGCTGCCCCACGGCGACCTCGCGGCAGGAGTCGAGCACCAGGCCGATGCCATTGGGCAAGGCCACCAAACCTCCCACGTCCGTTCCCAGATGATTGCCGGCGATCACGCTGTTGGTGTTGAACTCAAGCCGTATCCCAGCGCCCCCGAACCGGTAAATCGCCAATCCCCGAATGGTCACTCCAATCGCCTGGGATGCCGTCCCCCGAGCCACCAGTCCGTTGGCGTTGGGGCCAAGGCCCAATCCATCCAGCTGAACCCGCGGCGCCGGAGCCGAGGCACAAGGGCCCGCCGCATCAATCACAACAGACTCCGTAATCGGGGGCAGTTCCGTCCCCAGGCCCAAGGTCACCGGGTAGGACGGAAACTCGAACACGATGACGTCCTCACCTGGCGAGGCGTTGGCGTCATTGATCGCACGGCGCAACGAAGCGCTCGTTGCGAGATCGGCCGTGGAGCTCACCGTGAACGTCGCGGCGTCGACCGCCCGCGTTCCGGCCAGAACGAAAACGGCGAGGCATCCGTTTTGCCAGCGCCGCAGCCAGGGGCGAACGCGCCGGGGCCGGCGCCGCCCGGACGGTGGTTCGGGAGTGGCGGATCGCGGCTCAGGCCGGGCCGCTGCGAACGCCAGACTGCCTGGAATTTGAGGGGTCTTCATGGGGGAATAGTCGGGGACGTTCTGTGTGGGACGTCGACCCGTTCACCCATGGTTCAGACCGGTTTTTTGGGAAAGGTAACGAAGCCCGACCGGCCATCGGCCGAGTTGGCCCCGCGCCTTACCAGGCCAGCCGCATCGTGGCGAGGCGTTCTTCTATCCGGCGCAAATCCCACACCACCAAGCCGCGACCTGCATCGACCGCCGCGAGCACCCGGCCGTCCGGCGAGAAGGCGAGGCCGAGGACCAAATCCGCTTCGGGCGCCTCCAGTGTGCACAACGGCCGGCCCGTGGACGCCTCGACGAGCCGGACGCGGGATCGGTCAACCGCCACGGCAAGATAGCGGCCGTCGGCAGAGAAGGCAGCGCCGGACTTGGGCGATGCCCGTCCCGGAATTCGATAACGCTCCACCCAGGAACCGACGTTGAGCAGATGATATTCGTCGTCGCCCAATACCAGGAGCCGATCATCCGGACTAAAGGCCAGCACGGGCGCTGCCTTGCCCGACGCCGCCAGTGAGTGGATGGGCCGGCCCGTGGCGACCTCCCAGATCAGCACCCGTCCCGGCCCTCCACTGGCCACATAGGTCCCGTTCGAGCTGATCGCCACAGTCCCAGCGTTGGCGTGCGGCGCCAGCACAACACGTTGCGCAAGATTCGAAACCGCGAAGACTTCGATGTGC
The DNA here is from genome assembly GCA_044229355.1 of Limisphaerales bacterium. Lineage (GTDB taxonomy): Bacteria > Verrucomicrobiota > Verrucomicrobiia > Limisphaerales > JADJPG01 > JBGARF01. The sequence continues at coordinate 180,607 of JBGATF010000012.1, forward strand.
CCTGCGCCGATGTTGGCCACCGCGAATCGACGCTCATCGGCGCTCAGGATGCCTCCGCGAAGCTGCCCATCCGCAAAACCCGCCGCCAGCCCGGCGATTGCCCGGCGCGGTCCCAATCGTCCTCCCCGGCCACCCCGCGTGGGCCCCAGCCAGGAGCGCTCGCACAACCCATCGGACCGCGTGACAAAAAGCCGGTCACCGTCGCGCACAAATTGCGCGGATAAGCACGGCGTGGAGGTGTCTTCCGCCAGGATCCGGTCGCGGGCCCAGTCGATGATGGAAAGGCCCGACGAAGACGCGATCGCCAGAGACGCCCCGTCCGGACTGAAAGTAACCGCGCCCCACGTGAGACCTTGCTGGTACTGGCCCGGAAGCCGGCGGAGGATTTCACTGGGCTGGACAGCAAACACGCCAACGGCTCCGTTGGAGATTCCCCACGCCAGATGCCCGCCATCCGGACTGAACTGGGCCTGACCCGTTCGCACGCACGTCCGCGCCTCCATGGCCAGGCGCAAGTCCGGCCAGGACCACCAGCGACAATCATTCCCCAGGCTGGTGCTGGCCAGCCACCGCCCGGGTGGATCGAACCCGACGCTGACCACCGGCTGATCGTGCGCCGGCCACAGACCATGCAGGGTCCACCGACCGGATGACCACAACGCGATTGATCCGTTCATCAGGCCCGCGGCGATCCATTTCGCGTCCGCGCTCCACGACGCGCACCGCACGCCCGAGCCAGGCATGGGCAACGACACGAGCCGATGGCCGTCCGCCCGCGCCAGTATGTGAATCGCCGTGCCGCCCGACGCGATCAATCCCAGCCATCGGCCGTCCGGCGAAGGGGCGATCGACCAGACATACTCCACCCAGGCCTGCTCCCACTCCATCCTCCCGGTTTCCAGATTCGTCAGGCTCAACTTTCGATCCGCATCCAGCACCACCAGGGCGTCCGGACCCGGAACAAAGGCGAAGCGCTCCACGCGCGAGGGCCAGTCGATTGCGGACCGGCGATCCGGCCAGTCCCGAATGGCCAACTTCCGGTCCTGGTCGATGGTCCCAAGCCACCGCCCATCCGCACTGAACTGGGCATCGACGGCGGAGCCCAGGCGAACCGTTTCGTTCGAGCCGTGGACAGGCCACGCCGGCCCGGCCTGCGCCGCGGGGCCGAGCCCGACCAGCCAATCCAGATGCGGACTGAAGACCAGGCCATCACGGCCGTCCATCGGCGCCACGGGGACAAAAGCGACATCAGGCACAGCGAGCGCAGAGATCGCCTCGTCGCGCGCGTCGAGGCCTGGACGGATGGCGGCGGCGGCGCGCACTGCCCGGAGACTCGCCTCGCGGCGCCCGGAGGCCGGGGTCACACGCGCCAGCCGGGCGCGCGCAAGTTCCGATGTGCGCAACTGCTCGCGCGCATCAGCTGCGGCCGCCCGGGAGGTATGCGCGGCCGCGTTCGCACGACGCACCTGCCAGGCCACGCCACCGATTCCCGAGATGATGGAGACGACCAAAGCTGCTCCGAGCAGGGCCAGGGCGGGCTTGCGCCGGCACCAGCGCCCGGCCTTTTCCCATCGCGAGACCGGTCGGGCCAGGATCGGCTCACCCGCCAGGAATCGCGACAGATCCGCGGCCAGCGCCTCGGCGGTGGGATAACGGCGGGCCGACTGCTTCTCGAGACACCGCAGACAGATCACCTCCAGATCGCGAGGGACGCCCGCGTTCAGGGATCGCGGCGGCAGCGGCTCGCGTTCGAGCAACTGCTCGAGGGTGCCCTCCACAGTCTCGGCCACGAACGGCGGGCGCCCGGTGAGCAGATGATAAAGAATGGCGCCCAGCGAATAGACGTCGCCGGCCGGCCCCAGGTCGCCACGGGAAGGGTCGGCCTGTTCGGGCGCCATGTAAGCCGGCGAGCCCAGCACCTGCCCCGCCACGGTCAACTCGCGTTCTTCAAAAAGCCGTTTCGCCAGCCCGAAATCCGCAATGCGCGGCTGGCCGTCCGCGTCCACCAGCACGTTGGACGGCTTCAGGTCCCGGTGCAGCAGGCCGCGCCGGTGCGCATGCTCGACCGCTCCCGCGATCGTCCGCACGTGCCGGGCGGCATCCGCCGCCGTCAACGGCCGATCGCGAACCAACTCATCGAGCCCCCGCCCCTCCACCAACTCCATCGAGAAATAGTGTTGGCCATCCTCCTCCGCCACCTCATGGATGCCGACGATGTTAGGGTGGCGCAAGCTGGCCGCAATCTCGGCCTCAGCCCGAAAGCGCCGCACGAACTCGTCGCTGGCAAATCGTCCGAAGAGCAGAAGTTTGACCGCAACAATGCGATTCAACGATCGCTGGCGCGCCCGGTAAACCACCCCCATGCCGCCACGGGCAATCTCTTCCAGGAGATCGTAGTCGCCAATCCGTTTGTCCAAGCCCTGTCGTGGCCGTTCGGCGCCGGCCGGCGGCGGCCGGCCTCCAGGCCTGGCTGGGTCGGCGCCCAGGATGGCGAGACCAGTGGTCACCAGACAGCGCGGGCACAGGCCCTCGGACGACGTGGCATCGAGAGTCGCGCCGCATTGCGGGCATGGGGGATCGGTCGACGACGGGTTCAATCGTTTCAGGGCAATGCCAATGGTATCTTAGCGAAAATTCCGCGCAGGTAACAAACCGCCTGATCCGGCCAGCCAAAGCCGGCGCCTCCCGCAACGGTGCGTCGTCACCCCAAGGCGGCCAGCAGCGCGCGCAATTCGTCCTCAACCTCGGCAGGATCCGCCACCGTCTCGGTGATCTCCTCGCGCAGGAGCTCGCCGTAGCGCTGCCGCAATCGGCTGATCGCCATTTTCACTGCGGCTTCGGAGGTTTCCAGCCGGACAGCGAGTGCCGCATAGCCCCCGGCGAGGCGGTCGCCGGTCAATGCCGGTTTGAGGACGTCAAAGTGGACGCCCCGCCCGGCGGAGACCATTTCCGCCCGCAACCTCCCGATCACCCGATCCAGAAACGCCAACGCCCACCGGCGCTCATAGATTCGCTCGGGCGTACCGCCAGCCGCGACCGCAGCCTCATACCACTGCTCCGCGGCCTCATCGATCGAGATGGGCGTCTGACCGCCACCCCGGCGCTGCGCCCGGGATCGACGCCATTCGTTGGCCAGGAAATGCTCCAGCGCCGCCAGTAGAAACGTGCGAAAACGCCCCTTCCGATGATCCACCGCGTGCAGATACCGGCGTTCAATCAAGCGATGAAAAAACTCCTGGGTCAGATCCTCGGCGTCATGCGGGGCGTGTCCCCGGCGGCGCACGAAGGCATAGAGTGGAAACCAATAGGCCCGGCAAAGACCCTCCAAGGCCGCGCTGGCTTCCGGTGAGTGATCCTGCCGCGCCGAGAGCACCACGCTCCAGCGCGTGGTCACGAACGCCCGGGCGTTGCCCCCTTCCAACCGGTCAGCAGCCTCCGGGTCGCTCGACGAATTCATCTGGCCGGCATCCATCGCCGCCCAGTCTAACCGAAGGCCAACCCGAATGCCAGCGGCGCATCACCTGTGCTCGGTGCTCCAAGAATGCCGAATGTCCTAACAAACCAAGGGACGAGCCTGTCCCTTCCTGACAAGAATCAGCCAACGGCCGCCGGCCCACTGAAGCGTGGGGTTGGAAGGCCCATCGCCTTTCGTTTCTGCGACCGTAGGCGCTGCGCTCCGGGTTCAGGACCTTATCCTCCGACACGCGAGAAAGCCGGCCGGCCGCCCGCAGGCAACCGGCCGGCCGAACCCGCGGTCATCGCCCGTCAACCTGGCCAGAGATACAGGGCGGGCGAGACCGGCAGGTTACTGCTCAACCGCACGATAAAAACGCCCGGGCCTCGCGCCCGGATCGGTGTCGGTGAAAAGCGCCGCCCCCGCCGCGTCGGCCGTGACCACGCCGAGCGTCTCCCAGTCGACCAGGTTCGCGCTTGCCTGCAGGGCGTAGCTGCGCCCGGCGCGGCCGGTCAAATGCAACTGATACGTGTTGGCCTCCATCAGCTGAATGGCCAGGACGGGCGAGACGTTCTGGATTTGAATGGTCACGTTGGCCACCCGGCTGGTGACGCTGCCATACGTGTTGCTGGCCACAAACGCATAGCCACCGACGTCCGTTTGCTGAACGCCTGGCAGGCTGAGGCTGGCCGCGGAGGCTCCCGCAACGGCCACCCCGTCCTTCAACCATCGATAAGTAAGCGCGCCCGTTCCCTCAGCCGCCGAGGTCAGCGTGACCGGCGTGCCGGCTTCAACGGCTGCTCCGACCGGCTGGATCAGGATTAGCGGCGCGGTGTTCGGAGTCGCATAGGTGGCAAAGAGCGCGCTGCCCATCACGATGTCGGAGCTGGTGTCGTTGACCTGATGGACCTCGACGGCCACCACGTTGTCGCCCTCCACCGCGGCGGAAGCCGACGCGACGTTCACCGTGTATACCCCCTCCGTGGAGGTGGACGCAGCCAGCGTGGTGGCATTGACCGTCCCCGCCGGCATGTTCACCCGGAAGATCTCCGAGCCGTTCAGGTAAAACACCGCGCCATCATCCAGGATGTTGGAGAAGGTCAGCGACGACAACTGAGCCCGGTTGGTCAGGGTGAAGTGGGTTCGAAAATAGAAGTTCGTGACGAACTGTCCCCCATTCCGCAACGACAGCGTGGTCTTCAGGTTGTTGAACACGGTGGGATTGGCGCTGTCCTCGACCGCGAGGATCCCGGGTCCCGCCGGCCAGGTGGTGTCGTCATAATCGACGTCCCGCCAGCTGTTCGGCAGGTTCAACCCGCGCTGATCGTAGCGCCAGACATTCGTCAGGCGATAGAGCGCGCTGGAACTGGGGACCACTCCAAAACTCAGACGCAGGAAGGCGTCCGGACTCGTGGTCACGCCCAGCGCGTTCGAAACGGCCACTGAGTAGCGCCCCACGTCCGCCAGACCGGCGTTCGTCACCGTCAACGACGGGTCGGTTTTTCCCGGCAGCGGTTCGCCATCCTTGAGCCATTGGAAGCTCAGCGGCGCCTGTCCGCCGGCCGTGACGGAGAAGACTGCGGAGACGCCGGACGAAACGGCCCGGTTGGCCGGCGGAACGATGATGGCCGGCGGCCCATTGACCGTGAGGGCCGCCGTGGTCGAGACGGTGCCGTATGGATTGGTGATGATCAGGCGGTAGTTGCCGGCATTGGCCGACTGGGCGGACGGGATGCTGTAGGTGAAATTCGTGCCCCCATAGATATTGGCTCCATTGAACTGCCAGCGGTAGGTCAAGGGCGCCGAGCCGACAAAGGCCGGGGCGAGAAGCACACCGGTTCCGGGATCGACGGAAAGCGGAGTAAGCGGCGTAACGAACGCCGGCGGGTACAGAACCGTGAGACTGCCGGCGCTTTGCGCGGTCCCGAGGGCGTTGTTCACCGTGACCGTGTAATTGCCGGCCCGATTTGTCTGCACGCTGGACATGGACAGGGTCGCGTTGGTGGCGCCCGGAACGTCGACGCCTTCAAACTGCCACTGGTAGGTCAGCGGCTCGCTCCCGTAGGCTCCCACATAAAGTGTGGCGAGCGTTCCGCGCACGGCGGAGACGTCACCGGGTGGCTGGGCCACCACGGGAGGGCCCGACCCGGCCGCAATCGTGAAGGTGAAGACAGAGCTCACCTGGCCGCCGCTGTTGTCGGAGTTTTCCCAGGCGCTGATCGTGATATTGGAAACCCCGGACCAGGTCGGTATGCCGCCTATCCTGCCGGTGAGATTGGTGAGGTAGAGTCCCGGAGTCAGCGGGTAGGTGGGGGAGTGGAGAGGCGCGGTGTTTGCGCTCCACGACAGCGCCGTGCGGACGCTGGTGCCGAGCTGGCGGATGTAGCGGGCGCCGGCCGTGCCATTAACCGTGTAGGGGGAGACGATGGCGGTGGCGGCCGACACTGCGTGGTAGCTCCCGAGCAGGGCGACCGCTCCGGCCGCAAGGCGCAACACCACAGCAAACGAAGCCGGCGCCGCGGACTGCAACGCGGGCACGACCATCCGGGCCAGCGGAAGCATCTGCAGGACGAGGGCGAGAAGAAGAGGAAGGATACGTTTTGTCTTCATGAAATAAACTAGTTGGGCGCCAGCACCACATACGTCGGCAGGCCCATCACACCCAGCCGATCCAGGACTTCCTTGGCCGGTGTTTCATTGGGTCGCTCCGCGGCGTACTTCACCACGATAAAGTCTTTCAACGCCGTCTGGATCTCCGCCTGATTGAAGACGGTCTCCTCCATGGCCAGGCAGTTTTTGCACCAGCTGGCGTGAAAATCGATGAACACCGGACGGCGCTCGGCCCGGCCTTGCGCAAGCGCGCGAGAGAGGACCTCGTTCGCATCCGCCACCGGCGTCGCGCCGGTCGAGTGCGCGGCCGCGAGGGAGGAGGTGGTTTGCTGTCCCCGATAAAGCCCCACGCCGAGGTGCGCGTAGTAGGCAGTGAAGCCCAGGATCACGACGCCAAATCCGTATTTCACCCAGGTCATCCAACGTCCGGGTTTGGGCAACAGCGTCAGGCTGGCGCCGGCGAAAGGCCAGGGCAGCGCCATGCCGAGCCCGAGCAGGAACGGCAGGAACAGGCCCACGACCACGCCTTTGGCGTAAAACTGAGTGGCCAGGAGGAGCACGGAGATGACCACCGGCGCCACACACGCACCGGCCAGGAGCGCGGCGACGGCGCCGCAGCTGAACGCCACCACCCAACGGGCCTTGGACGGCCCCCCACCGGGAGCGCCGGGCGCCAGGCGCGCGCTGAATCGAGAGAAGTCGATCGTGAACACATCGAACATGGCCAGCGCCATGATCAAAAACACGACGGCGATGCCCAGGTTGAACCCGACCGAGGAATTCAAAGACCCGAATTTGGAGCCCGTCAGGACCACCCCCAGCCCGAGCAGACCGTAAACCACCGCCATCCCGGCCCCGTAGATCGCTCCATAAATGAATCCCTGCCGGCGGGAGCGCGCGCTGGCGCCCGCGCCAATAATCGCCAGGTTGATCGGGATGAGGGGAAGCACACAGGGGGTCAGGTTCAGCCCCGCACCGCCCAGCACGATCAAGCACAGCGTCGCCAGCAGCCCCATTTGCTTGAACTTCGCCAGCGGGTCGTCTGCGGCGAGCTCACCGCGTTGCGCTTTGCTGGTGAACGTCGTGAACTCCGTCGGCGACATGTAGCCAGTCGCCTTGCCGGCCAATGAATACTCCGTGAGACGATGGCGCCAGTCCCCGGCCCCGCCCGCCGAAGCCGGGCTCGCGGTGGACTCCTCGGGCTCTTCCGGAGCGAGCTCTTCGGTGATCACGCCGCCCGCAGCCACGTGAAACGTCCGGGTCTCCGGGAAGTAGCAGGCCGAATTGCTGCAGCCTTGCATCCGCACAACGAAGTTGGTCAGCGGCGGCTGGCCCAGACGCAGGTCCACGTCAAAGGCCCGGTGAAACATCTTCTTTTCCTTGCCGGTTGCCTTGTCCACCGCCACCTCCGGGCTGGCCATGCGCACCGGCTCCAGCGCCGCGCCATCCGCGGTTTCGAAATGCAGCCGGTCGGCATAAATCACGTGGTCCGGCGGGACGGAGAAATCGAGGTGGATCACCGTCTCGTTGGCGCCCGCCTGCGTCCGGCCCGCAATGGCAAAAGCGCTGCGGGCCGACTCCGCCCTGGCGGTCCCCGCCAGCGCAAACATCGCCAGCAGAACGGAGAGAACTCCGCGTCCATGGCGACGCCACGCCCCCCGCTCTGCCCCACCCAGCCGGACATTCAAATTGGCCCAGATCATTTTCATGCAGCCTCGCTCGAGTTCGATATTCTGATTTCTTGTCGCTGGAATCGTCGCGCCGTTGGAAAGCCCTGTCGGGGACTAGGCGCACGCATGGATTTACGTCCCCTCAATTGCAGCCGCACCCGCCGCCGCCAACACCGCGACCGCCCGCGGCCGCCTCGCGCGAGAAGAAGACATGCTCCTCCTGCGCCAACCCCAGCGGATCGCGATCGCCGCGCATGATATAGTCCGCCAGCGTGCCCCGCTGCCAGGGTTTGACCGGCGCGCAACCCGTGCCCAGTCCCGATGCCGTCAACGCCAGCAACGCCACCATCATCAGCCGTTGTTTATTCATGGAGCCGCCTCCGCCAACAGGGATTCAATTTCCGACTTGTACTTTTTGGTCGTCTCCTCCCCCCGAAACCCAGAGTGGACGAACCGCACCTTCCCCGCCCGATCGACGAGGAACGACGATGGCATCGTGCGAATGCCGGCCCGGGCGACCAGCTTCTGCGCGGCGTCGCGCAGGACGCTGAACTCGGCCTTGTGCTTCTTGAGAAAGTCATCCATGTCGGCCGCCTTCTCATCAACATTGACGGCCAGGATGACCAGTCCCTTCTCGGCGTACGCCTGTTGCAGCTCGTTCATTACGGGGAACGACGCCTTGCACGGGTCGCACCAGGATGCCCAGAAATCGAGCATGACGACTTTGCCCTTCAATCCGTCGGGCAGCTTGCCGTCGAGCTTGAACCCGCTGAGATCGGGCAAGGCGTCGCCGACTTTCAGGGCGGCGGCCAGCGCCGACGACGACGTGGCGACGAGCAGGACAAGGGCGAGCAGAGGCAGGAGCAGCCATGGAAAACCTCGCGCGAATGACCGCCGGTCGGTCTGGACGAGGGGTGCGGCGGGGGCCGGTGCGGCCGCAGGCAGTTTAGCGAGTGCGATAGGCATGGAACTTTCTGGTTTCGTGTTGTGCGTGATCGGAAATGATGGAGCCCTCGAATCCCGGGCACAGGCTGATCAGGCCGATTCCCTCCTGCGGGCCGAGGACGAAAGCGGCGGTGGACAGGACGCCCGCCCCAGTGCAGTGGGGGGCGATGACCGTGACCGAAAGGCACCCGTTTGCCACGGGCCGGCCGGTGCGCGGATCGAGGATGTGGCCGTAGCGGCGGCCGTCGCGCGAAAAATGACGAAGGTAATCGCCGGACGTGGCCACGGCGGCATCGCGAACGCCCACCCCGGTCCAGCATTGGCCGGGGTTCCGGGGATCCTCGAGGCCGATGTGCCAGGCGCCGCGCTCGGGAGGTTCGCCGACGACCCGCACGTCGTTTCCGAAGTCGACCAGTGCGTGTTCAATGCCCCGCTGCCGGGCGGATTCAATGACCGAATCCACGGCGTATTCCTTGCCGATGCCGCCGAGATCGAGGCACATGCCCTCCAGCGGCAGGTGGATCGCACCCGGCCGGCGCTGGACCCGGCGCCAGCCGACCAGAGCCAGCGTGTCCCGAATCGCGGCCTCGTCCGGAATCACCGGCTGTTCCGCCTTCCAGTTCCACAGCCGGATCAAGGGCAACGCCGTCGGGTCGAACACGCCCCGCGTGAAGCGATACATGTCCCCGCACAGCTCGAGGATCCGATCCGTCTCAGGATCCAGCTCCACCCATTCCCGGCCGGCGGCACGGTTGATCCGGCTGATGACGCTGTCGTCGATGAATCGCGAGTAGGTCGCCTCAAACCACGCCACCCAGCTCAAGACCTCGTGTTGAAAATCCCGCGCGTCGCTCGGGCGAAGCGTCCGGAAGTTGACCCGGCACTGGGTGCTCATCGCCCGGAACGAGAGCTGGTAATAACCCGCTGCGGCCGTGCACTGCGCCGACTGGCGAATGCGCTGGTGCACGACCGACAACGGGGTTGGTGCGGTCAAAACCATGCGCGAACTCCCACCGTGAAGATGTTGGCCGAGGGATACGCACTCTGCGAAGTCGCGTGATCGAGGCCGCGCATCATGTAGCGGCGATACCCGGCGTCGAAGCCCACGTTTTTGGTCGCCCGCACGTGAACCGACACCCCGGCGGTCACCGTCTCCATTTCCGACAGCCGATAGTCGGCGGAATAATAGGTCGGGCGGCTGCCGGCGTCCGCGTAGCGCGTCGCGTAAAAATCGGCGGCGCTCTGCCGGTAGTATCGAACCACGGGCGAAACCACCACGTAACGGCCCAGCTTTTGAAACCAGGTGAGCGAGATCGTGTTCGCATTAATTCCGTAAGAGTCGTGGAAGAACCGATAGGCAAGTTCCACCGAGGCATTGGCCGGCTCGATGGCCTGGGTCAGCGAAAGGTAGGGAATCACGCGCGCCCGATGGCCGGGTCGCTTCTCCCCCGTCAACGCCGGATACAACGGATCAAGCTGCGGCACGCTGTCGAACAAAACGCCCTTGTACTGATCATTCTGATACCCGCTCGAGTAGCCATAGGTCAGGTTCGCCGTCAAAACCGTCCCCGGCCCGAGGAGCTGGTTTACGCCCACCATGAAATCATCCGTGTCCTTGTGCTCGGTCTCGAACAGGAACAAATTCGACGGCTTGATCGTGTCCCAGGAGTGCGACCAGCCCGCGTTGACCTGGGTGTTCTTTTCGTTGAACTCCAGCCCGTAGTTCAGCGCCGCTCCGTAGGAAATATAATCATCCTCCTCCGAGTATGAAAACTGGGGCGTCACGTGGTGCCGCCCAAAAACCCCGGCCAGTTCCAGCGTCGCTGCATATCGCGTGTCATCCATCTTGACCACCGGCACCGTCCGCTTGAAGGGCCCGGACGGACCACCTTCCTCCGGGGGCACAAAGTGGATGGTCGAGGGCGGAGGCGAACCCGTGGGAGAAGCGCCGGAGATTGCATCGTAAACCAGCTCAGCCTTGGCCGAAAGCCAGGAGGTCAGCCCACCCTCCACCAGCGCCGAATGCGTCTGAATCCGAATCCGGCGTCCGTCTTCGCCGTAGTTTTCATAACGGTAGTCAATGTGGTCTTCCCCACGGGTCGCCACCGGCGCCAGCCAGAGCGCCCCGATGACGCCGGCCGTGCCCGCCGCGCGCGTCGGCCAGGTTTGATGCCGGCGCAACCGCCAGGCCATGAGCAGCGAGTGAACATTCCCGAATGGAGTCGTCATTAATGGGCATACCGTAGCCCACGACCATAAAATTTCGGGGTGGCCGAAGATTAAAAGATAGTTATCTGGCTGGCCGGGGAAACCCGGCGACGGCTCCGCCCAAGGGAGGGGAGATTCCTGGCTCCAACTCGCGCCCGGGGATGCCGGTTAAGCGTCTCCTTCGAAACCTGAAATCACACCGGATCAGCAGCCGGGCCGGCCAGCGGAAACGGGCTGCGGTCGCGCCCCGGCGGAGTCGCGGCCGGGAACGACAGCCGCGCCGCATGGTAGCGACGCCCGTGTCGGCGGGTGAACTTCACGGTCGGTTGCAGGTGGAGCAAGGAAGCGACCACGCGCAGCCCAAGGCCCAGGGGTTCCTCGCCGGCGATCTGATCCCGGCGCACCTCATTCCAAATGGTCAGCACCCGCCGTCCCCGGATCGAGGTGAGGCGTATGGAAACGTCGCCGCACCCGTGCTTGAGGGCGTTGGTAAGCAGGTTGTGCACAATCTGACGGGTATGCTTGGCATCGGCCGTGGCCAGGCACAGCGCCGGCGGCGTAAAGTTCACCGCTCGTCCTGAATCCTCGGCCAGCAACGAGAAATCCTCGACGAGATCCGCCACCAGACGGCCCAGGTCGAAGGGCGCGGGCTCGACTTGCAGGCGCCCGTGCTCGGCCCGGGCGATGAGCAGGGACTGTTCGATCACGTGGGTGAGATGGTGCATTTCGCCGTGCAATTCCTCCGCCAGTTCCGGCGGCAGTCGATCCCCGGCCTGGTCCAGCTTGAGGCGCAGAATGGTCAGCGGCGTGCGCAATTCATGAGCCACCTTGGCCGCGTATTCCCGGATGTCATTGAAGGAACATTCCAGCCGGGAGAGCAAATCGTTCAGTCGGCTGCAAATGGGCTTAATCTCTGCGGGGAGGTTTTCGGTGGGGAACCGCTGGCCCAGTGTGGTGGCATCAATCTTTTCCGCCTCCGTGGCCAGCCGGTCGAGCGGCGCGAGGCCCCGTCGGAGGACGAAGCTGACGAGGGCGACGACGGCCAACGCCGTCAAGCCGGCCGTCAGCAACTGCAGGCCGCCGTAGTTCCGAATGCTGGCATCGAGTGGTCCGCGGACGTGAGCCAGCACCAGGCCCATCTCCGGCGCCACCACATTGGTTTTGCCCCGGCGATCGAGGCGCGGGATGAAGTGAACCCCAACGGCCCGGCCTCGCTCGCCGTTGGGCAGCACGACATCGCGAAACACCGGGAGTGTCATCGAGCCGAGTTCCCAGGGCAATTCGGCCTTGCCCAGCGAGCGTGACCGTTTGACCACCGCCCCTTCCAGGATGCGAACCTGAAAAAACTCCACGAGATTCGACCGTCCGCTCGACGGCAGTGTTTCGTCCCGAAACTCGATCTCCAGCTTGTCACCCTCCTGCTTGATCGCACCGGCGAGGGCCTGGGCCTTGCCGCTCAGCGCCGCATCGAATCCCCGCAGCAACATCTCGCGGGTCTTGAGGAATAAAATCACGCCGCCCAGCCCGAGGATGACCGCAAATCCCAGCAGCAGCCCCATGGTCAGCTGGCGGCGAATCGAGTTCATGTCAGCGGCTCTTCGCGCAGCGCGAACCCCACCCCCCGCACGGTGTGCAGCAAGGGCTTCAGACCCGGGCGATCCAATTTCCGGCGCAGGTGCTTGATGTAGACATTGACCACGTTGGTCTCCGAATCGAAGTGCTGATTCCAGACGTGCTCGATGATCGCCGTTTTGCTCACGGCGCGGGGCGACGCGACCATGAGAAATTCCAGCAGCGCAAATTCGCGCCGGGTCAGCTCCACCACTTCGCCCGCGCGAGTCGCCTGGTGCTCGATCAGGTCCAGCTCCAAATCCGCCACCCGGAGGGCGTTGCTCGCGTTCGGCCGCTGACGCCGCAGCAGGGCCCGCAGCCGGGCATGCAGCTCCGACATCGAGAACGGCTTGGTCAGATAGTCGTCGCCCCCGGCATCCAGCCCGCGCACCCGATCGTCCACCTCCCCGCGCGCGCTCAGGAAGATGACCGGAGTCTGCACCTGCCTTCGCCGCAGATGGCGCACCACGCTGAACCCGTCCTTTCCCGGCATCATGACGTCAAGCACCATGGCGTCGTAGGGATTGATCTCGGCCAGCCAGAGGGCCTCGTCGCCATCCTGGGCGAGGTCCACGGAGTAGCCCTCCGCCTCCAGCCCTTGCCGGATGTGCTCGGCCACCTTGCCTGCATCTTCGGCCACGAGGATACGCATGACGCGAATGGTAATGTCGGGTGGGCGCTTTGTAAAATAATGGGCGGGTTGGCGCCCGGAGCCACCCGGCGCTACACCGACGCCAGCGCGGGCCGCCCGCCTGCCCGGCCGGAAGGCCCGGGCGCGGCAAACCGGCCAATCATTTTCTCCAGCGCCTCCAGCCAGCGCGGGTGCTCGTTCATGCACGGGATGAGCTGCAGGGTCTGCCCGCCCGCCTGATGAAAGGACTCCTGCCCGCGCCCGCCAATTTCTTCGAGCGTCTCCAGGCAGTCCGAGACGAAGGCCGGACAGATCACCAGCAGCTTCCGCTTGCCCTCGCGCGCAAGCCGGACGATTTCCTCGTCGGTGTACGGCCGCAGCCACGGCTCGCGGCCCAGGCGGGACTGGAACGCGACCGAGAAACGGGTCACGCCCGCCTTGCGCACAAAGGCGTCCACCGTCCGGAAACATTGCGCGCGATAGCACGTGGCGAGCACGTTCGGCGGTGCCTTCGCACAACAATCCGCCGCGCGCATGCAGTGCTGCCCCGTCGGGTCCGCCTTGCGCATGTGACGCTCCGGCAGCCCATGAAAGCTGAACAAGAGATGGTCGTAGCCGGCGGCCAGATGGTTCGCGGCGCTGGCCACGAGCGCCTCGATGTAGTCCGGATCGTCGTAATACGGAGGAACCACCTGCAGCGCCGTCCCGGGCGCGCGCCGGCCCAGCACTTCCTTCACCCGCTCCACCGCCGTTTCGAAGCTCGACATCGCGTAGTGCGGGAAGAGCGGAATGAGGAGCACTTCGTCCACTCCTCGTCGGAGGAGTTCGGCCACCGCGCTCTCGATCGTCGGGTTCTGGTAGCGCATGGCCAGCGCCACCGGCACGCTCACGCGCCGCTGCAGCTCCGCCTGCAGCCGCTTGCTCGTGACCACCAACGGCGAGCCTTCCGGCGTCCAAATCGTCCGATACGCGGCGGCGGATTCCTTCGGGCGCTTCGGCAGGATGGTGCAGTTCACCACGAAAAACCGGATGGGATACGGGGCATCCAGCACCCGGCCGTCCATGAGGAATTCTCGCAGATATCGGCGGACATCCGGGACGGACGGCGAATCGGGGGACCCCAGGTTGACAAGGAGGACACCTTTCTGGCTCATGCGTTGACGGGAATGGAAGGTTCTTTCGTGGCCAGGCCTGCCCGGTTCGGCGGCGGGCGAAAATAGGCGGTCAATCGTTCGGCCGCCACGTGGCCGGCCACAATGGAATCACTCAGGGAAATGCCGTCACGGAAATTGCCCGCCAGGAACAGGCCGGGCGCGCGGGTCTCCGCGTCGTGCATCAGGTCCTTGAACCGCGCGTAGCCCAGCTCGTACTGCGGGATCGCGCGAGGGAACAGCACGTGGTGTTGAAACGTCGGCGCGCCGCGGACTCCCAGGAGCTCCCGCAGATCCCGCAAGACCAGCTCGAACAGCTGCTCAGGGGCGAGTCCCGCCAGATCCGGCCGCCGCATCCCGCCCACGTACGTGGTCAAGGTCACATGCCCGGCCGGCGCGCGCTGCGGAAACAGCGACGAGGAAAACAGCGTGCCGAGGATGTTGAAGCCCTCGATCTCCGGCACGAGCACTCCGAATCCATCCAGGGGATGCCCCACATCCTCGCGCCGGAAGCCCAGCACCACGCTGGCGACCGGCGGATACTTCACCTCGGCCAGCGGGGAGAAATCGATCGGCCGGCCCGACCGAACCGGCAACCCGGCCAGGGTGAAGGCGTTCCCGGCGAACAGCACCGCGCCATGTTCATGCCGGGTGATCCGCCCCTCCTGCTCCACCAGCACATCCCATCCCTCCGGGGTCTGTTCCAGCGCAACCGCCCGGGAGTTCCGCCGGATCGACGCGCCCAGGCGCGCCTGCAGCGCATCAATCAACACCTGGAGACCACCATCAAACGAAATCTTTTTGGCGTCCTGCTTCGAGACCTCCGCCCGGCGACGCCGTTCGCGCGCGCCCAAAATCTGCCCGAGGATCAGCGAGCCATACTTTTGTTCGAGCGCGCCCAGCTTGGGAAACGCCTGTTGCACGGAAAGCCGCGACGGATCGCCCGCATAAACGCCGCCGACCAGCGGGTTGATTGCGTAGTCCAAAAACTCCTGGCCGATCCGCCGCACCACAAACGCGCCCACGCTCTCTTCGTGATCAGCCGAGGCGCGGCGAATGAACGGTTCCACGGCCAGCCGCAGCTTGGCCTTCCACGAAAACAGTGGAGTCCGCAGAAACGCCGCGGCGGATCCGGGCAGCTCCACCAGTCGCCGACCCCGGACCAAATAACGCTTTTCGGCCGCCGGATCGGAATACATCCGCCGGGACGCCAGCCCGAGATCCTCGATCAGGGAGCCTATCTTGGGCGACGTGGCCAAAATGGTATTGGGCCCGTATTCCGCGAGGTACCCATCCCGGGCCAGCGACTGGATCACACCGCCCACGCGCGCGCCCGACTCGTAAAGCGTCACCGGAATCTTCTGCTGCGCCAACCGAAACGCCGCCGTCAACCCGGTGATGCCCCCGCCCACAATCGCGACGGCCTTCATATGGTTTTCGAGAATCGCCGCTCCTTCTCCGCCGGCAGATACTCATCGAAGCGCATGGCGATGTTGCGGATCAGGAGCCGGCCCAGGTCCGTGACCACCAGGCCCGTCGCGGTTCGCTCCACCAGTCCGTCGGCCTGCATGTCGGCCAGCGAATCCAGCTCCCGGCGGTACTGGTCCTCGAACTCCACACCCAGGAGCTTCGACATGTCCGCAAAATCCAGCGCTAGATCACACATCAGGCGCATGATGATCTGCCGCCGACGCACGTCCTCGGCCGTCAACACATACCCCCGCGCGATCGGGAGACGCCCCTGATCGAGCGCGCCATAGTAGGCCGGCAGTTCTTTGAGGTTCTGCCAGTAGATCCCGTCCGCCTGGGAGATCGACGACATGCCGAACGCGTAGATGTCCGCCCCGCCCCGCGTGCTGTAGCCCTGAAAATTGCGCTGCAGCGACTTGTTGCGCTGGGCGACCGCCAGCTCATCGTCCGCCAGCGCAAAATGATCCATGCCCACGTAGTCGTAACCCGCGCCGGTCAGCGTCTCGATGGTCATCTTCAGGATCTGCAGCTTCATCTCCGCCGTGGGGAGAACGTCATCCTTGAGGATGCGCTGGGCGGGCTTGATCCAGGGGACGTGCGCGTAGTTGAAAATCGCGAATCGATCCGGCCGAAGTTCCAGCACCTGGTCCAGCGTGCGGGCAAATGAATCCTTTGTCTGGTGCGGCAGGCCGTAAATCAAATCGATGTTGACCGACTGAAAGCCCGCCTCGCGGATCCATTCGACCACCGTCCGGGTTTGTTCGAAGGGCTGGATCCGATGCACCGCCGCCTGCACTTCCGGGTTGTTGTCCTGAACCCCCATGGAGGCCCGGTTGAACCCGGCCTCGCGCAACGCCGTCAGATGATCGCGCGTCAGCCGGCGCGGATCCACTTCGACGCCGGCTTCAATGTCCGGAGCCAGCCGGAAACGGTCACGAATCATGCCGCCCAGCGTGCGAATTTCCGAGGGCAGCAGAAAGGTCGGGGTCCCGCCTCCGAAGTGGAGTTGCACGACCTGGCGTTTCGGGTCGAGGTCGCGCCCCATCAGGTCCAGCTCCTTTTGCAGGTAGCTGATGTAGGTCCCGCTCTGGCCCTGCTGGGTGGTGATGACCGTGGTGCACCCACAGAACCAGCAGAGGGTCTGGCAAAACGGCAGGTGAAAATACAGGGACAGGTCGCCGCCGGCGACGTTGTTGGCGCGGATGCCGTCCAGCAAGGTCTGGACGGGCACGCTGTCGTTAAACTGCGTGGCCGGCGGGTACGACGTGTACCGCGGGCCCGGCATGCTGTACTTCCGGATCAGATCGAGATCGACATGTAAGGCACTCATGAAAACTCCTGCACGGTTTGCACCAGGCGCGCGAGACACTCCAGCTTGGCGGTCGGAGTCACGCCGTGGCCGAGGTTGAAGATGTGCCCCGGCCGGCCGCGCATCGACTCGAGCAGCGCACGCGCCTCGGCCGCCACCACCGCCGGCGTCGTGGTCAGCACCAGCGGATCCAGGTTGCCCTGCAGCGCGATCCGCTCCGGCAGCCGGCTGCGCAACTCCGCCAGCGACAGGGTCCAGTCCACGCTGAAACCCTGGGCGCCGGTGCGCAGCAAGGCCTCCCAGCTGCCGTGCACGCCCTTGCCGAAAACAATCACCGGCACCGCCCCCTTCAACCGTGCGACGATCTCCCGCATCCATTGCGCGGACGCCGCCTCATACGCCGACGCCGGCAACACCCCGCCCAGGCTGTCAAAGATCTGCACCGCATCGGCGCCCGCGTCGATCTGCAGCTGCAAAAACTCCGCCACCGCCGGCGTCAATTTCTCCATCAACCGTCGGAACAACGCCGGGTCCTCGTAGAACAACGCCCGCGCCCGGTTGAACTCGCGCGCGCTGCCGCCTTCCATCATGAAATTCGCCAGCGTCCACGGCGAGCCCGCAAACCCGAGCAGGGCCGTTCGATCCCCCAGCTCCGCGCGGACCAGCGGCAACGCCCTGGCCACATAATCCAGTCGCTCCCGGATCGCGCCCGGCTCCAGCCGATCCACGTCCGCCGCCGACTCCACGGTGAAGGCCATTTCAATTCCGCCGCCCTCCCGGAAACGGTAGGTCTGCCCCATCGCCTCCGAGACCACCAGGATGTCACTGAAAAATACCGCCGCGTCGAAACCAAACCGGCGAATCGGCTGCAGCGTCACCTCCGCCGCCAGGGCCGGCGTCTGGACCAGCTCCAAAAATGTGTACCGCTCCTTCAGCTCCCGATACTCCGGCAACGCCCGCCCCGCCTGCCGCATCAGCCAGATCGGAGGCCGATCCAACGGGCGACACGCGAGTGCCTGCAGGAATCGCTGCCGACCGGTCATCCGCCCCGTCCCACTCCCGCCAGAGTCCACCGACGGATCGATAACCACGGGCCCCAGCGGACCAGATTTTGCCATTGAGCTCACAATCAAGAGTCTGACCAGCCCCCGCCGATTCACCGCACGTTGGTTGCCTTAGGTGGGTCCTTTTTTGGTCACGCCCACGTTTCGCGCGGATTCCGGCGGACCGGATTTCAAGGGAGATAGTCTGTTGAAGATCGCTCCGTCGCGCAAGACCTACATGCGGCGGCGACGGCCGGCTTCTCCTGGTGCAAACGGCGATGCGGGCGGGTCTCGCCCGCGAACCTCGGCCGGCGGCTCAGGGTTGGCACAGCGCCTGGTGCAGGGCCTGAAGCAACGTTTCCGCTCCGTATGGCTTGGTCAACAGCGTGGGCACCCCCAGCTCACGCAGATGACTCAGCTTCTCCTCCAGTCCCTGGCCCGACCCGAGGCCGCTGGAGGCAATGACGTGAACCTCGGCGTCCATTCTGCGAATGGCACGGGCCAGCGAGACGCCATCCATCACCGGCATTTCCAGGTCGGTCAGAATCACATCGATCTCGTCCCGTCGCTGGGTGAATTGAACCAGGGCGTCGACGCCGTCGTTTGCGAGAATCGTCCGGTAGCCGTTACGGGAAAGGTTTTGTTCGGTGATCTTCAATATCTCCGGCTCATCGTCGACGACCAGGATGAGCTCTCCATCTCCCTTGATTGGCACGACGACCGGCAATGGGTCGGCGGCGGGCAACGGATCGTTGGGAGCGGCCGGGAGGTAGATGGAGAAGACCGCTCCCTGACCGGGTTCGCTTTGGACATCGAGGAATCCGGCGTGGCTTTTGACGATGCCGAGGACGGTGGAGAGCCCCAGGCCCGTGCCACGTCCGGGTTCCTTGGTGGTGAAGAACGGATCGAAGATCTTGTCCATGATCTGCGGGGGAATCCCGTCGCCGGTGTCCGCGACGCGGAACAGCAGATATGGGCCGGGTTTGGCCTCGGCGAACAGGGTCACGCCGGGCTTGCTGAGCTGGAAATTCTCCACCGAAAGCACCAGCTTGCCGCCCGCGGGCATGGCGTCCCGGGCATTGACACAGAGGTTGAGCAGGACCTGATGAAGCTGCGTGGCGTCGGCCATCAGCGGCCAGGCATCGGGAGCGATCTTGATTTCGAGCGCGATCGATTTGGGAAAGGTCTCCCGCATCATCCGGGAGATCTCGCGGATCAAGTGGCGCGGCTGCATCAGGGCGCGATTGCCCTCGACGCCTCTTCCGAAGAGGAGCAGTTGCTTGACGAGATCCGCGCCGCGCCGGGCGCTTCGCTCGATGGAGACGAGGGTTTTCTCCACCTCTTCCGGTTTCAGGCCCCACCGGAGCATGGGAGCCGACATCATGATGGGGGCGAGAATGTTGTTCAGGTCATGGGCGATGCCGCTGGCCAGGGCCCCGATGCTCTCCAACCGCTGCGCGCGCAGGAGGCGCGCCTCGGCCGCCTTCAGTTCGGCCCGCTTGCAGGCGTCCTCCAAGGCGCGCCGCACGGCGGGCGCCAGCCGCGCGAGGCGGCTTTTCAAAATGTAATCCGTGGCTCCATCCTTCAAACTTTGCACCGCCTCCTCCTCCCCGAGCGTTCCCGAGATCAGGATGAAGGGCACCTCCGGCAGCGTCTCGCGGACGCGGGCCAGCGCGGACAGCCCGTCATAGTCCGCCAGACGATAGTCGGAAAGGATGACGTCAAACCGGCCGGCCGCCAGCGCGCGGGTGAACTCCGCCTCCTTGTCGACGAGGAGAATTTCACACTCGAACTCGCCGGCTTCGAGCATCGAGCGGATCAACTCCGCGTCGCGTGGGTTGTCTTCGAGGTGCAGGACACACAGCTTGGTTTTCATGATCATTCAGGTACGCAGGCGCGCGCCCGGTTCAGGGGCCGTGGGATTGGCCCACGCTGCCCGGCGGCGGCTCGTTGAGAATCGCCCAATAGACGCTGAGCTGTTTCATGGAGTCGACGAACTGCTGAAATCGGACGGGCTTGACCACATACGAGTTGACGCCCAACTGGTAGCTCTGAACCAGGTCCTGCTCCTCCCGGGACGCGGTCATCATGACCACGGGAATCATGCGCAGCCGCGGATCGTTCTTGATCTGCCGGAGCACCTCGAGTCCGTCGACCTTGGGCATTTTCAGGTCGAGCAGGATGACGATGGGCAACCCCTCGTCGCGCCCGGCGAATTCGCCGCGTTGATAGAGGTAATCCAGGGCCTCCGCGCCGTCGCGCGCGACCGCAACTTCATTGACCAGGTGATGTTCTTGCAGGGCGTCGAGGACAAGCTCGACATCGCGGGGGTTGTCTTCAACCAGCAGAATCCTTTTCAGAGCGGGCACAGTCATCCTTTCTTTGGTTTGCTTAAGGCGAAGTAAAATGTCGCGCCCTGGCCGGGGGCGCCTTCCGCCCAGACCCGGCCACCGTGGCGGTTGACGATGCGTCGGACGATGGCCAGGCCAACGCCGGTGCCTTCATAATCCTCCGACCGGTGCAGGCGCTGAAAGACGCCGAAAAGTTTGTGGACATATTTCATCTCGAATCCCGCCCCGTTGTCCCGGACATAGATTACGGCTTCGTCCTCCGTCTCGCGGGCGCACCCGGTTTCGATCACGGCGGGATCTTTCCGGCCGGTGTATTTGACTGCGTTGGAAAGGAGGTTGACCAGGACCTGTTTCACCATGGAGGGATCGCCTTGCACGCTGGGCAGGCGGTGGCAGCGCCAGGCGATGTTGCGGCCGGATGTGTCGGCCTGCAGATCCGCGATGATGCCCGGAACCAGCTGGCCGAGATCCACCACCGCAGAATGCAGGTCGACCCGGCCCATCCGGGAAAACGCGAGCAGGTCGTCGATCAACCG
Organism: Limisphaerales bacterium; assembly: GCA_044229355.1. GTDB lineage: Bacteria > Verrucomicrobiota > Verrucomicrobiia > Limisphaerales > JADJPG01 > JBGARF01. The sequence continues at coordinate 201,596 of JBGATF010000012.1, forward strand.
CCCCATCTGGCCGGCGGACTCGGCCACAATCCGGAGATACCGCCTCGACTTCTCGCTCAGGCCATCGCTCATGTCCTTCGTCAGCAGCTCCACATAACCGTCGATGTGCCGCAAGGGAGAGCGCAGATCGTGGGAAACGGAATAGGAGAACGCTTCCAGCTCCTGGTTGGCCTCCTTCAGCTCCTGCGTGCGCCGTTCGACCCGCCGCTCCAAATCCGTGTTCAGATCCCGGATGGCCTGCTCCGCCTCCCGGCGTTCCGTGATGTCCGTGCTGTAGATGCGCAGCCGCTGTTCGTCAGCGATGTAGTTCAACGTCTGCGCATACCAGCGCCCGCCCACGGCCACCTCCCGCCGGATCTCCGCCGCGACCCCACCAATCAACGGGCCCGCCGCATCGTCCAGCCCTGCCAGCAGCGGATGCCGCCGACCGGCCGTTTCCAGATCGGGAAACAGGCGGCGGGCGGTCGGGTTGACGTAGCGGCATCGACTGCCGTCCGCGTCGATCTCCACAATCGGGCTGGGGTTTCGCTCCGGAAATGACGCCAGCCAGGCCGCGCGAGCCTCCGCCTGCTTGCGCTCAGTGACGTCGCGATAGTTCGTGACCACAGCCCGCACGGCGGGATCGTCGAGCAGGTTGGTCGCGACTCCTTCCAGCCAGATCCAGCGCCCATCGTCGTGGCGCCGCCGCCACACGATCGGAACGGGCTCGCCGGGGGCGGCCAGCAGCTGATCCATGACCGCCTGAACCTGGGGGCCATCGTCCGGATGGAGTTGCTCCGGCGCGAACGGCCCGACCATTCGGGCCGCCTGGGCGCCACCTAAAGCTGAGCCGCCCGGACTGCGGTAAAGCACGCGATGCCCGGGATCGGTCAGCACGATGCTGTCGGTTCCATGCTCGATCAAAGCCCGGAACCGCCGTTCGCTCTCGCGCAGCGTCTCGTTGGCTGCCGCCAGATCGGCGGTCCGCTCCCGCACCCGGCTTTCCAACTGCTCCTTCGCCTCGACCAACGCCGACTCGAATTCAACCCGCTCGGTCACGTCACGCGCCGTGGCGTACATGAGACCGTCCGGCTGGGGGATCGACCGCCACGACAAGACGCGCCACGAGCCGTCCTTGTGGCGATAACGATTTTCAAAGCGAAGCACCTTCGTTCCCGTGCTCAACTGCCGGTTCACCTCGGCCAGGGTCGCCGCCCGATCGTCGGGATGGACAAACTCAATGAAAGGCCGGGAGACAAACTCCTCGGGAGTCCATCCGAGGACATCGGTAACCGCCGGGCTGACCCGTTTGAATCCCACGGCGTTGGCGATGCACAGGAGATCGAGGGAAATGCTGAAGAATCGATCGAGCTCCTCCCGCGCCCGCCGTTGCTCCGTCAGGTCGCGCGTCACCTTGGCAAACCCGACGAGAACCCCGCGCGGGTTCCGCAGCGCGGTGATCACGACATCCGCCCAGAACTGGGATCCGTCCTTCCGCAAACGCCACCCTTCAAACTCGGCGCTCCCGCGGGCGGCCGCCTGTTCCAGCGCCTGTTCCAACGCGCCGCTGCGCGCGATCGACTCGGGAAAAAAACACGAGAAATGCCGCCCGATGATCTCATGGGCGGCGTAGCCTTTGATCCGCCGGGCCCCTTCGTTCCAACTGACGACTTGGCCATTGGGGTCGAGCATGATGATGGCGTAATCCTTGACGCTTTCGACAATCAGGCGCGCCCGATCTTCGCTCTCGCGGAGGTGAGCCTCCGCCCGGCGGCGCGTGTGCGAAAACCACAAGCTCGCCGCCGCCAGGGCCAGCATCGCCAGCGTGAGGACCAGATACCGCTGGTGAAGTCCGGCAAAGGTGGCCGTCCATTCAGCACCCGACACCTCGGAGGCCAGGATGAGTAACTCATTTCCGGCGTTCGCGGTGTTCGCCGACGCCGTTGTGCCTGGCGGGTCAAGTGTGACGCGTTGCCACGTCAGCAGCCCGCCGGCCCGCCGGGCGTGGCCCGAAGGCTCCGTCCCCACCCGAGCCCAAAGATCGGCCGGCGCGGGCTGATCGGCCGCGGGACGCGTCAACCCGGGGTTATCGGCTGCCCGCCGTTGAAGGCCCGGCAAGTGGTAGACCTGCAGGCGATGCCCGAAACGTGGCTCCACCGAGCGCAGGCGCGCGAGCAGGTTCGTCCCCGAATACCCGACGGAGTAGACCCCCTGCAAACGCCCTCGTGAATCGAGAACGGGAGTGGACATCAGGACCGAGATCGAGGCAACCGGACCGGCATCCCTCCCCGCATCGGGTCTCGCCAAGGACACGTGAATTGCTCCCGCCGGCAACGCGACCGTTTTCTGAAAATAACTCTGGCCGGCGTCGTTGCCCGACGGTTTTCCCGGTCCGCGGCTCCGCCGGCCGTCGACGCGAAAAATTTCCCGCCCCTGGGCATCGAGGTAGCGAAGGTAATCGAAGTCGGTTCTGAGCCGGCTGTAGAACAGCGCCCGGGCGACCGCCCGTTCCAAGTCCGGCGCGGCTCCGCTGGCCAGGTAATCGCGCGTCGCGTCGCCCGTGACCAGCTCCAAAAGGTCCGAACGCGCCGAGCGAAGATCCGTCTCGGTCAGGCGAACCAGCATGCCCAGCCGGGTCGTTTCCTGGTCCTGCAGGTTTTGCGCCGCTTGCCGGCTGGCCCACCAGCCCACCCCCCCGCCGAGCCCGGCGGCTCCCAGCACGACTCCCATGCCCAGCAACACGTCACGCCATGAAATCCGTTCAGATGCTTTTGCCATCGACTGTTCAGCGAACTCTCCGTCTTGCACCACGATCGGTTTACGCCACCTGAATAGCTGATCGACAGCCCCCCTTTCGTAACCCGGGGCAGTAGATACCGCGATCCCGACCGCGACCGCGAGCATTTTTTTGGCCCTGATCCATGTCAAGGTCGGCGCCCGCCCGTTGTGGCTAACCTGCTGACAAACGCTCGATCGACATCACATCGACGACCCGACTCCTGTCACGAAATGAAGCCCACCCCAACCCCTCGCCTCGACCGTCGCTCGTTCCTCGCCGGCACCACGGCCGCCACCGCGCTGACTGCCCTCAACGTGTTCCAGCCCTCGACGGTTTTCGGAGCCAACGCCAACGCCAAACTCGAGATCGGCTTGATCGGTTGCGGCGGGCGCGGAAGCTGGCTCGGCCCGCTCTTCGCCGACACCGGCCTATACCAATGGGTCGCCTGCGCCGACTATTTTCAGGATCGCGTCGACCAATTCGGCGCCAAACACAACATCGACCCTTCCCGCCGATACACCGGCTTGCGGGCCGCCCAACGCCTGGTCGAATCCAAGCTCGACGCCGTCGTCATCGAAACGCCGCCCTACTTCCACCCGGAACAAGCCGCTGCGGCCGTCGACGCCGGCAAACATGTTTACCTGGCCAAACCCGTCGCCGTCGACGCCCCGGGCTGCCAGACCATCGCCGAGAGCGGCCGGCGCGCCACCGCGAAGAAGCTCGTCTTCCTCGTCGATTTCCAGACCCGGGCCAACGAGCATTATCGAAAGGCCCTGCAAATGGTGCGCAATGGCGACATCGGGCGGCCCATCATGGGCGACGCCCATTACCCGTGGCGCGGCGGCGGCCGCGGCGCCCCGCCCGCGTCCAACGAAGAGAAACTGCGTTCGTGGTATTTCGTGCGCGCCTTGAGTGGCGACTTCATCGTTGAGCAGAGCATCCACGCCCTCGACGTCGCCACCTGGATCCTCGACGCCGACCCTGTGCGCGCCCTCGGTGGTGGCGGGCGCAAGCTCCGCCCGCCGGAAAGCATCTGGGATCACTTCGCCGTGCAATACTGGTTCCCCGACAACGTGACCCTCTCGTTCACCTGCATCCAGGCGGTGCCCGAGGTGAAAGACGAAATCACGGCACGCGTTTACGGCACGGAAGGCTCCATCGCCACGGACTACTTCAAGGACGTGGTCGTGCGCGGCAAGGACTTCTATCGCGGGACCAATCCGGAGCTCTACACGAGCGGCGCGCGCGACAACATTCGCGAGTTTCACGAGGCCATCGTGAATGGCCGCTGCGAGAACGCGACCGTTCCCGCTTCCGTGCGCTCGAACCTGACCGCCATCCTCGGTCGCGAAGCCGGCTATGCCCGCGGGGAGTTGACCCTGGCCCGCCTGCTGAAGCGGGGCAATCGCCTGGAACCGAACTTGAAGGGCCTCCGGGCCTGAACCGGCGACCGCCGCGGCGCCTGGCTGGGCGCTTGAACGACGGGCCCAGCCCGCGCATTCTCCGCACCCATGAGCTTGTCTCCGCCACCAGGGGCGCGCTCCCCGGGCACCCTGCCGCCAAACGCCCCGCCGCGACGATGCGCGCGGAGTGGCCGCAAACCGCTGCCCGGCTCGGGGCTGATCTGGTTTCAAACATTGGCCTCAGCGCTGGTGGCGACCATCGCCCCCGCCGTCGTCGCCGCCGAGTGGCACGTCGCCATCAATGGCCACGACGCTGACGCCGGTTCGCGGCAAAGCCCGCTCCGCACCATCCAGCGGGCCGCCGACTTGGCCCAACCCGGGGACGTGATCACCGTGCACGCCGGCACCTACCGTGAACGGGTCAACCCGCCGCGCGGCGGCACATCCGAAGAAAAGCGGATCGTTTACCAGGCCGCGCCCGGGGAGCGGGTCGAGATCAAGGGCTCCCAGGTCGTCACAGGCTGGACGCGTTTCCGCGATGACGTCTGGGCCGTGGCCATTCCGAACATTCGCTTCGGGGAGTTCAATCCTTACACGAACCAAATTCGGGGCGACTGGTTCGGTCCGAGGGGACGGCTGCACCACACGGGCGCCGTCTACCTCAACGGCGATTGGCTGACCGAGGCCGCCGATGCGGACGAGCTGCTGGCCGTGGCCACGGAGGACCGCCCGCGCCAGGCGGGCCGCGGCAGCGGGTCGTTGTCGAACTCACTCTGGTCCGCGCAGGTCGACCCGACCAACACGACCATTTGGGCGCAGTTCACGGGCGTTGATCCCAATCGCGAGGTGGTCGAAATCAACGTCCGCCCGTGTGTATTTTACCCGGCCCGGCCCGGGCGCAATTTCATCACCGTTCGCGGCTTCCACTTGCGCCACGCCGCCACGCCCTGGGCGCCGCCGACGGCCGAACAGATCGCGCTGATCGGGACGCACTGGAGCCGGGGCTGGATCATCGAAAGCAATGTCATCAGCCATTCCGTGTGCGCCGGGGTTTCCCTCGGCAAACATGGCGACGCCTTCGACAACACCTCCGCCAACAGCGCGGAGGGTTATGTCCAAACCATCGCCCGCGCCTCGCGTCATCCCAATCCCTGGGATGGCGATCACGTGGGGCACCACGTGGTCCGCCGCAACGCGATCGCCCACTGCGAGCAGGCGGGCATCGTCGGCAGCCTCGGGGGCATCTTCAGCACGATTACGGACAACGCGATTCACGACATTCACGTCCGCCGATTGTTCACCGGCGCCGAGATGGCCGGAATCAAACTCCATGGAGCCATCGACACCCTCATTGCCCGCAACCACGTTTATCGCTGCAACCAGGCTCTCTGGCTCGATTGGATGAGCCAGGGCACGCGCGTGTCCGCGAACTTTTTCCACGACAACGCCGATCGGGATTTCTTCTCCGAGGTCAACCACGGCCCGTATCTCGTGGACAACAACCTGTTCCTCTCCCGCATCAGCCTCGTCGACCTCTCCCAGGGCGGCGCATTCGTGCACAACCTTTTTGCCGGCAAATTAATCAGCCGACCCGAACTGAAGCGGGAGACCCCGTTCCTGCGCCCCCACTCCACCGTCGTCGCGGGGCTGGCAAAAATCGAAGGCGGGGAAGATCGGTTCCTTTTCAACATCTTCATCGGCGACGGCACCAATGGACGGCCGGCCAATCCGCAGGACGATCCCAAGGTGGCCGGAGGCTACGGCCTCTGGGTCTACAATTTTCGAGACGCTCCCCTGAAGACCGGTGGCAACATTCACTGCCAGGACGCCATTCCGTACGCGGGCGAACAATTTGGCGTGGCGCCTGCAAGTTCGGCCGGGGCCAATCCCATCGTGTGGCGTCGCCGGGGCGAACGCGCCGCGGTGGAAATTACCATCCCGGCAGACGCGGGGGGCACCCGGACCAATTTTCCGGCAGTCGACTCGGCGCTCCTCGGACGGGCTCGGATCTCCAACTCGGCTTTTGAAAACCCCGACGGCTCGGCACTCCATGTCGACCGCGATTACTTTGGTCAGCCGCGCGACGCGTCCCGCCCCGTGCCCGGCCCGTTCGCCTCGCAGCCGGCCCGTGAAGACCGGTCGCCCGTCACGGTCACCGTCGTCGCCCCCTCGGCCCCCGATTCCCCATGAAACGCGTCGCGTTCAAGATGCAGCTCAAGCCCGGCTGCGAGAACGAATACCAGCGGCGCCACGACGAGATTTGGCCGGAGCTGGAACGCGCCCTCCGCGAGGCCGGGATTTCAGATTACTCCATCTTCCTCGATCCCGAGACTTTGACTCTTTTCGCCGTGCAAACGCAGACGGATGACAGCACCGCCGATCGTCTTCCGGATCATCCCGTCGTGCAGCGCTGGTGGCAGCACATGGCCGATATCATGGAGACCCAACCGGATCATTCGCCGGTTTGCCGGCCGCTGCGGGAAGTATTTCACCAGGATTGACGGCCCAGGAGCGGCAAAGCACGCGCGCGCCGGCCCTCGGACGCCAACGCGCATTTGCCGCTCCCCTCCCGCCGGTCAAAGCGCATTGGACACGGAAAATCAGTTTTGGTTAAGGTCGGCCATCGGCCTCCTATGAAATACGTCCTGGCTCTCGACCAGGGAACCACGAGTTCCCGCGCCATTGTCTTCAACCAGCACGGCGCGATCCTCGCTGTGGCCCAGAAGGAATTCCGCCAGCACTTCCCGCAGCCCGGCTGGGTCGAGCACGACCCGCGCGAGATCTGGTCCACGCAGGCCGGAGTGGCTCAGGAGGCCCTGGCGCGCGCGCGCTTGAAACCCGCCGACGTCTCCGCCATCGGCATCACCAACCAGCGCGAGACCACGGTCGTCTGGGATCGGCGCACGGGCGAGCCCATTGCACCGGCCATCGTCTGGCAGGACCGCCGCACCGCCTCCATCTGCGACCAATTGAGGGCGCGTGGCCTCGACCAATCGATCCGTGAGCGCACCGGACTGGTGGTCGACGCGTATTTCTCCGGGACCAAGCTGCAATGGCTGCTCGATCACGTGCCGGGCGCCCGGGCCCGGGCGGAAGCGGGCGAGCTGGCGTTTGGCACGGTGGACACGTGGCTGGTCTGGAACCTGACGGGCGGCCGCGTTCACGTGACGGATGTTTCGAATGCATCCCGCACGATGCTTTGCCACCTGCAGACCGGCACCTGGGACGAGGAAATGCTCCGGCTGCTCAACGTTCCCCGGAGCGTCTTGCCCCGCATTGTCTCCTCGAGCGAAGCGGTTGGGGAAGCGTCCGAGGCGCTGGCCGGGATTCCCATTGCCGGGCTGGCCGGCGATCAGCAATCGGCGCTGTTCGGCCAGGCGTGCCTTGAACCGGGCCTGGTCAAGAATACCTATGGCACCGGTTGTTTCATGCTGATGCACACGGGAGACAAACCGGTGCCGTCGCGGAACAACCTTTTGACCACCATCGCGTGGCGCCTGGGAGGAACCGGCGCGCCCATCGAGTATGCGCTTGAAGGCAGCGTTTTCATCGCCGGCGCCGCCGTGCAGTGGCTGCGCGACGGGCTTGGAATCATCCGCCATTCGTCCGAAGTCGAAGCCTTGGCCGCGCAAGTTTCTGACAATGGGGGCGTCTACTTGGTGCCGGCGTTCGCGGGACTCGGTGCACCCCACTGGGACGCCTACGCCCGGGGGATCATCGTTGGCCTGACCCGCGGCACCACCGCGGCGCACATCGCGCGGGCCGCGCTGGAAAGCATGGCCTATCAATCCGCGGATCTCGTGCACGCCATGGAATCCGACTCGGGTTTGCGGCTGAAGGAACTGCGCGTCGACGGCGGGGCATCGATCAACAACGCGCTGATGCAATTTCAGAGCGACCTGTTGGATGTGCCGGTCGTGCGCCCGAAGGTCGCCGAAACCACCGCTCTGGGCGCCGCCTATCTGGCCGGCCTGGCCACGGGCGTCTGGAAGGACCGAATGGAAATCGCGTCGCACTGGGCGGTCGACCGACGCTTTACCCCAGGCATGCCGGCACCGCAACGCAACACGCTGGTGGCGGGCTGGACCAAGGCGGTCGGCCGTTCCCAGGGCTGGGCGAAGGACAGCGAGTGAGCCTTTGGCTGCGGCGCCATCCCGTTGGAGAAACGTCCTCCGGCCACTGCGATTGCCGATGAAACGAACCCTGCAAATCGAGGCGCTCGAAAACCGACGGGAGCCGTGGGACATCGTCGTGATTGGCGGCGGGGCGACGGGGCTCGGCATCGCGGTGGACGCGGCCGCACGTGGCTACGCCACATTGTTGGTCGAGCGATCGGACTTCGCCAAGGGCACCTCAAGCCGGAGCACCAAGCTCATCCACGGCGGGGTTCGCTATCTGCAACAAGGCAATGTCAGCCTCGTCCTCGAGGCGTTGCGCGAGCGCGGGCTGCTGACGCAAAATGCGCCTCATCTCGTCGGCCACCTCGCCTTCATCGTACCCAATTACACCTGGTGGGAGGCGCCGTTCTACGGCATCGGGCTGAAGATCTACGACCTGCTCGCCGGCAAGCTCGGCTTGGGTCCCTCCAAACACCTCTCGCGCGAGGAAACTCTGGCCCGCCTGCCGACGCTCGAGCCCGAAGGATTGAAAGGCGGAACCATCTACTACGATGGACAGTTCGACGACGCGCGCCTCGCCGTCACCCTGGCGCGGACGGCCGTGCACCACGGCGCCCACGTGCTTAATTATTGTCCCGTCACCCGCCTGCTCAAAAGGAATGACCTCGTCCGCGGCGCGGTCGTCCGCGACTTGGAATCGAAGCGGGAGTTTGAAGTGTCCGCCCGGGTCATCATCAATGCCACCGGCGTGTTCACGGATTCCATCCGACGGCTTGATGAACCTTCCGCGCCCGACGTGGTCACGCCCAGCCAGGGGATTCACCTCGTGCTCGACCGGTCATTCATGCCCGGAGACACCGCCATCATGGTGCCCAAGACCGATGACGGGCGGGTTCTTTTCTGCATCCCGTGGCACGGGCGGGTGCTGGTCGGTACGACCGACACGGCGGTTCCGAGAATTTCCGAGGAGCCGCGTCCGCTGGTCGAGGAGGTGGAGTTCATTCTCACCCATGCGGCCCGGTATTTGACGAAGGATCCCGCCCGGGCGGATGTGCTCAGCGCCTTCGCCGGGCTTCGGCCCCTGGTTCGAACGGCCGATGCCCAGGGCACAGCATCGGTGCCACGCGACCACAGCGTGCTCGTTTCCCAGTCGGGACTGATCACCGTGGTCGGCGGCAAATGGACGACCTACCGCAAGATGGCCGAGGACGCCATCGCACAGGCGATCACCGTCGGCGGGTTGGAATCCCGCCCCTGCCCCACGGAGAACCTCCGGCTGCAAGGCTGGCGCGCCGGCTCGGCGAACGGCGATCACTGGGACCTTTATGGGTGCGAGGCTCCGACGGTGCGCGCACTCGCCGGAGGGCCGGCCCGCCGTCTGCATTCGCGCCTGCCGTACGAGACGTGCGAAGTGCTCTGGGCCGTGCGCCACGAGATGGCGCGCACGGTGGAGGATGTGCTGGCCCGGCGCACGCGGGCGCTCCTGCTGGACGCCCGCGCGAGCATCGAGTGCGCGGCCGACGTGGCGCAACTTATGGCCACAGAATTGCAGCGCCCGGCCGAGTGGAGCCGGGAACAGGTTGCCGCATACGGTGACCTGGCCCGGGCTTATCTGCTGGATTCACCCGCCGGTGCCGGCTGACTCCAGAAGAAAAAACGGGCGGCGGACCAACGGCCCGCCGCCCGGTGAAGAGCAACTTCCCATAAACCGCAAGGTAGGGCGCGCTCTCCGCAGCGCGCCGTCGATGCAGACCTGCGTGCGGTCCGCCGGCGGGCGGCGGCTTCGGCCTGCCGTAGCTCTGAGCGAAGGCGGCAGCGCCAGCCTTTACCTACGTGCTCGGTTCATGGCCTGTGAGCAGATCCGTCAGGAACAAGGGGCTCTCCAGGAACCTGCCTACGGGTTGATCAGCCGGTAGAACCGGTTGCCCGGGTTGAGCGTGACCGTCTGGGGATTGCTCTGGCTTGGGCTGGTGCTCCACGGACCGGTCACGGACGGAGCCTGCTCGAGGCGGTAGCCGGAGCCATTGCTCCAGGAGACGGTGACCCCCGTCGACGTCCGCACCACGGTCAGCCGCGGGCGGGACGGCCCCGGCGGCTTGGTGCCGACCAACTGGAGGTTGAAGCTCACATCGGAGGAGTTGGCCGTCGCTTGATGCACCTCGACCGCGAGCAGGTTTTCACCTTCCACCAACAGGCCCGGGTTGACGTTGGTCTCGAAGAACGTCGTTTCTGATCCAATGTTGCCGCCGGCAAATGTCCGGTAGTCCACCGCACCCTCGGGCATGTTGCTCCGGAAGACTTCGGTGCCGTTGAGGTAAACGATGGCGCCGTCATCCCGACGCACTCGCACCACCAGGTTGGTGTAATCACCGGCTCCCGTCACCGTGAAGGTCTGGCGGAAATAATCGGTCACGTACTTGTTTTGATCTTCCGGTCCAAAGCCCAGCAAGGTGACTTCGTCGCCATCGCCATAGCCAAGTTCCGCCGCGCCCGAAAGCCAGGCGGAGTCATTGAAGCCCGGCAACGACCAGGCGGTGCCCTGATCCGAGCCGTCATCGAGATAGCGCCAGACCGTGTTGGATTCGATCATCGTGGTGAAGACCGGGCCCGCGATCACCAGGACCGATACTTTTGAGGTGGCCGTCAGGCCGGTGTTATCCATGGCCACCGCGCTGAGCACATGGCTCCCGTCCGGCACCGCGGTTGCCGTCCGCCCGTACACCTGGGTGGCGTCCGTGGTGCCCACCTGTTCGTCGTCGAGATAAAACGAGACCGTGACCACGCCATCAAGATCATACGCGGTCGCCGTCATCGGGATGTCGACGGGAGTGACGAAAGTGACGCCATTCGTCGGGGCCGTCAGATTGACGACGGGCGTGTGAACGCCCGGGTTGGCAATCAGTTGCAGGTCGAAGCTGATGTCGCTGCTGGTCACGCCGGCCTGGTGAATCTCCACGGCCAACACGTTATCGGCCAGCAGAACTCCCGGCAAGTCACCCAGGTTGATGTTGGTCCCGACAAGATCGTTATCCTCAATCGCCGCCAGCGCCAACGTCTGATAATTCACCTGAAAGACGTCGTTGGTGATGTTGTCCGAGAAGATCGGAAATCCGTTCAGGTACACAATCACGCCATCGTCCCGCCGCACCTTCAGGGCCAGCGCGGTGACAGAAGCCAGGTTGGGAACGGAAAAGTGATGGCGGAAATACGTGGTGATATAACGGTTGTCGGTGGGGCCGCCTTCCACCAACGTTGCCTCGTCATTGTCGCCATACCCCAGCTCAGCGGGGCCGCTCAGCCACGGGGAGTCGTCGTACTCCGGCAACGCCCAGTCCGAACCGGGGTCGGACCCGGTGTCCCAGTACTTCCACGTCGCGCCAAACGGCACGAGGCTCGGCAACGGAGCGACCACCCGGAAGGTCACCGGCGCGGACGTGGACGACAGGCCCTTGTCGTCCGTGGCGACCGCCACCAACGTGTGCAAACCGGCGGCCGTGGTGCCGTGGACCGCGCCATACGGCGCCGTCGTGTCCGACCCCCACAAGGTGCTGCCTTCAAAGAACCGGACCTGGGCAATCGACCCATCGGTGTCGCTGGCCGTCGCATTCAGCGTCACGCGATCCACCACGAGAATGTCGTCCGCCGCCGGGTTGACAAGGGTCACGGCCGGCGCCTGATTGGCCCGCACAACCACGCGCACCACGGCGGAGGTCGCGGAGTTGCCCAGACTGTCTGTCGCCACGGCGATCAACAGGTTGGTCCCAATGGGTGCGTTGTTGTAAGTGACGCCATACGGCGCGGTCGTGTCATTGCCCAACAGCGCCCCGTTCGCGCGAAAGGCCACCCCAAGGATGGCGCCCGGCATGGTGGCCTGCGCCTCCACCGTGATCGGCGTCCCGACCGGAAAAACCTGGCCGTTGGCCGGGGCGGTGATGGTCACCCCAACGCCTCCCACCGCGACGTGGAAATCATCAATGGTATAGGCGCCCTCCTCGTTGGGAGCCGTGTTGCTGGAAGGACCGTTGTCATCCGCCCACACGAGGTAGAGCGGGGCGCCTGCCGGCCACGACCCAAGGTTGAGTATGGCCAGCAACGAACCGGGCGTGCCGGTGGAAAATTCCGGGATGTGCTGCCAGGTATTCGGCTCGCCCGTCAGACTGTAAAATGCGCGATGACCCGGAACGTCCTCCGCGACTGTCGACCCCGCGGCGATCTCGAGGCCCAGGTTGTAGGTCACGGTCAACGCGGAGACGTCCCCCCCGGTGTCGTTCTGAAGAGTCGCCATCAGCACGGTGAAATCGGCGGTGGTGGGGCGAGTTTGCAGGTTGTGTCGGGTCGAGTTCCAGCGGGCGATGGCATTGATACTAGGAGGAACCGTGGCCGAGCTTCCCAGCGCGGTGGTCACGGACGTCGCCGCCAGATTTTGCACGGCTGCGTCCAACGCCGCGATCGACGTCAGCGCACCGGACCCGGTCGAACCGGCCGCCAGCGTGGACCACTCGGTCACAGCCGGCACTTCGTCGAACGTGAGAACCGCGCTGCCGCCGGCTCCCACGGAGATGGCCGCGCTCGCGGTGATGGAGGAACTAATGACAGCCGCCAGCGACACTGCTAGCGGGATGATGGATTTCTTCATGGATGGATTCCCTGCCCTTCCCTGGGATACGGGCAGCACTTTCGAATTAGAACAACGTCACTACTGGCCCCAAGGCCCGTTCGGTGCACGGCACCGGCGGACATCCCCGGGTTGCAGAATCTTTCGGCGATCGCCCCCGGTAAGTCAATAGACACAATCCGTCGAGGCTGGATCGGCCGGGGCCAAGCCGCCCCCCGTGCCCGCAGGCCAGCCGTGCATCTCAAATTTCCCGGCCCGCGCCGCGGGTTTCCAACCCGCAGAGGCCCCAGCCGGTCCGGATGACACGGGCACCCTTCACCTTCAGGCTCGTCGGCCATAATCGGACACGACGACACCAACCTAATGCCAGCAAAGGTTGTTTCGGATCTGGATGGGGCCGCGTGCGGAGTTCAACGCTGCACGCGGGCGTTGCCTTTCCAGATGCTCCAAACCTGATCTTCGTCCGCGGGTTGCGCGAAGTCAGTCAGCATCGTGGTGGCGAGAGCCCCGGTCGCCCAGCCGAACTGAATCCACTTCTCCGGCTCCCAGCCCTTTAAGATCGCGTAGAGCATTCCGCCGACAAAGCCGTCGCCGCCCCCGATGCGGTCGAGCACCGTGATGTCACGCGGCTCGACCACGTGCCAATCATCGCCCGCCGCCATGATGGCGCCCCACAAGTGGTGGTTGGTGCTCACGACCTCGCGCAACGTCGTGGCAAACGTCGACGCGTTGGGGTATGCCTTCTTCACTCGCCGAATCATCTCCTTGAAGCTCTCGATCTCGGCCTTGAGACCTTTGCCACCCGCCTCGGGGCCATGCACTCCCAGGCACAATTGAAAATCTTCTTCGTTGCCCACCAAGACGTCCGAGACGCTGGCAATCTCCCCAAAGATCGCCGCCAGGTCCTTCTCGCGGCCCTTCCAAAAGGACGCGCGATAGTTGAGGTCGAAGGAAATCCGGGTCCCATGCTTTTTGGCCGCCCGGGCGAGCTCGAGGCAGAACTGGCCCGTTTCGGGCGAGAGCGCGCCGATCAGCCCGGAGAGGTGCACGACCTGGACGCCGTCCCGGCCGAAGATGCGATCGAGATCGAAGTCCTTCACGTTGAGCGTCCGGCCGACTTCGCCGGCCCGGTCATTCCAGACCCGCGGACCGCGCGATCCGAAGCCGCTGTCCGCAATATTGATCTGATGGCGGTAACCCCATGGCCCGCCCTGGGGCAATTCCGCCCCTTCATAGTCCATGTTCCGGCTGCGGAGATTGTCCTTGATCATCTGGGCGATCGGGCTGCCTTTGACAAACGTGGTCAGGACTTTGACCGGGAGGCCCAGGTACGATGCCACGCTGGCGACATTGGTCTCGGCGCTGGTGACCTGGACAGCGAACGATCCGGCGGAGTGGACCGGCTGCCCGTTGGGCGGCGTGAGGCGCAGGCCCATGCTGGTTGGAACGATCAACGCGTACCGACAATTCTGTTTAAGTTCGATTTTCATGTTGCTGGCCAATGTTGAATCATGGCGGCGCGGACAACTCAAGCGTTCGTCGCCACCGGACACCCGGGTCAATCAGCGCGGTCCAGCCGGTTTTGAATCCAATCGGGAGCGGCCGGTTGGAGGAGGTGGCCCGGCGGGTTTCGAGCCCGTCGAAATGGTCTCGCCTCGAGTCCATTGGCCAAAGGCATTCAAAAGCGGGTAGAACAGCGGGTCATCCAGACCGGACCAATTGAAGGCCTTTTGCTCCAGCATGAGAACCGTTTCTCCAGACGCCGCATCGATTGCCTTGAGGGTCGCGGTAAAATTGTAGCCGCCCCTGAAAATCAAGATGGGCTCCACCACGAGAAACGGACCGATCTGCTCAGCCAACTGGTGGAGCCCGATCAGGTCGGAGACTCCGCTCACTTTGCTGGTCAACTTTTTGTCGATGACCAGCGCCTCCAGTTCGGGTTTCAAGACCACGTTGGTGAAAGCCCTCAGATGGCGAATCGACTCGACCCAGAATTTTGCATAGGCGGTGGCTTCGGGGGCCTCCGAATGCACGAACGCGAGGTCTCTGGCCTTTTCTGGAAAGGGCTTGGCGACTTTGACGCCGCCGGCATCAAGCTGATACGATGTTGGAAATCGACCGCCGGCATCCAGTGGCCGCGGCTTGAGCGTCGTCGAACAGCCGCAGATCACGCCGGAGAACAGGATCAAGACGAACAAACGGAGCGTTTTCATGGCGGTGGATAGCTTTCTCAACAGGGTAGGTCTGGCTTTCAGAAAAAAGCCTACCTACGGACGCCGATAGAGGTCAATGGCGGGTGCTGTGCCCTTCCGTCTGCTGCCCCGCGCCCGGCGACGAAAGCGGCGCCGGCATAAAAAAGCCCGTCCCACGAGGGACGGGCTTTCTGAAATGCACGGGAGCGACGTCTCGGGCGCTCAGGCGCCAGCGGGGGCGGCCTGTTTATTCTTGTCTTCCTTGGCCGGGTCCGGCGCGGCCGCCACGGCTTGATCGACCCACTCGAGAATCGCGCGCTGCGCCGCATCGCCCCGGCGTTGCTCGAGCTTGATGATGCGCGTGTAGCCGCCATTGCGCTCCTTGAAGACCGGGGCCAGATCGGCAAAAAGGATGTGGATGACATCCTCGTTTTGCCGCCAGGTGGCGCGGGTGACAGACCCCTTGCGCGTCGGCGTTCCCTTGAAGTGGGAACGTGCCTGCTGACGAAGGCGGGCGGCAGCCAACCGGCGGGCGTGCAGAGTGCCGCTCTTGCCGAGGGTCATCATTTTCTCGGCCACCGGGCGAGCGGCTTTGGCCTTGGCCAGGGTGGTGGTGACGCGGCCGTGCTTAATCAGGCTGCAGACCAGGTTCGCCAGCATCGCGTTTCGATGCTCGTGGGTGCGCCCCAGCTTGGCGGATCGACAAAGGTGTCTCATGATAAAACGTCGGTTAAAGGACGGCGACCGGCGCCTTGTTCTCTTCCTTGGGGGCCTCGAGCAATTCAGGCTCGAAGGTCATGCCCAGGCTGAGGCCAAGAGCGTTCAGCTTGTCCTTGATTTCGTTAAGCGACTTCTTGCCGAAGTTGCGATACTTGAGCATCTCCTGCTCGGTCTTCATGGCCAATTGGCCGACCGTGGTGATGTTGGCGTTGTTGAGGCAATTCGCGGCGCGCACGCTCAGCTCGATCTCGTTGACCGACATGTTGAGCAGCTTCCGCATCTTCGACTTCTCGTCGTCCTCCTTGCGCGTCTCCTCCTCGAACTGCACGGCGTTTTTGTCGTAACCGACAAAAACATCGAGGTGATGTTGGAGAATCGCGCTGGCCTGGGTCAGCGCGTCGTCGGGCGTGATGCGGCCGTCCGTCCAAATCTCAATCAGCAGCCGATCGTAATCGGTGCGCTGGCCGACGCGCGCGCTTTCCACGGCGTAGCGGACGCGGGTCACGGGGCTGAAAAGCGAGTCGATGGCAATGACACCGATGGCCTGGTCAACCTTCTTGTTTTCGTCGCCCGGGCAGAAACCGCGCCCCACCTTGATCTCCAGCTCCATCTCGAACTTCTTCTTCTTGTCGAGGGTGCAGATGATCTGCTTGGCGTTGACGATCTCGGTGTTCTGGTTGAGCTGGATATCGCCGGCCACGACCGCCCCTTCCTTGTTGACGGACAGAAGCAGGGTCTGGGGTTCGCGCGCGTGGCACTTGAACTTGACCTTCTTCAGGTTCAGCACGAGCTCGGTGACGTCTTCAACGACGCCTTCGACCGCGGTGAACTCGTGCATCGCACCGTCGATTTTGACGGAAGTGATGGCGGCTCCTTCCAACGAGCTGAGGAGCACCCGCCGAAGCGAGTTTCCAATCGTATGGCCGTAGCCTGTTTCAAACGGCTCGGCGACGAACCGGGCATACGTCTCGTTGGAGGTTGCGTCGTCCTTCTGCAACCGCTTGGGCATTTCGAACCGACCTAGGCGAACTGGCATATCAGTGTATTTGGTTTGGCAATTTTAATCTGGCCGGCCCCGGATTGATTCCCGCCTCCGGGCGGCCCGTATAATTGCTGGCCCACGTCCCACCCGGGCGCAGGCCGTTGAACTCTCGTTCGATCAGCGGGAATAAAACTCAACGACGGCCTGGACATTGGCGATGGGGTTGATCTCCTGCATCGTCGGAATGCGCATCACCGTGCCCTTGAACGCGTCTTTCTGGAGCGACAGCCAGTCCGGGACCGCGCGGCTGGTCGAGGACTCAAGGTTTTTCGTGGCGATCTGGCGGGACCGGGCCGAGTCCTTGATGTCAATGACGTCGCCCACCTTCAAGGCCGCGGAAGCGATGCTGACCTTGCGACCGTTCACTTTGACATGCCCGTGGCCGACCAACTGGCGGGCGGCCGCGCGGGTGTTCGCGAAGCCGAGGCTGTAGACGACGTTATCCAGGCGGGTCTCGAGAATCTGCAACATCTGCTCGCCGGTGACGCCACGGCGGCGCAGGGCGCGCTCGTAGACGCCACGGAACTGGCGCTCGAGAAGGCCATAGTAGTAGCGCAGCTTTTGCTTCTCAACGAGGCCCATGCCGTAATCGGTGAGCTTGCGGCGAGACTTCGGGCCGTGCACTCCCGGCGGGTAATTGCGGCGATCCAGGTACTTGGTGGGGCCAAAAATCGGCGTGCCAAACCGGCGGGTGATCCGCACGCGGGGTCCAGTATAACGAGCCATAGAAGCGGGGAGTCGGAGACGTCTTTCTTGGGTCTGGTCAGTATGGTGAATTCCTACACGCGGCGTTTCTTGCGCGGGCGGCAGCCATTGTGCGGAATCGGGGTGACATCCTTGATCACGCTGATCTCGAGGCCGATGGCCTGGAGCGCGCGGATGGCAGATTCGCGGCCGGAACCGGGTCCCTTGACCCGGACTTCAACCTCGCGCATGCCATGCGACATGGCCTGGCGGGCGGCGTCCTGGGCGACTTGCTGGGCGGCGAACGCCGTGCTTTTGCGGGAGCCCTTGAAGCCGACGCGACCGGCCGACGACCAGCCGAGCACGTTGCCTTGCATATCGGTGATGCAAACCTGCGTGTTATTGAAAGTCGCCAGGATGTTCGCCACGCCGACGGAGATATTCTTCGACCCCTTGGCCTTGATGATCTTCTTCGCGGCGGCGTCATCCCCGAGCAGCTCGGCCGCGGTCGGTGCGGCCGCCGCCACGGGCGCCTTGGCCTCGGCTGCGGCCGCGGTCGCTCCGCCAGCGGGCGCTGGCGCCTTGGCCGCACCTTCGGTCTTCCCCGAAGCTTCGGCTGGCGCCGCCTTCGGTTCCTTCTTTGCGTCGGCCTTTTTGGGTTTGGTCTCTTCAGCCATAAAAATTGCGTTTAGTGGATGCCGGTCTTGGCGTTCGGATTGCGCTGCACACCCACCGTCTTGCGGGGGCCCTTGCGGGTGCGGGCGTTCGTCTGCGTGCGTTGGCCGCGAACGGGCAGGCTGCGCAAGTGGCGGATGCCGCGATAGCATTTAATCGCCTGCAGCCGCTTCAAATTGAGGCCGATCTCACGACGCAGGTCACCCTCAATCACGTATTTGCCATCCTGAATGGCATGCACGATTTGGGAGATCTGCTGCTCGCTCAGGTCCTTGGCCCGGATGCTCGGATCGATCTTGGCCACCTCGAGCACCTGAACCGCGTTCTTCGGGCCGATGCCGTAAATGGAGCGGAGAGCAATGTCGACCCGCTTCTCGCCGGGAATTTCAACACCAATAATGCGTGCCATGTGAAGCCTGAGTTTGCCTTAGCCTTGACGTTGTTTGTGCCGCGAGTTGGTGCAAATGACGCGGATGACGCCTTTGCGCCGGACGATTCTGCAGTGCTCGCAGAGTTTCTTGACGGATGCGCGAACTTTCATGTGTTCAATAGCTAAAAATCAAAAACCGAACCCAAACAAATACCTTAAATCATTCAATTGACGACTTCGCCAATCAGCCGGCCGGTCGAAAAATCGTACGGCGACAGTTCCACCCGCACGCGGCTGCCCGCGTGAAGCGCCTTAACCTGGTCCGACGAAGGCCGGGACCGACCGCTCGCATGAGCCAGCAACCGATGCCCATTGCTCAACTCGACCCGCAACAGCCGTTCCCCAAGCACCTCGACCACTAAGGCTACGAGGCAGATGACGTCTTCACGTGGCACGTCATGATCTCCGGCTCACCCGCGGTGATCAACACCGTGTGCTCAAAATGGGCGGAGAGTGAACCATCATTGGTCACCACTGTCCAGCCGTCATTTAAAATATGCACGTCCCGGCCGCCCGCGTTCACCATCGGCTCAATCGCAATGGTCATCCCCGGCCGCAAAACCGGTGATTTCTTGCCTTCAACAAAATTCGGCACCTGGGGCTCTTCATGCATCGAACGCCCCACACCATGGCCGACGAACTCGCGGACCACCGAATACCCGCTGCCCTCGACGTACCGCTGGATGGCGCGGGAAATGTCCATCACATGATTACCCGCCACCGCCTGCGCAATGCCCTCATAAAGAGCCTGCTCTGTCACGTCCATCAACCGTTGTGCCTCAACGCTGCAGCCGCCCACCGCCACCGTCCGCGCCGTGTCGCCGATGAAGCCGTTGTAGACCACACCCACATCCAGGCTGACAATGTCGCCAAAGTTCAGGCGGCGGCTGGTGGCCAATCCGTGCACAACCTGCTCGTTCACCGAAATGCAAGCATGGCACGGATACTTGCGGTATCCGAGAAAGGCACTCTTGGCCCCATGATGCTGCAGGCGCGACGCCGCAAACTCGTCGACTTCTTTGGTCGTCAAACCGGGCCGGATGAATTCCGAGACCTCGTCCAAAACCGTCTGGGCGATGGCGCACGCCGGTCGCATCAGCGACAACTCCCGCTCGGTTTTCAGGACGATCATTGGCTTTAGCCACCCCGCCACGACCTAAAAGCGCCCCTTGATCCGGCCCTTTTTCAGGAACCCGTCGTAATGGCGCATGAGAAGGTGCGATTCCATCTGGCGCATGGTGTCCAACATGACACCGACCAGAATCAACAAGCTCGTGCCCCCGAAAAACGTGGCCACGGGCTGCGGAATCTGAATCGCCCGATTCAGCAAAATGGGAATCACAGCAATGACGGTCAGGAAGATCGCCCCCGCCAGCGTGATTCGGCTCATGGCACGATGCAGGTAGTCGCTGGTGGCCTGCCCGGGACGCACGCCAGGAATGTAGCCGCCGTATTTTTTCAGATCGTCGGCGATTTGCACCTCGTTGAACTGCGTCGCCACCCAGAAATACGAGAAGAACAAAATCATGACCCCGTAGAGGAGCATGTGCAAAAAGGCCCCTTCCGCCAACCGGATGGAAAGGGACTGCAGGAACGGAAGCTTGTAGCTGTCCCCGAGAAACTTAAAGATCCTCTCTGGAAACATCAGGATGGCCTGGGCGAAGATGATGGGCATCACCCCGGCGTAATTCACCCGCAATGGCATGTAGGAAGTGCCGCCCGACACGATCTTTCGTCCAACCGCCCGCTGAGCGTATTGAACAGCAACTTTCCGCTGGGCTTGGGTGACGGCGATGACCCCGGCGATGACCCCGAGGAAAAGCAGCACCATGACCACGGCATGAAACAGATTGAAACGCGCGTCTATCCCCTCGGCGCTGAAAAACATGTCGCGCAACCCGAGGGCAGCCCGAGGCAAACGCGCCATGATGCCGACACTGATGACGAGGGAGATGCCGTTGCCGATGCCACGTTCGGTGATCTGCTCACCAAGCCACATGAGCAACAGCGTGCCGGTGGTAAGGATGACCACGGTCTGGAACCGATACCACCAGATATTCTCGTAAAGCACGAGGTTGCCCTTAAAGTTCGGGAAGATGTTGCCGGCGTTTTCCCAACCGATGGCCATGACCAACCCCTGCCCCAGGCAGAGAAGAACGGTGAGGTAACGACCATACTGCACGATCTTCGCGCGACCGCCTTCCTCGCGAACCAATTTGGAAAGCTGAGGAACAACCGCGGTTAACAGCTGCAGAATGATGGTGGCGCTGATGTAGGGCATGATCCCGAGGGAGCCCACGGCGCAACGCTCCAAGGCACCGCCCGTGAACATGCTGTACATCCCCAGCAACCCGCCTTCGCCACCTTTATCCGCCTGAGCAAAATAATCCGCCAGCGCGACCCCGTTCAGTCCCGGAATGGGGATCATGGCGGTCACGCGGCAGACAGCCAGCACCACCATGGTGAAGAGGATTCGCGACTTCAGCTCCGGGATCTTGAAGCAGTTGGCGAAGGTATTGATGATGTTGGCCAGCATGCGGAGTTCTCGAGGTTGAACGGTCGCGGTCGCGATTGGTTATTTTCCCCCGGCCGGTTTCACCGGTGCCGGAGCCTTGACCGTCAGCACGTCACACGTCCCGCCTTTGGCCTCAATTTTGGCCCGGGCAGAGGCGCTGAAGGCGTGAGCCTTGACCGTCAATTTTTTGGTCAGGTCGCCGTCCCCGAGAATCTTGATGCGCGCAACCGGGCCGTTGGCCAGGCCGGCCTTGCGCAGCGCGGCGACATCGACTTTCGCGCCGTCATCGAACTGATTCAGCGACTCGAGGTTGACCGGGGCGTAGCGAATGGCGTGACGCGCATTGTTGAACCCGCGCTTGGGAATGCGGCGGATGAGAGGCATCTGGCCGCCCTCGAACCCAATGCGGATGGAACTGCCGGAGCGTGCGGTTTGGCCCTTGCCGCCGCGGCCGGCCGTGCGGCCATGGCCGCTCGACTCGCCCTGGCCGATGCGTTTGCGCCGGTGCTTGGCGCCCGGACGCGGTTTGAGATCGTGTAGTCGCATAACGGATGAAATTAGAATCAGGCCGTGGCTGTGGCCGCTTCGGACCGGATCGCGATGCCGCGATCCTTGAAAATGTCCTCACGCCGCCGGAGTTGCAGCAGCGCGTTCAAGGTTGCTTTGACAACATTCGCCGCATTTTTGGATCCGAGAGATTTGCTGAGGATGTCCTTGACCCCGGCGGACTCCAAAACGGCCCGGACAGTCTTGCCGGCGATAACTCCCGTGCCGGGCGATGCCGGGCGAAGGAGGATGTAGGCGCCGCAATAGCGGGAAACGACCTCGTGGGGAATGGTGCTGTCCTTCAAGGAAACACCCACCATGTTCCTGCGGGCGATATCGCCACCTTTGCGGATGGCATCGGAAACTTCGCTGCCCTTGCCGAGACCAAGACCCACCTGGCCCTTCTTGTCGCCAACCACAACCAGCGCGCTAAAGCTGAATCGGCGTCCACCTTTGACCACCTTGGCCGAGCGGTTGATGAAGACGACCTTCTCCACCATGTCGCTGCCGCCCTGATTGTCGCCTTGGCCGTCGCCGCCGTCGCTCCGCGAACGACGTCCACCGCCACGGCCGCCACGGCCGCGTCCGAAACCGTAGCCGCCGCCCCCTGGCCCGCCCCCGCCGCTGCCACCGGGACCGCCGCTACCGCCTCCGCTGCTGGTGCTGGCGCTGGGCGCACCAGTCGAGCCAGCGCCGCCGTTTCCGTTTTCTTTATTCAAGTCAGACACAGTGTTATCTCCTGGCTCGGTTAAAATTTCAGTCCAGCTTCCCGCGCCGCGTCCGCCAAGGCCTTGACCTTGCCGTGGAACCGGGCGCCGTTCCGGTCAAAAACAACGGTGGATACTCCCTTGTTCTTGGCCGCCCCGGCCGCCAAAGCCCCAACCTTCTTGGCGCTCTCCACGTTGGCCGAGAGCGTATCGCGACCCGGCGTCGTCTTGTCCCGGCTCGATGCCGAAGCCACCGTGGATCCCTTTTGGTCGTCGATGAACTGCACGTAGATGTGCTCGTTCGTGAAACAAACGGACATGCGCGGACGATCCGCAGTGCCCATGACTTTGCGCCGGATGCGCCAGCGCCGGAGTTGTTTGAGCTTTCGTTTTTTTTGGACCTGCATGGTATTCGGGCCACGGATTTTGCCGGAGCCAATAAACTTTCAGTCGACGTTCAAACGGTGTGCAACCAATAGAGCCTGATGAATTCTTCCTGAAGCAGAGTTCAGTTCGCTTACTGAACCGTCTTGCCTTCCTTCCGCTGGATATGCTCGTCGGAGTATTTCACTCCCTTGCCTTTGTATGGCTCCGGCGGGTAATAGCTGCGGAGCTCCGCGGCGACTTTGCCCACGAGCATTTTGTCGGGACCTTCGATGAGCACCTTGGTGTTGTCCTCCACCGTGACCTTGATTTGGTCCGGGATTGAGTAATGGATGGGGTGGGAGAACCCGAGGTTCATGGTGACCGTCTTGCCGGCCACGGCGGCCTTGAAACCAACCCCATTGATTTCAAGCCGCTTGGAAAACCCATCGCTCACGCCCTTGACCATGTTATTGAGCAGCGCCCGGCTGAGACCGTGCAGCGCCCGGGCTTGGGCATCGTCACCGGTGCGGCTGACGAGGACCTTGCCGGCGTCAACTTTGGCTGAAGTGCGGGCCGGCAGGTCCCAAGAGAGCTTGCCCTTGGGTCCTTCGATGTTAACTCGCTGACCTTTGACCTCGACCTTGACCTTGGCCGGGATGGCGACCGGTTGTTTGCCAATTCTCGACATAAATTCTTTCTCTGCTGGGCGGGAGAGTGGGTTACCAGACGTAACAAAGCAACTCACCACCGAGTTTGTTCTTCCGGGCCTGGTTGCCGCTCATGAGCCCCTGCGAAGTCGATAAGATGGCCACGCCCATTCCGCCGCGCACGCGCGGAATCTCAGTGGAGCCCACATAACGACGCAACCCAGGACTGCTCACCCGGCGCAACCCTTCAATCACGCTGCGCTTGCCCACATACTTCAGCTTCAGCTTCAGTTTCTTGAGGCTCTGGCCCTCCACGGCATAATCCGTGATGTAGCCTTCGGACTTGAGGATGCCGGCGATGCTCTCCTTCATGCGCGAGTGCGGGATCTCGGTCGTCGGATGCAGCGCGCGCTGCGCGTTGCGAATCCGGGCCAGCATGTCTGAAATCGGGTCGGTCATAGGGAATCGGGTGCAGTTATCGGTGCGCGTCGGTCTCGCCTTACCAGCTGGCCTTGGTCACTCCCGGGATCAGCCCGGCCAGAGCTTCCTCGCGGAAGGTGAGACGGGAGCAGCGGAACTTGCGGATGTAACCGTGGCGCCGACCGCTCATCGAGCAGCGGTTGACAAGGCGCACCGGGCTGGCGTTTTTCGGCAGCTTGGTCAGCGCCGCGTAGTCCTTCTTCTTTTTCAGCTCGGCGCGCAGCGCGGCGTATTTCTTCACCGCCGCCGCCTTCTTCTTGTTCCGCTCAATCCACGCAGTCTTGGCCATAAATTCTTTTATCTGTTGTTGCGATCGTTCGCTGCCGACCGGCTACTTGCCGCTGTCCGAGAACGGAAAGCCCATAAATTTGAGCAGGTCATACGCCTCTTCATCGGTGTCAGCCGATGTGACGATGGTGACATCCATGCCTTGGGTCCGTTTGATCTTATCGAGCTCGATCTCCGGAAAAACGGTCTGGTCCGCGATGCCGAGGGAGTAATTGCCCCGGCCGTCAAAGTGACGCGGCGACACCCCGCGAAAGTCACGGATGCGCGGCAAGGTGGTGGCCACGAGGCGATCGAAAAACTCGTACATGACCTCCCGACGCAACGTCACGTGGCATCCGATGGGCTGCCCTTCCCGCAGCTTGAAGTTTGCGATGCTCTTGCGGGACTTGCTGATGGCGGGCTTGCGTCCGGTGATGGCCGCGAGGTCCTTGGCCGCATCGTCGATGGCGCTTTTTTCCAGCGACGCGCTGACCCCCATGTTCACCACAATCTTTTCCATCTTCGGAACCTGGTGCGGATTCTTGTAGCCACGCTTCTTCACCAGCGCGTCGCGCACTTCGGTTTCGTATTTCGCTTGCAGTCTCGGTTTCATGTTTGGGCTGCCCCGGATTTTGCCGGGGCGCATTCAAATTCGGTTTCAGCTTCGGGCTCAGGCCCCGCCGCGCTTGGCCGCGCGTTGGTCAAAGGCGGCGGCCAGCATCAGATTTGAAATGTGGATGGTGCCTTCCCGCTCGATAATCGCGCCCTGGGGGTTGGCCTGGTTCTTTCGGGTGTGGCGCTTGATCATCTTCAGACCTTCGACAATGGCGCGCTGTTTGCCGGATTGGATTTCGATGACCTTGCCGCGCTTTCCCTTCTCCGTGCCGGAGAGGATGACGACCTCATCGCCTTTCTTAACGTGGAATCGCTTTTGCATGGCTTAGATGACCTCGGGGGCCAGCGAAATAATCTTCATGAACTTTTTGTCCCGCAGCTCGCGGGCCACGGGTCCGAAGATGCGGGTGCCGCGGGGATTGTTTTCCTTGTCGATGATGACAATGGCGTTGTTGTCGAACCGCAGGTAGGAGCCATCGGAGCGACGAACCGGGCGTTTGGTGCGCACGATGACGGCGTTCACCACCTCGCCCTTTTTGACCTGGCCGTCGGGCGCGGCTTCCTTGATGTGAGCCTTGATCACGTCACCCACACGGGCATAGCGCTGGTTGCGACCAAGAACGCCGATGGCCGCCGCGCGCTTGGCGCCGGTGTTGTCGGCCACGTCGAGAATGGAGCGAATTTGCAACATAGGAAGGTCCTTTCGGTGTCGTTCAGGCCGTCACCCGGGCCGGTTCCATATTTTTTTCCACCACCTCGACCAGGCGCCAACGCTTGGTCTTCGAAAGGGGACGGCATTCCTGGATGCGAACGCGATCGCCCACCTTGGCCTCACTCTTTTCGTCGTGCGCGTAAAATTTCTTGAAAGCGGTCACCACCTTGCGAAAGCGGGGGTGGGGGAAACGCCGCTCAACCCGGACCACGATGGTCTTGGCCATCTTGTTGGAGACAACCTCACCCACGCGCTCCTTTTTGTGGCCGCGCTCAAGCGTCGCCTCCGCGGCGGAAGGACTGGCAGTATTCGTGTCTGGCATAGCAAATTCAGTTCAGGCGGCTGCAGTTCAATCAGCGGTTCCCGCTTTTCCGTCCTTCGGCTTCAACTGGCTGATCCGCGTTTCAATTCGGGCAATCTCCCGGCGCAGCGTCCGCAATTGCGTCGGCTTCTCCAGCCGGCTTCCCGCCTGCTGCAGACGGAGGTTGAACATCTCCTGCCGCTTTTCACGGCCGAGGGTGGAGAGCTCCACCAGCGTCTTGTCATTCAGTTCGGAAAATTTCATAATAGGGTCCTCGCCCGGCGGCTTGCGCGTTCTTAAGCGTTTTAAGCGTGCTTGTGCCGCGAAATGAACTTCGTCGAGATCGGCAGCTTGGTCGCCGCCAAGCGCATGCCTTCCCGGGCGACCGTCTCCGGCACGCCGTCGACTTCAAACAACACCGTCGCCGGCTTGATGACCGCAATCCAGGACTCGAGGGGGCCCTTGCCCTTGCCCATGCGGGTCTCCAGCGGCTTTTTCGTAAAACTCTTTTGCGGGAAGATCCGAATCCAGACCTTGCCCCGGCGCTTCATGTGGCGGTTGATGGCGACGCGCGCGGCTTCGATCTGCTTGGTGTCGAGCCAGCACCGCTCGAGCGCCTGCAGTCCGTACTCGCCAAACGCCACCGCGTTGCCCCGGGTCGCCATGCCGGCACGGCTCCCCCGGTGCATCTTCCGGTACTTCACTCTCGAAGGCATCAACGGCATATCAAATTCCTCAAATCAGTCAGTCTGTGTCGTTCGTGAACGCGCGCGGTGCGCCTCAGCTTCCCACCACCACGGTCTCCGGAGCCTTGTTCCGCTCCTGCTTGGTCTCGCCCTTGCAGATCCAGCACTTGACCCCCAGCTTGCCGTAAACGGTCTTGGCCTCGGCAAACCCGTAATCGATGTTCGCCCGCAACGTGTGCAGCGGCACCCGGCCCTCGTGATACGACTCGACACGCGCGAGTTCAGCGCCGCCCAGGCGCCCGGCGCAGCGAATCTTGATCCCGTCTGCGCCGAAATCGCGGGCGGTCTGGATCGCCTTTTTCATGGCGCGACGGAACGACACCCGGCGCTCGAGTTGCAGAGCCACGTTCTCCGCGACCAGTTGCGCGTCGGTTTCCGGCTGCTTGATCTCGAGGATGTCCACGTAGATTTCCTTGCCGGTCATCTTCGAGAGCTCCTCTTTCAGCTTGTCGATCTCAGCACCCTTGCGGCCGATGACGACGCCCGGGCGGGCGGTCAGGATGGTGATCCGGCAGCGGGTGGCGGCGCGCTCGATCAAGATTTTGGGCACGCTGGCGGCCTCGAGCTTCTTCTTGAGCGCTTCCCGGATCTTGCGATCTTCGGCGAGCAGGCTGCCGAATTCCTTTTTGTCGGCGTACCACTTGGAACGCCATTCCTTGTTGACGGCGATGCGCAGCCCGATTGGATTGGTTTTTTGTCCCATACCTGGTTCGACCTTAGTTCGACTTCTTCCCCGTTTCGTCGGAGAGCACGATTTTGACGTGGCAGCCGCGTTTGAGGATCGGGCCGGCCGATCCGCGCGCCTTGGGCTGAAACCGCTTGTAGGTGGATGCAGCGCCGGTCACCGCCTCCTTCACCACCAGGGATTCGGCCTTCAAATTGTGATTGTTTTCCGCGTTCGCGATCGCACTCCGCAGCGTCTTGGCCACGACCCGCGCGGACTTACGGGGGACGACGGCAAGCACCGCCTGCGCATGGAGCGCCGGGAGCCCCTGGATCTGGCGAACAACCTCGCGCATTTTCTGCGGAGACATCCGGAAATTCTTGTAAATGGCCTGGACTTGCATGGCTGGAGAGGTGGGCTATTTGGCTTCGGCTTTCGCCGTATGGGCGCCGTGTTTCTTGAACGTCCGCGTCGGGGAGAACTCGCCGAGACGATGTCCCACCATGTTTTCCGTGACAAAAACCGGGTTAAACACCTTTCCGTTGTGCACGTTGAAGGTGAGGCCGACAAAATCCGGCGTGATCATCGAACTCCGCGACCAGGTCTTGATCGGGGATTTGGACTTGGTGTCCTTGGCTTTCTGGATTTTCGCCAGGAGATGTTCCGCGACAAACGGACCTTTTTTAATCGAGCGTCCCATAGGTCAGATCAATCTTAGCGTTGCTTCATCGGGCGGCCGTCCCGGCGGACGACAATGAACCGGTTGGAGTATTTCTTCTTGGAGCGGGTCTTGTAGCCCTTGGCGAGCAAGCCCCATGGGGAGGTCAACTGTTGCCAGCCACCACCCGACTTCGACTTGCCGGCGCCGCCGCCGTTGGGATGGTCGACCGGGTTGCGAGTCACACCGCGGTTGATCGGGCGGATGCCCCGGTGCCGGGAACGGCCCGCCTTGCCGAGAATGACGTTTTCGTGCTCGGTATTTCCCACCTGCCCGATGGTTGCGTAACAGTTTTCATTGATCCGGCGAATCTCACCGGACGGCAGGCGAATTTGGGCATAGCCAGCGTCACGGGACATCAAGGTGGCCGCGCCGCCGGCGCTGCGCACCATCTGTCCGCCCCGGCCCGGCGTGAGCTCGAGGTTGTGAATCGACAGGCCGACGGGAATCGTTTTGAGCGGAAGGGAGTTTCCGACCTCGGCCGCGGCGGTTTCGCCCGCCATGACCTTGGCCCCGACCTTCAAGCCGACCGGAGCGATGATATAGCGCTTGTCGCCGTCGACATACTCAAGCAGGGCGAGGCGAGCCGAGCGGCCCGGATCGTATTCGATCGCGGTCACCTTGGCCTCGACATTCCGTTTGTTCCGCTTGAAGTCAACCAGGCGAAGCTTCTGCTTGTGACCGCCACCGATGCCGCGCGCGGTCATGCGACCGTAGCAGTTGCGGCCACCGGTCTTCTTTCGGATCACCACCAGATGTTTTTCCGGCGTGGTCTTCGTGATGTCGTCATACGACGCGATCGTGATGTAACGCGTCGAGGGCGTCAGCGGCCTGAAAGTTTTAACTGGCATAATTCAAGTACGTATCTGCTACGTATCCAAAGTCGTTCCCAAGTCAGCAGCTTGGAGAGGCCCGGCCATCATTCCTGCTCCTCGCCGGAGTCAGTTATCGGTCTTGCCTAAAAAACGCTGTCCGTCGCCCTACCGGGGAAACGGAGCGCGAAGGTTAGCAAAGGCGACTTCGGGTGCAATAGTTTTTTGGAAAATTTTTCCACGCCCCTTTCCGATTGGCATTTCGGCGGGAGGCAGGCTCCTGGAAAACCCTGAAAAACGCCCGTGATTCCGATGGTTTAGGCGGTTTTCTCTGCCACCAACTCGTCGGAGATTTCGAAGGACGATTTGAATGAAGATCGCAGCAGCGACGAAAAAAGAAGGTAGGCGACGAGCATCGTCGAGCCGAACAGTGCGGGCAAAATGAGCTCGGATGGCCGCTCCCACACCCGCCCGAGCCAATGGATGCCGTCACCCAAGATTTTTGCCGGCCGGACGATCGGGTCCCAGCTGTTCCAGCGCAGAAAACGCCCCACGTAAACGCCCAAACCACTGAGAAGCGCCACCCCCAACGTCAACAACCACCCCCGCGCCCAGCCCCAACGTCGTTCCACCACCTCGTGGACCAGATGCAAAGCGACCGCTCCGAGAATCAGACCGACCAGCGCGAAATGCAGGATCAGCATCAGATCAGCGAAATAGTATCGCCGCCCAGGGCTCGGCAAATGCACGAGATCGGTAAGCAAATAAGGGGCGTTGGGCAGGAATAACACCCAGATTGCCGCGAGGAGGCGCAGACGCCAGCGGTCCGCTGGCCAACGGTGTTCCAAATGGCGAATGGCCAGGGCCAGTCCGACCGGAAGCCACGCCAGGAACAAATTCCAAGGCAAATACAGATGACTGTATTGACGGGAAAGTGCCACCCGCCCGGCAAGCATGGCCAGTCCAAGGACTGAGGCCAAGCCCAGCATGGCCATGGGCAAGACCAGTGGGTAACGCCGTCCCCGTGTCGTTATCGCATGCATTTCGAAACCAGATTCTTCATTAACCGCCAAACCACCGATTTCCAAACGGGACCACCTTCCACCCTGCCCTCGCTCCCCATCACCACCCCGCTCAGCAAGCACCAGGCCGAACTTGAGCCGGATTCACGAGGTGCGGCCGAACACTTCGTTCTTCACTTCCGCGCCGCCGCCGGCCTTTCCCCGCTGTCAATCTGCTCCAACCAATGTTTGAGAAAAAACTTCTTCTCCGCCGTCAGCAGCTGATCCGATTTGCCAACGATCGGTCGCAGCGCGGTCGTCATTTGCAGCATGACCAAAAGGAAAACCACCACCCACACCCTGAGCGCAGCCGGCTTGCCGCGGAGATGCCGCAGACCGGCGGTCAAAAACCGGAGGCCGAAAAAAGTGGCCACCGCCCAGAAGGTCAGATGCAGCCCGCCCATCGCCGCGAGCGAGGTGGTTGATTGCGAGAACACCCACGCCACGGGCGCAAATCCGATCAACAGCACCGTCATCATCGCCACCAGGCCGATCACCAGGCCGACCACTTCCACCAGCCGCGCCTCCGACCCGCTCAAGCACGAAAATATGTAGAGGCTGGGCAGGCAGATCGCGGCCGAAAGAAACAGGCCCGCCGCAATTTTGAGCGGCGCCGCCCAATACTGCATCTCGCCGGAAAACGAGCCCACGACCACTCCATAGACCAGACTGCAGATCAAGGCCACGAAGGCGAGCGCGCCAATGACCGGGCCGCCGCCCGCTTCGTGCAGCTGAAACAAAACCCGGCGCGGGTGCCGCAGCATCGCCTCCACCACGCCCGCCAGCCCATTGACCGGCTCGCGATCATCCGGATCGGCCCCCAACCCACCCGGCCTGCCGGTGGCCGCCAGCTGCTGGCTGGCTAAGCCGGGGCTGCGGGCGGGCTCGGGCATCGGCGGTGGAGCGGACGGGGAGGAAGGATGTTCGTTCATGTCGAGTTTGGGTCAAGGTTCACGGCCGAAGCAGATGCCGGGTGGCACTCCACAAGGCTTCGAAAAAACTGCCGCGGAAAGCGTCGGCCCGGAGGAATTCAACCGGCAAGCCGGGCGATCCCACAAAGGGGCGCGCAAGCCAGGCCAGCTGGCTGCCCAGCAGAAGATTCCCCGACAGCCACGCGATCAGCACATTGCGCGCATTCACCGGCGTCCGTGAACACGAGCGCAAAAGCTGCGCCAGTCGGAGGTTGGCCGCGATTCCCGCAAAAGCGATCATGGCCGTCTCGGTCACAAGGATCACGCTGTGAGCCGCCAAGCGGCCCTCAGACCGCGCAGCCAATGGCGGCAGGTTCCAGACCAAAAATCCCAGCAGTGGACTGCAGGCTCCCAGGATGATCGCCGCCACCACGAAGCTCATCAGGACCGCGAGCAGCGTTTGGCGCGCCGGCATGTTCAGGCCGAGCAACGGGGCCCACATCGAATTCAGCAAACCATTGCCCAGCGCCGTCAGCACCAGGATGAGCGGCAGCTTCAGCGCACAATAAACGGCCTGCAGCGGCGCCCGCCA
This sequence comes from Limisphaerales bacterium, assembly GCA_044229355.1. Lineage (GTDB taxonomy): Bacteria > Verrucomicrobiota > Verrucomicrobiia > Limisphaerales > JADJPG01 > JBGARF01. The sequence goes on from JBGATF010000012.1 coordinate 232,893, forward strand.
CACCCCCATCGCCAGCCCGAAGCTTCCCGCCCCCAACGCAATGAGCAGAACGCAGACCCCCAGATGGCCCGGCCGCCAGTCCTCGGTCCACCTTCGAAGGGTCCCGGGCTCGCCTCGCAACAACCCCGGAATTCCCGGGCACGTTTGAACGATCCGTCTCAATGCCACGCTCTCCTCAAGCACCCGATGACCGGCCTGCCCCTCATCCCACCCACCAACCCGCCGATACCTTGTGATACATAATACCGTGTTTGGCAATGTTCAGGCCGAGTTTGTTCAAACTTCGCGGCGGACGGTTGCGACCGACCCCGCCGCCGCAGTGGCATTGGACGGAGTCCAACCCGAGTTCGGGCAAAGCGGAGCCGGGCGCTCCCCGGCGCCCACGTCCGAGGCCAGCCTCTCCTCGGCCAACCGCCGCTGGAACTGGACGAAGTCATCCAGCCAGCGCTGAATGCCTTCAATGACCACATCCGGCGTGGACGTACCGGCCGTCAGGCCAATCGTCTCCGCCCCGTCGAGCCAAGTGGCGTGAAGGTCGGTCGCAGATTGCACGTGGTGGACCCGCTGGCAATGGCGCTGGCAGGTCGCGACAAGTTCCCGGGTGTTGTTGCTGTTGGCCCCCCCGATGACGATGACCAGGTCGCACCGGCGCGCCAGGTCCTCGGCTGCGTCCTGGCGCAACTTTGTTGGCTGGCACACCGTGTCGACGAATCGAATTTCGGCGCCGGGAAACTGTTGGCGCAGGCAGCGGACCAGCGTTCGCACCCGGTCAATGGGCTGGGTGGTCTGGGCCACCACCCCCAGCCGCGGCCGCGCCTCCAGAGCCGCCACGTCCGCCTCGTTCTCCACCACGTCATGGCTGGCCAAATCCTCCGTCATGCCCCGCACTTCCACGTGGTCGCGACGACCGACAATAACCGGATGGTAGCCCGCCGCGACCAACTCGTGGAGCGCGCGATGCGCGGCGTGGACCAGCGGGCAGGTGGCCTCCACGACATCATGCCCGCGGGCCCGCACCTCGGAGAGCCGCCGGCTCGACGCGCCGTGCGCGGTAATTAAAACGCGCCGCGTGGAGAGCCCGGCGACCTGGTGCTCGATCTTCACTCCTTGGGTCCGAAGCTGTTGAAGCACCGTCTCGTTGTGCACCAGGTCGCCGAGGATGGTGGTGGGTTCCGTTTGTCCCAGCGCGAGCTCAATGGCATCGCGGACGCCAAAACAAAATCCCAGATGAGTTGCCCGCAGAATCTTCATAAATCATTGCTCCCGTCGTTCACCAACCCCAGGGCTGAACCCGGTTCCCCGCCCCCCGCACCGCGGCGCTCCCGCTTGATTCCTTCCTCAGTTTTGATTCACTTTGCATTACAAAGTATATGACCAACATCGGATCCCGACGTTCAATCTTGAGCGAATTTATTTCCGGCGGGTTTGCTGGAGGATTTGCTCCAGCAGATCGATGTAGGTGGAGAACGCGGCGCGGCCCTGGGACGTCAAAGCGTAGGTCGTCAGCGGGCGCCCGTTCTGAAACGACTTCGTGACCGAGATATAGCCCGCCTCCTGCAAGGTCCGGACGTGGGCCGTAATATTGCCGTCGGTCATGCCGAGGGTATCCCTCATTTCCGTGAAGGCCAGCTGAGGAGAGGCCGCGAGCAGCGACATGATAGCCAGGCGCCCCTTCTCATGAATCACCCGATCCAGTTGGAGGAAAGGTTCGGGATTCACGCGGATGGCTTCGGCTCTGTCACGTAAAGGTACCCGCCATACGCCAGGTGCAACCCTCCGAAAAACACGCCCATAATCAGGTTTCCCGACCCCGGAGCGCGCAACCACGGGCAGTAGGGACTCCCCAGCAGGAGCAGCGCGCCTCCGGCCAAAAACACGCCGCCAAACAGCTTGATGCCGCGTTGCATAAAGAAACCCGCCGCCCGCAACGCGCAGCCGTAGTTCAATATCCACAGGCAGGTCAGCAGCCAGATCGGAACCTGACCGGGATTGAGCGCTGCGGTCAGGGCGAGCAACAAACCCGCACAGAAACAGGGGAAAAGCCCCCCGGCGACACGCTGGGTCGGCGTCGACCAGAATGGTTCCGCCTCCTTTAACGCCTGTCGGCGGACCAGCATCAACGCCAAACCCAGCGCCACCACGGCCACCCCGGACCAATAAACCGCAAAGGTCCCTGCAGACTCCGAAGTGACGAACCGCCCCGCCACCGCCGCACCGATCGCCCCCAGCGCACCACTCACCAACATGATGGGCGCCATCGCCCGCCGATAAAGGGCGGAACGCTCCATCAAGGTCCGGATCACTTGCAGATGCTCGGCGGCCCAATGGTTTTCCATGGCGCTTACTCTGCGATACAAAGCCATGAAAGGCAACCAGAAATCTTCCTCCCAGGCCGGGCCCGGGCGTCGGAGATCCCGGCGGCCTTTTCCGCCGGCAGCGGCGCCTCCGCCGCGCCCGCAAATTTTTCTTTGAGAGGCCGTATCCGCTCGCCCTATTGTTTCCGGCACCACATGAACGCGCATTCCAGTTCCAGGGCTCACCCGATTTCCAAGGCTGCACGGTTAGACGCACGGCCCTTGCGGCGCCTGTCCACCGTCGCCATCGCCGGCATCCTCTTCTCTGCGTTCAACCTCTCCGCCGCCGACCCGTTCGCCGAGAATGTCCGGCCGACCCCTTGGCTCAAGCCGGCGGACGAACAATCCAAATTTCAAGTCCCGCCGGGCTTTGAGATTCAGCTCGTCGCCGCGGAACCCGACATCAACAAGCCGCTCAATCTGGCTTTCGATGCCACCGGGCGGCTCTGGGTGACCACATCGATTGAGTATCCCTACGCCGCGCCCACAAACCGGGCCGGACGCGACCGCCTGATGATCTTCGAAGATTTCGGCCCCGACGGCCGCGCCCGCAAGGTCACGCAATTCGCTGATGGACTGAACATCCCCATCGGCGTTTATCCCTTTCTCAGCCGCAATGACGATGGGCGAACAACCTGGAAGGCGATAGTCTGGTCCATCCCCAGCATCTGGCTGCTCGAAGACACCGATGGAGACAGCCACGCCGATCGCCGGACTCTTCTCTATGGCCCGTTTGACACCACGCGGGACACCCACGGAAACCAGGCGAGCTTCCGGCGGGGATTCGACGGCTGGCTTTACGCCTCCCACGGCTATAACAACGACTCACACGTCAAAGGCCGCGACGGCCATCAAGTCGACCTTAACTCCGGGAATACCTATCGAATGCGCCTCGACGGCTCCCGCCTCGAGCATTACACGCACGGCCAGGTCAACCCGTTCGGCCTCGCCTTTGATCCGCTTGGAAATCTGTTCTCCTCCGACTGCCATAGCGAGCCGCTCTATCAGCTTTTGCAAGGCGGTTATTATCCGAGCTTCGGAAAACCCCACGACGGACTCGGCTTCGCGCCGAACATGATGGAGCGCATCCGCGGCTCCACCGCCATCGACGCTGTCTCCATCTACGCCGACAACCTCTGGCCGGCGGAATACGTCGGCAACCTTTTCTTCGGCGATGTCATGGCCAGCCGGGTCATGCGCGACCGCACCACGGCCGCCGGCTCGACGCTGAACTCCAAAGCCGCGCCTGATTTTGTCATCACGGAGGATCCGTGGTTCCGGCCAGTCGACAGCCTGATCGGGCCCGATGGCGCCATGTATATCGCGGATTTCTACAACCGGATTATCGGGCACTACGAGGTTCCCCTGGCCCATCCGGGACGCGATCGCACCAGCGGGCGCATTTGGCGGGTGGTCTACAAGGAAAAGCCCCTGCGGCCGGTGGGGCTGCCCGCGGATCCGGCCGGCCTGGTGAAGGAACTGGGGTCGCCAAGCCTCGCTCGACGGATGCTGGCGATGAACGCCCTCGTCGATGTCCATGGAAAAGCCGCGGTGTCCACATTGGCAGACGCGTTGGCCACGCCCGAGAACCCGGAGCAGCAGGTCCACGCCCTCTGGGCGCTGCAACGGCTGAATGCCGCGAAGCCGCAGCAACTGCTCGAAGCGGCCCGCTCCGACTCGGCGCTGGTTCGCACCCACGCCCAACGCCTGGCCAAGGCAATCTGGGAAAAGGACCAGTTGGGCGGGCCGGACGCGGACACTGCGGCGGTCGCAGCGGCCCACGAAACCGCCCTGGCGGGACTCGCGGATCGAGACGCCCTGGTCCAACGCTGCGCGGCCGAAGCCGCTGGAGCGGTCGCGATTTCAGGCAGCGCGAAAATCATCCGCGCCCTGTTGGACTTCCGCGCAAGAATCCCGTCGGAGGACACTCACCTGCTCTACGTGGTTCGCAAGGCCATCCGGGATCAGCTGAAAATTTCCGGCAACTTTCAGGCAACGCTGGCCACGCCCTTGACCGACGCCGACGAGCGCACGCTCGTCGATGTCTCGCTCGGACTGCCCAGCCCGGAGGCCGCGACGCTCATCCTGCACCAACTGCCCAGGCTGGCCGAGCGTGCGCCGCAGGATCAAAATCCGCCTCTCGCCGACCTGCTGAAACACGTCGCCCGCCACGCGCCCGAAGGCGAGCTCCCCGGACTGGTGACGTTCGCCACCAGCCGGATCCCCTCCGGAAACGGCGCCGCCGTGCAGGACGAAATTGCCCGCCAGTTCGCCTTGTTTCAATCGGTGGATGACGGGCTGAAGCAGCGCGGCCAGGCACGTCCGGAGAGCATCCGCTCATGGGGCACCAACCTCGTCTGGCGCTTTTTCAACCAGCGCGACATGTCCCCGACCTGGACCGCGCTGCCGTACACACCGGATCCCACCGAGGTCCCATGGGATCTTGAAACGCGCCCGGCCACCGACGGCAGGAAACACCGGCTGACATCCAGCCTGCCCCACGGGGAATCGTTAAGCGGAATTCTGCGCTCGCCGGAATTCGAGTTCCCTGGCGATCTCAGCTTCTGGCTCTGCGGCCACGACGGTTTCCCGGACAAACCCGCCGGCAAATTGAACCTGGTCCGGCTCCGCGCCGCCGACGGCCCCGATTTGCTGGCCAGCGCCCCCGCTCCGCGCCACGACGTGGCCCGACGGGTCGAATGGAATCGGCCCGAACTTAAAGGCCGACGGGTCGTCTTTGAAGCGGTCGACGGCGACACGGGCGGAGCCTATGCCTGGATCGCCTTCGGCGGATTTACTCCCGAACTGCCCCAGCTCCGGCCTTCCGAGTTCGCCCCGCGTCAGATGCGCGACCGACTGACGGCGGCCGCGGATATCGCGGTGCGGGTCCGGATGACGGATGCCGCCACCGTTTTTGCCCGTTCCTGTGTCCTGCCGCCGGACCCCAATGTCCGGCCTGAATCCGACGGTGAGGTCATGGGAGTGTTTGCCCGGACGTGGGTGACGCTCGCCCCGGGGGAGGCCGTTCCAGCGCTGGCCCGCGTTCTGACGGGCGGCTTCGGCCCGGCTGCCTATCGGGAGAGCCTGGTGGAGATCCTGGCCGGCCAAAATTCAACGGAAGCCCAGGCGGCCACCGTCGCCGGGCTCAAAACGATGGCCACAAAAACCCAGGAACGGCTCTCGTACACCCTGGCCAGCGCGCCGCACAGCGCGGAGACGTTGCTCAAGGCAATTGAAGACGGAATCGTTTCGGGCCGCGTCCTGCAGCGCATCGGAGTCAGCAACCGCCTGCGGGCGTCGAAGCCGAAGGACTGGGAGGCGCGCATGGCGAGGTTGTTGAAGGGCCTGCCGTCGGCCGATGACGTCCGCGAGCGCCTGCTCGCCGAGCGCCGCGCCGGCTTTGAAGCGACGGGAGGCACGATTGCCGCCGGCCAGCAGGTGTTCACCAGGAATTGCGCCGCCTGCCACCGGATCGGTGGCGAGGGCGCCATCATCGGCCCTCAACTCGACGGCATCGGCCAGCGCGGCGCCGAGCGACTGAGCGAGGATATCCTCGACCCGAACCGCAATGTGGACCGCGCATTCCGTTCGTCCCTGCTCACGCTCAAGGACGGAGATGTCACCAGCGGCCTCCTGCGGCGGGAGGAAGGACAACTCCTCGTGCTGGCGGACAGCACCGGCAAGGAGTTCACCGTCCCGAAAGCCCAGGTGGCAGAACGACGCGAGTCCGAGGTCAGCTTGATGCCGGAAAACTTCGGCGAGATTCTGACTGCGACGGATTTTAACGATCTCCTGGCGTATCTCCTTTCGAAATCAGCCACCGCCAAACCGCCGGCCGCGCCCTGACCGCAGCGAACCGGACTGCATCCATCAGAGCCGGTCAGGCGCGCCCAGCGCAATTCGGCTACCGCGGTTTGGCTTCGCGCGTGGCCGGTTCAATCTCGAGGCGGAGCGTGGCCAGTCCATCGATCTCGAAATATTCGATCACAATCTCCGCCGGCCCACTTGAGGTGTGCTCAAAGATCTTCTCATCGGTGGTGGGGACATGCCAGGTCCAGTTTTCGATCAACGGCTGGCCATTCACCAGCACCCGCACGCCGTCGTCGCTCTGCGTGCGAAACCGCCAGCGGCCCTGCGGCAGGTCGAGTTTGGCCCGTCCAATCAGCCCGAAGTGATTGCCCGACGGGCCGGATCGATTCAGATCCTCGGACAGCTTCAATTCGCGCGGCCCGCCCATGCCAAAGGGGAAGTTGATCTGCGGGACCTTGACTTCCACCGCCTCCCGTCCCTCCGCCAGCTGCCGCCAGCCCGCGAGATCCTGTCGGGGATCGATCGTCCACGGAAAAAACCTCACGTGCCACTCGGTCGCGATAATCGTCCCGCTGACCTCCCGGGCGAAGCCGTCCGTTGAAACGGCCACCTGATAGGCGGCCACGCCGGTCCGCGCCCGGACGTGCAGTTTCCTCGCCGGCAGGCCGGCGGCGGCTGACTCGGCCTCGATGGCCGTGGTCACGTCACCCGCCAGCACACGAATCTCCGGCTCGCGCACGAAACCGAGAAGGTCGTAGACCTGCTCGGCGGCGCCGGACTTGGCCGGACGCAGCAGCGGGCTTTCGTGATCCCACGGACCCCATTCATCCATCAGGATGTGATCGCGCCCGCGCAGCCGGGAGCGTGCGCCCACCGGACGGCTCTTTCCGAGCGCCTGGTATTTCGGAATGGGCACCCGGGGCACGGCCCCGACCGCCAATGGCTCGGCCCCGGCGGGCACGGCAAATTCCACCGCTTGCGGATGCGTGAGCTTCAGTTCATTGCCCAAAAAGTAGTTGGTAAAAACATGGCCGCGCTCGGGCTCGCGCAGCTGCAGGACGATGAGCTGCGCGTCGCGGGAAAGATTTTTGAACGGAGCATTCGTGTTGATTTCAAATCGATTGGCCGCGACGACGTTGCCCGTCACTCCCTTCTCCGTGCCGGCCACACCCGGGTATTTCAAGAGCGCGCCGTCCTGGTCCCACCAAAGGTGGATCGCGCACTTGTTGTTCAGAAAGTGGTTCCGCAGGATTCGATTGTCGGCGGCATGTTCCATGTTGATGGCGCCACGTTCGAGGCCGTACGCCATGCCGCCATTCCCCGTAAACTCGTTCTCAAGGATCAACGTCGCCGAGGAGTAGCCACCCCACACCCCGCAAATCGCGTTCTCGACCAGCCGGTTTCTCACGAACTGGTTGCCTTCCGAAAAGGTCATTTCGATGCCGTGGGCCGGGGAGTACGAAAAATCATTTCCGATCAGGAGATTTCGATTGCAGCCGAGCGCGCTCATCCCCGCCACCAGATCCGCCGCCGGCCGGATGAGATCATCCACCTCCCGCCGCCCGGTTTCCTTTCGCAGGCGCTCGCGCTCACGGGTCATCCACTGCTCGCCGATGGCGTCATGGCCGGCAAAGCCAAAAAAACAATCGCCGCCATGGGTCGCGGAATTTTCCGCAAAGAGGTTCTCATTGCATTGTTCAAAGACCAGCAGGCCCGCCGAATCCTGCCCGCGGTTGTAGACGCCCTCGACATGGCCGCGCACGCAGAAATCGAAGGCGTTTCGCGTGACGCGATTGCGGCTGCTGCGCCACATCGCAATTCCCCAGCCGGAAAGAAAGGAGCAGTCGTTGTCGTAAATTGCCGAGTCGTTGACCCGATCCAGGACGATCCCATTCTGGCCCCGGCGCACCCGCACCCCCCGAATCGTCACGTTCGTCGAGCCCTCGACGCACACCGCCCCGCCATACTCGTCCCGCCACTTGGTGTCGTCGTTGTGGTGCGGAAAGAGCCAGTCGGCCCCGTTCTCCGCGGCCGGCGTTGATTGCAAATGCTGGCGGTAGTTGTCGGAGTAATCACCGCCGTCCACCACGAGCGCATCGGCCCGGGTCGCGACAATGCCATTTTTGAAGCCGTGCACCCGCAACCCTTGAAGCGTCACGTCCCGCCGCCCATCGATGCGCAGGCCAATGCCGCGCAATTCATCCCACGGCGTGCCCGCTGGCGAGCCCCGCAATGCCGAACCCGGGGCGAATCGGACGGTGACGTGATCCGCGTCGATGTGGAGCACGCCGTTTTTGTTGGTGTCCGCAATTGGCCCGGCCACGACCACCACGCAGGATTGGGTGATGATCGTGTCGTCGTGCGTGACGGTCACGACGGGGAACTGGGCCGGAGCAGCGGCGGCGGCGACCGGGACAGCGGTCAACCCAAGGGCGAGGAGGCGATTTAAGATCATGATCGGAGCGCCTCGTTGGTATCGCCGAACGACACCCGTGGCAAGGCCGGAGGCAGCAACGGCGAATGCATCCGTGCCAGATCGCGTCGCCCTTCAATGACCAACGACCAATGACCAATTTCCGCTCGCACCCCAATCACCGGGCGGCGGGTGGGGCGCGGTGTTGCCAGGCGGCGGCGAGTTGGTCCCAGGGAACCAGCCAGACGCCCCGGGCCATTGGTTGGCCGATCAGCAAATGCTCGGGGGTGGGGACAAGCCAGGCGGTTGCCATGTGGGGCGACCGGCCCTGATCTAACTGCGCGCGGAACGTTGTCCACGCACCGCCTCCCGCCGCAAAACGGATCGGGATTACCAAAGGGTTCGGCGACCGCCGATCCAAGCATACAAGATTCGCGTGCCGAAGCTCGTTCGTCGCCGAGGCCACGCTGGCCGCGGGTTTTGGCAGAGCGGTGTGATCGACCAGGAAGAAAAGGTTCGTGCCGGAACAAGCGGCGGGGCTGCCGGCAAACGCTGCGCCCGTGGCCGCCGACCAGACCGCGGCAGCCCGATCGGAAGCCGGCGCAGCCGGACCCTTCATCGACAAACGGCCTGGAGGTCCAAACGGGAAAATCGATGACTCCTCCAGCCAGCAAAGCTCCGGCTCGCGGGCATTGTGCGGAAAGATCCAAACCTCGGATCGTCCGCGGTACGGCAAAGCCCGGAGCAGCGTGACGTCGCCAAACGTCTGCACTCTGCCAGAAGGAAGCGCGAGCAGTTGCCACCAATCGCGACCGTCCCACTCATGGATCCAATCGCCCACCCTCGAGCGCACGGCACCATTCGGACCTGGAAAGAGCGTTGGCCCGCCCAGCGTCGCCAGCGAATCCAACGCCGAAGCTGCGGGCCGACGGCGGGTGCTGGCCAGCACGCGCGTGCCCTGCCCGTCGTCCAGTAATTCGTGGATGCCGTCGGCATTGGCGGCGTAGAGGCGGCCGTTCACGACGAACAACTCCGCCCCCTGCATCCCCGGATAACCGAGCTTCTCCCAGCGCCGGCTTCGCAGATCGAACCGGCGCAAATCGGGACCGTCGCTCAGGTAAACCGCTCCCCGGAACACCTCGAAATAGAGGTGGATTTCCGGCTCGCCCATGAAGCCGGCCGGAGCCCCTCGGGACGCCGGATCACCCACCGTCTGTGGGATCATGTCCCAGTCTCCCGTCTGGGGATCCCACACCAAAAACGCGGCGTGATACCCGCAGTGGCCGCGGAAAGACGACGCCAAATCGAACCGACAATCCAGCCACAGGCGTGCTTCCCTCCAGCGATGGGCCAACACAAAAAAGCCCGGCATGAAAACATCCGCCGGCAATCCATTGGTCAATCGGCCCATCGGGTAGGACTCGAACTTCGAGACTTCGAGGATCTCGGCGTCGGTCTGGAAGAAGCTGGAGGAACCTGCTGGTCCCGGCCGCGGGCCCGCCATGATCGACCGGGAAGCAGTCGCTGCCGGGATGGTTCGCGTCGGGGCTGCATTCGTGGACGGCGGATCGCCTGCCGGTCGCGTTCGCGCGGTTGCAGGCAGGGTCACGCGATGCAAATGGTCCGCCAGATCCCCGAGCTGTTTTGCGATCAAACGCTGACGGCCATTGGTCTGGCCCGATGGATCGCCCGCAGTGTCCAGGACGTTCGTCCGGTAGGCTGGCAGCAACTGCAAGAGCTCTGTGGCCTGGGTTGCAGACCAGGAACGCGCGCGAAACGTTTGGAAGAACAGACCGGGATCGAATGGGGCGGGTTCGGCGAGAAATTTCTTCTGCCGCTCAAACGAGGCAGGCTTGACCCGCTCAAGGTTCAGCTGCCGCGCGTACCGGCCGTGTTCGTCCCGGATGGACTGGAACTCTGGTCGCCACTCGGAACGAAACCGTTGTTGCAACTGCACCTTCTTCGGGCTGGAGACAGAGCCGCCGAGATTTCCGATTAGCTCACCCAGGTGCCAGTCGGCGTCGAGCAGGTCCACCGCGTTGCTCACGATTTGACCCCGATGCTCCCGAATAAGGCCAACGACCTCTTCGACCGCTGGCGCGGCCGCCTCCACAGACGCCGCATCCGCCAGGGCGAGCATTCGTCCTTCGATCCGTTGGACGAAGTTGGTGGATCGCTCGAGATCGGCCAGAAGCCCTGCCCACACCCCCGGTATCCGTTGTCGATCGGCGTCGCTCCAGGCCGCCAGCCGCGGTTGCTCAACCGGTCGGAACCAGAGACGGGTGTTCAGGCCCGCATAGGCCGGGCTGCTCAGAAGTTCGCGGTACACCGCCGCGCCGCCTTCCGGTCCCTCCTGCCAAAAGCAGCCCCAATCCAACGTGCAGGCAAAAATATTCCGCTGCGACGCCAGCCGGGAGAGGTCGCCCCGGGACGGCTCGCCTACGCCGATCCAGGAGGAATCGCGCGCGGACCGGGAGCGGGCGAGCCAATCCGCAACCTCTCGGCTCTGCGCGCGAAGCTCGGCCAGTGACTCCGCGACTGCGGGCTGAGCATCAGGGACGAAATGGAAGTGCTGCAGCACCTGCGACGCCGACTCAAGGAGCCGGATCCCCAAGTCCGACCAGGGAGTGCCCGCCTCGGGTTGGTCGGCCGGCAAATGACGCGAGAAATCCTGGTAGAGGCCGAGGCAGAACGCAGCCCGGGCGGGAGCATCCGCATCGGGGCGCCGGCCCACCCACGCGTAGACCACATCCGTCCCGCGTTGGCGATAAACCACGCGCTGCGGGTAGTTTGTCAGCAGTTGCGTCACGAATTCCGTCGTGGCCCGCGCCCGGCCTGACGAATTGCGATACTCGCCGTGTTGGTAGCCACCTCCTGTATCCGAAGGAATCAGCGCGACGTAGGCCTGCACGCGTACCAGCGCGCACTCGAGGTCACGCCGTCCCAGGGCCCACGCGGCATCGGCCGCAGCCTGGGCCTCGCCAAACCGATTCCATTTCAGAGCCCACTTCGCCTCCTGCAAATAGTTCGCGGCCTCGTCGGCCGCCCGCCATTCGGCCCGCGACGCCGGTCGACGCAACGCTTCCAGGATCCGCTGCACGACCAAATCAGCGACCTGCATGAGATTCGTGCGCGGACCGGTCACTTCAAACTCCATGGGAGCGGCGCCCCCCGGCGGCACAAGGCGGCCTTGGACCGTGACCGACAGCGGGCTGAAGCCCTGACGATCGATCGAACCTTCGAGCAGGTAGCTTCCACTCCAGAACGGGTCATCGGCCCGGGGTGAAAGATCCTTTTCATCGCTCAGCCAACCCAGCCGGCGACGCTCCAGGACAAACAGCTCGCGCTCATGCGTCAGACGATTCTGCACCATCCAGGTCAGCTCCGACTCGATCCTGTCGGTCTGGCGAGAACGCACCGCCGAGCGCAGGTTCAGAACCGAGATCGGCATGGCGTTCTTGCCCGGCACCGACAATTTTGGAAACAACGGCGCAAACTGCACGGCCGCCACCGTGGCCCACTCCTGAACGTTCGCCAGCGGCCACGGGTAGGTCCGCTGGCGCAACACGACCCCCGCCCGCACCGCCGTCAGGCGCACGCTCAACACGGAATTCCCGGACTCGGAGGCCAGCTCCGCCGCCAGGACCCCATCCGCTCCGAGGAGCTGACCCGCTCGGAGAAACCGGTCCGCGCCCGCCGCCAGCGCCTGCTCCCGGTAGATCCGGGCAATCTGCGCACGCTCGACCAACTCCAACCCGGCGTTCGCGGACAGCTCGGCCGTCAGCACGTCCACCGCCGCCGCCAATTCCGAACCCGCCGGAACGACAGCGAGCCGGACCCCGTCCGCTGCCGCGCGAGCCCACGCCATGGGCAGCGCAAGCGACACGACAACAGCCAGCGAGGCAACCCTCCATCCGCGCCCGCGGTGCCGGCCCGGCGCACTCATCGAGCCAGTTGGGGCACGAGGCGTTCAGCCAAAATCGACGCCGCGTCCTGCAGCGCGGATTTCGCCGCGGGTTGCTCCGCGATGTCCAACGCCACGCTCGCCTCGCGGTCCGCCGCCACCAACCGCCCGCTCGCCCGCTCGTGCACCTTCACCTCCACCCGCGCCTTGCAGGAAATCAGATTCCCCTTGCGCACGCCAAAGGCGCTGAAGGCCTCCCCCGTGATTTCCATGTCCGCCCGCTCCGCCGATTTTTCGTCGATCGTTTTGAATCCAGCCTTCTGCAAGATCCGCAACAGCTCCGTCTCCGCCGCCGGGTCCACCACCGGCCCGCCAAAGTGGCGCTCTGGGATCTTCACCGATACCGTCGGGCGACGGCCTTCCTTGAGCGAGGCCAGCATCCGGCTGATCCGCGCGTCACGCGTCTCCACTTTCGAGACCAGCGTGTCGCCCTTTTCCGCCACGACCTTTCCGATCTTTTTGGCCAGTGCCTCCGCCAGGTCCGTGATGGCCGCGCTGGCGGCCGTGCCCTTAACCAGCTCCCCGTAGACGCGGCTGGTCTCCACGCTGATGATCTTCGCGACGAGGATCAGCTCCTTGTCCACCCGGAACACGCGCCCGGTGACCAGGACCTTGGCGCCGGTCAAATGCCCGACCTTGGCCGCCGACTCAGCGGAGACCGTGCCGGACAGCGTGAGTTCCTGCTCGCCCAACACTTTGGCCAGCTCGGCGCGCTCGACGGTAATCACCGACGGCTCGGCCGTCAGGGACACATTGATTAGCTCCGCAACTTTCGGGCCCAGGTCGCGGACGGCATCATCCTTCGCCTCGAAGTCCAGGACCGCCACGGTCAATACGCTGGGCTCCGCCGCGACGAGCGCGAGGGCGGATTGCATCAGCAGAATCAACGTCGAGGCCCAAGCCGCGTTCGTCCGTCGCAGGTTCCATTTCATAATTCGCTTTTGGGTGTTTTGAGCTCGTCCAGGCGCAGGGCCAGGCGGGCGAACCGAATCAAATTCAGCTGCGCCTCCGGCCGCTCCCGCAGCCGGGCGATGCGGTCGCCGGCCACGACGACAATCGCCCCTCGACCGGCCGGGACGAGATAGCTACCGGGCTCGGAGCTGATGGTTGGATCCGCCGCCGCTGGCGGCCCGATCCAGACGATCGCCAGGCCCGCCAAAGCTCGCCGCTCGGCGGTGCGGGCGAGGTTCGGCGGCATCTGCGAGGCCGTTGAAAATGGCCCCACAATAGCCAGGCGCCCGTCGAATGTTTCGAGCGGCTGACGTTCCAAATCCACCAGCTCGGCTCCCACTCCCTCAAGGAGAGGTCGGACCTCGTGGTGCGGATCCAGGAGCCCAACGGGTCCCGCCGCGATCCGCGGCAAAGCGGACAACAAATCCCGCGGATACACCCACACTTCGGTCGCGCCAAGCCAACGTCCATCCGTCACTCCCCAACGCACCAGGAACCGGGTCGCCGATCCGACCACGGGAAAGGGGACCCTTGCCGATTCGGTCACCGTCTGGCCAGCCTGAACCGACAACGGCTTCCATTCCATCGATGTCCAGGGGGCGGCCAGACTGGAACTGGTCTGGACCAGCTGGAGTCGCCCTCCGACCTCAACCCGTCTGCCGGCCGGATTGCGGAGGCGCACGTCCACGATCTGCGTTTCACCGCCGAAGACCCGGGGCGGCACATCGTTCGCGAGCACGAGCAGTGCGGGCGCCTGGCCCGGGAGAACTCCCGGGCGGAGCGCTGCGGCAAGGCAGACGCACCAGATGAGGCCGGCCGTGCGCCACCCGCGCCACCCGCGCCTCCCGCCCGCCTGCATCACTGTCCTGATGTTCATCAACGTCATCAACGATTTCCCCATTTCCGTCAGCCAGCGTTTTCCAGGACGTGGGCCTGAATGCGGAACGGCAGGCTGGTCGAGCGCAACCCATCGCTCGACCAGACCCCCTGCCGCGCCACCACGATGACACCTCCCCCGGCGTCCAACAAAACTTCGAACTCGTCGCCATTCAATCGCACCCGCTGCCCGCTAAACGTGATGACCGTGCGGCAGCGGGCCGCATCGCCATCCCGATCGCAGATGCGGAGATAAACCGGCGCTGAAATCGGCACATCCGGCCGGTCGGAAAGCATCAGCCGCATCCCGCCTTGCTCAACGACGAGGGCTTGGATTTGCTGGGGAAAGAGCGCCTCGAGCTCGCGGAGGTATCGGCTCATCGCCAGGCCTTCCGGGGTCCGTGGCGCGGAGAGGCGGCCCAGCCGAAATCCGGCGATCACTCCCAACACGACGCAGGCCGCCGCCAGCGCCAGCGCGATGCTCCGCCGACGCCGCACCGGGTTCAGCCTCGACTCGCCCACCGCCCCAGCAACCACCGGGGTGCCACCGCGCTGCAAGGCCCGGACCACCACCTCGGGAAATTCCGTCCAATACTCCGGCGATCGCTCCGGCACCCGTCCGGATCGCAGCACCCGATTGAGTTGCTCATCGTTCATACTCGCAGTTCCTCGACCGTCACCAAATCCTTCAACAACCGCTTCAGCCTGGCCCGGGCCATGAACAGCCGCCACGAGACCGTGGTTTCCGAACAGCCCAGCATCCGGGCCGCCTCGGCGTGGCTCAGCCCATCGTAAATGGTGAGCACCACGGCCGCCCGCTGCTTCGGAGACAATCGCAGCAGCGCCTCCTGCACGCGTCCACGGTCATCCCGGACGTCGCCGCCGGAATTCACCGCGGCCTCGCCGTCCAACTCCACTCCCCAGTCCCGATGCGCCCGCCGCCGCCGCGCTTCGCGCTTGGCCCAGTTCAAGGACGTGTTCATCGCCACGCGGTAAAGCCACGAGGAAAATCGGGCTTCGTTCCGAAAGCTGGCCAGCTGACGATACGCCTGCACAAACGTCTCCTGCGCGAGATCTTCCGCGTCGGCCAGCGAACCGGTCATTCGATACGCCACCGCATGCACCATTCGTTGGTGGGCCCGAACGAGAGTGGCGAAGGCTTCGGGATCGCCATTCCGGCTCCGCGACACCAACGCCTGCTCTTCCTCTGGGACGACCATCGGTTTGTTTTATCTGTAGACAACGCGCGGGGGGAAAGCCTTTGCTTTTTTTACGCCTGCCGGTTTTCCGGCTGAATGGCATCGTCGCCCGCCTCTTCCTGCGCTCCGCGGGCCGGGAGGAAACCGGAAATCGAACCGAACCCGCGCAGGAAACCGGGATTTCCGGAAAGTTTGGGCGCCAAAAAAAGCCTTGCCATCCCCGGGCTGGCGTGGAGGAATGCCGGCGCTCAATGCACTTTGGGTTTCTGCCGGACAGGCCAGTCCTGAGCGGCTGTTTTGGTGACTTGTGCCCGGACAGCCACGGAAGATTTTGAAGAAATTGCAGCCGGTCAGCGTTCCTGTAGGCCGGTGGCATGGTGCAACGGTCGGCGCGATTCGCACACGCGCTCCGGAAGCGCCCAATGGGAACCCAGAGAAAAACAGAACAAACTAAAACCGAAGGAACAGATGATGAACGTGAACAAATGGACGATGGGTCTCGCGGCAGTGGGACTCATCAGCATCCCGGCAATTGGTTCGGCCGAAGAACAAATGAACCAGGTGTGGACCGCCTTGTCTTCCACGACGCTGAGCGGCTATGTCAACACCTCGATCCACTGGAACCCCGGAACGGGCAATGGCAGCGTCCCGGCCTATTCCTTCAACGCGCCAGACAAGCAGGACGGGTTCAACCTGAACGTCGTCAAGCTGGCGCTGGAAAAGCCGCTCGACGAAGCCCAATGGGCCGCCGGCTACAAGGCTGAGGTCCTGTTCGGCGAGGACGCCGGATTGTTCGGCACCGGCAGCTCCAGCGATGTGGGCATCAAGCAGGCCTATGCCTCGCTTCGCACGCCCGTTGGCAACGGCCTCGATTTCAAGGTCGGCGTTTGGGACACGGTCATCGGCTACGAAGTGTTCGATGCCGGCGCCAACCCGAACTACACCCGCTCCTGGGGCTACACCCTCGAGCCCACGACCCACACCGGCGTGCTCGGCAGTTACCAGCTCTGCGCCGCCGCCACGGTGTCCGCCGGCATCGCCAACACGGTCGGCCCCCGCATCAACCAGAAGGCCAACCCACCCCGCGCGGAATCATACAAGACCTACCTCGCGTCCATCGCCTTGACCGCGCCGGACTCCTGGGGTTTCCTCGCCGGCTCGACCGCCTACGCGTCCTTCATCAACGGGTTCAACGCTGGCGCGAACTGGGATCAAACCAGCTATTACCTCGGTTTCACGCTGAACACTCCCATCAAAGGTTGGCGCGTCGGCGCGTGCTATGACTACCTCGATACCACCCAGGAAGACCTCCTGAGCGGTCACGGCGTCTACGCCAACGCCCTCGCGCTCTACAGCTCGATCACCCTGACCGAGAAGATGAGCTTCCACGCCCGTGGCGAATACGCCTGGGCGGGCGACGCCGGCTCCGGCTCGGGTGTGTTCGGCACCCAGCCCGCCGGTGGCGTGACCAGCGGCAACCACGAGATCTTCGCCCTCACCGGCACCCTCCAGTACGATCTCTGGAAGAACGTCCTCTCCCGTCTGGAAGTCCGCTGGGACCACCAGGCCGGCGACGGCGGGATGGCCGGTTGGGGTGGCGACGGCACCTACGGCGGCACGCCCGGAACCAAGCGCAACAGCGTCCTGGTCGCCGCGAACTTGATCTACAATTTCTAATCAGCCGCCCAAGGCTGATCGCACAACCCTCTCCCGCTCGCGGGAGAGGGTTTTTTGTTTTGCCCACCGGGAGCGCGGATGTCCGGCCACCGCAGACAGGGCCGGATTCGCCCGACCTCCTCCCGGCATCGGCCAGCCCGCACTCCGGCTCAATCGCCGAAAAGCTTTTTCAAGTTCTCTCGGGCCTTCTCCTCCCGCGCGTCCGCCCCCTTCCCTTTCCACTCCCTGCGAATCATCTCGAAATACTCGCAAAAATTCGCGGTGCGCTTGTCCATGACCGGGTCGGCTCGCTTCTCCCGGCATTGATGCGCCACCCGCAGCTCGAAGTGAATGCAGTTCTCGCAAACCTTCAGGTCCGCGCCGCATTGGTGACAGCTCTCCGTCCGCCCGGGCTGGCCCGTGATGGTGTATTCCCAGCCGCACTGATAACAATGGCGCGTTAACATGGCCCACCGATTACCCCCACTCGCCCGTCGGTTTCAACGCCAAACCGGCGGTCGCTTCAGGAAGCCACAAAGATCCGTTGGGCCGCCGGTCCGTTCCAGATACTGTTGCTCCATGACAGACACGACCGTGGTCGCCAACGGCAGACCCGTCACCGTTCGCTTTCCCTGCACGCTCGAGGAATTCCTCCTGCAGCAGGACCTCCGGCCCCGCAGCGTCGTCGTCGAGCTGAATCAGGAGGCCATCAGCCCGTCGGATTTCGCCGGGCGCGTGTTGCAGCCAGGTGATCGGCTGGAAATCGTCCGCATCGTCGCCGGAGGGTAGCCGCATTTGCGGATTCGCGCATTCGCGCATTCGCGAATTCGCAGTCCCGCAGAGCCAGGATCGCTGGCGCGATCGAGAGGAACCAACCCGAGGAAACCCGCGGCGCCCCCAATTTTCCGCTGACCGGACGCGAAGAACGCGTCGCTCGCGCGGGCGCCGGCGGAGAGAACCCAGGCTACGCCCCGACCAGTCGGTACCAGTTGTCCCGTTGGCGGGCCTCGTAGCCGAGATCGGTAATCAGGCGCTGCATATCGGCCACCCCCATGCGAAAAGTGGTGCCCGCCGCGCTCACCACATTCTCCTCAATCATGATGCTGCCGAGATCGTTGGCGCCAAATTTAAGCGCGATCTGGCCGATGTCCGGCCCTTGCGTCACCCATGAGCTCTGAACGCTCGGGATGTTATCCAGATAGATGCGGCTTAATGCCTGCATGCGAAGATATTCGTGAGCGCCCACGGTCGGCGCCTTCAGCACGGCGTTCTCGGGCTGGAACGTCCAGCCGATGAAGGCCGTGAACGCGCCGCCTTGAAGCGTTTTCTCTTCAAGGGCGCGGCCATACGCGATGCCCCGATCGGCAGGCGTCGCCGTAGCCGGCACCGCCAGGCGGCCGCTGGCCACCAATCGCTCCAGCGAACGATCCTGCTGGGTTCGGACGACGTCGAGATGCTCCAGCCGGTCGTCCATCGTCTCGACGTGCCCAAACATCATCGTCGCTGAACTGGCCAGGCCATGCTGATGCGCCACGTCCACCACCCCCATCCATTCCGCCGTCATTGCCTTCAGCGGCGCGATGCGCTGGCGCACCCGGTCCACCAGAATTTCCCCGCCCCCTCCGGGCAGCGAGCCAAGTCCGGCCCGGGCAAAATCCCGCACAATCTGGTCGACGGGCTCGTGAAAGAAGTCTTGAAAGGCAAACAACTCGCTCGGGCTGAACCCATGGATGTTGACCTGGGGATATTTTGCCCGCACGTGCGAAAGCAGGTCCAGATACCACTGCTTGGTCAGCTTCGGGTGGTGTCCCCCTTGGATCAGAATCTGCGTGCCGCCGAGGGAAATCGTTTCCTCAATCTTTCGATCCAACTCGTCGAGCGAGATGACGTACGAGTCCTGATCTTTTTCCGTCCGGTAGAACGCGCAGAACTTGCAGTAAACGTTGCAGACGTTCGTGTAGTTGATATTGCGGTCAACGATGTAGGTCACCAACTCATTGCCGCGTCCTCCGTGGGCCTGGGCGCGGGCCAGCATTCGGCGACGGTCCGCCAACGCGCCAAGTTCGTCGAGCGAGAGACGGCTTAAGCGGGCGGCTTCCGCCTTCGAAATGCGCCCGCCGGCCCACACCTTTTCCAACAACTCATCCCGAGAGGCATCGAAAATCACGGCCGGAGCCTAGCCCCCACGATGCCGGCTTGAAAAGCCTATTGAGCGCTCTAGGCCGCCGCCGCGTGGTTCGCCCCGCGCAGGTTGACGTCGATCTTGCAGATATGCTGGACGATCCACTCGGCAATGGCGTCGTAAAGCTCCTGGACAAACTCCCGCGTGGGACCGTCCTGCTTGAACCGCGCCTGCATCTTGTCGAAGAGGGCCATGAACCGCCCGTGCGCATCGCGGTTCACCTTGTGCACGCTGCACTTCGCGGCAAACATGCACGCCTCCTCGTAGCAGAAATGGATGCTCACATACATGTCCAGATACCGCATCACCGATGCCGGATCGAATTCCACCGTTCCGGCCAGCATCCCCTCCAATCGGTTCGTCATCTCAAAGATTTTCTTGTGCTGGCTATCGATACGTTGATTGCCCGTTTCGTACGCTTCTTTCCATGCCAATGCCATAGCGAACCTGTTGTTTTCACCGGCTGACCAGGGGCGCGGCCTTCGGGTTATGCCCCATCGGAGGGAGATATTTGCCGGTCCGCCCAACCTGCCAGCCCGACCAATGTCCAAGCCATGGGGACGCCCACGCTTGCCTCGCGCAGCACGATGCGAAGCACCACGCATGCCGAGTGCGGGCCAGATTTGCCATGCCGAATTGTCCCACGGATGGCAACCGATGATGAGAGGCCTCGCCGCCGCGATGGATCGGACCTGGCGGGCCTTGGGGCATGGGCCAAAGACCACGCAGGAAGATCCAATCTATTTCTGCACCGTTACTAACGCTCCCCCCGCGGGCCTGGTGCCCGGGCCGATTCCTCCAAAGCCCGGGGGAGCAGCGCCCGCAGACGTTCGATGCGCGTCGCGTGGGACGGATGCGTCGAAGCAAATTCCGGCGGAGCGCCTTTGGAGGCCGCCTCCATCCGTTCCCAAAACGCGATGGCCTCGCGCGGGTCATAGCCAGCCCTCGCCATGTACAAAAGGCCAATCTCGTCCGCCTCCACTTCGTGGCTGCGGCTGAACGGCAAGATGACGCCGAATTTGGCGCCGGCCCCGAGCGCGCCCAGGACCATCTGCTTTTGCTCCGGGCTCATGTCCCCGAGCCCAACGGCAACGTTGGCTCCCGCCAGGATGGTGTTGGCCAACTTCCCCTGCAGCAGGCGCTGGGAGCCATGACGGCTGGTGGCATGTGCAATCTCATGACCGATGACCGTTGCCAATCCAGCCTCATGCCTCGCCAAACCCAAAATGCCGGTATAGACCACGATCTTGCCGCCCGGCAGACAGAACGCGTTGACCTGCGGTTCGTCGACCACGCTCACCTGCCAGTCAAACCTGGCTCCCGCCGGCCCCGTGGCCGCCGCCAGCCGGCGGGCCACCCGCTGGACCATCTCGACTTCGGGACCCGCCTTCACCACCCGCGACGACGCCAACACTTCCTGGTAGCTCTGCCAGCCCAGGGCCGCCTCCTGATCGCTGTTGAGCGCCACGTGCGCCGCCTTGCCCGTCTCCGGGTTCACAAACTTTTCCGAGCTGAAATATTGAAACGCCACCACCCCCACCGCCACGATCAATGGAAACAAAACCAGCCGTCGACGGCCACCAGACCGGTCCGGGTCGCGGTTGAAGAGAAAGCCCATAACAGGATCTTGTTTTTTGCGTCGGCCAGGGTTTCGCGCAGCGGAATTTCAGGGCCGACCTGTATGCCCGTCAAGCACGGCCTGTTGGCCGAAGCGCCGGCCGGCGCCAGAGTTCTGCATAAACAAAACCAAAATTCTCCAAATGCCGACGGGCGAGACCAAACCCAGCTGCCTCCATCGATTTCCCCGGGCAGACCAGGCGGCCGGCTGAAATTCCCGTCGCGCGCCGGAAAAACAGATACATCGACCCGAGAAGCACGCGGCTGCGCCAGCGCCGCCAGCCCTGTTCCGGCATTCGAAAATCCGTGATCAACCACGTGGCCCGCTCGCCGGCCGCAGCCGAAATTTTCCCGATTAGCTCCACCAGCTCGCCTTCCTCAAAACAATCGAGGAAAAAATTCGTCACCACCAAATCGAACCCGCCTTCCTGCGGTCGCCACGTCAATGCGTCGCTTGCGACAAACGTCACCCGCCCGGAATCCAGGCCCGTCACGGCCAGAGCCCTCCGCGCCGCGGCGATCATCCCCTGACTGCGCTCCACACAGACTATCTCCGAGCCCGGACTGGCTCGCACGAACTCGACCAGAAAACGCCCCGGCCCCTCGCCCAGGAGAAGCACCCGCCCCGAGCCGGCTACCTCCGACAAGAAGGCCATGCGGCATCGCTGCAACACCGAGCCCGCGAGCACCCGTTCCATCGTCCGATAATACGGCGCCAGCGCGTCGAAGCTCACAACCCGTTGAGATGGCACCGCGAACGGGAGGGAACGCCAGATCCCGGCCGGTTCCACCAACACCACGCCACGAACCCGCCCGTCGCATACGCCACGAGATCCAGGATATCCGCCGTTCCGCGATGCAGCCACGCAGGCCCGACCCACTCGCAGACAACGGCCCAAATCGCCAGATGCAGTCCAACCTCAGCGCGCGTCGGCGGTCGGTCGTCCCCCCGCCAACCCGCCCGGCGATGCCACCAAAGAACCAGCGGCAATGCCGCCGGAATCAACAAAAGGTCGTCGAAATGCCCGCGGAGAAACGTCGACGGGACCCATGGCTTCAGCCCCCACCGGTTCAACGCATACAGTCCACACGAGCACTGGAACAACCTGTCCTGCCAATAGGCGAATGTCCTCACAGCAGCGCCACCATCACCAGCCCGGCGCCGACCGCCAAAATAATCTTGAGTAGAATAACCACCTCACGACATTAACCCGCCCTGCCCGCCGGAGGAACCGGATTCTTTGCCTCTCACGGCCATGGGAAAATCAAGGGCGACCAGCGGCCGCCACCGCTTCCCTCATGAAGTCCGCCGAAAATCCGACCTTCCGCACGCCACGGCGCCCGGGGCCGGCCATCACGGCCAGAGTTCCCGAGCGCCGCCGCCAGGCAGCGCCAATGTTGTTAGGCAACCCGCCTCGACCCGGTTAAAAATTCAACCGCAGGCTGACCACTGCCGTGCGCCCCCGCGGCAACGCCTGGTAGGCGCTGAGCGGGTTCAGGCGATAGTCCGTGTCAAACAGGTTGAGCAACCCCACCCGCAGTTCCGCGTGGCGCCTCGGCAGCCGCCAGCCCAGCCACACATCGTGCTGCCAGACATCCTCGGTCGCGCGCCCGGGCGTGTAGCCTGAATTGCTCTGATGCCACCAGCCGGACTCCCAACGACCGAAGAAGCCGGCCGCATGCTGATAGCTCAACGACAGCGTCGCTTGCTGCAAGACGGCACGCTCCCGTTGCTCGAGGGAAGTGAGGCCGGCCGTCCCATCGGGTAACCCCGGCAGCCGCGTGCTCAGGCTCGACTCCCCGATCCGGTACCGCCCACCCAGGGTCCAGCCATCTCCCAGCAATTGCGCCACGTAAAATGAAATGTCCCGCTCCCGAAAATCCACGGTCTGGCGCAGCCCCGACGGCGAATCCGGCACCGGCACCGGCAAAGAATTGGTCAGCACGCCGATCGTTCTCCGTCCATCCGAGTGGAGCCACTCCGCCCCGACGCCGAAATAGGTGCCGCTCGACAGGGCCTGATCCACGCCAACGCTGGCCGTGTCAAAGATCGTGCCCGGGACGAGGCCGATGACCGATTCCGGCGCCAGGCTGCGATAGGCCTGGGTAAAGCCGGCGACCTGCGCGGGCTCGAGCCGGACGCTGTTATCGAAATACTGCCCCCCCAGCGAGCGCGTGTAGGCGCCGCGCCACAACGCGCCCGCCCAGGGCGTGAACAGCAAGCCCACTTTGGGCGCCAGCAGATCGCGACTCACACTGCCGGAGGTCAAGGGCGCCAAATCCGAGTTCCGCGGATGGGTCAGATGATCGTAGCTCACCCCCGCAATCAATCGCAGCGATTGGGCGAGCCGCCCCTGCCAGTAAAGGTACCCGTTGGCCCGGCGCAATGGTTCATCCAGGGAGTCGCGCGAAACCAGGCCGGATAAATCGCGGGACAGCGTCGCGTCCGACTCCACCCGCCCCCACTGCAGCCGCGCCCCGCCCACCAACGTCTGGCGCTCCGTTTGCCAGACCTGCTGCAATTCACCCGCGTAGAGCGCAAAGTCGCTGGAGAAACGCGTGGCAAATCCGGGCGGTGTCGAGACGCCGACCACCGCTCCCCCGCTGGACTGAATGAACGGCACGACGGCCGCCGGATTGCGCTGGTCCAGCGAATCACGCAGCTGCGAGAACAGAAGCAGCGTGTGACTGGCCGGGGACCAGGTCCGGTGCCAGCCCAAAAAATGATTCGGCCATTGCTCCTCCCGCACCCGCAACGATCGAATCGCGTCCTCCGGCGCATAGTGCCGGGCCACGTCCCCGCCGTGCCCCCGGCCCACAAAGGTCTGGAAATAAATATCGTCACGCTCGTTCAGCCGCTCCTTGAACTGGGCCGAAAGATCGAACCCCTCACGGTGGTCATTGATCTCCTGCCCGTGCTGGGATTGATAGGCGCCGTCCACCGCATACGCAAAGTTGTCGATCGTTCCGAACACCGACCCCACCTGCCGCCAGTCGCCGCTGCTCCGGTACTCCGAGACCATGCTGCCTCCCACGGGACGCGGATCAAAAAATCGCAGGTGTTCCTGCTGGGACAACAGCTGCGACAGGTTTCCGCCGCCCACCGGGGCCAGCAAGTTGGCCACCAGCAGCTCGCTGAGCCGCGCGGTCTCAAACCGCAGATCCATTCGCGCCGGGTCCTCGAGCGCCCGATAGCTGTCGGCGAGAAACAGGTGGCCGGAAAAGTTCAGATAGTCGTCGTGAACCGCCCCAGCCGCCGCCCGCAGCCCCGCCTCGGGCAGCCCGGCGTCGCGATAGAGCGCGGCCAGGTTCGCGCTGCGGACGCTGCGATCGCGATCGAGCAACTGGCGCGATCGAAACAGCTGGCGATGGTCATTGAGCGCCACCGAACGTTCCAACTCGCGGACCGCCCGATTCGGCCGGTTCTCCTGCCACTGATGCAACGCCGAGTAGAGCCACGCCGTCGGGTCGCCCGGATCCAGCTCCTTCGCCAGCCGAATATCCTTTTCCGCCAGGCGCGCCTCGCCCGACGCGCTGAACGCTTTTGCCAGATAGGACCGGTTCAGCGCCCGGCGCGGCTCCAGGGCCGCCGCGGTCTGCAACGCGCGGCGCGAGTCGTCACGGCGCCCGAGACGCATCAAGGCCAGCCCTCGTCCCAGCCAGGCATCGCCATAGCCCGCGTCAAGGGCGATCGCCCGATCGAACGCCGCCAGCGCCTCGTGCGCATCGTTCTGCTCGAGCGCAACAAAACCCTGGAGCGCATGCGCCGGTGCCAGCCGCGGGGAAAGTTCCAGGGCCCGGCTCAATTCAACCCTCGCCGCGCGATGCTCGTCGAACGCCATCTCCAGTGCCGCCAGCCGGACGCGGGCGAACCCAAACTCGGGCGACAACTGAACGGCGCGGCGCGCGGCGTCCCGGGCCGCCGCCAGCTCGAACCGCGCCTGCAAGGTGTAGCTGCGCGCCAGCCATTCGCTCGCCGTATCGCCCGGCGCCGCCCACCCGTCCACCCCGCCAGCCGGACCCGCCGGCCGGTCCCCTCTCGCCAACGAAACGATCTCCCCCAAGGCGCGGGTCGCTCCCGCCCGCCGGCCCGCGGGCGCACCCGCGGCGACCGCCGCCCCGTTGGTCGCGCCCGCCAGCCATGCCTCCGCCGCCTCCACCCGGCCCACCGACAGCTCGACCGCCGCGCGAAAAAGGGACGCTCCTCCGGGTCCCGCCGTCACCCCCGCCATCGCCGCCTGCGCGGCTAACAAATCACCGGATCGATAGGCCGCCAGGGGCCCGGCCAGAACCGCCCGCTCGCCCGCGGACAAGCCCAGATCGTCCGGATCCACCACCGCCGGGTAGTAGGCGGCCCATTGGATCACGCCCGCCAGCTCGATGAGCGGACTCTTGACCGGACGCTGGCCCGGATCGATCCGTGCCTGCTCACCGCTCTGCAGGCCCAGGACCGACCCGGCCGCCGTCAACTCCACCGCCCCGTCGAGCAACGCCAGCCGGGTCGAGCCACCGCCGCCCGCCGCCTCGAGGAAGAACTCGGTCCCGCGAATGGCCCCGCTGACCACCGGAGTTTCGAACTCCACGTCACCGGGCTTCTCCCGGTTGAAGAAGAAAAGCGATCCCACGGGCAGGCGAAAACGGCGCGCACCCGCCGCGCGCGGCGGCTGGATCTCGAGCGTGGTGTTCTCGCCCAATCGCAGCACGCTCCGATCGGAGAACTGCACTGCAGCGCGACTCTCAGCCCGCGTGCGGACCCGATCGCCGGGCCGGAGCGACGTTCCATTGGTGGCCGACTGCCACGTGGCGGACCCGGCCCGCTGAAACTCCACGCCGCCGGCTGCTTCGACCAGCAGACTCGAAGGCCCCACCTCCGCCGCAGCCCCGGTCGCAGTCAAAGTCACAGTCACCGTCCCAGCCATCGCCAGCCAGAGAATCACGCCCACCACCCACCTCTGTGCGCGATGCCCCCAAGGAACGTACAGTTGGCCCGGAATTCTCATGCAGATTCTCGATCAATCAAACGCCCGAGCGGGCTCATTCGACGCGAACCCGGAAAAAGAGCGTGGGCCGATCCATCGTGTTCGTGATGAACGTCAGTGGGCCGTTGCCCGCATCGGTGTTGGTCAGGATCTGCCAGGGCCGATCGAACGCCTCCCTGCACTCCAGCACATAATGCTGGCCGACGGCGTTCGAAAAACAAACGACCGACGAACCATCGCCCGGGTGGGCCACCTGCAGGCGGGGCGGCACAAGGACGCGCAACGGGAAGACCACCTCCAACGGACGGCCCACGTGACTGGAAATCGTCGCGACGTACTGCCCGGATTGGAGGACGGTTGCGGACGGCAACGCCAGAAGCCGGTTGGTCAGGCCGACGAGAAGATTCGTTCCGTTGCGCCATGTGAAGTGAAGCGGCTCGCTCCCGGCGATCGCCGGTTGCAACACGACATCCGCACCCACCGGGACCGCCAGGGGCGCCGGCGCCGCCACCAGGGTGGGCGGCACCGGTGGCCGGTTGGTGTCCAGTCGGTAGTTCAAATGAGCCAGACCTCGGGCGCCGTTGACCCCATCGACCACGACCAGAAACTGCCGCGTCCGGGGCGCCGCCAACTCCAGGCGCGCGGCTCCATTGGTGCCCGCGCTGTTGTCATCGCACACGATCGAAATCAGCCCCGCATAACCGCTCAGCGGCGGGTCGTAGGTGTAAACCGCCAAAAACGTGTCAAAGGTGCTGCCAATCGTGTCGAGCGTCAGCGTGCCGTCCGCCGGCGGCGTGTAGGCATACCAAAACGACCCGCCCCCGGCATACCCGCAATGCGCCGGCTCCAGCGGATCCGACACCGCATAGGTCGTGTTAAAGATCTGGGTGCCGTTATACCCGCGGGTCACGACGCCTCCCCCGCCCGCCGGCGCAAAACCACCACCTCCACCACCGCCCCCGCCTCCGCCGCCAGCACCAAATGCCGTGCTGACCGCGTCCCGAATCTTGTCCTGCGCGAGAGCCCCCGTCACCCCTTCGGAATTGATCTGAATCTCGATCGGGACCGAGTAGTAATCGGGTCCGTCGATGGACACCCGCAGCCGATACCGGCCCACGTCGCTCTCCTGGACTGACGGTATGACCAGCGTCGGGCCGAAGTTGGCCGTGCCATTGCCATCGTGATACCAGCGCAGAAGCCCGTTCTGGGCGTTGGTCAAAACCACGGTCAGTTCCAGCGACTGCCCCAATTCCACCGCTCGATCGCCGGGCGTGCTCAGAATGACGGGCGGCTCCACGTCAGTCGCAAAAAAATCCCAGCTGAGGCGAAGCGGTCCAGCCGCCCCATAATAGCCGTCGACTGCAATCTCATAGCGGGCGCCCGCTATCACGCCGTACTCAACATCCGCATCGTCATCGAGCCCTTCCGAATCATCCGCCCGGCTCAATTCGACCAGGTCGGTCACCGCAGTGGCGTTGGTCGACGGCAGGTAGTAGGCCGAAAGCAGGGTGTCGAAGTCACTGTGCTGGGTCTGAAAACGCACGACGCCGTTGGTCGGCGCGATCCAGGAAATCCACAACGAGTGCCCGCCCGGCTTGCCGCCGTGCAACGGCTCGCCCGGCTCCAGCGTCGCAGTGGCGTTGTTGCCATCCACCCGCCCCGATTCATCCGTCAGGACCTCCCGATCCGCGAATCGATCCTGCAGCGACTGCGCCGACAGCTTAGTCGCGGATCCGACTGTGACCAGGCAGATCACGGCCAGCCCCCGGACCAGCGCCAGCCACCGGGAGAACCGGCGGGCGGGC
>JBGATF010000013.1:0-259121 GCA_044229355.1 Limisphaerales bacterium
TCCTGGCCTCCGCCCGCCCTCAGCAACTCCTCCACGCCTTCATCTCGGCAAACCCTGCGACCCACTCAACCACCTCGTGGTGCAATCTTTCTGCCCAACATCTTTCTGCCACATCCCGAATTGGCAAAAAGATGGAGGGCATAAATATCGTCCTGGCCTCCGCCCGCCCTCAGCAACTCCTCCACGCCTTCATCTCGGCAAACCCTGCGACCCACTCAACCACCTCGTGGTGCAATCTTTCTGCCCAACATCTTTCTGCCGCATCCCGAACTGGCAAAAAGATGGCCGGCATAAATATCGTCCTGGCCTCCCCCCGCCCTCAGCTATGCCTTCCCATTTCGACGATAGTCAGCCGGATTCGCTAACCAAGCAGTTTCTGCACAACCTCGCCGGCAATGTCGGTCAGGCGAAAATCCCGTCCCTGGAAGCGGTAGGTCAATTTCTCGTGGTCGATGCCCAGGCAGCGGAGGAGCGTGGCCTGGAAATCGTTGACGGTCACCGGATCTTCCACCGCGTTATAGCCCAGCTCATCGGTCCCGCCGATGGTGATCCCCGGACGAATGCCGCCACCGGCCATCCAAACGGTGAATGCCTTCATGTGATGGTCCCGGCCGTAGTTGCCGCTGCCCATGTCGCCCTGGTTCATGGGAGTGCGGCCGAACTCGCCACCCCAAATGACCAGCGTGTCCTCGAGCAGCCCGCGTTGTTTCAAGTCGCGGATGAGGGCGGAGGAGGGCCGGTCCACGGCCTGGCAGGTTTTGGTGATCTCGGCGGGAAGGTTGCCGTGATGATCCCAGCCGCGGTGATAGACCTGGACGAAGCGGACGCCGCGTTCGACCAGGCGACGGGCGAGCAGGCAATTGTTGGCGAACGAGGGTTTGCCCGGTTCGGCCCCATAGAGATCGAGCATGTCTTTGGGCTCCTGCTTGAGATCCATCAACTCGGGCACGCTGGTCTGCATGCGATAAGCCATTTCATAGGCCTGGATGCGGGTGTGGATCTCCGGGTCGCCGACCGTGTCGAGCTTGAGCTGATTCAAATCCCTTACGCTGTCGAGCAGGCGGCGGCGCACGGGGGCGTCGATGCCCTTGGGATTCGAGACATAGAGGATGGGTTCGCCTTGGGAGCGAAACTCGACGCCCTGGTGGTTGCTGGGCAGAAACCCACTCCCCCAATAGCGGGTGAGGAGCGGCTGGTCTTGTCCATGGCCTGAAGTCAGCACCACGAACGCCGGCAGCTGATCGTTCTCGCTCCCGAGCCCGTAGGACAGCCAGGCACCCATCGAGGGGCGACCGGCCTGGGTCGTGCCGGTCTGCATCATGGTCACGCCCGGATCGTGGTTGATGGCCTCGGTGTGGAGCGAGCGGATGAGGGCAATTTCATCGGCAATACCTCCGATGTGAGGCAGCAACTCAGAGAGCTCGGCTCCGGAGCGACCATGGCGCGCGAATTTAAACTTGGTGCCCACACACGTGAGCTTCTGCCCCTGCAGCTGGGCGATTCGCTGTCCTTTGGTGTAGCTCTCGGGCATACCCTTGCCGTTGAGTTCGATCAGCTTCGGCTTGTAATCGAACAGATCGAGCTGGGACGGGGCACCCGACTGAAAAAGGTAGATGACCCGCTTGGCGCGGGGCGCGAAGTGGAGGCCTGGGAGAACTCCCCGGGCGTCGAGGTGAGGAGTCGGATCGGCGAGCAACCGGGGGTTGAGCAACGACCCGAGAGCGATCGTGCCCAGGCCCCGGGCGGTTCGGCCGAAAAAATGGCGCCGGTTCAACTGCGCCAGAATTTCGGACCTCAGGGAACGGTTGTGAGTTGGAGAAATGGGCATGGTTCGTTCCTCAGTCATTCGCGGGTGACGGTTTCGTCGAGGTTCAACAACACGTTGGCGACGGCGGTCCAGGCAACCAGATCGAGTTCATTGGGCCGGTTTGGGCCGGCCTTGGATTCGCCGGCGGCCAGGAGATCGACGGCTCCCTTCAAATTTCCCTGGTAGGACGCGAGCATGTCGGCATGGACATCCGCGAGGATCTTTCGTTCGCGGGCGGAGGGCCGGCGTGCCAGGGCCGTCCGGAAGGCGAACTCTGTGCGCTCCTTCAGCGTGGGTCCCCCTTCGCGCAGGATGCGATCAGCGAACGCCCGGGCGGCTTCGACAAAGCCCTTCTCGTTGAGGGTGACGAACGCCTGCAATGGCGTACAGGTGACACTGCGCTGCTCGGTGCAGATCGCGCGGTCTGGGGCGTCGAAAGTCATCAACGCCGGGTTGAGCACCGTGCGTTTCCAAAGGGTGTAAAGGCTGCGTCGGTAGAGATCGGCGCCTTTGCTTTCCTCGTATTTGTTGCCGCCGAACATTTTTTCCTCCCAAAGCCCCGGCGGCTGGTAGGGTTTGACGCTTGGTCCGCCGGGAGTGCGGCTGCGATCGAGCAACCCGGCGTAGTCGAGCGCACAGTCGCGAATGACCTCGGCCGGGAGTCGCAGGCGGGAAGCCCGGGCGAGCAATCGGTTGGCCGGGTCGCGCTCCAGCAAGGCGGGCGTCGGCTTCGAAGCCTGGCGGTAGGTTGCCGAGAGGACCATGCGCCTGATCGTGGCCTTGATGTTCCAGCCACCGTCGACGAACTCGCGCGCGAGCCAATCGAGCAACTCGGGATGGGAAGGCGGCTCGCCCTGGGTGCCGAACTCGTTTCCGGTTTTAACCAAACCCGTTCCAAAGACCAGCGCCCAGTAACGGTTCACGGTCACCCGGCTGAGCAACGGATGACGCGAGCCGGTCAACCATCGGGCCAGCGCAAGTCGGTTCGTCGGGCTGCCCGCCGCGAGCGACGGCAGCACGTGCGGCACGCCAGCTGTCACTGTATCGCCACGGTTCCGGTAGTCGCCGCGCACGCGAATCTGAGTGGTCCGCGGCTTCTCCATGTCTTCCATCACACGGATGGTGGGAATCTTCGCGTCCAGTTCCTTCGCCGCCTTGCGGCTCCCGGCGAGCTTGCCGTTCAATGTCTTCAGCTCCGGATAAAACGTGTCGCGGTAATACTCTTCCAGCGCGGTCTTTTGCGGGGGCGTCATGCCGTCCGGGCTGGCGAACAGCGCCGCCTGCACGGGACCCGGCAGACCAGCAAACTCCTCCAGACCTTTCCCTTCCCCCACCGCGAGTCGAAAACGTCCAAGCACATGCCCAGCCGTCGGGGATTCGCACTTGAGCCGAACCGTCAAACGCGTCCCTCCCGCGAAGACAAGCGGGGTTTTTGTCTCAAAAATGGCCTGCCGCGATCCACGCGCCTTTTCCAAGTGACCATCGACGGCCCACCCGGTGTCGGCTTTGTCGTCGATCGCGCGTTTGACGTCGAAGTCCGGCTGGCTGTAATCGGCGAGGGCGCGGGAAAATTCGACGGGATACTTGGTGACAGGTTCCTTGGGGCGACTGAAGAGAACACCATAGACGCCGGAGCCATGATGCACCTTGAGCAGAAGGCTGTTCTCACCTGGCTTGAGCAGCACCAGGACCTCCTCGGGGGCGGGGGCCACGCGCCGGTAAATCTTTCCGTCCTGCAGCTTGGTTCCGTTCAGCCAGGCCTGCATGCCCCCGTCGCTGCCGAAGGTCAGCCGGGCGTAACGGGCGGAGGAGACACGAATGGTTCGATGGAAGTACGTGACCTGATTCTCGCCCGACAGCGTCAGGGGCGTGCCGTCCTTCCATTCGGGCTTCTCCTTCCACTGCAGCTTGTCGTTGTCGTAGGTCTTGGCGAAATCGACGGGCGACTCGGTGATGAACGCCTTCTCGAACACCTCCTTGGTTGAAGCCGCGGCAAACGGGCCCAGGGCGGACCATTTACCCCAGTCGATGTCGGCGACGGGCGGCTCGTTGGTTGGGTGGGCGCTTTCGGCCACGATCTCGAAACCAGTAAGGATGAAGTTGCCGTTGGTTCCACGGCTGGCTCCGCCGAGGGGCAGGCTCGGGTGGGTGAGCGCTTCCAAGCGCACGGCGTTGACCTCCCGCCGGGTGGTCTCGACCACGACTTCATAAACGTCTTGCGCGGCGTTGGTGCCGCTCGCGAGCACCGAGCCATCGTCCAGCGTTTTCAGCGTGGCGCCGCTGCGGGCCGTGCTGGCCGCGGGCCGGAGCGGCATCCATCCGGACTTCACCGTCCCCCGCTGCCGTTCCGCCCAGGCGGCCTGCTCGCGGTCGAACGCTTCATCCGGCTTCGTCAGGAGGACGGTTCGCTGGTGCGCGAGCGAGGCGATCTCATTGGTCAGGCTGCGCTGTTCCTCGGCCTGTCCCACGGTTGGCACCTTGATGAACGGGGGCGCCGGATCGCTGTCCAGACCCTTTTCGGGAATGCGATTAAAGAAGTCGTAGAGCTGATAGTATTCCCGCTGGGTGAAGGGGTCATATTTGTGATCGTGGCATTCAGTGCAGCCGGTGCTGGACCCGAGGTAGACCGTGCCGAACGTGTTCACGCGATCGGTCACGTATTTGTTCATGTACTCGTCCGGGTCCGCCCCGCCCTCAGTGCTGCTCATGCCATTGCGGTTGAAGGCGGTCGCGATGCGCTGATCGACAGTCGGGTTGGGCAGGAGGTCGCCGGCCAACTGTTCGATGGTGAACTGGTCGAACGGCTTGTTGGCGTTGAACGAGCGGATGACGTAGTCACGATATTGCCACATCGAGCGTGGCACATCCGCGTGGTAGCCATCCGAGTCGGCGTAGCGCGCGAGATCCAGCCACTGGATGGCCAGCCGTTCACCGAACGCAGGTGAATCCAAAAGTCGGTCAACCACCTTTTCATAGGCGGCGGGTGTGTGGTCCGCGAGGAAGGCGTCGACTTCCGACAACGTGGGCGGCAGGCCGGTCAGATCCAGCGTCACGCGCCGCACCAACGTCGTGCGGTCAGCTTCCGGCGATGGCTTCAGGCCCTCGCGTTCGAGGCGCGCCAGAATGAAATTGTCGATGGGGTTGCGCGGCCACCGCGAATCTCGCACCACCGGAAGCGGCGGGCGTTCCGGGGTCACGTAAGCCCAATGGGGCTGGAAACGCGCACCTTCTTGGATCCATTCGCGCAGCAAGACGACCTGGTCCGGCGTCAGGTGCTTGCCCGTTTTCCGGGGCGGCATCTGGTCGTCGCCCTCGTTCAAGGTGACAACGGCCAGCAACCGGCTGGCCTGCGGATCGCCAGGCACGACCGCGCGGTGGCCGGAGGACAGGACGCGCGTCGCATCCTCGCCGAGGTCCAGGCGAAGCCCGGCCTTGCGCTTGTTCTTGTCCGGCCCGTGGCAGGTGAAGCAATTCTCCGCCAGGATGGGTCGAATGTCCCGGTTGAATTCGATCGGCCGTCCCGGGCTGGACTTCAATGGACGCGCGCCGAGGAGGACTGGGCTCGCCAACTCCAGGGCAAAAACCGCCACCAGACACAGGGCGGGCACAGGCGAACACCGGCGGGAGACTGGGTTCCGGCTCATGGTTTTGTGATGGGGTTCCGGACGGCCCAAACGGAGCACACATTCAACCACGAATCGACTATCGGGAAGCCCCGGGCCCGTCCGGGCCGATTCGGACGGTCTTGCCCCTGGATTGCCGGCGGCGTTCTCCGTGCAAATTGGAATTGCCAAAGGTGACATTCGCGTTAATTTCCCGACGCTCAAATGTTCTCCAAAACTGCAACCGGCTGGCTCGCCACGTGGCTGATGGCCGTCTTGCTGTGGAGTCCGGCCATCTTCGGCACTTCGGCCCCGCTGCGGGCGACCACGGCTCCGAACCCGGTTGAGGGCCGGACGCTCGCCGCCGACCTCGACGATTCGCCCTTCGCCTGCCTCAGCACCGAGGATTTCCGCCCGGCGCCGGCTCCGGCCAGCACCGCGGACACGATTGAGGCCGTGGAACCGGCGGATGACGAGGATTTTTCCAAACAACGCGTTACGCCACCGCTCCGCTTGCTTGGCGGGAATTCATCTTCCAGCCGGCTACGGGCCGAAGTGATCGTTTTGCCCGGCACCGGTCTGACCTCGGACAGTGCCTTCAACGGGCGGCGGTCTCTCCGGCGCATCGTCCTCCAAATCTGAGTTCCGGCCGATCGCGGCGGCGCAGCCGGCGCCGCCGTCGTGGCTTCCTCCGCTTGTCGTTGTCCCGCTGAGTGGGGACTGCGGCAGGGTTCTTCCGGTCTGCCCGAGCCATCCACTCGCCTTTTCGGACCGATTTTCCCACGACGTCCGCCCGCATCCCCGGCTGCCGCCAGGCAGCGGAAGGCCGTCGAGAAACCAATTCAACCCGATTTAGAAATTATGTCCCGTGACCGCATGCAGGCCTCGCGGTTTGAGCTGAAATACCTCGTGACCGAGGACATGGCTCGCCGCGTCCGTGAATTTGTCTTGTCCTATCTGAACATGGACGAGTTCAGCGTGGGCCGGCCGAACTACTCCTATCCCGTCCACAGCCTTTACCTGGACTCGAAGGCGCTGACCATTTACTGGCGCACGATCAACGGGGACAAAAACCGCTACAAGCTTCGCCTGCGGTATTACAGCGAAAAGCCCGGCACGCCGGTCTTCTTCGAGATCAAGCGCCGGATGAAGGACATCATCCAAAAGCAACGGGGCGGCGTCCATCATGGCGCCGTGCCCAAGCTTCTCGCGGGCTATTTTCCCGAGCCCTCGGATCTCATCAGCCAAAGCCCGCAGAGCGTCGGCGCCATTCAACAATTTCAGCGCCTGATGACACAGGAGATGGCCCTGCCGATGACGCATATTTTTTACATGCGGGAGGCCTACGTGAGCGACGACGATGAGGTGCGCGTGACAATGGACCGCGACGTCCTCATCGAGCCCAACCCGTCGGGTAAGATCAAAACGTCGATGGCCGACCCGGTGCGCGCGTATCGCGGCCTGGTCATCCTGGAGCTGAAGTTCACCAACCGACACCCGAACTGGTTCCGCGAGCTCGTGCGCATCGCCAACGTCATGCAGACCGGCGCGGCCAAATATGTCTCCGGCATCAACCTGCTCGGCCATCGCATTCTTGGAGTGCCGGAAGCCGTGCTCGAGGAGGAGAGCCTGTTGACCGCGCCGCATCCGGGCGATGATCCGCCCCTGCGCGAGCGGGAACGCACGCCCTTCCCTCGCTGGTAGCCAGCCGGGATCCGCCCGGGCGGGGGCGACTCTCATCCGCCGGGACGCTCCGCAACCCATCGAGTTCGGCAATTGTGCCCACCGTTTTTCGATTCAGGGGCAAGGCGCGCGGCCGACTATCGTGGCCGCGTGAAAAATCCAATTGTTTCCAGAGATCGGAGTGCCTCCTTCCGCCTCAACCCAACCGCGGCCCGCGAGCGAAGCCGCCCCGTCGCCTCGGGCCAACCGCGCCCAAAATCAGCCTCCAGCCCACTCCGGAGAACCAGCTCCGCCCCCCTCGTCGTCCGGACCGCCTCCGTCCGGGACCGCCCTGCCATCTATAAATGTCGCCACACCGTCTACGCTCGCGAACTCGGCCAGCACACGCTCACGCCCAGCCGCCAACTGTCCGATTCCCTGGATGAGTTCAACACCTACCTGATCGCCGAAGTCGACGGGGAGGTCGCTGGCTTCATCAGCGTCACACCCCCCACGGCCAAGGCGTACTCCGTCGACAAATACTTCCCGCGCGAAGAGCTCGGCGTGCCGCTCGACGAACTGTACGAAGTCCGCCTGTTGACCGTTTTGGCGTCCAAGCGCGGCCAGAGGCTGGCGGCGCTCCTGATGTATGCCGCGTTCCGATGGGTGGAATCCCGGGGCGGCCGGCGGATCATCGCCATCGGTCGACAGGAAATCCTCGAATTTTATCGGAAGGCGGGGCTAATCCCAGTCGGGCGCACGGCCCAGGCGGGAGCTGTCACCTACGAATTGCTGCAGGCCGACGTGGCCAACCTGCGTCGGCATCTGGACGGCGTTTCCGATCTCATCGCACGGCTCGGCGCCGGCGTGGACTGGCGCTTGCCAATGCCCTTTCGCCAGCCGGCCCCGTGTTTTCATGGCGGCGCGTTCTTTGACGCCATTGGCGACGGCTTCGAAGATCTCGAACGGCGCCGCACCATTATCAACGCTGACGTGCTCGACGCATGGTTTCCCCCGTCGCCCAAGGTCCTGGTGGCGCTCCATGAAGACCCCGAATGGCTGCTGAAGACGTCCCCGCCGACCGCCTGCGGCGGTCTTGTGCGCGCCATCGCCCAGGCCCGGGGAGTGCGTCCAGGGAACATTTTGCCCGGCGCCGGTTCCTCCGATCTTATTTTCCGGGTGTTCCGCGAATGGCTGAACCCTGCCTCCCGCGTTGTCCTCATGGACCCCACTTACGGCGAGTATTCGCATGTCCTCGAGCGGGTCATCGGCTGCCATGTCATCCGCGTTCCACTCGAGGCTGAAAACGGCTTCCGGCCCGATCTGGACCACCTGGCCCGAATCGTCTCCGCCGGCTGTGACCTCCTCGTTTTGGTCAATCCCAACAGCCCCACCGGCGACCATGTTGCCCGGGCCGAGCTCGCTCGCTTTCTCCACTCCCTGCCGTCGCAGACACGTGTCTGGATCGACGAAACCTACGTGGATTATGTCGGACCGCAGGCGTCGCTTGAGTCGATCGCGGCCGCCAGCGAGAACGTGCTCATCTGCAAGTCCATGTCGAAGGTCTACGCCTTGAGCGGCATGCGGGTCGCCTATCTTTGCGCCGGGTCGCATCAACTCGAAAGCCTCCGCGCCATCACGCCACCGTGGATTGTCGGGCTTCCCGCCCAACTCGCCGCCGTGCGCGCGCTCGACGATCCCGATTACTACCTCCAGCGTTATCAGGAAACCCATCGTTTGCGACAAACCCTCGCGCGCGACCTGGAGTCCGTCGGACTCTCAATTCTCCCCGGCTGCGCCAATTTCCTGCTGGGATTCCTGCCAGCCGACGGTGCGTCCGCTGCCGCGACGGTTGCGCGATGCCGCAGCGAAGGTGTCTTCCTCCGAGACGCGGGAGCCACCAGTCGCGTGCTGGGCTCCCAGGCACTTCGCGTGGCGGTCAAAACCGAGCGGGAGAACCAGCGCATCGTGGACGCGCTGAGGCGACAACTGCCGGCGCCCAGACCCGGCAGTGGGACGGCCATCGCCAGTTGAACACGCCCGCCGACGCTTCGGAAGGAAGTGCCCGTGGTGCGCGAAAGCTTTTCTCCTGCTTCACCGCCGGGCATCATTCCGGCATGCACTCACGCAGACGATTCCTTCGGGCGGCCGCGTTCGTGGCGGCGGGGGGCGGTCTCCTGGCCGATCGGATTTGGGCGGCTGAGGCTCCATCGAACCACGCCGCCCGGATTGAGCCGCGCGAGTTGATCCGCGACCCGCACTTCCAGACGGGATTCAATCTGATCGAGCCAACGCCGGGCCAGCGGGTGGTTTACGGACAGCTGGCTGGCGGCGAGCCGAACGCCAAACCCGCGTGGGATCTCGATCAATGGTCGAGCCGCTATCCCTTGGCGGCCCCGACGCCGGCAACGGCCAAGCTCCGGCCGCGGCGTTGGACCAACCCGGGCAAGACCGTGGCGTGCGGCGCCGCAAACCCAGCCGAAGCCGACGTGATCCTGGGCGTCCATGCGATCACCGAATACGACGGGCGCGCCCGCAAAACCGGGGAGCCGTGGGTGCACCTGTTGGTCGAGCAGAACTTTGTCGATCCGCCGAGCCTCGCGGAATTATCGTCGGCTCGCCTCCGGATCGAAGCCCGCCTGAACCGGTCCGAGTTTCAGCGCACGCCCGACTATTCGCCCGGCTTGCACGCCGCCCAGTTCCAAATGTTCCTGATGGTCCAGAATCTCAATCGCCAATCCAAAGGATTAGGCCAGCTCGTCTGGTTTGGTATTCCGCTCTACGACGACCGGTCCCGTTTTCCGCAGGAGCACAAGGCCCAGGATACGGGCGGCACGAGCATGTTCATCTACACGCCGGGGGGGGACGTTTACACCGATCGAAGCGCGCACGATCGGGAGTGGATTGCGATCGACAAGGATCTCCTGCCCTTGTTGCGCGAGGCGTTGCAGACCGCCTGGGCCCGCGGATTCCTGACCGAGTCCCGCGCGTGGGAAGACTATCGCATCACGGGCATGAACCTCGGCTGGGAGGTGCCGGGGTTGTTCAATGTCGAGATGCAGGTGCGCGGCCTCAGTTTGATCGCACACTTGGCCGGCGCACCGAAGGCTATTGGGCCGGACCGTCGGTGACTTTCGACAAACCTCGGCCTCGGCGGGCGGTGATCTTCAAACCGGTCACGCCACGTCGTCCCGGCTAGAACCTCTTGGGCGGACGCTTACCCAAAGAACCACCGGGACGGCCGCACCTGGCGGCTGAGCAGCTCGCGGCATTGACGGACGTCGTCGAAGGAATTAAAGGCCCGTTTCGGCAGCAGCAACCAAGCGGCGTTTGAAGGATTCCAAACAATGAAACACCGGCGCGTTTCCTTGTAGCGCGGGTAGGCACTCCAGGGCAACGAGCCGTGTTCGTCGCGACCGGTGAATTCCAATCCTGAATCGGAGAGACGCCACGTTTGCCAGTCGTGATACCCAGCGTGCGCGCGCCACTGTTGAAAAGCGACCAGCAGCACGATAAGCGGAACGGTGACCCCGATCGGGATCAGGGCGACAAGCATCGCCATCGGCGACCGATCTGGCCGGGCGTTCGGCGGCGGAGCAAAAGTCGCCGCCACCGCCGCCCCCACAACAATCATCGCGATGAGGGCCAGGATGGACCATGTCCGACCCGACGCCAGAGTCCGAGCAACGTAGTCTCGATAGCCCAAACGAAACCTGACCTGGATCGCCGGCCCGGAATGGGCGGTGACTGCGTGGGCATTTCCCTCCGAATTACCGGCGCTGACAGCGCCACAGCGTTGAGCGAGATCGCGAAACGAAGTCACGGCGTTCGGATCCGGAAACGCGCGCTTGGGGACAACGAACATCACGACTTTGGGCCGATCGAGAAGAACAAACAGTGAGTTCGACTCGAGACATTGGGAAAATGCGTTCCACGGTTTGTCGACGCGATGATGGCCAGAGTCGATTATCGCTAGACCCGTGTCCGATAGTTCAATGGTCGTCGGCGTCAGCGGAGTCTTTTTTGCGCGCGTCTGCCAGATCAGCACGCCGCCAGTGACGAGTGCAACCAAGCCGACGACATACGGACGTTCGGCAGGCGAGAACTCTCTTTGAATCCTGAAGGCCATGCCGGCCAGCACTACCCCAAGAAACAGCCAGAGCCAAAGGCGAGCGCGCCATTTCGAGCCGCGACCAAGCTGCTGGGTCGTGTTCAGCTCTTGGGCCTCGGCCATTTCCGCGCGGGTACACGCATATTCAAGACGAAGGTTCATGCTGCCTTCGCGCAAATCACGAAGCCTGAATCATCGAATCCACCCATGAGCCTTCATCCACTCGGCGCAGGATCGGGTCCATTGCGAATACGGTCGGTCGTTCGTGCGCACAGCAAAATCATGCGCGGTGTCGGCGTAGAGGTGAAGCTCCGCCGAAACGCCCGCCCGCCGCAACGCCAGATAGGCGAGCGCGCTGCCCTCCGCCGGGCTGATGAGATCCGCCGTGCCATGGACGAGGAACACCGGCGGCGTCTCCGCCGGAATCTGCCAGTCCGCGCTGAGCGCGTCGCGATCCTTGGCTTTGAAATACCCGGAGTAGACCGGAACGGCGAAATCCGGCCGGCAGCTCAGGCGATCCGCCGCATCAACCGCCGGATAGGTGGGCCAATCGAAGCGCGTCGCAGCGGCGAGTGCGAGGTGGCCGCCCGCGGAAAACCCCATGACACCCAGGCGTTCGATGGGCCGGCTCCACTGAGCCTGTCGGCTGCGAATGACACGAATGGCCCGCTGCGCGTCCTGCAATGGTCGCCGGGCCGCCTCGCCCACTGTGTCATCCGGCCGACGCGGCACACGATACTTCAACACGATCCCGGTTACGCCGAGGGACTGAAGCCAGGCGGCGACTTCCTCGCCCTCCAGTTGCCAGAAAACGTCCCAGTAGCCGCCGCCCGGAAAGATCAGGACTGCAGTCCCGGTATCCCGGTCAGGCGCGGGGCGGAAAATTGTGATCGTGGGCTTGGTCACCGCCGTGATCAGCCGGGTGGACTCGGTCACTTCGACCTGCCGGCGATCGAGCGCGGGCGACATGCGAACCCGCTCCGGGCCGAGGTCCGTGCTTTCATCGGGTGGAACCCCGGGCCAAAGCTCGACGACCCCGGGTGCGCCCGGCGGAATCAAAAGATCTCCCGGCGACGGGGCGACCAGCGAGGCGCAGACGAGTTCCTCGTCATTCCGGGCAAAGATACAGCCGTGCGCGAACGCCGGCGGCACCCACGACATGCGGGCCGCACCGAACGGTGTCGTCGGGCGCAGCAACGGAGCCCGGCTTCGCTCTTCATAGCCCGCCGGCGCCAACCGCGCTCGGATCAACTCGCCTTGCTCGTTGAGGATCAAATCATCACCGGAAGTCATCGTGATGTGTGCGCTGCCCCCGTTGCGCGTGCCGGTGACGGCGTTGGTCGTCCAGATGATGCGGCCTGACCCGAGCTCGGCGCACACCAATTCGCCCGCGAGGTTGCAGGTGTAAAGATGATCGCCGCGAACCGCCGGCGTGGACGTCTCGCTGACGAGCTGTCGCGAGGGGATGGCACGGTCCGGCCAGACCAGGGTCGCGCCCGCCTGGTCGGATCCGAGACGGAAAGCCACCCCATTCACGAGCAATAGATCCCTTTGAAGAACCGGAGCCGCCACCGGATACGTGGTGCCGCCCGGGTGTCGCTCCCGCCAGAGCACGGCGCCATTTGCGGGATCCAGAGCCCACACGGATTTCGTTGTCCAAACGATGAGCTGACGACGGCCGGCCGCCTCGATGACCAACGGCGAGCTGAACGTCATCGTCTCATCGCCGGCCTTCCAGACCTCCGCGCCGGACGTCGCATCCAGGGCCACGACGCAAGGTCCATCGGGCGCGCCGTCCAGGGCGAGGATGAGCAGTGATCCCTCCAGAAGAGGCGACGGGGTGAAGGTGGAGTCCTTGGATTTATTCGGGAGTGACCTGCGCCAGAGGACGGCGCCGTTGGTGGCATCGAGGCACCAGAGGTGACCGCGAGCCCCCAGGGCGAAGACACGTCCGTTGGCGGCGAGCGGGGTCGGGCGCGGGCCGAACGAGTTCTTGGGATCCAGCGCCCACTCGGCGTAGTCGACGCCATACGAATGGTCCCAAAGGTCATGGCCGTTGCGCGCGTCGAGGCACCGGACGCGTTCCTGGGCGTTCGTCTTGAAAAGCTGCGACTCGGTGACATAAACGCGCCCGTGGCTGACGATCGGGCTGGAGAACCCAAAACCGACCGGCGCATGCCAGAGGACGGTGAAGCCGCC
Organism: Limisphaerales bacterium; assembly: GCA_044229355.1. GTDB lineage: Bacteria > Verrucomicrobiota > Verrucomicrobiia > Limisphaerales > JADJPG01 > JBGARF01. The sequence goes on from JBGATF010000013.1 coordinate 13,382, forward strand.
GGGCGGCGCCGGCTTGGCCAAATCCGGGTCGACCCAAATCGCATCTCGGCTTGGCCCCCGCCACTGCGGCCAGTCGAATGCGAGCGCCCCGGCACTGGCCGAACCTTGGGCGTCGGCAAAGGAACGAGTCAGCATTAGAGCCAACCCGGCCAGCCTGGGACCGAGATGCTTCATATGGTCACCCACGAAACTGCCGGAGCGATCGACAGGAAGCAAGACAGCCCGTCGCGCTAAAATCCGGCCGAGACAACCTGGAGAAAATCACAATTGTGGAAGAGGAATATTTTCGCTCCCAACGAAGTCAGGCCGATCGTGGGGACCTTGATCAAGGTCTGAGACTTAATGAAATATTTCAGGGCCTGATTGAAGAGGAATCCGTCGAGCGCGCCGCCCTCGGCCCAGATCGTGGCCAGCATCAATTCCAGCGCCGCGTAGGCAATCAGCCCGCCGGCTATCGCTCCAATGATCGCTCCAACGACCGATTTCTTAATTTCACGTCCCACCGTGATATCACCCGCCTGGCCGAGGCTGATTTTGCAGATGATGTCGAAAGTAGGCGCCAACAAAGCGCCAGTAATCGCACCGATCAGCATCGCGTATTCAATGGAAGCGGCCAGACCGGTGGGATCGGAGGCGCTGATGGGGTTATTACCCACGTAGCGATAGAGATTGAAGTCCCCCGCTGCGAAACTGATTGGGTCAGCCGAGATGAACCGGCCCTGGGCCGGATCGTAATACCGCGCCCGGCAAAAATAGAAACCAAGGGCCGCGTCGAATTCCCGGCCAGTGAAAAGGAAGCGATCTCCGAGCGCGGCCGCCGACTGAGCCAGCACGCGTCCAAAGCTGTCGTATTCAATGTGGTTCACCAGCGAGCCCACGGCGCTCGCCACATCGCGAACCGTTCCGAGGTTGTCCGTTAGATACCAGTCCACTCCACGGCCTGGCCAATAGCGCGCCAACATTTCATCCATCCGGCTGCCCAGAAAGTAGCGAGCCGTAATTGTCCCATTCGCGTTGGCGTCGGCCCAGACCTGATCCCGGTTAAAGAGAAAACGCGAGATCACGCCATTGACGGATTTGGAAATCCGACGATTGAGGGCGTCATAGGTAAAGTCGACCGTTTGGATACGGGCGCCCTGCGCGTCCGCATCAGCGACGTTGATCAGGCGATTGCGATGATCGTACTGATAGGTGGTCGTAGCGCCGGTGATGCGGTGCTGTCGGGAAATCAAATTTCCTTCACCGTCGTAGGTATAGGAAAAGAGACTATCCGCTGTGACCTGGTTGTTGGTTGTAACCACGGCGGAACCGCCCACCCGATTGCCGTTGGCGTCGTAGCGGTAAACCTCTTCGCCCTGTCCGGAACTGTAAACCGCATTCGTCAACTGCCCTGACAGATCGTAGCGGTAGCGAGTTGTCTGCCCGTTCAGCAGGCGCTCGGAAACCTGCTGAGCGGAATCTCTCTGATATCGATACGCGGCCAGAACTCCTCCGGCGCCATCAATGTGGGAAATCTCCGTAAGCACATCCACCGCATTGTAGGCGTATCGGCTTTGGCCGATCCTCTGCTGACCTGAAGCGTCGGCGTAGCGGACTAAATTTGTCCGATTGCCGGCAGCATCCAGTTCGAACTGAACACTTGAAGCGGGAAGCCCGCCTCCCTGCCAAATCCGGCGCGTCATCCGGCTCCGCGCGTCGAATTCAGCAGTGACCTGCACGCCGGAGGCATCGGTCACCGACAATTCATTGTCCATGCCGTCGTAGGCGTAGGTCAGAGCGAAATTGCTTAAGCCGCCGACGCGACTTTGGGTCGCGCGGGTCAGTCGGTTCAACAGGTCGTACTCAAAGTCCAGCCGGCCGGCCGGATCTTCGGCGCCGCTCATCGCTCCAATCGCGTTGAACGAAAAAGCCTGGGTGCGAATCGCCACCGCGCCTTGCCACCACACCTCTGCCGTTCGGCGGTTGAGTCCGTCATAGGAAAAAGTCCGGCGCCGCCCGTTCCGGTCGATGCTTTCCACCAGATTTCCCACGGCATCGTAGGCAAAGAGGTTGGTCCTTCCCCAGGGATCTATTTGCTGGCTTACGCGGTTGCCAAGATCGTAGCGGAAGCGGGTCACATTGCCCGAAGGGTCGATCACTGCGGTCCGGTTCGTTCCCAATCCGTACTCGAAACGCGTCACGCCTCCCAGCGCATTGGTGATCGCGACCAAACGATCGGCCGAGTCGTAGCCATACGACGTTGTCCGCCCCAGCGAATCCGTCTCGCGGATCTTCTGCGCTGCGTTGTAGGCATACCGAATTACCCCGCCATCCGCCTCACGCAGTTCCGTCATCCGCCCGGCCGCGTCGTAAACATAATTCCGCGTGTGGCCCAGTTCGTCCGTCTCCCGGGTGGTTCGCCCCAGCGCGCCATATTCATAAGAACGGCTGGCGCCATCCGGCTGGATCACGCGGCTGGGTCGACCGCAGGCGCAGCCGCCGTCGTATTCGTACGTCGTCGTGTGGCCGTTGAAGTCCCTGATGGTCCGGACGCGCCCGAGGTCATCCCGTTCGAAATTGGCATGGCCGCCGAGGGCGTTGACCACATTCGTCATCTGCCCCTTCGCGTTAAGGTTGAAGTACGTGGCCGCGCCCAAGGCGTCGGTCACACGGATTGGTCTGTTCTTATCGTTGTATCGGATGGACGTCGTCTGACCGAGCGCATCGACAATATTGGTGATATTGCCGCGCGGATCGTAGCTGCGCTGCGTCACGTAACCGCGTGCATCGATCGAGCGGGTCAGGCGTTGATTCGCATCATACTCGAAGCGGTTGGTTGAAACACCCTGCACCACGCGCCGAATCTCATTGCCGGAATCGTCGTAGGTGGAAACCGTCGTGGTGCCATTTGGATCCGTGATTGTGCCGGTCTTGGCATCGGCATCGAATTCCTGTTCGATGCGCTGGCCAAGGGAGTCAATGACACCCAGCAGGCGGCCCTGGTTGTCATAGTCGAGCCGCAGCGCGTCGCGACCCAAAGGATCGGTGATGCTGGTCAGATAGTGCGCCCGCGCGGGATGATACGCGTAGCGCGTGACATTCGTCATCACGTCGGCGAAGGCTCGGAGATCGCCGGCCGAATCGTAGGTGTACCGCTGCACATGGCCCTCCCCATCGATGACGTCGGTGATGCGTCCCTGGGCGTCCCGGACAAAGCGAATGCTTTGGTCGCTGGTCGTGGTGTTAGCGAGATAGTGAAAGATTCCGTCCCGCGTGTATTCGAGTCGGTTCCCATTGAGGTCCGTCACCCGGCGCAAGCCCAGATTTTGGTCGTAGACGTAAGTGAGATTGTCCCGGGTGATCAGGCGGTAGGCCGACGGGTTGTAGCCCACGAGACCGAAGCCAGTGACGAACTGGCCGGCGCCATTGTACTGGTAGGCGGCAGGGGCCTCGATCGGCTCGAGCCAATCGGTCACGCCAGGATCCGCCCGGAAAGCAGGGCGGTAGTACGCGCCGAAGATAAGCGAGATCGCGCCTAACTCAGGGGCGAAGCTGAAGCCGATGCGCCGTCCGTCTGGAGCGGTCAAATACACGCGGGTCTTGGAAGTGAAAGTTGTCTCCTCCATCCCCAGCCCGTAGAAGCGGGACTTGCCGATCTCGAGGATGCCAGCATCCTGCACGCCCAGCGACCAGCCGTACCCAAAGTCGCCCGATTTGCGCGATGTCCGGGAATCGTAGACCCGCTTGAGCGTGATCGGGATGCCCGCGAGCGGGACCCGCAGGTCGGTGAACTCGAGCCTAAACTCGCCGAACTTGAGACTGCCCGTCACGTTCACGACCACGCCTTCGCGATGACCCTGGCGATTGGCGTCGAAAGCTGTCACCCGAATCAAGTAGGCGCCGTTCAGCAGCAGCGTTGGGTCAAACCGCGCCACCTGAGCGTTGGTCAGGCCAACGGTGCCCGGAGGAAGAGCCACATTGGTCAGGACGGTGTAGCGCAAACGGGAATCGCTCAAGGCCGTCTCCAAGGCGACTTCATCGAGGTTCCATTCCGCGACCTCGACCAAATACTCTGAAAGAGGGGCGACGTCGCTGGTGATGGTCGCCACCACCGGAACCAAACCGGAGATCTCCGCCGTATTGGTCGGGCTGTGGATGACGATGGCCACCGTACTAGCGGCGTCGGGATCCACCACGGTTATCGAGTTGGTCACGCTGGCCGAATTCCCGGAGGCGTCGGTCGCGCGCGCAATGGCCTCAATGGTGCCGATCGTGGGGAATGTCGCCAACGCCGAGCCGTCCGGGCCGACTGGCCAGGACGCCCCGCCGACCGACAACTCTCGCGCGACAACACCCACATTGTCCGCCGCCTCGACCCGGACCGCCACCTCGGTGCCAACGCGGACGAATGGCCGGCCCGCGCTGTCCGAAAGATTGTAAGCGATGTTCAGCCGCACCGTGGGCGGCTCGGTATCGGCCGCCACGCCAATGGCAAATGTCTGCAGCGCCGTTCCGCCAAAGCCGTCGGCCACCGACAAGCTGACGTTGTGCAATCCAGCTTGCCCGACAGCCGGCACCCACACCACCCGGCCAATCTCATCAAGCGTGAGGCCAGCCGGACCGGTGACCAGTGAATAGGTCAACGCATCGCCGTCCGCGTCCACCGCCCGCACGTCGTAGCGGTACGGGAGGTTCGGCACCGCATTCGTCGGCGGGCTGGAGACAATCGACGGGAAGGCATTCGACCGCACGGTGACGAAAAATCTTTGCGCGGCGGCGGCGCCCGCCGGATCCCGGGCCTCGAGCGCAAATTCGTGCCGGCCGGCCTGCCCCGCTCCCGGAGTCCAGCTCAGCACACCTTTACCCGATCCGGCCGGGACAAACGTCGCGCCGGCCGGCAACGCCAGCATCGACTGGACGCTCAGCGTGTCGCCATCAGAATCCGTCGCCTGGAAATTGTAGGTGAAAGGCCGGCCTATGGTTGCGTCGCGCAGCGGGTTGCCGATGACCACCGGCGCTCGGTTGGCGCGCAGATTGGACGCAAAGAGACTGAAGGACTGGCTGGCGGTGCCGCCGCGGCCGTCGTTGACCGCCAAAGTCACGACGAACGTGCCGACCTGATTCGTCGCCGGCAACCACCGCACCAGACCGGTGGCCGCGTCAATGGCCAGGCCAGGCGGGCCCTGGGTCAGGCTCCACCGGAGCGTGTCGCCATCCGGATCGGATCCCGTCGCCGCGTAGAAAAACGGCTCGCCGGTTTGCGCACTGACGGGGGGCGTTGACGTAATGCGCGGCGGGCGGTTGGCCAGCTCCACCGAGACGGAAAACGTCTGCGTGGCCGTCGCCAGATAAAGGTCCTGCGCCTCCACCGTCACTTCGCTGGCGCCCAACTGCTCCACGGTCGGAGTCCAGCGCAGCGTGCCGAGAATTGGATCGAGCGAAAGACCCGCGGGTCCGGACACCAGCCGCCAGGTGACGGCATCGCCCTCGGGATCGTTCGCCTGCAAATCATACGCGTAGAGCTCGTGCACGGCGGCGTGACCGGGCGGGCTGGACACGATTTGCGGCGCCTCATTTTGCAGGGACGACACGACATTCAGCACGAACTGCTGCGTGACCACGCCGCCGGGGCGACCATCGCTGACTGTGACGGCCACCGGATAGGCGCCGAGAGCCGGGGGGGTCCATTGCAGCAGGGCGGAACGCAGAGTGCCAGCGGGCGCGTCGGAAAGGGTCATGCCCGGCGGAGCCTGCACCAGCTCGAACGTCAGCGCATCGGGGTCCGGATCGGTGGCCTCGATTTGACAGGCGTAAAGCAGTCCAACCCGGGCGCTGGTGCGGGCCCGGGAGACGAATGAGGGCGGCGAGTCAGGGGCGGCGGCGACCACCGTGAGATCAAACGCCTGCGGGGCGGAGGCCCCGTCCGAATCGAAGACCATCAGCTCAACCCGATGCGTGCCCAGATCGGCCGTGGTGGGTATCCAATCGAAGAACGCCGCGTTGGGCAGGTAAGGATGGGGAAACAGGACCAGCCCCGCCGGCGTCGCGCTCGTCAGGAGAAAGGCCAGCGTCTGTCCTTCGGCATCCTGCGCGAAGACTTCCTGGCGATAATTCACGCCCACCACCGCGCGGCCGGCCGGGACGGACGAGAAGACCGGCGGCGTATTGGCCGCCGCCACGCGAACGGAATACGCCTGGAGGGCCACGCCGCCAAAGGCGTCCCGCACCCGCAAAAGCACGTCGTGCGTCCCAGCTTGATCCAACCGCGGCACCCACACCACGAGGCCATTGGTGGCAACGCTCAGGCCGTCGGGGCCCAGCGGCCGGTCAAACGTCAACGCATCCCCATTGGTGTCGTGCGCGGTCGCCTGATAAACATAGGCGCGACCGACCAGCGCCGACGCCGGCGGCTGGGAAGTGAATTCCGGGTCAGCGTTGGCCATGATTGGGCTGACCATCACCGTCCAGGATTGTTCGGCGGATCCGCCACGGCCATCGCTCACCTGCGCACGAATGTCCTGCGGACCCAACTGCGCCGCAGTGGGCGTCCAGCGAATCGCGCCTGTGTCGGCGTCCAGAGCGAGGCCGTCGGGCCCTGCCAGCAGCGTGTAAGCCAGCCGGTCGCCGTCCGGATCCGCACCGCGCAGATTGAAGGTGTAAAGCCGATCGACCGCGGCCGCGACGAACGGAACCGGGGCCAGTTGCGGCGGCCGATTTGATGATGCCGGCGAAACCGTGAATTCCTGAAAGCCGAACCCGCCGCGACCATCGTCGACGCGCACGACAATGGCGCTGGACTCGTTGGTCTGCGGGCGCCAGCGCAGCGTGCCGGTGTTTGGATCTACCGTGGCTCCAGGCGGGCCTTGCACAAGCGTGTATCTCAGACGATCGCCGTCCGGATCATAGCCCGCGAGCTGATAGGAATATTCATTGCGGAACCGGACGGGAATGGAGGCCAGCACGTCGGTCGTGCCGGGGCGGACGAATTGGAGCGCGAAGGCGCGGGCATCTCCGCTGCGAACGAGGCGAAAGCTGAAGGTGGCGGTGTCGCCTGAGCCGATGCCCTCGAGCACGCCGCTCAGGTTGGTGAAGAGCAGCGAGGGATCGGACGCCACCAGGTTCAGCCGCAACTGCAGCTCGATGCTCTCGACATTCACGTCGACGAACGCCTTGGTGAACGAGACCGCCGTCAGGCCGCCCTCGCGCAGCTGGTTCAAATCCCAGGTGGCGCCACCCGTCTGCCAGGCCAACGGCACGTATTCGGCCAGCGGATTCTCCGGCGCGTCGTCGTTGACGGCGGGGCCGATGAACGTCCCGTTGGTGCTGATGACAAAGCCGCCCGCGCCATCCGCCGTGTAGGCCTGCAGGCGGCTGTCGAGACCGATGGCCGGCTGGCCGGCGTTGTTTTGGAGGAGCCCATCCAGCACGGTGTTAATGCGAACGCTGTTGGTGCGGGCCTCCGCGATGATCGAGGCCAGGGTGAGATTCGTGTCCACGATGTCCCGGTTCTCGTCCGTGACAAGAATGACGTTCGCCGCCGCGCTGCTGCGGAATGGCAGTTGACGCAGCGCCGTCGCCACGCCCGCATAACCGTCTTCCGTGCCTCCGGCGGACGTCACGAGCAGCCGGCTGGCCCCGACAAAGAGTGCGGCCGACCCGAAGCTCGCGCCGCTCTGCGCGTCGAAATCCAGGACCAAAGTCTGTCCGGCCACACCATCGATCGCGTACGCCACGGACCCACGCCCTGACTCGAGGAAACCGGAGACGACCTGGGGCCCGACGCCCGGGCTGAGCGGCTGGAAGGGCTGAAGGTTGAAGGCATATCCGAGCCGATTGTCGCCCGTCGCATCAACGGTCAGCCGATAATCGCCGGCAATCAGGTCGAGCGTCAGAAGGGGTCCCGCCGTGTCGGAAGAGGAGAAGGGACGCCCGCCAATCACGGGTCCGGCGGGCCCTTCGAGGGTCCAGGTCAGGGTGTTGCTGGGCGTGAGCGAATCGAAGTAGAGCATCGTGCGCTCGGCCAGGCTGAACGTGTAGGTGTCCCGTTCCCCCGGCACCCGGATCGTCCCCGCCGTCGTCTGGCCCAGCGTCAACGGCTGCTCCCCATCCGTCAGCACCTCCACGTCGAGCGTGTAGTTGCGGCTGTTGGTCTCCGTGCTCCGTCCTTCCAACAGCAGCGTGTAGATCCCGCTGGTCGTCAGCCCCACCGTCTCCACGTCCGTGCCCAGCACCTGGTTGAAGCTCTGCTGTCCATACGGATCATACAACCGCCACCGGCTGCTCGTCGCTCCCCCGCTCAGCGTCTCCATGTCCACATACAGCCGCTGCCCCGACCCCGCCGCAAACCGATACATCCGCGTCTGCGTCCCCGGGTTGAGCTCCCCGCTAATCGCGATTCCCGGCGTCAGCGCCTCGCCTCCCGCCAGGTTCAACACATTGAACGCATATGTCCCCACGTTCGTCCCCGTCGCGCTCACCGCCACCTGATATTCTCCCGCCACCAGATCCAGCACCGGCGTCGCCTGGTCCGCTGAGTCCGTCTGGTCCAGCCGCCGGCCCGTCACCACTGCCCCATGCGGGCCGCGCAGCGTCCACACCACCGTGCTCCGGTTGGTCAACGCGTCCACATACACCAACGCCCGTTTGGTCAGCGTGAACGCATACTCGTTGGTCTGTCCGGCCACCACCAGCTCCCCGTCCACCCGCTGGCCCATCGTCAGCGGGCTGCCCGTCAGCGGCGCCACCGGCACGCTGTTGGTTCCGATCCATCGAAATTCATACGTCCCCGCACCCAGCCCCGCGTCCACCCGCGCCCCTTCCACCAGCAGCCGGTAATCCCCCAGCTGCGTCAGGGTCAGCGCGGCCACGTCCAGGTTCAGCAGCGTGTTGAACAACACCACCCCCGACGGGCCCACCAGGCGCCACCGCGCGTTGGGCAGGTTCGTGCGCGTCAACGCGTCGAAAATCATCCGATCCCCGGGCGCCGCCGCAAACCCATACACGTCCGTCGCGCTGGCCGGGCTGAGCGTCCCGCTTACCGTCGAGCCCGCGCTGATCAATTGCGCGCTGCTCAGATCCAGCAGCCGGAACGCATACGGGCTGGTCACATCCCCCGTCGCATCCACCGTCAGCCGGTAGCTCCCCGCCACCAGATCCAGCACCGGGTTGCTGTTCTCGCCCGCGTCGCTCTGATCCCACCGCCGGCTGTTCACGTTGGTCCCCATCGGCCCGGTCAACGTCCACGTCAGCGCGTTGGCGTTGTTGCTCGACAGCACATCCAAATACCACAATGACCTCTGCCCCACCGCAAAGGTGTAGACCTGCTGTTGGCCCGCCACGTTGATCTGGCCATTGACCGTCTGCCCCGCGGCGATCTCCTGCCCGCCCGTCGACCCCAGCACTTCCACGTTGAACGTGTAGAGCCGGTTGGTCACTTCGTTCACCCGCCCCTCCACCATCAGTGTCTGCACCCCGCCTGCGGTCAGTGGCCCCGTTTCCATGTCCACCCCCAACGTCTGCACCGCCAACACCTGGCCCGCCGGGCCCACCAAACGCCAGCGGCTGCTCGTCGCCGGCCCCGTCAGGCTGCGCAGGTCCACGTACACCCGCTGGCCTGCTCCGGCCACAAACCGATACAGCACCGTCGCGTTGGGCGGGTTGAGCTCCCCGTTCACCGCCACCCCGGGCGTCAATGGCGTCGCTCCCGCCAGGTTCATCAGCCGAAAGGCATACGACCCCACCGCCGTCCCGCTCCCGTCCACCTTCAACGCGTAGCTGCCCGCCGGAAGATCCAACGTCGGCACGCTTTGATCCGTTGAATCGGATAAATCAAACCGCCGCCCGTTGACCACCACTCCGCCCGGTCCCGTCAGCGTCCAGCTCAACACGCTGCTGGCCGTCAACGAGTCGAACGTCACCAGCGCACGCTCCGCCAGCGTGAACCCATACTCATCCACCTGCCCGGGCACACTCAACGCGCCGGTCACCACCGCCCCCAGCGTCAGCGGCGACGATTGTTGAGGCAGGACCTGGACGATGACATCGTAGGTGCGATTGGTGATCTCGGTCACGCGCCCTTCAACGAGCAGGAAATAAGTGCCGGCCATGCTGAGCGGTGCCACCTCCAGATCGAGATCGAGGCGTTGATCGGCCACGACCTGCCCCAGGGGATTCAATACGCGCCACCGGCTGCTGGTGGCGCCACCTGACAATCCCAGTTGATCCAGATAAAGCCGCGCCTGGGCGGGGACCGCGAACCGGTAAAAATCAGTTTCCGGCGGAGGATTCAGTTCGCCGTGAACCGTCGCGCCGGAGGCGATCGCCGGGGCGCTCGCCAGGTTGACGAGGCGAAATCGGTAATCACCAGTGCCGCCGCCGGTCGCATCCACCGTCAGGCGGTAGTCACCCGTCACCAGATCCAACGCCGGACTGCTGATATCCAATGAGTCGCTCTGATCGAAGCGGCGCGCATTGATGACCGTTCCTATCGGCCCTTCGAGGGTCCAGGTCAGGGTGTTGCTGGGCGTGAGCGAGTCGAAGTAGAGCATCGTGCGCTCGGCCAGGCTGAACGTGTAGGTGTCCCGTTCCCCCGGCACCCGGATCGTTCCTGCCGTCGTCTGGCCCAGCGTCAACGGCTGCTCCCCATCCGTCAGCACCTCCACGTCGAGCGTGTAGTTGCGGCTGTTGGTCTCCGTGCTCCGTCCTTCCAAGAGCAAGGTGTAGAGCCCGCTGGTCGTCAGCCCCACCGTCTCCACGTCCGTGCCCAGCACCTGGTTGAAGCTCGGCTGCCCATACGGATCGTATAACCGCCACCGGCTGCTCGTCGCACCCCCGCTCAACGTCACCATGTCCACATACAGCCGCTGCCCCGCCCCCGCCGCAAACCGATACATCCGCGTCTGCGTCCCGGGGTTGAGCTCCCCGTTCACTTCCAGGCCCGGCGTCAGCGCCGCCCCTTGCGCCAGGTTCAACACCTTGAACGCATACGTCCCCACGTTCGTCCCCGTCGCGCTCACCGCCATCTGGTAATCCCCCGCCACCAGATCCAGCACCGGCGCCGCCTGGTCCGCTGAGTCCGTCTGGTCCAGCCGCCGGCCCGTCACCACCGAGCCATGCGGGCCCCGCAGCGTCCACACCACCGTGCTCCGGTTGGTCAGCGCGTCCACATACACCAGCGCACGGTTCGTCAGCGTGAAGGCATAGTCGTTGGTCTGCCCGGCCACCACCAACTCCCCGTCCACCCGCTGGCCCACCGTCAGCGGGCTGCCCGTCAGCGGCGCCACCGGCACGCTGTTGGTTCCAATCAACCGAAATTCATACGTCCCCGCACCCAACCCCGCGTCCACCCGCCCCCCTTCCACCAGCAGCCGGTAATCCCCCAGCTGCGTCAGCGTCAACGCCGACACGTCCAGGCTCAGCAGCGTGTTGAACAATACCGCCCCCGACGGGCCCACCAGCCGCCACCGCGCGTTGGGCAGATTCGTGCGCGTTAACGCGTCGAAGATCATCCGCTCCCCGGGCGTCGCCGCAAACCCATACACTTCCGTTGCGCTCGCCGGGTCGAGCGTCCCGCTCACCGTCGACCCCGCCCCAATCAACTGCGCATTGCTCAGATCCAGCAGCCGGTATGCATACGGGCTGGTCACGTCTCCCGTCCCGTCCACCGTCAGCCGGTAATTCCCCGCCACCAGATCCAGCACCGGGTTGCTGTTCTCGCCCGCGTCGCTCTGATCCCACCGCCGGCTGTTCACGTTCGTCCCCATCGGCCCCGTCAACGTCCACGTCAGCGCGTTGGCGTTGTTGCTCGACAGCACATCCAAATACCACAATGACCTCTGCCCCACCGCAAACGTGTAGACCTGCTGCTGGCCCGCCGCGTTGATCTGCCCATTGACCGTCTGCCCCGCCGCGATCCCCTGCCCGCCCGAAGTTCCCAGCACTTCCACGTTGAACGTGTAGAGCCGGTTGGTCACCTCGTTCACCCGCCCCTCCACCATCAGCGTCTGCACCCCGCCTGCGGTCAGTGGCCCCGTCTCCATGTCCACTCCCAACGTCTGCACCGCCAACACCTGGCCCGCCGGGCCCACCAAACGCCAGCGGCTGCTCGTCGCCGGCCCCGTCAGGCTGCGCAGGTCCACGTACACCCGCTGGCCTGCTCCGGCCACAAACCGATACAGCACCGTCGCGTTGGGCGGGTTGAGCTCCCCGTTCACCGCCACCCCGGGCGTCAATGGCGTCGCTCCCGCCAGGTTCATCAGCCGAAAGGCATACGACCCCACCGCCGTCCCGCTCCCGTCCACCTTCAACGCGTAGCTGCCCGCCGGAAGATCCAACGTCGGCACGCTTTGATCCGTTGAATCGGATAAATCAAACCGCCGCCCGTTGACCACCACTCCGCCCGGTCCCGTCAGCGTCCAGCTCAACACGCTGCTGGCCGTCAACGAGTCGAACGTCACCAACGCACGCTCCGCCAGCGTGAACCCATACTCATCCACCTGCCCGGGCACACTCAACGCGCCGGTCACCACCGCCCCCAGCGTCAGCGGCGACGTGCGATTAGTCAGGCCGCGATAACTGAGTCCATACGACACGGGGTTCGTGCCGCCATCGCCAAAGACGAGCAGGCGGTACGGGCCGTTGGTCGGCAGGACGACCTCGGCCGGGTTCGAGGCTCCGTCGAATCTGAGAGTATCGACCACGGCGTTGTCCGGTCCGAAGATGGACACGAACCAACTGCCGCCGAGCACGGGGAAGGTGCGGGTATAATCCGAGCCGACGCCACCGGGAAATCCGACCAGGGCGTAGCGGTTGGGGCCGATGCCCCGGGCCATGAGCGCGGAGTCCAGGCTTTGCAGCATGTCACCGATCCAGGTTTGCTCGCCCGCCATGGAGCCGGATTGATCCACAACGAAGGCAATGTCCGCCGAGCCGCCGAGCACGTTGGTGGCGGGCAATGAGATGGCCGCAGTCCCGGTGTAGGTGTCGCCCTCGGCCAGGAACAAATCGAGGAAACCCGGGGCGACGATTCCCTGGGAGCCGTGGCCGAGGGTGGGGAATTCAAACGTCGGGACGGGCTGGCTGGTGATCACGGGTGAGCGGTTGTTCGGATCCGCCGCCACGATGACGTCATAGACCTGGCTGGCCACCCCGCCGTGCCCGTCGGAGACGCGCAGATTGACGGCATTGGTGCCTAACTGGTCCACGGTGGGACTCCAGGAGACGAGGCCCGAGGCGGGCGCCACCGATAAATTCGGCGGCCCGCCGGCCTTGGCATACGTCAGGACATCGCCGTCGGGATCGGTGGCCTGCGCCGCGTAGAGATAATTGCTGCCGACATAAGCGACGACGTTGGGGGTGGAGACGAAGACGGGCGGCCGATTGCCGGGGCTGGGTGCGACGCTCAGGACAAAGCGTTGGGTGGCGACGCCGCCCCGTCCATCATTGGCCTGCACTTCGAACGCGGATGAGCCGCCCGGACCCGGTGAGGGCCAGCGAAGGATTCCCGAGGTTGAATCGATGGTGGCACCGGCCGGCGAGACCGTGAGGGCATACGTCACGGCATCGCCGTCGGGATCGGCGGCGTGCGCCTCCGATGAATAGGGTTGGCCGAGAACAGCCTCGACCGCGGGCACGCGGGTGAACGTGGGGGCCTGATTGGCCCGGGCCAGCACGATCAGCTCATAGGTGAACGGCACAAGCTGCGGGTTGGCGAACGCGAGGGTCCGCGCGCGGGACACCTGGCCGGGAGCGAGACGGGCGGAGTCGACGGCGGCAGAAAGATCATAGTAAGGAATTCCCTCGGCCGATCGGCCATCGGCCGCGAGAAGGCTTACGGATGGATCGCTGATCCGGGTGACGCCCACGTAAAGCGGGGCCCCCATCGAGTACCCACCAATGTTTTGCAGGGCGACATCGGCATAGAGCGTCCGCGTCCAATCATTGAACGAGGTTCTACCATACTTTGGCTGAGCGCTTGGGGTGACCACGCCAAGGCCAGCGAGAGCCGCCGCGCACTGGCTGCCAACCACCGCCACGCGATTCGTTGTGCGGCGATTGGCCGAGTCAAACGCCACGACTTCGACGAGGTTGCTGCCGGCATGCAGATCGATTACGGCAAAAAAATTCCCCTGCGCGTCCAACGCGTCCGCTGGCCGGCCGTCGATTTGAACTCCGGCCAGTCGATTGGGCGACGACGATGGGCCGCTGTTGGTCACCGCGCGGGCCCGCGCGAGTCCCGACAAGAGGATCGGCCCGACGGCAAGCTGGGCGCCCGGCGCCGGACTGGACACGTCGACGCTCGGGGCATCTCCCAGGCCGGCCACCGCATTGGATCCCAGGCCGCCCGGGTTCGTGCCCGCGAGCATCACCGGGAGGCACGCGCTTGCGGACGCAAGATTTCCCGCGTCGCCCGTCCCCACGAGGGGAGAGAAGGCCGGCGGCGTGGACCCGGGACTGGACGGGCCATTGGCCACCGTCCGAAGTTGCAGATCGGTGACGCGGACGCGGCCGGCCCGATCGAGGTCGTTGTTGACGAGGCGCAGGATCAATCGGGCGCCGCTGGAATTTGCCAGCGCCGTCACATCAACGGTCAAGGTGTTCAAGCCGCCCGGCAGCGACTGCGCGTCAGCGCCCGGCGCGAAGAAGGGCGCCGCGCCTTCGCTGTGGTTGAAGAACGCATCCGGAAACGCAGGCAATGACGGGGGGACAACGGCCCCCGCCGGCACGACGCCGTCCGCACCCTGGATGGTGAAAGCCAGCGCCCGCCCGCCGGAATCGACAAGCGCCGCTTCAAACGCGTCCCGCATCCGATTCGTCGCACCTGAATCGAACGACGGGGTCTCGTATGTCAGCGACAGCAGCAGGCGACCGGTTGGATCAGCGAACGGCGGGAACGTTAGCGGGCGGGCCGCCTCGACGAGAAAAGAGTCGCCTTCGGTCAGGGTCATTTCGCAGCCATTCCAGCGAACCGAACCGGCGGCGTTGCCGCTCCCGGCCCGGGGCGGCGCGGCGGCGATCGACCAGTCCCGTGCGTCCAGGAGAGGGCACGTCGGGGAGATGACCTGCACGACGTCGATGGCCACCGCGGCGGGCGCGGAGTCGGCCAGGCCATCATCGGCCTTGAACTGAAACTGATCGGGTCCGAAGTAACCCGGGGCCGGTGTGTAAATCAAACGCGGTGCTTGCCCGGAGAGTGTGCCGTGGGCGGGACCGGTCGCGATGGCGAAGCTCAACGCATCGCCATCGGGGTCCGTGCCGGCCAGAGTTACGGAGACGGGCGTGTCCTGCAGCGTGGAGATGGATTGGGCGAGGGCCGTGGGCGCGGCGTTGGGCAGGCGGCAAAAGCTGCGCGCCGCCGACCGAAGCTGGGCGGCGAGCGTCACCGCAATCGGCGGCGCATTGCTCGACGGATCCGGCGCATAGTAATCGTCAGGCGACGACGCAATGCGGGAGAGAAAGTCATTGAAGACAAGCCCGGAGGAGTTGATGAACCCGGCGGCCACGATGCGGATGCCGGCCGCTTTCGCGGCGGTGGCGGCGGCGAGGGCGTTGGTTTCCGTCCGGCGTGGAGTCATTTCGCCATCAGTCAGGATGAGCATCAGGCGAAGGGAGTTGTTGCGCGGGGCGCTCAGGAGAAGGTGCTGGGCGTTGCTGATCGCGCCGTGGAGTTCCGTGCCGTTCAATTGCGGCAGGGCCACCATGTCTTGCCGGACCCGCGCAAAGTCGTTGGTCAGGGGATCGACAATGGTGGACCCGCCGTAAAAGGTCACCAACCCGGCGCGATCCCGCGCCGGATCCAGATAGCTCATCAAATCCGCCGCCGTTTGCTTCATCTGAAGATAGGCGGAAGGCGGCAGCGAGAACGAGACGTCCAGGACGATGACCGCGTCGACACTGTCGGGACACAACACGTCAACCTGGAGGGATGCGGGCGTGCTGCGAGCGCCCTGGCCGTCGGTCAGGTCATAGCGCACGGTGCGGGGCTGGCGTGAATACCGGAGCGAACGATTCTCGAACGTGAGCGCCCGCAGCAGCGCGGTGACGGCGGCTGCCGTGGCGTTGGAGTTGAAGACGACCTGGAGCGGGGCCAAGCCGAGCCCGCCAGACTTCGCGCCGATGGAAACGCCGCCGAACAAAACGGAGTTGCCGTTCAAGTTGATCTGCCCAGGGCTGTTGCCCGAGGTGGCAATCGCCAGGCGATCGTCGGAATCGCCGTTGGCGCTGAAGCTCAATGTGAACTGGCCACCGGCGAACGTGGGGTGCACCGCGTTTTCGACCGTGGCGGCCGGACCCAGGGCCAGCGGCGGCGATCCCAGCGGATAGCTGAGATTCGTGGCGCCGAGGCGCACGACCAGGCCGGCGTTGGTTGCGGCAGGAATCTCCCGGGCAGTGTAAAAGACAGTGGGCGGACGGTTCGTCGGAAGTATCGTGGTGGAGGCACCGTCGAGGCCCGGCACCTGTCGTTCCACCTGCCAGGTGGCGGCGTTGAGGTTGGTCTTGCTGAGAACCTGATAGTCCTTCGTCGAGGATGTGTTCGCGAGGCGGACATCGATGGCCTCCGGGCCGGGAATCAGTTGCACGTGGAGCGGTCCGGAGGCCCAGAGCTGCGGGGGCAACAGAAACGCCGACACCAGCAAGCCGGTCATGACGTTCTCGAGGATGGAGGCGGGTCGGATGGTTCTCATGCGGACGGCGAATAAAGAATTACAACAGAAGTCGCGAAATGCCCCTCAACCGTGGGGAGCGCGATGCCCAAGCGCGATTCGCTCAGAATAATCGCCCGCGGATCGCTCCGGAGCAATCCAAAATCCCGTCATGAGGCCTCCCCTGTTTTCATCCAGCTCAGCAAACCGTTTGCTGGCCGGGTCGCGGCGGATGGACCGGAATTTGATGGTCCTGGGAAGTTGCTTGTTCCTTACGGACCTGCTCACGGGCCATGAACCGAGCGCGGTAGCAGGGCGGGCGCTCCGCCGCCCGCCGGCAGTCCGCACGGCGGACCGCACACTCGGCGCGCTGCGGAGAGCGCGCCCTACCATGCGCGGTTCATGGGGAGGCTCGCCTCCCGTCACCCCCGGCTCGTTCTCCCTGAGAAGGACGGAAGGCACCCTACTTGCGCAATCGGTAGAAGAGCGCGGACCCACTCGCGGCATTGGTCACCACATATTTGATGCCGCTGGCCGCAGGTGCCGGCCCGACGGCGCTCCAAGCGTTCGCCGTGGCCGTGGGATCGGCGCTGGCCTCCAGAGCGTAGTCGCCGAAATTCGTCGCCCAAGACAACACCACATTCGCGGGCGGGCCGCGTTGGATGTCCAGCAGCGGCAACTCGGGCGGCCCAAATCGGGCGATCGAATTGCGCGCCTTCCCGCTCATGAACTGAAAACTTCCGCCCACCAGAATTCGGCCATCGGCCTGCGGCACAATGGAGGACACGACATTGTTCGCATTGGGATCGAACGAGTCCGCCAGGGCCGTCACCGGATCCAGCCGGGCCAGACGGTTGCGCGCGGCTCCGCCAATGCTGTTCGCGCCGGAAAAACTTCCGCCAACCAAAATTTTTCCGTCCGCCTGCACCGCGATCGCACTCAGAGTGCTGTTGGCTTTCGGATCAAACGAATCCAACGCGCCGGTCGTTCCATCGAACCGGGCGATTCCTTTGCGCGTTTGACCACCCACGCTGGTGAAGCTGCCGACGGCGAGAACTTTTCCATCCGCCTGAACGGCGAGACCGGACACGGAAAATCCAAGACTGCCTCCGAGAGCTCCAGGATCGAAGGCCTGCGGCAATCCTCCCACAGCGTGCAGCCGCGCGATGCGATTGCGCGGCTCTCCGTTGATCATCGTGAACAGACCGCCGACCAGAATTGAGCCATCCGCTTGCACCAGAATGGCGTGAACCGCATTGTCGGCCCCCACGTCCAGGCCAAAAGCCGGATCGAGCGAGCCGTTCTCGTTCAGTCGCGCGATGCGTTGGCGAAAAAAGCCCGGCCCGCCGTTGGGCGTCAGACCGTTAAAGCTGCCGCCAATCAAAATCTTTCCGTCCGGCTGCACCGCAATGGCGTCAACTCCCGTGCCCACGTTCGGGCTCGGGTCAAACGAATCTGCCGAGCCCGTGATGGCGTCCAGCCGCGCCACGTAGTTGCGGGACTTTCCGCCAATGGTCAAAAACGAGCCGCCGGCCAAAACTTTGCCGTCCGCCTGCACGGCGAGCGCGCGGACCTGTCCGTCGGCGTTCGGATTGAAGTCGGGGTCCAACGTGCCGTCGGAGTTGAGCCGCGCAATATTTCGCCGGGCAATCCTGACGCCGCCGGCCGGCGTGACGAAGGAAAAGTCGCCGCCGACCAGAATCTTGCCGTCCGGTTGCACGACAAGCGCCCTGATGTCCGGGGCGATGCTGGGATTGAAGCTGTCGAGAACGATTTGTCCGGACACGGACGGGGCGGCGCCCGCCAGCGTCAATGCGACAACCCAACGCCAACTCGTCAATTTGTTGGCAGCCGCCTTGATAACCGTTGTGATGCCATGGGTCGACGACGGCCGCGGGTAGTTCCGTTGATCCGCCTCGATCGGCGCGCGGAAGCCTGAGCATGGAGATGACATCATGGGTTTTGGCGGGTTTCGGAAATTCGAGACTTCTGATTCTGTCTGCCTCGATCGCGTCCGCGGATTCAACGGCATTCTCGCAGACGCCAACGTGGGCGACACGGGACAAATTAATTCGTGTTCCAGCTCCTATATAACGAATATCTGCGCTGCGATTACAGCGGAGCTTGATAAAACTCTGTCTTGGTCCGTCCCGGGGCCTGGGCCGCAGCGAGGTTCGGCCGGACGCGCGCAGCCCGCCTCGGTAGGGCTGGCGCTCCGCCGCCAGCCGGTTGTCCGCACGGACGGCGCGCTGCGGAGAGCGCGCCCTACCATCCGGCCCATCGCCGGCGAGGCGGGCGCGAGTTGGATCGACCCGGGATTTGCAATTTTCGGCCATTCACTGCAAAAGAACGGCCGGCATGCATACTTTGCTTTTGATCGATGATGAGGCGGACGTGCAGTACTCGTTCCGTCGCATCTTTGACTCGCCAGAACTGGC
Source organism: Limisphaerales bacterium (assembly GCA_044229355.1). Lineage (GTDB taxonomy): Bacteria > Verrucomicrobiota > Verrucomicrobiia > Limisphaerales > JADJPG01 > JBGARF01. The sequence continues at coordinate 32,439 of JBGATF010000013.1, forward strand.
GCTGACCACGGCGTCGAGCGGCGAGGAGGCGCTCGAGCTCGTCCCCCGCCTCAAGCCGGACCTGGTCGTCATGGACATCCGGATGGGCGGCATGAACGGCCTCGAGACCTTGCGCCGCCTGCGCCAGATCGACGCCAAGGTGCCGGTCATCATGATGACCGCCTACGGCACGACGCAGACCGCGATCGAGGCGATGAAGCTGGGAGCCTACGACTATCTGCTCAAGCCGTTCGACGTGCCCAAGCTGAAGCAGATTGTCTTCGAAGCGCTCAAGGCCTCGGCCGCCATGAAGGAGGTCGTGTCCTATCAGCCGCTGCTGGAGTCGGAGGATTACGACCAGGGAATCATCGGCCGGTCGGAGCCCATGCAGAATGTTTTCAAGCTGATCGGCCAGCTGGCGTCGTCGAACGCCACGGCGCTGATCACGGGCGAGAGCGGCACGGGCAAGGAACTGGTCGCGCGGGCCATCTACCACCACAGCAGCCGCGCCAGCCAGCCGTTCCTGGCGATCAATTGCGCCGCCATCCCCGAGAACCTCCTGGAGAGCGAGCTGTTCGGCCACGAGAAGGGGGCGTTCACCGGCGCGGCCAACCAGCGCATCGGCAAGTTCGAGCAATGCAACCACGGCACGCTGTTTCTTGACGAGATCGGGGACATGGCCCTGGCAACGCAGACCAAGATCCTTCGCGTCATTCAATCCGGCACGTTCGAGCGCGTGGGGGGCAACCAGTCGATTCACGTCGACGTGCGCATCATCGCGGCCACGAACAAGCCGCTGGAAGAAGCCGTCGCCCGCCGGGAGTTTCGCGAGGATTTGTTTTACCGCCTGAATGTGGTGCGGGTGGCCCTGCCCCCCCTGCGCGACCGTCGCGACGACATTCCGCTGCTCGTGAACTATTTTCTGAACAAGTTCGCCCGGCAGCACCGGCAGGCGCCGCGCCCGATCACCGACGACGCCCAGCGGCGCCTGCAGGCCTACCGGTGGCCGGGAAATGTGCGCGAGCTGGAAAATGTCATCCAGCGCGCGTTGGTTGTGGCCAAGGGTGAAGCCATTCTTCCGGCCGATCTCCCGGGGGAAATCTCGGGCGGAACGTCGGCGAAGCCGGGTCCGTCGGCTCCGGGGACCGTTCCTCCCGGGACCGCGCGGGACGAGGCCGGCCACCTGGCGGCCACGCCGGAGGCGTTGGAGTGGTCCACTCTGATTCGCGGGATTTACCAACTGGCGCGCCAGGATCCCAAGCTGAAAGTCCTTCCCGCTGTGGAGCGGGAGCTGGTGATCCAGGCGCTGATCGAGACCAACGGCAACCAGGTGCAGGCGGCCCGCCTGCTGGGCATCACGCGGGCCACGCTCCGCAAGCGCGTGGAGAAGTTCAACATCAAGCGCGAACTCGCGGTCAAGTAACCCCGCCACGAAGGTTTTCCCGGCGCCAGCGCGCCGTCGTGCCGGGCAGTCCTTCGACTCCTGATTTCTGAACGGCCGGACCCGCCCGGCGGTTCGCCAATCGCAGGTTCATAAGAAAAACCCCGGTCCGGCAGGATTCGCCGGACCGGGGAATGACAGTCGACGGAGCGATCCCGCTTCAGGCGGAACCGCGCCACGCCGGGGTGATTATTCGGATTCGGAGTCGGGCTCAGCCACCTTGATGATCTTCGTCACGACGCGTTCGTCGAGATCGCTGACCCCGGTGATGTTGCCTTTACCTTTCACGACATTGTAGGCGCCGCTCAAGCTGAAGAGGATCAACTCGTCGGGGTTGTCGCCCTGGTCGTTGGTTCCGGTCCATTCCAGCGACGCGATGCCGATCTGTCCCTGACCGGAGAGCAGCAGCACACCGTTGGGGGAACCGGCGTAGAGCGGATCCGCCGGGGTGACGAGATATTGGTTCGGCAGGGTGGCGTAGGGGTCGGCGGCCACGTCAAAGACGCGGATGTAGGAGTTGTAATCCCGCTTGCCGGACAGGTAGTAGCGGCCGGTGATGTCGGGAAGCACCGTCTGATGGATGCCGCGCAGTTGATATTTTCTGTTCCCGTGATGCGCGACCAGATTCAGCCGGTTGGCTCCGGTCACCTTGCCCCGGAAGCTGACATAGTTGGTGATCTCCGACGAGCCGCCCAACTCGACATACATGCCCACGAGTCCGCCGCGGGTGTCGGACGGGCTCCAGACGCCCTGCACGGGAGCGCCGCCGAAGAAGCGCGCCGGATTGTTGGTGCTGCCGGGGGGGGTGACCCGGGGGCCCCCGGAGCCGCCGCCGCGCAGGTCGCTATCGGGATCGGCCTTGGCCTTGGGCACATAATTCACGACCTCGCGCCCATCCAGGGTGTAGTCGTCGTAGAAGGTGAAATGGGCGACACCCTTTTGGTCGCCATGGAGGACGACATCCCAGGTGCCCACGGGATTGGGGGTCTGGGCGGACACGGACGCGGCCCAACCGAGGGCGCCGGCGAACAAGCCGGCGGCCGTGGTCCGCCAGCAGTCACGAAGCAACGTTTTCATAGGCTGGATAAGAATTTCGATTCAATACGGTGGAGGCAATACGACAGCCGTCATCTTATCGAGCCGGCTTGGTCCAGTCGTAGGGCTGGGCGGCATCCCAGGCCGTCTGGGGAGTCTCCGGCGATTCGCTCGCCTTGCTCTGCATGAACAGGCGGCCGTTGGTGTCGGGGTGGAAATCGCCGTCATCCACGATGGTGGGCGTGATGAAGATGATCAGGTTCTGCTTGTTGCGTTCCTTGGATTCCTTGCGGAAGGCGAGGCCGACGAGAGGCAGGTCGCCCAGAACCGGCACTTTCGTGTAGGCCTTGGATTTGGTGTCGTTGACGAGGCCGCCCATGACGAGGGTGTTGCCGCTCGGGATCATGACGGAGGTTTCGATCCGGCGGATGGCGTAAATGTTCGCCGTGTTAACCGTGTCATTGAGGAACTGCTTGTCGACGGAATCGATGTTGGACACCTCGGGCACGACCTTGAGCGAGATGTTGCGATCGGCGGCGATGCGGGGCGTGACGTGCAGGATGGCGCCGAGGTTGGTGTAAGTGACCGTGGCGCCGGCCGGGGAGTTCGCCGAGCCCGGGGTGACCTGGAAGATGGGGAACGCCTTGGTGACAGACAGCGTGGCGGTCTGGTTGTCCAGCGTGACGGCGCGGGGCGTGGCCACGACCTCGGTGTCCGTGTCGGTGTTGAGGAAGGACAGGACGGCGCTCACGCCATCGGCATCGAGGAAGGCGGTGGCCGGATTGAAGCCTTTGGCGGTGTCGACCAGGAGCTTGGGCTGCGAGCTGGACAGGACGTGGTTGTCACTCTCGATGGCCGGCTTGGTCGAAAGGTTGTTGCCGAAGGAGAACTTCTGTTCCTTGAGCGTGCCACTCCAGTCGATGCCCTTGAGCGTCTTGGGGTTCTTGGACGTTTCGAGCAACTTGGCCTCGATCAAAACCTGGCGGGTCGGCGTGTCGAGCTTGGCCACCAGATTGGTGAAGGCGTCAATTTCCTTCTCCGTGGTGTTGACGATGATCTGGCTGGTGCGGCTGTCCGGGACGACGCTGCTGCGGGAGGAGAGCGTGTTGCGGACGACGGAGACGAGGTTGCTGGGGTCCGCGTAGCGCAGTTGGAGGATGCGGGTGACCAACGGGTCCTCGGCCTTGGGATCCTTGACCGTCACGCGGGCGATCCGGGACTTGTTGTCCTTGACCAGGGTCAGGTTGTAATTCTCCAACACGGCCGTCAGGGCTTCCTGGGCGCTGACGTTTTCAAACCGGATGCTGACGTTAGGCTGGTTGCTGGAGGAGACGCGCGGGTCGAACTGAAAATTGAGGGCCGACTGGCGCGCGAGATTGCGGATAGCGTCGGTCAAGGGGACGTCGTCGATGACGATCAAGGGCACGACCTCATTGGGGCCGCCGTTGTTGGAGGCCGGCGAAGCGGTCGGGGCGTTGGTGGAGTTGTCGGCGACGACGACCGGGGCTGCGGCCGGCGCGGCCTCGACGGGCCGGGCCTGGACCGGGGTGGCCGGCGTGGTGTCGGCCGGGGCTGCGGGCGTCGTGTCCGCCGGCGCGGCGGGTGTGGCGTCCGTGGGTGCCGGGGGGGCAGGCGTGGCCGGAGTGGACTCGGCGGGCGTGGTGGGGGCGGGCGCCGGCTCGGCCGGTTCCTTGTTTTCCTGCGCCAGGAGCGTCAGGCCGCTGGTCGCGAGACCGATAAGCAGGACGGAGACGTGTTTCTTCATAGGGGTGGTGTTGATCAGAATTGGAGATGGCTGGAGTGGGTCGCGGGATTAAGGCTCCCGCAAAAAGAGTTCTTTCGAGGCCGGGCCGACGGAGATGACAACGCTTTGTTGTTTGATCTCGACGCAGCGCACGGTGACGGAGCGGCCGCCCTGGCGGAGGGTGATCTCCTCGTTCTCGCTGACCGTTTGATGGTTGATGATGGCGAGGCGTCGTCCGTTCGTCGTGGAGACGCCGCGGAGCTCGACAAAGTCGGGGACGGCGGGTTGCTCGGCGATCACCTTGACGGCGTTGTTGGTGACCGGGAGCACGGTGGTATCCGTCGAGTTCGGGAAGAACGGGTCACGGCCATAGCCGACGCGATATTCGGACTTGGGCGCGCTGGGCGGGGCGAGGTGCGCAGTGAGCTTGAGTTCCTGGCCGCCCTGGGCCGGCAGCGCGAGCCCGGCGGGAGCGAGAGCGACGGCAAGAGCGAGAGCTGGGGGGAGGGGGAATCGACGCATGGCTCGAGAGTTCAGGGTTTGACCAGGGCCACGACCTCCAGCTTGAAGGCGAGCTTCTCGGTCGCGTCGGTGGGGCCATTGGCGCCGGCGCCGGCGCTGGCAGCGCTGGCGGTGGCGGGCTCCAAATCGATGTTCTGGATGCGCATGTACGGAAAGGCGTTTTCGAAGTCGGCGACAAACCGGCCGAAGTCGTGGTAGCGGGCGGTGCCGCGCAGGTGGAAGGCCACGGCCTTGTAGGGAAATTTCGAAAACATGCCGACCTCAGTGGCCACCTCCCGGCTGAACTGCGGGATCTCCAGCTTGTAGCCATCGGGCGAGCCGCCCTTGAAGCCCGTGACCGTCTGAATGACCCACGAATACATGTCGCCCGAAGCCATCGTTTCCTCGATCAGGCGAAGGTTGCCCGTCGCCTGCTCGAGGTTCTTCTCAACCTGGGAGACGCTTCCGATCAGTCGTTCGGCGCTGGCGATGCGGTCGTGCTGCTCGACCTTCTTCCGACCGGCATCCGTCAGGCTTTTGGCCTGAGGTCCAATCAAGCCGTAGTAAAGGCCGGCAATGACCGCGACCCCGCCGAGAACGGTGAGGATGATGCGGTCGCGCTTTTCTTTCGGCAGGTTTTTCATGTTACCGGACTTTTTCAGGGAAGGCGCACTCGAGGCTGAAGAGCACGTATTGGCCGGCTCCCCCGGGATTCGCCTGGGGCGCGGAACGGCTGGTCAGGCGAATGCCGTTCGTGCGCGCGAGGTTTTGCTGGAAATAGGCCTGGTTCGCGATGGAGTCCTTGAACGCGGTGACGCGGCTGCCGGCCTGCCGGCTGCTGTCCATCGCGTCCACCACCAGCACGATTCGCTCCGTCGCGGTCCCCGGCTTGCCGCGGACAACAGTGGTGCCATTGGTCCGGGAGGGCGTCGGCTCGGTGACGGCGAACGTCTGGTCGGCCCGGAGGCGGACAACCTGGACGTTTTCGAGATTGTTCATCGTCTGCTGAAACGCGTTCAGCGTGCTGCCCCAAAGAAACCGGTTGGTCGACATGTTGTGCAGCGAGGCGAGCTTTTCCTCGGCGTCCATCTGCCGCCGCTGCGTGGCCACCGCGGCGGAGTAATTCTTTTCGATCGACTTCCACTTGGACTCGAGCCCGCTCAACTCACGGTTGGCGGCCATGACCTTGACCTGCAGGGAGGCGGCCCACAGGGCCACGAGGGACACCGCCCCGATGGCGACGAGCACACCGCGTTTGACGGGGTCTTTACGGCGGTCTTCTTCGGCCGCCTGCAGGTCCGCCAGCAAATTGATGCGAATGGGCATAGGGGAAAGGATGGGGCGCTAAAAGCTGGCGGCGGCGGCGCCGATGGCGACGGAGAGCTGGGCGGACACGTGCTCGAACTCGCCGACTTTTTCCGGCGGGAGATTGGCCTCAAGGCGCTTGGCGGGATTCCACAGCTCACACGGCACCATCAGCTCGGCCTGCAGCGTCTGCAGCATCAGATCGCTGCGGGCCGGCCCGCCCGAGAGATAGACCTTGCCGACCGACTTGTCGTTCTGGGTTTCAAAGAAATCGATCGAGGCCCGGAGTTCGCGTCCCAGGGGATGGACGAGCGGCTCGAGATTCTGCACCACTTCGCCCGGCATGCCGATCTTGATGTCCTCCGCTTCCGCGTAGCTAATGCCAAGCGCCTCCGCCAGGCCGCTGGTGAGGCGGTCGCCGCCCAGGCTGACGACGCGATTGAGGATGATCTCCCCGGCGTCCAGAATCGTGATGGAGGTGCTGCCGAACCCGAGCTCGACCAGCGCCACCACGTCCTGCTGGAACGACTCCGGCTCGGCCATCTCAAACGCGTTGACCGGGCCGATCAACCCGGGAACGATCCGGTCGGCCACCCACCCGGCGGCCTTGCACGCGGCGTAGCAATTATCGATGAGGCCCCGGCGCGCCGCTCCGATGAGCGCCCGGTGCTTCTGGTTGGCCCCGGGCTTGGGCGCCTCGCCTTTCGGCGGCAGGTAATGACAGTCGAAGACATGGTCCGGCAGCTCCTGCTGCAGGTAGGTCTTCGCGTTGTGCTTGAGCATCAGCCGGGCGTCGGCCGGCGGCATCAGCGGAATTTCCGATTGCTTCAGCACCGTCTCGTTCACGCCCAGCGCGATCGTGACGACCTTCGTCCGGCCACCCAGGGCCTTGGCAATCTCCTTGAAGTGCTCAGTCAACACTTCGGCGCTGAGCGTTTTCTCCGCGACGGGCGTGTTGACGAAGGCGTAGTTCAAGAGACCGAGACCTTCGCCGCGACGCTGGAGGTGCACCGCTTTGGTGGTGCGAACCCCGAGATCGATCGCGAAGATTTGGTCACGCCGCTTGGCGTGGCCGCTGATGGACGGCAGACCCATAACGGAACAAGCCTTAGCAGAACAGGTGCCAGCGGTGTCCCGCCCGGGACACAATCGTTGGGGTCGCCTCCATTCGCAGGCCTGCGAACCGTCGCCGCTTGCGCCACGGCATCAATGAGAAACGGCCTGCGATCAAGCCGGCTGCCTTTCAGGCACGGGCCGCCGCCCACCCCCGGGGCAGCGTTTGCCGCCGGGCGAATTCTTCCACGCTGCCAGGATCTAATTGCCGGAAAACCAACGGACGCCTCCGCACCGGCCCGGTGCGACCACGGCAGCAGGACAGGCGCGTGCCCAAATTCTGGACAGGGCGCGACGACGCGGGGCACTGGAGACGGCGGAGTTGGGCGGACGACTCCGCGCGGGGAGCGGCGCGTGGACACGCCGCGCCAGGTCGCGGCGGAAGGTGACGCCGCGACCGGCCTCGACCGGGGGCAGGCCCCGCCCAGCAATACCGCTGTGCGGCATTGTCGGGGTGTCGGCCGAAGACGCCGCGAAGCGGCGGCAGGAAATCATTGGCCCGATGGCCTCCGCTTCAGCCTGGATCCTTTCGCGACGAGGCCACCGGCAAGGATCCTACCGCACCACCTCGAACGCGTAGCCCTTGAGATATTCCGTCTCCGGAATGGATGGAATCACCGGATGGTCCGCGGCCTGGCCATAGGTCGCGACCCGGCGCAGGACGCGCCGCGCGTCGAAGGCCGCGGCCAGAATGACGTCCTGGAAAAGGCTCGCTCCCACATGGTGCGAGCAGCAAAAGGTCGCGAGCACCCCGCCCCGTTTGATCAACTTGAGCGCGCGCAGGTGAATCTCCTTGTAGCCGCGCAACGCATCGGGAACCGAGGCGCGGTTGCGGGTGAAGGAGGGCGGATCGAGGACGATCGCATCAAAACACGGCACGAGTTTTTCGTGGGGCCGCGTCGTCGTGCGCGCCTTCAGCCAGTCGAAAACGTTGCCCGCTTCGAAGGTGCACCGGGCCGCGAGCTGGTTGCGCTCGGCATTGCGCCGGGCGGCCGCAACCGCGTCTTCGCTCTGGTCAATGCCATGGACCTGGGCCGCCCCCGCCCGCGCCGCGTGCAGCGCGAAGCCGCCGAGAAAGCTGAAACAATCCAGCACCTGGGCCGCGCCCGCCTGCGCAATCAGCGCCGCCACCGCCTCATAATTCGCCTGTTGATCCAGGTAGAGGCCCGTCTTGTGCCCGGACAACAACTGGGTGGCAAATTCCAGGCCGTTGAGGCGCGCGCGCAGCTCCGCGGGAGCCTTGCCAACCAGCACTCCGCTCGCGTCCTCCAAACCTTCGAACTGCCGGGAGGCGACGTCGTTCCGCTCCAGGATCGCCGTTGGGCTGAACATGCGTTGCAGCACCCGCACGATCATGGCCTTCCTTTGATCCATCCCAAGGGCGGATGTTTGCACGGCGAGGAGATCCTCGTATTTGTCCACGATCAGGCCGCTCAGGAAATCGCCCTCCGAGTTGACGACACGAAAGGACGTGGCCCGGGGCAGATATCGGCTGCGCAACGCCAGCGCCTCCCGCAGCCGTTCCTCAAAGAACGCCTCGTCCACCTCCACCCGGTCCGGCGAAAGCAACCGGACGTTGATCTTCGACCGCGCGTTGAAGAAACCGACGCCGATGAAGCGCTGACGGTGATCCTTCACCTGCACGAGATCGCCGTCACCCGCCGGCTGGGTCAGGCGAAGGATGGATCCGCGATAGATCCAGGGATGTCCAGCCAGCAGGCGGTCGGCCTCCCCCGGACGCAATAGGACAGTGGGCAGTGTGCTCATGGTTTGTAAACAGTTTGCTCCCGGCCGGCGCAGGTCACCTGCCCCAAATCCGGGCCGCAGATAAAGGCATTCCGCCCTCGCAAAGGAAAGGCAATTATTCAGCCGCCCTCACACCCCAGTGCATCCCGAAGTTGTCGGCCCGGGGCTCGGATCCAGCCGCTGCGGGCAGGATGCCCGCGGGCCGGACATCGGACGAAGTGTCACCGACAACCTGCGGATGCACCGCTCGTGCCCTCCCGCCCGGGCCGCATCCCGGCCGGGCCCGGCCGGGCCGCTCTTGACCTCTGCCACGATGCTGCCATAGCCTGCCAGCATCATGGCAGAGACGAAAATTTCACTGCACCCGATGGCCGCGCAGCGGGCGCGTCTCGGCTGGTCGCAGGTGGAGCTGGCCCGTCGCGCAGGCCTGCCCCGCTCCTCGGTGGGAGCGATGGAGAGCCGGGCGCTGACGCCCTCGGTGACGGCGGCCCTGGCCGTGGCGCAGGCGCTGGGCTGCTCCGCGGAGGAGCTGTTTGCAGCACCCTCCCGGCCCATGGTCGCAGCGGGCCCAGTGTGGACCAGCCCGCCCGGGCCCGAACCCGTCCGTTATTGGGAGGCGGAGCTGAACGGCCGGCGCGTCTTCACCCCGGTGGAAAACATCTCGCTCAATCCCACGCGGCACGATGGCGTCTGGCGCGGCGGAGTGGCGCGCGGCCCGGCGCCGGAAGCGGCGGGCACGCTGCTCGTGGCGTGTTGCGACCCGGCCGCCGGCCTGTTAGCGGGCGAGTATGCCCGCGCTACAGGCTATCGCCTGATCGTGCTGCCCCGGGGCGGACACGAGGCGCTCACCCTGCTGCAGCGCGGCCTGGTGCACATGGCCGGTCTCCACCGCGCCACACCCCATCAGCCCAACCGCAACCGCGAGACCGTCCGGGCCCAATTGGGAGGAGGCCATCAATTGCTGCGGGTGGCCGACTGGACCTCCGGGTTGGCCGTCGCGGCCGCGATGAAATCTCCCTCGACCCGGAAGGTCACACGTCAGGCTCGCCGGTGGGCCCTGCGCGAGCCCGGGTCGGCGGCGCGGGAGTGCCTGGACACGCTCACCCCTTCCGCCTCCGGACGCACCGTGTTCAGCCATGCCGCCGTGGCCGAAGCCGTTCGCAGCGGCTGGGCTGACACCGGCGTCTGCGTTCAGTTGTCGGCGTGGGAGGCGAAACTGGGCTTCGTGCCGGTTCGACAGGAGGCGCTCGATCTCTGTTTTGCCGATGTTCACCAGCACGACCCGCGGATCCGCGCATTGGTGCGTCTGGTCCGCAGCCGCGCCTACCGCGAGTTGTTGGGGGATCTGCCGGGATACGATGTGCGTGCGTCCGGCGAACTCGTCGCCGCCTGAACCTCGCTGACCCTGATGAATACCGAGTGCGCCCCACCCCCGCTCCGGCCCGAAACGCGCGGCGGGCGGCCATCCCGCCGGTTCGCATGGGCGACACGCCTGCGATCGGTCGCATTCGGGCTCTTGACGGCGCTCGCCTGCGCGGCCAGCTCCCGACCTGTCGACGCCGCCCAGATTCGGGTCTTCGCGGCGGCGAGCCTCGCCGACGCGCTTCAGGAAATTGCCCGGCCCTATGAGTCGTCGAGCGGCGACAAGATCTTGTTCAACTTTGCCGGATCCAACCTTCTCGCCCGGCAGATCGAAGAAGGGGCGCCGGCCGACATCTTCTTCTCCGCGGACGACTTCACCATGGACTCCCTCGATCGCCATGGCTGGATCATCAGCGGCACCCGGCGGGTTCGACTTTCCAACACGATCGTCATCGTCCTTCCCCTGGGAAATCCGCCGGGCGTGGTCCGCCAGCCCGCGGACCTCACCAACGCCGCCATCCGCCGCATCGCCGTCGCCGATCCGCAGGCAGTCCCGGCCGGGGTTTACGCCCGGACCCGCCTCCAATCGCCCGGCCTCTGGACGAACATCGCGTCAAAAATTGTCCCCACGGAAAATGTCCGCGGAGCTCTCGCCGCCGTCGAGTCCGGCAACGTCGAGGCCGGTCTGGTCTATAAAACCGACGCCGCGATCTCCAGGAAAGTGCGCGTGGCCTGCGAGCTTCCCAGCGCCGGCGCGCCCGAGATTCACTACCCGCTGGCGCTGGTCCGCGACACGCGCCAGCGCATCGCGGCCGAGCGGTTTCTCCGGCACCTGGCGTCGCGCGAAGCGGACTCAGTCTTTGCAAAGCTCGGTTTCATCGTCCGGCCGGGAGGCACGCCGCCGTGATTGGGAAGCCGACCACCATGTTGGCCGTTCAGCGACCATGAGCGCCGCCGAATGGCAGGTCGTGGGATTCACCGCGTGGGTGTCCGCGCTCAGCACGCTGCTCATCCTTCCGTTCGGGTTGGCGGTCGCCTGGTGGCTGGCGCGCCACGACAGCTTCGGCAAATCCCTTGTGGAAACGGTCCTCTCCCTCCCGCTGGTCATGCCCCCGGTCGCGACCGGTCTCCTTCTTTTGAAGGCCCTGGGCCGTCGCGGTCCCGTCGGCGCCTTTCTGCATGAGCATCTCGACCTGGACATTGTTTTTACCTGGCGCGCCGTCTTGATCGCGCTGGGCGTGATGTCCTTTCCGCTCTTCGTCCGCTCGGCCCGGCTGGCCTTTGAGCAGGTCAATCCGCGCCTCGAACAAATTGCGCACACCCTCGGCGCGAGCCCGGCGCGCGTGTTCTGCACGATCACCGTGCCGCTGGCGGCGCGCGGCCTGATCGCCGGCCTGATTCTGGCGTTTGCCCGCGCGCTGGGCGAATTTGGCGCAACCATCGTCGTGGCCGGCAACATCCCAGGCCAAACCTCGACGTTGTCCCTCGCCATTTACCAGTCCGTGCAACTGGGCAACGACCCTCACGCCTACCGGTTGCTGGGCATTTCCGTCGGGCTGGCCTTCCTCGCGGTCTGGCTGAGCGAGATCCTGCTTCGCCGGAAGCCGGGCCGCTGACACGATGCTGGCCCTGCGCAACATCTCGCTTCCGCTGGGGGAGTTTACGCTCGTCGCCGATCTCACCCTCACTTCCCAGGTGACCGCCATCTGTGGCCCTTCCGGCGCGGGTAAAACGTCCTTGCTGGAAATCGTGGCCGGCTTGCGCCAGCCCGTCTCGGCTCACGTCCAACTCGGCGATCGCGTCCTGATCGATACATCGGCCGGGTTTTCTCTCCCGCCGCGCCAGCGACGAATCGGTTACGTGCCCCAGGACCTCGCCCTCTTCCCGCACCTGAACGTGCGGCGAAATCTCCTCTATGGCTACAAGGCCGGCGGCCGGCCCGAGGGCGACCACGGGCTGTTCAGCTACCGGCATGTGATCGACGTGCTTCACCTCCAATCTCTCCAGGACCGCAGCATCCACCGCCTGTCCGGCGGCGAACGTCAGCGGGTCGCGCTTGCCCGCGCCTTGTTAAGCTCCCCTCAATTGCTGCTGCTGGACGAACCGCTGGCCAGCCTGGATTCGACGCTCAAGGCCCGCATTGTTCCTTATCTCCGGAGCGTGCGGGACGAATTCCGACTGCCGATGATTTGTGTCACTCATGACCTGGCGGAGATTCAGGAACTGTGCGGCGCCGTGATCGCCATGGACCGGGGCCGTTTGCGCCCGACGCCGGCGGAAACACCGGCCGCAAGCCGCCGCTGAGCTGCGCCGGTTCCGGCCGGCCTGATCCGGCGATGTCCCGTCCGGAGGACGCTTATGGAAAGCATAAGAACGCCCTGAAAATCATGGCGAATATTGACTTTCAGCCTCCCTGAGCTTACAAACGGCGCGACCCAAATCCCTAACCAACATCTGTTCATCAAAAGGCAGAAGCCAAATCTATGAAACGACTCGTCGCCCTGCTTCTGGGCGCCTTTTCTTCTGTTGCCTCCTCCGAGGCGGCCAACATCGTTTTTGTGAGCTTTCACTCCGCGGACGGCACACCGACGACCGCGGCGGCGGCGGCGGGGTTCGTCCGGGCACCGGACGTTGGCTACACCGACTTGCTGACCGCGGCCGGCCACACCGTCACCCGGGTGGTCAGCACCGACATTCCGAATGCGGCGGTGTTGAACGCGGCCGATCTCGTGATCATTTCGCGCTCGGTCGCCAGCAGCAACTATGAGCTGGATGCGGAAACGGCGGCGTGGAATGGCATCACCGCCCCGACCATTCTCCTCAACGGCTATGTCCTCCGGGACATTCGCCTCGGCTACACGACGGGCGGCACCATTCCCGACACGACCGGAGGCATCAGCTTGAAGGCCCAGGTGCCCGGACATCCGATTTTCGCAGGCGTTTCCCTGGACGCCAGTGGGCGGATGGCCAACGCCTATGCCAATCCGGTGACCGTGGGCGCGACCCTGCAACGCGGCATTTCGGTCAACACCTCCCCGGTCACCAAGGGCGGCGTCATCCTGGCGACGGTGGCGACCGCCACTGATGCGGCTCTGGGCGGGATGATTATCGGAGAATGGGTTGCTGGCGACTCGATGGCCACCTCGCCCTCCGACACGCTGGGCGGCCATCGCCTGGTGCTGCTCACCGGCAGCCGCGAAGCCAACGGCGCCAGCAGCGAGATCGCCGGCGTCAAGGACCTGACCTCCGATGGCGAACGCATTTTCCTCAATGCGGTGGACTACATGACCTCGGGCCGCATCGCCATTCGCACGGTGACCACGGTGGACAATGAGACGCCGGCCGCGGGCCAACTTTCTCTCAAGCAGGCCCTGACGGACGCGCAAGACGGCGACACGATTCGCTTTAAGATTCCTGGCGCCGGCCCGCACGTCATCACGACCCCCATGGGCGGCTATCCGCTGATCACGGCGAACAGCCTCAACATCGACGGCTACACGCAGCCGGGGGCCAGCGCCAACACCAACCCGATCCTCGCCGCCAACAATGCCCAGCTCGATATCGTGCTGGATTCGACGGGTGATGACTCCGCGGAAAACCCGGTGACGCCGGGCGCCCCGTTGCGCCGCTCGACGCGACTGGATTTCCCAAATGATCCCGGTAACACCGGTTACGGCGACAGCGAGAACGGCGTGCTGGCCGTCTATCAGGCCGACAATGTCACCATCCGCGGCCTCTGCTTCCTTGGCCGTCGCAACGTGGGCGACACATCGGACCCGAGCATTTACGCTGTCGCCCTCGTCCGCCAGGCGTTGAACGCCCGGGTTCAGGGTTGCCGTTTCGGTCTCGCCCCCGGCGCCGCTTACAACATCGCTGCAGTTAAGCCCGTCTCGGCCGCCGTGGCCGCCTTCCGCTGGCGCATCGGCGGTGATGTCTACTCGGACAACGCCATCGTCGGCACCGACGGCGACGGCGCCAATGATCGCGCGGAGTTCAATGTCATCCTCGGCGGCCGGGATCCCCTCGCTTGCGAGCTGACCGGCCTGCGAATTTCAGGCAACTTCGTGAACGTCTTCCCCGACGGCATCACCTTCCTGGACCCGGACGCCAGCTATGCGCTCTGGGGCGAAGCCTACACCGCGGGCGGAGGCGACCCCACCGACGTCACCATCGAAAACTTTGAGAACGGCCGCGTGGCGCATAACACGGTGATTGGAACCGATGGCAATGGCATCAGCGACGCCGACGAGCGCAACGTCTTCGGAACGGTCGTTTACGACCATGCCGGCGAATTTTACAGTCCCAGCACCAACGTCGTCGTGGCGGGCAATTACTTCGGCGTCGGGGTCGATGGCATCTCCGTCGCGCCGGTCTCCACCAACATGGCCCCGGATTTCATGTCCCTGTCCGGCAACCCCGCCAGCATCCGCATTGGCTCCAACGGCGACGGCATCAGCGACGATCTCGAAGGCAACGTCATCTACAACCTGGCCGGTGAGAACTATTGCCCGGCCGGCAGCAGCGTTCCGATCACCAGTCGCGGAAACGTCCTGAAAAATAATCATTTTAAAGGCGTGCCGTTTGCCGATGGCCAGAACAGCCGGACGCTTGCGACCTACTATGCCTCGTACGTCGCCGACCCCTCGGTGAACCTTCCGCCCGTCGCCGAGAAAATCGAAAACAACGTGCTCAGCGGATCGTTTGCCCTTCCGAGCACCGCGACGCCCAACGCGATCATCGACGTCTATATGCTCGACCAGGCCGGGTTGGAAAGCACCGCGTACTGGCCCGCGCCGATCCTGCACCCCGCCCGGCTCGTGGCCACCCTCCGCGACAACGACGCCGCGGATCTCAACGCCGCCCCCGGTCAGTTCGCCCTCAATGTCGCATCGCTCGGCTTAACGGCTTCAACCCACCTGGCGTTCGCGGTGACCTATTCAGAAACGGCGTCCGCCGAAGCCGGCCACGCCGTGACCAGCCCGATGTCGAACCCGGTGGCCCAGCGTCCCACGCTGCGTTTCAGCATGCTGCCGGCGGATGTCATGGAATTCTGGTGGTTCGGACCCCAGGGCAAATCGATGATTGAGATCAACGACGACCTGAACACGCCGGACAACTGGTTTGCGCCATTTGGCGAGAGCTACGCCGGCGGCCGCATCTGGATTCAGCTGCCATTCGACCTCACCGCCCCGATGAAATTCTTCCGGGTCAGGGCCGAATAATCCAGCGAAGACCCATCCTCTCACAGCACCAGGGGCGGACTTTCAGTCCGCCCCTTTTTCTTTTTTTCCGCCGCCCTCACCGCCGACCTGGTCAAATTCACGGCCTCCCCTTCCAACAATCGTCGGGCCGAGGGTCGACAAAAAAACACCGGCTATGAGCTGGCCCCAGGAGGAAAGCCCGCGCAATCTCGTCCAATGCCTGTGTCCCTGTCATTGTTGGATTCAAGCCGCCGCCACAGCATCGGGTGTCTTGCCCTCCTCTTCCTTTACGGGGCGAACGGCCCCACCGGCGCGGCCGAATCCCGCCATGCGCCCGATCGCCCGCCCGACGAAACCGCCGCCATCTTCGAGTCCGTCAACCGGCTGCGCATCGAAATCCCGGAAGCGGGCATGAATGTCCTGCGCTCTTACCACCAGGTCTGGGGCCAGCCCCGGCCGGACCGGGAGGATGTCAGAGCCTCCGTGCACGTCGGGCCGGAGATCTACACCAACGTGGCCGTCCATCTTAAGGGCTCGTACACGTTTCAGCCGATCGATGCCAAGCCCTCCCTCACGTTGAATTTCGACAAGTTTGCCCGCGGACAGCGATTTCACGGGCTCGACAAAATTCATCTGAACAACTCCGTCCAGGACCCAAGCTACCTTTGCGAAAAGCTCGCCCGGGATCTGTTCAACCGCGCCGGCGTCCCCGCCGCCCGGGCCGGCCACGCCCGCGTCGAGCTGAATGGCAACGACCTTGGCTTTTACGTTCTCGTTGAGTCGTACAACAAACGATTTCTCAAACGGCACTTTCGTTCGACCGAAGGAAATCTCTACGACGGCGGATCGGGAGGGGATGTCAGCAAGCCACTCGAAGTCGATTCCGGGGATCCTGACCACCGCGAAGACTTGCGCGCTCTCGCCGCCGCCGCCCGGGAACCGAATCCGGCCATCCGCACCGCCCGGCTCGAGCAACTCGTCGACGTGAACCGCTTTCTGACCTTCGCCGCACTCGAAGTGTTGCTCGTGCATTGGGACGGGTATTCGCTCGGGCCGAATAATTTCCGGCTGTTCCACGACCCCAGCTCGGATCGGTTCGTGTTCATGCCGCACGGTCTCGATCAAATTCTCGGAAAAGGCGCGTCCCTGAACACCAGCCTGACGCCGAAATGGGACGGCCTGGTCGCGCGGGGCTTGCTCAAGACCCCGGAAGGACGCCGGCGCTACCTCGATCAGGCCCGCCAGGTGTGGACCAACTTTTTCCAGGGTCCGGTTCTCGCCGGGCGGATCGATGCATGGGCGGAGGCCATTCGCCGCTCCGGCGAAATTCGGGCCGAGGAAACAGCCAGCTTCGATGACGCTGTCAACGATTTGCGAACCCGCGTCCAACGCCGCGCGGAAGTCGTGCGGCAGCAGATCGAACATCCGCCGAGCCCGGTCGAGTTCGACGCCCATGGCGCTCTGTCGTTAGGCAGCTGGCACAGCAACCGTCCCACCCGTCCAGGCGTCAGTCATCGGCAGCTGAAGGTCGAAGGACATAACCTGCTTGAGGTGCAAGTTGCCCCCGGGAAATGGGCCTCGGCCTCGTGGCGCACCAGTGTGTTGCTCGGGCCTGGACATTACGAATTCACGGGTGGTGCGCGCGTCATGGGCGTGCCGGCCAGCGCGACCAACGGGGTGGTCCTGCGCTTGTCCGGTGACGTCGACGTCACCGAACTCAGCCGCAGTCCGGAATGGGTCGAACTGCGCAAGGCATTTGATGTCACCGGGGAAGCCGAGGAGGAACTGGTTTGTGAGATTCGCGCGCCCGCGGGCACGGGCCAGTTCGATCTGGACACGCTGCGATTGCACCGCGTGCTTCCGTCGCAGCCGGGCCCGCGTGCGCCCTGAACAGGCCGGGGCGACGGACCCACCGCATGGCGCGCGATCAAAAGACCTCGGCCGGCAGGTGCGCGTCGCGGCGGACCATCTGGGCAATCTGCGAGAGCGTTCGCAATGGCAGGTGACTGCACTCGGAGTTGGGGCTCGGGCGGGTCGCGGAGTAGATCTGCACGGAGGCGATCTGCGCGCCCGCCGCCTTCAGCTCAGCCAACCGTTGAACGTAGAGGCTGATTTCATCAGGAGGCGGCTCGGCTCCGGCGATGGAGGTGAACAGGCTCTGGATGATGATCGGTCGCTGGCGTCCCACCAGGCGGATGTTGTCCAGGATCTTCTCGAGCGGGACCTGGGGCCGATTGATGCGGTCCATCCAGGACTGCGAACCGACCTCGAGTTTGATCCAAATCTCGTCGCTCGAGGTGAGGTATTTCAAGCCCGCCTGGACATCCGGGCGATCCAGGCCCGAGCCGTTCGTGACCAGGACAATTTTGAACACCGGGAACCGACCCACAGCCCGGACGTGGATGACGGCATGGACCGCCTCAACAAACTTCGGACACAGGGTGGGCTCGCCGTCTCCGCTCAAGGTGACGTGCTTCAAGGCGAGCAATTCGGGCGGCAGGCTCCGGTACAACGGCTGGGTCCGCAACTGCTGGCTGTGAATGACGTCGAGGGTTTGAACCAACTCCTCGGCCATCACCTCCACATCAAGGTCTGTGGCGGCTGGCGGCGTCGACCGATCCACTTCGCAGTAGATGCAGTCAAAGTTGCAGAGCCGGTCCGGGTTCATGTTGACCCCAATCGACAGGCCCCGCGCCCGCGGGGACACGACAACGTAGACAAATCGGTGGCCCAGAAAATTCCGGGGGTACCCATAGGCGGACTCACGTGCCCGCTGGCGTGCTGACGTGGTGGGAGAGGCCATGGCCTTAGGAGTGCCGACCGCTGTCATTGGCGTTGTCATGACGATGCTTTTCCAATCGGCCAACAACTAATGCTCTCCATCAGACGCGGCTGCCCCAGCGTTGCAAAAGGCTGCACCAAATTTGCAAGCCCATTTGGGATAACGCTCAACATCCGGGGGGCTCGAGGTCGGGGTAACCGGCCCCGGGGCGATCGGGCGCGGAGCGGTCGCCCGGCTGCGGCCAGAATCCGGCGGGATTCGAACAACGGCCGGCAAGCGCTTCGTGCGAGAAGTGGAAAGTTATTGTGTCGGCGGGTCCGCCACCGGGCCCGCGCCATGAGAAAGGCAAGTGCTATGACAACCGATCGAGTGTTACACGACTTGAAACTCCTGGTCCGCGACGCGGAGGAGCTGGTCGAGGCCACGGCGCACGATGTCAGCGACCGAGCGAAGGAGGCCCGCGTGCAACTGCGGCGCGCGCTGGCGGCCGCCCGCGAAAGTTGCGACAGCCTCCAGGAGAAGACGGCCGCCGGCGTGCGCGCCGCCGACGCTGCCATTCGGGATCACCCGTATCAATCGCTGGGCATCGCGCTGGGCGTCGGCGTTCTGATTGGAGTTCTGGCCGCCGGCCGCCGCTCTTAATTCGAATTGTCCGCGGCGCCACTCAAAACCGCCAGGCGAGACTGGCGTGGATCCGCCGATCCGGCACCACCTGCAGCCCGTTGCTCGTGACGTGTAACGGGACATCGACTCCCGCGACCACGCTGAGACGTTCGCCCAGCGTCGCCGCCAATTGCGGCCCGAGATACCACGCGGTCAATCCGGTATAATTCGAGAGGCGGCCGGCCTCCACGTCGCGGGCCATCGAGTCGTATCCCGCGTTGGCCTGGATGCTCAATGTCGCCTCGCGGCCCGACCACAAGAACAGGCCAGGCCCACCGGAGACCATGATTTCATCGCCTTTCTCATAGCCCGACTCGCCCGGCGTTCTCAGGTAGTACTGAAATTGCGCGTTGGCAAACCACCGTCGCCACCGGGCGGTTGTCGTCAACCCAAAGATGCCGTCAAAGGAGCCGGACCCGGGCGACAAATCGTGCTGGTGGACACCGCTGATCGAATGTCCCAACGGGTCGTGCGGCGTGCCCGGGGGAAGAAGCTGATCGTAGATCCGCGTCTGTTGCACCTCATCAGCAATTCGCTCGGTG
Source organism: Limisphaerales bacterium (assembly GCA_044229355.1). GTDB lineage: Bacteria > Verrucomicrobiota > Verrucomicrobiia > Limisphaerales > JADJPG01 > JBGARF01. Next base: position 51,853 of record JBGATF010000013.1, read on the forward strand.
TCACCGGTGGGAAACTTGACTCCAGCCAGGACGGTGACGCTCACGCCATATTTCATCCTGCGACGCTCGAAGAGAGTGGCGCGGCCGATCAGCGAAAGATCCCCAAAACCCATCACCGAAGCGCGCTCCGTGCGCGCAACCGGGGGACCGTCCAGCCGGTAACGAAGTTCGGCCCGTTGGAAGGCCTGGTGGACATAGGGCACGTTCAGGCTAACTCCAAAAAATCGGGTGAAACTGTAGCTCGGCACGAGGTGAGTCACCGAGGCGTCGCGAAAATCGCGTCCCGCCACTTCCCGGCCGAGATATTGGGTCGTCCCGTTGGCAATATGGGATTCAGACAGTGTGAAGGAGAGGCCGGAATCGCGCTGATCGCGCGCGCTTTCCGCGCCGTAGATGGCACAGAGGTCACATCCCCGCCCATCATCAGCCAGCCCTTGCCAGACGAGCAGCGTGACCGCCGCGAGGCGCCATCGAAGCCCGGAGCGTCGGGCGTGCTGGAAGAGCCGGCTCATGGGGTGACGCGCAGACGGTAGATGCGAGCATGGTTCGTGCGCCAGTCGACCACGATCTAGTGGTTCGGGAATGGCAGCGGGTCGGCCACGAAAAGGTTGGCCCAACCAGCCGTCCCGCCCGCGCCCACATCCCGGAACTGCAACTCGTATCTCCGGTTTTTATCGGTGTCGAAGTGCACGGTTATCTGGTTGGTCAGAAAAAACTCCAGGCGATCAATTCTGGGGGGCTCGGCTGCCACGGCTGAAGCGGCACCGGCCAGCATGAGCGCCAACCCGCCGGCGACCACACCAGCCCGGCGGCCTGGGCCCGCGATTGATGAAAATGAAAGAAACATGCCCGGGACGAATCTCCTGAGTGCATCAGGCCACCGGCAGGGGGTAAAGCCGACGCCCACGATCGGAGTAGCGGGAATTCCCGTACGACGGCGGCGTGAGGAAACGACCGAGACGACGCCCGGGTGGGCGGAAGAGACCGCAGGGTTGCCCCTGTGTTGCGCCCGCCCGGCGGAACAACTTTTAGCGGGGCGGAACGGCTGCGCAGTTGACCGTTGGGGTTGGCCCACGCATATTGCCGGCGTTGCTTTCCGGGGGCGTACTGGTTTCGACCTGAGGGAAACGCCGGAGGCGGCATGCCGAGGACGATGCGTTGGCCTCGTAAATCATCGCATCAAACATTAGACGCTAACGAAGAGTTGGCTCTCGCGGCCTAACTGTCCGCGACGTTCACCGGTGGACGCCTGCTACGCCGGCTGAACGCCATTTGCAGGCGTGGCCGGAACCGGAGACTGCGCGGTTCCGGCCGAGATTATTCCATGCGGTCTAAGCGGTGAGACTCGCGTTCGGGCGCCATCTCATAGCCGACAAATCTTCCCGGACTAAGCATGTAGGCGCGGCCGGTGAATTCGTCATGGGACAGGGGTTCAACTCCCCTCGCCTCCACCATTTGTCCCGGCGCGCGTCTTCGCAAAGGCGCGCGCCGGGACCTTTGTCGGCCGTGAATTCTCCTCGGGAATTGATTGCGGTTTACGGGTCGCTCCTGCGCGCCGAAGGCGGTTTGACGGCCGTGGGCGCATGGCCCTTCCTCGAGTTCACCGGCACCGCGCGACTCCCCGGATGTCTCTACGACCTCGGCGATTTTCCCGGTCTGAGATGGAATGACCGCACCAGCGGATTGCCGGGAGTTCCCGGGGAACTGTTCACGGTCCTCGACCAGCGGGCTTTGGCGATCCTCGACGACTACGAAGGATGCCCGGGCGAACACCTGCCCACCGCCGGCTCGCCCATCGGATTCTATCGCCAACGCATCCGCTTGCTCGAGCCTAACGTCGAGGCATGGGTCTATCTGTACGGCGGTGGCATCGGCCACTGCCGCCTCATTGCCGGCGCCGGCTGGACCGAATATAAGGCGGGCCGGGAGGCATCGGCCAAAATCCCAAGCGACCGTCGATAGCCGTTCGTCCTGCGCCCGGCATCACGGCTCGTAAATTCGCGCGCGAAAATATCGGGTGGCATCGCCGGCCCCGGGCGCCGCGGGCACCGCGAGGCGTGTCACCCCGGCGTCTCGCGGAATGAACGGCCGATTCGCCGGGAGATCCAGGAACTGCCAGGAGCCAGCCGCCAGATTGGTTGTCCACTGAATTTCCACGCCCCGGTTGGGCACTTGCTCGTAAAAGATTTCCACCGTGTCCCCCGTGCGGGTGACGTGAATCGGCCACGCGCTGGTCGCAGAGAGCGGGTCCGTGCCCGCCAGATACTCCTGCAGGTTCAAACCGCGATCCGCATCCGGATCGGCCGACGCCAGCGCAACTGCCGACGTGGACGATCCGAAATGGTTGGTCTGCCACTCCGCCAAGGTTTGGTACGATGGCAAATCGTTCGTGATCCATCGCTCGATCAAACGCGCGGCGTCAGCATCGACGACCGACGTGCCGAGGGGAGGCATGCGAATTGGCCCGGTCGAGACCATGCGTTGCCAGATAACCGAGCGTGCGACGCTGCCGGGCACGATCGTTCGGCTGGCGTGATCCCCCAGGTCATTGGCCACCGCGCCGTTGATCAGACCGGACTGGGACAGCGGAGTGAAGAGGCGCAGGTCGAGCCCGCCCAGACCGGTTCCACCCGGCAGATGGCAGTTCGCACAATTCGCGGCCAGGTAGGACCTCACCCGTTGCTCCACGCTGACCCGCTCGTCACTCAATGGAGCCAGCGCACGCAGGGAGTTGATGATGGGCCGCTCCGGGGTCGCTCCAAAATAACCGGCGTGCTCCAGGGCGCGAATCTGGTTGTCGACCACGACCCCGTAGTCGAAGTCCCGGTTCAACTGGGCCGTCTGAAAGCCCAATGCAAGCCCACCCTGGTTCGGCCCGGTGTGGCAGCGCAGACACTCCAGGCGACCGGGATAGTGCCAGACCTGCGTGCGCAAAATCCCACCCGTGCCGTCGTAAATCACCAGGGGCTCATCCGAGCCATTCTCGTCGACGAGCGACGCGTTGTCCCGTCGTTCGCCCCATCGATACGTGACGCCGTAAACCCCGGTGCCGCTGTCCCGCACGAGCAGACGCGTCTCCAGCCGGCGTCGCGACGCCGCCATGCCGTTGGTCATCTCCATTTCGAAATGTTTGATCCAGACCGTCCCGGTCGGAAAACTCCAGTTTTCAGTCGCTCGAAACGCCACCGTCCGGTTGGTGGGCACGTAAAACCAGCGGGCTTTCGTCGCGCCATCGGACCACAACGGGACGTTGACCTCGTAGGGCACAAAGCCCGGCGCCACGGTCAGGGACGGCAGATCGCTGAAGACGCCGCCGTCCGCCAGCGTCGCTGGCGGCTCGGCCCCGCCCACCTGCCGATAGACCAACCGCTTGATGACGTCATCGCCCGCGTCGCAGATGAGCACGTCGCCATTGGACGGATCGACGCCGAAGCCGGCGATCCCGGGATCATTCGCGAGCCGAAAAAACGGGCTCGGGACCGCGCCGGTGTCGCGCGTGGCCCAGACATTGCCACTGACGTAGTCGGCGAATACGTAGGAGCCTTGCAGCGCCGGCAGGCGGCTGCCGCGGTAGACCACTCCCCCCGTAATGCTCGAGCCCTGGTTCGTTGCATTTCCATGGCTGTAATCCAGGATTGGGTTGATGGGGGTAACTCCCGCCGGAGCCGCTTTGGGACCCGCGATGAATCCCTCGCGAAACGCCCAGCCGTAATTGCCCCCTTTGACGATGATATCAACCTCTTCCCGGGACCCCTGCCCCACATCGCCACAGTAGAGACGGCCCGTCAACGGATCGAAGCTGAAGCGCCAGGGATTGCGCAGGCCCACCGCATAGAACTCCGTCCGCACCGACGGCGGATTCAAAATCCGTCCCTGCCAGTTCGTCACGCCGACAAAAGGGTTGTCCGCCGGGACCCGGTAGGTGCCAGGGTGAATCGCCGCGTGGGGGTTCGGATCGAGATTTTCCGCGCGAAGATCCACGTCCAGACGGAGGATGCCCGACCAAAAATCCTTGTCGATGAGCTGACTATTGTTCCAGGAATCGTCGCCGCCGCCCTCATCGCCCAACGAGACGTACAAGTATCCGTCCGGCCCAAAGTGCACGTCGCCGCCGTTGTGGTTGGACGCGTCGTCCCGCATCGTCAGGAGCGGTTGCTCCGACAGCGGATCCGCCGAGTTGGCATCATCGGCGCGCGTCACGAACCGGGCCAGCCGTTGGTGCAGCTGCCCGGAGATCGTGGTCGAATAATACACGTAGAACTGGCGATTGGAGGCGTAGCCGGGATGGAATTCCAGCCCGAGCAATCCCCGCTCGTCATTGGGCACGCCGCCCGCCACCCGGCTGGCAATGTCGAGAAACACCGTCCGGGTCGGAGCCGCGAGATTGGTGATCACCGCGATGACGCCGTTCTGCTCAACCACAAACAGGCGGTTGGTTTCACCGGGAGGGGTTCGCACCGCCATCGGATCCGCGAAGGACAGGCCCCCAAACGCATTGGTCGTCGCGTAGCCATAGGACGGCGCCGAGGCGGGCAGCCGGAGCGTGGAATTGCCAATGCGGCCGGAAAGCCCGAACGGCTGGGCCGCCAGTTTTCCGCCCAATGTCAACAGGGTGAGAAGTCCGGCCAGCACGGCCGGAGGACGTCGAAGGAACTTCATGATGCTCGATCGTATCGGGCATCCGATATTTGTCAAAGCCGGCAAAGTCCTGGACCGGCCAGCGGCGCGGAACAATTGCCTTCTCATTTGGGAAGTCGCGGGCCACTGTCCGGACGACGATGATGAGAAAGACCAAGATTATCGCGACGCTGGGGCCCGCCACCGACTCGCCCGCCATGCTGGGCTCGCTCATCGACGCGGGCGTGAATATCTTCCGCCTCAACATGTCCCACGCCACCCACGACTGGGTTCGTCGCGTGGCCAAAGACATCCGGAGCGCCGCCACCCATCGACGCAAGGCGGTCGGGATTCTCCTCGATACCCAGGGGCCCGCCATTCGCACCGGCGATCTCCCGGCGGCACTGGACCTCACTCCGGGACAAAAATTCACCCTGACCGTCCGCGGAGAAAAGAGCGAGGAACTGCACTCCGTCGATGTGAATTACGAGAATTTCGTCAACGACATCAACGTGGGCGACGTGGTGCTCGTCGACAACGGAGAGATCCACATGCGGGTCCTGGCCAAGCACGCCAACAAGGTCGAGTGCGAGGTCCTCACGCCGGGCCGGCTCGGCAGCCGGCGCCACATCAATCTCCCCGGCGTCAAGGTCGGCCTGCCCGCGCTGACAGCCAAGGACCTGGCGGATGTCGCCGTCGGGCTGGAGGTCGGGGTGGACTTCATCGCGCTGTCGTTCGTGCGGGAAGCGCAGGATCTCCGACAACTGCGCAAGGCAATCGCCCATTCGAGCCACCAACCGTTGGTCGTGGCCAAGATCGAAGACCAATTCGCGGTGCAAAACTTCGAAGAAATTCTTCGCGAGGCGGACGCGATCATGGTGGCCCGGGGCGATCTCGGGATCGAATGCCCGTTCGAAGAGCTTCCCATCATCCAACGCCGCATCGTCAAGACCTGCCTCCACGTCGGCCGCCCGGTCATCGTCGCCACCCACATGCTGGAAAGCATGATCGAAAGCCCCCTGCCCACCCGGGCCGAGATTACCGATGTCGCCAACGCCGTCTTCGAGCAGGCCGACGCCATCATGCTCAGCGGGGAGACCACCGTCGGCAAATACCCGCTCAAATGCGTGGAGATCTTCGACCGCATCGCCCGGCGCATCGAACGCAGCGGCAGCGCCAATTTCCACGACCGCACCGAGTTCTCCAGCCCGCGCCAGAAACTGGTCAAAAGCGCGGTCGTCCTGGCCGACCAACTCAAAGCCGATGCCCTCATCGTCTTTACCATCCGCGGCAGCATGGCGCGCCACGCCGCCTCGTTTCGCCCCCGTTACTCGCCCATCTTCGCCATCTGTGAATATCACGCCGTGGCCGACGCCTTGTCCCTCTGCTCCGGAATCGAGCCCCTGATTCATCCCTTCGATCACGAACGGCCTGAACAAACCGTCGAGAGCGCCTTCGCCTGGCTCGTGGACCAGGGCAAGCTCCGCAAGGGACAAACCACCGTCGTCATCAGCGCCATCACCGCCGGCGACCAAATCATTGACGTCGTCGAAATGCGCGTGGTTCACTGACTCGCCAGCGCGGATCGTAACCGGCGCGACACGGAGGCGGACCCTTCGCCAGGAAAACAGGTCGATCGCCGCAGGCTGAAATACCCACGCCCGTTCCGGACCTCACCGGCGCCCAGTGCGACCGAGCGACGACAGATACCGGCGGATTCTCTCCTCGTCTGCGGGCGTCACCTTTGATTTGCGGACCATTCGGTCCATCCACCGGGCCCATTCATCCGCTGGATATTTTTGGGGGTCGTAAAACTTGTGGCATTTCGTGCATTTGCGATTTGTCAGTTTACGCGCGGCGGCAAACTCCGCCGCCGACAAGTCGGCGGCGCCGACTTTCAGCGTCCCCAGGCAAACCACCCCTGCGGCCAGAATCGCCCGGTGGCAGTTCATTAGAACTCAAAGCCCAGCAGCAAACGAACGGCGACGCGTTCGTTATGGACCAAATCCAGATTCCGGTGCCCGTCGTTTTCGCCGTCCCAGTTCCGGCCCCAGATTTGGGGCAGCACGGTCAGGGCTGCCCACCACTTTTCCTGCCGATAACTTACCACCGGACCGATCCCGACGGAGGTCGTCTCGACTTCCTTGTACTCGGGCATTTTAGTCAGGCTCCGCGCCTCCACGCCAACTGACCATCGTCCTGTCAACGCGCGGGCCAAACCCAGCGTGCCCTCAAATTCGCCCTCCACTTCACTCAGGTTGTCCTCCCACTCCGTCGCGTGGCTCAGGTTCAGCGCCCACTTCCAACTGCCATGCCGCTGACCTAAAATCACTTTCTGCTCGATCTCCGCCTCGTCGCCCGAAAACGACGGTTCCAGATAGAGCGCAACCCCCACCACCTTTTCGGCCGGATTCAACACCATCAGCTTGTGCTCCCAGGATACGCCACTGAACTTGAATTCCGACTCAGCTTCCCCAAAGCCATTTCGAAAGCTCTCGGCCTCGGTGTTCAGATAGATGGCCATTTGGTAATCATCAGTTACGCCATACTCCAATTCCTCCCGCAGATCCCAGCGGTTATAGTTGTCCTGCCCCATCTTCTTCGTGCGCTGCGTGCGCAAGGTGACCCATTGCTCAAATTCGATCGCACCGGCTGGCATCGTTTCCGGCTCGTAGGTGTAGGTGAATAACCGGTCGTTCGCCACGGCGGTTCCAGCCAGTGCTGCGGCCAGAAGACCCAAGCCGACCGTCCGCACTTCCGACTCGCGCACCTTCCACCCTCGATTTCGATCAAGCGCTTGATTCATGGGGCCTGACATTAATGAGATTGAGTCTCACTGTCAACAAGCTCTCATCCCGAGAGTGAAGCCCGTCTCGCCGTGGCCGAGACCGGGTTGTAGCGGCCCGCTCGAGGCGTGACTTCTCCCATTGGCCCGCGCAGACTCCCGCGGCTTGAAACGCATGAAAAAGAGTTCGGTTGTTTCCCGATCTGGACGCTTCGCCGCCGGCCCCTCCGCCGACGTTGCGACGTTTTCTGAGTCCATCTCCTTTGACTGGCGTCTCTGGCGGCACGACATCCGCGGCTCGCTGGCTCACGCCGCGATGCTCCAGAAAATCGGCGTGCTCAGACTCTCGGAGCTGCGCGCCATTCAGCGCGGGCTGAATGGCATCGCCACCGAGATTGCCGACGGGCGCTTCGTCTGGAAGCCGGAGCTGGAAGACGTCCACATGAACATCGAAGCGGAGCTGACCCGTCGAGTCCCCGCCGGTGCCCGCCTTCACACCGGCCGCTCCCGCAACGATCAGGTCGCGGTCGACATCCGTTTGTGGCTACGCGACGAACTCGACGCGCTGCAAGCCGACGTCCGGGGGTTGCAACGCTCGATCGTGGGACTGGCCGCCCGGCACCAGAGCGTGCTCATCCCCGGATACACGCACCTCCAGCGGGCCCAGCCGGTCTATTTTGCCCACCATTGCCTGGCCTACGTGGAGATGTTCGCCCGTGACCTCGGCCGGTTGGCCGATTGCCGGGAACGCGCCAATGTCTGTCCTCTCGGCAGCGGCGCCCTGGCAGGCTCCACCCTGCCGCTGGACCGGGAATTTGTCGCCCGCACCCTGGGCTTTGTCGACGGGCGCGGACGTCCCCGCGTCACCGCCAATTCCATGGACGGCGTCTCCGATCGCGATTTTCTGGTCGAGTTCGCCGCCACCGCCGCCCTGCTCGCCGTCCACCTGAGCCGGCTGGCGGAGGATGTCATCCTCTGGGCGAGCGCCGAGTTCAACTTCATCCGCATCGCGGACGCCTACACCACGGGTTCGTCCCTGATGCCCCAGAAGAAGAACCCCGACGTGGCCGAACTGACGCGCGGCAAAACCGGGCGGGTCATCGGCAACCTCGTAAGCCTCCTGACCCTCTTGAAGGGACTTCCGATGACCTACAACCGGGATTTACAGGAGGACAAGGAACGGATTTTCGACACCGCGGACACCGTGCGAGCATGTGTGCGACTGATGGGAGCAATGCTGGCGAACACAACCGTCCGGGAAGAGGCCTGCGCGAGCGCCGCGCAGGACCCCCAATTGTTGGCCACCGACCTCGCGGATTACCTCGTCCAACGAGGCGTTCCCTTCCGCCACGCCCACCACCTCGTCGGCGCCGTCGTCAGCCACGCCGAAAAGGCCGGGCTGCCCTTGAACCGCCTCTCCAGAGCAGAGTTCCAGGCGATTTCGACCGAATTCGGCCCGGACGTGCTGGCCACCTTCGATCTCCGCAAAGCGATGGCCCGTCGAAAATCCACCGGCGCGCCTGGAACCCGTCAGGTGCGGCAACAACTGGCGGCCTGGAAGAAACGGTTGGCCTGACCCCCGCCGCGACGCGCCCGGCAAGAACGCAGCCGGGACGCGCGCGCCGCATCCCAATTTTCTCGCCGCGGCCACCTCGCCAGCTCCCTGCTGCCTGGCTTGGTTCCGGCCGTCTCCCCCTTGGAATCGGTATCGTTTTCGCCTTCATGGTTTTTGCTGGAAGCCGATAGGTCCCAAGGGATGGAGCCATGGCCCCGAACCGGCCATCCTAACGAGCCGGGGTTCCAGAAAACGTAGAACCGAACGACAAAACGGCTTGAAGCGCGAAATCTGCGGCCCATGACGGCAAAACAAAACCAGGCGGTCGACCGATGAAACCGGTGCCGACCCACCACGGGAACTCGAAAGTTGCCGCCTGCCGCCATACCACGCGGGCGGGCGGCACCGACGGCGAACCGGTCCACCGCCACAACTCCGCGCCGGCCGCGAACGCCAATCAGGCGCGCCCGCCGGGCTGGCGTCCGCCGGCAGGTGTCGCAAGCCGCGGCGCATCGCTCGCCCTCATCGCCGGGACCCTCATCAGCGGCGCGTGGGCCGAGGAACAGAGCACCACCGAAGCCTGGCGGCTGGGCGAACTCAGCATCGAGCAACTGATGAACGAGTCGGTCACGTCCGTCTCAAAACGCGAGCAACGCCTTTTCGACACCGCCGCGGCGGTGACGGTGTTGAGCAACGACGACCTTCACCGGTCCGGAGCCACGACGACAGCCGACGCGCTCCGCCTGGTGCCCGGCGTCCAGGTGGCGTCGATCGACTCGGGCACGTGGGCGATCACCGCGCGTGGGTTCAATTCCCAATTCGCAAACAAACTTCTGGTCATGCAAGACGGGCGCACCGTCTACCTTCCCCTCTTCTCCGGCGTTCTTTGGGACGCGCAGCAAGTCTTCATCGAGGACCTCGAACGGATCGAGGTTATCCGCGGTCCCGGCGCCACGATTTGGGGCGCCAACGCCGTCAACGGCGTCATCAGCCTGGTCAGTAAAAGCGCGCGCGACACCCGGGGCGGACTGATTTACGCCGGGGCCGGCACGGTGCAGTTGGCTCAGGGCGGCGCGCGCTACGGGGCCCAGGTTGGCGACTCCACTTATTATCGGGTTTACGGCAACTATCAGCTGGTCGACGACTCCCGAATGGCCGGCGGACGTCCGGGCGACGACAGCTGGGACCTGGGCAAGGTTGGGTTTCGGGTCGATCACTACGCCGACCCCGCCAGCCAACTCACCTGGCAAGGGGACGCCTACACGGGCAACATCGCCGATCGCATCGGCAGCCAACGCGGGCTCAACACCCTGGGCCGGTGGACGCGCCACTACTCCGGTCGTGCCGGCCTCGAGATTCAAGGGTACGTCGACCAGTTTCAGCGCGACGACTCCTTGACGGAATATCGAACGGACGTTGCGGATTTGTCGGTTCAACAAACCATTGGTCTCGGCGAACGCCACGACGTCATCCTGGGCGTTGGCTATCGCCACACTCGCTCGGAGCTGCGTGGGGCCAACAGCCCCGCGGTCACCATCCTCAACGACGCGAACGGGCAGAGCCTGTTCAACGCGTTTCTGCAGGACGAGATCGCCGCCATTCACGACCGCCTGACAATCACGCTCGGGACAAAGGTTGAAAACAACGAATTTACCGGCTGGGAGGTGCAGCCCAGTGCCCGGGCCGTCTTCAAGCCCGCCGAACGGCATGCGCTTTGGACCGCGGTCTCCCGGGCCGTTCGCACCCCCAGCGAGTCCGAACGGATGCCGTTCATCAGCTTCGTCGCCGGTTCGCCGGTGAGCGGCCCCGGCGGAGAGCTCTACGTCCCGACCTTTGTCAGCAACACGCGGCTGCAGTCCGAGGACCTCCTCGCGTTCGAGTGCGGCTACCGGGCCCAACCGCTCTCCCGCGTTACCCTCGACCTCGCCCTCTTTTACAACGACTACAATCATCTCGTGGGCCACCAGCCCGCCGGATTTGTCCCCGGCACTCCCGTAGGTCTGCTGGAGATCGCCCCGTTCAACTCCCTCACCGCCGAGTCGTTTGGCGGCGAGGCATCCGCCCAGCTGGCGCTGACCGATACGTGGCGGGTTTCCTTGAGCTACTCCGGCCTGCGGCTGAATGCCCACGGAAATCCCACGAGTGACGCCGAGCAGCTCGAACGAAATGCCCCCACTCACCAAATCGTTCTCCGCTCGTCTTCCGATTTTTGCACCCAGGCGGGTGGCGACGTCCAGGGCCGCTATGTGGACAACGTCGACGGGGTCCCCGCCTACTTCACCGCGGACGTCCGTCTCTGGTGGCGCCCCGTCCAGGGGCTCGAGATCGCCGTGGTTGGCCAGAACCTCCTCGACAGCCAGCACCCCGAACAGACCAGCGTGATCGGCCTGCCGAGCCGGGAGGTGCCGCGCGGCGTCTACGGCCGATTGACCTGGCGTTTCTGAATCTCCCCGCCGTCCTCCATGGGCCCAACCCGCCAGCAAGATTCTCCCCGGCCAGATCGGCACCGACCCCGGTCCGCGTCGAGGATGCGCTGCTGGCAGGGTCGCCTCGGCCTCGCCTGCACTGCCGCCGCGGCGGTCTTCGCCTTCCTGTCCGGAGCGGGCCCGGCCGAGTTCAACGCGCCCAAGGAACAGCAGGTCAAAGCGGCGTTCATCTACAACTTCGCCAAATTCGTCGAGTGGCCCGCTCATCGCTTCCCCACGACCAACGCACCGGTCGTCATCGGCGTGCTCGGTCAGTCCAGCATCAACCCCGCGCTCGACGAGGTCATCCGGGGTCGAAACATCAACGGCCACCCGCTCAGCCTGTGTGCCGTGTCCACCCCAGACGCCGCCAGAAACACGCACATCCTCGTCTGCACCGGAGCCGACGACGACCTGCTCGGACAGGTTCTGCCAGCGCTCGGCGGCGCCGGCGTGCTTACCGTGGGCGAATCCGATCGGTTCGATCAGCCGAACGGCGTGATCCGTTTTCTCCTCGAGGGCGACAAGGTCCGCTTCGAAATCAACATGCAGGCCGCCGAGGCGACCGGCATCCGGATTAGTGCTCAACTCCAGAAACTGGCGAAGTTCGTCCGGCGAAAAAACTGACCACCCCAATCTCGATGCGTCTGTTTCGCGACACACCCGTCCAGCGCAAGCTGATGTTCATCACCATGGCGAGCACGTGTGCCGCCCTGCTGATGGCCTGCCTCGGGATCCTCGCCTACGAGGTTGCCCTCTTCCGGCGTTCCATGACCGAGGACCTGACCGGCATGGCGAAAATGGTGGGAGACAACAGCGCCGCCGCCCTCTCTTTCAACGATCCAGCCTCCGCCGAGGTCACCCTGCGCTCGCTAAGCGCGGACCCGCACATCGTGGTGGGCGTCGTCTACGACGCCGGCGGCCGGCCTTTCGCCCGCTATGATCGGGCTTTCGCCCCGACCGACGCCATCCCGGCAGGCGTCGGCCCCGAAGGCTGCCGATTTCAGCCCGACCACCTCGAAATCGTTCACCCAATCCAGCTCAAAGGCGAGCGCTCAGGCTGGGTCTACCTTCGATCTGACCTGTACGAAATGCGCACCCGGGTCCGCCAGTATGCCGCCATCGTCGGCGCCGTCATGGCCGGGGCCTTAATCCTGGCGTTCCTCGTCGCACGCCATCTCCAATCCATCATTGTCGAGCCGGTCTCCCGGCTCTCCCGCATCGCCGGCCTCGTGGCGCGCGAACGAAATTACTCCGTGCGGGTGGCGAAGGATGGCGACGACGAACTGGGCCGACTGATTGATGGATTCAATGGAATGCTCGGCCAGATCCAGGCCCGGGACACGGCGCTGGAGACGGCCCGCGCCGAGCTCGAAAAACGGGTGGACGAACGAACCCGGGAGCTGCAGACCAGCCAGGAACGCCTCCAGCTCACGATTGACACGGCGCTGGACGCCATCGTGAGCGCGGACCAGGAAGGCCGCATCATCGAATGGAACGTTCAAGCCGAAAAGACCTTCGGGTGGTCCCGCGCCGAGGCCATGGGCCGCAACCTGACCGAGCTCCTCGTGCCACCCAAGCACCGGGAAAGCCACCCGGAAGGCTGGCACAGCTTCCTCGAAAGCCAGGTCGGACCGGTCCTGAACAAGCGCGTGGAGACTTCCGCGCTGCACAAGGATGGCCGGGAACTGCCGATCGAGCTGGCCATCTCCCCGGTCCGCATGGATGGCGCCTGGCTGTTCAGCGCTTTCCTGCGGGACATCACCGAACGCAAACATGCGGCCGCCGAGCTGGAGAACGCCCATCGCCAGCTCGTGGAGGCCTCCCGCGCGGCCGGCATGGCGGAAGTCGCCACCGGGGTCCTCCACAACGTGGGCAACGTGCTCAACAGCGTCAACGTCTCCGCCACGCTCGTGGGCGACAAAATCAAACGCCTCGAAATCGGGAGCCTCACCCGGGTCGTCGACCTGCTCAAATCCCAGAAGGCCGACCTCGGCGCCTTTGTCACCACCGACGCCAAGGGCCGGCAGGTCCTGCCCTTCCTCGACCAGCTGGCCATCCACATGGCCGACCAGCAGGGCTTGCTCCTGCAGGAAACCGTCGAGCTGCGCAAAAACGTCGAGCATATCAAGGACATCGTCGCCATGCAGCAGAGCTATGCCCGGGTCTCGGGCATCACCGAGCCCGTCAAAGTCTCCGATCTGCTGGAGGACGCCCTGCGCCTGAACATCAGCGGATTGGAACGGCTCAAGATCGAGGTCGTGCGCGAGTTCCAGGAACTCCCGCCCGTCTGCGTCGATCGCCACAAGGTCCTGCAAATCGTCGTCAACCTCCTCCGCAATGCCCGCCACGCCTGCGTGGCTGCGCCGCAGCCACGCTCGCGGATCAACCTCCACCTCTCCGCCCAGGGTGACTGGATCGAAATCGTGGTCGCGGACAATGGCATCGGCATTCCGCCCGAGAATCTCACCCGCATCTTCGCCCACGGCTTCACCACGAAACGCGATGGACATGGCTTCGGCCTGCACAGCAGCGCCCTCGCCGCCCGGGAAATGGGCGGCTCGCTCGACGTGCATAGCGATGGCCCCGGCCGTGGCGCCGCCTTCACTCTTCGCCTGCCCCGCTTAACCTCTGTCCCGCTGGCCGCATGAACACACCCCCCGACGTCAACCGCCGCATCCTCGTCATCGACGACAACCGCGAGATCCACCAGGACTTCAAAAAAATTCTCGCCGCGCCCTCGCCCGGCGCCAACGCGCTCGAGCAGTCCAAGGCGGCGCTCTTTGAGGATGTCATTCCCAGCAACCTTCCCCCGCTGAACTTCCAACTCGACTCCGCCTTTCAGGGCCAGGAGGGACTCGCCCTCATCCGCCAGGCTCTGGAGGAAGGACGCCCCTATGCCATGGCCTTCGTCGACGTCCGCATGCCGCCCGGCTGGGACGGGGTCGAAACCATCGCCCGCATCTGGAAGGAATACCCCGAGCTCCAGGTCGTCGTCTGCACGGCCTACTCGGACTATTCCTGGGAGGAGATGGTCCACAAGCTCGGCTATTCCGATCGCCTCGTTCTCCTGAAAAAGCCGTTCGACACCGTCGAAGTGCTGCAATTGGCCGCGGCGCTGACTGAAAAATGGCGGCTCTATCGCGAGGCGCAGGCCCGCCTGGATTCCCTCGAGGTGGCCGTCCGCCAGCGTACCTCCAGCCTGTCGTCGGCCAACGCCGCGTTGGTCGAGGCCAACCAGCGACTCGTCGAGGAATCCCAACGCGCGCGCGCCCTCGCGTCCGCGGCGCTCGTGGCCAGCAAGGCCAAAAGCGAGTTCCTCGCGACGATGAGCCACGAAATCCGGACGCCCATGAACGGGATCATCGGGATGACCGACCTGCTGATGACCACGCCGCTATCCATCGAGCAACGCGAGCAGGTCGATGTGGTCCGCCAAAGCGCCGACTGCCTGTTAACCATCCTCAACGACATCCTCGACTTTTCGAAGATCGAGGCCGGCAAGCTCTCGATCGAGAATGTTCTGCTGGACCTCCGCGCCATCGTCGAAGGCGTGCACGCGCTGATGGTCGAACGCGCCCAGTCCAAGGGACTGCACCTCGCCAACTCCCTGGCGCCAAACCTGCCGTCGCGCCTGCGCGGCGACCCGCATCGCCTCCGGCAAATCCTGCTCAATCTCGTCGGCAACGCCATCAAGTTCACTGCCGCCGGCAACGTCATCGTGGAGGTCACCACCCGGGATGAAACCGCCCAGGACGTCGCCGTGCAAATCGCCGTGCACGACACCGGCATCGGCCTCTCCGAAAAGACCCAGCGCGCGCTCTTTCAGCCGTTCTCGCAGGCCGACTCGTCAACCACCCGCCGCTTTGGCGGCACCGGCCTTGGCCTGGCCATCTGCCGTCGCCTCGTCGACCTCATGGGCGGCGAAATCGGCGTCCATAGCACCCAGGGTCAGGGCTCCACCTTCTGGTTCAGCCTCCGCCTCGCAAAATCCACCGAGGGCGACACCGAATCCACCCCGGCGAGCAGCCGCGTCCTTCATTGCCGAAAACCGCCGCGGGTGCTGCTCGTCGAAGACAATCGCGTCAACCAGAAGATCGCCCGCAGCCAGCTTCAGAAAATCGGCTGCCATGTCGACGTGGTCTCCGATGGCGCCGAAGCGCTGGCCACCTGGACATCCCTCAACCCGGACCTGATTCTGATGGACTGCCACATGCCGGAACTGGACGGTTTTGCCACCACCACCCGCATCCGGCAGATCGAAACCGAAGCCGCCCGCCCCCACGTGCGCATCATCGCGCTGACAGCCAACGCGATGGAGGAGGATCGGGACCGCTGCATCCAGTCCGGCATGGACGACTACATCGCCAAGCCGGTCAACCTCGATCAGCTGAAGAAAACCCTGCAGCGCAATCTCCCGGACTTTTTCGAATGGCTGCCGTTACCGGCCGCCGGCTCGGCACCAACGCCAGACGGCGGCCCGGCGGCGGACCCGGGCCGCGCCGCCGCCTGACCGCGGGATTCGAGGCGACTGCAACGTGCCGGCCCCGCCTGCGGCCTAGACGTTGTAGGTGCTGGAGCTGGTCGTGCCACCGCGACCGGTCCAATTGGTGTGGAAGAACTCGCCGCGCGGCTTGTCCACGCGCTCGTAGGTGTGCGCCCCGAAATAATCGCGTTGCGCCTGCAGCAGGTTGGCGGGCAGCACCGCGGAACGATACTGATCGTAAAACGCCAGCGCCGTGCTGAAGGCCGGAACCGGTATGCCCTTTTTCGCCGCGGTCGCCACCACATTGCGCCAGGACTTCTGGCTCTTCTTGATCTCCCCGCGAAAATAGTCGTCCAACATCAGGTTCGACAGCTTCGGATTCGTATCGTAGGCCTCCTTGATCTTGCCGAGGAACCGGGAGCGAATGATGCAGCCGCCGCGCCACATCAGGGCGATGCCGCCGTAGTTCAGGTTCCAGCCGTATTCCTTGGCGGCGGCCCGCATCAGCATGTAGCCCTGGGCATAGCTCACGATCTTCGAGGCGTAGAGCGCCAGGCGGATGTCCTCAATGAACGCCTTCTTCTTGTCCGCGTTCGCCGCAATGCTCGTCAGCGCCGGCCGCGGGCCCTTGAGCTTGCGCGAGGCCTTCACCCGCTCGTCCTTCAACGCCGAAACGCAGCGCGAATAAACCGCCTCCGCCATCAGCGTGATCGGAATGCCCAAATCCTGCGAGTTGATCACCGTCCACTTGCCCGTGCCCTTCTGCCCGGCCGTGTCCAGGATCTTGTCCACCAACGGCGCTCCGTCGTCGTCCTTCTTGGCCAGAATGTCGCGGCTGATTTCGATCAGATAGCTGTCGAGATCGCCCTGGTTCCACTCCGAGAAAACCTGATGCATCTCGTCCGCGGACAGGCCGAGACCGTTCTTCATGATGTTGTAGGCCTCGCAGATCAGCTGCATGTCGCCGTACTCGATCCCGTTATGGACCATCTTCACGTAGTGGCCGGCCCCCTGCTCGCCCACCCAGTCACAACACGTCGCGCCGCCTTCCACCTTGGCCGAGACTGCCTGAAAAATGCCCTTCACATGCGGCCACGCCGCCGGCGAGCCGCCCGGCATGATGCTGGGACCCCGCCGCGCGCCCTCCTCGCCGCCCGAAACCCCCGTGCCGATGTAGAGCAGGCCCTTGCTCTCCACGTATTTCACCCGGCGGTTCGTGTCCTCAAACAGCGAGTTGCCTCCGTCAATGATGATGTCACCCGGCTCAAGATGCGGAATCAGCTGCTCAATGAATTCGTCCACCGGCTTGCCGGCCTTCACCAACATCATCACGCGCCGCGGCCGCTTGAGCTTGGCCACCATCTCGGCAATCGAGTGGGCGCCCTGGACCTTCGTGCCCTTCGCTTCCTTGGCCAGGAATTCGTCGACCTTTTCGACCGTTCGATTGTAGGCCACGACGGTGTAGCCGTGGTCGTTCATGTTGAGAATCAGGTTCTGACCCATCACGGCCAGACCAATGAGCGCGAGATCGCCTTGCGGTTCCATGGTGTTTTTTGGTTCCAGAAAATCGAGGAGCCACGATACAAGAGCCGACCCGTCGCGCCAGCAGAAAAATTGCCGCCCCCGCCGCCACCGCCACTCCCGCCGCACACCGGACGCCTGCCCGGCCAAGCGGTTTTCCGCCCGTCACGGCACGCCCCAATCCCCCGCCTCACCTGCTCCAGTCGCCCAACGACCGTCCGTCCAAATAGACGTGGATCACACCCCCGTCCTTGGGCGCAGGGCGCCTCACCAAAACCTTGACCGTTCCGTCCGCGCGGTTGGTCTCGCAGACCGCCGGCGGCACCGGATGGTCGGTCGCCACCACCCAAATGTGGACCGCCCCGTTCGTCGTCTCGGCCCGAACCGGCCCGGAAACATCCGCCTCCCGCAGGACCACAAAAATGTTCTGGTCGTCGATTCCCTGGGCCACCACTTCCACCGGGGACGGCTTCGAACAGGCCGCCAGCCCCAGCGCCAGGCCCGACATGGCGACGACTCGCATCCACGCATTCCATCGCATAGCAGTTCCTCAGTTCACACACTCCGGGCAGAATTGTCGGACGTCGGCGCCATGGAGCCCCTCCGAGACGAGCTGGCATCGGACCTTCCCTTTGTACCATTCCCAACTCGAGTTTTGGTCCCACTTGACCAACTCCCACTCCCACATGCTGGCCGGCTCACAATCACAGTCGAAATCATACTGCCAGTAGGCAGCCGAACAACATCCAAGTTGGATCTGCACGGTCTCGCCCCGCGCATGCGTGGTCATGACGGAGAACGAGAGCTTGCCGCCGCCGGATTCCCCGCCCCCCGGGTCAAATCCGATCGTGATCTGCACCCGGGTTTCGTGGCTGTAGGTTTTCGTGGCGGTGTTGACCTTGGAGCAGTTGTAGAGCACAGGGCCTTTCCACGAGAACCGCCCAAGTTTCGCGCCCGGACTGTTGCAGACCCCCGTCCGGGTCACACGCATCAACCCCAGGAGATCGAAATGTTGAACCGGGTCGTTGGCCACGAACCCATACGGGTTCAACCCCCCGGGCTCCCCCAACGGATCCCGGCTCAGCCAACGCCCGAGCCCCGGATGGTAATAACGATGACCGTAATAAATCAGCCCCGTCTCGTCGTCGTGATATCGGGTCGAAAATCGATACGGGTTGGCCGCGGCCATCGCCCCCGAACGGCGCAACGGTTCTCCAAACGGGCCGGATTCATACGTCGCCACCGCCGCGCCGGCCGCCGAGTCGATCAGCGCGCTCACGTTCCCAGCGCCGTCGCCAACCGGAAACATCGTCGCGCCACCCACCGTCACCGCCAGCAGTTCCCCGACTCCCGGGGCGCTTCGCGGCCGGCCCGCGTCATCCGCTCCCCAAAGAAACGACTTCGTCACCGCCCCGGATCGCGGATTCACCACCGCCACCAGATTCCAACCGTCGTAGACATACCCCTCGTCCAACACCGCGGACCAGGCCGAACCGATCCAATGGCTGACCGTTTTGCGCGTCCGCCGGCCCGCCGGGTCATACTGAAACTCGACCGCCCGCCGCGCGTCGGCCGGCTGTTCCGCGCTTGCCTCCATCCGCACCAATCGGTTTTCCGCATCCCAGATATACAACCATCGGCCGTCGCGGACCACGTTGCCGTCGGCATCGTATTCGAATCGCTCCAGCGCGGGCGGAAGATGGATATGCCCGCTCTGGCTCGTCGCCAGCGCACCGCCCAACCCGACCTCCCGCGCGCGCGTGATCACCGGCTGCCACACCGCACCGGTGGCGTTGTTCACCGGAAGCGACACCCGAAAATATTCCCCGCGCCGCTCCCCGCGAAGGTCGTTCACTGTCACCTCGGCCTGCGCCGTGGCCACTCCAAGAATGTCCACCGCCGGAGGGACCGCACGTTCCACCAGCTGATTCAGATCATTGACCGTCTGTCGCGCCGCGCGCATTCCCGTGCCCGTGGAGTCGCCCCCGGCCCATGTCTCCTTCCGGTTGCCAATGTCGTCGAAGGCGTAGGCAAACTGCTGCCCGGCGACCGGCGTCCAATCGCTCCAATAGCGACGCCCGCCCGTCAACTGATTCAACCGATCATATTCATAGAGCCAGCGGCTGCCGTCCCCCAGGATGCGCTGCGTCCGCCGGTTCCCGGGGTCGTAAACAAACTCCTGCGCCAACGGAACGGACCCTCCGCCGCTCCCGCCCTGGACCCGCGCCGGAACCGACACGAAGATGGACTCGAGCCGTCCCAGCAAATCGTACGCGCGGCGGCTGGCCATCACCTTCGCGCCGTTTCGCTCATAGACGATTTGTCCAATGGCGGAACCATTCGCATCGTAGGAATATCGCGCCACAGTCGATCCCATGCCGGCCGCCCCCAGGCGTCCCGCCGCATCCCACGAGAACGCCTGGGCCGCCGCGATCTCACCACCCCGACTGACGGTCAGCCCCTCGCGCAGCCCGCGGCCATTGAAAACGTTGGTCGTGCGCCACCCGCTCATCGCGCCTCCCACGATCGCCTCTGATGACAATTCTCCAGCCGGGTTCCGCCACCACCGCCAGGCATCGGCCCCACAAGACGTCGCTCGCGGCTGGCCCCGTCGATCCCGCTCGTGCACCACTCCGGGTGTCACTCCGTCGTCGTACTCGATCCCGACCAAATCTCCCGCCAGATCGTATCGATAGGCCGTGGTCACCCCGCGGACCCACCGCCGACTCAAAAGCCGGCCGCCGGCCGTGTAGTTAAATTTCGGCCCGCGCTGGTCCGCATAACGTTTCTCGCGCAACCAGCCCCGCGCCGGGTCATAAATCCACGCCGTGACCCGCACGCCGGCCCCCGCCTCGAAGCCAGCCCAATTGGTCATGTACACGAGCCGCCCCGGCGCGTCATATGCATAGGCGACCGGGTAAACCCCCGCTCCCGTCTGCGCAACCAGTTCGCCTCGCTGCGAGTAACGTCGGGCAACCGAGCCACCGTCAGGCGCCACCGAGTTCGTGACTCTCCCCATGCAGTCATACTGCGTCGTGGTCACCGGTGCGCGCCCCCCAGCCGTGCCGGGCACGGGTCCAATCTCCCGGACCATCTGATCCGCCGGGTCATATTCGTACCGCGTGGTTGCATTCCTCGCATCCGCTACCGCCGAGCACCGCCCCAGCGCGTCGTAAGCAAACGTCAGGCGGGAGAGCACCATCCCGTTGGAGCCGTAGTCCGCCGAGAGCTGCAGCCGGCCATCCCGGAACACATGCGCCCGATAGGCGCCACCCGGCGCTGTCTCCGTCAGGCGATGTGCCCCTCCACCCAACGGCGTCCGCACCGTCGTGCTCACCCCCGCCCCGTCCTCCCGCCAGGTCTTCAATCCGTCCACCGACCGCTCAACCGTCTCAGCCAGGATCGGTTCGGCCCGGCCGTCGTCCGGCCACTCAAACGTTCGCGTCCGCCGGACCACGGTCCCATGGCTGTCGGCGATGTCTTCCACCATCCGCGAGATTCTGTCGGGACCATCCCAGTCAATGACATCGTTGCGATTCGCGTCAATGCAGGTGTATTCACGTTCGCCGCGTGCGTTGTAGGCGTGAAGCGTGACCACGCCGTCCGGATCCACCTCCTTCCACAACTGGCCTTTGGGGTTGTGGAAGCTTTGCCGGCAGGCCCCGGAATTCCCGGCATACACGGTCTTCGCATGACGCTCCCCATGGTCCAACAGCGTCTGCTCCCACTCCGCGGAATCGCGCCCGGCCGCATCGAGCAGAATCCGCGTCACGCACGAATACGCCTGGCCGTTCTCGTTGGTGACCGAGTAGACGAAACGATGGGGATAGCTGGCCGAGCCGGTGACCGATTCGAGGCGCCCATTGGCCGACCACGTCTGGATGCGCTCACCACCGTCGGGTTGCACAGTTGTCGCGCGTCGGCGTCCAGCCGGATCCCCCGTGTGGAAATGGCGGGTCACCCCACCCAACGCGTTCGTCTCGTCCTGGATGCGCCCCGCCTTGTCGTAGGCCCACCCGTGCAGAAGCGTCTCCGGACCGTTCGGGCCACGGCGCAGTTGCCGTCGAACCCGACCCGCCGCGTCGAGAACGTTGGAGACCGTCACCCCCAGCCGGGTGGTGGATACGACCCGCCCCAGTGAATCGTGCACTTGAGTCGTCACCACCCCGTCCCGATCGGTGCTGCGCGCCAAATTGCAGCAGCCCGCCTTCACCCGCACGACACTCGTTCCGTCGAGATAAGTCACGCGCGTCGGGCGGCGAAATTCATCGGGGTCCGAATGCACTTCCTGCGCCAGCAGCCGGCCGCTCGGCCCGTCGAACGTCTTGCGATGAACCGGCCGGCCCAACCTGTCAAATCGCTCCTCTACCGATTCGATCAATTGACTGCTCGCGTCGAACCGTTGCGTGGTCACGACTCGACCGTCCTCCCGCCCCTGCCGCGTCACCCGCCGGCTCGTGCCGTCCGGCTGACGCGAAAAGATCTCCCGGCTGTCGGCATCCAGCTCGAACTGGATCGTCTCGGCGGACGGCGAGTCCCATCCGGCTGCCACGCTGCCGACCTTGTGAACGGCGCCAACGTCCGGGGTGAGATAAGCGGCCATCGTCTTGCCCACCACGCGACCCCGGATGGACTCAATGATCGTCCGCGGCTCCCCCGGCCGGACGTCAGCCCGATCCGGCGCGCCCTCGATCGCCGCGTAATCATACTCCAGTGTGCGGCACTGTTCGGCACCCGCGGTGCAGGGTTCATCCTGCACCGGACGAATACGCCGCCGGAGAAATCCGCTGGGATCATGTTCCCGGCGCTCCCACGACCCGTCGGCCCGCAGCGAGAGCCTCAGGCGGCCGTGCGCGTCATACGCATTTGTCGTGGTCAGCGCCAGCCCTTGCGGATCGCTGACTCGGGAGAGCAGACGTTCCCCTCCCAGCCCCGCCTGAATCAGGTCATCCTGACGAAACAGCTCTTCGCCAGTCGACGGCTGAAAAATCCGGCGGCTCTCCAGGTGGATGCCGTCCGCGAACTGCGTTCGAACCAGCCGCTCGCCCTTCAAGCCGTTGCCTGACACGAGCCGCCAGGCAACGACAGGCGGCAACGACGACTCGCAGACAAATTCGTTGGTGACGACGCCCCCGTCCCGAAACCGGATGTGTTGCAGCGCATCTCCCCCGGCGCGCTCCGGCGGGCGCAGTGCGAGGTGGCTGATGAACGGTGCGTTCGTGAGATAGATGCCCGCGGAATTCCGCGCTGAGCAGTGGATCCAAAACGCGTTCTGATTGGTGAACTCGATCCGCGCCAGCATCAACGGGGCGGCGAGATGAATGGCACCCGACCGGTTGGTCACCACCATCACCACATTGCGGTTCACGGCGAACTCCAACCGCTCCGGGGCCACCAGGCCGGGGCCCGGAGTATCCGCGTGATACCCGATGACCCCCGCCAACCCGTCCGCATCGCCCGCGCCCAGCGAGACCAGGAAGTGCGCGCTGCCCAGCAGATCCGGCCCCTCGCCCGGGGTGTCGTCCCCCCCCTCACAAGCGCCGGAATCGCAGGCGCCCTCGGACTCGATGCGGAGGTCGACGACTTCGCCATCCGAGATCTCTCCCAGCTCCGGACGTGGCAGCTGAAACCACGGCGAGTAAAGAGTCTGGCCGTTGCCGATCGCTGACCAGGTCAGATCGGTCAGCACATTGGTTCCTGGAGTCGGACTGAACTGCCGCAGCAACAGGCTCCATCTCGCCGTGTATTTAATCCCAAGCTTTGACTTGACCTTGATGCGATACCGCAAGAGGGATGCGCTCAGGCACTGCTTGCCCAGGTCCGGCACGAGCGAGTTCAGGAAAAACCGGCCATCCCACCACCGCTGCTGTCCGGCTTCGTTCAGCACCTCGGCCATAAACTCGCCGATGGTGTAGGGATCCGACAGGTGCGCCTCCTGCCGTTCGCGCATCGACCCCTGACCGCTCTCATAAATGGTCGTCGCGTCGCGAATCGAGCTGCCATCGGTCAACAACGACTCGTTCACCACCTGTCGATCCACCGTCGGGGGGAAGTAAAGCGGACCGTCACAGCAGATCATCAGCAGCTGATTGAACGCCGCCCGGCACGGGTTGCCGCAATCGAGCGGGGCATTGCAGCTGTCGACCGGAACGCCACCGTCCTGCTGCCCGCCGCCGCAGTCACACCCACCGGGCAATGGCACCCGCCGTGCGCACGCGCCTCCATCTGTCGCCAACAGATCTGCCACAGCGTCGAACGGGATCAGCACATCCCAGGAATTGGTGCTCGTCACCCGGCAGTCCGTTGCTTGCGTCTGGCATCGGTTGGTCAGATTGCCGACGTGCGTGACCACCTGACGTTCCGTCGCCTCAGCCGTTCCCTGGCCAGGCACCTGTTTCCACGTCGTGCTCTGGCGTTCCTCTCGCAGGTAATAGGTCAGGTTCGTCAAAAAGCCCGGACGCCCGCACCGCAACCGATCGATCGGCGTCGTCTCCTGCCACTCCGCCTGACCCGAGCACTGGGACCGAACCACGGGTGCCGAAAGGAACAGGAAAACGCCTGCCAGGAATGGAGCGAGTGCGTCCAAGGCACCACGTCGACCAAGGGATGATTTCAAAGTGGTATTCATGAAATTGCAAAATGACCGCCGGGCGGGATGGCCCCTGCGCCCGGAACGAACCGTCTATTCCAAAGGGGTGAACACCAGCACCGCCGGCGATCCCTCCAAGCCGGCGGCGGAGTCATACGTCAGCCAGTCCGTCTCCCCCTCCCCCGTTCGAAGGTCTCCGTCCGCATCCTCCAGGTAGTCCGGACGGCCATCGCCGTCGGCGTCCGCCGGCCGTCCGTCGGTGCCCAACGCAACGTAGTGAAACCCGATGTCAGCCTGGCCCGCGCCCTTCGCGCGCTGGTCCCGCCGCGTCGTGTGGTGTGCCAGACCGCTGGCGGCGGCGGGACCGCTGCCCGCCTCGATTAACGCCGACAATCCGCCCGGGGCGCCGCCCGTCGGATAATAGAATGCCCCGAGCGGACCGGGCTCGAACTGCGCTTTTCGGATCAGCCGGTCGGTTGGCCCGCCGCCGGGCAGCCGATCCGCGCCCTCCAAATACGCATTGTGAGAGTGAAGCCAGGTGCCGCTCAGCGACAGCGATGTGCCTTCGAAGAAATTGTTCCGGGCGTGGACTTGGGTGCTGGTGGGAAGTTCGATCTGGACCATCCCGCTCCGGAAGAAGTTATGGTGAAGTTGCCGTGAAGGCTCGTCGTCCGACGACGCAACCTCCAGGTTGACCCGATCGAAAATGCAGTTGGTAAAAGCAAACGCCAGGCTGGCCGCCTGAATTTTTCCCCCGGAAAACCGGCAATCGCGAAACTCAAGCGGACGCAGCGCCGAACCCGGTCCGCCATCCATGTGCCGGCCGGTCGCTCCCGGCCTGACGCTGTCGACGAAACGCCAACTCACCCGCGGCTCCAACCCCGGCGACGGTTCGACGCGTACCCCGACGAAATTCCCGCCCGCTCCGGTACGGCGCCCAGCCGCGTCGTCGCGCACGACGGCCACATCGAGAAGCCGCACGGGGTCCACGGGCGTACCCAGCGCCACAAATTCTGAGCCGGCTCCAACCCGCAGGGCCGGCCCCTCGCCGGAACCAACGACGCCCACCGCAACTCCGCCCCGCAAACTCAAACGCGCCCCGCGCAGACGCACCCCGGCACACACGTAGTCCACGCCGGGATAATGAAATCCCAGGTCTGGCCAATCCGCGTCCCGGCGGGCGCGCGGGCGCAGGGTCGTTTCCCGCGTGATTTCCCCAGACAGCGACAACGGTCCCTCCGTCGTGCGCGTCCGCAGGCTCGCCTGCAGCTCCGGGTCCATCGTCAGCGTCCCCGCATTGCGGTGCGGGCTCCCCGCCGGCAAGTAGTGCGAGCCGGTCGCCGCAGTTTCAAATACGCCCAGATCCGACGGCGAAACCTCAACGCGGGCTCCTTCAAATCGAGCGAGGTTGGTAACGGTCACCAGCAGGCAGTTGGTCAGCCGCGCTGGCGCCGCCAACCCCGCCAGCAGGTGATTCACGCGATGAACCGTCCCGTGTTCCCCGATCACCGCCGGTGCGTCCTCGTCGCCGGCAAACACCGCGTCCAAATCCACCGCCAGAAAATTCCGACAGCTCACGCTCGACCCAGCGCCCCAGGCCACGCCCACGCGGCCCCGCACCAATTGCAAATGACGCACGTCCACGCCGATCTGCGGATCGACGGCAATGCCAACGTCCGCATGCCGAATCGAGAGATCGTGCAGCGACGCACGGCGGCCGAGCCCCTTGAACGCCAGCGCCGCGGCGGCGTAGCCCCCGCTCACACTCCGGGCAATGCTGACGTCCGAACCAACCGAATCATCATCCTGCGCGGTGAAAATCGCGGGCTCATACGCCGACGTGGCGCACTCGACCGGCCCCCAGATTTGCAGCGACGCGCCCCGGCCGAATTTGATGACCGACCCCTCAAACACCGTGACGCCCTGTAGATCCACCAGCCCCGTCACGAGATAAGTCGTATCGACGCGAAAGCGCCAGTCCTCGACCGGCTCGTTGAAAGCCAGGTAGTCCAGCACCAGCCCTGGTTGGCTCGCTCGTCCATCCGCCGCGATTCCATCCGCGCGGACGAGTTGCGCCTCCGTCCAGCGCCCGGCCGAACTGCGCGGGCGCGCGATGGCAAGCGCCAACGCCGTCCGGTCAGACCGAACCGCGGCCCGGGCGGAGTTCGCGGCCCGGGCCCGACTGCTGCCCGCCGGGCGCGCCCCGCCCGCTCCGGGCAGGGCCGAGAGCCAATGCCGGATGAAGCGATAGTCGACCTTTTCAATCAGGAATGTCCTGCCTTCCATGGCCTCAAGGCTTTTCCCCGTGGGCACGCCCGCACGATGCGGAGCGCCGCGCTGGCCAGCCAGATCCGGAAAAGCCCAGCCCGGCCCGAGATGCAGCCCGCCAAAATCCAGATGCTGATCCACGAGATCCGGCTCGGCCATCTGCCGGGCCCGCACCCGATCCGCCTCGCTCCGCACCCGCGAATCGAAACGCTGGTGAGGCGGCAATTCGATGAACTCCGTCAGCACTTCCAGACGCGTCGTGTCCGGATCCAAACCCCATTCCGAAGGCGAGGGCGGCGCCTCGCGCAGGATGACATCCTGTTCAAAGCCCCGGCGGGTGTAGGTGAACCGCACATCGGCCGCGCAATCTCCCTTCAGCGCCGCCGAATAGAGAACCTGGTTCGGCGGCACGACGACACCCTGGCAGTCCTGCAGTTCCGCGAGGAGAACACTTCGACCGGTCGCCGCATCGGTGTAGGCCAGGCCCAGCGGGTGGCCACGCCAACGCTGACCCCGGCAGTCAACCAACGTCACCGACCCCGCCGACCGGAGATTTGCCGCCAGGAATACCTGATGCGGCCCGTGCGCCGCCACCGCCTGACCGTCCACCACCACGAATTTCTCCCGCGTCTCCTGCCAGCGTCCGTCGCGAAAATAGTGCAGGCCCGCCGCGAGCTCGGTGTAAGTGGCGCCATCCACGCGCACCACCCGATGATGGGCGCCCCGCGCCAACACCTCGCCGTCGCCAATGCCCGCCGGCTCGCTCCCCATTTCACCAGCGCCCGCGACCCGCCACGCCACCAGCAGAATCATGCCCGCCACCCCCGCCGGAATCCAACGGGGCCGGGCCCGCGACAACCCCGCCCGGTGCACCCCCGCCGCCCCGCGCCACCGCCGCCCCGCGTCAACACCGCCCCTTCGAAAACAAATATTCATCAGACCATAACCTCCTCGGCACGCCCGCCGCCCGAATCGTCCGGCAGCAACTGCCTCGCTCATAAATTGCCGGCGAAAACCCCGATCTAACCAAATATTTTCAACCGGCCGCGGATTTGCGATTCGGGTGCGAATTTCTGAGCGTGGGCTTGCCCCCCACCATTCCCGAATTAATCTCGCGCCCGTGAAGATCCTGTTCCTGGGCGACATCGTCGGCGAACCCGGACGGCGCGCCGTGCGCACGCTGGTTCCCCTGCTGCGCCTGCAGTCAGGCCTCGATGCCGTGGTGGCCAACGGCGAGAACTCCGCCGGCGGCTCGGGCATCACGCCCAGAATCGCCGAAGAACTTTATGAAGCCGGAGTCGACGTCATCACCACCGGCGATCACCTCTGGGATCAGAAAGACGTGACTGAGTTGCTGCTCGGCGAACCGCGTTTCCTCCGGCCGGCCAATTATCCGTCCGGCGTCGCCGGCCAGGGCGCCCGCGTCTACCGAATCGCCGGCCGGCCCGCGTTCGGCGTGTTGAACCTGCAGGGCCGCGTGTTCATGGCGCCGCTCGAAAATCCGTTCACCGTCGCCCAATCCGCCGTGGCCTCGTTGCGCTCCGAAACGAAGATCATCCTCGTCGACATCCACGCCGAAGCCACCTCGGAAAAGATTGCGCTGGGGCGGATGCTCGACGGCCAGGTCAGCGCCGTCATCGGCACCCACACCCACGTGCAGACTGCCGATGACCAGATCTTCCCCGGCGGCACGGCCTACCTCAGCGACGCCGGATTCACCGGCCCCCACGAGAGCGTCCTCGGCCGGCAAATCGCGCCCGTGATTAAACGGTTTCTCACCCAGACGCCCCAGCGCTTCGACGTAGCCCGCGACCGCATCCTGCTGCAGGGCGCGCTCCTCGAAGTCGACGACTCCACCGGCAAGGCTCTGCGTTTCCAGCGCATCTCCGAAACTTTGCCTCCCTGAGCAGTCATGTCGCGAAAATCCTCATCGCAGTGGGAGTTCGGCGAGCTGTTCCCCGCCGCCGAAACCCGGCGCGTCCTCACCATCAGCGAAATTACCGGCCAAATCCGCCGGTCGCTGGAAAAGGACATCGGCGAGGTCTGGGTCACCGGCGAAGTCACCAACTTCCGCCTCCAGGCGTCCGGCCATGCCTACTTCACGCTGAAAGACGCCGCAGCCCAACTAAGCTGCGTGCTCTTTCGCGGCACCAACACGCCTCATCGCGAACATCTGGAGGACGGCCGCAAGCTGGTCGCCCACGGCGCCCTCACCGTCTACGAACCGCGCGGCCAATATCAGCTGGTCGTCCGGGCCATCGAGCCCCAAGGCCTCGGGGCGCTGCAGCTGGCCTTCGCGCGCCTGAAACAAAAGCTGGAAGCGGAAGGACTCTTTGCGCCCGAACGAAAACGTGCGCTCCCTCGGTACCCGCAACGGCTCGGCCTCGTCACCTCCCCCACCGGCGCCGCCATCCGCGACGTCCTCCACGTCATCCAGCGCCGCCAACCCAGCCTCGAGATCGTTCTCGCTCCCTGCCGCGTGCAGGGCGAGGGCGCGGGCGCCGAAGTCGCCGCCGGGGTCCGCCTGCTCAACGAATGGAACGAGCGCGTCCGGGCAACGGATCCTGCCGCCGGCCTCGATCTGATCCTCGTCACCCGCGGCGGCGGCAGCATGGAGGATCTCTGGGCGTTCAACGAAGAGGATCTCGCCCGCGCCATCTTCGAATCCCACCTGCCCGTCGTGTCCGCCGTTGGGCACGAAATTGATTACACCATTTCCGATTTCGTCGCGGACCTGCGCGCGGCCACCCCGAGCGCCGCCGCGGAACAAATCACCGAAGGCGCTTTCGCCAGCCGTCAGTTCGTCGCCCGCGCCCGCCAACGCCTGGCGCGGCTGGCGCTCGCCCGCTTGGCTCGCGACCGGCAAAACCTGACCGATCTGGCGCGTCGCTTCGTGCGCGGTCATCCGCGGCGGCAGGTGGAAGATCAAATGCAGCATCTCGACGAGCTGCAGGCCGCGCTCTTTCGGCATGTTCGTCAGGGCTGGCGAGAGCGGCAGATCAACTGGACCCACCTGCAGCAGCGATTGCACCGGGCCCGGCCCGCCGCCTTCCTCCGCCAACGCCGCGAACTCCTCGCCCGCCTCGCCCAGCGCCTGTCCGCCGGCGCACGACGGCGCGGACGGGACCTCCGCGTCCAGATCGATCAGATCGCGAACCGCCTTCGCCTGCTCTCTCCGGACAGCGTCCTCGCCCGCGGCTACTCGCTCACGCTCGACGCCGCCACCGGCACGGTGGTGCGCCAGGCCCGCCAACTCCGATCCGGCCAGCGCCTGCGCACCCGACTGCAATCCGGAGAGGTCACCAGCGTGGTTGAAGGCCCGTCCGGCCGAGTCAACGATGTTCTCCCTCCGCCCGGTTGACTCGCGCGGAATCGAGGCATCGCCAGTTCCTCCATCCTCCTCCGCCCCTCTTCGCTACGTCGTTCCGAGCGCCTTCGCGTCGGCCTGCAGGCGGCGCTGCAGGCTGCCACACACGTGCTCGCACAGGTCGAAGATCGACGGATCGGCGATCGCGTAGTACACGCTCAAGCCGTCCTTGCGGCGGCTGAGCAGGCCCGCTTCGGTCAGGACCGCGAGATGGCGCGACACGTTCGCCTGGGTCAGGCCGGTCGTGGAGACCAGCTCGGAGACATTCTTCTCGCCGGCCTCCAGGGCGGCCAGCAGCCGCAGGCGGCTGGCCTCGCTCAAAACCCGGAACCGCGCCGCGATCAGCTCCAAGGCCTGCTCCGGCAACCGTTTACCCATCAATTTGCTGCGTGACATACGTCGCCCATTCCAAAGTCCGGCCGGCCAAAATTTTCCAGCCCACTCTATTGACTATATGCACATATAGTCATATAGTGGCGCAGTTAATTAGTCACGAATCGGGAAAGAAATCAACTTATGAAAATGGAAAACGCGATTCGGATCCTGGCGGGCTCGATGGTTCTCGTGAGCGTGGCCTTGACCTATTGGGTGACGCCCTGGGGCCTGGCGCTCGCCGCGTTTGTCGGCGTCAACCTCATCCAGTCCGCCCTGACCGGCTTCTGCCCCGCCGAACATCTTCTGGCCCGTCTGGGCGTCGGCCGCGGGGCCTGTTGCAGCGGGCGCCCGGGCGGTGAAGGCTCGAAACCGTGCTGTTAATCCGCACTCTCCAATCCCAACCCCCACTTGGGTCCATGACCCTACTCGCGTGAGCGCAGCTCGATTGGAACCCCAACGCCCATGAACTCTGGACACCCCATCGGTCGCTCCCGCCGGCTGCAACCTGCTGCGAGCGGGCTCTTGATTTTCGCAGCCTTCTGCGCGCTGGCGGTTGTCGGCTGCCACCGGGAGTCGACCCAATCCGGGAGCGCCGCGGCCGCCAGCGCCCTGCCGGCGGCGAAGGTGACGGTCATGGAGGTGGAGCGAAAGGCCCGGCCAGCCACGGAAGAAGTGGTCGGGACGGTGCAGTCCCGCTTGCGCGCGACGGTGGAAGCCAAGGTGAGCGGCCGCATTCTTCGCCTGCCGGTGCGCCTGGGCCAGGGCGTCAAGGCGGGCGATGCGCTGGCCGAGCTGGATGCGCAGGAGATTCAGGCGCGGCTCGATCGCGCCATGGCGAGCCGGGATCAAGCGGCGCGCGACGTCGAGCGCGGCCAGCGGCTCCTGAACGAGAAAGTGGTCTCCCAGGCGGAATTCGACGATCTTCAGGCCCGGTTTCGGATCGCCACGGCCAACGTGACGGAAGCGGAGACGATGCGCGGCTACACCCGGGTGGCGGCGCCGTTCAACGGCGTGATCACGCGTCGCCAGGCTGAGGTGGGAGATCTGGCCAGCCCGGGCAAGCCGATTGTGGACATCGAAGATCCGGACCAGCTTCGCGTGGAGGCGAGCGTGCCGGAAACGGCCATCCAACGCGTGGCGCTTGGGGCCACCCTACCGGTCCGCATTGCCGGCCTGAGCCAGGCACTAACGGCGACGGTCAGCGAGATGGCGCCCACGGCGGATCCGGCCAGCCGCACATTTCTGATCAAGGCGGATCTCCCGGCCACACCCGGCCTGCGGCCCGGCCAATTCGGCCGGGTGGAAGTTCCCATTGGGGACGCCACGTCGCTCCGCGTCCCGACCTCAGCGGTGCTCCAGCGGGGCCAGCTTGAGTTTGTGATGGTCGCCGTCAGCAACCAGGCCCAGCTGCGCCTGGTCAAATCCGGCCGCAAGCTGGGCGGCGAAACCGAAATTGTCTCCGGCCTCGACCCGGGCGAAACCATCGTCCGCGACGGCGCCGCGGCCGTTCGCGACGGGCAGCGTCTTGAGCTGAGCCGTTAAGCTTTCACGCGCATGTCCACGTCAGCCACTCCCCATGTGCCCGGCGGCCCGGGCCTGGCCGGGCGCATCGCCGGCGCCTTCATCGACTCCAAGCTCACGCCGCTTATCGTCGTGGCGTCCGTGCTGCTTGGCCTGTTTGCCGTGGTCATGCTGCCGCGGGAAGAGGAGCCGCAGATCAAGGTCCCGATCGTGGACGTGCTGGTCACCATGCCTGGTGCGAGCGCCCAGGAGATCGAGGAACGAGCCACGCGGCCCATGGAACAATTGCTCTGGGAGATTCCAGGAGTGGAATACATCTACTCGACCTCCCGCCCGGATGAGGGTCTCGTCATCGTCCGCTTCAAGGTTGGGGAGGATGTCGAGCGAAGCCTGGTCAAGCTTTCGGAGAAACTTCGGTCCAACTTCGATCGCATCCCCCATGGGGTGTCCGCCCCCTTGATCAAACCCAAGTCGATCGACGACGTGCCCATTCTGGCCCTGACCCTGCATAGCGCGCGCACCGATCATCTCCTGCTGCGGCGTCTCGCCAGCCAGGTCCAGGACGCGGTCAAGCAGGTTCCACTCGTGGCCGAAACCACGCTGATCGGGGGAGCGCGCCGCGAGATTCGGGTGCTGCTCGATCCGGCGCGCCTGGCGTCCCGCAATCTCAGCGCGGCGGCCCTCATTCCCACGCTCCGTCAGGCCAACCGCCAATACCGCGCCGGCGGTTTGACGACCGACAACCACGAGGTGGTGATCGAGACCGGCGCTTTCCTGCAGTCGGCCGAAGACGTCGGGAACGTGGTCATCGGCACGTCGGGGCAGCGTCCGATCTACCTGCGCGAAGTCGCCGAAATCGTCGATGGCGCCGAAGAGCCGGCCCAGTACGTGTTTCATGGCGCGGGCGCGGCCGGGTCGGCCGGTCCCGCCGCCGAGGAACCCGCCGTCACCCTCGCGATCGCCAAGCGCCCTGGGGCCAACGCCATCTCGGTCGCGCAAGCGGTCCTCGCCAAGGTTGACACGCTGAAGGGCCACCTGATTCCCGCCGACGTGCAGGTTGCCGTGACGCGACACTACGGCCGCACCGCCGCCGAAAAGTCCAACGAGCTCTTGTTTCACATGGCCATCGCCGTGGTCAGCGTGTCGCTGCTCATTCTCTTTGCCCTGGGCTGGCGCGAGTCCATCATCGTGGCCATCGCCATTCCCGCCACGCTCGCGCTGACGTTGCTCGTTTTCTATCTCTACGGCTTCACCCTCAACCGCATCACACTTTTCGCACTCATCTTCAGCATCGGCATCCTGGTCGACGACGCCATTGTCGTGGTGGAAAACATCGTCCGGCATTTTCATCTTCCGGCGAACCGCGACCGCTCCCACGCGCAGGTCGCCGTGGAGGCGGTGAGCGAAGTCGGCAACCCGACCATTCTCGCCACGTTCGCGGTGATCGCGGCGGTCCTGCCCATGGCGTTCGTCGGGGGTCTTATGGGGCCGTACATGCGACCGATCCCCATCGGCGCCGGCGCGGCCATGGCCTGGTCCCTGGCCATCGCGTTCATGGTGACCCCGTGGGCCGCGCTGCGCGTCCTGCGTTGGCGGGCCGGCCGGAAAAGATCACCGGCTTCTGCGGGCGCACCGGCCGGATCCGCCGCTCCATCACCGTCGGCCGGGCACGCCGGCGGTTCCGAAGATTTCTTCACGCGCATTTACCGCCGGATGATGGGCCCGCTCATTCGGCGGCCGCTGGCCCGCTACAGCTTTCTCGCAACCATCACGGTCCTGTTGCTGGCCGCCATGGCCACGGTTGGTCTCGGCTGGGTGAAGGTCAAAATGTTGCCCTTCGACAACAAGAGCGAGTTCCAGATCATCCTGAACATGCCCGAAGGCAGCGCCCTTGAGCGCACGGCGCAAGCGGCCCGCGAGATTGCCGCCGCCGTCCGGACCGAGCCTGAAGTGACCGACTATCAGATCTACGCCGGCATCGCCGCGCCCTTCAATTTCAACGGGCTCGTCCGCCACTATTTCCTCCGCCAGGGCGCCCACGTGGCCGACTTGCAAATCAACCTTGTCGACAAACACGAACGCAAAGCCCAAAGCCACGAGATCGCCAAGCGCGTCCGCCCCCGCGTCGCCGCCATCGCCAAGAAATTCGGCGCTCGCGTTGCCGTCGCCGAGGTCCCGCCCGGTCCGCCCGTGCTCCAGACGCTGGTCGCCGAAATCTACGGCCCGACCGAGCAGGCCCGCCAGGCCCTTGCGCAGCAGGTCCGCAACGTCTTCAACGACACGGAAGGCGTCGTGGACGTCGATTGGTACGTCGAGGCGGACCAGCCCAAGACCCGGTTCGTAATCGACAAGGAAAAGGCCGCCCTCCATGGGATCAGCGCCGAGACGATCTCCCAGACCCTGCGCGTCGCGGTTGGCGGGCAATCGGTCGATTTGCTGCATGCACCCGCGGAGAAGGAGGATGTCAACATCACCCTTCGCCTGCCGCTGGCCAGCCGCGCCTCGGCGGCTGAATTGCTGGCCCTCCGCGTCCGATCGGGCGACGCGAACGCCTTGCCCGAGCCCGGCAACCTTGCCGGCACCGCGCTCGTTCCGTTGCGCGAGCTGGTCCACGTCGAAGCCGCGACGGCCGACAAGAGCATTCACCACAAAAACCTCCTCCCGGTCACCTACGTGATCGGCGATGTCGCCGGCGTCATTGAAAGCCCGGTCTACGCCATCCAAAAGATGAACCGGGCCCTGGCCCAAATTGACACCAGACCGTACGGTGGCGACGGGCGCCCCTTAAAGATCCTCAACGCCAGCCTGCCGTTTTCCGATCTGCAACCGGCGTTGAAATGGGATGGCGAATGGCACATCACGATCGAAGTCTTTCGCGATCTCGGCCTGGCTTTCGGAGCGGTGCTCGTCCTGATCTACATCCTGATGGTCGGCTGGTTCCGGTCGTTCGTGGTGCCCCTGGTCGTCATGATGGCCATCCCCTTCTCGCTGGTTGGCATCCTGCCGGCCCACGGGCTGATGGGGGCGTTCTTCACGGCCACGTCCATGATCGGGTTCATGGCTGGCGCGGGAATTGTCGTGCGCAACTCGATCATTCTCGTGGACTTCATTGAGCAGCGCGTGCGCGAAGGCATGCCGTTGGCGGAGGCCGTCGTGGACGCCGGCGCCGTGCGGTTTCGGCCGATGCTGCTGACCGCGCTCGCGGTCGTGGTCGGAGCGGGCGTCATCCTCTTCGATCCGATCTTTCAGGGTTTGGCGATCGCCCTGATGGCCGGCGAAGTCGCCTCGCTGCTCATCAGCCGAATGGCGGTGCCGGTGCTCTATTACATGGCCCAGGCGCGAGCCGCCCGGTGAACGTCGGCGAGCGGCCGTCAAAGCCGCAGAAGGAACCAAGGCTGTCGACGATTCAAACTTCCCTCGTCCGCCAGGTCATTCCATCTC
This sequence comes from Limisphaerales bacterium, assembly GCA_044229355.1. Lineage (GTDB taxonomy): Bacteria > Verrucomicrobiota > Verrucomicrobiia > Limisphaerales > JADJPG01 > JBGARF01. The sequence goes on from JBGATF010000013.1 coordinate 86,843, forward strand.
CGCTACCAGTCACGCAGGCCGGGACCGCGCTCCGGCGGCGCGGCCGATCCGGTCCGCTCGCCGTTGCTGGCCGCTTAAGTCCAGAGATACGTGAAGAGCGGTTGCGCGATGAGCAGCAGGGACTCGGCGGACCCGACGAAACCGAGGACGAATCCGGCCCAGAGATAAGAACCGGCCGGATTCCAATCTCCCCGCAAGTCGGAGCGCACGCGCCCGAACCAGTAGAAGGCCAGCACAGCGGGAATCAAGCCGAGGATGGGAATCAGGCTTGCCCAGCCGGCGCGGTAGCACCAAAACGATCGGTCGATCAGACGCACAGGATCCATGCCTTGGCCGGCCGGTTCACGGCCGTTTTATTTCCGCTCCGGGCTTGCCGGGAATCCCCGGCGCGGCGTTGGTCGCGTCCAGGGCCGCGGTTTTCTGCTGGCGTTGGTCGATGCGGAGGATTTCCTGTTTCACCCAGTAGAGCGTGGTGCTGTTGGCCAGAACGATCAGGGTCATGGCAAAAAGAAAGACCAGCACGATCAACACGGCGGATGCGTTCTGAGATCGCGCGAGCCCACGGCGACCTCGGCCGGAATTCAAGTGCACCACAGCGGAGCGGGTTTTGGGGTGGAATCTCATTTATGCGCGCGGCACGGACTATTGGGCTTGGGCGACGGGAGTTGCGTCCGTCCCCCCTGGCACGGCCAGGAACGTGAGGACCCGATGAAATCCCGTCCCTTGACGGCCCCGGGCCAGTTCCACTTCCCATCGCCACGCGGTCACCCGCTTCCGGGCATCGATGGAATAACGGGAGGCTTTGACTCCAGCCAAAAGGTCCAGCCACGGCGCCGTCGGGCTTGAGCCGAGCCGGCGGTAGACCGTTCCGTCGCGAAAGGCGTAGGCGATGTTTCCGGATGGGGTCACGAGATAGAGCTCATTCGTGCCTCCGGCGTCGATCAGGCGCGGAGGCATCCGGCTGGCGCGCACGTCCGCGCGCCACTGTTCTCCGAGTTGCAAGGCTTGCACCATCGTGGTCGAGATCCGGTCCAGTTCCTTGGATTGGCTGAGCGTTTGCAGGAACGTCACGAGCGCGAGGCCGAACAGGAGGACAAACAAGCCGCAGTAGACCAGGCAATCGAGCAGGGCGAGACCGGCCTGGCGCAAGGCCCGGCGTCCGGCAACGTCCGGGCGACGGGCGGCGGCGGGCTCGGAAATCAAGAGTCTCATGGTTCGTTCGATGGTCACCGGACCTGTCGTTCCCGCACGACCCGGCCGTTGGTCCGGCCGCTCGCCGGCTCCCAGGCGAGGCGCAGACTCACCCGGCCTAGCGCGTCGGCCGTGGAAATCTCCAGTTGCAATCGGCCGGGTGGAAGGTTGGTGGCAGTCGCTGCCGTCAGCGGGTAATCCCGGCTGCCTGACGCGTAACTCCGCCATTCGCCGGCGGCGAGGATTTCCATTTCACCGTCCACAATTTCCATGGTGGCGGCCCGTTGATGGCACGCGCGGCTGTACCGTGCCTCATGAAGGAAGGCGAGGCTCATGGGGATGACGGCCACGGCCAGGATTCCCAGCGCCACAGCGCATTCGGTCGAGAGCACCCCGCGCTGACGGCACCGGGCGAACGGCCTGGATCCCGTTGTGATCACGAGGCGACCTCCATCAGGTTGATGAGAAAATGAAACATGCCCACGGCGGCCAGCGCCACCATCAGGCCGTTGAGGAGCACGAGCGATGTGCTGAGCAACTGCGAGAACGCCTGCTCCTCCTGAAAGGCCCGCGCTTCGAGTGATTCCTGCCAGCCCGCCAGCGCACTTGAAAACCCGCGGCCCGCCGCGGCGGCGTTCTCCAGCCGCCATTGAAATTCGCCGCTCCGATCGAGCGCGCCGAGGGCGCAGGGCAACGGCACTCCGTCCCGCAGATGCCCGAGCACCGCGAGGACGCGACTTTGAAAGGCCCGGTTGTCCGTCGCCTCCCCCGCCAACTCCACCGCACGCGCCTCCGGGACGCCGGAGTCCAGCAATGACGCCAGCAGCGAAGCGAAATCGCGCTGCACCCGGCGCCGGACCCAGGAGACTCGGAAATTCACATGGTCGAGGACCGAGCGAATCGGCCGGACCAATCCGCGGAACAACCAGCGCCCGCCGGTCCGTCCCATTTCCATCAACCAGAGCACCAGCCAAACCACCGTGGTCAGAGCGCCAATCCAGAACCCAGCCTGGACGCAAAACTCCGGGACGGGATCGAAGGGCAAGCCCATGTCCAAACCGATCTCCCGCATCCTCGGCATGACCCAGATTGTCACCATCCAGATCACGATCGGGCCGACTGGCGACGCCATGAACATCACCATGAAATCATTGGTCTGCCGGTTCGACTGGCCGGCGCCCCCACGCAAGGTCGCGGTACACGCCGGTAACACGCGGAGGACATCCTCGGTCTGCTCGCCCACGGTGAGCATGGCCGCGACCGGCCCCGGCAGAAACCGGGGCACCTCCCGCAAGGCTGCGCTCAAGCGCATCCCGCGCTGCATCCAGGCCGCCACCTGATGAAAGGCCACGCCCATTTCCCGCACGCGGGCCCGGGCCAGCGACGCCACTGTCTCCTCCAGCGTCCGGCCCTGGCGCAGGCCAATTTCCAGCAACCGGAGAAAACAGCGTGCCCGCTGCTCGCGGCGAAGGCTCTCGCTCAGCGTCACCCAACACGCAAAAACCACCACAATGAGCCCCACCAGGGCGGCTCCGGACGTCACCAGCGCCACCAACAATCGCTCGAAGTTGTCCATCAGCGGCTCGATCAAGCCCTCCACGCCGCTGAACAGTTGGCTCAAAAAATCGATCATGGGTCCGCCCCTCATCACGGCCCGTCGAAGGTGACCAGCATCCGCACGAACAATGAGAACACCCGGGCCATGGGAAAGAGCTGCATCACGATCAGACACCCAAGCACCACGAGGGAGATGGGGAGGAGCGCGTAAAGAACCATCTCCGACCGGTGCACCGCCCGTTCATGGTAAACATCCGCCGCGTGCCGGAAACCCGCGACCCAGTTCTCGCCGCTGGCCGCCACCAGCCAGACAAACATCGGCGGCACCAGGCGGCCACCCGCGGCCACGTCTTCGAAGCGGGTCTGCCCCTCGCCCATGCGCTGGCGCCACCGGGCCACGTCGGCTTCCACCGGCGAGCCGGCCTCCAGGCCCTGAACGAGGCTGACGGCTTCCGCCGGGCTGGCTCCGTTCTGCAACAGCAGGGACATCGCAGACGCCAGATTGGAAAGGCGCGCCTCGCGGAAGCCCGGCAAATGCCACCGCGCCCACTCCCGCCAGCGCGGCACCACGAGCGTCAGCCCGGCCAGCCCCGTCGCGAGCGCAAGGACCGAGACCGGCAGCCAGAGGGCGGCGCGCGCCACCGTCCAAGTGGAGAGCAACTCGCCGGACCCGCCGTTCAGGTCCGACATCGTTCCCAGCATCTCGCGGCTGAACGTGGCGAAGGTGATCGCCACCAACAACGAAACCGCGAAGGAAGTCAACAAGACCATGGCCGGATAGAAGACCAGCCCTTTGAGGCGCAGCCAGGTCAGGTGTGCCCGCTGGTAGTAATCGGCCAGCATTGTCAGCAGGGCCGGCAAATCCCGGCCGCGCGCGCCCACCTCCAGCATGCGCGAGTAAAATTCCGGAAGGTTGCGGGCGGTCAAGGCCTGCCGCAGCGGCGTGCCCCGGGCCAGGTCGGCTTCGAGCGAGCCCAACTCCGTTCGCAGCGCGCCGCCGGCCATCGTCTCGCACGTGCGCCGAAGCGCGCCCTCCAGCGGAATGCCCGCCCGCAGCATCCCCGCCAGCTGCTGATTCACAAACGCAAACTCTTCGAGGTTCATCGTTGCAGAATTCGCTCCAGTTCCGCGGCCGAGGTCTCGCCGCTCGCGAGCTTCGCCTCCGCCGCCGTTTCCAAAGAAAAGACGGGTCGAATGGCCTCCGCGCCGCGTTGACGAAGATCGCGCCGGCTCGTCTCATCCAGCCGAAACCACTCCACCACGGGACTTCGTCCCTGGTAGCCCGTCCCCAGGCAGCGCGCGCAGCCCGCGCCCCGGCACCCGGCACAGTACCGTCGCACCAACCGCTGGTTCCAGACCAGGTCCAGCGCCGACGCCGCGGCGCCCGTGTCCGCATGCAACGCGGTCAGGCGCTCCCACACCCCGCGGCACGACCCCGCGTGCATCGTCGAGATCATCAGGTGCCCCGTCGCCGCCGCCCGCACCGCCACCCCCGCGGTCTCCTCGTCCCGAATCTCTCCCAGCACCAGCACCTGCGGGTCCTGCCGCAACAAATGCCGGGCCGCCGCCGCAAACGTCAGCCCTCGCGCCTCGTTCACTTCCGTCTGCATGATGCCAGGGATCACCTGCTCCGCCGGATCTTCCACGGTGATGACATGTCTTCCGCCCGCGGTCGCCAATTCGCTCAGGCACGAGTAAATGGTGGTCGTCTTGCCGCTGCCCGCCGGCCCCGTCAACAGCATCAGCCCCAGGCCCTGGCGCAAAAAGCGCCGCAGCTCCACCACTCCTTCGTCCGGCAACCCCAGTCGGTCCAGCCCCGCCACAGTCGTTTCTCGAAACAGCCGCAGAACAATCATTTCACCCCGCACCGTCGGATACGTCGAGACCCGCAGGTCCGCGGATGACCCCAGATCGCCGCGGTTAATGCGGCCATCCTGGGGCAACGACTCCACATATGTTTTCAGCCGCGCCAGAAATTTGATCCGCCCGAACACGCGTTCGGCCAGATCGCCAGGAATCGCCTCGCCCGTCGTCAGCATTCCATCCAGACGGTAGGCGACCCGCGCGTCGCGCCCGGTCCGGTGCAGATGGATGTCGCTGACGCCGGCGGCCTCCGCGCGCCGAATCAGCGACTCCAAAAAAACCGGCGCCGATCCGCCCGCCGGCGTTTCAGCCGCCGCCGGTTCAGCCGCTGTCATCCCGCCCGGCTCAACGCCGCTCGGGGCGGCCGTGGTGGCGTTGCTGGATTCGTTCGATGTCGATTCGCTCATGCAAGAGTTGTGCTCGGAGTTCCGGGAATTCCGAGCACGGTTCGATCTGATTGCGTAGACCGTCCTGACTGGAAAACGTCACGGGGCCGTTAGCGACCGGCCCGGAAACGTTCCAGGATGTTCGCGGTGATGCGCTGCACGCGCGGGTCCGGGCCGTGGGGCGTGGTGTAAACACTCGGGCGCAGGTAGCCCGGAGGCGCGGATAATCCGTCAGCCCACCAGCAGGTCGCGGCGTTGAACACCACGTTTCCGCGCGGGCCTGGATAAACCGTGGCGGTAAACGCACCGCCGTTGAGCTTGCCGGGAGCGGACTGCGTCGGCGCCGTCGCCACCACTTCCAGGCCGGGGATCGGCGCCGGATCGCCATGCCACTCCCATCCGACCAAACCCGGAATGCCTTCCCCGCGCTTCATGCCGGTGCCGCCGAAAATCCAGTGGTCCGGCAGGGCACAGACCCAGTCCGCCCCGCCGGTGACGGGCCCGGTGCTGTGCGCCCCGACCAGCTCGTTGGCGTAGGGCCGTTCGTGACGCAGCGTGCTCATGGCCTGAAACTCCTGCGTCCCGCCCGCCGGGCCGAAAACGCCGATGCGTTCAAAGGCGCGCAGGCGCCGTCCGCGGCGATCCTGCGCGAGCAGAACCCGGCCGCAGACGGCATTGCCGGAGAAAAAGCCGACATTGACGCCGGCTGTCACCGCCTTTTGCACATTGCGGAACATGTCCAGGCTCCAGTATTCGTCATGGCCGACCGAGAGCAGGCCGCGCGCGCGCAGGAGACCCTGGGGGTCGGCGTGCGTGTCCTGGTTGGAGATATACGTTACGTCATAGCCCTGCTCCTCCATCCAGTAGGCAAAGGGAAACTCCCAGAGAAACCATTCTCCGGAGCCCGTGCTGAGCGGGGCATCGAGGATTTGGCAATACTTGCCATAGGGCCGATTGAAGGACACCTGGACATCACCTCCCCACCACCATTGGTGCTGGCCGTTGTCGTAAAGGGCGAACTGGTTCGGCCAACGGTTGTACGCCTGCCAGGTGTGGTCAGAGCATTGGAAAAGAAAATCGGCCCGGCGATCGTCGCGCACGATGAAGATGATGTAGCTCTGGCACCCATCGATCTCCGCCGTCAGCTTGGCCACGTAGACGCCGCTCAACCAATCCCGCCGAATCGTCACGGACGCGCAGGGCTCCCACGCACAGTCGCGAACGCGTTTCGGCCCGACCTCGGGATCCGGCTGCACCCGGCCGGGAAACGGCCCGAGATCGAGCACCCGGCGACCGCCCGTGCCGCCGTACCACCCGGTGCGGAAGATTTCGATTCGGAACGACGATGTCGGATTGGTGCTGACATGAAAAGTGAGGGTGTCCCCGGGCCGCGCGGACGTGTGCGAGCAGTAGCCCTCGATCCAGGGGCATCGATACTTGCTGCCAGGCTCAACCCTGGTTTTGGTCAGCATCCAGTCGGTCGTGCCCGGCCGCCGATTTTCCCGAACCACCGGGTTGCCGCCGCGCGCCTCGGCGACGGACGCACAGCCGGCGAGCGTGGTGGCTGCTCCGGCCGCCGCCAGGTGTTTGAGCGCTGCACGACGGCTTAAGCCAGGTGCCGACGGATCGGGCAGGCCGGAGGCGTTCGATGGGTTGGTCATAGGTGGGGCCAGTGATAGCGCCAAGGGCGGGCGGTTGCACAGCCGGATTTTCCGTTCCTCGGGCCCGCAGGCATCGTGCGTGCCGGTGGCGACGCATTCGTGCTTCGCGCCTGGATTTTGGCCCACGAGTTTGCGCCTCAGGCGGCAGGGATGCGGTCCGGACCTGCACGCCCGATGCGTGCGCTCCGCCGACCCCGAAGCCGTGAGCGGCGCCTCGGCTCAGCGCTCCGTTCGAGTTTTTCCTGTCTTTCCGAACGCCCCGGCGTATCTTCTGCGGTCACAACCTTTCAATGTCCGCGACGAAGTATTGTCGATTTCGCACCACGACTTTTGGTCGTTTTCCTGCATGAGAATCATCACCATCTGCCTGGCCTTGGCTGGAGTCGTCATCGTCAGCCACCCGTCGTCGGGAGCCACGATCCCGGGCCTTTTCAACACCGGGTTGAACGACGCCCGTCAGCTCCTGGCCAACGGCGCGGTCGATCCCCATTATCGTCTCGTGCAAAGTGCCGACCCGGCATCGCCCGGGCCCAGCGCATTCGTCGTCACCGACACGCTGTTCCCGATCGTCACCGGCCCATGGCTGGCCAGCGGCCCGAGCTCGAAGTGGATCGCCCCCAAGACGGACCAAAGCGTCGGCAGCGCCTCCGGTGATTACCGCTACCGGACGACGTTCGACCTGACCGGCCTGGATCCGGCCACCGCGGTTTTGAGCGGGCGCTGGACCTCGGACAACGGCGGCGTGGACATTCTCATCAACGGCCTCGGCACCGGCATCACCTACGACGGCAATTTCGGCGCGTTTTCCGCGACATGGACGATCAACGCGGGATTCGTCGACGGCACCAACACGGTGGACTTCGTCATCAACAACGCCGGCACGACCGCCAACCCCACGGCCATTCGCATCGAGCTGAGCGGCACCGCCGACCTGCCGCCACCGCCGGGCACGCCACCGACCATCACCCAGCAACCGGTCAGCCAGACCGTCGCGCTGCAGGACCCGGCCACGTTCAGCGTGAGCGCCACCGGCAGCCGGCCACTCTTTTTTCAATGGCGCCAGAACCAAAACCCGATCGCCGGCGCGACGAACGCCATCCATGTCATCGCCTCGACGACGGGCCAGTCTGCCGGCAGCTACGATGTGGTCGTCCGCAACGACGGAGGGTCGGTCACCAGCGCGGCGGCCACGTTGTCGGTGTTGTTTTCGCGCCCGGGCCAGCCGGGGCTGGAGCCGCCCGGGCCGGCCTCGCGGCGCACCGGTCTGGTGATTTCGGAGATCATGTACAACCCCACCAATCGGGCTGACGGCCGCAACGGAGAGTTTATCGAGCTCTACAACTCCAACCCGTATATTGAAGACATCAGCGGCTGGCGAATGAGCGGCGAAGTGGACTTCACGTTTCCGGGCGGCACGGTCATTCCCGGGAACGGCTATCTTCTGGTGGCGCCATCGCCCGGTGACGTCGAGGCGATTTACGGAGTGACCGGCGTGCTGGGCGGGTTTACCAACCGGCTCTCAAACAGTGGCGGCGCGCTGCACCTGCGCAAGCGATCCGGCGGGCTGGTCCTGGAAGTGGATTACAACGATCAACCGCCGTGGCCCGCGGCCGCCGACGGCGCCGGACATTCGCTCGTTCTGGCCCGGCCGTCCTACGGCCAGGCCGACCCCCGCGCCTGGGCGGCCAGCGCGCGCAAGGGCGGTTCGCCTGGGGCCGCCGACCCGACCCCCGCCGCGCCCACCGACCACATCGTCATCAACGAGGTGCTCGCTCACACTGACCTGCCTCTAACCGACTACGTGGAGCTGTATAACTACAGCCCGTTCACCGTGGATCTTTCGGGGTGCCTGCTGAGCGACGATCCGGCCACCAACAAATTCCGCATCGCGGACGGCACCACCGTCGCAGCGGGCGGCCACGTGGTGTTCGATCAAGCGCAGCTTGGCTTCGCTCTCGCGGCCGATGGCGAAACGATCTATTTAGTCGACGCCGCCAACACGCGGGTGATCGACGCCGTGCGCTTCGGCGGGCAGGCCAACGGCATTTCGTCCGGCCGTTCTCCCGATGGCGCTCCGAACTGGGCGCCGCTGGCGGCACGAACCCCCGGTGCGCCCAACAGCCGCGGAGCCGTCTCGACCGTGGTCATCAACGAGATCCTGTATCGGCCGCTGTCAGGTGATGGCAACGACGAGTTCGTGGAACTTCGCAACCGGGGCATCGTTCCGGTGGACCTGAGCGGATGGAAGCTGGCCGGGGGCGTCAGCTACACGTTTCCGGAGGGCACCATTTTCCCCGCCGGGACCTATCTGGTCGTCGCCGAGAACGCGAACCGCCTGCGCACAAATTATCCAGGACTCAACCCGGCGCTCATCTTCGGCAATTACAATGGGTCCCTTGCCAACAGCGGCGAACGCATCGCGTTGACCATGCCGGATGTCAACCTCTCCACCAACATCACCACCGGCCAGGTCGCGACCAACCGCTTTGGCATCGTCGTCGACGAAGTGACCTATGGCGTGGGCGGGCGCTGGGGACGGTGGGCCAACGGCGGCGGCAGCAGCCTGGAGCTGACGGACGCCCGCGCGAATCATCAGCTGGCCCCAGGCTGGGCGGACAGCGACGAGTCGGCCAAGGCGCCGTGGACGGTGATCGAGGCGACCGGCGTTCTCGATCTCGGGTTTACCGGCGTCTCGGCCGATCAGCTCCAGGTGATGTTGATGGGACCGGGCGAGGCGCTGCTTGACAGCGTGGAGGTGCTGGTCGCGGGGTCCAATCGGTTGCCGAACCCAGGCTTTGAGAACGGGCTGACCGGCTGGTTTCCGCAAGGCACCCACAGCAAGAGCGTGCTCGAGACGGGCGGAGCGTTCGAAGGCGCGCGGTGTCTGCACATCGTCGCCAGCGAACGCGGCGATCACGTGGCCAACCGCATTCGCGCTCCGCTCAGCGCCGTCATCCCGGCCAACACCACGGTGACGCTCCGCGCGCGGGTGCGCTGGCTCAAGGGCCATCCGGAAATCCTGCTGCGCCTGCGCGGCGGATGGCTCGAGGCCTCTGGACGCCTGACCATTCCAGCCAACCCAGGCACGCCGGGTGCCCCCAATAGCCGGCTCGTCGCCAATGCAGGGCCGGCCATCACGGAGGTCAACCATCGCCCGCTTCTCCCAGGCGCCGGCCAGAACATCCGCGTCACTGCCCGCGTGGACGACCCGGACGGTCTGCAAAACGTATCGCTGCTCTACCGGCTGGATCCATCCGCTGCGCTCACCTCCGTGCCCATGGTCGACGACGGCACGGGCAGCGACGCCATGCCTGGCGATGGCATTTACACAGGAACGATCCCCGGGCAGGCGGCCGGCACGCTCGTGGCGTTTTACGTCCAGGCGGCCGATGGCTTCGCCACGCCGGCCACCAGCCGCTTTCCCAACAACGCGCCGGGCCGCGAGTGTCTCGTGCGCATCGGCGAGTTCGTCCCGCCGGGAGCCTTGGGCACCTATCGCCTTTGGCTCACGTCCGGGACGGTCAGCACCTGGGCCGGCCGCGAGAAAATGAGCAACGAGGATTTGGACGGCACCTTCGTCTACGGCAACAGCCGGGTGGTCTACAACGTCGGCGCGCATTTCAGCGGCAGCTCCTACACGTCGCCCGGCTACAACTCGCCGGTGGGCAATCTCTGCGGCTACGACATCAACTTCCCGGAGGACGACAGCGCGCTGGGCGACACGCACTTCACGCTCGATTGGCCGATTCGGGACGCCACCGACCAGCGGGAGCAGCTCATGTTCTGGTTCCTGGAACAGTACGGATTGCCGAACATGTATCGCCGTTATGTGCACGTGTTCGTCAATGGCGTGCGGCGGGGAACGATCTATGACGACGTTCAGCAACCGGGCGGCGATGCCGTGGACGAGTTCTACCCGAACGACGCGAGTGGCAGCCTCTGGAAGACGGATTGTTGGAACGAGTTCACGGACGACGGCACGCGCGTCGATCCGTGCGTGCTCAACTCGCTGGAGATCTTCACGAGCGGCGGGCTCAAAAAGGCGGCGCGTTACCGCTGGAACTGGCGGCCGCGCGCGGTGGGCGGGACAGCCAACGACTTTACGGATCTGTTCAGCCTGATCGACGTGATGAATGCGCCGGCGTCGGCCTACCAGCCTTCCGTCCGTGGCCTGGTGGACGTGGAGCATTGGATGCGCACGTTTGCCATGAACGATCTCGCGTCGTTCTGGGATGCATTCGGCAATCCCAACGCGAAGAACACGTACCTCTATAAACCGCAGCACGACGGCTGGAAGCTGTTCTGCTGGGACTTCGACGTGGGCCTCGGCGTGTTCAACGACCCGGTCGACGCGGGCCTGTTCCCCACTCTGAATGACCCGTCGATGACCCGGCTTTACGGCACGCCCGCCTTCGTGCGCGGCTATTGGCGCGCGCTGGATGAGGCCGTCAACTCGTTCTTCCAGGCCAGCGCCGTCACGCCACTGCTGGCCTCCAAATATGCGGCATTCCAGGCGTCCGGGGTCAACCTGACATCGCCCTTCGCGGTCAGCGGGGCCTACGGCCTTTCCATCACCGACTGGATCACGCAACGGCGCAATTATCTGCTCGGCCAACTCGCGACCGTGGCGGCTCCCTTCAATGTCTCCAGCCCGGCCACCATCACGACCGCCAACAACCTCGTCCGCCTCGCGGGCACCGCCCCGATCGTGGCCCGTGACATCACCATCAACGGGATCCCCTATCCGATTTCATGGACCAGCGTTTCCAACTGGACGGCGTTCGTCCCGGTCTCAACCCACACCACCAGCCTGGTGGTGGAATCCCGCGGCTCCACCAATCAGGTCCTCGGGACGCGCACCGTGCAGGTGACTTACACCGGGACCGACGAGGCGCCGGAGACCAACGTCGTGATCAACGAGATCATGTATAACCCCGCGGAATCCGGCGGATCGTATGTCGAACTCTACAATCGATCGGCCGCCTACAGCTTTGACCTGGGCGGCTGGCGCCTGAACGGAGCCGACTACACGTTTCCCCCGGGCACCATCATCACGAACGGCGGTTATTTGGTTCTGGCCCGCAGCCGCGAGGCGTTCGTCGCCGCCTACGGCGCCGGCGTGCCGGTCCTCGGCGTCTTTGACGGCCAGCTCGACAACGGAGGCGAGACCCTGACGTTGCTGCGGCCCGCGGGCGCGGAGGGCGAGTTCGCCCTCGTCGATCGCGTGACCTACGACGACGATCCGCCGTGGCCGGCGGCGGCCAATGGACTGGGCTCCTCCCTGCAACTGATCGATGCGACCCAGGATCACAACCGCCCGAGTAACTGGGGCGACGGCTCGGGGTGGCAGTTCTTCACCTACACGGGCAACGTCGGCAGCTCGAGCCTGACGCGGCTTTCGTTCTACTTCGAGACCACCGGAGGCGACGTTTACGTTGACGACATGTCGCTCGTCCTCGGATCGGTGCCGGCCGTCGGCCCGAATGTGCTCGTCAATGGCGGATTTGAATCCGGGCTCAACCCATGGATCGCGGGCACGATAGCCACCAACTCGGAGGTGATTTCGACGCTGGCGCACTCCGGCACCTCGAGCTTGCACCTGATCATCACCAATGGAGCGGCGGCGCTCACGACGTTTTTCCAAAACGTCTCCGGTTTGACCCCGTCGACCAACTACACCCTGAGTTTTTGGTTTTATGCCGGAACTTCAGGCACCAACCTGAACATCCGCCTGAACACCTTGTTCCGATCGATCGCCACGACGGTGGCCGCGCGGCTTACGCCCGGAGCGGCGAACGGCGGCCTCGCCTCGCTTCCGGAATTTCCGCCGCTTTGGATCAGCGAAGTCCAACCGGTCAATCTCGCCACGCTGCGCGACAACGCGGGGCAGTTCGATCCGTGGGTGGAAATCTACAACGGCGGGCTGGTGCCGCTCAGCCTCGACGGCATGTACCTGGCCAACTCCGACGCCGACCTGCTGGCCTGGCCGTTCCCGCCCGGGACCATGATCAACGCCGGCAGCTATCTCCTGATCTGGGCCGACGGCGAACCCGGCCAAGCCACCGCGGCGGCCCCGCACACCACTTTCCGGCTGGCGGCCACCAACGGAACCGTCCTCCTCTCCCGAAATCTTGCCGGCACGCCGCAGGTTCTCGATTACGTCAATTACGGTGTCATCCCGGCGGACCGTTCCATCGGGTCCTTCCCCGACATCAGCCCGGGAGCCCGGGAGGTGCTTTACTTCGCGACCCCGGGCGTCGCCAACAACCCGACTGCACCGCCGGTGCCGCTCGTGATCAACGAATGGATGGCTGCCAACACGAGTTTCGGGGCCGATCCAGCGGACGGCGATTTCGACGACTGGTTCGAAATCTACAACCCGGGCCCGGTCGACGTGGATCTCGCGGGCTACCGCCTGACGGATGATCCGGCCAACCCGGACAAATTTGTGGTCCCGTCCGGCATTCACGTGCCAGCCGGCGGTTACCTGCTCGTCTGGGCCGACGAGGAGACGGGGCAGACGCGCACCAACGGGGACCTGCACGTGAACTTCAAGCTGAGCAATTCGGGTGAGTTCATCACCCTTACGGATCCCGCCGGACGCACAGTGGATGCGATTTCGTTCGGCGCGCAGACCGCCAATGTGACCCAGGGACGATTCCCCGACGGCGCGGCACCGCCCTTTGTCGCGCTCTCCGCGCCCACCCCGCGTTCGGCCAACCTGCTCGTGACCACCGGGCCAACGCTCGAGGCGGTGGAGTTGATCCCGGGATCGCTCATCGGATTGAACTGGTCCGCCCTTCCCGGCCGCACGTATCAACTCCAGTTCAAGAACAGCCTCGCCGACGCTGAGTGGACCACCCTTCCGGGCACGGTGACCGCCACCGGCGCGATCGCGTCCCGCACGGAAGACATCTCGGGCGGCCAGCGATTTTATCGGATCGTGCTGCTGCCGTAACCGGCGACTTTGCTAACAGAGCCTGCACGGGGAATCGGCCTGGGCGGAGCCCAAGCGATGACCAACGAGGGCCGTCGGGGGGCGCGTGAACATTGCACGGCCGCGGGCGAGATACCCGCACCGGGGGGCAAAGCCTGCTTATCGCCGGGCGGCGTTTTTCGCCGGCAAGACGACGGGCTGAACCCAGGCGCGTTCGACTTCACCCTCGCGCAGCGGATTGGCTTTGCGCTTCGAAGAAGTGACCAGCGCGCGCACGTAGAGTTCGTCGCCGGCGAATTCGTAAACGGCCACCGGTCCAGTCGCCACGCCCAACACCGCCCCCACTTCCTCGCTATAGACACCAGTCACGGCGAGGCTGCCCTTCTCCGGAACGGGCGCCGGGCGGCGGGTTGGATCGAAATCCCGCAACGTGCCAATAAACGTTGTCGTATAGGTGACGCCCGGCTCCGCCGCGATTTCGACTCGCAAAGAATTGGTGGCCCGGCGCACGTCCTGCAGCACCACGCCCGTCGAGGCGTAAAAATCCCCGCCTTCAATCGCCGCGATGAGCGCGCGGGCGTCCAACCGGGGAGCGCGGACCATGATCCAGCCGCGGCCGGGGTTGCTGTGATTGGTGCCAAACCCGGAATAATTATGCGAGTCATCCACGGCCAGGGCATACATGGGACCCAGGCCGAGACGGGACAGGCGGAACGCCAGCATGATGTCCCACATGCGCTCGGTGGACGCCCGGCCGTCGGCGCCGTCGTTCCGCACATCGGGGTGTCCATTGTAAACTTCAAAGAAGCGTTCGCCGCGCACGCGCATGAGATCCTCCGCGGTGATGCCCCAGCCGAAGTTCGGGTGGTTGAGGTGGGCAATCATGGGAACGCCGGTGCGCTGACGTTGGGCGAGCACCGCGTCGACGTTCCGCTGCATCACATCAAGCACGTTGGTGCCATCGAGCGGCTGGATCTTTTCCCGAATGTTCGATGCGTTGATGTGAATGGGCAGCTTCTGGTGTGTCGCGGTGATTTCCTCGCTGGGAATGAGCAGAAAGCGCTGGCGGCGTTCGACCTTCGGCCGGATCTCGGCCAAGGTCTTGAGACGAACCTCAACCCCGTTCGTCCGGGAGCGCTCCTCGATCCACGCCGCGCCAAATGCCGAGCGGCAGCGATCGCGCGCGGCCAGGCGGGAGGCCGAGTTGAGGGGGAGCCACTTCCGGCCTTCCAACAAAACGTTGTGATCCGAGAGGGCCAGAAACTGGTAGCCATTGGTCTGATACCAGCGGGCGATCATTTCGGGAAAATCATCGCCGTCACTCCAGAAGGAGTGGGTGTGCAGGTTCCCCTTCCACCAGCGCAAGGCCTGGGCTGGCGCGGAGGCCAGCCCACCGGCAAGCAGCAAAGCCACCACGATGGCCCATCCCCATCGATGTCGATCGCGCCTGCCGCACGAGGCATCGGCCGACTTCACCGGCCGGCCAGCGAGCCAACGCCGCATCATGACCCGGGCTCCAAGGCCCGGGGCGGGCCAATCACGATCGACGCCAGAATGGCGTCGCGCTGCGTCTGGCGATCGCGCAGCAACTGGCGCGCGCGATGGGCGCGTCCTACCTCCGCTGGTGGGGCCGGCGTTTGGGCGTGGGAGCTGACTTGCGCCGACGCCTGGTGCAACCGCCGCGCGGCGGCCGACTGGACCTGGGCGCGTTCATGGGCGTACTCCGCCTGCTGCATCCCGACCGTCGGCACCGCCAACCCGACGTCCATTTCCTGACCTTCCGCCGGGACCGGAATGTTGGAGCGCGCCAGGACCCGCGGAGGCGCCGCGGGTGCGGACGGGGCCCGGGACGTTGGCAATACCGGGGGCGACTCGGTTCGGGTGGGCGCACCGGGAAGCTCCCCTTGCAGTAAGCGACGAAGGTCCTCCTGCCAATCACCGGTGGGTCCAGTGGTGGTCATCGTCCCGGGGATGGACGGCGGCGGACGCCGGGCGGGGCCGCCGCGCTGGCCCGGGCGCGGATTCGGCGGCTGCGGCCTCGGAGGACGGGGCTCGGGAGCCGCGTTATCCGCCGCCTCATCCTGCTTTCGCTGGATCCAGCTGTGGATGATGCTGCCGATGACGATGACCGCGATGACGATGAGTTTTTCCATCGAGTCGTTCGATAAAGGGAACGGGGCGACGCGAAATTATTTGGCCGGAGTGGAACCGGCCGGCCCGCCGGAACCGGAGGTGCCTGCGATGCTGTCGCGCATGCCGGTGTCGGCCTGGATGTTTCTCATCTTGTAATAGTCCATGACGCCGAGGTTGCCGGCGCGGAAAGCCTCGGACATGGCGAGCGGCACCTGGGCCTCGGCTTCGACCACGCGGGCGCGCATCTCCTGAACCTTCGCCACCATTTCCTGTTCGAGGGCGACGGCCGTCGCGCGCCGGACTTCTGCCTGGGCCTGCGCGATCAGCTTGTTGGCCTCGGCCTGCTCCGCCTGCAAGCGCGCGCCGACGTTCTCGCCCACGTCGACATCGGCAATGTCAATCGACAGGATCTCGAACGCCGTGTTGGCATCCAGCGCCTTGTCCAGAACCGTCTTGGAAATCCGGTCCGGGTTCTCCAGCACATCCTTGTAGCTGTCGGAAGAGCCAATCGTCGACACGATGCCCTCGCCCACGCGGGCCACGATCGTTTCCTCAGTCGCGCCGCCGACAAAACGTTCGAGGTGCGTCCGCACCGTCACGCGCGCCTTGGCCTTGACCACGATGCCGTCCTTGGCCACGCCGTCGATCGTCGTCTTGCCCGAGACCGGCGCCGGGCAGTCGATGACCTTGGGATTGACGGACGTTTTGACGGCCTCGAGCACGGTCTTGCCGGTGCCTTTCGTGGCCAGATCGATCGCGCAGGCGCGATCGAAGTCGAGGTGAATGCCGGCCTTGCGCGCGGCGATGAGCGCCTGGATGACCATTTGCACACTGCCGCCGGCGAGGAAATGCGTCGACAGATCGTCGATCGACACGTTGAGCCCGGATTTGATCGCAGTGATGCGGGTGTCGACGATCAAGCCGACGGGCACGCCGCGCAGGCGCAGGGCGATGAGCTCGCTAAACTTCACACTGGCGCCGGACGTGAGCGCGCGGACCCAGATCATGCCGAAGTTGAGCAGGATGATGGCGGCGACCAGGCCGATGACGAGGACGATGCCGCCGAAGATCATCGTGGGCAGGCCGAGGTTGGTCGCCTGCGCGAGGATGGGACTTGTGTTCATGTTGGTTGAATTTGATTACCGTGCTTTGGACTCCGACGACTGGGCGCGCACGACGACGCGCATGCCTTCGACGGCGACGACTCTTAGCGGCGCGCCCTTTTCAACCAGCGCGCCCTCCGTGACCACATCCACCCGGCGACCGTCGATCAACGCTGTCCCGGACGGACGCAACTGGGTGAAGGCGACGCCGGATTGGCCGACCAGCTCGGGCCGCTCGGTG
The DNA here is from genome assembly GCA_044229355.1 of Limisphaerales bacterium. Lineage (GTDB taxonomy): Bacteria > Verrucomicrobiota > Verrucomicrobiia > Limisphaerales > JADJPG01 > JBGARF01. Next base: position 103,915 of record JBGATF010000013.1, read on the forward strand.
CCAATGTCGCCGACTGCGCCGCCGGAGATGAACGCGCGCCCGAGTTTCGTTCGAGGAAACAGCCAGAGCCAGGCCCCGGATCCGAGCAGCAGAGCAGCGACCACGCCGATGAGCAGCCAGAGGCCGCCTTCCACCCCAAATTCGCGAAAGCCCACGATGACACCGGCCGCGAGGCAGAGGAATCCGAGGACACCCGCGATCAGCCCGGGCAGGTAAATTTCCAGGATCATCAGAATCGCTCCGATCACCAGCAGCGTTATGACGAGGCCCATGGGCCGGAGAGTAGGAAGGCAACCCCGGACGTCGCAAGGGGAAAGAAAACTCTGACCCGTAGAACTTTCGCGAGGAGAGGTCCGTGCGTTCCCGGACAGAGGCCTGTTAGGCTGAACGCATTCGCCGGCGTTTGCGGGGGCTGGGAGCGTTCGGAACTCCAGCCGCCGGGTCGATATCAACTGCCGGACGATGGCGAGGACGGTTTCCGCCGGCACCGCAGCGCCAGGGTTCCCAAACCGAGGGCGAAAATGGCCACGGTGGAGGGCTCCGGACACCCGGTAAATGGTCCCATGGTAAAGGGCTTTGCCCGGTTTATGCTGGTACCGCTCGGGCTCTGCCAGACCACGGTTCCCGGCCCGGAGGTCGGCCCCAAGGCAATGGTTTGAATCGTTGCCGATTCGCCATAAATTCCGCCCGTGACGCAGTGCGGGTCCGTGGGACCCGCCGGATTGTACCACGCCCCAATCTTCAAGAAGACGCTTTCGCCAGGGCTGGTGCCAGGAAGTGCATAGGCCGTGCCGCCGTTAAACAGCCCCGCAGTTACAATGCGGACGGTTGGCTCCGCTAAGGTCAAACTGGACGGACTCGTCCCGTAAAAAACCCCGACATAGGTGCCCACCGGTGCATCTACCGAACTGCCGCCCGCGATCTCGTTATACTTAATCTTGTTCAGCGGCGTGTTCAGAAACTGAATCGTTCCTTCGGCGAAAGCCGGTGCGCCGAAAGACCCGACCAACGCCGCCATGCCGGCGAACCACCAACAAGTTTGTGTTTTCATTATATAAACTTCCAGCCTCTGCCCACCACATCACTTCGCGCACGCTGCCAACTCGTCCCTCAACCACCGGATTCTTGATTTATGATTCGTGATTCACGATTGCGGATTGTCGGACTCGCAAATTCCAAATCACCAATCACGAATGCCCCGCAGAGGCTCGTGGTCCCAAATCACGTGCGACGGCGAAGGTTGAAGCTGCGCAAGCACACCAGGCTGAGCGCGACTGCACCAAGAGCCGCGACCGACGGTTCCGGCACGGGTGACAGGGTCAGCGCAAACACTCGGCTGGGCGGATTCCAGATGACCGTTCCCGGGCCGGCGGTCGGGCCCAAGGGCACACTGCTCACCGTCTCGGTCTCTCCGTAATGCGTGATCCCGGGCGAAGCCGCGCCAGCCGTGGCCGCCAAGGGCGTCGCGCCATCCTTGTTGAACCAGGCCGCCGCCTTGAGATAAATCACCTGGCCCGGCTGCGTGCCGGCAATCGGGTAGGTCCCGCCGTTGAACAAGCCCGGCGTCGTCACCACGACGGTGGGCGACGCCAACGTCAGCGAGTCCGGCGATTGCCCCCAAAACAAGCCAACGACGGTGCCGACCGGTGCATCCACGGGCGCCGACTCCGAGGTTTCGAGGTATTTGATTTTGGTCAGCGCGGAGTTGCGGAACTCAATGGTGCCTTGGGCAGCCACGGTGCTGGCCACGGCCGCTATGCCCAATGTCAGCAGCGAGCGACGAAGGGTTTGGGAGGTTTTCATGGATCTGAGTTTTGGGATTGCCCCTTTTTGTACGCCAAGCCGTCTTGAACGTTTTTCCTGGCTCGAGTGTTGACGGTATATAGCCACTTTCGGTCAGTGGAGCAACCCCATACTTGATGGAACCAGGTCTCCGGTCTCTGGCGTGGGGCGACTTGTCACCCGCTATTGCCGCGGGTGACCTGTCGCCCGTTCACAGCCTGGACATCTTCTCCATCGCGTGCAGCTCGGGGGACAAGTCCCCCGCTGGAAAGCGCCGACGAGTCGGGGCACTCCAAAGTGGGCGTGGTTTGTGGCCATGAGCCGCGGCGGCCCGTGCTCGCTGGGAGGTGCAGGCCGGCGCGGCAGAGCCTGTGGAGTGCGCCGCAACGCGGCGCTTTTGCTCCACAGCGGCGCCTTGCGCCGCACTCCATAGCGCGCTCGCGCCCGCAGTTCCGGAGCGGCTCTCGTGGAGTGCGGGCAACGCCGCTTTCGGTCACGCCGCACTTCATAGGTTCATGGGGAGTTGCTTGTTCCTATCGGACCTGCTCACGGGCCATGAACGCGGGGTGCGGGCGTCCTCGCCCGCAGAAGCTCTCGGACTACCAACGGGCTGGAACAATCCCAACCCTTTAAAATTTCCCGGCTTTCTGCGCCCGAGGACGGGCGCACCCCGGGGGGCGGTTCATGGGGAGACGCCGCCTGAACTCGCCAAGGCTTTGGCGAGCTGCCGGTATTGCGGCAGGCTGTTGTAGAGCTGGGCGGAGATGCGGATCAGCCGCTTGGGCGGCGCCGGCCATGGGATGATGGGGATCTCGATTCCGTGCTCGGCCAGCAACCAGTCCTGCAGCGGGTCCAGGTAGAGCGGCGATCTCGGAGGCGGGCCCACCACGCCGTCGCGCAGCGGGAGCGAGGCGAGCGAGCCGATCATTTCGTTCGGGCATGGCAACTCGCAGCCCAGCGCTCCCGCCAGCAGCTCGCGTCCCGCCAGCGCCAGGGCGCGGTTACGCTGCATAACTTCCGGCCAACCGCCCGGGCAGAGGTTACCCATCACCCGCAACGCCTCCGGCACGGACAACGCCGCCGTGGGATCGCCGGTGCCCATCCAGCCGAACTCGATCAAGAACCGGGATCGATCGTTGCGCGGCGAGTTGGCGCCGTGGCTGATGATGAGCGGGCGGATGACGGACTGCCGGTCGCGGCGCACGTGGAGAAACGCCGCGCCCTTCGGCGCGCAGATCCACTTGTGACAATTGCCGGTGTAATACGCCGCGCCGATGGCCTCCAGATCGAGCGGCACCATGCCCGGCGCGTGCGCCCCATCCACCAAAGTGTCCACGCCCCGCTGAGCCAGCGCCGAAACGATGTCGGCCAGCGGCAGGACGAGTCCGGTCTGGCTGGTCACATGGTCGACCAGCGCCAGCCGCGTGCGCGGGGTGACCGCCGCCGCCAGCGCTGAGACCACCGCGGCGGAATCCGCGATCGGAAAAGGCACCGGCACCACCACGACGCGGGCTCCGCTCCGGCCCGCCACATAATCCAGCGCGTTGCGCGACGCGTTGTATTCGTGATCCGTGACGAGCAGCTCGTCGTCCCTCGAAAACTCCAGCGAACGCAGCACCGCGTTGATCCCTTCCGTCGCATTCCGCACGAATACCATATCTTCCGGCCGCGCTCCAAGAAACCGGCTCAGCCCAGCACGCGCGTCGTCCCAAAGCGGTTCCAAGTCGCGGACAAAGAAACGCACGGGCTGCCGCTCGAGGCGCGCGCGGAGCTCGGTTTGAAACGCCAGCACCGATCGCGGGCAGCTTCCGAACGAGCCATGGTTCAAGAAGGTCACGCCCGGGTCCAGCGGCCACAGTTCCGGGAGAGCCGCCGGCGTCTCCAGCGGGGAATCGTTCATCGCGGGGGTCATTGGGTCACTTGGTCCAGGATGCGCCGAAGCCGGTTGAGATCTCCGCGGACCGGCGTTCGCGGCGTCAGCACCAACTCCGGCTCGACGACAATTTCCGGGGCCGACGATCGGACCTCACAAATCAATTCAATTTCTTCCGGGGCGTATTTCGGCGAGACGCGAATTTCGGTGTCCACGGCCGGCCAATCCAACGAAACGCGGTGCAAAAGAAACCGCTCCGCCCCTGAGCGCAGCAGCGAAACCGATCCTTCGACCGATCCGGCGCCCGGCGACACCCGCCACCCGCCGGCCAACCCGTAGCGTCCAGCCGGCAGGGTCAGGCGCCGCACGAACGTGGCGGAGACCGGCCCCCGACCGCCGGGGGCAGAAACGCGAAATCCCGCGTGGCCGTTGGTGGAAACAGGCTCGACCTTGCTGGACAAAGCGCCGGGTGCCCTGGGGAGAGGGCGCCAAACCCAGCCGGCCAACTTCCAGCGCCCGGCCGCGTCGAACGCGGGCCACGCCGGCGCCCTCAGGGATCCGGCCAGCGCGGACAATTGGAGGGACACATCCGCCAGGCGCGTCGCCAGCCGCTGACACAAATCGGCGGCGTCTCCGGCCTCGCCGTTCGCGCCGTTCCCCTTCTCCTTTTCCACCTGCAGACAGGCGTCCATGCGGTGAATCCGCGCCGTCAGCTCACGCAGCTTGAAGCGATTGGTCACCTGCCAGGTCAACCGGTCGAGATACGCGCGCCGACCGACCGGCGTCGTCAAAAGCGCGCGGCTGATCAACCCCAGTTGCGGCGGGACAATGGAAAGATCCAGCCCGCTGCGGTGGCCGCCCAGAATCCGATCCATGCCGTGCGGGATGAACGTGAACCGGCCCGTCTCGGCCCGATAATAAAGCCGGTAGTTGTTCCGGTTCATCGAGTAGCTGTCCGAGTGGCACAGGATGGTCTCGATGGCCATCATGTCAAAAAACCGGGTGAGATCCAGCAGCCGGGCCAGCGACGCGTAGCGCTCGTCCGGGTCGGCCAATTGCGCGGCCTCCACCAGACGCCCGAGGGGATCGCCGCCGGGCTCAGCGCCCGCGACGATGCGGGCCCGCGTGTCGACGTCGCGCAAAGGGCCCCACTCATAGAGCACGCCGTCCCCGGCCCCGAAATTTCGATTTAAAAATCTGCGATCAAACCCCTCGGTCAGCACATACAGACCGAGGTCGCGTCCGTTCAGGACGACGGAGACCGCGCGGGCGCGCGGGACCGGCACTCCGGCGGCCGCGTAGATTTCCCGGGCGAACTGTTCGTGCAAGCGCGTCGAGTCCTGCTGCGAGTTGTTGAGGGAGATTTTCGCGAGCCCGTGCAGCCGCTGGCCGGGCACGTGCCGATCGAATTTCAAAGTGAAGGACGGCCGGTCGTGGATGGGGCTGAAGGTGGATGTCCCTTTGAGTTGGAGGCTCACGTTGGTGTAGGCACGCCCGTCGACCCGCACCGTCCCCTCGGCCCGGGTTTTGCCGCCCCCCGGCCCTCGGTGTTGCTCCAGCGTCGCCACGGCGTCCGCGCCCAGGCGGATGACGACGCGGGGCACGTTGGTTCCCCCGAAGAATTCGTCGGTCTCATCCGCGCCCGCCCGAGCCGGCCAGCCGAAGCCGGCCCCAAGCCAGGCGGCCCACCCCAGGATCCCACCGAGGCGGAGCAGGACGGGCGCGCGTCCGAGGCGTGCGCGACGACGGGGGGGAGTCCGCCCGCCGGGATCGCTCCGGCCCGGCGGCGGCCGGCGATCATTTTGGAGTGGATCCATCCGCGGCCTCCGGCGCCTTCGGCGCGACCACCCGATGGGCCAGATCGCTGAAGACGGTGTAGACCATGGGCACAACGAACAGGGTGAGGAAGGTGCTGCTCAACATGCCGCCGACCACAACCAGGCCCATGGGACGGCGGCTTTCGGCGCCCGCGCCGAACCCGATGGCGATGGGCACGATGCCGGCGATGGTCGAGAACGCCGTCATCAAGATGGGCCGGAGCCGCACGCGTCCGGCCTCGATCATGGCGTCGCGGGCGGCGATGCCCTGGGCGATCCGTTGGTTGGCGAACTCGACGAGCAGAATGCCGTTTTTGGTCACCAACCCGACGAGGAGCACACCGCCGATCAGGCTGAACAGATTGATGTTCATGCCGATTAGCGGCGGGAGAACGCCGGCGGTGCTGAGGCTGCCGACCAGCCAGAGCAGACCGAGGGCGCCGACGCCGGCGAGCGGCACGCAAAGGATGACCGTGAGCGGGTGGACGAGACTCTCGAACTGGGCGGCGAGGACCATGTAGGTGATGATGAGGGCGAGCACAAACACGAACCAGAACTCGCCGCTGGAGTCCTTGAACTCCTTGGATTCGCCCGACCAATCGTAGCTGAAGCCAGGCGGCAGATCCTCCTTGAGCAACGCCTCGACCTTCTGGATGGCGGTGCCGAGCGGCACGCCGTTGAGCGATGCCGAGATGGTCGTGCTGCGGAGCCGGTTGAAGTGTTCGATCGCGTTCGGGGCCGAGCCTTCCGAGCGGAGGACCACCGAGCTGAGCTGGATGAGCTGGCCCTGCTGGTTGCGCACATAGATCCGATCGAGATCCTGCGGCAGCAAGCGGGAGTTGCGCTGCAGCTGGGCGATGACCTCATATTCCTTGCCGTCGAGCTTGATGCGGCTGAGGTCCCGCCCGCCGAAAAGGATCTGCAACGTGCGGGAGACGTCCTCGATGCTGAGGCCGAGGGCGGCGGCCCGGCTGCGGTTGATGTCGAGACGCAGCTCCGGCTTGGTCACCTCGAAGCTGGTGCGGGCGTTGACGAGAAACGGCAGGCCGCGAAGCTTGTTGAGCAGCTCGGTGGTGTAGCTGTTGAGCTGCTCGAGATCCTGTCCCTGGATGACCAGCGAGAAGGCCGAGCCGAAGCCGCGCCCGATCGCCTTGGGAATGTTTGGGGCCGCGATGGCCCCTTCGACCTCCCGGAAAAATCGCAAACGCAATCCGTCCGGACCGTTGACCAGCTCCTGGATGCCGCGCTGGCGCTTCTCGCGATCCTTCAGCAGGACGAAGAGAATCGACTGGTTGGCCTGACCGGGACCGGCGAGGGCGAAGGCCGTCACACTGCCATAGGCCTCCACCTCCGGCACCTCGCGCAATATTCCCTCCAGCTTGCGCACCTGCCGATCGGTGTATTCCACGGTCGAGCCTTCCGGCGCGAAGATGAACGACAGGAACCGGCTCTTGTCCTCCTCCGGAAGAAACTCGCCCTCGAGATGGCCGAGCATCCAGATGTTTGGCGCCAGCGTGACCGCGCCGACGACCGCCACGAAAACCAGGCCGACGAACGCGCGCGGCAGGAGCGGCCAGTTGACGAACGGCCGGGCGACGGCCTCCGCCAGGCCCACGAGGGGCCGGAGCAACGCGGCGTAAAACCGCGTGAACCCGCGCATGAGGGCGTCGAACCAGCGGATGATGAAAATCCGCCGCTCGGCATCGTGCGCCTTCAGCAGGCGCGCCGCCATCATCGGCGACAGGGTCAGGGCCACGAACGCGCTGACGACCACGCTGCCCGCGACGGCGGCTGCGAACTCGATGAACAGCCGGCCGGTCGCGCTGGTTTGAAACGCCAGCGGGGTGAACACCGCAACCAGGGACAGCGTGATCGCAATCACCGCGAAGGCGATCTCGTCCATGCCCTTGAACGCCGCCTCCATCGGCGCCATGCCGTCCTCGATGTGCCGGTGAATGTTCTCCAACACAACGATGGCGTCGTCCACCACCACGCCGATGGCCAGCACCAGCGCCAGCATCGTCAGGATGTTGATGGAGTAGCCGAAGGCGAGGAGGATGGCGAACGTGCCGACGATGGAGACGGGGATGGCGACGGACGGAATGATGGTGGACCGCAGGCTGCCGAGGAAGAGCCAGATGATGATGACGACGAGAAGGAAGGCGATGCCGAGCGTCTCCCACACTTCACTCACGGCCTTTTCCACGTAAACGGACTCGTCGTAGTTGAAAACCAGCTGAATGCCATCGGGCAGCGTGGGCTTCAGGCGATCGAGCTCGGCCTTGATCCCGGCGGCCACCTCGATGGTGTTGGCCTTGGATTGCTTGACGATGCCGAGAAAAATGCACGGCCGGCCGTTGTTGCGCGCAATGGTGCGTTCGTTCTCCACGCCGGCCCGGGCCTCACCGACGTCCTTCAAGCGAACCAGCTTGGCGCCGTCCGCCCGCAGCACGAGGTTGTTGAACTCGTCCGGCGTCTTCATCTCGCCGCGCGTCTGGATGGTCATCTCGCGCTGGAGATTTTCCACCCGTCCGCTGGGCAGCTCGATGTTCTGCTGGCGGAGGGCCCGCTCGACGTCGAGCACGGTCAACTGGTGGGCGGCCAGGCGTTCGGCGTCGAGCCAGAGGCGCATGGCGTAACGCTGCTCGCCGCCGATGACCACGCCGGAGACGCCGCGCACAGTCTGAAGCCGGTTCTTGATCCGTTTCTCGGCCAGCTGGGTCATCTCCAGCGGCGTGAACAGCTCGCTGTTCATGCCGATCCAGATGATGGGCGAGGCGTCGGCGTCCTGCTTGGCCACGATGGGCTCGTCAATGAACTCGGGCAGCTTGCCGCGCACGCGCGAGACGCGATCGCGCACGTCCTGCGCGCACTGATCCACGTCGCGGCTCAGATCGAACTCAATCGTGATGCTGCTGACCTGCTCGCGCGACTGGCTGGAGATCGTGCGGATGCCCTCGATGTTGTTGAGCTCCTCCTCGAGGCGCTCGGACACCTCGGTTTCCACGACGCTGGCGTTGGCGCCGGGGTAGACCGTGGTGACGGAGACGATCGGCGGATCGATGTCCGGCAGCTCGCGCACGGGCAGGCGGCTGAGGGCGATGACCCCGAACAGGATCAGCGCCAGGTTCATCATCAGCGTCAGGACCGGGCGACGGATGCTGATGCGCGGGAGAATCATGTCCGGGGGGTCAGCAGGGTCGAATCAGAGTTTGGCGGGCGGGTTGGTGCCCGGGGGGGGCGTGCCGGCCAGGGGTTCCGCCGCCGAGGCTTTCACCTTGCCGCCGGGCCGGACCTTTTGCAGGCCCTCAGCCACGACGCGTTCGCCCGGCTGAAGGCCTTTGACGATCTCCACCTGGCCGGCGAGGCGGATGCCGAGCTTGACCGGACGGATCTGCGCGGTGTCCTGGGGGTCGACGACATAGACCATGGTGCGATCGCCGCTGTTCAGGACGGCGCTTTCCGGCACGACCACCGCGTCGGCCTTCACCTGCATCATCAGGTCGACATTGGCGAACATGCCGGGCTTGAGCACATGGTCGGGGTTGGGCACGCGGGCCTTGAGGAGGGCGGTGCGGGAAGCCTCCTCGACATAGGGGGCGATGAAATAAACCTCGCCCTGAAACTGGCGTTCGGGAAACGCGGCAATTTTCACATCGATCTTCTGGCCGAGCTTGAGCTGGCTGACGAATCGTTCCGGGACGCCAAGCTCGACCTTGACCGGGTCGAGATCGACCAGCGTGGTGAGCAGCGTGTTTTTGTCGATGACCTGGCCGGGGCTGATCCGGCGGCCGCTGGCCACGCCGGAGAAGGGGGCGGTGATGCGCGTGTCCTTGAGCTGGCGCTTCCGGAGATCGAGCGCAGCCAGGGCGGCTTGATAGGCGGCCGACTGCTGGTCATATTCCTGCTTGGACACCAGCTGATCGTCGCGGAGCTGTTTGGCTCGTTCGAAATTGGCGGCGGCGACCTTGAAGTTGGCTTCGGCCTCGGCCTCCGAGGCGAGGAATTTGCTTTCGTCCAACCGCACCAAAAGCTCGCCCGCCTTGACCGGCTGGCCTTCAGCGAAAAGGATCTCCTGAACGGTGCCCTCCGTCTCGGATTTCAACTCGACCATTTCATTGGCCAGGATGTTCCCGACGAGCGAGAGCGCCTCGGTCACCGGCTGCCGCCGTGCCTCGACCACGATGGCTTGAGTGGCAAACGCGGCCGGGCCGCCCGCGCCCGCTCCCACCGCCGCAGTTTGCTTCTTGCAACCGGACACGCCGGCCAGAAGCACGGGCACCAAGGCTGCTGTGATCAGTCTCTTCATACCTGGACGCTTGACGCCCGCGCGCACGCTAGAGGTCAGCCCACCCGAGGTCAAATCCGGAAACGGGAGTTCATCGACCCTTAAGGTGTCGACCGGTAAAATGCCGCCATGAAAACGAACTTCTGGCGGTCGCCCGCGACTTCAATCGCGCTCGCTGCGTCCGGGATCGCTCTGGCCGCGATGGCTTCGGTGAGCCTCGCGCAATTTCCCGACCCTCCCCCGGAAGGGCCCGCCGGTTTCGACGGTCCGCCCCCGTTTGGTTTTGGTGGTCGCGGCGGTCCGGGTGGTCCGGGCGGACCCGGCGGCCCCAATCAAACCGAGCTCAAGTTGGTCAGTCGATTCGACACGAACGGCGATCACTATCTGGACGGCAAAGAGCTCGAGACCGCGCGGGCCTTTGTCCAACAGGAACGCGCCAACGGCGGAGGCGGCCGTGGACCCTTTGGCCGCCGCGGCAGATCTGGACCCGGTGGAGCAGGTGGGCCCGGTGGAAGGGGCGAAGCCGCGGAGGCACCCCGCCCCGGCCCCCAGGTTGCCCCAGGCGACGTCCCGTGGTTTTCCGGCACCAATCTCTACGACGCGGGGATCATCCGCACGCTGTTCATCGAATTCGAACACACGGACTGGGAGAAGGAACTCAGCGATTTCGCCAATACCGATGTCGACCTTCCGGCCAAGGTCACCGTGGACGGGCGCGCCTACCCCGGCGTCGGCGTGCATTTCCGCGGAGCGTCCTCGTACTTCACCGTCGGGGAAGGTTCCAAGCGATCGCTCAACCTGTCGTTCGACTTCCGCGAGGACAAGCAGTCCCTCTACGGCCACCGCACGTTGAACCTGCTCAACTCGCATGAGGATCCGTCGTTCCTCCGCACGGTCCTCTACCAGGAGATCGCCCGCCAGTATCTGCCGGCGCCACGGGCCAATTTTGTGAAGGTGGTCATTAACGGCGAGAGCTGGGGGATCTACGTCAATGCCGAACAGTTCAACAAGGATTTCGTCCGCGAACAATTCCGCGGCGAAGGCAAAGGCGGCGCCCGGTGGAAGGTGCCCGGCAGCCCGCGCGGACGCGGAAGCCTGAATTACCTCGGGGAGGACATGGACGACTACCGCAAGATCTATCAGCTCCGATCGAAGGAGGATCCCCAAGCCTGGGAAGGCCTGATTCGGTTGTGCCGCACTCTGAATGAAACGCCTGCCAACCAGCTCGAGGCGGCGCTTGCGCCGATGCTCGACGTCAATGGTGCACTGCGATTTCTTGCCCTGGAAAATGCCCTGATCAACAACGATGGCTACTGGGTTCGCACCAGCGACTACAATCTCTATCGCGACACCAACGGCCGGTTCCATCTGGTTCCTCATGATGCCAACGAGACTTTCAGCATTCCGGGCGGACCCGGCTTCGGTCGTGGCCCAGGCGGCCCGGGAGGATTTCGCGGCGCGGGCGGACCGGACGGGGCCGAGGGCCAGAGTGGATCGAAGGCCGGAGCCGGACCGGACCGCCGGCGGGGCATGGGGGAACGAGGCCAGCGGGGGGAAGCCCTCAAGCTCGACCCGCTGACTGGAGCGGACGATGCCGACAAGCCGCTGTTGTCGAAACTTCTGGCTGTGCCCGAACTGCGGGCGCGTTACCTGGGGTACGTGCGCGAAATCGCCGAGCGCTGGCTGGATTGGAAGAACCTGGGCCCCATCGCAACGCGGCACCACGAGCTCATCGCAGCCGAAGTTGCCGCCGACACAAAAAAGCTGTCGTCATTCGGAGCCTTCCAGACGTCGCTTCTGGGCGGGCGCGTGGCTGTGGCGGCGGACGTCGAGGAATCGCGGCCGGATTCCGACCGCCCCGTCCGCTTCGGTCCCGGGCCGGGTCCGGGCGGAGGCTCCCGCATCGCGCTGAAAGAATTTGCCGATCAACGGCGGGCCTATTTATTGGACCGAGTCGCGGAGCTGAGTCGGTAATTCGGCGATCAGCGATTCGACAATCCCCAGTCCCCACCCAACTGAACAGTTGCCTCGCCACGGGGCCTCCCGTAGCCTCGCCGCTCGATTTCTCTGCGACCATGAAAGTCTACATTGACGGCAAGTATTGCGACGAAAAGAACGCCAAGGTTTCGGTGTTCGATCACGGCCTGCTATACGGAGACGGCATCTTTGAAGGCATCCGCGCCTACAACGGGCGGGTCTTCAAGCTGAAGGAGCATATCGATCGGCTCTTCTACTCGGCCAAGGCCCTTCTCCTCGACATCCCACTGAGCCACGCCGAAATCATGCGCGCCGTCGTCGAGACCTGCCGGAGAAACAAGCTTCGCGATGGCTACATCCGCCTCGTCGTCACGCGCGGCGTCGGCACCCTCGGCCTGAACCCGAACCGCTGCAAACGCCCGTCCGTCATCGTCATCGCCGACAAGATTCAGCTTTATCCCCAGGAGATGTACGACAAGGGCATGGCCATCGTGACCGTCCCGACCACCCGCAATCATCACAACGCAGTCAACCCGGCAATCAAGTCGCTGAACTACCTGAATAACATCCTCGCCAAGATCGAGGCCAACATCGCCGGCGTTGAAGAGGCCATCATGCTGAACACTGCCGGCTACGTGGCCGAATGCACTGGCGACAATGTTTTCATCCTGAAAGGCGGCCAGATGTACACCCCGCCCCTTTCCGCCGGGGCTCTCTACGGCATCACCCGCGGCGTGGTCATGGAGCTGGCCCGGGAATCCGGCATCGCCGTCACCGAGCCTGACCTGACCCGCTATGATCTCTTCAACGCCGACGAGTGCTTCCTGACCGGCACCGGCGCCGAACTGATCCCGGTGACAAAAATTGACGGCCGCGTCATCGGCGATGGCCGGCCCGGCCCGCTCACCAAGGATTTGGTCAAACGTTATCACGCGCTGACCCAAATCTCCGGCGAACCGATTTTTTAGCCGCGCCGCCGGATTTCTCGTTGGGCAAAAAGGACGATGGCAAAAGCATCGTCCGCACGAACCGCCCGGCTTCGTTGCGCAATTTTTGAGTTGGGAACTTGGGATCGCCCCCGAGCCAATCGCCGACTCGTTGTGACGGCCCCAACGCCACGACAAAGTTGGAGCACCAACCGCTGGCTCCCAAAATGGAACGACTTTCCGTCGAAACCGTAACTCCGAGTTTCGTTATCTTTCTGCTCAGCATTTTTCTGCCAACCTGCCAAAACGGTTGAGTCTTCTAGCGAAATCTGTTAGGAAGCCGGCATTCTTTCTCTGGAAAGCATCGCGCGCGGGTTGCGCGCGGGCGAAAAACACCGCAAGGATGGCGAAAACCATGGCCCCTCTCGAGCCTCCGGAGCTCGCACGGGTCAAATCAGTGTGGGTTCCGGATATTTATGAGCATCGCCATCTGCGCCCGCCGTCGCCTGTCAGGCTTAACCCCATCGGTCGGCCTCTTCGCCCTCCTCGTCGCCCTCCGGAGCCACCCAGCCGGAGCCGCGGACGTGATTACCTACGTCGTCGGGAAGAATCATCACTTCGATCAATTCGCGGGCGTGCCCACGGAAAACACGACCGGCGAGGCGTGGGAGGCCGGGGTCAATGTTTATACCACTTACACCGGCACGGTGGCCTCGGCCACCATCGCACTCCCAGCGGCGGGAGTGAGTTTGCCACTAGCCAACCGCGGCGCCCGTTTTGAACTGAGCGAATATTTCGACAACAAGGCCCAGCTCGACTCGACGATTCCGACGGGGAATTACGTGGTCACGATGGCCACCCTGAACGACGGCGTGAAGGCCTGCGGCCTGGCGCTCACCGCCGACGCGTATCCCAATGCGCCGCTCCTACTGAGCACGAATGAGGCGGCGCGCATTGATCCGCGGGCGCCGTTCACCCTGCGCTGGGCGCCATTCGCCGGCGGCACGACCAACGACTTCATCCTCGTTGTGGCCGCGCCGCTTCACAACGAAGGGCCGACCAACTATTTCGTCTCGCCACTGCCCAACCAGCCGCTGGTCTTGCGAGGCACCAACACGCAGGTGATCGTACCGGCCAACTCATTGCCCACCGACTCGGCCGGCTATTTCAAAGTCGGTTTTTTTCATGCGGTGGATCGCAACCTCACGGCCTATCCGGGTGTGCCGGGCTACAGCGGTTACGGATCGATTACGAAACTCCCGTTTCAAACCCTGGGCCCACCGGCCGTGATCAATCCGCTGCCGGCCACGCTGACGACGAACGCCGGCGCGAACGTCGAGTTGCGGATCGAGGCGTCCGGCGGGTTGCTGAACTACCAGTGGCGGAAGGACGGCGTCAACCTGAGTGGCGCGACCAATGCCAGCCTCCTCCTGCCTAACGTTCGCGCCACCAATGCGGGCGCCTACACGGTCGTCGTCAGCAACCCTCTGGGCGCCCTGACCAATGGGCCGGCCTATCTCGTGATCACCTCCGGCAGCCCGGGCTCGCTCGACCCGGACTTTGCGGTCGGCACGGGAGCCAGCGCGGCCGTCCGCGCGCTGGCGGTGCGCCCCGACGGCCGGCTGCTTGTGGGTGGATCCTTCACCACCTTCAATGCAGTGGCTCGGCCGCGGCTCGTCTCGCTGACGCGCACCGGCAGCGTCGACAGCACCTTTGCGCCGCCGAACGGGGCGGACAACGACGTGCACGCGCTGGCGCTTCAGCCGAACCAAAAGGTCGTCGTGGGCGGCAGCTTTAATTTCATTGGGGGAGTCCAGCGTCCCGGCCTGGCCCGGCTCGAAACCAACGGGACGGTGGACGCGACGTTTAGCGCCGGCAGCGGCCTGAGCGGGGTCTTTGCGGTGGCCCTTCGCAATGACGGCCGGATCGCAGCTGGCGGAAGTTTTCTCTCGGTCGGCGGCACGCCGCGGGCCCGTCTCGCCCTGCTCAACACCAACGGCGCGCTGGAGACCGGCTTCAACGCGAGTTGCAACGGCGACGTGCGCGCCCTGGCGTTCCTGCCGGACCAACGGCTGCTCGTGGCGGGCGGCTTCACAACGGTGAACGGGACCCCGCGGCCGGTGATCGCCCGACTGCTGCCGGACGGCACGCTCGACCCGACATTTCACGCGCCGAGCAACATCACCTTCAACGCCTATGCCGTGGCGGTGCAGCCGGACGGACGCATCGTGCTGGGCGGCGGCTTCGACAAGGTCGACGACTTGAACGTGGGCCGGATCCTTCGGCTGCTTCCCGATGGTTCGCTGGACTCCACCTTTCGTGCCGGCGTGGGCGCGGGCTTCAACATCCGGAGCCTGTTTCTGCAGCCGGACAACAAGATCGTGATCGGCGGGGAGTTCAACGCCTACGACAACCTTCCGCAGAACCGCGTGGCCCGCCTGAACCCGGATGGCACTCTCGACCGAACTCTGAACGTTGGCACGGGCGCCAACAACATCGTCATGAGCCTGGTGCCGCAGCCGGACGGCGGGATCGCGGCCGGCGGGTTTTTCACAGCGTTCAACGGAACGCCGGCTCCATACGTGGCGCGAATGCTCGGCGACCCGCGCTCCCCGGCGCCGGTCTTCACGTATCAGCCGGTCAACCGGGTCGTCTTCCAAAATGATCCCGTCGGCTTTGAAGCGAGCGCGGCGAGCTCGCTGCCTGTCACCTATCAATGGCGGCGCGACGGCGTCGATCTGCCGGACGCCACGAACGCCGGCTGGCGGATCCCCGCTGCGCAGTTTGTGGATCAGGCGGACTACAGCGTGCGGGTGACGACCGCCGCGGGGTCGCTGACCAGTTCGAACGCGCACCTCACGGTCCGGGCGCAGCCCGGCCTGCTCGAGCACCTCGCGCATCGCTACAGCTTTGGCGAGCCCGCAGGCACCACCACGGCGCTCGACTCCGTCGGCAACGCCCACGGCACTCTGGTGGCATTGGGCGCGGGAGACGGCTTTGCTGGCACCGGCCAGCTGAACCTGGCCGGCAATTCGGGCTACGTCGACCTCCCGGACCACCTCCTGTCGCCCCTGACCAATCTGACGTTGGAGGCGTGGGTGACGTGGAACGGGCCGTCCAATTCGCAATACCAGACTATTTTCTATTTCGCCGGCGGCTCGAGCGCGTTTCACCTCACTCCCTACAGTGACTTTCCCAACGCGCGCGTGTTCTTCAGCACCAACTTCACGGTCCTGGCGCGGCCTGTCCTGCGCAACGCTCCGCCTCCGCTGGGTTCGTCCGTCCACTATGCGGTCGTTTACGATTTCGCAGGCGGGCTTGCAAAATTCTACGTCAACGGACGCCTGGTCGCGATCGGCGCCGCCCCGTCGCCGCTCAGCGGTTTGAATGACATCAACAACTGGCTCGGCCACGCCCCCGGCGCGCCGGGTTTCAATGGAGTTTATGATGAGTTCCGCATCTACGACGACGCTCTGAGCGACGACGCGGTGTGGAAAAGCTTCCAAGGTGGCCCGGATGTCGAACAGCTCAGTCTGCAGGTCTCCGCCGGCAGCATCGTGTTGTCATGGCCCATCCTGGCGACGCCGCATGTCCTGGAAGCCACGCCCGACCTGACCACGGCGTTCCTCACCTTCCCCTACACCGCCGTGACCAACGTTGCGACGGCGAGCGTGTCCGTCACCCTGCCCCCAACGACCCCGCAGCAGTTCTTTCGCCTGCGACGCCTCTAGCCTGCCTGCCAGAAGCGACGGTTGGTTCCAACCGCCGGGCCCAACGCGACCGCCGGTTGTCCGAGAGTCTCTGCAGGCGGGGACGCCCGCGGTCCGGGTTTGTAGTCGACGAGCGGCGGATCAGTCCTTCCAGACACGGCGCAGGAAGGCGAGGTAGTTGCCATGGAGGATGGCCTCGATATCCGCCGTCTTGTAGCCGCGGGCCTGGAACAACGCCGGCAGGCGTTGCAGGTCGGCAATCGTGTCGAGATCCATCGGGCATTGCTCGCGGCCGAACCCGCCATCGAGATCTGTTCCGATGCCGCTGTGGCGCGTCGTCCCGGCGAGCTGGCAGATATAGTCGATGTGCTCGACCATCTTCTCCAGTTTGAGCTGGGTGCCTTGCGGCGTGGTTTTGCCCCGCTCCCAATCCGGGAGCATCATCCAGGCGTCGAGGGGCGCGCCGATTACCGCCCCGCGCCCAAACAGCTCCTTCAGCTGGTCATCGGCAAATTGTCGGTTGTGCGGCGTCATCGTCCGCGCGTTGGAATGGCTCGCCCAAACCGGCCCTTGGAAAACGTCCAGCGCCTCCCAAAAACTGGTGTCACACAGATGCGTCGCGTCGAGAATGATGCCCAGCCGATCCATCTCGCGCAGCAGTTCCCGGCCGCGCCCGCCGATGCTTCCGTCAGAGTCCGTGCCGAACGCGTAGGTGCCGGGACCGTAATGGGCCGGGCCGAGCGCGCGCAAGCCGTCGGCATAGCTGCGCTCGACGTGACCGGGGGTGACCATCGAGTCCGCGCCTTCCAAACTCAGGATGTAGCCGAGGGGCTGGTCCGCGGAACTTCCTGTCGGGGCTGTGGCGGGGTTCGCCGCGGCGGCACCGCCCACGCCCCAAAGCTGCAGGTGTCGTTCGAGCTGGGCGCGATTGCGAATCTGGATCATCTGGCCAGCCTCCTCCATGGCCCGATACCAAGCCAGCTGGCCCTGGGTCATGGCCCAGGCCTGCGCCGGCGAGCGCCAGCCGTCCAGCGGATGCGTCGGCTTCGCGTAACGCGCAATCTGGGTGGCCACCACCAGACCGCACTGGCCCCGCCGCAGCTCCGGCAGACAAACCGTCGCGCGCCCGCGATCCGGCTTGTCGGTGAGGTGCCGTTCGCGATCGCGGATCTCCTGAATGGGCCGGGTCAGATCCCGGTTCCACTCCAGCGCGTTCATGGACAAATCGAGGTGGGCGTCAAAAATAAACACAGCAATGACCCATGGGTTGAGGTTCGTTCTGGGAACTAGACAAAGACGTCGAGCAGCAGAGTGATGAACAGGACCGCCACGGAAATGATGGTGACCACGACCGTCCAGGTCTTGAGCGTCTGGGCCACGCTCATGTTGAAGTACTCCTTTACAAACCAGAATCCGCCGTCGTTGAGATGCGACAAAATCATCGAGCCGGCTCCCAGGGCGACGACGAGCAACTCCCGGTTGGTCTCCGGATGCCGCGCCACCACCGGCGCCATCATGCCCGCGGTCATGGCGATGGTCACTGTCGCCGAGCCGACGGCGACGCGAATGAGGACCGCCACCAGCCACCCGAGCAAAATGGGCGACATGTTCAACGCCCCGGCAAATCCGGCAATGGCGTCGTCCACCCCGGCCAGGTCGAGCACCTTGCTGAAGCCGCCGCCGGCGCCCACGATGAGCATGATGCTGGCGGCCGGGCCGACGCAGTCCTCGGTGAATTTCAGAATCTGCCGGCGGTCGAACCCGCAGGCCGACCCGAAGGCATAAAAGGAAAACAGCAGCGCGAGAAACATCGAGACGATCGGTGACCCGACGAACGCGGCCCACGTGCGGAGAACATGGTCGGAGGGCAGCGACAGCCTGGCCACCGTGTCGCCCAGCATCAGCAACACCGGCAGGAGGATCGCAAACAGCGTGACGCCAAAGCGCGGCGTGCTCCGTCGATGCGGACTCGACGGCGTCAACTGCGCCCCGATCCCACCAATGTCCGTCTGCACCGCACGGGTAATCCACCGGGTGTAGGGAAGCCCGATGCCCAGGGCAACCGGGAAGCCGATCAGGATGGACCAGCCGATGGTTTTTCCGACATCCGCGCCGATCTTTTCGATGGCGACCATGGGGCCGACGTGTGGCGGGACGAGGCAATGCGACGTGGAAAGCCCGGCCACCAGCGGCAAGGCCAGAGCCAGCAACGGGATTTTGGTCTCGCGCGCGAGGCTGAACACGATGGGCACGAGCAGAAGGATGCCCACGCCAAAAAACACCGGCAGGCCGATGACGAAAGCCACGACGACCATGGCGAGAGCCAGGCGGGACGGGCCCAGGGCGCGGATGAACGTGGTCGCCACCACCTCCGCCCCGCCCGATTCCGCGAGCAGCTTGCCCAGCATGGTGCCAAGTCCCACGATGACGGCAATGGACCCCAAGGTGCCACCCAACCCGTCCTGAAATGCCCTGGCCACGTCCAACGGTTTCATCCCCGCCGCCAGCCCGACAAAAAGCGAGGCCAGCAGCAGCGCGAGAAAGGCGTGCCATTTGAAGCGGGCGATGAGGAGGATGAGCCCGCCGACGCCGACCAGCGTCACCACCAAAAGCTTCGTATGCGGGTCCGCAGGCATGGCCTCAACAGCCGTTCACACGGTGAGCGCCCGCTGGCGAGCGGTCACGTCCCAGCGATCGACGGGAATGCCGTCCCGGACCACCACGACCCGTGCATGCAGCGCCACCGTGGGACAGACATGCCACGGCACGCCGTAGACGCAGTCGCCGACCGGAAACGCGCCGCCGTCTGGAACCTCCACGACTAGGTGCTCCTCGCTGTGCATGACCGGCGTTGCGCCGGGCAGGTTGAGAAAAACGACCCGCGGCGGATTCATCTCCGAAGCCACCGCCTTGTGTCCGAGGTCCAGGCACAGCCGGTTCGGCGTCGGCTTGCTGACCACGCGGGTCAGCAGCACGGCGGCGGTCAGGAAATCGAGGTCCGGCAGTTTTTTTGCATAGCCCGCATCCCACAGCACACAGGTGCCCGGGCTGCATTCCACGTCCGGCCGCCGGGCGTGAATCGGAAACGTCGGCGTCCCGCCCGCCACCACTCTGGGGACGGGGAGGCCGGCGTCGACCAGGCGACGCCACAGGAGCTCGACCGGCGCAAATGCCGCGTCCGCGGCGGCCTGCCGCGCGCCGGGATCGCTGTCGTGCAGGTGCCCGTCGTAGGCGTGCAACCCGCCCGCGGCCAGCGAGCCCATCGCAACGATTTTTTGGTAGAGGGAAAAGGCGGTGTCATCCGCCGGCAGGCCGGTGCGGTGCTGGCCGACATCGAGATCGAGCAAGACTTCCCAGCGCGTGCCGGCCGCCGCTGCAGCGGCGGCCAGGGTGTCGACCGTGGCGGGGTTGTCGGCCACGCAGGAAAACCGGACCTGGGGGAATTTCGCGATCAACTCGCCCCAGCGGCGGACGTTGGGACCCACGGGCTGGTAGGCGAGCAGGACATCCTGTGCCCCGCTGGCCGCAGTCATCTCGGCTTCGGCGACCGTGGCGCACTTGAATTTGCGGATCCCGTGCTGCACCTGGAGCCGGATCAACTCGGGCAGCTTGTGCGTTTTCATATGCGGGCGCAGCCGGCCGACCTGGCCGGCGCCGCCGACCAGCGCGATCATGCGACGCACGTTCTCCTCGATGCGATCGGGATAAATCAGCAAGGCCGGCGAGGGCACCGCGTCCGGCGAACGAAGCTCAAACCAGTTCAAAGATGACCTCGATCTCGACCGCGATATTTCCAGGGAGCGGGCCCATGCCGACGGCGCTGCGCGCGCCGATTCCGTTCTCGGGCCCCCAAATTTCTGCGAAGAGCTCGCTGCAGCCGTTGATGACTTTGGGGTGATCCAAAAAGTCCGGGGCGCTGTTGACCATGCCGAGGGTTTTGATCACGCGCTTGACGCGGTCGAGGGATCCGAGCTCGCTCCGCAAGGTCGCCAGAATGGCCAGACCGACCTGGCGCGCGGCCGCCTTGCCCTGCTCAAGCGTCAAATCCGACCCAACCCGCCCGACGATGAGCGATTTGTCCGGCTTCAATGGGCCGTGTCCGGACACATAGGCCATGCGCTCAACGACGACCAGCGGCTTGTAGACGGCAACGGGCTTGGGGGCGGGAGGAAGCTCGAGCTTGAGTTCAGCAAAACGTTTTTCGGCGCTCATGGTCCTGGATCGGGTGCGATTGGATTTACGAATTGAGGGGCCAAGAATTCGCCGCGCCGACCGTCGGGTTCAAGCCTTTTGTGAACGGGGTGGACGCTGAGTCGACCTCGATGGCCGCTCCAGCCCGACCCAGCCGTTGCGTCGCCCTATCGAGACAATTCCGGCGGTTGGTGGCCGTTCCTCTTCTCGAAAGCCCGGGTTTCGGACTACGGGGGATTGGCCGGGCCAATTCGAAACGGCAGTTGGGTCACCGCATTGGTCACCCGCTGCTGCACCCTTTCGAACAGATCCACTTCAAACGATTTGCCGATGTTGTTTCCCGCCAGGTCCTCGAGTGTCGATTGGATCGACAACTCCCAGCGGCCCGCCGACCACGGCCGATCGGGCACGAAGCGCCACTCCCGCTCCTCCGGGCCGAGGATCACGCTTCCGGCTTCCGCCGAATCGCCCGGCCCGGCACCGGAGCGCCACACCGCGAGGACGCGGCTGGCCAGGGCCCAGTCCATCGGGCGATGGAACTCCACCGTCAACGGCTCCCGCGAACCCGCGCGCGGCGCCAGCACGGTCCACTGGTCCGGATCGAGCGGCCGGCGATCCGGCGGGCCGACCCGAAACTTCTTTGCAAAGGCCTCCTTCAAGGTGGCGCCGCGCGCGTCCCGCCACTCCGCATCGATGACCAGCGTGTAGCTGTGGCCCGCCTGCAAGGCGGGGCCCACTTCCTCCAGGGGCGTGACGCCGCGCTTGATCCGGCCGGGATCGATCAGCAGCGTGAGGCGGGTCATCGACGGATCCCAAAGCTCCTCGTCGATCTCCAGGAACGGGAGATCCACCACCCGGCCGGTCTCGTCAGACAAGTGCAGATGCTCATAGACGCGTCCGCCGCTCATCGGCGCGGAGAACTTGAGGTAAAATTTCAGGAGATTTTCCGGCAGCAGCTCCGCCGTGGGGTAGACGGCGGCCACCACGGTGGAGGGGACCAGGGCGAGCGGGGGCAAACGGAAGGTCGATTGAATCACCCCGGCGAGATGCAGGCCGGTCAGTTGGTCGAAGCGGGCCTCTGCACGGTAAGGCACGCCCGGCTGCAGTGGAAAACGCGGTCGGAAAACCAGGAGGTTCCCCTCAATGCGATGCTGCCCCAACATCGGAGGTGGGTCCTGATTGCCAGGCCCCGCCCCTGGTTCAACCACGACGCGCAACACCTTGTTCCACTCGGCTTCGGTGCCGGTCACGTTGCGCAGCCTCGTCAAGGCTTCCGGGCTGAGTCCGCGCACATCGACCTGCCAGCGGTTGGTGCCGGTGCTTGGATCCGGGCGCCAGTTCAAAGAGACCCGCCCGGAGCCGGCTTTCGGTGCGCCGTCCCCCGGCGCCGCGACCGTCGTCGCCGCGAACAGAACGACCAGACCCAGCCTCGCCATCCAAGCCACAGCCCGCCCGATTCTCCCACCACGGTTGAGTCTGCGCATGCGTCCGCGTTTACGGCAGCGGCATCGACTCCAGGTTTAGCGCGCCGGCTTCGGCTTTGCGCAGCACGGCGGCGTGGCTGGCGTCCAGCCGATCGAGCTGCTCGATGCCTTTCCAGCCGGCAATCGTTTCGTAGGCGACGCCCTTCGTGCCCCCGTCCCGCACGGGAGCGATGATGCCTTCATTGGCGCCGTCGATCTGGCTGGCGTCGATCTTCATGACGCCGCGGCTGCTATTGGCGAGGAGGAGATAGTCCTTGCCGCCCTTCTGATAAACGATCATGTCGAGGGGGCGGTTGCGGTTGCCGAGTTCCGCGATGGTTTTGCCCTGGATCTTTGCGCCTGGGGTGAGGGCTTTGACCGGGAGCTGGACCAGCGGCGTGCAGGTGTACGCGGCGAGCAGCTGCGACTCGTTTTTCACCTTGAACGGAACGAACGTCCGGATCGGCGCGCGGGTTTCGAACTGACCATGGGCACCGTGATAAATCTCGACGCTCGTGCCATGGCCCACCGGCTGAAATGGAAACGGGATCGAACGCAACGTGGAGGCGAACTCCTCATTCGCGAGGCCGGCAATGACCACGCGATCGTCGACAAACGAAATATCCGTGATCGATTCCTGGCGCGGGTTGCCACGGCGGCCGGCCGTCGCTTCGGCCGGCGCATCCGGCAGCTCGGTGCGCGAGAAGCGCACCTTTGCCGTGGAGACCTCCTCAAGCTGGCCCGTGGCGGTGACGCGGATCAAAACGGGAAGCGCGTCCGGCCCGCGCCCGCGGGAGACGGCCAGATAGGCCCGGCGGGAAAGCGGGTTGACGGCCAAATCGTTGATTAGAATCTGGTCTGCGGTCGTGCCCAGCAGGGCGGCAACCTTCTGATCGATCCCTTCGACCTTATAGCTTATCTCTCCATCGGCACCCTTGGTGTCGCCGGTGGCGAGGGCGGTGATCGCGGCCGATCTGGTGTCAGCCACAAACAGGATGCCTTCGGGCCCAAAGGCCAGCGGCCCGACGGATTTAAAAGTGACGGCACCTTCCTTCATGCCCTCGGTCCAGCCTTCCGCCCTCGTTGTGCCGGCGCCCAACGCCAGGCCCGCCCACGTCACCGCTGCCAACGCCAGGCTGCCGAAAGAATTATTCCGTTTCATCGCGTAGATCCTGTGGTTCAAGAGTTGATGATGACATTGGCATGACCGGCCGCGGCCGATTCCGGTTACGATGGCGCGCCCTGCCCGGGGAGCGATGGAGACGCTTGCGGCGGGCGGGCGGCGGGGAGCTGATTACGCCTGGATGTGCAAATACTCGCAAGCGCGGGTCGCCGTCAGCGCCGTTCGCTCCAGGCAGGCGGGGAGCAGGCAAAAGGCTCCCGGGGCCAGAGAGACCTGCACCCCGGCCGCGCTCACCTCGAGTTCACCCCGAATCACGGCAAGAATTTGGAGCGATTCACTGCGGAGATACCACCGCAACCCGCGTTTGCATCGGCAGGCGTCGACCCGAAAGAGCGGGTCATTGACGACGAACCGCACGCTCAGGGCCGGGTTGCGGGAAAAAGCGCTCCGGATGAGGTCCGGCTCGAAATCCGCGAAGTCGATGCTCTCGAGCGATTCGGCGACGTGCAACGTCCGCGGCCGGCCATCAAGGCCGAGCCGGTTCCAGTCGAAGACACGATACGTCGTGTCGGAATTCTGCTGTATCTCGAAGAGCACATTACCCGCGCCGATGGCGTGCAATCGGCCACTCGGAAGAAACAACGCGTCGCCGGCCTGGACCGGGATCCGGTGCAGACATTCGGCCACTGATCCGTCCCGAATTCGCTGTTCAAATTCAAGGCGGGTCACCCCGCCCTTCAGCCCGGCGAACAGTGCCGCCTCCGGACGGGCGTCGGTGATGTACCACATCTCCGACTTGGACTCGCCGCCGAGGCGCTGCGCAATCCCGGCCGGCGGATGGACCTGCACCGACAACGTCTCGGTGGCATCCAGTATTTTTATCAGCAGCGGGAAAGGACCCGCCTCCGCCGCGTCCTTTCCCAGGATGTCCCTCCGATGTTCCTCCATCAGCCATCGCAAGGTGCGACCGGCCAGCGGGCCATTGGCGATGGTGCTCACGCCCTCCGCGCGATCCGTGATCTCCCAGGATTCTCCGATGAGCTTATCGGGGGGGAGCGGTTTCTGGTAGAGACGCTCCAGGTTGCGCCCGCCCCAGACTCGTTCCTTGAAGAGGGGATGAAAGGTCAGCGGATACAGCAGGGACGAACTGTCACTCGCCATAAGCTTCCGGGTCGGGTCGGGTCGGGTTGGGTTGCCGCGGGAGGGATTGGGAGGCGGGCGTCGCCGGCAGGGAGCGCCTTGGCCGATGACGGCGAAACACCCTTGGAGGCCTCTCAAGCCGCCGCGAAGCCTGAGGCAGAAACAGCCGTCGCCGTGGGCGCCGTCGTGGCGGTGGCGACCGCAGCCGGCGCCGGCTGCTTTTCAAAATAGCGCCCGTGCGCCCGGAACTTGGCGTAGCGCCCTTTCAACCGCTCGGCGGCCGGCAGCTTTTGGAGGTCGTCCAGATTCCTGAGCAGGCACTCCTTCAGCGTCGCGGCGGTGAGCGCCAGGTCATTGTGAGCGCCGCCGAGCGGCTCGGGAACGACTTCATCCGCCAACCCCAGCTCAATCAAATCTTTCGCGGTGATCTTGAGCGCCTCGGCGGCTTTGGGCGCCGCGGCGCGGTCCTTCCAGAGGATGGCCGCGCAGCCCTCCGGACTGATGACCGAGTAATAGGCATTCTCGAGGATGAGCACGCGGTCGGCGACGCCAATACCGAGCGCACCGCCGGAGCCGCCTTCCCCGATGACGACAGCGATGATGGGGACCTCCAGGAGCATCATCTCCCGCAGATTTACGGCGATGGCCTCGGCGATGTGCCGCTCCTCGGCCCCGACTCCCGGGTACGCGCCGGCGGTGTCAATCAACGTGACAATGGGTAGTCCGAACTTGTCGGCGAGCCGCATCAGGCGAAGCGCCTTGCGATATCCTTCCGGATGGGCCGAGCCGAAGTTCCGCCGGATGTTTTCCTTGGTCTCGCGTCCTTTTTGGGTGCCGATCACCACGACGCGGCGATCGCCGAGGCGGGCGAAGCCGCCGACCACAGCCCGGTCCTCGGCAAAGAGGCGGTCGCCGTGGAGTTCTTCGAACTCGGCGAAGGTGGATCCGAGATAATCAAGGGCGAACGGTCGGCGCGGGTGACGGGCGAGTTGAACCCGTTGCCACGCGGTCAGGTGGGTAAAAATTTCCTTCCGGGTCTCCGTGATCTTCCGCTCGATGGTTGCGATCTCCTCGTCAAAATTGATCCCGAGATGATGTTCGTCGCGATGTTTGTTGAGCTCTTCCAGCTTCCGTTGCAGTTCTGCAATCGGCTTCTCGAAATCGAGCTGATGTTTCATTCGGGCGGCAGTGTAGAGCCGGATGCCCCATGCGCAACGACGAATTGGGGCACCGACAGGCGGTGGTGTACGGACGCGAAGACACCACCCGTAGTCATTGCCGTGGCGGCCAGTCGGCGATCGGTCGCCATTCAAATCCGAACGCAACCCATCTCTAGGTTGCGACAGATCTTTTTAACCATTAAATACTTACGACTCTATAATTTCCCGGGACCAGCTTTTCCTTTTGCCGGCTGGACAATTGCTTATAGTCGCCGACGTGATCGATACGGAAGAGAGGCTGGAGGCTTACCTCCCCCACCTTCGCGCAGCAAACTGGATCGCCTTGGACACCGAGGCCGACAGTTTGCACGCTTATCCCGAGAAGCTTTGCCTCATCCAACTCAGCATCACCGGATTTGACTGGTTGATCGATCCCCTGTCGAAAATCGGCCTGGAGCCTCTGCTGGACGTCCTGCGCGAGCACGAGCTCATCATGCACGGGGCAGACTACGACCTGCGCCTGTTGCGCCGGGACTGCAAGTTCGTCCCCACGCGGATCTTCGACACCATGCTGGCCGCCCGCCTGTTGGGCTGCCGGGAGTTCGGGCTGGGCAGCCTCGTTTCGAGATACCTGGGTGTCACCTTGGAGAAAGGCCCGCAAAAAGCGAACTGGGCCCGCCGCCCGTTGACCAAGCGCATGGAGGATTACGCGCGGAACGACACCCGCCATTTGAAACCTTTGGCGGACATCCTGTCGGCGCAGTTGAAGGAGCGCGGCCAGCTGGCGTGGCACCAGCAGAGTTGCGCCCAATTGATCGAGGAGTGCGCGGTTCTGCGCATCCCGGACCCGGATCTCGTCTGGCGAATCAAGGGCAGCCATCACCTCTCCCCCGGTGGGCTCGCCGTCCTCCGGGCGCTGTGGCACTGGCGGGAACAGGAAGCCATCCAGGCCAACCGACCGCCTTACTTCATCCTCTCCCCGGAGGTCATGGTGAAGGTCGCCACCCTCGCCGCCGCCGGCGGCAATCACGAGGCGGCCATTCCGGCCTTTTTGACCCCGCGCCGTCGCAAGGGCGTGCTTTACGCAGTTCAGGAAGGTCTGGCCAACCCCGATCAGCCTGCGCCGCTTCGACGCAAGGGACATCGCCTGGGCGAGTCCCAAAAACGGCGCCTGACCGAACTCGAGCGGCGCCGCAACAAGCGCGCGGAAGAATTGGGGATCGATCCCACCATTGTCGCCAGCCGCGCAACCCTCGTCGCCCTGGCCGCTGATTGGAACAAGGCAATCAAGGAATTGCTGCCGTGGCAGCGCGAGCTGATGTCGGCATGAGATCGCTTCGTCCGTGGCTTCTCCTGGGGTGGATCCTGGCCGGGCTTGGCTCCGGCTGCCAGCCGGAGCCAGCGCGGTTAAAGCCGGCGGCCCAGGCCGCCGCCCTTGCCTCGGCTCCATCGAACACGCCGCCCGCCGGGCTGGCCGCAACCAATCGCCAAACCTTCGAGGTCAAAGGCGTGATCAACGAAGTCCAGTTGGAACGGAAAAAGGCCAAGATCACGCACGAAGCGATCCCCGGCTACATGGAAGCCATGACCATGCTGCTCGATGTCCGGGACGCAAAAGAACTGGTCGGGCTGCACCCGGGCGACCACATCCGATTCCGCATGGTGGTCACCGACGACGACGGATGGATCGAGGACGTGCGCAAGCTGGACGAGCCGCGCACGCCCCTTCCCCCGGAACCGCCGGTTCGGCGGGTCCGGTACGTCGAAGCATTGGCCCTGGGCGACGAGGTACCCGACTACGCCTTCACCAACATGCTGGGTTCCGTCATCCGGCTGCGCGAACTGCGCGGCCGGGCGGTCGCGTTCACCTTTATCTTCACGCGATGCCCTTTCCCGACTTTTTGTCCCCGGTTAAGCACCAGCTTCCAACAGGCGCACGATCGCCTCAAAGCAACCCCAGACTCCCCGACCAACTGGATGCTCTTGAGCATCACGATGGACACGGAATACGACACACCCGCCCGCCTGTTCGAATACGCCCAACGTTATCACGCCGACCCGAAGCATTGGCTCTACGTCACGGGTGATTTGACCGACATCACCGCCATCGGCGAGCAGTTCGGCCTGCAATTCTGGCGGCCGAAGCCCGGAGATCCCATCAGCCACAATGTCCGGACGGTGGTCATCGACACCCGCGGGCGCGTGCAGTGGATTTCAAACGAAAACGAATTCAAGCCCGACGAACTGGCTGCGCAGATCGCCAAGGCGGCCGCTGTCAGCCCAAATCCGTAGCGCGGCGAAACGACGGGCCCGGCCAGCCCCGCTCACCCCGGTGGCCCGACATTCTCTGGCGTTTTGCTGGTGCCAGTTGCCGTACAATCCCCGGTCAATTCACTCTTTACAGCGACGGGCCCTGATCCGCACAGTAATCGGCGTGTCTTTCCAAATGCACGAGTCGAACCGCCTCAGTGGCCAGGCGGCGGCTGGGCGCCCGGCGCCTCACGGCCACCCAGCAAGCTTTGAATCCGCGCTGCGGCGATCCCAGGAGTATTTGCTGAGCATTCAGAACCCCGGAGGGTTCTGGGTGGGTGAATTGATGGTGGACTCAACGCTGGTGTCCGACACCGTCGCCTACCATCACTGGGCAGGAAAGGTCGACCGGGAGTGGCAGCGCAAAGCTGTCAATCACATCTTCTCGCTCCAACTCCCCGACGGCGGCTGGAACATATACCACGGCGGCCCATCGGAGGTGAATGCGACGATCAAGGCCTACCTGGCCCTGAAGCTGGCCGGAGTCCCCGTCACGGACCCGCGCATGCTGAAAGCCCGCGCCATCGCCCTCAACCTGGGCGGGGTGCCGCGGATGAACACGTTTTCGAAGCTTTACCTGGCGTTGCTCGGGCTCTTCCCGTGGAAATACGTGCCGACAATTCCCAGCGAGGTGATCCTGATCGGCAGCTGGTTCCACGTGAACTTCTGGGAGATGAGCAACTGGTCGCGGGCCATGCTCGTGCCCCTCGCCATCATCAACCACTTCAAGCCCAGCCGGCAGCTCAACAACGGGTTCAACATCGACGAGCTGTATCCGGAGGGATTTCACGAGCGCGACCTGCGGCTGCCGCGCGATCCGCAGTGGTTTACGTGGCGCAACTTCTTCCTGGCCCTCGATCGCCTTCATAAATTTGCCGAGTGGTTCGCCCGGAACCGAATCCATCCGTTCCGGCGCCTCGCGCTGAAAAAAGCCGAACAATGGATGCTCGAACGATTTGAGGGATCGGACGGCCTCGCGGCCATTTTTCCGGCGATGCTCAACTCGCTCATCGCCCTGAAGGCCCTGGGCTACCCGGACGACCACCCGCAGGTGGTCCGGGCGGAGCAAAAGCTGAAGGAACTGGAGCACGAGGATGAAAACACCGTCCGCATCGAGCCTTGCTTTTCGCCGGTTTGGGACACCGCCATCGTCGCCATCGCCCTGCGCGAGTCCGGCATGCCGGCGGATCATCCGAAGCTCAAGGCCGCGGCCGAGTTTCTGATCCGGAAGGAAATCCGTTTCCGGGGCGACTGGATTTACAAAAATCCCGCCAAGGTCGAGCCCAGCGGCTGGGTGTTCGAGTACGAGAACAAATGGAACCCCGACGTGGACGACACCGCCATGGTACTGCTCGCCCTGCGTCAGATCCCCACCGACGACCCGGCGGCGCGCGACGCCTGCTTTCAGCGCGGTTTGAAGTGGATGCTGACCTTCCAGTGCAAGGACGGCGGCTGGGCGGCGTTTGACAAGGACTGCACCAAAAGCGTCCTGGAGAAGGTCCCGTTTGCGGATCACAACGCCATGCTCGATCCGGAGTGCGCCGACATTACGGCCCGCATCCTCGAGCTGCTGGGATACGAGGGCTACGCGGTAACCAACGCCCAGGTCTTGAAGGCGCTGCAATACATCCGCGACGAGCAGGAGGAAGACGGATCCTGGTACGGGCGTTGGGGTGTCAATTATATCTACGGCACCTGGCAGGTCGTCCGGGGCCTGCGCGCCCTCAACCTCAACATGAACCAGCGGTGGCTGCTCCGGGCCCGTGACTGGCTCGAAAGCGTGCAGCACGAGGACGGCGGATGGGGCGAGCGTTGCGATACCTACGACGACCCGGTGTTCAAAGGCAAAGGGCCCAGCACGGCCTCACAAACCGCGTGGGCGGTCATGGGACTGCTCGCCTTCGACGATCCGAATACTCCCAGCATCCAACGCGGCATCGAATACCTCGTTCGCAGCCAGCAGCTGGATGGCTCGTGGGAGGAACAGGAAATCACCGGGACCGGATTTCCGAAGGTGTTCTACCTGAAGTACGACATGTACCGGAATAGCTGGCCACTCCTGGCTCTCGCCACCTACCGCAAGGTGCTGGAACAGGCGCGCCACCAGACGAACGGTCACGCCACCCGCACCAATGGCGCGCAGCGCTTGCCTTTGGAGAGCGCGGTCAGCGGAGCCAGAAATGGCGGCGCTGCCCACGGCCCTGCGCACGCCGACCGCGACTTCGGCCGCAGTTAAAAACTCCACCGCACCCGCAGGGCCAACAGCCGTTCCCGCGGCAGATCCGCCGCGGCGTTCAACGGATTCAACCGATAGTTGCGTCCCGTCAGGTTGAGCGCGCCCACCGATAGTTCCACCCTCCGCTGCGCCAGCCGCCACCCGGTCCAGACATCAAATTGCCAGAAGTCGTCGTCGCGCAGAGTGCCTGCGTCCCGCCGGTTGTCCTGGCTGCGCCAGCGCGCCTCGGCTCCCGCAAACCAACCGCAGGCATGAAAGTATCGAACTGCCAGATCGACCTCGTGTAGCCAGGCCTCCTCGTCTGCACGAGCGCTCGAGTCAAATGCCTCCGGCAATGCCGGCACTCTCGTCCTCAGCTCCGCCGCCGCCAATCGATATCGCGCGGAGATTGCCCATTCCTCTCCCAGCAACTGATGGAGCCCCACCGCCACCGACCGTTCCTCAAAGTTCAGTGACTCCCGAACCCGGCCCGTGCCCGCTATGAACGGTGGAGCATCGCGATAGTCAAAAACTCCCACCCACCGCCGGCCCGCCGACCGCAACACCTCCCCCGCGGCCAGAAGGTAAGTCCGCGAGACCAGACGCCATTCCGCGCCGAGGTGCAGCGTCTCAAATTCGGTGCCGGGAACCAGACCAGACCGCGACTCCGGAACCAGACTTCGGTCAGACTGAACGAAGCCCGCCAGCTGCGCCGGTTCCAGCCGGATGCTGTTGTCATAGGAGAGTCCTCCCAGCGATCGGCGGTAGGCGGCGCGCCACGTGAGATTCGTCAGCGGTGTCCAGAGCAGCGCGGCCTTAGGTGACCACTGGTCGGTCGTCGTCGATCCAGCGGCGATCGGCGCGGCATCGAAGTTGATCGGATGCCGCAACCGGTCGTAGCTGCCCCCGGCAATAACTCGCCAATGGTCCAGAATGCGCCAATGCCAGTAGGCATAGGCCGTGAGCCGATCCAGCGGACTATTCACCCGCTGGTCCGCCGCCGGATCGTTAAATACCGGAGGAAATGCCGTCGGATCGCGATCCAGCACCGCGCGTGTGTTCAGATCCCCCGCCTGGATTCGGCTGCCGGCAAGCACGAGATGGCGGGGCGACTGCCAAATCTGCAGCAACTCACCCGACCACGCCTCAAAGTCGGTCCGGTAGCGCAGTCCGAAACGGCTGTCAGCCGGATTGAGCACTCCCGTCAACACGCCGGCGCTGTCGTGCACCAGGGTGCGAACCGCCGCGCTCGGCTCGGTCGTCCGCAGGCTGTCATCCAAGTGTGCGCCCAAGAAAACAGTGTGGAGACCGGGCACCCACTGGTGGTGGACGCCAAAAAACACGTTCGGCTCCTGCTGTTCGCGCACGCGCAGGGTCGGGCTTGCCAAACGTTCGTCGTAGTAAGGCCGTGTGTCCCCCGCCTCGATCCTGGCCCACGACGCCAGCAGGTAGATTGAGGTGGCGGGCGAAAGCTGCACCTTGAAGTGACCCGCACCAAGCCACTGCTCAAGGTCGGTATTCGGCCGGTGCCCCGGCACGCCGCGCCAAGCCCCTTCCAGCGCGTAAGCGACACCGTCGAGCACCCCGAGGTGCGCGACGCGCTGGTCCCACGACCCGTCGCTGGAGTAGCGGGTGTCCGCGGACAAGCCGACCCGTTGCCGATCGAATAGTGGCGAATACTCCTGCTGGGAAATCATCGGCGCCAAGGCACTGGCTCCGACGGGGGACAGCACATTGGCCAGGAGATATTCGCTCACGGCCGGAGTTTCATACCGGAGACGGGACAAACCGGGGTCACGCAAGCCGGAGTAACTGTCGGCCAGAAATAGATGCGCCGACGCATTGGCGTAGTCGGCCTCGGTGGCCGTCGCCGCCTCCCGTGCGGCGTATTCGGCCATGCCGGCATCCCGATACAGCGCCGCGAGATTGGCCGAGCGCACCGCCCGGTCTTGATCCAGGAGCAGGCGGGAGCGAAAAACGCTGCGCCCATCGTTCAACTTCTTCGACGTCTCCAGCTCGGCGATGCCGCGGTTGATCTCGTTGTGCTGTTGGCGCAGCAGCGCCGAGTACAGCCAAACCGTGGGATCGGCGGGATCGAATCGCCGCGCCAGGTCCAGCTCACGCCGGGCGCGCCCGAGGTCGTGCACCTCCCCCTGAGCCTTGCCCAGATACGACCGAAGGATGCCCCGCTGGGGCTCGACAACCACGGCCGTTTGTAGATCAGCCAATCCGGCGTCCAGTTCGCCAGAGTGGAATCGCACCAAGCCGCGCCCCAGCCAGGCGTCGCCTTGGGCGCCATCCAACGCCAGGGCGTGATCGAAGGCTGTCCGGGCCCCGGTTTGATCGCCACGAGCTGCCGCGAGGAAGCCCTTTAACCCATGACCCCGGGCCTGGCGCGGCGCCAACGCCAGACTGGCTCCCACCGCCCCCTCCGCCGCACCGGTGCGTCCCAGCGAAAATTCGAGTTCCCCCACCTGAGTCCAGGCAAAGGCAAATCCGGGCGACTGCCGCAACGCGACGCGCGCCGCCACCAAGGCGCCGGACAAATCAGACCGGGCCTGTCTCGCCAATGACTCAACCAGCCATTCCGTGGCAAAAACCGGGGCCGGTCCCTCCGGGGCCCGCCCTGTGCGCACGAGTTCAATCAACCGCCGCAAGGCTCCCGCCAACCGCGGGATGGCATTGGTCGACGGCAGCCCCACCATCGGCGTCTCAAGCAGGCGCGATGCGTCGGCCACCAACCCCGCCGTGAGGTGCAATGACGCCAGGTAAACAGCTTCCCCCGGCTCCCGGGCCACCCGTCCGGGCGGAACCAACGCCAGCGCCTGGCGCAAATCTCCCTGACCATACGCCGCCCAGGATTCCGCCAGACTGGACTGCGCCTCCGGTGGGAGCGTCAGTTCGGACACATCCAAAACACCCGGGTAATATAAAACCCATTGGATCGCGGTCGCGATCGGCACTCCCGGGCGCCGCCGGGGGGCCGCGTCCGACTTTGCAGACGCAGATTCCCCATTGGTCAGCCGGATTCCTCCAAACTCATTCGTGAGGGCGAGCGACCCATCCAGCATGGTCCAATCAGTCGCTCCGTCTGCCCACGCCACCACCACAAATTCAGTTCCCAAAACCACCGCGTGGGCCGACGGCGTGGTGACCGGCATGACGCCGGCCTTGTCGCGATGAAAATAATAAAGCAGCCCCCGCAACAGCTTCAGCCCGCCCCGCGCCGCGCCCGCCGTCGGGATCTCGATGTAGCTGAACTCACCCAGCCTGATTAAGGAAAGGTCCGACAGCCGGATGACGGCACGCGATTTCTCCACCGTTCGCAGCCGATCTCCTCCCTGGAGCACCGCGCCGGCGGTCGCCGGCGCCCAGAAATCCGATCCCGCCCGCGCCATGACGACCGGGCCCTCGATTTCCACCACCGTCGCGTTCGTGACCTGAGCCCGCGCCGGGATGGGCAGACCGAGCAGCAGGAGGCAAATCGTGCAAAGCGCAAAATGCCGCCAGGGCAACGGCGGGGGCAGTCTCGTCCGGCCGGGGGGACCAGCCTCCGCCAGGGGCGCCGCCCGCCCACGGCACAGCCACATGAACTCGTCACTCATTCCACAGGAGATCATCTATATCTGCGCGCCTGCCACGCCCAGCCTGCCCTCGCTCGCTCGGACCACCAAGGCAAATCAAAAATGCGCCCGCCGCGAGGCGCAACTGAATGGCAGTTCACAGTGAAATACGGTCCGGGGGAACGGTTTTTCCGGTGAAATTTGCGATTGTAGGCGTGAATTCGGCTGTTACATTGCCGCCGCAAAGCGCCTGCGTTACCATGAGTGCAATGTTCAATCTGACGCGCGAACAGCAGATTTTCGTCTGCTTGCTTCTCATGTTCCTCGCCTTGGGCTGGGGCGTCAGGGCTTGGCGAACCGCGCACCCGCCCGTCCCGTCCGCTTCGGCGTCGCCGTAATCCGTATGCACACCGGCAACTTCGACGAGATCCTCGACCAAATTCTTGAGAAGGACCGTCGGTATCAACGCGAGGCTTACCTGTTCCTCCGCGAAGCCCTCGATCACACCCAGAAAATGCTGGCCAAGGCATCCCGCGAAACACGGTCGGGCGCCAAGGAGGAATCGATCCGGCATGTGAGCGGTCGGGAACTGCTAGGGGGGATTCGTGCCCTCGCTCTCGAACAATTTGGCCCCATGGCCGCGACGGTGTTCGCTGAATGGGGCGTGCACCAGTGCGAGGATTTTGGCGAGATTGTCTTCAACATGGTCGACAACCGGCTTCTGGCCAAAACCAAGGAAGATACGCGCGACGATTTCAAAGGCTGTTACGCCTTCGACGAAGCATTCCGCCAGCCGTTCCTGCCTCCGTCCCAGCAGAAGCCGGCGCCCGCGGCGCCGGCGCCGAAACCGTCACAATCATGAGATCGACTGCCAAGGGGCGAGGCCTTCCGCCAACGAAACGTCCTCCACTTCCATCGGCCAGTCCCAAGTCCAAAACCGCACGCGCACGCCGAAGTCCCAGCGCAGCTGCTCGCCCGAATGCCCCGGCCCGCGCCGCCATTCGAACGGCCCCGAAACTTCGCCGCCAATCCCGGCCTGCCGTGGAACCGCTGCCGGCCGGGTGGTCACCCTGGCCAATGGACTCACGCTGATCCTGCGCGAAGACCACAACGCCCCCGTCGTTTCAGCCCAGGCTTGGTGCCGCGCCGGCAGCATCGACGAAGGCGCGTGGCTCGGCGCCGGCCTCTCCCATGTCCTCGAGCACATGCTGTTCAAAGGAACCGCCACCCGGCCAGCCAGCCGGATTGACCAGGAGGTGCAGGAAGCCGGCGGTTACATGAACGCCTACACGTCGTTCGACCGCACCGTCTACTACATCAACGTCCCCAACACCGGCGCCCGCGTCGCCATCGACATCCTCTGCGACATCATGCAGCACGCCGCGCTGCCCGACGAGGAGCTGGCCAAGGAAATGGATGTCATCCGGCGCGAGATGGACATGAATCAGGACGACCCGCACCAGCGGTCCGCCCGGCGCCTGTTCGAAACCGCCTACACGCGCAGCCCCTACCGTTGCACCGTCATCGGATATCCGGACATCTTCAACGAACTGAAGCGTGCCGACATCTTCGCCTACTACCGGGAAAAATACGCGCCCAACAACATCTTTTTCGTCGTGGTCGGGGACTTCTCCGCCGATGAGGTCGAAGCCCAGATTCGGGGGGCGTTCGCGTCGGCCCGGGCGCGCCCGCTGCCGTCCCATGCCCTGACTGAGGAACCCCGCCAGACCGCTCCCCGCGAGATCCTGGAGGAGGCGCCCATCGAGATGGCCCACTTCCATGTGAGCTGGCACATTCCTGACCTGCGCCACGCAGACGTGCCCATCATCGACGTGCTCAGCACGTTGTTGGGATCTGGCCGCAGCTCCCGTCTCTATCAAAAGGTCCGGGAGAGGCTTGGCCTGGTGAACTCGGTTGATGCCTGGACCTACATCCCGAGCACCTCCGGCCTGTTTGGCATGAGCGCCGTGTGCGAGGCCACCCGTTTCGAGAGCGCCCGCGCGGCCATGTTCGCCGAGCTCGCCGCGATGAAGGACCGTCCCGTCCCCGCCCGCGAACTGGCCAAGGCCGTGAAACAGTTCGTCGCCGGCACGCTCGCCAGCCGCAAAACGATGCAGGGCCAGGCCCAGGATCTCGGGGCCAGCTGGATGGCCACGCGCGACCTGAATTTCTCCGAGCGCTACCTCGCCGCCGTCAAACGGGTCACTCCGGCCGACCTCCAGCGCGTCGCCCGCCAGTACCTGACGGTTGAGAACCGCACGATCTACGCCCTCCTGCCCCCGCACACCACCCCGGCCGCCGTCCAATCCGTCGAGAAGCACTGCGACAACAGCATTCAAAGGATTGAACTGCCCAACGGCTTACGCCTGCTCATCAAGGAGGATCACCGCCTGCCCTTCGTCGAGTTCCGTGCGGTCCTCAAAGGCGGCATCCTGGCCGAGTCGCCGTCGAACAACGGCATCTCGCACCTGATGACTCGCATGCTGCTCCAGGGCACCCGCCGCCGCTCCGCGGAGGAAATTGCGGTCAGCATCGAGTCGGTCGGCGGCCACATCGATGCCTACGGCGGCAACAACTCCTTCGGCGTCAGCGCGGAAGTGATGCGCAGCGACTTTCGCCTCGGGTTGGATCTGGTCTCCGACGTTCTGCTGCACCCGAAATTTCCCGGGGAAGCCCTTGAGCGGGAGATTCAGATTCAGCTCGCGAATATTCGCGCCCAGCGCGACGAACTCTTGTCCAGCGCCGGAAAGCTGATGCGCCAGACGCTCTTTGGCGCCCAGAGTTATGGGCTGCACCAGATCGGTGACGAATCCTCGGTGCAAAGCCTCCAGGCCGCCGATCTCCACGCGTTTCACGCGAAACTCGCCGTCCCCAACAATTGCGTCCTCGCGATTTTCGGCGACATCAACGCGGACGAAACCCGCCGCAGCGTCGAGCAGGCCTTCGCCGCGTGGCGCAAAGGCGCGCCTGTTCTCGCCGAACTCCCGGGCGCGCCCACCCGTCATGGCCTCAAGCGCGTCGTGGAAACCCGCGACAAAAAGCAGGCTGTCATGGTCATCGGCTACCCCGGCACCAGCGTCCACAGCCCCGATCGTTTCGCGCTCGATCTCATCCAGGAAGCCTGCAGCGACCTCGGCTCGAGGCTTTTCCTCCGCATCCGTGAAAAGCTCGGGCTCGCCTACTACGTTGGCGCCCAGAATATGCTCGGCCTCGCGCCCGCGTGCTTCACGTTCTACGTCGGCACCGACCCCGCCAAGGCGGACCTTGTCCAGGCCGAGCTTCTCGCCGAAGCCGGGTCTCTCCGGAGCCAGGGCCTCGCCGAAGATGAGTTGCAGCGCGCGAAAGCGAAAGTCGTCGGCCAAAAGAAGATTGCCCGCCAGGACCTCGGCGGCCACGCCTCCGCAGTCGCTCTCGACGAACTCTACGGCCTCGGCTATCAGCACTCCGACCACGAGGATGCTGAATACCAAGCGGTCACGGTCGCGGACACCCGCCGCGTTGCGCAAAAATACCTGTGCGACGACCACGCCGTGGTGGCCCTGATCCGGCCCGAATGACGTTCGGCCCGCGATTCCCGACGCAAGATTTACGAGCTACAAATCACGCTCTGCGAGTTGGGAACGACCCGAGAGGCGCCCGGCAAGTGACGAGAACATGTCCGGTTTGTGGCAGCGGAACGTCCGTTCCCTGGCTGGCCAAGGGAGAGTTGCAGATTGTCCGCTGCAACGAGTGCGGGATGCGATTTGCTTCGCCCGTCGTCGACGGACTCCTGGACGGACGGCATTACGACACCGCCGGCGCCGCCTATTACACGTCGCCGGAAAAGCTGGCCGGAGATTTCGCGCCCGTCCGCTATCGCCGCGAGCTGGCCTGGTTCCGCCGGTTCTGCCCGCGCGGCCGCGTGCTCGACGTCGGTTGCAACACCGGCGCATTTCTCCACCAACTCCGCTCCAGCCACCCCAACGACTACGACCTCGTGGGCCTGGATGTTTCCGGCCCCGCGTTACAACACGCCGCAAGCCTCGGAATTTCGGTGAGCGCGGTGCCCTTTGAAGATCGCTCAGATGCGCACAAGGCCCGCGGACCATTCGACGCAATCACGTTCTGGGCCGTGCTCGAACACGTGGCCCAACCAGCTGCCTTTCTCCTCCGAGCCGCCAACCTGCTGAGACCCGGCGGACACGCCTTCATCGTCGTTCCCAACGCCCGCTCCCTCGCCATGCGCCTCCTGGGCGCACGCTACCGCTACGTCATGGACGAGCACATCAACTGGTTCGACCTCGACACCTTGCGCCGGCTGGCCGAATCGGTTCCTCAACTAAGCGTCATCGCGGCAACCACGACGCACTTTAATCCTGTCGTCATCTGGCAGGATGCGCGCACCCGCCGCGCCGCGGTTCCGGCCGTCGAACGTGCGCGACTGCTCGTCCAGACCAATGCCTGGAAACAACGCCCGGCGACAGCTCCGCTTCGCGCCGCGTATGCGCTCACCGAAACGATCCTCGGCCGCCTCGGCTTGGCGGACAACGTCTTGCTCGTTGTCCGCCGATCGTGACCTGCCAGATTCCCACGGATCGATCCAGCATCGGCCCTGGCCGCCATCTTCGCCGCCGTACGGAGTGAAGGATATCCCGCCGAACGGCCCGCTCGCCGCGAGGAAGGAGCACGCAATTGTTTTCGTCTCCGGATCGGCGCTCATCGGCCTAAATATGACTACTATAGTCATGTTATACAAAACAATTAATATATTCATCGTAAGATGTTTGCATAACTATTGTAACTATTTTCAGTAAATGTCTATTGACATAGTATGTTTTAATCCTTATACCACTGAGAACGATGGCTAGCGCCTGGACAACCTTCGATATTGCGGTGGTTCTCAAGCAGTCGGGAACCACCGGCGAACGCTTGCCACGGAAAAATTTCCTGACCAGACGACTGGAAGGCCACCCCCCTTGAAAAAACGGCACACTGACCGAACGCATCGGAGGTCCGCCCTGATGAAAGCGAACAACCATGTTTGTCTCCCGATGGCGCTTCGCGGCCACGGTTCTGGCCGCAAGCACGCCGTATTTCTTTGTTTCCGCGGCCGGACAAAGCCCGACTGACGATCTCCCACTGCTGAGAAAGCAACTCGAAGACCTTGATCAAAAGGTGAAGATCCTCGAACGCCAGCGCGAGTTGGAGAAGGATGCGGCCGCGGAAAAGTCGAAATCCGATCCCACCATCTCAATTGGTCCGGGGGGATTTCAGGTTCGGTCCGCCGACACCAATTTCCTGCTGAGGATTCGCGGCTACGTGCAAGCTGACGCGAGGGTTTACCCGGACGGGCATCTGGCAAGCGGTGCCAGGGACACCTTGCTGCTCCGGCGCGTGCGTCCCATTTTCGAAGGCACCGTCTTCGGGCGCTACGACTACCGGCTGATGCTCGACTTCGGATCCGGGGCGAGCCTCTCCTCCGGAAACAACAGCCTGGTTCAGGACGCGCAAGTCACCGCCAGGTTCCTGCCGGAATTTCAAATTCAGGTGGGAAAATTCAAGGAACCGGTCGGGCTCGAACGGCTGCAGTCCGGCGCCAATCTGCTTTTCGTCGAACGGGGGTTTCCCACGCAACTCGTGCCCAATCGTGATGTCGGGGCGCAGGTGCAGGGCGAGTTTCGCGACGGCTTGTTGAGCTACGCCCTCGGGGTGTTCAATGGTGTCGCCGACGGCGGCAGCGGGGACTTCGATGGCGCGGACGACGACAAGGATTTCGCCGGGCGCATCTTTGTTCATCCATTCCGAAGCTCGCACTGGTCCGCCGCGCGCGGGCTCGGCCTCGGAGTTGGCGGCACGTGGGGCGATCAGGAGGGCGCGCTCCGCACCCTGGTTTCGCCGGGGCAACAACGATTCTTCGGGTATCGCAGCGGAACCGGCACGTCAGCGACGACGGCGAATGTCGTCGCCGACGGAACCCACTGGCGATTGGCGCCCCAAGCCTACTACTACTGGGGCCCGCTGGGAATCTTCGCGGAATACGTGGTCTCAGACCAAGCCGTCCGGCGCGACGACGGCGGGCACACGGGCGCACGCCTTCGCCACGCCGCCTGGCAAGTAGCCGCCTCCTATTTGATCACGGGCGAGGAAAATTCTTGGAAGGCGATCCAGCCGCGCGCACCGTTCCATCCGGCCGCAGGAGCGTGGGGTGCGTGGGAAGTCGCGGCGCGCATCGGTCAATTGGACATCGACCACGACGCCTTTCCGCTGTTCGCAAATCCGGCCACGTCGGCCGCCAAGGCCACGGCTTGGGCGATCGGGCTCAATTGGCACCTGAATCGCAACGTCAAACTGAACCTCGACTATGAGCAGACTCGATTCAGCGGAGGCCGCGGGCCGCTGCTGGACGAGACTGAGCGAGTCGTATTCGTCCGAACGCAAATCAACTGGTAAGCGCCCGACTTCGAAATTCCAAACAACGCCTCCCGATGAAACCCTTCAATCTCATCGTCGCCGCCGGCGTGGCGCTGGCCGCCTCGCTTCTCCTCCTGCCCGACTCCGCGGCTGCGGCCGACCGGCAACTTCTCAACGTTTCCTACGATCCCACGCGGGAACTTTACACCGAGTTCAACGCGGCGTTCGCCGCGCATTGGAAAGCCAAGACCGGCGAAACGGTCACGATCAAACAATCCCACGGCGGATCGGGAAAACAGGCCCGGGCAGTGATCGACGGTTTGTCGGGCGACGTGGTCACGCTGGCCCTGGCCTACGACATCGACGCCCTGGCGCAAAAGGGCCGGCTGATTCCAGCGGACTGGCAGACCCGCCTGCCGCACAACAGCGCCCCTTACACCAGCACGATCGTGTTCCTGGTGCGCAAGGGCAACCCCCGCGGGATCAAAGATTGGGACGACCTGGCGCGTCCGGGCGTCTCGGTGGTGACCCCGAATCCGAAGACCTCGGGCGGCGCGCGCTGGAACTACCTCGCGGCCTGGGCGTGGGCCGACCGAAAATTCGACCACGACGAAACCCGGGTGAAGGAGTTCATCGGACGGCTGTTCAAGAACGTGCCGGTGCTTGACACCGGCGCGCGTGGAGCGACGACGACGTTTGTGCAGCGCGGCATCGGTGACGTCCTGGTCTCGTGGGAGAATGAGGCCTATCTGGCCCGCAAGGAATTCGGAGCCGACAAGTTCGCCATCGTGAACCCATCCCTGACCATCCTCGCGGAACCTCCGGTCACCTGGGTCGATCGGGTGGTCAAGAAGCGGGGAACGGAAGCGATCGCCAAGGCGTACCTGGAATATCTTTATTCGCCCGAAGGGCAGAAGATCGCCGGAAGGAATTATTATCGCCCCCGCTTGCCTGAGGCCGCGGCCGCGTTCGCAGAGCAGTTTCCCCAACTTCCAATGGTCACCATCGACGGCGCCTTCGGCGGCTGGGCCAAGGCGCAGGCCCGGCATTTTGCCGACGGCGGAACCTTCGACCAGATCTACAAACCTTAAGCCGGCCCAATCCCCGCTTGCTTCTCTCTTGCGCTCCCTATCTACTTCGCGCCATCGCCCACATGAACTCGGCCCTACCGCCTGAGCCTCCGACTCTGCCGGCCGCCGCATCGAACCTGCTCCCGGCTGTCGTCCGCGATCGGCGCCACCCTTTTTATTCGTTCCACCGTCCGGCTCGGTCTCCGCAGGGCATTTAATCATGGCCAGCCGCGCCCAGGCAGGACCGCCCGCGCCCAACACCCGGTTCAACCCGTTGCCCGGGTTCGGGCTCACGCTCGGCTATACGCTCTTCTATCTCGGAATCATCGTCCTCATCCCGCTCGCGGGCCTGATCCTGCGGGTGTTCGAGATGACCTGGGCCGATTTTTGGCGGCTGGCCACGGCGGAGCGCGCGCTGGCGGCCTATCGATTGACCTTCGGCGCATCATTCATCGCGGCGGTCGTCAACCTCGCGTTCGGCTCGATCGTCGCGTGGGTTCTTGTCCGCTATCAGTTTCCCGGCCGCCGCATCCTCGACGCGCTGGTCGATTTCCCATTCGCGCTGCCCACAGCCGTGGCCGGGCTGACCTTGTCCAGCCTGCTTTCCACGAACGGCTGGCTCGGACGCTACCTGGAGCCGCTCGGAATTCGCGCGGCGTTCACCCCCCTGGGCGTGGTGGTTGCCCTGACGTTTGTCGGCCTGCCGTTCGTGGTGCGGACGCTTCAGCCCGTGTTGGAAGATCTGGAACTCGAAGTCGAGGAGGCCTCCGCCACGCTCGGCGCCAGCCGCTGGCGCACCTTTCGGATGATCATCATTCCTGCGCTCCTCCCGTCCGCCATCACGGGCTTCGCCCTCGCCTTTGCCCGGGCCATCGGCGAATACGGCTCCGTCGTGTTTATCGCCGGCAACAAGCCGTATCTCTCGGAGATCGCGCCCCTGCTCATCGTCATCCGGCTCGAGGAATACGACTATCATGGCGCGATGGCCATCGCCGTCGTCCTGTTGATCATTTCGTTCACCTCCCTCATCGCCATCAACCTCCTCGAACGTTGGGCCGGGCGCTTTCAACACTGACTTTCTGCCCATGGCCGGAATCGTCCATCGCCCTTCCTCCGACGCGCGCGGCAAATCCCGCCGTGGCACCGAGGAATCGCCTTTGGTCCGGCGCATTCTCATCGGCGTCGCCGCAGTGTTTCTGGGCGGATTTCTGCTCGTGCCGCTGCTCAACGTTTTCGCCCAGGCGCTGGCGCGCGGCTGGACGGGGTATCTCGGAGCCCTCCGCGATCCGGATACCGTCTCCGCCATCCGCCTGACGTTGCTCGTCGCGGCGTGCTGCATCCCGCTCAACCTGATTTTCGGCCTCGCGGCGTCGTGGTGCATCGCCAAGTTCCAGTTCCGCGGCAAGGCACTGCTCACATCGTTAATTGACCTGCCGTTCTCGGTCTCGCCCGTCGTGGCGGGCCTCATCTACGTGGTCATGTTCGGCCTGCAGGGCTACCTCGGGCCCTGGCTGGACCAGCACGACATCAAGGTCATTTTTGCCGTGCCCGGCATCGTGCTCGCCACGGTGTTCATCACGTTTCCCTTCGTCGCTCGCGAATTGGTGCCCGTGCTCCAGGCCGGCGGGCGCGAGCAGGAGGAAGCCGCGCTCACGCTGGGCGCCGGCGGCTGGCAAACCTTCTGGCACGTCACCCTGCCCTCCATGAAATGGGGTTTGCTCTACGGCGTGATCCTCTGCAACGCCCGGGCCATGGGCGAATTCGGCGCCGTCTCCGTCGTCTCCGGGCACATCACCGGGCTGACCGACACCATGCCGCTCCGGGTGGAGAAGCTCTACAACGAATACAACGCCACCGCTGCTTTCACCGTTGCCAGCCTGCTGGCTCTCCTGGCCCTCGTCACGCTCGGGGTGAAAACCGGCCTCGAGTGGCGACAGCACCGCGAACTTGCCCGGGCGCAGCAGATCCCCCCCGAACCGGCCGAAGCCGACACCCGTTTCCTCGCGCGCGAAGCCCT
The DNA here is from genome assembly GCA_044229355.1 of Limisphaerales bacterium. Taxonomy (GTDB): domain Bacteria; phylum Verrucomicrobiota; class Verrucomicrobiia; order Limisphaerales; family JADJPG01; genus JBGARF01. The sequence continues at coordinate 146,930 of JBGATF010000013.1, forward strand.
CAACGCCGCTCCGAACCCTCCACCCCAGTGAGCATCGAACTCCGCCAGGTCAGCAAGCAATTCGGCCAGGTCGCCGCCGTCGACCACGTCTCCTTCTCGGTCAAGGAGGGAGAGTTGCTCGCCTTGCTCGGGCCCAGCGGCGGCGGCAAAACGACGGTCCTCCGCATGATCGCCGGCCTCGAAATGCCCACCGACGGCGACATTCTCATCGGCGGCCGGCGCGTGAACGACGTCCCCGTCCAGCGACGGAACATCGGCTTCGTCTTTCAGAACTACGCGCTGTTCAAAACGATGACCGTGTTCAAAAACATCGCGTTTGGACTCAAGGTCAAGAAGTGGGCCAAGGCCGAGATTGGCCGCCGGGTCAGCGAGTTGCTCGACCTGCTTGAGTTGCGCGGACTCGAGCAGCGATACCCCCATCAGCTCTCCGGCGGACAACGCCAGCGCGTCGCGATCGCCCGGGCCCTCGCCCCCAAGCCAAGCGTCTTGCTCCTCGACGAACCGTTCGGGGCGGTGGACGCCAAGATACGCCAGGATCTGCGCGACTGGCTGGTCCGCCTGCAGGAGGAGCTCCGCCTGACAACTCTTTTCGTGACCCACGATCAGGAGGAGGCAATGGAGGTGTCCAATCGGCTGGTCATTTTTTCGCGCGGGCGCCTGGAGCAGATCGGCCCGCCGCGGGAAATTTACGAAGAGCCGGCCAACGAGTTCGTGGCCCGCTTTATCGGCGCGCTCAACGTGCTCGAGATGGAGGTGAAAAACGGCGTCGCCTGCGCCGGAGAGCTGCAGCTCCCCTCCCACGGGCGCCCGGACGGATCCCGGCTGCGCATCGGCTTCCGCCCCTTCTCCGTCAGCGTCTCGCCCAACCCCGGTGCCTTCGGCGTCCAGGCCGTCCTCCGCCATACATTTTTTCTCGGCGTCATGCTGCGGATCGAACTGGAAACTCCGTCCGGCCTGAGAATTCGCGCCCGCGTGACCAAGGAGGAATACTCCAGCCTCGGTCTGCGGGACGGCATGACGGTTTCGTTTTTCATCCGCCGTTACCGCCTGCTTGGAGACGAAAGCGGCCCGTTTTCCGCGGAATTCGAGGCCGGCGACGCGGCCGTTTCGACAGCCGGGGCCGGCATCTGAACCGCGGTCGAACCGCCGCCCACCTTCGCGGATCTCGCGCACCCCAAAACCACGCGTCACCAGGTCGGTCGGATTTCAAAACCGCAGATACGCTTGGATGGACGCAGATATTTTGCGGTCCGCCCACGATCCAGATTACCCACAACCTGTCGACAACGGCTCGAATCGTCGTCGACCACAAAATCGCCGGTTTTATCTGCGTTGATCAGCGTGTATCTGCGGTTTCAAAATCTGACGCGGGGATCAGGGCGCACCGAAATCCATTGACGGCCCACCGTCGCCCGGAGAGTTTTTGCGCCTCAATTTTATGGCAAAAATTCAGCGCGCCCTGCTTTCTGTTTCCGACAAGACTGGCCTTGTGCCCTTCGCCCAGGCTATGACCGCGGCGGGAGTGGAGTTGATTTCAACGGGCGGCACCGCGAAGGCCCTGCGCGAAGCCGGCCTCCCGGTCAAGGACATCAGCGAGCACACCGGGTTTCCTGAAATGCTCGACGGCCGCGTCAAGACGCTGCATCCGAAAATTCACGGCGGGCTTCTCTATATTCGCGACAACCCCACTCACGAGGCGGCGGTCGCCGCCCATGGCATCGCCCCCATCGACCTGGTCGTGGTCAATCTCTACCCCTTCGAGCAAACCGTCGCCCGGCCCGGCGTCAGCCTGCATGACGCCATCGAAAACATCGACATCGGCGGGCCTTCGATGCTGCGCAGCGCCGCGAAAAATCACGAAAGCGTCACCGTGGTGGTCGATCCGGCGGACTACAACGTGGTGGCCGAGCAGGTGACCAAGCTGGGCCAGACCACGCTCGAACTGCGCCGGCGCCTGGCCGCCCGCGTTTACGCACGCACAGCCGCCTACGACGCGGCCATCGCCACTCACCTGGGCCGGGTTTTCGCCGATCTGGATCCCGCCGCCGACGCCTCAGCCGCGACCCAGGCAGCGCTGCCCCCGGCGCTGAGCGTCTCCGCCCCGCGCGTCCAAGCGTTGCGCTACGGCGAGAACCCGCATCAAAAAGCGGCGCTCTACGGCGCGTTCCCGGAGTTCTACCAACAACTCCACGGGAAGGAGCTCTCGTATAACAACATTCTTGACCTGACCGCCGCTGCCGCGCTGATTGGTGAGTTCGACGATGCGCCCCCGACGCTCGCCATTCTCAAACACACCAACCCGTGCGGTGTCGGCCAGGCCGCGACCCTCCGCGAAGCCTGGGACAAGGCGTTCGCCACCGACCGCCAGGCTCCTTTTGGCGGAATCATCACCGTCAATCGGCCGCTGGATTTGCCCTGCGCCGAGGCCATCGCGGAAATCTTCAGCGAGGTCATCGTCGCGCCCGACTTCGCGCCCGACGCCGCCGCGCTTCTGCAGAAGAAGAAAAACCTGCGGCTCATCCGGGTGCTCAAAAATCCCGCCGGCGGCTCTCCGCTGGACATTCGCAGCGTCGGCGCAAACTCTTACCTCGCCCAGGAACGCGACGCCCGCAAGGTCGGGCGCGCCGAGCTGAAGGTCGTCACGAAGCGCGCGCCTTCCGACGCGGAATGGCAGGCTCTCCTCTTCGGCTGGAGCGTGGTCAAGCACGTGAAATCCAACGCCATCGTCTACGCCGGCGCGGATCGCACGCTGGGCATCGGCGCCGGCCAGATGAGCCGCGTCGACTCCAGCCGCATCGCTGTTTGGAAGGCGGGCGAAGCCGGGCTCACCCTCCAGGGCAGCGTCATCTGCAGCGATGCGTTCTTCCCGTTCCCGGACGGCCTGATCGCCGCTGCCCAGGCTGGCGCCAGCGCCGCCATCCAGCCCGGTGGTTCCGTCCGCGACGAGGAAGTCATCGCCGCCGCCAATGAACACAACGTGGCGATGGTCCTGACCGGCATCCGCCACTTCCGACACTGAACGCCTGTCCGTGAACCGGGTCGGGCGCGCTCTCCGCAGCGCGCCGCCTGTGCAGACCGCCGCGCGGACACCCAACCCCGTGCCCATCCAGGTCAACGGCGAACGTCCGCCGGCTTGGATGGAGTGCCGACCGGCATCTGCGCCCCGACCTGGCGCAGCCAACGATCGAGGCGCGCCCCCAATTCACGGCGTCTCCCCGGAACCAACACGCTCAAATCCCGGCTCTCCGCTTCGTCCGCACCCAAATCGTAAAGTTCTTCACGACCGGTTTCGTAAAAGCGAATCAACTTCCATGCGCCGTCCCGAATCACGCTGTACGGCGACACCCGGCCGCCGTTCCAGTAGTGCGGATAGTGCCAGCACAGTTCGCGGACCGTCGTTGAACCACGCCCTCTCAAGAACGGCACCAGACAAATGCCATCGACACCCGAGCGAAGGGCGGACCGCCCAGCGCCGGCCAGTTCCAGCAATGTGGGGAAAAAATCCATCGTGATGACTGGCTGAGAACAAACGGTCCCCGGCCTCGTGACGCCCGGCACCCGGACCACCAGCGGCACGCGCAGGCCACCTTCGTACGGCGTCCCCTTGCCGTCGCGCAGCGGAGAATTTGAGGTGGCCGGCGGCCGGCCGAAATGGACCGCCCCGCCGTTGTCCGAGGTAAAAACAACGATGGTGTTCGTCGCCAATTGGAGCTCGTCCAGAATCGACAGAACGCGCCCCACGCTTTCGTCCACGCTTCGGAGCATGGCGTAATAAATCCGGTTGCTCTGGCCGGCCGCGCCTGGCCAACCGCCCGCCTCATCCACGAATTCCGGCTTGCCCATCAGCGGCCCATGCACGGCGTAGTGCCAAAGATTCAGGAAAAACGGACGCCCCCGGTTCGCCCGGACAAACTTGATGGCCTCGTCAGTCAGGCGGTCCGTCAGATATTCCCCGCTGTGAGCGCCCGCCTCGGCCAGGCCGGGCACACGATGGTCATGATTGGTCTCGCCGTAGGGCCAGAAGTATGACGCCGGGTGTCCAATTGCACCGCCCGCAATGTTGGTGTCAAAGCCATGGTTTTGCGGGAGGAACGCCTCGCCCCCGAGATGCCACTTCCCGATGTGAGCCGTCGCGTAGCCCCACGTTTTCAGGACCTCCGGCAAGGTGACCTCTTCCCGTGGCAGGTGCTTCTGCCATGGCGGAAGGCGGAAGCGGGCTTTTGCCGGAACCGGCTCACCACCGACCCAGTCGGTGAGATGCAGCCGTGCCGGGGCTTTGCCGGTGAGCAGGGCCGCGCGCGTGGGCGAACAAACCGCCGCCGCGGCGTAGGCTTGGGTGAATCGCAAGCCCGACCCGGCCAAAGCGTCGATATTCGGCGTGCGATAATACCGACTGCCAAAACAGCCGCCGTCCGACCACCCCATGTCATCCACCAGGATCATGACGATGTTAGGCCGGCCCGAAGCCGGCAACCCATCGGCGTTGAGGCCGAGCGAGCGGGAAGAAACAATTACCAGGAGAACAAGAAGCCAAGGCTTCGCTTTCATGGCCCGCATGATGGCGGTCTGGCAGCCGCGGCAACAGCAGGATTGTGAACCCGGCCCGGGCTCCCACGCCGGCTGCGTCGCCAGAAGAAGGCAACGGCCAGTCCCGCGGCAGAACTCGTCCTCCGACATGCCATCCGCCGATCCGTGAGAGCTGCGAAGAGCTCTGGAAATCTTTCGCCATTGGGCACAAAATCCGCCCGGAGAGGACCTGAACGCGTCACGCCACTTGCACGCAACTTGCAGCCTTGCACTTTTCCGGCGCAAAGGAGGAGACTCGTCATTGGCGCACTCCGCAACGCATATGAAATCATCAATCCTTCACGGCATCGCCCTGGCAATCATCTTCACCCCGGGTCTTCATGCCCAATCCTTCCTGGAGAAGCTGGGCTTTGGAAAATCGAGCCCCAAACCCGAGGCGGCACGCGGAGCCGATCTGACGACTGACGAAATCACTCAGGGCCTGAAAGCGGCGTTGGCGCAAGGGGTCGAACACGCCGTCGGCTCCCTGGGCAAGGAGGACGGGTTCCTCAAAGATCTCAAGGTCAAGGTTCCCATGCCGGAGACTTTGCGAAAGATCGAACGGACCCTGCGCGCCGTGGGCCAGGAAAAGGCCGCCGATGAATTCGTCACGACCATGAACCGAGCCGCCGAACGCGCCGTCCCCGAAGCCGCCGGAATCCTGGGCAGCGCTGTCAGTCAAATGTCACTGGCCGACGCCAGGCTCATCCTGACCAGTACCAACAACGCCGCCACATCCTATTTCCGCCGGACGGCTGAAACAAATCTTCAGACCCGCTTTTTGCCCATTGTGCGCCAGGCCACCGAACGGGCCGGCGTGACCAGCGCCTATAAAAAACTCGTGGAAAAAGCCAGCTTCGGTGGCTTTTCCGCCTCGTCGGTGCTGGGCTCCGACGCCACCGACCTCGACGGCTACATCACTCGCAAAACGCTGGACGGCCTGTTTCTAAAAATTGGGGACGAGGAGCGGCAGATTCGGGAGAACCCGGTGGCCCGAACCACCAGCCTGCTCCAGAAGGTTTTTGGAGGCATTCCCGGAGTGGCGACAAACGCTCCCGCCAAATCGCCGTAGGCGCGTCGGCTTCCGCTTCCCGCCGACCCCGGGCGAATTCAGGCCAGCAACTCCTGGATTTCGTCCCAGGACAGGGTCTCGGCGAATTGCTGCTCGTCGCCCACCATGGCGGCGACCAATTCGCGCTTGCGCTGTTGCAGAAGGAGAATTTTTTCCTCGATCGTCCCGCGCGTGATCAGCTTGTAGCTGGTCACCACCCGCGTCTGTCCGATTCGATGAGCCCGGTCCGTGGCTTGCGCTTCCACGGCAGGGTTCCACCACGGATCGAAATGAATCACCGTGTCCGCAGCCGTGAGGTTCAGCCCGACGCCACCTGCCTTCAGGCTGATTAGAAAGACCGGAACGGCTGCGTCCTGCTGAAACGTCGCGACGACCTCCGCCCGATTTCGCGTGGATCCATCCAGGTAACAATACCGGGTCCCCGCCTCATCCAGCGCCTGGCGCAGCAGCCCGAGCATGCTCGTGAACTGGCTGAACACCAGCACGCGGTGTCCGCCATCCAGGATCTCCTCGAGAAGTTCGGTGAACAGCTCGACTTTGCCAGACGCGGCGCCGGCCGGAGCGGCGGGCGCGCCGGTGACCGCACTGCCCGCATCTTCCCCTGACCCGGAGTCAATCTTGAGAAGCCGCGGATCGCAACAGATCTGCCGCAGGCGCAGCAGGGCGTTGAGCATGATCATGCGGCCACGAGCCAGCCCCGCCTCGCCGGTGGCCGCAAGCACCTCGCGCCGCGTGGCCTCGAAGACCTGCTGATAGAGCGAACGCTGCTCGTCCGTCAGCTCGCAAAAGGAGATTTGCTCGAGTTTTTCCGGCAAGTCGGCCGCCACCTCCCGTTTGGTTCGGCGGAGCAGAAACGGCCGCAGCCGCCGCGCCAGCCGCGCCTGCACTTCGGCATTCCGATCCCGCGACAGCGGCACCTCATAGCGCTCCCGAAAATCCTGGGCCCGCCCCAGATACCCCGGCATGAGAAAATCAAAGATGCTCCAAAGATCCAGAACCGAGTTTTCCAGCGGCGTGCCGGTGAGAACCAGCCGATGACGCGAGCGAATGGCCTTCACCGCTTGGGCATTTTGGGTCTGGCGATTCTTGATGTGCTGCGCTTCATCCAGAATGACGGTGTCAAACTCGATGCCGCCATAGCGTTCCACATCCCGTCGAGCCACCGCGTAGGTGGTGACCACGAGATCCGCCTCGCGGATCCGGGGAAAGAGCTCGTGGCGACCCGGGCCGTGCAGCACCAGGACTTTTAATTGCGGGGCAAAGCGTGCCGCCTCCGCCTGCCAATTGAAGACCAGGCTGGTGGGACAGATGACCAGGGCCGGCCCGGCGACCGTCTGGCCGGCGGCGGCTCGCGTCGTGAGGCAAGCCAGGGCCTGCAACGTTTTCCCCAGTCCCATCTCATCGGCCAGGATTCCGCCGAATCCGTTGGCCCGGAGGAAATGCAGCCAGGCGACGCCCTCTTTTTGATAAGGGCGCAGCACCGACTCGAGCGAACCCAAGGGCGGACACGCTGACGGGGCCGCGCCGCTTTCGCGCCCGGCGCGTTCCCGCCAAGCGGCGGGGGCTGCCACCGTCCACTCCGGATGCTGACGCAACGTGGCGTCCAAAAAGCCGGCTTGCGTGGCGCTGATCCGATAACCGGTCTCGTGCTGGCGGGGCGAACAATCCAACATCACCTCCTGCAATTCCTCGACCGCACCCGTGTCAATCACGGCCGTCTTGCCGTTCTTCAGGCGGGTGTGCGACTGGCCACCCAGCAACAGCCGCTGTATTTCCGCCGCGGAAAAACGCTCGCCGCCAGTCGACTCGTAGACAATTCCAAGGTCAAACCATTGCACGCCGCTCGGCGTGACCTGAAACCGCGGCTCAATTCGCTCCAGATTTTGCCGCGTGCTGCGATCGAGCCGCTCCTCCATCGTGACCTCCCATTCGCGCTGGAGACGCGGATACTCCCGCGCAAAAAAACTGAGAACACCATTCTGGCCGTTCAATTGCATGCGGCCTTGGGGGTCCGGGCCGCTGAATCCGGCGCGCTGCAGACGCGCCAGCGCGGCGCGTTCAGCCCCCAGATCGCGCGCGGCGTAGCGGGTGGTCGATGCGGGATCCGGCAGCCACGCCGCCTCGTCCGCCCGTGTCACCCCCAGCGTCATGATCCGCGGCCCATAGGCGCATTGCAGAATCGCCGTGAGCTGGGCCAGACCGCCTTTCAAGTCGAGCAGAAAGCGCGGCGGCGCCGGCTCGACCACAAAATCATTCTCGGAGAAATTCGCCTCCAGGTCGCCGCACGCCCGCAATACCGGCCAGAACTGGTTCAGGAACACCGGCACCTGCGCGCGCGGAATGCGGAGCGGCCCCTGTCCCAACGCCGCCAGCGGGCCGGTCAACGCCAGCGGCTGCAGCCGATGTTCCCGCCAGACCCATTGCCCGCCCAGCACAGGCGGAAGCCCGCCCGGCACGCGCAACTGAACCGTGATCTGCCCATCCTTCTCCAAGGTCGCCCGCATGGGCGGCGCAAACGGATCGCGGGAAATTTCCACCCGCGCCTTCTTCCCCAACGTGACTCCGTCACACCCGGCCAGCATCGGCAGAAGCGGCAGAAAGTCCCGCATCTCCAGCACGACCATTCCTGGCGTCTGGCCCGCGAGTTCCTCCAGACGGTCAATCACCCGGGACGAGGATTCCGGGAAGGCGAATGCCCGATCGTTCGGCAGCGCATTGAGCGGCAAACGGCCGCCATCCCAGCCCGCCTCCAAAACCAGCATGACTTTGCCTCGCGCGGCCGCTTCCACAAAATTGGGCGGCAGGATGATGAACAGCTCAGCGGGTGTGCCCGCTGCATCGCGGGAGATCCGCGGTCCCACCGTCCGGTGCGGAGCGGGCGTCGAGCCCCCGCTGGCAGCAGCACGCCCGAGCGCGGACGCACGACCCGCGCTTGCTGAAGGATTTTGGGCGGCCAGCCAATGCAATCCCACGGCGACGACGTGAGGACAGATCTTGCCCCACTCGCGGGCTTCCCGACACGTGCACAGATTTTCCAAATCCACGCTGCCTTTGATCACCATCGACGCCCGGAAACTGGCGCCGCCCGCCTGGACCACCCCGCGGAGCAATGGCGGTTCCCAAAACGAGCTGAGGACTTGGTCCTGCGCGAGGTAGGCGCGCGCCCGTTTCAAGGCGTCCCAGCCCGCGGCGTTGCTCAACAGCTTTTCTGTCAGTTCAACCGGCATGGGACGAGACTATGCCCGAAGGCACGCCAACGGAAAAGCTCCACGTCGCTCGCTTGGGGCCGCCGAGGATGGCGAAGCCCCGTACAACCTTTTGTCGCGTACGCGACAAAAGGTTGTCATCGGGGTGAGGATGCAGAGGGGGCGGGAGATGTAATCGGAGGGCCTGGCGGCTCAGGCGCCGGGGGATTTCGCCAGCAGGTTGGCCAGCCTTTGGAAGAAATCCGCCATCATCTTTTTTGCGGCGGCCTCGATGAGCCGGGAACCGACCGCCGCAATCATGCCGCCGACCTGCGCATCGGCGTCACAAACCAATCGCGTGCTCTGGCCATTTTCCTCCAATCGCACCCGCGCCAAGCCTTTGACAAAGCCGGGGCCGCCCTTGCCCTCGATCGTCAGCGTGTACGATTGCGGCGCCTGCAGGTCTTTGAGTTGAATCTTCCCCACGTAAGTCCCCTTGATGCCAGCCAGGCCAATCTTCAGATGCGCGTCGTAGCTGTCGTCGCCTGTTTTGACCATCTTCTCGCAGCCGTCGATGAGCTGCCGGAGCACAGCGGGGTTGGTGATGGTCTCGAACACCCGGTCGCGCGGCGCCGGCAAATCGTAAGTTCCGGCCAGTTTCATGCGCGGCTGTAGGCCAGCTCGAGGGCCCGGCGGGTGTTGATCCGAACCAGGTGTGCCCGGTAGTCGGCGGAGGCGTGGATGTCGTTGAGGGTTTCGACCCCGGCATCGGCCTCCAACGCCGCGCTGGCGAACAGCTCGAGGGAGAGTTCCCGGCCGTTGAGCGCCGCCTCGCTCGCGGACGCCCGAAACGCCTTGGGAGCGGCCCCGGTGATTCCGATCGCCACCGCGCGACGTTTCTCATCAAGGACTGCGGCCACTCCGGCCACCGCGAAGCCGCTGGCTTTCTGCGCCGTCTTCACGTAGGCGACCGAAGGAGGCGTCGCACGCACCCGAATCTCAACGAGGATTTCATCCGCCTGAACCGCGCTCTGCATCATTTCGACAAAGAACTGCGCCGCCGGCACCTTTCTGCGACCGGACGGCCCGGCCAATTCCATCTCGGCGTCGAGCGCCACGACGGCGGCGGGCCAATCCGCCGCGGGATCGGCGTGCACGATGGATCCGCCGATCGTGCCGCGGTTTCGCACCTGGGCGTCGCCGATGGTCGCCGCCACCTCCGGCAACAGCGGGCAGTGCGTCCGGAGCAAATCTGATGTTTCCACATCGCGGTGCGTGGCGAGCGCGCCGATGCAGATCCGCCCGCTCTCGATTCGAATGGCCTTGAGCCCGGGCACGCGCCCAAGGTCAATCACCGTGGGCGGCTGGGCGAGGCGAAGTTTCATGGCAGGCAGGAGGCTGTGCCCGCCGGCCAAAAGCTTGGCGTCGGGGTTTCCGGTGAGCAGCCGGAGCGCATCGTCGACCGTGGTCGGACGATGATAGTCGAATTGAGCCGGGATCATCGGGTGCCTCCTTTCGCCTTGGCGCGGACCGGGACATTCGCGTTGGCGTTGGCGTCGGCGTTCGCCTTGGCGCCCGCCAGAGCCCGCCAGATTTTCTCGGGAGTGAGCGGCAAATCGAGGTGTTTGATCCCGAAGGGCGACAGGGCGTCGAGCACGGCGTTGGCGATCGCCGGGGTGGCGCCGATGGTCCCGGCCTCACCCACGCCTTTTATCCCCATGGGATTGCTTGGGCTCGGCGTGACCGTGTGACCGAGGATGTAGTTGGGAATGTCGGCGGCGCGGGGCATGGCGTAATCCATAAACTCGCCGGTGAGCAACTGCCCGTTTTCGTCGTAGACGCAGCGCTCGAAGAGGACCTGGCCCAGCGAATGAGCGATCCCGCCCTGGACCTGGCCTTCCACCAGCAGCGGGTTGATCTGTGGACCGCAGTCATCGACGGCCACGTATTTCACGATCTCGACCTGGCCGGTTTCGCCGTCGATCTCCACGGCGACGACATGGGTGCCAAACGGGTACGTGCAATTGGGAGGCTCAAAAAAACTGCTCGCCTCGAGCCCGGGCTCCCAGTTTTTCGGAATGTTTTTTGCCACGTAGGCCTCGGCGGCGAGGGTCTGGATCGTGAGACCGTTCTTCGCCTTGCCTTTGACGAAAAAGACGCCGTCCTCGAAAACCACGTCCTTCTCCCGGGCTTTCAGCTGGTGCGCGGCGAGCCGGCGCGCCTTGGCGATGATCTTGTCGATGCACATCAGGATGGCCGTCCCGCCGATGACCGTGGCGCGGCTGCCGTAGGTATCGCGGCCGTAATGCGCCACCGCGGTATCGCCGCGGTGAACGACGATATCCTCGATCGGCACGCCCAGCTTGTCGGCCGCCAGCTGCGCAAACGTCGTTTCCTGCCCCTGGCCGTGCGGCGTGGCCCCGGTAATGACCGTGACCTTGCCGCTCATTTCGAGACGGACGCAGCCCCATTCCCAGCCGCCCGCGGACATCATCTTGGATGGTCCCAGCGCGCAGATTTCCACGTAGGTGCTGAGGCCGACGCCGAAGATTCGCCCCTGCTGGCGCGCCATGTCGCGCTGTTTGATCAGTCGATCCCAGTCGGCGAGTTGCTGGGCTTTCTTCAGCGCGCCCTGGTAATTGCCGGAGTCGTAAGTCAGGCCCGTCGCGGTGTTGAACGGAAACTCCGTGGGCTTGGGAAAATTCTTGAGACGCAGCTTGACCCGATCGATCCCGAGCTCGGCCGACACGAGGTCCATCAATCGTTCGATCGTGTAGGTCGCCTCGGGCCGGCCGGCGCCGCGATACGCGTCGGTGCACATCTTGTGGGTGTAGACACCGACGAGGTCCATCCGCAGCGCCTTGAACTTATAACAGCCGCTCAGCATCGAGCCGGTCAGCGTGGGAATGGCCGGGGTCAGCAGTTGATTATACGCGCCGAGATCGGCCACGGAACGGGCCTTGATGGCGAGCAGGGTGCCATCCTTCTTGACGGCCACTTCGTATTCGCCGATCTGATCCCGCCCGTGGATGGTCGACGTCGCGTTTTCCCGGCGCGATTCGATCCACTTGACCGGAGCGCCCAACCGCCGGGCAAGGTGGCTGGCGATGGCCTCCTCGGCATAAAGATTCAACTTCGAACCAAAGCCGCCGCCCACTTCCGGGGCGACAACCCTTAACTTATTTTCCGGAACCCCAACCATGGCCGGCAGCAGCGTCCGAATCAGGTGCGGGATCTGGGTGGAGGTCCACAGCGTGAGCGATTCATCCCCGGCATGCCAACTCGCCACGCAGCCCCGTGGTTCGATGGCCATGGGCAAGAGCCGCTGATGGACCATGCGCGCTTTGATCACGTGATCCGCTTCGGCGAAGGCGGCTTCTATGTCGCCGGTCGCCAGCGTCCATTTGAAGGCCTGATTCGTTCCCAGTTCGGGGTGGGTCAACGACGCGCCGGGTTTAAGCGCCTCCTCGGCGTCCGTCACCACCGGCATCGGGTCATAGTCAACCTCCACCAAGTCAAGCGCGTCCCGGGCGATGGCCCGGGTTTGCGCCACGACCACCGCAACGGGGTGCCCGACGAAATAGACCCGGCTGGAGGCGAGGCAGGCGTGCCGGGGAACCTTTTGCTCCGGAGCAAGGGCGGCACACGGAACCAGGCCACAGGCGTCATTGATTTGCGCCCCGGTGAAAACGCCAACCACCCCGGGCAACGCCCGCGCCACGTCGGTCTTCAGGCTGTTGATCCGGGCATGCGCATACGGGCTGCGCAAAACCATCATGTGCAGCATTCCGGGCAGCCGAAGATCGTCCACGTAAGTCGCCCGCCCCTGAATCAGCCGTGGATCCTCAACCCGCTTCATGGGTCGCCCCACGTAGCCTCTGGAATTTTTGGTTTTTGTCATCGATTCAGATCTCCCACCCAACAACATCACAACCCTGCGGGCGCCCGTCGCGATTGGGGTTTCCCAGGACGCGACGCAGTGCAGTGCAATGCTTCTTAAGCGCCGCACGGGCCACGCGAGGCCCGGCAACGGTCCGACAGCACGCACAGTCAGCCATGACGCATCCTATTGTTTGGACCTGGCCATCTTTCTCGCGGCCGTCAAAACCGCATCCACGATGTGAGAGTATCCCGTGCAACGGCACAAGTTGCCCTCCAAGCCGTGGGCGACCTGCTCGCGGGAAGGCTTCGCGTTGCGCTCCAGGAGGTCCACGCTGGCCAGAATCATTCCGGGCGTGCAATAGCCACACTGGAGCCCGTGACATTCCCAGAACGCTTCCTGCACGGGGTGGAGTTTGTCCGCGGCGGCCAGGCCCTCGATGGTGGTGACCTCAGCGCCGTCCGCCTGAACCGCGAGCACTGTGCAGGATTTGACCGCACGGCCATCGAGCAGGACGGTGCAGGCACCGCAAAGGCTCGTCTCGCAGCCGACGTGAGTCCCCGTCAGGCCGCACTGGTCCCGGAGGAGTTGGACGAGGAGGGTGCGCGGTTCCACCTCGTGTTCGGCGACCACGCCATTAACCTTGAGCGAGACACGAATTTTCACAGGGGATGGAGAGTTTGATGATCGTCATTGGTCATCGTTCGGTCTGGAGACGCCGCAGAGTAAGTCGGCGGCCCGAGAGGGGGAAAGAAAAAACCGACGGCGCCCGAACGCACGTCGCGGTGGAGAAGGCGGACATTTGCCCGGTTGCCGCCTTCCTTGGGCGGCCGCGAGGGAAGGCGGAGGCGAAACGAGCCGGCGGGTCGGCCGCCAATGCGGCCGGCAAACTCAGCCCTGGGAGGAATAGTAGGCGTCGACCTTCGCTGCGACATCCTTGTAGCCGATGTCGGTTTCGTAGATCTGCTTGAACTGCTCGATGGCTTCCTCTTTTTTTCCCATCTTCTCCAGAATGCAGCCGAGCTGATAAACCATCTCCTTTTTTTCGTCATCGAACCCGGGCTTTTCCTTGAGGGCCTCTTGCAGCTTGCGCGCCGCCAGATCGTTCATGTTCCGGGCCGAAAAACATTGAGCCAGGTACATCATCGCGGACAGCCGCTTGCTTGGGTTGGCCTGCGCTTTTTGAAACTCCTGGATCGCCTCGCTGACCTTTCCAGCCTGAAGGTATAGGACACCGAGTTCGAACTTGATGAGCAGGTCCGTCGGATACCGCTCGGCGCGCTTCCGCGTGTCTTCGACCTGAAAGGTGGCACGCTCCCGACGCAATTGCTCAATGGGCTCCGCCTGGGCCGGATCGCCGGCGTCCAGCTGGGAAATGAGGTGGTCGAACCGTTTAAGATTGGTATCAGCGATGACTTTCTCCAGCGATGGATCACTTCCGCCGCCCAACGTGCGAAGCCGCTCGTAGGCTTCGAGCGCCTTGTCGAAGTTTTTCTGCTGCGCGTAGGTGTCCGCGATGTTCCGGATCAGCTTTGCGTTGGCCGGCTCATGGGCGAGCCTCGCTTCCCACTCGCGAATCAACCGGCTCGAATCGTCCTCGCTCTTGACCACGCGATTTTCCTGCTCGAGTCGGACCGATTCCGCCTTGTTTTTCAAAACGTCCCGGTAGCTTCCCGTGCCGCTGGCAAGGGCCTCGTAACCTCCTTCGTTGAGGGTTCGCTTCGCAGCCAGATCCTTCAAAGCCATCGAGATTTCGGCCTTGGTCGGGTGCTGCCGCTGCAAGTCTTGATAAACTCCCTCGGCCTTGGCCACCTGGCCCGCCGCCGCCAGCGCCTCGCCATAGGCCATCGACAACTCATAGTCTCGCGGCGACGCTCGCAGCAGGATTTCGTAAGCAAAACACGCCGTCTTCGGCAGCTCGGCCGCCCGGGCGGCTTCCGCCAGGATCCGGTGCCCGGTTGAATTGTTCGGGTCGCCCTCCAAAATCTGCTCGGCAATTTGCATCGCCTCGACCGGATTCCGGTTTTTGGCAAGTTGGGCCTTTGCAATCAGCGGCGAGGCGCTGGCGCCTCCCAGCATTTTTTTAAAGAACCCCGTATTGCCGCCCACCTTCTTGATCTGCGCGGCGCGGAGCGCCTGGCGCCCTTCCAAGTAGGCCGGCTCGCGTTTGACCACTTCCTGAAAAAACGTGATGGCGTAATCCAGGTTCTGGCGCTGGACTGCCGCCACACCCTTTTGAAATAGTTCACGAACTTCGCGCGGAATCTCGGCGAGCGTCTTTTCTGGCATGCCGAAAATTACCGGCCGCGCCAGCGAAAATCCAACCTAAAACCAGACCAGCTCCGCCAGCCGTCCCCATCCCAGGATACCGCTCGGGACCTGCCCGGCCTCCCGGGCGCCGCGACCGGAGGGAATAACGAATGCGTCATTGCCCGAAGGTCCATTCAGTGGTGAACTTTCGCCAATCCAGGCCATGAATAAACGCCAAACTCCGTTCGAGCCGCCCCCGCACTCGCCTTCCACGCCGCCTCAACGTTTGGCGCTCTACCGGCAGATGCAGCAGATTCGTTTGTGCGAGGAACAACTGGCCCGGTGTCATCAACGCGGGCTGGTCCACGGCGCCTGCCACACGTACGTCGGGCAGGAGGCCATCGCGGCCGGAGTCTGCGCCCATCTCGGCCCTGCGGATGCAATCTTCAGCACGCATCGCGGCCACGGACACGCGCTGGCGAAAGGATTGACGCCCGCGAGCCTTATGGCCGAACTCTTCGGCCGCCAAACCGGCTGCTCCCGTGGGCGCGGGGGCAGCATGCACCTGTTCGCCCCGGAAATCGGCTTGCTCGGGACCAGCGGAATCGTTGGCCCATGCATCCTCCAAGCCGCCGGGGCCGGCTATAGCTTTCAACTTCTTAAAAGCCAATCCGTCGCGGTCGCGTTTTTTGGTGACGGCGCCGTCAATAATGGGGCGTTCCATGAAGGGCTGAATCTCGCGGGACTCTGGAAACTCCCGGTTCTTTTTGTCTGCGAAAACAACCAGTTCGCCACGGAGGTGCCATTTGCCTCCGCGGCGGCCACCCCGTCGGTCGCGCGACGCGCGGAGCTCTACGGCATGCCCGGAGTCGAGGTGGACGGCAACGACGTGGAGGCGGTCTACCGGATGGCTGGCGAGGCGATCGCTCGCGCCCGCTCTGGCGGCGGCCCTACTCTCGTCGAATGTCGGACCTACCGCACGCGGCCCCATTCGGAAGGCATGGGTGATTACACGTATCGCACTCGCGAGGAGGTGGCGGCATGGCGAAACCGATGCCCCATAAAACAATTGAGAGGCAAAATTCTGGAAAGTGGGAGCTCGACCGAGGCGGAGTTGGATGCCGTGGACAATGATGTCATGGAGGAGATCCTTGGGGCAACAAAAGAGGCCGAGTCGGCGCCGTGGCCCGATGCCAATTCGGCACTCGATCACGTTCTGGCCGAACGACCGGCCGCGCCGCCCGCGCCACCGCCCGCAAACCACCGGGAACTCTCCATGGCGGCGGCGACCCTGGAGGCGTTGGACCACGAGATGGCCCTAAATCCAGGAATTTTCGTTTTGGGGGAAGGCATCGGCGCTCGCGGGGGAAATTTTGGCACCACCGTGGGTCTGTTCGCCAAATACGGCCCAGCCAGGCTGCGAGACACCCCAATTTGTGAACGGGGTTTCGTTGGATTGGCCGGAGGCGCCGCAATGACTGGCACGCGGCCAATCGTGGATTTTATGTTCGTTGATTTCATCAACGACGCCTTTGGCGAGATCGTGAATCAAATCGCCAAGATTCGTTACATGAGCAGCGGACGGCTTGCCCAGCCGGTCTTGTTGCGAGGGTGCGTTGGCATCGGCCACTCCGCAGCGACCCATCATTCGGGGAGCTATCACTCCATCTACGGTCAAATCCCCGGATTGCAGGTTGTCATGCCATCAACGCCTTACGACGCAAAGGGTCTGTTTGCCCGAGCCCTCCGCAGCCCTGACCCGGTCGTCTTTTTGGAACATCGCGAACTCCTTTCGATCAAAGGGCCGGTTCCCACCGAACACTATGAGCTCGAGTTCGGACGGGCCCACGTTGCGCGGGAGGGCAGGCACGTGACGATTGTCGCCGTGTCCATCATGGTGGCTCGGGCGCAAGTCGCCGCCGATCGCCTGGGGGAGGAGGGGATTTCGGTGGAAATCATTGATCCGCGAACAATCTTGCCGTTGGATGAGGCGACTGTGCTCCGTTCGGTGGAAAAGACAGGCCGTCTGCTCATTCTGGACGAGTCCTTCGGCCCGTGCAGTGTCGGGGCTGAAATCGCGGCGCAAGTTGTCAGTCGCGGGTTTGATGCCCTCGATGCACCCGTTCGCCGGCTGAGTTCGGCTTTTGCACCGACCCCGTACAGTCCGCCGCTCGAGTCGCGGGTCGCCCTTTCGGTTGAAGCGGTGGTCAAAGCCGTCCGTGAACTGGTCTTGGAATGAAGATTCCATCCCGATACCTGACGCAAGAATTTCCAGCCTCCACACTTGACATAATGAGAATCTGTAAGAAACTACCCACAGTCAGCTCGAGCAAACGTCTTAATCCGTACCGAATCCTGTGTTCGGCAGCCGAGTAGGGTCGGCGACCGAAGAGTTTGGCAGGAAACGAGGGTGGCGCAACCCGAGCTCAGACAACAACCATTAAACAACCGAAACAAGAAAGAGAGCAATATGGACACTAGATCCCTGTTCAAAACAGCAGCTGCGGCCGCCCTCGTCGCGCTCAGCGCAGTTTCTTCGAACGCACTGACGATTCAATACGAGGCGACCAATCTGGCTGACACCACTCCTGGCCAGGATTTGTGGCGCTATACCTACAAGATCAGCGGCTACACGTTCGCTGCCAACGAAGGTCTCGACATTTACTTTTCTCAAAGCCTCTACGGTGCTTTGTCGAATCCGCAGCCGGACGCCGGTCCGCAGTGGTTCGCTTCGGCTTCCACGGTGATCGATCCCGGCGGCGCCCCCCAGATTTATGACGTGCTGACCATCGTTCCGAACCCGTCCCTCGACGTGGTTTTCTCGGTCGATTTCGTCTGGCTCGGTCAGGGCACCCCTGGTTCCCAGCCGTTTGACGCGTATCGCACCTCCACCGCCGGTGGCCTGAATGTCTTCGACGAAGGCCGCACGGTTGGTACGTCGGTGCCGGAAGCTGGTTCGACTCTCGCCCTGGCCGGATTGGCCTTTGGCGCGCTGGCGACGCCCCGCTTCTTCCGCCGCAAGTAATTAGTTCTTCTCTGCGTAGGTTGGCCGGATCCAGATTGGGTCCGGCCAATCTCTCGGTGGGTTGTCAAGACTCCACAGATTCGGCGCCACGGATTAGGCGGATCTGTGGAGAATTTTTTTACCCGCTCCAGCCAATTCGGCAAGGTCTCGTAGTTCCGTTCCGGTTGAACCATAGGCTCCGGAATTGAGCTTTCTGCTTTGGTCGACCTCGGCCGCCCGCCTTCCTTCCGGCCCGAGTGCGCAACGCGCTGCGAATCAGTCCAGGCCCCCCTCCGGTTCGACCCGCTGCAGGTGATTCCTTCCACGTTGGCCGAACAGATCGGATTGATGATTCGTCCACTTTCAGAATCATGAGCAATTCCGACTTGGCCGCGTTAGCGTCATTTCGCCCAACCCAACCGCACTCAATCGCCTTTCAGGGGAGTTTGCTGTTTCTTGCTGCCGCGATTTCCATCGGCCTGCCCACAGCGTCGGGCCAAGCGGCGCCGGCGCCCAACGACACCGGCAACCGCTACACCACCCGAATTCAGCCCATTCTTAAATCCTATTGCCTCGGCTGCCACTCAAAGGAGAAACACAAAGGCGACCTGGATCTGGAACGGTTTGACTCGTTCGCAGAAGTCGTCCGCCATCCGAAAGTTTGGCAAGGCGTGGTTGAGCAGCTTGGACTCGGCGAAATGCCGCCGAAAGAAAAACCCCAGCCGACCCAGGCAGAGCGAGACGAATTGGTGGCTTGGGTTTCGGCTGCACTGGATGAGGCAGCGATCGCTCGCGCGGGAGATCCCGGGCCGGTGGTTTTACGCCGCCTAAACAACGCCGAGTATACGTATACGATTCGGGACCTGACCGACGTATCCGCCCTCGATCCCGCCAAAGAATTTCCAGCTGACAGCGCGGCGGGCGAAGGTTTCATGAACACTGGCAACTCGCTGGTCATGTCGCCTGCTCTCCTCACCAAATATTTCGATGCGGGCAAAGAAATTGCCGCTCATGCCGTATTGGTGCCTGGCGGTATCGCTTTTTCACCCAGCACGTCCCAGCGCGACTGGACGGAAGAAAGGCTCACTGCCATTCGCAGATTCTACGGTCGTTTCTCGGTCAACGGTGGCGGCTCCGCCGTCAACCTCCAGGGGATTAAATTTGAAACCAAGGACGGCGGAGTGTTGCCCCTGGACCGATACTTCGAAGCCTCCCTGGAACTGCGGCGAAGCCAACCCCGGCCCTCGCCGGCGGAAATGACGCAACTTGCGCGAAACCGCCAGCTTTCCCCAAAATACCTGACGGCCCTGTGGTCAGCGCTCTCCGGGACAAACGCCTCCCTGGTTTTGGAGCCATTGCGCAGCAGTTGGACCTCATCGAGCGCCACCTCCACTGGACTGGTCCAGTCCGTTGCCCTCTGGCAACAAGCGCTGTGGCGGTTCACGCAGGTTGGCCACATCGGCAAACGGGACGGCCCTTCAGCTTGGCAGGTCCCTGTCGTGCCTTTGGCCGAGTCCCGTGAAGTCCGCCTCAAGCTTCCAACTCCCGCGTCACCCCAGGCGCCTGCCGTATTCTATCTGGTCGCCTCCGACGCGGGAGACGGTTCCTCCGACGACCTTGTTGTCTGGGAGAAACCGCGTCTGTCCGCCAGCGGGCGCCCCGATCTACTTCTTCGCGATATTCCGGTGGTCGTCGACGCAATCCAAGCTCATCGGGAACGAGTCACCCAGAACGCCGCGCGCTCCCTGGCCGTCTGCGCCACGCTCTCCACCAACTCGAACTCTGGCGACCTCGCCGTGCTCAGCCAGAAGCACGGGCTCGATCCGATGGTTCTCTCCTCCTGGATGGAAAGCCTGGGCCTGGGCTCCGGGTCGGCGCGCATTGAGGGGCATCTCACCCAAAAACTCGAAACCGCCCAGGGGCACGATTTCATCAAGGGCTGGACAGGCCCTGATGCGCTGGGTGTTCTGGCGAACGCCTCGGGCGAGCAGGTCCGCATTCCTGGAACCATGAAGCCGCACAGCGTGGCGGTTCATCCCTCACCAAAACGCCGCGTCGTCGTTGGCTGGCGCAGTCCCATCGCCGGAACCGTTCGCGTCAAGGGCAGCGTTCAGCACGCCCACACGGAATGCGGCAATGGTGTCACCTGGGCCGTTGAGTTACGTCGCGGCCAAACTCGCCAAACTTTGGCCACCGGCAACTCACAAGGGGCCAAGGAGATCGCCCTCGGGCCATTCGATCCGCTTGGCGTCAAGCCCGGGGATATCTTCGCCATCTCGGTGGGACCGCGCGACGGCAACCACTCGTGCGACCTGACTGCCATCAACCTTCACCTTGAGGGGGGCGATCAGGCCTGGGACCTTGCCGAGGATGTCTCCGCCGACCTGCTTGCGGGAAATCCCCACGCCGATCGCCAGGGCCGCCCGGACGTCTGGCATTTTTTCAGTGAACCCGACAACGGAAAACGCGAAGAAATCGTGATCCCCCCCGGCTCAATTCTCGCCCGCTGGCTGGCCGCTCCGGATCACCAGCAAAAGTCGGCGCTGGCGGCAGATCTGCAGAAGCTGCTCGCCGGCGACATTCCAGCCCTCGCCAACGAAACGCCGGACGCCATGCTGAAGCGCGAATTGCTTTCGCTCAACGGGCCGTTGCTGCGGTCTCTCTTTCGGCCGGAAAACCTGGCGTCACTGCGCAGCAACACCACCCAGCGCCCCAGCGAATGGGGCGTGCTCTCCGCGAAGTTCGGCGCGCGACCCGAGGCCGAAGGAATCGATGCGACCAGCCTAGCGGTGCGGGCGCCGGCCGTCCTGGAGGTGCACGTGCCCGCGGAATTGGCCCAAGGCTCGGAATTTGTTGCCACCGGGCGGCTGCACCCGAACGCCGGGGGCGAAGCGAGCGTGCAGATGCAGGCGGCTCTCACCCGTCCGAACACGCTCGGTTCTCCAACGCCGGGTGCTGCCCGCGAATCCGAACCCAAGAGCACCTGGTCCGACGGCGACCGTCCGGCCACCTCCGACAATCCCATCCTCGTCCGCAACGGGAGCACCGCCCGGCGCCGGATCGAGGCCTCATTCGACGAGTTTAGACAACTATTTCCCGCCGCCCTCTGCTACACGAAAATCGTGCCAGTCGATGAGGTCGTCACCCTCACGTTATACTACCGCGAAGACGACCACCTGCGCCGCCTCCTGCTGGACCCGGCGGAGATCGTCGAGCTCGAGCAGTTGTGGTCCGAACTTCACTTCGTCAGCCAGGACGCCCTCAAATTGGTGGATGCCTACGAGCAGCTCTGGCAGTTCGCGACCCAGGACGCCGATCCAAGCGCGTTCGAGCCCATGCGCGAACCGATCAAAAAACGCGCCGAGGCGTTTCGCCGCGAGCTGACGGAAGCCCAGCCGGCCCAATTCCAGGCCCTGCTCCAATTCGCCGCCCGCGCTTATCGCCGGCCTTTGACCACCGAAGACGAGCGTGACCTGCGGCGGCTATACCAGCGCCTGCGCGACGAGGAAATCCCCCACGAGCAAGCTCTGCGCTTAACCTTGGCCCGCGTGCTGGTGGCGCCGGCATTCCTTTATCGAGCGGAAAAGCCAGTTCCCGGCGCTCACTCCGGGCCGGTCTCTGATTGGGAACTCGCCACGCGCCTCAGCTATTTCCTGTGGTCGTCCACTCCGGATGAAGCGCTCCGTTCTGCCGCTGCCGCAGGTCGGTTACAGCACTCCGACGAGCTGGCGGCCCAGGCGCGGCGCATGCTGAAAGATCCGAAAATTCGCAGGATGGCCACCGAGTTCGCCTGCACGTGGCTGCACGTTTATGCCTTCGACGAGCTCAGCGAGAAGAGCGAACGCCACTTCCCAACCTTCCCCGGCCTGCGCCGCAGCATGTACGAAGAAACCATTCGGTTCTTCACGGACCTCCTTCAAAATAACGGCTCGGTCCTCGATGTCATCAACGCGGACTTCACTTACCTCAACGCGGATCTCGCCACGCATTACGGGTTGAAGCTCGACGCGGCACCCGGGGCGGACGGATGGAGTCGCGTCGATGGCCTGCGAAAACTCGGGCGCGGCGGCGTGCTCGCCCAGGCCACCACGCTGGCGAAACAGTCCGGCGCCTCGCGCACCAGCCCAATCTTGCGCGGCAACTGGGTGGGTGAAGTCCTGCTCGGTGAAAAATTGCCCCGCCCGCCCAAGGAAGTTCCGCGCCTGCCGGAGGATGAAGCCACCCAGGAACTCACCGTCCGCCAATTGACCGAGAAGCACAGCACGGACCCGAAATGTTTCGGCTGCCACCGGCGCATCGATCCTTACGGTTACGCCCTCGAGGGCTACGATGCCATCGGCCGCACCCGCGCAATGGACCTCGGTGGCCACGCGGTCGACACGCGCACGCGCCTGATGGACGGAACCGACATCGACGGAATCGACGGCCTCCGACGCTATATCAGCGTCCAGCGCCAGGACGCCTTCCTGAAGCAATTTTCGCGAAAGCTTCTGGGCTACGCCTTGGGCCGCGGCGTCCTCCTCTCGGACAACCCGTTGACTGCCGACCTCCGTGCGCAGCTCAAGGCGGGCAACTACCGGATGGCCACCGCCATTGAAGCGATCGTTCGCAGCCGGCAATTTCGAGAGATTCGCGGGGCTGAGGTCGCGTTTGACGAGTAGGCGCGTGCCGGCCCACGGTGAAGCCCAGCCGGCGGTGGTCGCCTAGTCGAGCGACGACGGCGACAGCCCGATGTCGACGATGCTGCACGCCTGCACCACTTTCAGGCCCAGGCGCTCCGCCTCGCGAACCAGCTCGGGCGATTCCGAGCCCGGGTTCAGCCACAGTTCGTCGCAACCCCGAGCGGCAATGCCGGGTAACAAACCCAGCGTCACGGCGGGCGGCAGGTACACCGTGACCCGACCTGGCCGGACAGGCAGCGCCGCCACGCTGGCGTAACACGTCAGGCCCTCAATTTCGGTCTCCTTCGGGTTTACCGGGTAAACCGGATAGCCCTGTCGCTGGAAAGCCCGCACGGCCTTGTTTCCATACTTGGTCCGATCCCGCGATGCGCCCAGCACCGCCACGGATTCCCTGGTCTTCGTCTTCATGCTCGCATCCGAATGGCATTCGTTCTTCGGCTCAACTCCACCGACCAGCGTCCCGCGCCGGCGGGCTGCCTCGACTATCTCGTCCGGGAACTCGAACTCGATCCCGGATCGATCCGCCAACCAGGCGTACGCACCATCGAGATCGGCAAATGCTCCGTCCAGCTGCGCTTCGAACGCAGCCGCCAGCACCGATCCGAATTCCCGGCCCGGCCTGAGGCCCAGTTCGATGAGGTGTCGTCCCAGGAGGATCGGCTTCGGCGCCGCGGCCTGCACGGCCAGGTCCCGGGCGATTTCGCGCAGCGAAATGACCGCGGGCGACAAGACCTGGGGACGGGGCGGGCGGCCAAATTGGTCGGCGGCAATCACCACGCAGAGGTGATCAATGATCTCCGGTGCCAGCCGCCGGGCCAGGCGACGCACCGCCCGGGCGTTCAGGGTTTGCAAGTGAGCCAGGTGGTTCATGACGAGCGGCGGCACCCGCTCCCGGTAAACGTTCGGCGCATCGATCCGCTCAAGAAAGCTCCGCGCGAGCCCGCCCCCAAGCTCTTCGTGACCCGGCGACACAATCCGTCGCCGCCCGTGCCGCTCCGCCTCGTGCGTCGTGGACGGCTTGCCAAAATCGTGGGCCAGGATCGCGAGCATCAAAACGATGCGCGTCTCCAAATCCGCCGACTGCCATTCCGCGAGCCCCGCCATCGCATCGCAACAATGCGCGGTGTGCACGAAAACATCTCCCTCTGGATGCCACTCCGGATCCTGCAAACACCCGACGAGAGCGGCGATCTCGGGGTAATGTTTAACCCAGCCCGACGCCACGAGAAACTTCAGCCCGGCGGACGGCCGAACACTTTTCCCCGCCCACTTGAACCATTCCTCGCGCACTCGCTCGACCGCAAGCTCGCCATGAGACGCCCGAATGCTCCGGCTCAAGGCCACTGTCTCCGGCGCCGCCTGCAGGTCGAAGCGCCCGGCAAATTGCATGCCCCGCAGCACCCGCAGCGGATCGTCAACAAATGCCGGGCCAACGTGGCGCAACACCCGGTTCCGCAAATCCTCGGCGCCGCCGAAAAAGTCCAGCAACGCACCCGTCCGCGGGCTCCACATGAGCGTGTTGATCGTGAAATCCCGCCGGGCCGCCGCGTCGCGCGGACCCAGGCCAGGATCAAATTCCACGGTGAACCCCTTGTGCCCAGGTGAAACCTTTGAGTCCCGCCGCGGCACCGAGAAATCGAAGACATGGCCCGACCTCGTGGACAGCTTGACCACGCCAAACGATCGCCCAACCAAATCGGTGCGACCCCAGTTCGAGAGGACCCGCGCCAGCGTCTCGTAGCTCAGGCCGAAGACCTCGAGATCGAAATCCTTCTGGTCGATGCCCAGCAACGCATCACGCACGCAGCCCCCCACCAGATACGCCTCCCGCAGCTCGGGCGTGGACCGCAGAACCGTGGAGAGCTCTGCGGGAATTTTCAGGGTGGCTTCCATGCGCGCGCTTGGGCCGCCCCGCCTAACCAATCACACGCCAGCCGGCCCCAAAGCCGGCCGGCGCCCAGCCACCGTCCGAGTCGCGTCGTCGGCCCAGGGTGTGCTCGTCATTTGTCGAGGTGGATTTCATGCCGGCCCGGCTAGCAGATCTACGGCTTGCGCAGCCGAAAGAATCTCTGGGGCGTGTTTCGATCGACAGCGATCGGGCTGATCCCGGGGAGCGGAGTCCACACCGTGGCGGCGTTCCGCAACTCATCGGTTTGCTCCAGAACAAACGCCGGATCCCCCCAGGCGATGGTCAGGCGCCCATCGTAGTCGCCAAATCGCAGGCTTTGCGGAACTGAGACCGGCGCGCCCAGGCCCACCAGGCTGAAGTCAAAACTCACATCCGAGCTCGTGGCGCTCTGCTGGTGAATCTCCACCGCCAGAACGTTGCTCCCCGCCCGCAACGCCGTCCGGTTCGTCGTCCCCACGTCCACGGTGTTCTCCCCGTTGGGGCTCCCCGTCGTCGTCGTGTAGCTGATGACCGCGGGCGGTGCCGGCAGGTTTGCCGTCCGGAAAATCTCCACCCCATTCAGATAAACCACCCCGCCGTCGTCCCGCAGCAGCCAGTAGGACAGGCCCGCGTAAGCCGCTGGATCCGCCACGTTGAAGCTGTGACGGAAGTAGCTCGTGATTTGCCGGTTGTTGGTGATGAGCGTCGCCTCGTCCTGCTCCTCCCCGTTGCTGAAGCCCAGTTGCGCCGGCCCCGAAGCCCACGCGCTGTCGTCAAACGCTGCCGCCGACCATCCCGCCGGCGCCGCCGAAGCCAAATCCCGATAACGCCAAACCGATCCGGCAGCAATCAGCGTCGTGTTGGTCGGCGTCGGCGTCGGGACCACGCGCACCAGATACAGGCTGTTCGGCGACCCGAGCAGTGCGCCGCTCGGGTTCTGCAGTCGGACTCGGACCAGCGGATGCTCGGCCAGCACGATTGTCGGTGCGGTCAGCAGTCGGACCACCTCGCCCTGTGGCAGCGTCACGGTTCCGTTGGTCAAAACGCGGCCGGAATCTTCAATCGCGAACCCGACGGAAACCGCACCCGCCGCCGGCCCATTCAGGGTGATCGGCAGACCACGATCGACAGCCAACAAACCCAGGTCCGCCTGGGATCCCGCCACGCCAAACGCCACCGCCAACGCCGGGTTTTCATAGGTGACCGTCGCGGCCCCAAGCGTCGCGCCGGTCGGGTCCGACAGACTCACCTCAACGATCGCATACCCAAACGGATTGAAGCCCGCCATCACCAGGCGCCGCGTCGTCTCCGGCGGATTGATCTCCACCCGTCCCGTCGCCACGACGGCGCCGTCCCCGCGAATGGTGTAGCCCACACTCACCGGCTGCGCCGTGGGCCCGCTGACCCGGACAAAAAGTCCCTCGCCAATCCGATAGCCGGGCAGCACCGCTCCCGAGGTCGCCAACTCCACCACCGGCGCGGGAATCGATCCGGTGACTTGCACGTTCGTCACGCCGGTCAACTCGGCGCCCGTCGCACCCGTCAACACCAGGTCCCACGCCGCCTGCCCGCGCACGTCAAACCCCGAAGGATAAATGCGAACCACCGTCTGGCCCGGCTGAAACACGGCCTCCCCCGCTCCGACCAAGCCCGTGGCCGCCGACCAAAAACCATAGTTCACGCGGACCTCGTGGGTGGTGAAGAGGCTCAGCCGCAGCGGCACTCCCTTTGCCAGCGTTGAAGTCGCGAGCTGGTTCGTCCGCACCGCCAGACCCACCCCCACCGATCCACCCGCCGGCACCGTCATGAACGGCGCCAACCGCGCGGCATCCACCGCCGGATTCCAAAGGCTGTTGTTCGGGAAGTAGCTGTTCGCCGCGCTTAGCCAATTGTCGCGAATCGTCATCTGGCCCGTCGCGTTGGTCCAGCCATTGGCCGCGCCCGTGTGCCAGTTGAAGCCGAAGACGTCGCGATGATTGTAAATCGAGATCGAGTTCGTCACGGTCTCGCGCCCGTCATAATTCCCAATGTTGTCGTAGTTGTCCCCGTGCCGGACGCCAATCTCATTGCCCACGAAAAGGCAGTGATCCATCCGATTGGTCGGCGCGTTGTAGCCGTTCTCGATCCCCTGCCCGCAGTCGAGGTACACCGAATCGCGCGAATAAACGTTCTTGTAGCCTGAGAGCGAATTGCCCTCGTGAAACACGGATTCGAACCAGCACGACTGATAGGTCAATGGCCCGTAGCCGCTCCCGCCCGAATCGACACCATCGTCCTTCGTCCACCCAAACATCGTGTTGGTGAACGCATGGGTGCCGCTCACGAAGTAAAGGGCGTCATTGTCGCCATCGACGAAATTCGCCGAGTCATCCGGGAATTCGATGAACGCGCTGTCGTTCACGGTGAAGCTCGCCCCGGTGTATTCGCCGCCCGTGGTGGCCCGCTGCAGGAGGAAGCGCTCGAATTTGAACGTGCCTCCCCCATACGCGTGGCCGAATTGTCCCGCCAGAAAAACCGCCGCGCAGTCCACCAGGGTCAGGCGAGGCGCCCCATCCACCAGAAACAAGCACTGCTCCGGCCGATGCCCCGCCCCGCCATTTGGATCCGCGCCGCTCCCCGTAAAGATTGTTCCCGACGCCGTCAGCACACCGCCGCTGGTCCGCATGAAGAATCCACCCCACGGCTGGTTCCGGCTTTGCGGCATGAACACCACCGGCTGATCCACGGTTCCGTTGACCGTAATCGTCCCGTCGTTCGTGATGTTGATCCCAGGATTGAGCAGGACGATCGTCCCCGCACCGATCGTCAGGGAACTGCCCGCCGGCAGCCCCAAGCTCGACGTGACGCGAATTCGCGAATTGGCCGGCCACACCACGGCGCCCGAGAGCGCCCCGCCCGTCACCGTCCACGCCGGCTCGCCTTCGATCTCCACATTGTGATTGGTGCTCAGTCCCGGAACCGCCGGCGCGTAGGCGAGCGTTCCCACCGGGTTGCCGGCCGCCAGAAAGCCCGAACCCACACCGCGCTTGATTGGGATGGACCGCTGGCCCGCCGCCGTGAGCTGACCATTGACCCGCACCGCATGTCCGTTCGGGTCAACCACCCACGCCACCACCGGTACTTCATACCCGGTGGGGAAAGCCGACGGCACCAGGATGCGCAGACGGCTCCCAACAAATTCCTCCGCTGCCGAGGGCACGGGAGGCAACGGGGTGTGCGGCGGCAGGCCCCACTCGGTTGCGGCCCGCTCACCTGACCGCACGATGAACCTCACCAGCTGGCTGGTCACCACCGAGGTGAACACGTTGGTCGCCGATACTCGCAACTCATAAAAATCGGGCGATGCCACGGTGACCGACACCCCGACCGGAATGCGTTCGCCGTTCAGCTCCGCAGCATAGCTGTAGCCCGACTGCACCCCAACGCTGAACGTGACACTGTCCACATACGGCGCGGCTTTGTCGGCCACTCCTGTAATCGTAAACTGCGCCCTCGCCGGGCCGCTTACTGCCAGCACCAACGCCCCCAACAACACCCCGCACCCGCCACGGATTGCCCGTCGAATATTCTGAGCCATAGACCGCGGAAACTATCACTCCAACCGCCACTCGGCCAGCGACTTCTCTGGCGATTGCCGCCCGTCTCACCCCGTAACGCACGCGTCCCGCGTGCTGGTCAGGCGGCCTCCCGGCCGCCGTATCTCGCATCAAAGCAACCTCAACCGCTTTGCGACGCACGGATGCGTCGCCACCTGCCGGCGAGGACGCCGGCGCTACAACCACCCGTAACGCACGCGTCCCGCGTGCTGGTCAGGCGGCCTCCCGGCCGCCCCATCCGCGTCAGTGCAACCTCAACCGCTCGGCGACGCACGGATGCGTCGCCACCTGCCGGCGAGGACGCCGGCGCTACAACCACCCCGTAACGCACGCGTCCTACGGCGCCAGGCGGGCGATGGCCCAGTTTCCGTCAGCGCCCCGCGTATAGAGAATCCGATCGTGCAATCGATGCTCCCGGCCTTGCCAAAACTCCACGGTCTGCGGCACCACCCGGTAGCCACCCCAAAACACCGGCATGGGGATGTGCCCTTCCCGAAATCGCCGCTTGGCCTCCTCCCATTTCATCTCCAACAGCGCCCGGGTGGAGATCACCTCGCTTTGCGGTGACGCCCAGGCTCCCAGCTGACTGGCGAACGGCCGGGTGGCAAAGTAGGCCATCGCTTCGGCCACCGACACCCGCTCGGCCCGGCCGTTCACCGCCACCTGCCGGTGCAACGGCAACCATGGGAAGAGCAGCGACACCTCGGGTCTGGCCGCCATGTGCTTCGCCTTACGGCTCTCGAGATTCGTGTAAAACACAAACCCGCGCTCATCGAAACCCTTGAGCAATACCGTCCGCAACGCCGGGCGACCGTCCGCGTCCACGGTGGCCAGACTCATCGCGTTCGGCTCCACCAAACCCGCTTCGGTCGCGTCGCGCATCCAGTTCAAGAACTGCCCGAACGGGTCCGGACACAGGTCCTCCTCCCGCAGTGGCCCGCGATCGTAGTGCACCCGCATCTCAGACAGCTTCATGCCCAGCCATGGTGGCGTCAGCTCACGACATCGCCGGTCCTGCCTTGCCAATTCCTCAGCACCGATTGGCGTTCCTGCCCAGGCACAGGCGCGTGGACCGCGGCGGCGCGCTTCTCGTCAGAGTCCACGCCGAAGAGGCCACGCGGAGTGTCACGCGGAGGTTGAACCGGCGCGGGATCTTCAATACCTTCCCAGCCGCATGAACAAACCGTTCCAGGCGGAACACTTCGTGGCGTCCGTCGTGCGCGACATTCCGCGCTCGGGCATCCGCGACTTTTTCGACATCGTCCAGGGGATGAAGGACGTCATTTCCCTCGGCGTCGGCGAGCCCGACTTCGTCACGCCCTGGCACATTCGCGAAGCCGCCATCTACGCCCTGGAACGCGGCAAGACCACCTACACATCCAACCTCGGCCTGCTCAAGCTGCGCGAGGCGATCGCGCTCCATCTCGCCGAGAAATTCCAGGTCCAATACAGCCCGAAAAATCAGATCCTCATCGCCGTGGGCGTCAGCGAAGCCATGGACATCGCCTTCCGCGCCATCATCAATCCCGGCGACGAGATCATCTACCACGAGCCCTGCTACGTCTCCTATTCCCCCGGCATCTCCCTCGCCCATGGAGTGCCTGTCGCCGTGTCCTGCCGCGCCGAGGACAACTTTGCCGTGCGCGCCGACGCCATCGCCAGGGCCATCACACCCCGCACCAAGGCCTTGGTTCTGAATTTCCCCACCAACCCGACCGGCGGCACCATGACCCGGGCCGAGCTGCAGCGCATCGCCGACCTCGCACTTCGCCACAATCTCCTGGTCATCACCGATGAGATCTACTCCGAGCTCACGTTCGAAGGCGAACATGTCAGCATCGCGTCGCTCCCCGGCATGCTCGAGCGGACGATCTTCCTCCACGGCTTTAGCAAGGCCTACGCGATGACCGGCTTTCGCATCGGCTACGCCTGCGGCCCGGCCGAGATCATCGAGGCGATGATGAAGATCCATCAGTACTCCATGCTCTGCGCCAGCATCATCAGCCAGGAAGCCGCCCTCGAAGCCATCACCGCCGGTGAGCCTGACACCATCGAGATGCGCGACCAATATCGGGTGCGCCGAAATTTCATTGTCAATGCCCTCAACGGCATGGGGCTCACCTGCCACCTTCCCCGCGGTTCCTTCTACGCCTTCCCGAACATCACCAACACCGGCCTCGCGTCCAAGGAATTCGCCGTCCGCCTGTTGCAGGAGGAAAAAGTCGCCTGTGTCCCGGGCGGCGCCTTTGGCCCCAGCGGCGAAGGGTTCGTCCGGTGCTGCTTCGCGACCTCCCTCGAGCAGATCCAGATCGCCTGTGAACGAATGAATCGCTTCGTCAGCCGCCTGCGCAAAGGCTGAACCCGACCCATCTCGACCTGGCCGCAGATCGCTTTCTCGCTCAACGCCAACCCGCCGGCCCCACCACCTGCAACCCCGGGACCGGTTGTCCGTCCGCGCCCACCACCCGCGCCCGCGCCGACCAGCCGCCGCCGCCTTGCGAAATTTTCAACATCAGCGTGTTCGTCCCCGCCCGCAGCTGGATGGACACTTTGTCCTGATCCGCCACATCGCCCCGGTCCACGTTGTTCGCGTGGACAAGTGCCCCGTTCACCCACGCTTTCACGCCGTCGTCGCTGCCCAGCAAAAGCGTCCCCTGTCCGGCCTGAGGCACGACGAACTGCGTCCGGAGATAAGCCGCGCAGTTTTCCTGCCCGGGAAACAGGCTCGCGAGGGCAACCTGCGGCGCGCGCGGCACGGGACGCCACGGCAGCGTCTCCCCTCCAATTTCCGGACCGAATGCGAGGTCGAACATTCCCACCGCGCCCGCGACGCCCGCCTTCCGATACGGTCCGCTGACAGCCCATTCTTCGATGAACGGCGCGCGAACCCCGAGCTTCTGCGTGATTTGCAGCAACGCCGCCTCGGCTTCCGGCTTCACCGCGACGTCGCCAGCCGCCCGCCGGACAAGCTCGAGGGTCTGAGCATTGGGGACCCGCGCCAGACCGGACAGCACCTGGCGTTTGTCCTCCACGCGGGCGGCCACGCCAAACGCCTCGGACAATAGTTCGGTCCGGCGGGCTTCCGAAAGTTCCGGACCAGGCTCGGCCGCGAGCCGGACCACCGCAGCCAATGCCAGGGAACTCCCCGCGGAATCGGGCGCACTTCTGGCGACCGCCAGCAAATCGGGCAGCAACTCCACATCCCGCGTCTCCGCCAGCGCCCGCCCGGCCGCGTCACGCATGCCCTCGTCCGGATCCTTCAGCGCCGTCCGCAAAGCCCGGCGCGCCGGCTCGCCAGGGAACAGCGCACACACACGCAACAAGCTTCGCCGGGTCGGGACGTCCCCGGCCGCCGCGCCCCGCCAGACCGGCGACAGATCCCCGGCCCCACGGCCCCGCTCCGCCATCGACTCGAACACGCCGACCACCCCGTTTCGCATCTCGTCATCCGGAGCGGACGCCAGCAATTCCACCAACACACCCGCCTGGGATTCATCCGCGAGCGCGCTCAGCGCGCGCCACGCAGCCGGACGCACACTCGGCGCCCCGCTGCGCGCGAGTGCGATCAGGGACGGAACCGCGGCGCGCTCGTCCCGGCTCGTCAGGGCGCGGATGATCTCGGACTGGGCAGCCGGCGTCGCGGTGGCGAGTTGAGCGAGCAGCACGCCTCGCACATCGCCGCGACGCAAGCCCTCCAGAGCCTGGCGCGCGGCTCTCTGTTGAACCGCGTCGCCGGACGCAGCCGACTCCACCAAAACCGCGACAGCGCGTTCATCCCCCAGGTCGCCCAGAGCCTCAATCGCCGCCTTGCGAACGGCCGGAATCGGGCTGCGGGCCGCGCCGTCGACCGCCGCCACCACGCTGGTGTCTCCCCGCCCACGCAGGACCCCCAGCAAAGCCACCTGCACCGCCGGGCTCGCCGTTGGGAGGAGATGCGCCAATGCCTGCGCGGCCCCCGGCTCCCCGAGCGCACCAGCCAACTGCAGCGCAGCCACCCGTGCATCCTCGTTGTCTCCCTCGAGCGCAGCTTGGATCTGCGGGAGCGCGTCCCGGCCGGCGCATCGGATCAGGCCAGCCTCCGCCGCCACGCGAACGGCGCTCGTTTCTCCGCGCACGGCCAGTCCTTCATAGATGGATCGCGCCTGTGGCGCTTCGCCCCGGGCCAGGCGCTGCTCCGCGCAGCGTAAAAGCGCCTCGACCACCGCAACGCGCACCGGGCCCGCGGCTTGCCCGTGGGCCTCCAACAGCGCGGCCAGGGCAACGTCATCCGCGATGCGCCCAAGCGCGCCCGCCGCTGCAGCCGCGACGTCCGCGCTGGCATCCGTCAACAGACGTTTAACCAGCGGCACCGCCTCGCCATCGCGACGCCATCCCAGCGAATCCACCACGCCGGCCTTCAGAAGGCCCGTGGTGCGACCGAGCGCCTCCCGCAGCGCGGTGCCGGCTTCCGGAGCGGGCAGCGCCTCGAGCGCATAACGGGCGGCCTGGCCCACGCGTTCATCCGTTAACCAGGCCGCCAGCGCCGGCACCGCCTGCACTGTGCCGGCCAACCGCAGCTTCCGGCAGGCTTCACATACCCTGGTCGGGTCGCCGCCCGAACGGAGCGAGGCTATCAGATCCGACTCGGTTTCCGCGCCGACGCCCGGCAGACGACCCAGGCAATAACACAGGATCAAAACCGCCGGCAGCAGGCTCGAACGTCTCCCGCCGGATGCGCCGCGGCGCCGGATGGCCCATGAGGTGTTCATCGGTTCAAAGGGGGTTGAATCATGGCTGAAGCAGTTGCCGACTAGAGGCGCCACGGCGGACGCGGGGTGTACGACAGCAGGCGGTTGGCCTCGTCATCGCCCGTAAACTCGGCCTTCACGGGATCCCACTTGAGGTTGCGTCGAAGAATGAGCGCAATCCCGCCAATCAGAATCGCGTTCATTGAGTAAACCGCTGTCTCCGGATCGCAGATCGTCGGGCGCCGGGTGCGGATGCACTCGAGAAAATTGCCCGAGTGACTTTCCGAACGGTAAACCCGCTGGTCCGTGGGCCGGATTGGTTCCCGTAACACGCGATCGGGGTGGGCCACAATGTTGGAACGATCGACCGCAATGCGCCCTTCGGTGCCAACGAAGCAGCCGCCACCCTCAGCCCCCACCGGTTCGCCCGGATACGGGCTGGAGTGGACCACGACGCCATTCGCGTAGTGGTAGTGGATCACCGCCTCGCGGCCCGCGGCGGGCGCCTCATACTCGATTTCGATCGGCGCGGTGCGGTCCGCGTTCACCATCCATTGGATTACGTCGTAATGATGCGGCGCCCAGTTTACATCGCCGACAAAGCAGCCGGTCAGCGCGTGACCGGCCTCTCCATTGAATGGGCGCCACGGTAACGGACCAAGCCACATGTCCCAGTCAAACCCGGCCGGCACCGGCTTGCTGGCGTCGGAGGTCCACGGCGTCGGATGAAACGCACCGGGTTGACGATAGGCGTAAACCTCCTTGAGCTGCCCGATTCGACCGTTGCGAATCAGCTCGCACACAAAGGGAAACCGCCGCGAATACTCCGAGCGCTGCTGCGTGCCCGCCTGAAAAACGCGCCCGAAGCGCCTCGCGGTTTCGATCAGATGCCGTCCTTCGCGCACCGTGATTGCCACCGGCTTCTCGCAATACACGTCCTTGCCCGCCCGCATCGCCATCGTCGCCATCGGCGCCGCCCAATGATACGGCAGCGCCAGCAACATGGCGTCAATGTCCGGTCGAACCAGGATCTCCCGGAAATCGTTGTAGTCCTGGACGCCATCGTACTCCGGCCGGTGGAGCGTTTGCGCGTAGACCTCGTTGCAGCGTTGGCGCGCGCGCTCGCGGCGTTCCCGCCGCACATCGCACACCGCCAGCACCTGCACGTCACCCCGGGCCACATACCCGCCGGGCACATAGGTCCAGGCCCCACCCAGCAAATGACCCGAACCCTGCCCACCCAAACCGACAAAGCCCATGTTGATCCGCTCGCTCGGCGCCCGCAGCCCCCCACGGCCCAGGGCCGAAGCCGGAATTATCGTCGGCACCGCCAGCACCGCGCCGACAGCACCCGCGCCGCGACGCAAAAAGCCCCGGCGACTCAAGTGCGAATCTTTTGCTTTCATGATCATTCTCCGTTCACGGCTCTCCCGCCGGCGGCGAGCCAGCCTCCAGCCACTCCAGGTTAAAGCGCGCCACGCGCACGTCCTCCCCTCGCTCATACAGGCAAAGGACGGTCCCGTCCGCCAGCACCGCCAGATCCGAATAAGCCGAAGGCCCCGGCTCCAGCATTCGTTTCGCCGGCCACGTCCGACCGTCGTCGCGGCTCAGCTGAATGGTTAAATTCTCGCGCTTGCCCCGCCCGGCCGGCATTTCCCCACCACCCTCGCCCCGGGCCAGCCGGTGCGGATTGGAAAAGAGCAATGTCCCCGGCTTTGACGGAACCGCCGCCAGCCCGGCCATGCAGATCGGCTCCCAAAGTTCCGGATGAAACGTCGGGCGGCTCCACCCCGTCGCGCCATCGGCGCTCATCGCCAAAATCTTTCGATTCGGCCGCGACTCGCTCCGCGTCATCATCAGCACCCGTCCGTCAGACAATGGCGCCAGGATGGATTCGTTGGGGTTGTGCCACCCTCCTTCATTCGGCACGGCAATGTCTCCTGCCCTCCAGGTTCGTCCCCCGTCGTCGCTGTAAATGGTGCCCGCAGCCGAAGGCGCATGGTCGCCCACCTTCCCATACGCCAGCCAGATGGGCACCACCAGGCGACCCGTCCGCAGCTGAATCCCATGGCCCGGTCCCGTCGCAATCACCTTCCAGTCATACTTCGTGCGAAAGGGCTCGAAGGTCTCGGTAATTTCCCGCGGCCCGCTCCACGTGACACCATCGTCCACGCTCCGCATCGCAAAACACCGCGCGTAGTTGACGCAATAAAGAAATTCGACGGCGCCCGCCTTCCGATCCACGATCGCCACCGGATTGTTCACGGTCTGTTCGTGGTCGCCGCCCGTCTTCTTCCGTGGATTTCCTTCAATGCGCGCTCCGGCATGCGCAATCTGACGCGACGGTTCCCAGGTTTTGCCGCCATCCTGCGACCGCCGCAGATGCACCTCGATCTCGCCCCAATCCGCACTCCCGTTCCGGCGCGCCTCCACGTAGGCCAGCACCGTTCCCTTCGGCGTGACCACCAGTCCCGGGATCCGATAGCGCCGCACCCCGTTCATGCCCGTGGTGAAAACATCCCCCTGATCAAGCCGCGGCTCCGCAAAGAGCGGGCTGCCGAAACCCAAGACCAGGCTCACAAAAATCAAGATGCGCGCGTTCATGCGCCGAGACGAGATGCAGACAACACCACTGCTGCACTAGGGCTGATGAAGCCGAGCGTGGCGTCTAGCACCGTCCCTCGCAATCCTTTCTTGTTCTTTCTTGTTCTCGCAGCCATCTGAATCGATTCGATTTAAAACACGGAGACACGGAGCTCACAGAGATGTGAATCGGCCCCGACCGTTTTCTTCCTGCTCAATCTTCCGTGGCCTCTGTGTCTCTGTCTTTCAATCACCGTCCAGACTTCTCCAAGATTTCCGCGAAAGGACGACAGCCCAAAGGCGAGTGGCAGAATGGTGGCCTTGCTGGACGTTTACAGTTTGGACTCTCGAGTTGTTGCACGCGCGCGTATTCCACGTTCATACTGCCGCCCATGAAACCGAACCCTCCCGTCTCTCCGGCCGACCTTGCTCCGTTTCACATCAACCGCCGGCGTTTCTTGCAAACCGCGTCCGCCGCCACCGCCCTGGCCGCCCTGCCCTCGTGGGGTGCTGATGCCTTGGACCTCGTCCATGGACCGACCAAAAAGGTCGGCCTGATCGGCGCCGGCTGGTACGGCAAGAGCGATCTCTGGCGCCTCATCCAGGTCGCGCCCGTCGAAGTCGTGGCCATCGCGGACCCGGACAAGAACATGCTGAGCGAAGCCGTGACCATCGCCAGCCAGCGCCAGAAGTCCAAGCAGCGCCCGCTCACCTACCAGAACCACCGCGACATGCTGCGCCAGCACAAGTTCGACATTCTCCTGATCGGATCGCCCGACCACTGGCACGCGTTGCATGCCATCGATGCCATCGAGGCGGGCGCCGATGTCTATTTGCAGAAACCCATCAGCCGCGACGTGCGTGAAGGCGAGGCCATCCTCGATGCCGCCCGCAAACACAATCGCGTCGTCCAGATCGGCACCCAGCGCAAAAGCACGCCCCATCTCATCGATGCCAAAAAGCAGATCGTCGAAGCCGGCCTGCTCGGCAAGATCGGCCATGTCGATCTCTGCTGCTACTTCCACATGCGGGCCAACGGCAACCCGCCCCTCGAATCCGTTCCTGACTTCCTCGATTACGAGCTTTGGACCGGGCCCGCTCCGCTCCGGCCCTACGATGGCCTGCCCCACAAGCGCTGGTGGCGCACCTTCACCGAATATGGCAACGGCATCGTGGGCGACATGTGCGTTCACATGCTCGACACCGCCCGTTGGATGCTCAACCTCGGCTGGCCCAAACGCATCTCGTCCACCGGCGGCATCTACGTGCAAAAGGACGGCAAGTCGAACATCAGCGACACCCAAGTCGCCACGTTCGAATACGACGGGTTCAACTGCGCCTGGCAGCATCGCACCTGGGGCACACCGCCCGATCCCGACTACCCGTGGGCGCTCTTCATCTACGGTGAGAAAGGAACGCTCAAGGCCAGCACCATGCGCGCGGATTTCATCCCGCTGGATTCGAAAGCGAAGCCGATCCACTTCGATTGCTATTACGAGAAGGAGCAATACCCCGAGGACGTGACTGAGAAGGACATCGAGCTCAACGCGGCCCCGGCCACACGCCGGCATATGCTGGACTTCCTGGCGGCCATCGCCAAACGCAGCCGCCCCATTGCCGACATCGAACAAGGCCACATTTCCACCGCCAGTTGCATCATGGCCAACATCGCCATGGATGTCGGGCGCACCCTCACCTACGACGCCCCGAAACGCGCGGTCGTGGCCGATCGCGATGCGACCCGCCGGCTCCGCCGCGACTATCGCAAAGGCTGGAAATATCCGACCGCCTGAGGCGGCGCGGCCGGTTCGATTGACCACCACCGTCAACTCATCTCAGCAACGCCCCGAGGCGGGCCTGTTCGTCACCACCCGGTGGACCGAGGTGGCGGCCGCGCGGGACGCCAACGCGCCGGGTGCCGCCGCCGCCCTCGAAGCCCTTTGCCGGGCCTATTGGCGCCCGCTCTATCTCTGGCTCCGGCGCCAGGGCCGAAACCCACACGACGCCCAGGATCTCACCCAGGAGTTCTTCAGCCGGTTGCTGGAGAAGGACTGGCTGCGTGCGGCCGACCGCGACAAAGGCCGCTTCCGCACCTTCCTGCTCGTCGCCCTCAAGCGATTCTTGTCCGATGACTGGGACCGCACGCGCGCGCAGAAACGGGGCGGCGGCCAACTCGCCGCACCGCTCGACACCGAACTGGCCGAACAGACCCTCGCCTCACACGCCTCCGGGCCACCCGAATCCCCCGACCAAGCGTACGAACGTCAGTGGGCCCTGACTCTGATCGAACGCGTCATCGCCCGGCTTCGCGAAGAATTTACGGCCGCCGGACGCACCGACGAATTCGACGCGCTCAAAGACTTTCTCACGGCCGGCCGCGGAGAAATTCCCTACGCCACGGTCGCCACCCGCCTGAACACCTCCGAAGGTGCCGCCCGGGTGGCCGTCCACCGAATCCGCAAACGGTTCCGCGAGCTGTTCCGTGAGGAAGTGACGGCCACCGTGGCCCCCGGCGAGGATATCGACGACGAGTTGCGCCAACTCCAAGCTGCGCTCCGCGGCCGCTGACCGCCGCAACGGATAGCTGAGCCGCCTCCAGCCGCTTGGTCGCACCTGCCCCCAATGCCGGTCAAGTCCTGAAAATAATTTGGTACTTTCTTCATTCCGCGAAGCGGCACTTCGGAATGGTCGGCGCCTGGGATAAGCGCCGATGGTAGCCGGTCGTGCGAGCCTGAGCTCGCGGCTAACATCGTGCGCAAAGGGGCCCAGGCGCCGGGCATTCCGCAGGGGGGTCTGGGGGGAGCTGGGCGGCGTCCTTAAGCTTCGTACACCTGCGCGGGCGTCTGCATCGCCAGCGCGGTGTGGGGACGGCGCGTGTTGTAGAGGTGGATGGCCCGCGCCACGGTTTGCTGCGCCTCCTGGGCGCTCGCAAAGGTCCCATCCAACCCGTACTCCTGTTTGAGGATTCCGTTGACCCGTTCGGCCATCGCGTTCTCCGCGCTGTGATCCCTTTCGGTCATGCTCAGAACCAAGCCCGCTTGCTCAATGCGCTGCACGAACAAGTGCGAGCCATACTGGCACCCACGGTCGGAATGGTGGGTGGGTTTCTCTCCGGCCTTAAGACGGCGCAGCGCCATCTCCAGAGCCCGCACCACCACCACCACCTCCAGGCTTATCCACAGCGCGAACCCCACGATCTTCCGCGACCATTGATCGGTTACCAAAGCCAAATAGAGAAAGCCTTCCTCCGTTCGAATGTAGGTGATGTCCGCCACCCAGATCTGGTTGCGCCCCGTCGCCTTCCGGTCTTTGACCAGATTCTTAAACACCGGCAGATTCTCGTTGAATTGCGTCGTTTTCGGCCACTCAGACCGCTTTCTGGGCACCAGCAGCCCGCCTTTCTTTAACTCCGCAAACACTCGATCCCGCCCCATCTTCACCCCGGCCTTCTTCAGCTCGGGCTTAATCAAATAGTAAAGCTTGCGCCCGCCCAGCCGCGGCTGCTCTCGCCGCTCGGCCCGCACCAACTCCAACACCAGGTTTCCATCCACCTCCTGCCGTTGCCGCTGTCGACGGCGCGCGTAGTAATTCTGCGCCGTCATTCCCACCGCTCGGCAGACCGCCAGCACCTTCAGCTTTGGCTGGGCTTGCTTCGCCCGGTGCGCGGCCTGCCATCCTGCTTTTTTCGCCAGTCCTCCGCTTTCTGACCCAGCTGCTCACAGGCCAGTTCCACGTACGCTTTCTCGACTGCCAAAGACACGTGCGCATCGGCCAGCGCTTCCTTCACCGTTCGCAACTCCCGCCGCAGCCGCTTCAACTCATCCGCTTCTCCTGCTCTTTCCACTCGTATCACCTTTCCATGTTTTCCACGGCCCAGTGTTTTCACCCACCTCATCACCGTGCACGGTCTCACCCCATACTTTTGGCTCACTCGATACGGAACATTTCCTTCCTCTTCGGCCTCTCTCACAAGCTGAATCTTGAACCCTCGACTATAGCGAACCACCTTCATTGGTTTCCTCGATGTTTTCATTTCGAGGTACCAACCTATTTCAGGACGGGACCCGATTGCTGATTGCTGATTGCCGATTGTGGGACTCGGGAAATCCCAAATCAAAAATCAGCAATCACAAATCACCAATGCTCCCCGCAGAACCAAGCGGTTCGTGCTCCCAATTCACCGCCGCTTTTGAACTCACGGCGATTCCACCACCAGCCGGTCCCGGTTCCAGCCAAGCTGGCGGACGGTGTCGCGCGCGTAGTCGGCGGCCGTTCGATCGGACTGGCGCAGGACCACGGTCCCTCGCTCCACCGCCATGGCCAGCGCCTGGGGCACATCCAGGACCTTCATCACGTTTAGGTAATCCGGCCCCGTGCGATGCGACGCCGGCAGGGCGGTGAGCTCCAGGCGCGTCCCGAGCGAATCAGTCGCTGCTTCAAAAAGTGATGCGTAGAGCGCATCACACGCCATCGCGCCCGAACCCGCCAGCGTCAGGCGAGTGGAACGCCACTCGTCGCTCGACCGCAAGGCTTGCAGGGCCCGGCGGATATCCCACACGCGCATCGAATCCAATGTCTGGCCCAGCAGCATGAAGCGACGCCGCACTTGAATCTGGCTTTTCGGCGAACTCGTCCACGCCGTCAGCCCCACGCCTCGCGGGGCGAGCCACGCCACCGCGCCGTCCGCGGAAACCGAGTCGCGCCAAGCGGCCCATCCTGCGGAATCGGCCGCCACGTCGGTCCCGGCCGCCGCCAGCTCGGCCGACAGCTCGCCGCGGAATTCCACCGAGAGCGCCGCCAGCCAGCGATCGAACGTCAGGCCGCCCGACGTGGCCTGGGCCGAAGGCCCGGCGCCCGCCTCGTCGAGCACGGTCAGCTTCAACTCCCGATTCCGGCGGCTCGAACCGTTGCGCAGGAAATAAAGCCGCAGCGGCAGCCCGGCTTCACTGAGAAATTCCACCGCCTCCAGACGCAGGCCGTTGCGGCGAACCGACCACAGCCTTTTCCAGCCCGGCGGCGTGCCCGTCGGCGATGGCCAGCCGGCAAAACATTTTGCCTGCAACCCCTGCAGCCATTGATCCCGCTGGCGCTCCCATTCCCGGCGGCCAGCCGGGACCACGGGTGCGCTCGCCGCCGGCACGAAGGTTTCGTGGATGTTCGTGTTGATCGCATCCGTGGGCAGGGTGTGAAACACCCGCAATTCCTCCGGCGGGCACATGGGCAACGCCGCCATCTCAATCACCGGATCGCCACCCCGCAGGTGGTGATTAAACCAGCGGAACACGGGCACCTGCAGATCCTGCGTGTCCTTGTGCGGCCCGGGCGCGATGACGAGCCCCAGCTTGTCGGCCGCGCCGTGCAGCCGGTAGACGTCGCGAACCTTCGCGTGCAATCGCTGCACGCCGTCGAGGGGAAAGATGGAATCCGCGTCCGTGTTCACGATGAGCAGCGGCCGCGGCGCGACCAACGCCGCCACTCGCGGATAATCCCAGCGATGAGTGTTCACCATGAACATGCAGTCGCAGTGACCTTCCACGGTCCCGTCGATCACATGATTCTGCAAATCGGTGATGCCCGCGACCGGGGCCGCCGCCTTGACCCGCTCGTCCAGGGCCGCGATCCACCAGCTGTAAGCGCCGCCGCCGGATCGACCGGTGACGCCAAAGCGGTTCGTGTCCACCTCCGGGCGCGTGGAGAGGTAATCCAGCGCGCGGACGCAATTCCACCCCTCCACCCCCGCCGGCGAGTAACCCCGGGCATTCCACCACCACAGATTCTCCCGGTAGGTGCCGTGGTGCAGCCCGAGGATTTCGCCGAGCTGCAGCGAATCCACGATGAGACACGCATACCCATTCCGTGCGAACCAGGCGCCGTGATGCTGATACGCCACCTTGTTGCCGTAACTCACGCCGTTCGAAATCACCGGTCCGTGCCCGCTCAAATACAAGATCGTCGGGTACGGCCCCGCCCCGTCCGCCGGCAGATACAGGTTCGCGGTGACATAGAGGCCCGGCCGGCTCTGGAAGTGGAGATTCTCCACGCTGAACCCCGCATGCGCCGCACGGCCGGTGACGACGGCCTTCAGATCGGTTCGTTCCGGCCACGGGTCCAAGCCCAGCATGTCCGCCAGCTCGCGATGCCAGCCAGCCCGACGGGACTGCCAGTCCTCAAGCGTCCGGACTTCGGCCAGACCGCCGGCCGCCAGACAATCGGTCTCCGCCTGCAACAGGTGCCGGAGAAGTTCGTCGCCCGGTCGTGGCGACGTCACGGGTTCCGCGGCGGCAAGAGACCTTGGCCCGGCAACCACTGCGGCCAGGCACAAACCAATCCACAAGAGGAGAAGGCGGGCTGAGGTCATAAGGTGAAGCGGAGCATGGAGGACGGCTCCGCCCCGGGCAACAAGAGTTCTCGGTCGGGAGGCGGAATGGACGCATTTCGGAGTGGCTGGCTCGGACCGCGGGTTTCCAACCCGCAGCGGCCGCAACCCACGGCGCCGCCCGAAGATCTCCACGCGGGTCGCCGATTCGCGCTGCTGCGGGCTGAAAGCCCTCGCTCCGAAAAGGTGAGCGCGCAGCAAATTCCTGTAACATCCCGCCTGGTTCGCTTAACCTTAATCGGTTGAGCTCGCCGCCCCAGCGACCGAAAAGCGCCGCCCCTGAGCCGTGCGGTTACCATGCAAACAGACAAAAGCAACACCTCGTTCCGGTGAGCCGTACTCCGCAATCGCCCGGTTCCTCGCCGGAAGGATCGCTGTTTCCGGCCACGCGCTGGTCGAAGGTCGTGGCCGCCCAGGACCCGACTTCACCGAACGCCGCAGCCGCGCTCGACCATCTCTGCCAGGTGTATTGGTATCCGCTCTACGTTTACCTGCGGCGTTCAGGCAGCAATCCCGACGATGCCCGGGATCTGACCCAGGCATTCTTCGCCCGGTTCCTGGAGAAAGGTTATCTCCGAAGCGCCGATCCGCAGCGGGGCCGGCTGCGCACGTTTCTGATCGTGCTGATAAAGAGATTCACCGCCAATGAATGGGATCGGCAGAACCGTCTGCGGCGCGGTGGCGGCGTGGCCTCCATCCCGTTCGATACTCGGATTGCCGAAGAGCGCTTCGCCGCGGAGCCGGAGATCGCCTGCACGGCGGACGCCGCGTATGACCGGCGCTGGGCCTTGGCGTTGCTGGACCAGACGATGCAACGGCTGGCGGCAGAGTATCAGGCCAGCGGACGGAGCCGGGATTTTGAGGCGCTGAAAGTCCACCTCGCTGCCGACGGTGCCAGTTTGGGCTACGAGGAGATCGCGAGATCGTTGGGTGTCAATCCAGGGGCCGCCCGCACCGCCGTGCACCGGCTCCGCAAACGATTCCGGGAGATCTTTCGCGACGAAATCGCCCAGACGCTCGCGGCCGACACCGACATCGACGCGGAGGTCCGACATTTGGTCGACGTCCTGGCCCGGGAAGGTGGCCAATGATTCGAGAGGGTCGAGTGTAACATCGGCGGGCTCCCGCTTAATACCCTGGCAATGACGACTCCGAAATCGGCTTCCAATCGCTGCCCGCGCTGCGACTGCGTCGTGCCCCCGGATGCGCCCGGCAACCTCTGTCCACGTTGCGTGATGGCCCTGAACCTGGCTGCTCCGACGCAGTGCACCCAGGAGTCCGCAGCCATTCATGCGGACTCGATTCCGCCCGTGCCTTCCCTCGAATCCATCGTGGCGGCATTTCCCCAGCTCGAAGTTGAAGGGTTGATCGGCCGGGGCGGCATGGGGGCGGTCTTCAAAGCGCGCCAGCCGCGATTGAACCGGTTTGTGGCGTTGAAAATTCTGCCGGAGAAGCTGGCCAGCCAGCCGGCATTCGCTTCGCGTTTCGCCCAGGAAGGCCAGCTCCTCGCCCGCCTGGCTCACCCGAACATCGTCGCCGTCCATGACTTCGGGCAGGCCGGCGGTTTTTTCTACCTGATCATGGAATATGTGGACGGCGTGAACCTGCGACAGGCGCTGCAGGCCAGCCGGTTCACCCCCGCGCAAGCTCTCGCCATCGTGCCGAAGATCTGCGACGCCCTCCAATACGCTCACGACGAAGGCGTGCTCCACCGCGACATCAAGCCCGAAAACATTCTCCTCGACCAGAAGGGCCGCGTGAAGCTGGCCGACTTTGGCATCGCCAAGCTGGTGCAAGCCGGCTCGGAGGAGCACGGTGACGCATCTCCCGACGCGGCGGAGGCCGGCCGGCCCGAGTCGCTGACAGGTGCGGCGGATCAATTGGGCACACCGGCCTACATGTCGCCAGAGCAACGGGAACGCAGGTCGCCCATCGACCATCGGGCGGACATCTATTCGCTCGGCGTTGTGTTCTATGAATTGCTGACCGGGCAATTGCCCACAGCCACGCTGGTCCCGCCCTCGCAGCACGGCGCGATCGATCCGCGGGTCGATGACGTCGTTCGCCGCGCGCTGGCGACACCCCCGCATGAACGCTATCCATCAGTGCGCGACCTCAAAACCCAGCTGGAGGA
Source organism: Limisphaerales bacterium (assembly GCA_044229355.1). Taxonomy (GTDB): domain Bacteria; phylum Verrucomicrobiota; class Verrucomicrobiia; order Limisphaerales; family JADJPG01; genus JBGARF01. The sequence goes on from JBGATF010000013.1 coordinate 190,873, forward strand.
AATCACCCGCACCGGACCGTCCGCCGCATCGACGCCGCCCGTGCTCCGACGTCCCCAATTCGACCAGGGAAAACCCGCGTGGCTCAGCCGCAGGTCAATCGCCGCTTTCGCCGTGCTTTTTGGGATCGCGACGGCGATCACCCTTGCCGCCCTCCGGCGGGCCAGCCAGCAACGGTTGCTGGAGGCCTCCGCCCTGGCACGCCTGGCGGAGGAACAGGCCCGGGCGGCCCGCACGCGTTTCCAGACGATGAGTCCGGAAGAACAAGAATCGCCGTCTACCGCGACGAAGCCTGATTCGATCGCCCTCCACCTCATTGCCAGCGGCCCGTTTAAAAATGTGGCAATCGCCCGGACCGAGTCCATGGCCGGCCAGCCAATCCATCAGGTGATTGTTCATTTCGCCGGCCCGCCCATCCCGGAAGTGAAATGGCAGGACGCCCGCAACCTGGTCGGCGGACCGGTGCTGCATCCGTCCTCCGAGGAAGCTCCCGACGTGACGTGGCGCCCTCCACCGGTGGACAATGTCGCTCTTTACGCCAAAGACACCCGCCCCGACAAGCCAGGTTCGGCGTGGTTCGAAGCACCAGGCGAGTGCCAGCTCGAATTTGCCTTCGCATCCGGCCCGGACGCCACCGAGGCATCGCGCCAAATAAATGAAGCGCTGGCCAAGCCGGTCCAACTGGCATTCGGTGTACACCTCACTTTGTTTCAAGTCGGGGCCTGGACGGGATGGCTTGAGGCGGCTCCCTACCCAACGACGCCGGCTTTCTCAGTGCGACGATCGCTCTCCCGCTCGCCGGCCTATGGCAAAGGCGGCTTGTCCAACGGAATGGAGGTGGCGCTCGTCACGCTCCCACCCAACGTTGACCTCACGATCACGACAACTCTGACGCGGATGGAGGAGACAAGAGATCGCGCCCTTAAGGAAATCGTGTTGAGCAACACTTCGAGTCAAACAGGGCTCTACTGGGTGGACTGGTATACCCTTCCGAGTGAAAACTTCGCTCATCAGTGGCCAAAGCCCGCCTGGGCCATGCACGTGCACGACGCCAGAACAGCGGTTGAACTTCTCTCCATTCACTCCGACGATGAGGACCAGAAGGAGCACACCCGGTTGCCGGACGGCTTCGGCTGGGTCCGCAGGCAGGTCTCAGATCTCGACTTTCCATCGGACAAACCGATTTCGTTGAACGGACTCTTGACGGGGCAATCTCCGTCGGTGCCCGACGCTTCGTGGGTGGGCATCACCTTTACCTCTCGGCCGCGCGCTGTCCGCGCTTCCAAATATTGACCGGTCCGGGGAATCAGCGACCGCCTAACGAGCCGAAGCGGTGCCGAAGCAAAACGAGTCCATTTTTCCGCTCAGGCCATTTCCGTGGCTCCATCGGGTTACCGCGAGATGTGTTCGGACCGCGGACTTTCAACCCGCAGCGGCCGCCGCCCGCGACGCCGCTCGAAGCTCTCCGCGCGGGTCGCCGGTTTGCGCTGCTGCGGGCGGAAAGCCCGCGCTCCGAAAAGATCGGGCTCGTTTCACCCGCGCGGCCGGCGGCGTGCGCTATGGCCCATCATTCTCCCGGACCACCTTGGGCCGCGGGCCAAACAGGGAAGTGCCAATTCTCACCAGGGTGGCGCCCTCCTCGATGGCCACCTCGAAGTCACCGCTCATGCCCATGCTGAGGTGCGGCAGGGGCGCGCCGAGGACCTGTTCGCAGCGTTCCTTCAGCTCGCGCAGCTTTTGGAAATAAGGACGCGCCTTCTCCGGTTCCGACGCCCACGGTGCGATCGTCATCAAGCCGTGGATCTCCACCCGGGACAGGCGATTGATCCCGGGCAATGCTGCGATGACGGACTCGGGATTGAACCCGAACTTGCTCGACTCGCCGGCGACGTTCACCTCGAGGAGCACGGGCATGGTCTTGCCCGATTTGTCGGCCCACTTGTTGATCTCGGCCGCCAGCGTCGGACTGTCCACGCCGTGAATCATTTCGAACAGCGCCACCGCGTCCCGGCATTTGTTCGATTGGAGATGCCCGATGAGGTGCCAGCGCAGCCGGCCCGGGCAGAGTGGAATCTTGGCCTTCGCCTCCTGCACCTTGTTTTCGCCGAACAACACCTGCCCGGCGTCCACGGCCGCGCGCACCGCATCCGGCGGCTGGCCCTTGCTCACCGCCATCAGGCTGACCGAGGCCGGATCCCGCCCTGAGCGCGCGCAGGCAGCCCGGAGCCGATCCCGGATCGATTCGAAATTGGCGGCGATGTCCACGCCGCCAGACTACGAAAGTTGCCCGGCGGCGCAAAGGTCGAATTCGTCGCGGGCGGCGGCGGGGCGACCTCAGGGACAGGGAGAGTTCCGGCCCGGCGCGACGATGCCCAATATCCTTGGGCGGTTCGCGGGGCGCTCGCGGACAAAAAACTTTCTAAAGGATTTCCACCGCCTGCCGACTTCACCCTTGAGCGGCCATGGCCACCATCGGTCAGGAACCGATGGGTGACGCTAATTCGGAACCCGTGGGTGAAGGCCGGCGAAAAAGTAATAAACTGATATGAAGATGAGAATGCAGGCAGTTCGGGCACGGGCGGGGTTTACTCTGATTGAAATCATCGGCGTGGTGGCGGTCATCGCCATCCTTGCCGCCGTCCTCACGCCAAGAGTCATCAGCGTCATCGCGCGCGGCAAGGTCAACGGCACAGCCCAATCGCTGGCCGGACTGAAGACGGCCACCACGGACTACGTGGTGAAAAACGGCTCCCTGCCCGCGCGCGCCGGCACGGGCTCCACCAACGCCGCCGTCGCCACCGGCCGGTTTGACGCCGATCTCGTTTCCGGCGGGTTTACCGAAAAGCTCTTCTCCTGCTCAATTGGCAGTCAAACCTTCGACGCTTCCGCCCTCACCGGCCGGACTCACGTTCGGTCCCAGACCGCGGCGTCGTCCGCGACCGTGACGGCCCCCACCGCCACCGTGGGCGGCACCAATTTTGACCTGGATCGCGACACCACCACAGCCGACTTCACGACGAGCCAGACCATCGTCAGCGCATTCATCCCGGGCGTAAACATCGCGGACGCCATCGAGCTGAACAAAATCCTCGACGGCGACACCAACAGCGGCACGAGCGCGGACACCACGGGCCGCTGCACGTATAGCGCGGCCGCCAGCGACAATACCGTCACGGTGTACGTCTACGTCGCCCACTACTGAGTCCGGCGCGCTCCGACGGCCCCGGCCGTCGCTTCGGCCCTATTTCTCCACCGGCCCGCGGGCGAAACCCGCGGGCCGCTTTGCTTTTCCAACACGCCGCCTGATCCGGCCTGGGCGGGAGGCGGCACCGGAAAAAATCCAAGTGCCAGCCCGGAGGGTTACCGCGCGCGGACGTAGCCGTGTTCTCGAAACCACTCCACCGCGTCCACCAACGCCTGGCGCGGCGGCGTCTGCGGCAGGCCCAGTTCGCGAATGGCCTTGCCGGGGTCGAAGAACATTTTGTATCGCGCCATGCGCACGCCGGCGAGGGGCGCCTTCGGCGGGCGCCCGGTGACCGCCGACACGCGTTCATCGACCTGCGCTGCCGCCCACGCCACGAAATACGGGATGCGCAGGCGCGGCGCCGGGACGCCGGTGGCCTCGGCTAAAACCGCGAAGGCCTGCCGCATCGTCCAGTTGCCGTCAGCGTGGCCAAGGATGTAGCGCTCGCCGATGCGCCCTTTCTCCGCCGCCAGAATGTGACCCGTGGCGACATCCCGGACGTGCACCCAGTTCAACCCGGTCTCCAGATAGGCCGGCATGGCCCGGTTGAGAAAATCGACAATGACCTGTCCGGTGGGCGTGGGCTTCACGTCGCGGGGGCCGATCGGCGCGCTGGGGTTGACGATGACCACCGGCAATCCCTGGGCGGCCAGCTCCCGCGCCACGACCTCCGCGCGCCACTTCGAGCGCTTGTAATGATTGCTCATCTGGGCCTCGGACACCGGCGCCTCCTCGTTCGTAGGAACGACCACCCCATGCACCGCCCGCGGCAGGCCGATGCAGCCCACGGTGCTCGTGTAGACGATTCGTTGGACCCCAGCCCGGGCGGCGGCGGTCATCACATGGCGCGTGCCCTCCACATTGGCGGCATACATGGGAGCGTAATCCCGCAGCCACAGATGGTAGCTGGCCGCCACGTGAAAACACCAGTCGCAGCCGCGCATCGAAGTCTCCAGCAGGGCGGGCTGGGAGACATCGCCGACCACGCGTTCAAAGTCCGCCCCCTGCAAACCGCGCACGTCGGCGCCCGGACGCAGCAGGGCACGCACGCGATGGCCGCGAGCGACCAGCTCGTGGACCAGGTTGGCGCCGACAAAGCCGGAGGCGCCAGTGACAAAACAAGTCATTGCCATGCCCGGACTCTAAAGCCGCAGGGGTTGCGCGCCGATGAAAATACTGGGACGGCGGGCGCCGCGAGTCAGGCGGGCGCCGGGTCCCATGGACCGAGTCGCCGGCGCGAGAGCGCGGATGCTCACCGCCCGGCCGACGCAACCGTGCAATCCGGGTATGTTGAATAAGAGCGCGACCAAACGAAAGCTCACTCGCAAGGAACAGCGGGATCTCGATCTCGAGATCAGCTTCATGGAAGGGATCGTTCAGCGCGATGCGCGCTACGGCGAGGCCTGGCGGGTCCTGTCCGAGGATTACTCCCGCCGCAGCCGTTTTCAGGACGGGCTCCACGCTGACGAACAGCTCGCCGAACTTCAGCCCGAAAGCCCCGACATCCTCTATAACCTCGCCTGCAGCTACTCGCTGACGCGCAACATCGAGCGCGCCGTCGAAATCCTCACGCGCGCCATCAGCAAGGGTTTCAGCGACTTTAAGTGGATGCTCCGCGATCCGGATCTGGTCCACCTCCGCAAAGATCCCATCTTCAAAAAAGTCTGGGTCACGATCAGCGCGCTCCAAGCCGGAGTTCATTGATCGTCCGGCCCGTCCGCCGGACCCAGGTTCCCCAACGACGGCGCCATTTCGGACGGGCATCTTCCTGCCAGCCTCGGTCGCGTCGGCGCCCGCTCGCGGCGGCCGGTCCGTTCGGGATTGAATGCCAGTTGCGTGGTCGCAGTCAGACAGCCACGCACTTTACATAACACATGAACGCTTCATTTCTGACCTCTCTTCTTCGCTCCGCCGCCGGGTTGGCCCTGGCCTGCACCCTGACTGCCCAGGCGGCCGAACCCAAATCCGTCCTCGTCGTGACAGTGACCAAAGGGTTTCGCCACAGCTCGATTCCGACGGCCATGAATGTGATCGCCGAGCTGGGCGAGAAGAGCCATGCCTTCAATGTGGACTTCGCCTTCAACGATCAGGATCTCGCCACCAAGATGACGGCGGAGAATTTGAAGAAGTACGACGGATTTATCTTTGCCAACACCACGGGCATCCTGCCGCTGCCGGACAAGCAGGCGTTCCTGGAGGCGATCAAAGCCGGCAAAGGGTTCGTCGGGATGCATTCCGCCAGCGACACATTTCATGGGCCGGACAACACGGTGGACCCCTACACGGAGATGCTCGGCGGCGAATTTCAAACACACGGCGCCCAGGTGGGCGTGGAGTGCCTGGTCCAGGACCGGGATCATCCGGCGACCAAGCCGCTGGGGGAGGCGCACTGCATCGAGCGCGAGGAGATTTACCTGATCAAGAGTTACGACCGCACCAAAGTCCACGAGTTGCTCGTGCTGGACAAGCACCCCAACAAAAAGCAGGAGGCCGGGCATTTCCCGGTCGCGTGGTGCAAGCAATACGGTGAGGGACGCGTTTTCTACACGTCGCTTGGCCATCGCGAAGATGTCTGGCAAAACGAGCAATACAAGAAGCACATCCTGGGCGGGATCAAATGGAGCCTCGGCCTGGAGCCCGGCAGCGCCGAACCGCAGGCCAAGTAGCCCCCGGCCCCCTCAATTCACTTGAACCTCTGCCCCGATTAACCATGAAACGCCAAACCCTCAGCGCCCTTTTCCTGGCCGTGGCCGTCTCCGCCCTGGCCGCGGACGACGCCGGCTTCAAGCCGATCTTCAACGGCACCGACACCACCGGCTGGCATTTGCGCCGGAAGGACGGGCACAACAGTTGGACCGTGGAAAACGGCGTGCTCAAGAACACGGTGAACAAGGGCGAGCATGGCACGGACCTGGTCACGGACCAGAAGTATTGGAACTTCACGGTGCGCTATGACTTCCAGGTGCCGGACGGTTCCAACAGCGGCTTTTATCTGCGCGGCCGCCACGAGATCCAAATCCTCGGCGATTACCAGAGCGGGCGCGCGAGCAAGTCCGGCAACGGCGCGATCTACAACCACACCGCCCCAGCGGAGTTCGCCTCCAAGCCCGCCGGCGAATGGCAGACGGTTGAGGCCACCATCGTCGGGAACAAGATCAGCGTGACGCTGAACGGGAAAAAGATTCACGACAACGTCGTCTGTGATCGCGCCACGGGGAGTGAGATCGACAACAAAGTCACGACGCCAGGGCCAATCTTTTTGCAGGGGGATCACGGGACGGTCTCGTTTCGAAACCTGAGGATTAAGGAATTGCCGTAATCGCAGTTCAGGGAATTTCCTGATAAGCGCGGTAAAAGCGTTGGGCGGGCCGCTGCGCCGCCGGGTCGATAAACTCGTATCGTCCCGGCGCGGTTTCGGTCGGGCGACCGAGCGGAATCCACAATGGGCGCGCGCCGTTAAAGTTGGTCGTGGCGTCGATCCGGAATGGCGTCCCAGGCCCATTCGTAAACACCAGTCGCAGATCTCCGTTGGCCAGCAACTGCGGTGGCGCCAGACTGAACGACTGCGGGTTGATGGTCACTTGGAGCTCGAACGACCCAATGTCGACCCCTGGACCCGACGGTCGCGGCAGCCCTCGCTGGTCATGGCTGGTTGAGCCGGGACCGCCGGCGTCGAGGGCCGGGCTGCCCGGAAGCAGCGCGCACGTGGGCGTCGGGCCGCCGTTGTCCGCCAGGATGCCGAGTCCTGCGGCAAGCGGACTTCCCGCTGTGCCCATTCGATCGGGCGTCGAACTGCCGACGTAAAAATTGGCGAACCAGCCGGAGTTGTTCCCGATCAGGTTGAAGCCTTCGCTAAGGAGCGATCCCTGCCCTGCCCTGCGCTGAGCAATATCCGGCCCGTCCCCGCTAACCGCATTCCCGGCGACAATGGAATTTCGGAGGCGCGTCACGCCGGAATTCACAAACAAACCGCCGCCGACATCGGCGCGATTACTCGTGATTGTGCACGAATCAATCGACAGCTCGTTGGCAGCGCTGGCGATGGCGCCGCCCCACAGGGAGCTGTCGCCATCCTCGGGACGGGGTTGATTGCCGGCGAGCGTGCAGTTGACGAGATGGATTGCGAGCGGATGAGGTGACCCAATGGCCATGGGACCCAGGGCGATGGCATTGCCGTTGCCGCCGGCCGCGACGCGATTGGATGTGAACGTGCAGCCCTCGATCCACGCGGAAACGACGCCGCCCGTGGAGAAAACGGAAAGGGCGCCACCATCGCGTCCCGCGACGTTGCCGGACAGCACGCAATCGCGGAGGGTAAAATCCGCCGTGGCCAACACACCGCCGCCGCTCCGGTCAATCACCGGCGCGTCGGCCGTCGCCGCGGCGTAACCGTCGGAAATGGTCAACCCCTGGATGACGGTCTGGGCTGAATTGATGCGAAACACCCGCTGGGCACGACCGCCGCGGATGGCCAGGCGGGCGGCACCAGGACCGTCAATCTCCACCGTGCGATCGATGGCCAGTTCGCCGCTGGTCAGGTTGATGGACGCTCCGTCCAGCGTGGGGGCGAAGGTGATGTTGCCCCAATCCGCGACCAGCGTGAGCGCGTTTCGCAACGATCCGGGCCCGCCGTCAGCGGTGTTCTGCACCGTCACGGTCACGGCGAAGAATTGATCCGGGGTGGCCACGCGACCGAGGCGGTTGGTGGCCACGGCTCGATAGTGATAGACCACATCCGGCACGAGCGGAGGGAAATCGATGAACCAGACGTTGCGATTTTCCGTGCCGCCACCCTGGGAAATGGCCGGCGTAACGTGATCGTAGTTGGTGCTGGCACCCCATTCGAACCAGACCGCCGTGTCCGCACCGCCGGGATTGGCCTCGACGAAAAACGCGACGCCGCCTTCCGCCACAACTGCGCGCTGCGATTTCAGCGTCGGCGCGAGGGTGAGCCCGGGGGCGAGAAACGCGAAATTGACGATCGCCGCGGGGGTATAGCCCCCGGCATCTGCCAGGTCGTTCACGGTGGTTCCGCCCGGCAGCTCGTCGCAGCGATAATAGACGAGCAGGTCCGGCTCGCCGCCGGACAGTGGTTGGGCCATGGCGGAACGGATCTGCGCCTCGGTGCGGGCGCCACGCCAGACCCGGACTTCATCGACCAGCGCATCCAGATTTACGCTGCTTGGAAACACGCTATGGCCGATGAAATTCTCGGAGCGCACCACGGCTTGCGGCACTCGCAGGTTGGGATTCTCGGCGGCGAGCACGCCATTGACATAAACCCGGCCCAGGTGGCCGTCCAAAGTGGCCGCCAGATGGACCCACTGCCGCAAGGGCAGCGGCGTGTTGGCAATGACGCTCGCGCCCTCCTGGCCAACCATGGTGAACAGCAGAGGCACTCCGTCATTCCCGCTCAGCGCGAGCCCGACGCTGTCGACCCCCTGGGCGTTGCCAAACTCGAGCACCGACGGATTACCGGATCGACTGCGCAGGTAGATCCACGTTTCCATCGTGAAGTTCCCGTCGAAATAAGTCTCGGGCGTGATGGTGGCGTATTGGTTCGCGCCATCGAGACTGAGCGCCGAACCGAAGCCGTTGGTCGGCCGGGTGGTGACGGCCACAATGTCGCCGCGGCCGGGGCCGGCCCCGTTGGTCGCGACCAGCCGGACGTGATACGTGACGCCGGGGATCAATCCGGCAACGGCATTCGTGACCAACACGGGCTGCGACCCGTTGGTGGAGATTTCCATCCGCGGCGTGACGTGATCGAAATTGAACCCGGTGCCCCATTCGAACCACGCCGCCGTCGCCTGTCCTTGCGCGTCGACCGTCCCCATCCACGTCGCGGAGCCAGTGCCAAACGATTCGGAGGCCAGGGTCTGGACCACCGGGTGACGTTGGAAATAGAGCAGATCCGACGGAACAAAATCGCCCGGGGCGAATCGAAACACGCGCACGTCGTCGATCGCGCCGTTGAAATTTTCGGTCGGCACGGCCTGCCCCGGTGCGGCGATGGCAAAGCCGCCCGCAGCCGGAGCAAACGGAGCGGTTTGAAAGGATCCCTGCGGCGTTCCGTTGAAATAAAACGTGGTGGTGCCGCCCTGGCGGACCAGGGCCAGGTGGGCCCACGCGCCGGCCGTGACCGGCGCGGCCCCCCAGAGGATGGACCCGCCAAACAGGATCTGGTACGTGCCGCCCGCCTGGAACAGGCCCCACCCGGAAGAGGATGTATTGCCGTTGTAGGCGATCACGTGATTCCCCGACGCAACGGCGGGGCGGACCCAGGCTTCCAGTCCGAAGTTGTCGGCATTGGTCGACACCATGGACCCTTTCAAATACTGGCCGTTTCCATCGAACGTCCCGCACAGCTGACTCGCCGACGCCACAGCCGCCGCCGGGGCCACGTCGTAGGAATATCGCGGAGCTCCGGTGGCAGTGAGCGTGTTGGTGCCCGCGAGATCAAACGTGGACCGCATGACAAAATCGCGTCCCGGCGCACCCAGGTCCTGGTCGCCAAGTGCATAGCGGGCCACCGTAATCACCGCCGCAGGGGCTGGCCGGGCGTCCATCAGCCACGGCGCGATGGACAGGATGACGGCAAGAACGCGACGGCTGATCCGGAGGGGAGTTGAGCGTCGGTTTGAAGCGGACGCGGCTGCGTTCCCGGCCCGTTCGTCTGGACGGCCACCGGGCGAAGAGGAGTCATGCGCCGAAGGCCGGGGTCGGCTGAGGGAAAGCGCTGGCACTGGGTGGGAGGACGGCGTGGAACAAGCTTGGGCGGCAATCATGGCAGGGTGATGAACGTCGTTTTCAATTCGATTCACTCCCTAAAGAAAGAAATCCGCGGGAACGGTGCAGAAATTCTTTTGAGCGTGGCCGGGCCACCACCCGCAGGTCGGCGCTGGCGCCAGTTTCTTATTGAAGCGTTGTGCTGCCCGGCTGGGCCGGGTTGCGCCGGCGGGATCGTCAGGGCAGATCGAGGGGCGGCGCGGGGTGTGCCGTCCACAACGCCCGCAGGCGGTCGCGGGCCAAGGGGCTCGCACCAGCCGTTGAATCGTTCGTGCGCGCGGCGAGCAACGTGGCGAGGGTGGTCAGCTCCTGGATGGTCGCGGGCGTCGGCGTCAGATCCCAAAGTTTTGCCGCGCCGTCGTCGCCGGCCGTCAACAACGCGGAGCCATCGGGGCTGAACTGCGCGAAGCGGACCGCCCGCGTTTGGCGAAGCGGAGGCGTGACCGGCTCGCCCGCAACAAGGTCCCAAACCCGGGCGCTTGCGTCCTGGCTGGCCGTGGCCAAAAACCGGCTGTCGTGGCTGAATGCGACGCGGGTTAATTTCCCCGCATGCCACAACGGCGGCGTGACCGAGTTGCCGGTCCGCACATCCCAGACCCGCGCCGAGGCATCTTCACTGCCCGTGGCCACACGGCGGCCGTCCGGGCTGAACACAATCTGGCTCACGCCATCGCGATGCCCGGCAAACTCGGCCAGGCGTCGCCCAGAGATCACATCAAACAGGTAGGCGGAACGGGCGTCGTAGGTGTAGTCGGCATTTGCCGCCGCGATCGATCGGCCGTCCGGACTGAAATGAGCCTCCCACACGTAGCCCCCACACCGCAGAGGTTCGCCGACGGGTTGGCCGCTGCGACCGTCAAACATGCGCACGACACCATCCGCGCACGCCGTCAGGCAGCGGGCGCCGTCCGGGCTGAATTCGCACCAATCGAGCCAATCGGGATGCGGGATGGGTTCCGTCAGGGCCGCTCCAGTTCCCAGATTCCAGATGCGCGCGACGCTGGACGACGGGCTGTTGGTATGAGTGATGGTGAGGAGGCGCTGGCCATCCGGGCTGAAGGCCAGCCGGCCGAGGACCGCGGAGTGAACGAGAGGCGCAAACAACGGCTGCAGGGAGTTGGCGTCGTAGACGTAGACGCGCGCCTGCCGGTCCAGGCACGCGGCGGCAATGAATCGGCCGGTGGGATCCCAAGTCGCAGCGATGATGGGCGATTCCATGCGGCGCCGTTGCCGGACGCGGCCCGTCGGTCGATCGCAAACGGTGATCCACCCGTCCCCGTCGGCAATCAGGACGCGGGTGCCATCCGGGCTGAACTCAGCGGCGGAGACTCCGGCGCCATTGGGAAGCGTCCACGCCGCGGGATCTCGACGCCAGCGCCAGAGGCGGACGACGCCAGCCTGATCGGCGGTGGCGACGAACCGTCCGTCGGGACTAAACTCCGCCCCGAAGACGATGGCCTCATGGTGGAGCGGCGGGGTCAATGGTTCGTTCTCCCCGGGGTATTGAACTTGTACCCGGTCATCCAGCGTCGGCAGAACGATGTGCCGGCGATCGGCGGTGAAGGCGAGCCGGGGAGATTCCGGGAGGGCGCTGTGTGGCGCAACGCTGGGCGTTCCGGTGACCCCATCCCACCACTGGACCCGGGCGTCCAGCCCAACCGTGTAGACCAGAGCGCCATCGCTGGTGAAGCCGGCCTGGCTGAAGCCCGCCGCGGAGGGATGCTGGAGCACGGCTGAAAGCGGCGCTCCGTTGGTGGCGCTCCAAAGTCGTGCCTCGCCGGAGTGGCGCGCCACCAAAATCCGGGAGCCATCCGGGCTGAACCAGCCGCCGCTCCACGGATCAGCGGCGTCACCCGGAAGCTTCCAACCCGCCAGAATTGGTTCGCCCGTCGCCGCGGCAAACAATTGGGCATAGCCCCTCTCGCCCACCAGCAGCACCCGTTGGCCGTCCGGGCTGAACGTGCAATGGTGGATGACGGACGGAAGCGACATCGGTGATCCGAGGGGCGTCCCCGTGGCCGCATCGCGAATCCGAGCGACGCGACCCTCCGCGGACACAATGCGGTCGCCGTCCGGAGTGAAGGCGATGCCTGGGGTGTGCGTGCGTTTGAAACGCGGCTCGTTTTCCGGGATCGGCCCGGCGAGCAATGAGCCCGTCGCCGTATCCCACGTCCGGGCCGATCCGTCCACGCACGTCGTGGCCACTCGGCGGCCATCCGGGCTGAAAAACGCAGCGGATACGGCGGCCGGATGGCGAAGGGGCGGTCCGGCCGGAGATCCGTTCCGGAGATCCCAGAGGCGCGCCGTGCCATCGTCGCTGGCGCTGACCAGGAGACGTCCATCCGGGCTGAAATTGATCATGTTGGCCGCGGCGTCATGGAACCAGAGGAACTGCAAAGCTGGCGTCTGGTGGAGCGCGGCGGTGATTCGCCGGCGGTGGACGTCGGCCTGTTCCGGGTGATTGCGGTCCAGGCGGAGGGCATCGATGAAATGAAGGAGCGCGAGGCTGCCGTCCCCCTCAGCCGCGAGGCGGTTTCCCTCGGCCACATTCAGCTGCACGACCTGCCTCCGGCTCTTTTCGCCTTCGGCCGCGATGCGCCAGCCAAACACGACGGAAACGATGATAATGGTGATGAGCGCTCCGGCGATCGTGGCGATCAGCGCGGAGGCCATGCGATGGCGGCGCATCCATTTTCCGGCGGCTTCGAGCACGCCGCTGGGACGGGCGAGGATGGGCTCGCCCTGTTGCCATCGCTCCAGATCGCCGGCCAAGGCCTCGGCCGACGGGTAGCGACGAACGGGATCCTTTTCCAGGCACTTCAAGCAAATTGTTTCGAAGTCGCGAGGGACAAAGCGATTGAGAGCGCCGGGCCGGCGGGGCTGGGCATTGATGACCTGCTGAAGAACCTCCAGGGTCCGCTCGCCGGAGAACGGCGGGCGACCGGTAAGCAGTTCGTAAAGGATCGCGCCCAGACTGTAAATGTCCGTGGCGGTGCTGACATCCTTGGCGCTTCCGCCCGCCTGCTCGGGCGACATGTAAGCCGGGGTTCCCAGGATGGCGTCGGAAAGCGTCAACGTGGACTCGCGTCCGAGAACCTTGGCCAGCCCGAAGTCCGCGACGTGCGGCGCGCCCGTTTCGTCGAGCAAGATGTTGGCCGGCTTGAGATCGCGGTGGAGCACGCCGTGCTGATGGGCGTAGTGCACCGCCCGGGCCATGGTCGCGAGCAGGCGCGCGGCTGCGGCCACGCCGTCATCGTCGGGCGGAGTTCGTTGGCGGGCCAGCCAGTCAGCCAGCGAGCCGCCGCGAAACAACTTCATGCAGTAGAACGGCACTCCGTCGTGCTCCCCAACTTCGTAGATGGGAACGATGTTCGGGTGATCCAATCGGGCCACAGCCTCCGCCTCGGCCCGGAAACGGCGAACGTCTTCATCGCGCGCAAACCGCCCGGCAAGGATCATCTTCAAAGCCACCGGGCGATTGAGCCGACGCTGCGTCGCCGCGTAGATCGCGCCCATGCCGCCCGTCGCGATGGGGCGCAGGTCCGCATAATCCCCGAACGACTCGAGAGCCGGTCTAGGCAGGGCGAACGCGGCATCGGCGGCCGGAGAATCGTCGGGAGCCGAGGGCGAAGCCGGGGTGGCCAGCACCGACACGATCAAGCACCGCGGGCAGAGTCCTTCGGCCGCGGTCGCGGGCAAGGCGTGACCACAATTCGGACACCGGTTCATTTCCTCAGCGGGCCAGCACGGAGAGAAGATGGCGAATCTCCTCCTCCGCCTCGTCGGGGGTGCCGACCGTTTGGGCGATCTCGTCGTAGAACACCTCGCGGTAGCGCCGACGGAGGCGGTGGACGACCGACTTGAGGGCGGACTCTGAGACGCCCAGCTGATGGGAGGTCTGGGCGAACGGCGCGGAGCCGCGGTCCTCGATGAGAAACGTCTTGAGCACATCGAAGTGTTGCGGTTGATACCGGCGATTCCACTCCTCGCGCAAGCGCGTGAGGGTTCTCTGAATCACGGTTTCCGCCCAGCGCCGCTCGAACTCGGTTTCAGGCGTTGCGTCGCTGGCTGCCTCCAGGCCGGGCTCGCCTTCCTCGAGGGCTTGCGAGAGGGAGAATATCGGCCGGCCACTCCCGCGTTTTTGGCGGCGGGCCCGCTCCCATTCGTTCGCCAGATAATGATTCATGGAGGCAAGCAGGAAGGATCGGAACCGACCCTTGGCCGGCTCGACGCGGTCGAGATCGCGACGTTCCAGCAGCCGCGCGAGAAACTCCTGAACGAGATCCTGCGCCTCATGAACGGAAAACCCACGACGCCGCACGAACGCGTACAAAGGCGGCCAATACGCGCGGCAGAGCGACTCGAGGGCGTCGGCCGATTGCGGCGATCCCCCCGTGCCGGCCCGCAGGATCAGGCTCCAGCGGGTCTCGGGGAACACGCCCGCGCCGGGGCGCGATTCAATCGGGCTGGGCTGATGGGCACACATCGGGCTCTTCGCAACCCTCCGCCTGTACCATGCGACGCCGCGGAATGCAAAGTTCAAACCGCCCCGCCGGGCCGCCGGGAGCGCGCGCGGGTGGCGGATCAGGACGCGGCTCAATAGAAAGCGAGGCAAGCCTCACGACTTGCCTCGCTGTGCGCGCGAATTTCCGCTCGCGCCGGAGCTCCGCACCGGATTAGTGAGCCGAGTCCTTCTTTTCCTTCTTCGGCGCCTCGTCTTTCCCGGGCTTGGCCCCGAGCCGCAGGCTGACGAGCTCAAGCTTGCCGCTGTCCGCTTCGCGGTAGGCACCCCCGACTTCCTCGCCGGCCGCAGCCTCATCGAGGCTCGATGGCTTCCCGGCCTTCATGATCTTGGTCGTGTCGACCACCTGAAACTGTCGGGCTCCCACCTTGATGATGCGGGCGGATTTGTCGACAGAGTCGAGCTTGCCGTGAAACGGCATGGATCGAACCGCGGGTGCCTTCTTTTCCGGACCGGCATCGGCTGGGCCCGGGTTGGCGTTGGTTTGGTAACACCCCAGCAGAATGCAGAGGCCGACGATGTTGCTGAGCAACTTTGCCTTCATACGATACTAACTCTCCTTGGTTGACTGTTGTGTCGGTGAACACCGACAGGCGCGTGTATAAATCCGCGGCCTTCGTGGTGGCAAGTGAATTCTTCTATGCCGGCCGTGAATTCAAACGATCCCGGCCCTATGACCGCGACGCAACGCACTGGACCTTCTCTCACCCGGCGACGGACGTCACACGCCGGGTTTCGCCGCGCTCGCATCGGCCCGAATCCAATGAAAATCTTCACCCACGATGGGCTGCTGCGCGGCCAGGGGTTGAACACAGCCCGACCCGTTGGTTAGGATTCTCCGTATGACCAGCCAAATTTTTCAGTGGCACCACCGCGTGACCTACGGGGAATGCACGGTGGGCAACCACGTTTACTACGGGCGTTATCTGGACTTTCTGGAAGAGGCCCGCGGCGAGTTTTTCCGCGCGACCGGTCGCACGCTGGTGCAATGGCAGGCCGCGGAGATCATTCTGCCCGTCATCGAAGTGCGGGTGCGCTACAAAGCCAGCGCTCGGTACGACGATCAAGTCACGGTGAATCTCTGGCTGGACAACCTGGAAGGCGTCCGCGTGAGTTTCCTCTACCGCCTCGTCAACCAGGACAAACGATTGCTGGCCGAGGCGTCCACGGAACACGTTTGTGCTTCGCTCCGGGAAAAACCCCGCCGGCTGCCGCCGGAACTCGTCGCCCAGCTCCGTCCCTACCTGGTCCCAACAACCGCAGCCGGCTGAAAACCTCTCCCGTGCCGGGGCCGGTCAGTCACGGCTGGATCCGCAACAAGTCCGGCTGGGTCCAGGCATCCTCGCGCGAGGCGGTCTCTTCCCGCACCTTGGCGACAAAGGCCGGATCCACCGGATCGAATGCGTGGCCCCACTCCCGGCGCACGTAAGTCAAGGCCGCCGCAATTTGTTCGTCGTCCAAAACTCCCAGCGCCGGCATCTCCAGCTCGTAGGTCTCGCCTTTCACCTTGATCGGACCCCGCAGGCCGTGAAGAACAATGCGGACCAGCCGTTTGGGAGAGCCCGCCACCCATTCGGATCCGACGAGCGGAGGCGCCAGGTTCGGTTGGCCCAGGCCGTTTTGTTGGTGACACGCCAAACAAGTGGCTTCGAACATCGTCCGCCCCGCCTCGAACCGCTTTTGTTCGTCCGCGGTCAGAGGTCGGCCGGCGGGTTTTGCCAGCGCCGCGGGCGGCGCCTTGGCCGAAGAAACCACCTGCGTCACGACGGCGGATGCCGATGCCGGCTGGATCGAGTCCGGCCCGCTTTGAGCCGGAGACGGAACGGGCGGAATCGGCGCGTCAGCCGCGAGGATTGTCACCGCGCCGAGAGTCTGCCACGTGGCCACGAAGGAAATGAGCCGTTTAATACGCATGCATCCAACTGTAAGTCCGTGGTTCGACGGCTGCAGATGGCGTCGTATTTTCCTCAATAGAGCCCGGCGTGAAAGCAGAAACCCTTCGTCCGATCGGACGAAGGGTTTCAAATCGAAGCGAGGCGAACGAGGTTCGACCGCCGTGGCGAGAGCCGATTAGCTCACTTTGCGCCGAACGACACCCATCGCGCCCAAACCCAACCCCAGCAACGCGAGCGTGGTGCCCGCATCCGCAACAGAATTGTCGACGGCAGCGGGAGTAAACTGGGCAGCCACGCCATAAAGCGCGACATAGGAGATGGCACCCGGGCCGGCCCAAAAGCCATCGAGGACCAAATCTTCCGCCCCATTCCACGGCAGCAGCGAAAGGTTGAACAAATACCACGCCGTTGACGTGGTCGAGGCTCCCTTGACCAACAGATACGCGCCGCTGGCCACTGAACCAGCCACGTAATGGATCAATGCATCTTCGGGCTGGGAGGCCGTGTTCGAAAATGTGGTGGTATAGCTCCCAGCAAGGCCTCCCGACTCAGCCCCGCCAACAACCTGCTTATAGACCAGCGGCTTGCCGCCGAGGAACGGATTGATGGCAGCGTTAATGGCAGCCTGAGTGGTTTGGGTGCCTTTAGCCACCGCCGGAGTGCTCGGCGTGATCAGCAACGCCTGCGCGTTGAAACTCATGCCAGCCGCAAGCAGACCTGCAAAAACAATCGATTTAAACTTCTTCATTTTCGTTTGGTTCGCTCCCTTACAACTTTGGAGCACCCCCCACCTAGCAAATCCCGTGCGCACCAATGTCCATTCTGTCCAAGATTCAGACATTTAATATATTAACTCTTAATTATAAATGATTTATGAAAGTAAAAAATGTCTCGATTGCCCTGAAATCGGCCGGCGCCACTTCTCCCAAAGTGTAAAAGTCACCGACACCATTTCACCGTCAGCCACAAGTCAAATATTAGAACCATCTAACAGTCAGATGTTTAGTAAGATGTCCGACCCAAATCCGGAGTGTTTGGATTTCCGTCCAGCCCATGGCCCGGGAGTGTCTTCGTCACATCAGCCTCGAGGCCAGATCTTTAGGAGGATGCGATTTGAAGGCTGAAGGAGAATTTCCCGGAGAAGATCATCCACGCCCCGAGCTTTGTCCTCGTGGAGGCTTCGTGACGTCCAGAGAGCCAGCGCCATGGTGACGGCAGCCGAGGCGAAAAACAGCGAGTAGCGGGTCCACGTCAGGCCCAACCAGGGCCGCTGAATGGGCCCGCAGAAATCGATGAACAGTCCCCAGGCGATGGGGGAGAGACCGAGCGCAACGCTGCCAATGACGGAAAAGATCACGAAAAAATGGGTGCGGCCCATCGTTGGAATGAGGGTCATCGCCAGGCGGGTATTCGCCATCTGCGCGAGCGCGGCGAGCAAGCCCATGGAGAATTGGAGTCCGGCGATCGCGGCCCAGTTGATCGGACAAGCGCCGCCGGCCAGCAGCATCCACCCCCCCAGCACCACGATGGACGCGGCGAAGGAGAAGGTCAGCACGGGTTTGCTTCCGAGCGTATCGAGCCGGCTGCCGAGGATCCATCGGCTGCTCAGGCCCCCGAGGAAAAACACCGAGCTGACGAGCAGGATCTGTCCGTCCGCCATGCCCGCGCCAACGCGCAGATAAGCGACGCAGAACGCCTGCACGCCGCCGAAGGCGAGAGACCAGACAACCACTTCGCGGAGGAGCTTGGCAAAGGGAGGATAACGGACCATGGCTCCCCAGGGGATTGGGGCCTTCGACGTCCGGACAGACTCCTCCGGCGGCGGGCCGTCGGGAATGCGCTTCAGGAAGGAGAGGCTGACGCCGCCCATGGCCGCGGAGAAGGCGAAGAGAATCGCAAATTGCCAGCCGGCGGGGTTTTTCCAGAGGCAGCCCGCCGCAAAGACAAAGGTGACAAAGCTTGCCACATTGACGAAGGCGGCTTCGCGCGCGAGAAATCGGCCCCGGGATTCCGGCGGGACGAGCCCGCTGATCCACGGCAGCCAGGCGCAACTGGAGATTCCCCGGGAGAGATTGAAAGCGAAAAGCAGGGCCAGGATCAGAGCAAGCCGGGTCGCCGGGTTGAGGAACGATTCGGTCAAGGGGACGAGCGTGATCGCGCCGATGAACATCACCCGCATGCCCCAACCGGCGTAGACAAACCGCTTGTAGCCGACGCGGCTGACGTACGCCGCCGCCGGAATTTGGAAGATGACCAGGAGCGGCATCATTCCGGTAATCAGCCCCAGAACCGTGGCGCTGGCCTGGAGCGACTTGGCATAAAGAACCATCGGGCTGCTGAGGACGATCTGGAATGACAAGGCGTTGAACAGCGCGAAGACAAAAGCGTTGCCCAGTCCAACGGGGAACGGGTCTGGGGAGCTCGACTTCAACCACCCCACCATCCCGGGCTCGAGCCGGATTGAACAGAAGAAAACCTTTTTGGTTGTGTTTCACCGCGCGTTTCCCAGATTTTTGCGTCGAACTGACCTCGACCAACACTGCCGAAACTGCACCAACCCGATGGCCACGCTCTCCGTAAAACCGGTCGGTGATTGCGAGTATGACCTCATTGCCCTGGGCGAAATCATGCTGCGTCTCGACCCGGGCGAGGGGCGCATCCGCACCGCGCGCGAATTCAAAGTCTGGGAAGGCGGGGGCGAATATAACGTCGCGCGCGGCCTGCGCCGGTGTTTCGGCCTGCGCACCGCGGTCTGCACCGCATTTGCGGACAATGATGTGGGGCGACTGCTGGAGGACTGCGTTCTGCAAGGCGGAGTGGATACCCGTTTCATCCGCTGGCAGGCCTTTGACGGGGTCGGACGAGTCACGCGCAACGGCCTGAATTTCACCGAACGCGGCTTCGGCGTGCGGGGTGCAGTCGGCATTGCCGACCGCGGCAACACGGCGGCCTCACGCCTCCGGGCGGGCGATTTTGACTGGGACCACATCTTCGGCCGCCTCGGCGTGCGGTGGCTTCATACCGGAGGCATCTTTGCCGCCCTGAGCGACAGCACGGCGGAACTCGTCATCGAGTGTGTGCGCAAAGCCCGGGAGCACGGCACGATCGTCTCGTACGACCTGAACTACCGGCCCAGCCTGTGGAAAAGTATTGGCGGCCAGACGCGGGCTCAGCAGGTCAACCGCGAGATCGCCCGCCACGTCGATGTGATGATTGGCAACGAAGAGGATTTCACGGCCTGCCTCGGATTTCACGTCGAGGGGGCAGACGACTCCCTGTTGCAACTGGACGTGGCGGCGTTCCAGCGCATGATCGAAACCGCCGTGCGGGAATTCCCGAACTTCAAAGCGACCGCAACCACCCTGCGCGCGGCCCACACGGCTTCCTTGAACGACTGGGCGGCCATCGCGTGGGCCGGGGGAAAATTTTATGAAAGCCGGCGTTACCCCGGTCTGGAGATTCTGGATCGCGTCGGCGGGGGCGACAGCTTCGCCTCGGGCTTTATCTACGGAATGCTGTCGTCGGGCGACCCGGGCCTGGCCGTTGAATACGGTGCGGCGCACGGCGCGCTCGCCATGACGACGCCGGGGGACACGTCGATGGCCGACAAAGGCGAAGTGGAAAAGCTCATGCGAGGCGGAGGGGCGCGGGTGCAGCGCTAGGCCGCATAGTCCATGCTTACCTTGAATCTCGAACACCTGGATCGGCTGGAAAACCCTTTAAGAGCACGTTCTGTGAACGACAACCCCGGACAGGCAGGCCCGCCCAGCGATTCGGAGCGTCCGCCCACCCTGCTGATCGTCGACGACAACCCGGTGGTCTTGCTGGCCCAGGTCGAGCTCTTTCGCGCCGCCGGCTTTGTGGTGCTCCAGGCGCGCACCGGGGACGAAGGACTCCGCCTGGCTCGCGAATGCCTCCCGGATCTCACGCTGCTGGACGTGCAATTGCCGGACATCCACGGTCACGATCTTTGTCGGCGGATGAAGGCGGACCCCGAGTTGCGCCGCTTGTTCGTGGTCATGCTCTCGTCATCCGAGACCTCCTCCGGGCGCCAGGCCGCCGGGCTCGAGGCCGGAGCCGACGGATTTGTGGCCCGGCCGGTCGACAATCGGGAGCTGCTGGCGCGAGTGCAGTCGATGCTCCGAATCCAACGAGCCGAGGCGGGTCTGCGGCGGATGCAAAGCGAGCTAGAGGATCGCGTCAACGCGCGCACCGCGGATTTGGCGCAGGCAAACGCCCAGCTGCGGGCGCTCTCCCTTCGCCTGGTGGAGGTGCAGGAGTCCGAGCGCCGATTTGTCGCGCGGGAGCTGCACGACGAACTCGGGCAATTGCTGACCGCCTTGAAGATGGTGCTGGATCAGGCGGGCCCAGCCGCGCCCGCCCCGCTGCAGCCGTCGTTGGGCCAGGCGGTCAAACTGACGGAGGAATTGGTCGCACGCTTGCGGCACCTGTCGCTCAGCCTCCGGCCTCCGCTTCTCGACGACCTCGGCCTTCTGGTGGCGCTGGACTGGCATGTCCGGCGGTTTGCGGAACAGACCGGGTTGCTCATCGAATTTCGTCACGCCCCGATCGGCGAACGTCTTCCCCACCCGCTGGAAACAGCCCTTTTTCGAATCGCCCAGGAAGCGTTGACCAACGTGGCCCGGCACGCGCGCGCGCGCTCCGCCGTCGTTCGTTTCTGGGTCGACGCCGAGTGGGCCGGGCTGCAGGTCGAAGACACCGGCGCAGGTTTCGATGCGGAATCCGTGCGCGCCGGCACGGCATCGACCGGTCTCTCCGGCATGCGGGAGCGCGCGGAACTGCTCGGCGGGCAGTTCACCCTGGAATCGACGCTGGGTCGGGGAACCCGAGTAACGGTGGAGCTGCCCCGACCCGGATGTGGGCCGGCCACCCCCCTGGAGGCTCAGGCATGATCACGGTCGCGCTGGTGGAAGACCATCATATCGTTCGGCAGGGATTGAAGGCGCTCATCTCGGCGGATAAGGAGTTGCGGCTGGTGGGCGAGGCCGCCGATGGCCTGCAGGCAGTTGACATCGCCATCCGACTGCGGCCGGCCGTGCTGGTTCTCGACCTGATGATTCCCCGGCTGCACGGCCTGGAGGTGGTGCGGCGGGTTCGCCAGGACGCCGCCGAGACCCGCATCCTCATCCTGTCGATGAACGCTGAGGAGCCTTACGTCGTCGAGGCATTGCGCTGCGGAGCGACTGGCTATGTGCTCAAGGATTGCGCGAGCTCCAATCTGGTGGAGGCCATTCGCACGGTGGCCGCGGGCCGCCGCTATCTCAGCCCAGCGCTGGCCCAGCGCGCCATCGACGCCCTGTTCGAAAACCGCGGCGCCCCAGGCCTTGACCCATACGACACGCTGACCCAGCGGGAACGACTGGTTCTGCAATTGGCCGCGGAAGGATTGGGCAACCCGGAGGTGGCAACCCGCCTGTTTATCAGCGCGCGCACGGCCGAAAGCCATCGGGCCAACCTCATGCGCAAGCTCGCGCTTCGCTCCCAAACCGACCTCGTCCGCTACGCCATCCGCAAGCGAATCATCACGCCCTAACCTCGGCGGCGCACGGGTGTCGGAGCGATGATGACCATCCTTCAGACGCTCCGTCGCGCGGTCGTCCGGCGTCCGACAGCCAAGCTTTCCCGGCCTGTCCCAATTGCAGGTAACAATTGCCCCCCGCCGGCCGTGTCCTCTTGATATTGTTCGGGATTCGACCATCCCGCCCGCTGGCATGTGCGTTGCTAAACTCCCGATGTGACCGTCACCTCGCGATGCGCGCCGCCCAGCCATGAATCCCACCGTTGTCTTTCCCGCAGATTCTTCGCCGCCCGAAATCGCATCCTCCGGCCCGACGCTGCCCCGGGATCGGACCGCCAATAAGGACTCGTTTGCCAAAGCCATGAAGGAGGCCCAAAACGGAACCGAGCGGTCGGAGCCCCGCAGGCGGCCCAGCGCAAAGCCCGCGGATTCGTCGGCTCCTTCGCGCGGCCGAACGGAGCCCGAAATCCGCCCACGCTCCAACCGCAGCTCCTGCGGCGCCGCCAGCGACCGCCCGGAAGCCCAGTCCACGCGGGATTCTGACCACTCCCCAACCGCCTCACGTCGTGGCGACGAATCGGAGGCCAAATCCCCGCCGCCGAACGATTCACCCGCAATTTCACCAGCCGCAGACGCCAACCGGGAGGCCGAGCCAGACGCGCCGACCGCCACCCTGACGTCCGCCGAAGGCAGTGACCCGGCCGCCGGTGCCACGCCCACAAACATCATCGCGTTTCCGCCGCCTGCCAATGTCGTGCCGTTTCCCTTGGCTCCGACGGAATTCGATCAAATGCCTCAGGCGCAAGCCGCGCCAATAAACCCGAGCATGGGAACGGACCTCGCCGCACCGGCTCCGATCGGTTGGAGCTCAGCCCCGACGACGCCTCCGGCAGTCAGCACGCGCGGAGCTGCGCCAAACACGGATGTCACCTCATCGTCGGGCGGAATGCCAATTTCGTCCGCCGGTTTGACCGCGCTCAGCGAACGGGAGCGCATGACGGTCAGCCTCCGGTTGGCCATGGCCCAGCTCGAAGCCGACGACACCCGTCCGAAGGATTCCGCCGCGGCCAGCCCCCAGGAAAAAACCTCGAGCATCGTCCCGCTTCCCCAGCCCAGCGCAGGATTTGGAGAAAACATCGTCCGGGTCCAATTTGCGCCCGTCCCATCTTCCATTGAACCAGCATCCAGTCCGGATGGCATGGTGGCAGGGGCTTCCCCGAACTCAGGGCCAGAGCCGACCGAGCCGGCGGACGCCAGCACGGAATTGCCGGGCGTCGAAGCAACGGCGGCAAAAACTTCTGGACGCAGCAAGCCCGCGACCGGAGCCGCGTCATCGGTGGCGCCCGCGTCATCGCCGGTTCGACCTCCAAATTCAGGCGATTCGGATTCCACCCGGGAACGGCACAGCCGGTCAGCGAGTGCTGGCACATCCGCTGCTCCTCGAGAAAGGAATATGGATTTCACCTCGACAACGGCAGCGTTCACGGACTCGGAAGTCGCCGGGCCACGCTCGTGGGACGGACCCGCGGCAGTCGCCGAGGCACCGAGCCTGGAGGCCGCCGAGCGCCTGCCCGCGACCGCGTGGATCGGAGCGGGGGAACATGCGCCCGGAGCTCGCTCCGCGGACGGAATTGCGGCCGGCACGCCCCGGCCTGATGTGACCGGGTCCATCGAGCGGATCTCATCCCTGGTTTCCCGCGAAACCACCCTGTTTCGTCAGCACGGTGCCGAATCGATGGCGGTCGTGCTTCGACCCGACGCCAACACGGAACTTCTGGTCCATCTGACCCGGCACAACGGCCAGATTGAGGCGAGCGTCCGCTGCGAGCGCGGCGATTTTCAGCAGCTCAACGCGCTCTGGAGCCAGCTCCAGGAGTCGCTTGGTCAGCAAAAAGTCCGCCTCGGCCCGCTCGAAGAAGCGACGCCCGACACCAGCCACTTTCGCCAGCCTGGCGGCGGCCTGTCCCAGCAGGGACAAGGTCGCGAAGAATCAGCCCGCCAATCGCGCGCTGACGACCAATCCATGGAAGAATGGCCCGCGCCCGCCTCCCCCCAACAGACTTCGGCTCATGTGCGAAGCCGAAGCGGGGACTCCGGGCGTCGCCTCTCCACCAGTCGCCCAGGCTGGGAAACCTGGGCTTGAATTTATGTCAGCCATCGATCCCACGTCATCCATCACGTATTACGGAGACCAAGTGGGCACGGAAGCCCGGCTGCCGGTGCAGACCCTCGATCAGGCGGATTTCCTGAAGCTGCTGGTCGCGCAAATGACCAGCCAGGATCCGCTCAATCCCAAGACGGACATCGAGATGATCCCGCAAATGGTCTCGTTCAGCACCCTGGCCCAATCGCAGTCCATGCAGGCGGACATCGCCAGCCTCCGCTCGCAGCAGGAGATGATGCAGGCCAACTCACTTTTAGGACGCACGGTGGTTCTCAAGGAATCCGACAGCAGTACGATCTCGGGACGGGTCGACGCCGTGTCCATGCAGGAAGGGACGCCAAAACTCGTGGTGAACGGTCACGACTACACGCTGAGCCAGGTGCTCGGCTTTGCGCCGTCGACCGAAACCGCCACTCAACCTTGAACCCGACCTGTCATGCTACGCTCCCTCACTTCCGCCATCAGCGGACTCCAAAACTTCCAACAGCGGATGGACGTCATCGGCAACAACATTGCCAACGTCAACACCACCGCCTTTAAATCCGCCCGGGTGGGCTTTGCGGATTCGTTCAGCCAGACCTTGCGCAGTTCCAGCGCCGGCACCGGCGGCACCGCCGGCACCTCGGCCATGCAAATCGGCCTCGGCACCAACATCCAGAACATCTCCAACCTCT
Source organism: Limisphaerales bacterium (assembly GCA_044229355.1). Lineage (GTDB taxonomy): Bacteria > Verrucomicrobiota > Verrucomicrobiia > Limisphaerales > JADJPG01 > JBGARF01. The sequence continues at coordinate 215,698 of JBGATF010000013.1, forward strand.
ACACCCAGGGCGCCCTCGCCCGCACCGCCGTCACCACCGACCTCGCCGTCACCGGCAACGGCTTCTTCGTCGTCCGTGACCCCGTCAGCAACAACACCTACGTCACCCGCGCCGGCGACTTCCGCATCGACGAAAACGACTACCTCGTCACCAACACCGGCATGCGCGTGCAGGGCTATGCCGACTCGAGCCTGACCACCGTCGGCGACATCCAGATCGACACGACCGGCATGCCCTCCACCTCGGATCCTGCGTCGACCCTCATCAGCTTCGCCATCGACCGGGAGGGCAAGGTCAACGTGAACCTTTCCGACAGCTCCCAGTTCGTCCGCGGCCAGATCCTGCTGCAAAATTTCAGCGATCCGCAGGGCCTGATGAAGGAGGGGAACAACCTTTACTCAGCCATCGGCGCCGCCGGCCCGCTCGGAGGCGCCACGTCGCCCACGCCCGCCGCACCCGGCACCAACGGCCTCGGCCAAATCCAGGCCGGCGCCCTGGAGCTGTCCAACGTCGACCTGGCGAACGAATTCACCGCGCTCATCACCACCCAGCGCGGCTACCAGGCCAACGCCCGCGTCATCACCACCAGCGACGAGATGCTCCAGGAACTGGTCAACTTGAAACGCTGATCCGCCGACCTAACCGAAGCTCGCTATGTCCGAAAAAGGAAAAGCCGAAGGCGAGGCCAAAGCGCCCGCCAAGGACGCCCCCGAGGCCGCGGCCTCCGGCGGAGGCCTCAAAGCCTGGCTCCCGCTCATCGTCACCATCGTCCTCATGCCGGTCCTCGCGTTCGTGACCACCAACTTCCTCGTCCTGCCCAAGATCGCCCACGCTCGCGGCGGCGAAACCGAAGGCGAGACGGAGGCCGCCGCCGAACCCGGCGGCGCGGGCGGCGGCCACGGCGAGGCCCCCAAGGCCGAATCCGGCGGCCACGGCGAGAAAAAGGAGGAGGGGAAAAAGGAAGCCAAGGGCCATGGCGGCGGCAAGAAGAAGCAGGCCTACCCCATCAGCAAGGTCATCGTCAATGTGTCCGGCACCATGGGCTCACGTTACCTGATGACGAGCTTCACGCTCGCCGGCACCCAGGCTGACTTCAAGGAGGTCCTCGACGAAAACAAGGATCAGTTGCTGGATCTCGCCAGCACAACGCTGGCGTCCAAGACGGTCAGCGAGCTGGAGAAACCGGGCGCCCGCAACCAAATCCGCGCCGAGCTCATCTCGATCTTCAACAACGCGCTCGGCGGCACCTACGTCCAGGAAATCTTCTTCACCGAGTTCGCCATCCAATAGCGCGCCCCCGCCATGCCCGAGAACGATCCAACGGGAGCCGGCGATGTCCTGTCCCAGTCCGAGGTCGAGCGCTTGCTGGCGCAGGTCGCCGAACAGGAAAACAGCATCACCGTCGTCAAAGGCGGCGAGGCCAAGGAGCAGCGGAACAAGGACAGCATCCAGCCGTACGACTTCCGCCACCCCGTCTTCCTTTCCCCCACGGAACTGCGGCGCCTGCGCATCCGCCACGAGGAGTTCATCCGCGCCCTGGCCGCGCGCCTCTCCATCTATCTGCGGCTCGAATTCTCGCTGCAGATGTCCAAGCTGCAGACCATCACCTACCAGAAATTCTGCGAGGCCCTCCCCAATCCCACCCACCTCTCGCTCTTCAAGGTGGAGCCGCTCCGCGGCATCGGCATTCTCGAAATCCACCCGCGCCTCGGCCTGACCATCATCGACCGCCTGCTCGGCGGCCCGGCCCACTCCATCGTGGCGGACCACGATCTCAGCGAGATCGAAATGGCCCTGCTCGACCAGGCAGTGCAGGTCATCATGGCCGAGTGGTGCAATCACTGGGCCTCGCTCCAGGAGCTTCGCCCCAGCCTCCTCGGCCACGAAAACAACGGGCAGTTCCTGCAAACCGCCCCGCACGACACCATCATGCTCGTCCTCGCGATGGAGGCGAAGATCGGCGATTGCCTGGAGCAGATGCAAATCGTCCTTCCGTGCTTCACCCTCGAGCCGCTCATTCGCAAGCTGGGCCAGTTCACCGAGGCCGCCGTGCAGGAATCCACCGTCCCCGTCGCCGCGTGCACCTGGAACCGCCGCTTTGACGAGGTCCCCGTGCCCGTCACCGCCGTCTGGGAGGATCTCGAGTTCACCGCCCGCCAGGTGGCCAACCTCAAGGAGGGCGATGTTCTGCCGCTGGACACCGACAGCGCCCGCCGCGTCCGGCTTCGCCTGGCGAACCTGCCCAAATTTCAAGGACGCCTCGGCACCACCAATGGCAAGTGGGCCGTCGCGCTCACGGACATCCTCCGCCTCAGCCTTTAACCCCGTATGCCCACGCCCGGCTCCGACCTCTCCCCCGCCAACCTCGAAGTCATCCTCGACGTCCCGGTCAAGGTGACGGTGGAACTCGGTTCCTGCCAGATGCCCATGCGGGAGGTGCTCCAGCTCAACTCGGGATCGGTCGTTCAACTCGACAAGGTGGCCGACGCCCCCGTGGACCTCTACGTCAACCAGAAGCGCATCGCCCACGGCGAAGTCGTCGTCGTCGAAGATCGCCTCGGAATCAAGATCACCAAGGTGCTGGGCGGGCAGCAGCCATGACCCGGAACCTTCACGCCGCAACCGGATCGTCCACGGACTTTTGCCGTCATGGCCCCGACGCCGGCAACCCAAAGCTCACCCACCCGTCTCGTCGGGCGCTACCTCCGGTCACGCCCCGCCGCCCGGCCGCGGCGCGTTCATCCCGTGTCGTCGCCTGGTCGACGCGTCTGGCCGCGGCCACCCTTGGCTCCCTCGCGCTGCCGTTGCCCGCGGCAACCCTGCTTTCCACGAATTTCCCGGCAAGCCCACCCCCATCCTTCGCTGGGCCGGAGACCGGCCTTTCCGTGCTGCGATTGTTCGGCGCGCTGGCCATCGTCCTCGCCCTTTTCCTCGCCGGCGTTTGGATCTTCCGCAACTGGCACCGCGTCGGCCAGTCGCGCGGGCTGCACCAGCTGCGGATTCTCGAGTCGCGTTCGCTCGGTGGACGGCACGCGCTCCACGTGGTCGGCTATCAAGGCCAGCGCCTGCTCCTCGCCTCCTCGCCCCAGGGCGTCTCGCTCATCAGCCACCTGCCCGCCGCGGCCGAGGAACCCGCCGTCGATCCGCCCAAGGCCGGGCCCGCGACGGATCCGATCGGAGCCAATTTTGTCCGCGTCTTGCAGCAGGCCATCCAGCAAAAGTCATGACCGGCCGCGCACCCAACCGCCCGCCACCCCCCACCCGCGCGAGCTCGGCGCTGGGGCGTGACGGGGCGCCACGACGCCAGCCGATCCGGTGGCGGACGATCCTTGCGTTGCTCCTGATGGTCGCGCTGTCGCCCGCCGGGGTCGTCGCGGCGCAAACCCTGCCGGTCTCGCCGGCAGTCCAGACCAACCAATCGCTCCCCTTGCCGATCACGCTTAACATCGGCACCGGGCTGGGCCAGCCCGGGCAGGGTCCCGATGTCGACATCGGCGTCAAAATCCTGTTCGCGATCACGCTGTTGTCGATGGCCCCGTCCATCGTGCTCCTCACGACGTGCTTCATGCGGATCGCCATCGTCCTGTCGTTTGTCCGCACCGCTCTCTCCCTCCAATCCACCCCGTCCAGCCAGATTGTCATCGGCCTCTCGTTGTTCCTGACGTTTTTCATCATGGCGCCGACCTGGGAGCGGATCGACAGCGAGGCGCTGACCCCTTACCGGGCGCAGCAGATCTCCAGCTCGGAGGCGCTGGAACGGGCGTCGGTCCCGATCCGCTCGTTCATGCTGAAACAGACCCGGCCCAAGGACGTGGAGCTCTTCATGATGCTGGCCAAGCTCGGCCCGACCTCGCCGGAAAAACTGCCCCTCAAAGTTGTCATCCCGGGCTTTATCATCAGCGAGCTGCGGACCGCGTTTCAGATGGGCTTCCTCCTTTTCATCCCGTTCATCCTGATCGATCTCGTCGTGGCCACCGTGCTGATGAGCATGGGCATGATGATGATGCCGCCCGTCACCGTTTCACTGCCGTTGAAAATCCTCCTGTTTGTCCTGGTGGACGGCTGGAACCTGATTGTCCGGTCGGTCGTGTTGAGCTTTGGCGGGTGAATTGGGTTGACGCAATCGCCCGCGGGCCCGGCCGCCAGCCGGACGGGCGAAAAAAACGATGACTCCAGAACTCGCGGTCGAGCTAATCAAGACAATGATGTTCCAGGCGGTGTCCCTGGCGGCGCCAGTGCTGATCACCGGCATGATCGTCGGCCTGGGTATCAGCCTGTTCCAGGCAGTCACGACGATTCATGAGCAGACGCTCACGTTCGTGCCAAAGGCGCTGGCGGTGGTGGGCGTGCTCGTGGTGTTGCTGCCGTGGATGCTGCGAACGCTGATCGAGTTCATCACCGCGTTGTTCGAGCGCATTCCACAGATGGTGGGTTGAAGCAACGCGCCCACCGGATCACGCTGTGCCTGACTTTTTCAACTGGCTGCTCGTCTTCCTCCGGATCTCGGCCCTGCTGACCGTGTTTCCGATCTTCAGCGGCGCCAACGTCCCCCGCCAGGTCCGGATGGGCCTGGGCGTGATGGTGGCGTTCCTGGTCGTTCCCGTCCTTCCGCCCACGCCCACAGCCGGGCTCGATTTCTGGGGGGCGCTCGGGCTGATGATCCTGGAGGTGCTCTTCGGGGTCCTGCTGGGATTTGTCAGCCGGATGTTCCTGCACGCGATCGAAATCGGCGGAGCCATCGTGGCCATGGAGATGGGGCTGAGCATGCCGGGCGGGATGAACCCGATGAGCAGCCAGTCGACGTCGGAGGCCGGAACCATTCTCCAGTATCTGGGGGGAATGTTGTTTCTGACGCTCAACCTGCACCACGCGCTGCTGGTGGCGTTCCAACGCAGTTACTCGTTCCTGCCCGTGGGCGGCGGCCACCTGCGCGAGAGCCTCCTGGTCGACGTTTTCTCCCGGACGAATCACCTGTTCTGGTTTGCGTTGCAGATGGCCGCGCCGGTCCTGGCCGTCAGCTTTCTCCTCACGCTCATCTTTTCCGTCCTCAGCCGGGCCGTGCCCCAGATGAACGTGTTCGCCGAACACTTCGCCGTCCGCCTCCTCGCAGGCCTGATCGTTTTTGGCCTCACCTGCCACCTGATGGCGGAACACATCGCCAATTTCCTCGGCCGCCTGCCCGAGGATGTCTTGCGGGTGGCGCAACTTTTGGGGACCTGACCGCCCGGAAATTCCCGGGTTGAAACACCATGGCCGATCGCGGAGACAAGACAGAGCAGGCGACACCGAGGAAGCTCGAGGAGGCCCTGAAGAAGGGGCAGTTCGCCCGCAGCGCCGAGGTGCAAAACGTGGCTGTCCTCTTCGGAGCGATGCTGGCCCTCCTCTTCTCCGGCCGGGACATCTGGTATCACCTCGCCATGGCGATGCACGGCGTGTTCGCGCACCTGCACGACATCCAGCTGCGCGACTGGCAACTGCAAAGCCACGCCATCACGCTCCTCATGGTGGCGGCGCGCTGCGTCGGCCCGGTGCTGGTCGCCGTCTGCGTGGCCAGCCTGATCGCGATCGGCGCACAGAGCAACTTCCGCACGGCGTCCGATGTGCTGCAGTTGAACTGGGAGCGGGTCAGCCCGGTGGCCGGCCTCAAGCGCCTCTTCTCGCCCAACTCCGCCGTGCCGACGCTGATCGCCGCGGTCAAGCTCGTCATCGTGCTCGGCCTGTCCTACCGCGTCATCGCGGACATCCTCCGCGATCCCATCTTTTACAGCACGGTGGACGCGTCCCGGGTGGGCGTGTTCCTCGCGGACGCCTCGTTTCGCATCATCATGCGCATCGGGTTCGCGATGATCGTCCTCGCCGCCATCGACTACGGCTACCAATTCTGGCGCAACAACCGCGACCTGATGATGACCAAGGAGGAGGTCAAGGACGAGGCCAAGAACCAGGAAGGCGACCCGCAGGTCAAGGCGCAGATGCGCCGCCGCCGGCAGGCGCTCAGCAAACGTCAGATGCTGGCGGAAGTCCCCAAAGCCGACGTCGTCATCACCAACCCGACCCATCTGGCCATCGCCCTGCGCTACGATCGGAAGCGCATGGCCGCCCCGCGGGTCGTGGCCAAGGGATCCCGCCTCAACGCGCTGCGCATCCGCGAAATCGCCCGGCAGCATCAGGTCCCCATCATCGAAAACAAGCCCCTCGCCCGCACGTTGTTCAAATACGCCAAGGTGGGTGGCGAAATTCCTGCTCAGCTCTATGTCGCGGTCGCCGAGATCCTGGCTTATGTCTACCGGATCAACGCCTACCGCTACTATCGCGAGCAGAATTTGCCGACCTGAACGGACCGGGCCAGCCGATCTTGCCCGCGGCATTGAATCTGAACTGACGTGAGCGCCACGCCTCCGATGGCCGTTGACCTTCGCGCCTCCGGCCCCGGCCGGCGGCGCCCGGCGGCCGTCCCGCAGGACGGGCGCGCGTCCCCGCCCGCGTCCGCGGGCGTGACCACCGGGCGCGTGTCGCCCTCCTCGCGATGACGCCCGCCGCCCCGCCGCTCCGCTCCCCGGTCGCCCGGCTCTTTCGCAACGGCGATCTGCTCTTCACGATCGGCCTGTTCGGCGCGATCCTCCTGATGATCCTGCCGGTCGGGCCCTTCCTGCTCGACGGCTTTCTCTCCATCAGCATCGCGTTGTCCCTGCTCATTCTCCTGGTCATCCTTTACGTCAAGGAGCCGCACGATTTCACCGGCTTCCCCACGCTGCTGCTGTTCATCACGCTGTTCCGCCTCGCGCTCAACGTCGCCTCCACGCGCCTCATCCTGATCGACGGCTACGCCGGCCACATCATCGAGGCCTTCGGCAACTTCGTCGTGCGCGGCAATTACGTCGTCGGGATGGTCGTGTTCCTCATCCTGGTCGTGATCAATTTCATCGTGATCACGAAGGGCGCCGGCCGCATCGCCGAGGTCGCCGCCCGGTTCACCCTCGACGCCATGCCCGGCAAACAGATGGCCATCGACGCCGACCTCAACGCCGGGATCATCAACGAGGCCGAGGCGCGGGCCCGCCGATTGAAGGTCGAGCAGGAGGCGGACTTCTACGGAGCGATGGATGGCGCCAGCAAGTTCGTCCGCGGCGACGCCATCGCCGCCGTCCTGATCACGCTGATTAACATCATCGGCGGCTTTGCCATTGGCATCATGCAGAAGGGCATGAGCGTTCCCGACGCCCTCCAGCGTTTCACCCTGCTCTCCATCGGCGACGGTCTCGTCTCGCAAATCCCCGCCCTCATCACGTCCACCGCCGCGGGCATCCTCGTCACCCGCGCCGCGACCAAGGAATCGCTGGGCACCGAACTCAGCCGGCAGTTGCTGTTGTTCCCCCGCGCGATGACCATCCTGACCATCATGCTGCTGGTGTTCGCGGGCGTGCCCGGTCTGCCGCTGCTGCCGTTTTTGGTCCTGGCCGGCCTGACGGGATTTCTGGCGCGCGCATTGCGGGATGAAAAATTGGTGGCGGCGCTGGCCGAGCCGGCCAAATCCGATGGGCCCGGAGCCAAGGCGGAGGCGGGCGCCGCCGGGGGCAAGGGCGAGGCCGCCGGAAGCGCCGGGGCCGCCGGCGCCGCCGATAAAATCGAGTCGCTCCTGCACGTGGACACGCTCCAGATTGAACTGGGCTACGGCCTGGTGGGGCTGGCCGACCGGAGCAAGGGCGGCGATCTCCTCGACCGCGTGACCGGGGTTCGCAAGACGTTTGCCCAGGAGATGGGGGTCATCATCCCGCCCATTCGGCTGCGCGACAACCTCCAGCTCGAACCCAACCATTACCGTTTTCTCCTCAAGGGACAGGCCATCGCAACCGGCGAACTGGAACCGGGCCATTGGCTGGCCATGAACGCGACCAACAGCAAGGTCCAGCTGAAGGGCATCCCCACCACCGAACCCGTCTTCAAGCTCCCGGCCACCTGGGTCACCGACGTCGAGCGCAAGAACGCGGAGATCAGCGGCTACACCGTCGTCGACGCCGCCTCCGTGCTCGTCACGCACCTCACCGAAACGGCCAAGCGCCATTGCCACGAGATCCTCACCCGCCAGGACGTGCAGGTCTTGCTCGATCACCTCAAACAAACGCACCCCACGGTGGTCAGCGAACTGATCCCCGGGCTCCTCACCGTCGGCCAGGTCCAGCGCATCCTGCAAAACCTGCTCGCCGAAGGCGTCGGCATCCGCAACCTCGCCACCATCCTCGAGAAGGTCAGCGACGCCGCGGCCGCCACCAAAAACCCGGACGAGCTGGCAGAATACGCCCGGCGCGCCCTCGGCCCCCAGATCACCAAGTCGTTTCAGGACGAAGGCGGCAAGTTGAAGGTCATCACGCTGGAGCCACGCCTTGAACAGCAACTGCTCCAGGGCGTCCGCCAGACGCCCAGCGAGATCACGATGTACGTGGACCCCAAGCTGGCCCGCCACGTCATGGAATCGCTGTCCCAGCGCGTGCAAAAAATGCTGGCGGACGGCCTCCCGCCGCTGGTCCTGACCGCGCCCCACCTGCGGCTGCCGTTCCGTCGCTTTTTTGAGACAACGTTCACCGATCTCGCCGTGCTGTCGTTCCCGGAAATTCCCCCGCGGATCGAGATCCAGAACATCGCCACCGTCCCGGCGCCCGAAGCGGCCTGACGTCGACCCGCTGTCCCACGCCGGGCCGGTAGCTGAGAATATTTATGCAAATCGTTCCGTTCATTGCGGAGTCCGCCGAAGATGCGGTGGCGCAAATCCGAAAAAAGCTGGGGCCTGACGCCGTGGTGGTGAATGTGCGCCAGCTTCCCGCCGACGGCCTGTCGCGGTTGTGGAAATCGCCGCGGATCGAGGTGCTGGCGTATCAGCCGGAAGCCGCGCCGTCGCCGGTCCCCGCGTCCGCCGTGGATCCGTTGCAGGAGCTGAAGCAGGAGCTGCAGGCCCTGCGGAGCCAGTTGGGGCCGGCCGCACCCCAGGGCATCCCCCCGGGGGCGGCCCCGGGAACGGCACGCCGAACGGCCGCCCCCCGCGGAGCGCGCAGCGCCGGCGAGGCCTGCTGGCGCGTGGGCGAGGTCCTGGAAGGCTCGGGGCTGCTTCCCGTCAACGCGCACCGCGTCGTCGAACAGCTGCGGACCGTGCACGGCGATCAGCCGCCGGGATCGCTGCCGGAGGAGATGTTGATGACCCGGGCGGCGTTGAACGGCCTGTGGCGCACGGCGCCGGAGGCGGAGTCGAGGGACTCCCGCCCGCACGTGCTCATCGGGCCCCCCGGCGTGGGCAAGTCCACATGCATCTGCAAATGGCTGGCCCAGGCGCGGCTGATTGAAGGGCGCGGGGCGAAGGTCTGGCGGCTGGATGGCGCGCGGGCCAACACCGCGGAAGCGCTCAGTGTTTACTGCGAGATCCTCGGCGTCCCGGCCGAGCGCACGTGGGACCAACCCGCGTTGGCGGGCGGCGATCTGGCGTTCGTGGACCTGCCGGGAACCGAATGGCGCAGCCCGGCCGGGTTGGAGGAGCTGAGAAAAACGCTCGCGGTTCTCGGGCCGTGCCACGTGCATCTGGTGTTGAACGCCGCCTATGAAACGCCCCTTCTGCTGGCCCAGGCCCGCGCGTTTGCGCCGCTGGCGGTGGAGGACGTGATCCTGACCCATTTGGATGAGGAGCCGCGCTGGGGGAAAATCTGGAACATCGTATTAGGCACAAATTATCCGGTGCGCTACCTCAGTGCCGCCCAGAACGTGCCGGGTGACTTTTTCCCCGCCACGGCGGAGCGCATTTTGGCGCGGCAATTCCACGGATAAACGCGATGGCCATTGTGCTTTCAAGCGGTGGCAGACCTTCTGCTAAGACCCTCCCGATGGTTGTGCAATATGAAGTTGATCATGGTCCTGGGCGGAGTCATCGGATTCGCCATCGGATTCGGCTTCAGTTGGGCTCAGGGAAGCGCCTGGCCAACCGTTCTCTGGCGAGCCGCCGGCGTGGCGCTGCTCGCCGGGCTGCTGCTCCGATGGTGGGGAAGAATTTGGATGAAATGCCTTCGCGACGCGTATCAGGAGAAACGCATCCTCGCCGCAGCCAAAGCCGCCGCCGCCAAGAAAGCCGAAACCTCGTCTACCCCAGCCAAGAAATGAAAGGTGCGCCCCTCCTCCAGGTTGAAACCGAAGCCCCCCGCGTCGACCGCCGTCCTGATCGGAAACAGCTTTGGAAAAGCTACTCCCGCTCCGGTCCCGGCAGCCCCGTCGAGGAGCAGATCGTCGAGCAATACCTGCCCCTCGTCCGCACCGTCGTCGGCCGCCTCGCCATGACCCTCCCGGCGCACGCCGCCACCGAGGACCTTTACAGCGCCGGCCTCGTCGGGCTGCTCAACGCCGTCCGCCGGTTCAACCCCAAGACCGGCGTCCTCTTCGAAACCTACGCGCGCGTCCGCATCCGCGGCGCCGTCTTCGACGAACTGCGCCGCCTCGACTGGGTCCCCCGCTCCGTCCACGACAAGGCCCGCAAAGTCGAGGAGGTCATGCGCCGGCTCGAACAGGAAAAGGGCGAGCTCCCTTCCAACTTTGAAATGGCGCGCGCCCTCGACATCACCGAGAACGAATACGAGCAGCTCCTGACCGAAATCCGCCCGGCCACGTTCGTCTGCCTCGACTCCGTCCGCAGCGCCGAGCAGGAAGGCGAAGCCACGCAGCACGAGGCGGTCGCCGACGCCGCCCAGCCCGATCCCGGCAACACCACCGCCCGCCGCGAGCTCGCCGAAATCATCGCCCGCCGGCTCGAACACCTCCCCGAGATGCAGCGAAAGGTCCTCGCGCTCTATTATTTTGAAGACCTTCGCCTGCGCGAAATCGCCGAAGTCTTCGGCGTGACCGAATCCCGCATCAGCCAAATTCACGCCGCCGCCATCCTCGCCATCAAGTCCTACCTGCAAAAGCACGACACGCTCCGGATGGCCGCATAAGCCGATCTCCTTCGCATGCTCGTCATCGCCGGATTCATCATCGTCATCGCGTCCGTCCTCGGCGGATTCGTGATGGCGGGCGGACACCCGGGCAGCCTCATCCAGATCTCGGAGTACATCGTGATCGGCGGGGCCGCCTTCGGGGCCGTCGTGACGATGTCGTCCAAGCACGTCCTCGTCGGCATGATCAAGCAGATCCTCGGGTGTCTCAAAGGCAACCCCTACTCGAAAAAAGCCTACGAGGAATTGTTCAAGGCGCTCTACGAGCTGTTCATGCTCGGACGCCGTAACGGCATGATCGCCCTGGAGGAACACGTCAGCAACCCGCACGGCAGCTCCATCTTCAGCAAATACGCCACGATCTCCGGCAACCACCACGCCCTCGAGTTCCTCTGCAGCGGCCTCCGCCCCGTCATCGACGGCAAGGTCAAACCCGACCAGCTCAAAACACTCATGGAGATTGAGGTCGAAACCATGGAGAACGAGCATCACGTCCCCATCAGCGTTTTGACCAAGGCGGCCGACGCCATGCCCGGCTTCGGGATCGTCGCCGCCGTGCTCGGCATCGTCATCACCATGGGCTCGATCGCCGGCCCGATCGAGGAAATCGGCCACCACGTGGCCGCCGCCCTCGTCGGAACGTTCATCGGGATTCTGATCTCCTACGGATTTCTCAACCCCCTCGCCGTCACCATGGAGGCCAACGGCCTGGCCGAACTCACGTACATGCGCTGCATCGCCTCGTCCGTCGTCGGCTTCGCCAACGGCATGGCCCCCGTCATGGCCGTCGAGGTCGCCCGCCGCGCCCTCACCACCGACGTCAAGCCCAACGCCGAGGAGCTGGAGGCGATGCTCAAAGGCATCGGCAAATAGCCGTGGGCAAAAAACACGGACACCACGGCGGAGCCTGGAAGGTCGCCTACGCGGACTTCGTCACCGCCATGATGGCCCTCTTTCTCGTCCTTTGGCTCACCGCCCAGGACGAAAAAATCAAGGAAGCCGTCCAACGCGCCTTCACCAACCCGTTCGCCTCGCTCACGAAGGAGTCCATGGGCGTCATCCCCAACCCCAGCAAGGACACGATGTCCAAGGATCGCTCGGGCAACTTCGATTCCTCCTCCGCCGTCGAACTCGCCATGCTCCGCCGCCTCGCGGAGGACCTGATGAAAGAGTTGAAAAACGATCAGGAGCCCGAGGAAGACCGCCCGGTCAAACTCGACATGACCCCCGAGGGCCTCCGCATCACCATCTTCGACCGGTCCCGAAAACCCATCTTCGCCCCCCAATCCGCCGAATTCACCCCCTACGGCGACTGGGTCATCTCCACGTTGGCGTGGCAAATTTCTCTCTACGCCAGCTTTTCGGTCGAAGTCGAGGGCCACACCGAAAGCGGCAAGCCCCCCGTCCGACCCGATTACGGCGACTGGGAGATCTCCTCGGATCGCGCCACCGCCTCGCGACGAAAGCTGATCGAACATGGCGTCAAGGCGGGCCAGATTCGGAAGGTCGCCGGATTCGGCGACACGATCCCCATGCCCCAAACCGAACCGGAGGACGAGTCCAATCGACGCATCAGCGTCCTCCTCAAGCTGCGCAGCGGCAAGGGAGCATCGTCCGCATGAAAAAAGGCGCCGCCGTCGACTTTGTCCCGTTTGAGCCCGCCGTTTCCATCCCGAACCCGGATGCCGGCCCGCGCCTGAAAGTCCTCACCAAGACTGGAGGAGGCGACACCCCCACCGATTTCAATCCGCTGAACACGGCTTCAGCCGCGTCGCCAACCACACCTGGCCACGCCACGCATGGAGCAGGCGGAGGCACTCCCGTGATCACCTTGCAACGGGATGGCGATCGCATCTCCCTGATCCGCGTTGAATGTTGCTGCGGGCAGGTTATCGAGCTGAATTGCACTTACTCGAATCCCTGATTCGAGGCGCCCCATCTCCAAGCCGGTGGAAAAACACACAGCCCCCGGGCTGCGCCCGTCCTCGGGCGCAGAAAGGTGGATACTTCCAACGGCCGGAATTTTTCCAGGCCTTGGTCGTCCCTGCGTTCCTGCGGGCTAAAAGCCTGCGACCCGTTCGGTTCAGAACGCACTGGAACCTTTGCCCATCGTCGGCCTGCCCCCCGCACGGTTGTCGGTTCCGCAAACCGTGGTCCGCTCCTGCATGAACTTCACCGTTCCGCTTGCCCGCTGCACCGCCCATCCACTAGAACAGGGTCGTGGCCAGAATTCTCGTGGTCGATGACGAGGTAACTCTCGTGCAGACGGTGACCGAACTGCTGCGCTCCGAAGGGCACGATGTGTCGCCATTCACCAGCGGCGACGCCGCAGTCGCCGCTCTCGACGATGGTCCATCCCCGGACCTGGTCATCACGGATCTGCACTTGGACCGTTCCCGGGCGCAGGGAATGGATGTGGTCAAGAAAGCCCGAATCCTCAATCCACCGGCCGAGGTCATCGTCGTCACGGCATTTGGAACCGTTGGCTCTGCTGTCGGCGCCATCAAGCAAGGGGCTTACGATTATTTGGAAAAGCCGTTCAAGCTCGACGATTTCAGCGCGTGCGCCAGGCGTGCGTTGGCTTTCTCCAACGCGGTTGCGGAAAACCATTACCTCAAAAAACAGCTCCGCGATCGATACCAGTTCTCCCAGATCGTAGGAACTTCCGCCCCGATGCAAGCCGTCTACCGTCTCGTCGAGCGCGTGGCGGACACGGACAGCACGGTCTTGATCTTGGGGGAAAGCGGGACGGGCAAGGAGTTGGTTGCGCGCTCATTGCATTTCAACAGCCGCCGCCAGTTTGCCCCCTTTGTCCCGATTAACTGCGCGGCATTGCCGGAAAACTTGTTGGAATCAGAACTGTTCGGCCACCGCCGCGGGGCCTTCACCGGCGCTCTGACCGATAAGAAGGGCCTGTTTCAAGAGGCGGACGGCGGAACGATCTTCCTCGACGAGATCGGGACGATGCCCCCCGCATTGCAAAGCCGGCTCCTGAGAGTGCTGCAGGACCGCGAAGTGCGACGCGTTGGCGACAACACCGCCATTCACGTTAACGTGAGAGTTCTTGCGGCGACAAACGAGGCTTTGGAGAAGAAAATTGCCGAGGGAACCTTCCGCCAGGATCTCTACTATCGGCTCAATGTCATCGCGATTCCGTTGCCGCCCCTCCGGGAACGTCGGGACGACATCCCACTTCTGGTCGCGAATTTTTTGCGGGAAAAGTTGGATCCAAAGGACGGCCAACCGTTGCAGATCAGTCGCGAAGCGATGGCGGCGCTCATGGCGCACTCGTGGCCGGGAAATGTCCGCGAACTCCAAAACGCCATCGAACGCGCATCCGTGCTGTGTGAAAACGCGCGAATTGAGCGGCGTGACCTTCCTCCGCGGGTCCTCGGCGATGGGGAAGCGACTCCAACCCGCGACCTGGAGAACTATCCACTGCCTGGCGACGGAGCACTTCCATGGCGCGCTGGGGAGCGAAACCCTGCTCTCAGCGCTGCAGCCGCACCCAAGGCGATGGGCTCGTTGAAGGACTTCATCCGGTCCCAAGAGGTTTCGTATCTCAATCGGGTGCTCCACCACACCGGCGGCGACAAAGAAAAGGCTGCCGACGTCCTTGGCATCAGCCTGGCGACCCTCTATCGGAAGCTCTCGGACGACGCCGGGCCCTGAGGGCTTCGCTGCCAGGTAAACAGTCCACCGCTGGCGACACTTCAAGCCGAGGCCCGGGATTTACCTACAAGCGAGTCGGGGAATTGCGAGGGAGCGCCACTTTCACGCAAAACGCGCGAACCAAGGTGCCTCGGCGCAAAAATGAAACTTGATATCGGCCACCGATGCGTGTTCACTCACGGCCGCTCCACGCTTAGATGAGGAATGGAAATCTCATCGTCGGGACGCTCCAACGGCTACCAGTATCGCCGGACGGAGTGTCCCCAAACGGCGTGGAGCAGATGATTGGACCAAAACGTCCGCACATGTTGGTCTTGGTGACAGGAGGTCACTCTGATGCTGGAATCCTGGCCGAACGGGATTCGCGCACCGGGGTGACTTGTGCTAGCCTCATCACAATTCCAACAAATCATCTGAATGTCGGGAATAGAAATCGTCGGTCGCAGTCAGACAGTAGACAACCAACACCGTGGAACGAGATGGCATGGGAAGCGCTTGATTCATAACACCTCATTCACCGGTAAGCTTAACACCTGATCAAAATCCTGAAGTATATGCGAACTGCCAGAGCAATCATTGCGGGACTCGCCATCGCTGCCTCGGCGGGCCTGGCTCCAAATTGCAGCGCCCAGACCATCTCTACGCTGGTCAATTTCAACGCGACGTGGAAATACGAGCAGTCGGCGACTGACTTGGGCACCACTTGGCGGAACGTGGGCTTCAACGATGCCACTTGGCAGTCCGGCCCCGGCTTGCTTCAGGGCGGCGAAACGACCGCTTACCCGGTGCCCTTCGGCACCACCCTCAACCCGCCAGGCGGAAAGACCTGCAATTACTTCCGGACCACCTTCCAGGGACCCTCGACCACCAACGGCATTCTGGTGTATGCCACGAACTTCGTCGACGACGGCTGCGTCATTTGGTTGAACGGCGTCGAGGCTGGTCGCATCCGCATGCCTGCTGGCACGCCCACCTACGCCACCTTGGCGAGTGGCGGCCCCACGACCGAAGGCCAAATCGATCTTCTGACCATCAACCCCGCGCTGCTTCGGCCGAACCAGCAGAACACTTTGGCCGTCGAAGTTCACCAGCCGGATTTGACCAGTTCCGACGTGGTGTGGGGAACCCGAATCGTGGCTTATCTCCCATCCGCCCTCACAATTACCAACCAGCCGGACAGCGTGTCCGCTGTGGCCGGTGAAAGTGTGACCTTCTCGGTGGGCGTCTCCGGCGGTCCAGCAGTTTATCAATGGGAAAAAGACCAAGTTCGTATTAACGGCGCCACGAACGCCACCTATACGATCAGCTCGGTGGCCCTTTCGTCAGCAGGAACGTATCGCGTCATCGTCACAAATTCCCTTAGCCGCCTGGTCAGCAGCAACGCGGTGCTCAGCGTGTTCCAGGATACAGAAGGTCCGTACGCGACGACTGCTGTTGTGCGCGACGACGTGGGCGCCACCAACCTGATCGACGTGACGTTCAACGAGAACGTCCTGACGTCGACGCTCACCACGAACAATATCAAAGTCATCCGCGCCGGAACGGTTGGAGCGTCGGCCGTCTTTGTCACCGTGACCAACATCCTGCCTAGCGGCCGCACGGCACGCCTTCGCGTCGGCGGCGACAACTGGAACGTGCGCAGCAATTACTACCTGCTCATGAATAACCTCGCCGACGCCCGGGGCAACTTGATGGCGCCCCAGTCGGTCGTTCCCGTCTCCTTCCGCGAACGGACGAACCTCACCCAGATGACAGCCATGTGGGATTATTACGCGCTCAACGTCTTCGATCCCGATGGCGCATCGATTTACACGTCGAATCGCTGGTACCTGCCCAGCTACCAACCCGATCCTTTCTACTGGGGTCGCGCGGCGGGCATTCTGTTCATCGACCTGAACGCCACCGCGGTCGTTTGCGCGGGCGATTCTTTGAACAACGAACAACAGCTCAGCTTTCAATACCCGCCAACCTTGTTCCGATCTACCTTCCTATTTCCGACAAACCTCAGCGCCGGAACAACCGGCCCTCTATCAGGCACCCTCCAACTCCGGTTCATGGTCGACGACGGCATGATCCTGTTTTTGAACGGGGTTGAAATCTACCGTTATAATGTGGCGCCCGGCCAGTTAACCATAGGTACCCGGTCCATCAGCGCCATCGATAACCCGTCCTGCTCAACAAACATTGAGGTGGCCGTCACCAACCTCAACCCGCGTACCAACTACTTGGCGGCGGCTGTGGTCCAGGAACCTAACACGGGCACATCTTCGGACACCTATTTCGGACTTGAACTTGACGCCGTGCTGCTGCGGGATGGCGATGTTCCGTTCAACGGACCCCGGAACCTGCTAAAGGTTACACAGAGTCGTGTTGCTGGCTCTCCCGCTCGAGTCCAACTGACCTGGCCAAACAGCGGCACCAACGTTTACTACGGCTTCCGCCTGACCGAGGCCAATTCCCTGGCGATACCGGGATCGAACTCGACGTTCCTATCCGTGAGCAACCAATCGAACGGCGTCATTGTCCCGGCAACGAATGTCGCTCGCTTCTACAGGCTGGAGGAAGGTCCAAACTCGGGTCGTAACCGGTAACCGAGCTTTCTCAGACAAGTTTCACGCGGGGCGGCCGTCTTGGCCGCCCCGCTCTTTTCTTAGCCCCCCCTCCAGCTTCGAAATCGCGGCAGCCAAAACTCTGGCCCCAGATCGCAAAAGATTGGCCCACTCGGGGGTAGGGCGCGCTCTCCGCAGCGCGCCGCCCATGCGGTCCGCTATGCCGACACTGGCTGGCTACAGAGCGCCAAGCTGGTCTACGATGCCCCGGTTTATGACCCAGCCTTCCACCAAGTAGCGCAGGGCGGGTCTCGCCATGGACCGCAAGGTAGGGCGCGCTCTCCGCAGCGCGCCGCCCATGCGGTCCGCTATGCCGACACCGGCTGGCTACAGAGCGCCAAACTGGTCTACAATGCCCCGGTTTATGACCCAGCCTTCCACCAAGTAGCGCAGGGCGGGTCTCGCCATGGACCGCAAGGTAGGGCGCGCTCTCCGCAGCGCGCCGCCCATGCGGTCCGCTATGCCGACACTGGCTGGCTACAGAGCGCCAAACTGGTCTACGATGCCCCGGTTTATGACCCAGCCTTCCACCAAGTAGCGCAGGGCGCGCCGACCCTTCGGACCCTCCGACCGTCGTCCAGGATGCGCGCATCCTCCGGCGCAGAAAGCTTGGAGGTTTCCAACGGTCACATGATTCCAGCCCCCAAGTCTCTGCGGGTCCCGCGTTGCCCGGACCTCGAGCACACGTCCGCCTTGGCTCTCGGATTCACCAGGCACCGTCGGCCAGCGCTGATGACCAGACCGTCCGTCCGATGACGCCTTAGAGGTCCTTCCGAGCCCTCCGAAGGTGGGAACTGGGGGCCCTGACCCGTCGTCACCACACCAAATCTCGACGCGTTTTTTTCACGCGTAATGCGTGAAACTGATTATGGCTGGCATTTTTACTTTGTTTTTTCTGAGGAATTTCGCGCACCAATCACTGGCATCGCCTTTGCTCAGAAAAGTTGGGAATCGAGTTGACTCGAACGGTCAACCAAAACTAAAAGAACGCGACCCAGTTAATCCAAACACAGAAAGTATGAAACAGATCCGAACCGCTAAAGTCAGCGCCTTCACGCTCATCGAGCTGCTGGTGGTGATTGCCATCATCGCCATTCTCGCTGGCTTGTTGCTGCCCGCTCTCGCGAAAGCGAAAGCCAAAGCGCAACGTGCGAACTGCATCAGCAACCTCAAGCAGGTTGGCCTCGCAATGCGCATGTGGTCCAACGACCACCAGGAACGATTCCCGTTCGAAGTGGCCAATCCTGGCCAAATCCCGAACAGCGACGGCACCCGCGGCCTGACGGTGCTGGACCACTACCGTGCGATTTCGAACGAAGTGAATACGCCCAAGGTTTACGCCTGCCCGAGCGATGGCAGCCGCACCCGCGCCATTAACTTCGATCTCACCGCCGTCAACCCGCTGAACAATTCCGGCACCCAGATCAGCTATTTCGTCGGCACCAACGCCAACGAAGTGTTCCCCCAGACGGTCCTCTCCGGCGACCGCAACATGACCAAGGGAACTACCGCTGCAGCCGCGAATGGCACCCTGAGCTTCGCGCTCAATACGGCGACCGGCGAAGCCGACGCGGGTTGGGGAGCGGATATCCACCAGAACGCGGGTAACCTCGGCCTCGCGGACGGCAGCGTTTCGCAGGCGACCCCCCAGATTGCGCGCCGCCAGATGGGCTCGCACATGGCCTCCATGGGAACCACCTCGGTCGGCGTGCAGTTCCCGTAAGGCTCATAAGCATCCGGAGGTCCGGGGCTTCCAGGTTTAAATCCTGGGCGGTTTGAGACGGTAGACAGTTCTAGCGACAAGAGAGGCAACTTCCGGTTGCCTCTCTTTTTTTCTTTGGCAGGGAATAGGTCGCCCGCTCGCCCGTCTCACGGTTGAAGTCGCTAACTGAACCGTGAACCAAAACATCGATGGCCGACCAACATGAGCGCTGCGAACTGTAACGACCGCAAAAACTCCCCGTCCGCGAAACATCTCGTTGACAGCGGCGCGCCCTGTTTTTTAAGCTCTCGAAATCCATATCAATCGAACCATATGAACATTGTCTCCCAACGACGTAACCGTCGCGCTTTCACCCTGATCGAGCTCCTGGTTGTGATCGCGATTATTGCGATTCTGGCCGGCCTCCTGTTGCCAGCGCTCGGCCGCGCCAAGCAAAAGGCGGCGCTGGCGGCCTGCAGCAGCAATATGAAGCAGATGGGCCTCGCCGTCATTGTCTGGGCGAATGACAACGAGAAGAGCAGCACCCCGTGGCGCGTCGACGCCAACGACGGAGGGACGCGCAACCACCCGTCCGGGCTGAATAACAATTCGTGGTTCCAATACGCCTGGCTCTCGAACGAGCTGGTGAACCCCCGCGTGTTGGCCTGCCCCTCGGACAAGGCGGTCAAGCCAGCCGACACGTGGAATCTGAATCCCAGCACGGGCTTCCTTAATCCCAATTACCAGAACAACGCCTGCAGCATCGCCATCGGCCTGGACGCCGGCGCGAGCAAGAATAGCGGCATCATCCTGTCGATGGAGCTGGCGCAGGAGCACGTCGTCTTCGCCGATCGGCACGTCGACGCTCCGGGTGGCTTTGGCGGCGGCTGTTCCTCCGGTGTGAATCCGTGCGGCGCCATGAACCGCCCCTTCAATACCTCGTGGCTGAAGCGCGCCACCTTCGGCCATGGTGATATTGGCAACGTCGCTCTCCTCGACGGCAGCGTGCAGAAGGCGCCGCGCCTTGAACTCAACCAGCTCTTCGAGAAAGGTGATGACAACGGCAGCTTGCACTTCCTGTATCCCAAGCCGACGACCCTGAACTAAACGTCACGTCGGTTTTCTCAACCTTTAAGTCCGCGTCGGAAAGCGCCCTTCGGGGCGCTTTCCCCGTTTTGAGACTCGACACGCCCTAGCCTCCCTCCTATGTCTTCGTCCGGATTCGTCTCCCGGAACGGTGGCGGGAGGCTTCAATGACGCCGTCGCCGCACCCAGGCCATGCATACGAATCAATACTTGTTCCCGGTTCGGGAATCCCGAAGGCGCTTTCTTACCCGCACCGGAACCGCCGCCGGTGGCCTCGTGACCGGAATGGCGCTCGGCCCTTCCGGTTGTAGCACACGCCCGCCCTTGCCGCCCCCGGCGCGCCTTGGCGAAGGACGCCACCGGTTCGAAGCGGTTCCCAGTTGGGGCCTCCTCCCCGAGGGCATGAGCTACGGGTTCGGGTGCGGCATCGTTGTCGACCGCCAGGACAACGTCTATGTCACGTCACGATCCACCCAACCCTGTGTCGCCATCTTCAATCGCCACGGAGAACTAACCGAGACGTGGAGCAACGACTTCGGCCGGAAAGTCGGGCTGGATCCGGGCCGGGTGAAGGACACGGCGCACGGGATTTATTGGAGCCGCGAACGTGGCGAGGAATTCTTGTACTGGACCGAAAACCGGCCGACTTCCGAGGCCGACCAGGACAAGCCGGGCGTCGGGCGTCGGGTCTACAAAACCGATCTGCGCAGAAAAATCCTCTACGAAATCGGCAACGTGGCCCGGGAGGGCAGCACGGCGCAAAAGTTTGATTGGACCAACCCCACGGATGTCGCTGTGGCGCCCAACGGCGACATTTATGTCGTCGACGGCTACGGCAGCCAACGGGTCTCCCGGTTTGATCGAAACTTCCAGCATCTTCGCACCATCGGAGGGCGCTCGAAGAAACCGGGCCCCGACGCCGAACCGGGCACGTTCAACACCTGCCACGGGATCTGGGTGAACACCCTGCGCCGGTCAGGTCCGGAAGTCTACATTGCGGATCGCCACAACGATCGCCTCCAGGTGTTCGATCTCGAACTCACCTTCAAACGCCTCCTCACCGGCGTCGTCCGCAACCCCTGCTGCTTTTATCAGCACGACGATTTTCTCTATATCCCGGACCTCGCCAGCCGCGTGACAATTCTCGACGCCGATGACAACGCTGTCGCGCAACTTGGGGACGGCAAAGGCGCCCCGGACAATCGCTCCAACCCGGCCCTCTTTGCGGCGCCGCACGCTCTCTGTCTGGATTCCCGCGGGACCCTTTACACGATCGAATGGGTCGACTTCGGCCGCCCCAGAAAATTCCGCCCGCTCCGCGCGGAAGTTTGACCCACGGAAGGGGGGAGCCGGAAGTCCAGACGCCGAAGTCGAAACTGTCGGACTTGGGACTTCGCACTTTGCACTTTGCCCTCGTCATGCTCCACTTCCCGGCTGTGAATTCGCAGCAGACTGTTGTCACCCTGGATCTCGAAGGCGTCCTGGTTCCGGAAATCTGGATCGCCGTGGCGGAAAAAACCGGCATTCCGGAGCTACGCCGGACGACCCGGGATGAACCCGATTACGACAAGCTGATGCGCGGGCGGATTGAGATTCTCGATCGGCACAGCCTGAAGTTGTCTGACATCCAATCCGTCATTGGCACCTTGTCTCCTTTGCCGGGTGGCCGCGAATTTTTGGCAGAGTTGCGGGCGCTGACTCAGGTCATCATCCTCTCGGACACCTTCGAGCAATTTGCCCAGCCGCTGATGCGCCAGTTGGATTGGCCGACGTTATTCTGTCACCGCCTGATCGTCGTCGACGATCGGATTACGGGTTACCGCCTGCGTTTGCCGGATCAGAAGCGGCGGTCGGTGGCGGCCTTGAAGGAATTGAATTACCGCGTAGTGGCGGCGGGCGACTCCTTCAACGACACCACGATGTTGGGCGAAGCCCACGTTGGATTTTTGTTCCACGCACCGGAGAACGTGATCCGGCAGTTTCCCCAATTCCCGGCCGTCGACGCGTATCCCGAGTTGTTGCGGCTGATTCGCTCCGCCCTGGCCGGTTCAGCCTAGCCCGCATATTCCATGCTGAGCTTGAATCGCGAACACCTTGATGGGAGGACGGAGGGTAGGGCGGGAGCTCCGCGCACGCCGCAAAACCGTTTCGCATGGCGGCGTCCCGCAGTGCGGGGCGCCCTACCTTCACCATGAAATTTTCAGGCTAGCGGCCGATCGGATCATCCTCCGCTTTCGACTCCCGGCTCACAAGATCCTGCAAGGCGCGGGCGACGTTCTTACGCTCGTAGAGAACGGCGTGAGTTTCGTCGATGATAGGCGAGTAGACACCCTTTTCCCGGGCGAGCCGGTAAGCCGATCGGGCCGTCGGATACCCCTCCGCCACGGAAACCGAGCTGGCCAGGATTTCCGAAAGAACCTCGCCGCGTCCCAACCGTTCCCCGAGGGTCCGATTCCGGCTGAGCTTGGAGAAACACGTGACCGTCAGGTCTCCGAGGCCGCTCAACCCGGCGAATGTCTCAGCCTGGGCGCCACACGCGACGCCGAGCCGGCGTATTTCGACAATCCCGCGCGTCAGGAGGGCGGCCTTGGAATTGTCCCCGAAGCCAAGCCCATCTCCAATGCCGGCGGCCAGCGCCACGACGTTCTTCAAGGCCCCGCCAAACTCGACTCCCAGCCGATCGCCGGTCGTGTAGACTCGAAACGTCGGGCTGTGAAACATCTGCTGAACGGTCTGGGCCACGTCGGCATGGGCGCTGGCGGCGACGATGGCGGAGGGCACTCCGCGGGCCACTTCCAGCGCCAGAGTTGGACCGGACAACGCGGCGACGCGGGCCTGCGGCGCACTCGCCTCGAGGACGCCACCCATCGTCAATCCCGTGTCGCACTCGATTCCCTTGGTCACACTGATGACGATTCCCCGAAAGGACTGAAGCGCGCTGGTGGCGGACCGGATGGCTTTCGACGGGATCGCCACCACGACCGCGTGGCAGCCGGCGATCGCCCGCGCCATGTCCGGCTCAAACGTCCAGTCGCGCGGGAGGTTGACGCCCGGCAGATATCGTTCGTTCTGCCCTGTCTGTCGCAAGGCATCGAGATGCGCGGGATTGTGACCCCAAATCGCGACGTCATGGAGGCGCCGGTGCAGCACCAAGCCAAGGGCCGTCCCCCAGGCGCCCGCGCCGAGCACTGCGATCTTCACGCGGGCGTCTCCTTCCCCCGCCGCGTGAACCGCGCTTCGGTTCCGTTGAGCAGGCGCTGGATATTCCCGCGGTGCTTATAGATCGCCAGCACGCCCATCGCCCCCGTCACGGCGGTCAAAGTCCAGTTCCGGTAGAAGAACCACGTGGCGAACGGAAGCGTGGCCGACGCGGCCAGCGAGCCCACGGAGACATAGCGGGTGGCGAAAAACATCAGAAACCAAACGCTGAGGATGGTCAGCAGTGACCAGGGAACCAGCGCTGTGAGCACGCCGGCGGAGGTCGCAATGCCCTTGCCCCCTTTAAATCCAAGCCAGACGGGATAATTGTGGCCCAGCACGGCACACAACCCCGCCACAATTTCGGGCCCGACCCGGGCTTGCGCGTACTCGCCCGAATGAAACAGGGCCCACGGCACAACGCCGCACGCCAGCAGGCCTTTCAAAAAGTCGACGAGCAAAACCAGCGCGCCGGCTTGGCGGCCGAGCACGCGAAAGGCATTGGTCGCGCCGATATTGCCGCTGCCGACTTTGCGGATGTCGATGCCTTTGGCTCGTGCGACCAGAAAGCCGGTGGGAATGGATCCCAGCAGATAGGCCAGCAGCGCCACGGCACCATAAAGGGCAAGGAGCACGGGCGCACTCTAGGCTGAGCGATTTTGCCGCCGCAAGCGGTTTCCCCCGATCGCCCATCCCTGTGCAGTTGCTTTGATCCCGGTCGCAATGGCAACCTCGCGTCGTGGCTCAAACCAATGACTCCCGTCCCTCCGCCTCGCGCCTGCGTGTCGCTGTCCTCGGCACCGGCGCGCTGGGCAAGGAACACGCCCGACTCTACGCCGCCCTCGCCAGCACCGGCAAAATCGAGTTCGCCGGAGTCTACGACGTCCATTCCGAAACCGCCCGCCGGGTCGGCGAACGACACCAGGTCCGCGTTTTTGCCTCGCTCGAGGAAGCCGCCGCGTCGGCGGACGCCTTCAGTGTGGTCACCCCCACCACCACCCACTGCGAGCTCGCGCGCCAGCTTCTCTCCCGCGGACGGCATGTGCTGGTCGAAAAGCCCATGACCGAGACCGCCGAGCAGGCGGCCGAACTGGTCCAGCTCTCGCGCGAGAAATCGTGCGTGCTCCAGGTCGGACACGTCGAACGTTTCAACCCCGTCTTCAATTACCTCGCCTCGGTCGCCACCGAGCCGCGCTTCATCGAAACCCACCGGCTCTCCCCCTACCCCGCCCGCAGCTTCGACATCGGCGTCGTCCTCGACCTGATGATCCACGACCTCGACGTCGTCCTCGCCTTCGTCAAATCTCCCGTCCTCTCCGTCGATGCCGTCGGCATCCCGGTCCTGAGCCGCACCGAGGACATCGCCAACGCGCGCCTCCGCTTCGCCAACGGGTGCGTGGCCAACATGACCGC
Source organism: Limisphaerales bacterium (assembly GCA_044229355.1). Taxonomy (GTDB): domain Bacteria; phylum Verrucomicrobiota; class Verrucomicrobiia; order Limisphaerales; family JADJPG01; genus JBGARF01. Next base: position 240,339 of record JBGATF010000013.1, read on the forward strand.
CAGCCGGGTCAGCCCCGAACGCCTGCGCAAGATCCGCGCGTTCTGCGGACCCACCCGGCGATGCTACATCTCCCTCGATTATCGTGCCCAGGAGGGATTCATCTACCGCATCGCGCGGGATGACGAGGAGGAGAGTTCCCTCCTGAAAAAGCTCCTGGCCTCGCGCGACAGCACAATCGTCAGCGAGTTCGCCGGACAGCGGATCGTTCGCGAACCGGTTCCGATCGCGAAGGACGAGCCCTTGAAATTGGAGCTCGAACACTTCATCGACTGCGTGCGGGAACAGCAAACCCCGCTGGTGAGCGGCGAGTCCGCCAAGCGAGCCCTCGACCTCGCCCTCGAGATCACCCGGCAGATTCAGCAGGCCACGCCGGGATCCGTGCCCGCAGACATGCCGCCTCCCGCAGCCACCGTCAGCCCCGGCGCCGACACCGCGTGGCCCGGCCGCGCCTGAGCCATTCCATCGTGCCCGCCCCACGCTCGTTCCTTTTCGTGGCCGGCGAAACCAGCGGCGATCTACTGGCAGCAGAACTCATCGCCGCCATCCGCCACGAGCTGTCGGCGGGCGACGACGGAAACAAACCCGCGTCCCCCGTCACGTTCTTCGGCGCCGGCGGTCCGCGCATGGCCGCCGCCGGCGCCGACCTCGCCTTCGATCTCACCCAACACGCGGTCATCGGGCTTTGGGATGTGCTCGTCAACCTCCGCAAATTCCGCCGCCTGCTCGACGCCCTGGTAAACCTCGCGCTGGAACGCCGGCCCGACGTCATCGTCTGCGTCGATTTTTCCGGCTTCAATCGACGGCTCGGCCACGCCATTCGCCAGCGCCAATCGGCGGCGCCCGGCTGGCGGCCGGCGCTGGTCCAGTTCGTCTCGCCCCAGGTCTGGGCCTCCCGGCCCGGCCGGGCCGCGAAAATGGCGCGTGACTTCGATCTCCTGCTCAGCATTTTTCCCTTCGAAAAGAATTGGTACGCCCAACACGCCCCGACCATGCGAGTCGAATTTGTCGGGCATCCGATGATCGACCGCTATTCGCAGACGCTTCGCCCCGGCCACGCTGCCGGACCGGCATCGCTTCCAACCCTCCTCCTGCTGCCGGGAAGTCGCGTGGGCGAACTGCGCCGACACCTCCCTGTCATGACCGCGGCGGCCCGGCTGGTGCGGAAAGCTCGCGCCCTCCAATTGCGTCTCGTCGTGCCGAACGAATCTCTGCTTCCGCTCGCCCGCGAGCTGACGGCCGGCCTGCCTGATCTGCAGATCCAGATCGGACAACTGGCCTCCGCGCTCGCCGAATCCACGGTGGCGCTCGCGTCCACCGGCACGGTCACGATGGAATGCGCGTTCTTCGGCGTGCCCACCGTCACCCTCTACAAAACCAACTGGCTGACCTACGAGCTCGGTCGCCGGCTGGTGACGGTCTCATCCCTGACCATGCCCAACCTGCTGGCAGGCCGGACCATTTACCCCGAATTCATCCAACATGCCGCTACGCCGCAAAATCTCGCGCACGCCGCGTCGCAACTTCTGGCTTCGCCCGCGCTCCGGGACGAATTGCGCACCGAACTGGCGACCGTCATCGCCTCGCTGGGTGCCGGCGGCGCCTGCCAGCGCGCCGCGTCGCTCATCCTGCAGCTTCAGCCCACCTCCGATTCTGGAGTGCGGTGACTCGTCACCGCTTTTTTAATAGGCGACTTGTCGCCGCCACCCTCGGCACCCGCCTGGGGGACAAGTCCCCCAAGCCAAAAACGCCGACAAGTCGGCGCACTCTCCAAAGACTCCCTTCCAGCGCGCCGTCCGATTCTGGAGTGCGGTGACTCGTCACCGCTTTTTTAAAAGGCGACTTGTCGCCGCCATCCTCGGCACCCGCTTGGGGGACAAGTCCCCCAAGCCAAAAGCGCCGACAAGTCGGCGCATTCCAAATCCACACTTGCCTAGGTTAGGCGTCTCATTCAAAACTAACCCCGTGAACGCCAAGGAGCCTCACACGAATAAGAAGTCATCCGCTGCCCGGACGGATCGGTCGTCCACTCAACACTGCGGAAGGCCCTGGCCGCATGCCCCGGTCCACAAATTGACCGAGCACGGAATTTTCATGGTAACAGCCGGCACCTTACACAAGGTTCACCGGTTCCACGATGCGCCTCGGCGCGACATGCTGGAATTAAGCCTCCTGACACTCGCTCAGAAATATCGATGGCAAATCGAAGCGTGGGCCGTGTTTTCCAACCACTATCACTTGGTTTGTCGCGGTTGTCCCGATTCAGCCAGCCTCGGTCTCTACCTTAAACATCTGCACGCAGACACGGCTCGATCCTTGAATCGGCTGGACGAAGCGGAGGGCCGGACGGTCTGGCACAATTTCTGGGAAACGAAACTGACGTTTGAGACCAGCTACTTTGCTCGGCTTCATTATGTTCACGCGAATGCGGTGAAACACGGTCTGGCTGTTGTGGCCAGCCATTATCGTTGGTGTTCAGCAGCATGGTTTGAACGCGTCGCGACCACCGCGCAGGTGCAGACAATTTACAGTTTCAACATCGATGAAATCAGCGTCGACGACGACTTCTGATCTGGAGTGCGGTGACTTGTCACCGCTTTTTTTAAAAGGCGACTTGTCGCCGCCACCCTCGGCACCCGCTTGGGGGACAAGTCCCCCAAGCCAAAAGCGCCGACAAGTCGGCGCACTCCAGAGAATGGCCCTAATCCAATCGCTTCAGGCGATAAAATCTTCGTGGTTCGCTCGGCGTCGGATCGACGATGGTCAGGAGCGAACCGGTGGCCAACACGGGATTGCCCAGCGGCAGCCACCCGGCATTGGCGAGATCGTCCCGGTATTCGACCTGGTAGTGGCGGCCCTCGACCACCGCGCCCTCAAGCGTGAGCACGTTCCCGTCGCTGACCACCACGCGCGTCCGCAGCGGGCCAGCCAGCGTGTTGGCGGCCCGCGGAGTCCAGTTGGTCATGAACTCCACCGTGTTCGTCACTCCATCGGGATAAAGCCCCTGGCTGACGTTCTCCGCCTGCAGACCAAACCGAAAGGCGTGCTGCGCCACCAACCCCGGGGAATACAGCCCGAGCGCCTCGCCATTCCCATCCAACTGAAAGCCGGCGTGCAACTGCCGTTGAATCGCATAGGCCGAGTTTTGCTCGGGCTGATTGTCCGCCCAAACCAGGAGGAAGCCGTTGGGCTCAATCGTGACGCCGGCCGGGATCTTCCACTTGGCGGGCTGGTTAAGATTGTCCGTAAGATAGAAGCCTTCGAGGGCCACCGCGTTGGTGTTGGGGTTAAAAAGCTCGAACCAGTCCTGATACAAGCCGTCAACCGGGTCCAGCAAGCCGGTCGGGCCGGCGTTGACCGCCATCCATTCATTGATCACGACCGGCAGGAACGCGCCGGCGCCGGTGTTGGTGATGGTGATCGTGTCGACGGCGCTCGACAGCCGGACGCCGCCGGCACTCACGCCCTGGACCGCGAGGGCATTGACGCCGGCGAGGAGCGGCAGTTGGAGCGACCAGGCCGTCGTGCTGGTCCACGTGATTGGGTAATTCACCCCGTTGATCTCGATCGTGCGGACGGACAGCGGGGCGGTGCCCGCAAACGTGACGACGTTGTTGGAGGTGCTGAAGTTGTTGCCTCCGCTGGTGGTGATGGCGAAAGCGACATTCGGCACCGCGGTGTTGATCTGGGACTGAACGCTGGCCGCACGGCTGACGAGTCCGGCCAGGTGGCTGGCGAAGTTTTGGGCGGGCAGCAACTGACCGAAGTGATCCGCCCACCGGCTCATGTAATTTCCATTGTAGGTGGTGTTCATGATGTCGAGCAGGTGCCCATAGTACGCGCGCGCATACGCGGGCACGGCGATCATCTTGGAAAGGTCGGTGTTGGGGACGATGGGCCGGGTCGCGTTGAAGAACGCGTCGAGGTCGTGCGGAAAATAGATCACCCGCCGATCCGACGGCCGCACATAGAACTGCACGTTGTGCTGCGACCCGTCGCCGCCGTAGGAATCCCCCATGCCGGACAAGACATTCACCGCGACCGCCCGCAACCACTGGTCGATGTCGATCACGTTGGTCAGCTGGCCGGTGAAGTTCGTGCCGGTGGTCTCCATCCACTTGCAGAACGCGACAATCCGGGAGTAGTCATCGCGATCCTCGTTGTTCTTGATCAGCATCGTCCAGCGATAGCCTTCCTTGTCGTCGCCCAGGTTGCGAATGGCCGTGCCCACCACCGAGTCCGGATTTGGCACCTTGTTCCCCTCCGGTGTGCCCGTATCGGTCGAGTTCAGCTGGTAAACCAGCTCATACTCAAACACGGGCCCATCGGATCCATTGTCGTATTGATCATCCAGGAACACATCGGAGTAACGCGCCAGCTGCAGCTCGGCGGTGCCAGTGTAGTCCGGACGCGGCGCCATGACCTGGACAAGATCGTGATACTTCGTGGGCACGCCGCCGGCATGGTTCAACGTTTGATGAATCAGCATCTCGCGCTGGCCGAAGCCCGTGCTTTCGGATCGATCAATCGCCACAGTGCCATGGATCCCGCGGAACTTGCGCGCGGAGTGGAAATTGACGTTGAACCCGAGCCGCGGCGTGGTTGTCCGGCTGTGCTCGCTGCCCTTCAGCCGCAAGCCGACGTCATAGTAAATCTCGCACTCGTCATAGATTACCGTGCACCCCACCCGCTCGTTGCTCATCAGATTGACCGTCCGCAACAACACGTCGGCGTCCTGGGTCAGCGTCACGACGCGGAAGTTGTGCAGGCCGTTCGTCGCCGCAAGGCCGTCATCCACCTGGTAAAGCGCCCGGGAGTTGGTGCCGTCCGCCGGGAAAACGGAGCGCGCGCCCAGGGCGTCGGCGCCTTCGACATAAAACTGCACGATCGAGCCGGCCGGCCGGCCCGGAATCGAGGCCGAGTACCGGCTGGCGTCAGCCGCATCCGGCGTCATGCCCACACCCGCCCACGCGGCCCCGTTCGGCCGCCACCACAACGTCAGCGCACCGAGGCCGTCGGGATCAGAGGCCGCCACACTGACGGTCACCGCCTCGAAGGGTGCGGGCACGACCGGGGTGTGCCCCAGCCCCGCGTAAGTCGGCCCGAGGTTCGGCGTCCAGGCGGTGTTGGCCGAGCCAGGCGTGCCGAAGCGGTCGCGTCCGTCGAGAATCGTGGTGTGGGCGAGCCGGTTGAAGTAGAGCCGGGTGTGCAACTGCCGGGAACCGCTGATCCAGCGGGCGCGAAACGTGATTAAATACTCACGGCCGTTGACCGTGTCCCGACCGCCCGCGAGGGTGGTTTCGCCGTGGTTGCTCATGTGCTCGGTGCTGCCGGTCGCGGTCAGCTTGAGCACCTTGTTTCCCGGTTCATCCGGGTCGTCCACCACTTCCCCGTGGTGATTGCCGATGATTCGCCACTTGTTGGTGCCGGCGGCAAACGTGCCGTTCTGGATCAGGTTGGTCGGCGTCGTCGACGGCGTTTCAATGACCGCGATGTCGTCCAGCAGAACTTCGCCTTGATCGAGCAGGCCGATGACGAATTCCTTCCACTGGCCGTCGGGGCCGACGGGGCTGGCGGCGGCGACGCCCCGGTAGCTGTAGGTCCGCCAGCTCGACCGGCCGGATTCATCGCTGGCCGCCCACGCCTCGCCCGCGTTGTTGTCGGCGCGCGGATCGCGGAGCTCGAGGCTCGAGCCTCCGCCATCGGCGGCCTTCGGCCAGCGATCGCCATCGGAGTACTCGACCACATCGACGGCGTTGTCCGCGGCGTCGCGGAGCACGAGCCGCTCCCCGGAGTGCGACAGCTTGCCATTATACGGACCGAGCACAGTGCTGGCGGGAAATTTGGCGCGCAATGCGGCCGGATCCTTGGCCACGACGACGTATCCGTTTGCGGGCAGGACATCGTTCGTTCCGAAGCGATAATCGATCCCCTCATCCAGCCGCCAGCCCTCCAGGCGAACGGGCGCGTCGCCCCGATTGTAAAGCTCCAGCCATTCCTCCGGCGAACTGCTGAAGGCAACGCGCGGCGTGGCTTCAATCGTGCCGCTGAGTTCGAGGCCGAAGGCGACGTCGTCGCCCGAGACGGCGGCCTGATGCACCTCAGCAGCAATGATGTTCGTCCCAATGATCAGGTTGGTCAGATTGATGGGGACGGCCGGCCGGGCCGTGGCGACGCCAATCGAAGTGTTGGCGAAGTTCGTGTAACGAATCACTGCACTGGCGGAAAAATTGGCGCGGTGAACTTCGACCCCGTTCACGTAGACGATGATGGCGTCGTCCATGATGTGGCGGAGGTTGAGCGTCACGATGGCCGGGGTTCCGGTGTAAACGAACGGCGTGCGGAAATAATACGTTGTGGGTCCGAGAGCCAGCTCGGTGCCCTTGGCGGCCGGCAAGGCACTGGCGGTGTTGTAGAACAACCCGGGGCCGACCGGCCACGCGCTGTCATTGTAGCCCGGCTCGCGCCAGGCGGTGCCAAGGTCGGTGCCGGATTGTTCGTAGCGCCAGACATTCGTGAAGTAGAGGTTGGTGGCCGGGCCGATGGTAGGCGGCACCTCGTAGGTCGGCGGCCCATGGTAGAAAATTTCATTGATGACCACCGACGTCGGAAGTTGGAACAGATTGCTGGCTCCCAGGGAAAGTGCCGCCGGTGTGAGAAATTCACCCGCGCCGTCCGGCGAGCGCGCGCGCGCCCGCGCGTGAACCTCCACGGCGTCGGCCACCGCCGTGCCGCCAGGCTGGATCAAAAAGAGTTTGTCGCCGGCAGCCGCCGACAGCCCGGCCGCGCCCTCGCTGAGAACGAAAAAACCACCCGGCGGAACCGAGACGCCAGGCAGGCCCACCGACGCCGAGGGCGACACGCCCTCGCGGCGTATCGTGTAGCCGGCGGCGTTGAGCGTCACTTCGCTGCGGTTGATGATCTCCACTTGAAATGGAACGGAGCCGCCCGCGTTGACCTCATTGAACACCAGCCCGGCCGGTGCGTAAGCCGCCGAGGGGCGCGGAGGAACGACCGCCTCGAGCGCGGCCCCAAAGACCATGTCCGGATCACCCACGCTGGCCTGGTGAACTTCCACCGCGAGCACGTTCCGGCCATGCACGAGGCTGGTCGCCGGAAAGACCACCGGCCCGGTCAACGTTGGCCGGTCCACGGCGCTGGCCGCCAGCGTGCCGTGACCCACGTCGCCCGACGGCATGTTGATCCGGCGCACTTCGACCCCGTTCAAGTAGAACACCGCGCCGTCGTCGACCGCCGCGTTGAGGGACAGCGTCACCCCCGCCGGGTCGCCCGGGTAGTTGAATGACTTCCTGAAATAATACGTGGTCGCACCCGCCGGCACCGGCGTATTGCGCACCTCGACGTCGCGGAGAAATTGCACCTCGCTCAAGCCGACCAGGCGCAAGTCGCCTCCCGGAAAGTTCGTCAGTTTATCGAACTTCACGTAACGCGCGGCAACGCCGCCCAGATCGATGGTCTGGGAAAAATCCGTCGCCACGCCCGGGGCCATGGTGAAAGGCAGATCCGGAAGCAGGGCCGTGAGGGCGTTGGTGGCGGCCCCCACGAGAACGGTCGCCCGCGAGACCCCGCGCGCGAGCAACTCCGGGCGGCCGGCGATGAACTCGTTGTAGTTCCAAACCTTCATCGACCGCACCGGCAGCACCCCGCCCAGATCAAAGGTGATCGACGGGTTCAAATCGTTGGGCGCCGCCAGCGTGCCGTTGTTCAACCACATCGTCCCCCCGGGGCTGGTCCCGTGAACGCCGCCGGCCAAACCCGAGCCGTCGACCGTCCGCGCGGCCAATCGACCGTCCGCAGCGTATTCGCTGGACGCGGTCGCCGTCACGCCGGACACGATCGCCGGCGGCACGCCATCCACGCCGCCAGGTCCCGCAGTGAAGACCGCGGCAGCGTTTGACCAGCCGCTGTCGTCCAATGTGAGCGTGCGCCAGGCCGGCGGCAGAGCGACATTGGCCGCCTGAAACCGCCACGTGTCCGTCAACCCGATCAGGGTTCGCTGGGTGGGCGGCTCGACCGGAGTAACGCTGGCGGTCAAGCTGGCGCCGAAGACCATTCCGGCATCGCCGGGGCCGGACTGGTGAACCTCCACCGCCAATACATTTACGCCGCTCACCAACGAGCTGGCGGGAATGGAAATGCCGTTGAAAATGGCCGCATCGCCCACCGCGCTGGCCGCCGGCGTCGCGAATGTCACGGGCCCGGCCGGCATGTTGTGGCGATAGACCTCAAGGTCATTCAGGTAGAACACCGCACCATCGTCCACCGCCAGATCGAGCTTCAACTCGACCGATCCCGCGTCGGCCGGCAGGCTGAACGAGTTTCGGAAATAATATGTGGAACGCCCCAGCGGCAGCTCCGTGCGGCGCAGTTCATCGCTGGAGCTGAGCCGGCCGTCGCCCGCATAAAACACCGCGCCCTCCGGCAAGGCAAAGTTCAGCGGCGTTCGCGTCTGGCCCGCCAGCTCGACCACCTGCGCCGGAGCCAGCGCCCGGTCCCAGATCGCCACGTCATCAATGCTCGCCGTGGCAAACCCGCCGCCATCGCCGGCCCACGCGCCGATGGACAGCGGCGTGGCCGGGTTGTTGTTCAGGCCGGAGCCGGTCGCGGAGCCCTGGGCGACGCCGTCGACATACAATGTGCTGCCCGCGGCGCCGAACGTGATTGCCAGATGATGCCAGTTCGTGCCGGCAGCCGCCAGGCTCGTGAGTAAAATCGGAGCCGGGCCGCCCGATTGCCGCCAGACAATGCGACCAACGTTCGGATCGGCCGCATTCAGCGCGAGAATGTCGTCCGAGAACTGCCCGTTGGCCTGTCGGGCCAGCACGGCGCCAAAGGTCCCGCAACAATCCGCGTCCTGGGTTCCGGTCCATTTCACCCAAAGGCTGATCGTTCCCTGCGCCGCGGCATTGAGCCCGCCTCCACCCGGAATCGAAACGTACTGCGAGGACGCGCCGTTGAACGCCAGCGCGCCGCCCGCGGCGCCATTGCGATCCGTCGTCGCCGAAACAGTTCCCACCAATGTTCCATTCCCACCGCGTTGACCCGTTGCGTTCCCATCGAACGGCCAGTAGCCCACCAGCGTCGCGTTGTTGCGACCGTTCCAGGAGGAGTCATCGAACCCGGCCGCTCGCCACTCCGTTCCCAGAGGAGTGCCAGACGCTTCGTAGCGCCAAAGCGAGTCGAACGCGACCAGCGTGCGACGGATCGTCGCCGTCGGTTTCGGAAAATTGCGCGCGCCCGGCGTGCCGTCGACGACGACGCTCGACGTCCAGTGCTCAGGTTCGTCGCTGGTGGTGTCCTGGTCCCGCTTAGCCAGCGTCGCGCCCGAACCGTCCGGTTCGATCGGCCACTTGCCTTGATCGGCGTAGTCGAGTCGATCCATCAGCCGGCCGTTGCGGTCCCGCAAGTCGAGGCGGCCGGAAGCATTGTTCAACCGGCCCACAAACGGACCCACCGCATTGGTGATCCCAAAGTCGGCCCGCACCGTGCCCGGATCGCTCGCCACCACGAGATATCCGTGACCGCGAAGGATCGTTCCCTCGGCAAACGTGAAGCCGACCGCGCCTTTCACTTCCCAGGCGGAGAGGTCGATGTCGATCGCCATCTGGTTGTGCAACTCCACCCATTCGTTCAACGCTTCGTTCGTCGTCGGGTGAAAGTGTACTTCGTTAAAGACGACCACGCTATCCGCGGCGTCCGCCGACCGGCCGGCAACGAGGATTCCAAGGCCGACGAGGAGGGAACAGGCAAGGCGGTTCATAGGTTTCAGGCAAACTCCCACCCGGGTTGGCCGTTCCGCCGGCCGGTTGGCAGACGCAACCGTTCCGCAGGCGGAACCGGAGAACAGCATGTGGGATGGACGCCGATGACAATACCGAAGACGCCCTCCGCCGCAAGCCACATTCGGCCCATTCAGCCCGGGCCCGGCCTCGCCAAGGCCAAAGGAACTCCTGATTTATGATGTTGGATTTACGAGTACAGATTGTCGGACTCGGAATTCCCAAATCAGAAACCAAAATCTCGATCATTGTCTCAACTCCCCATGAACCGAAAGGTAGGGCGCGCTCTCCGCAGCGCGCCGCCTGTGCGAACCCCCGGCTGGCGGCGGAGCGCCAGCCCTGCTATGGGAAGCGTCAAGCGTCCAGTGCTCGAGAAGGGTTTATTTGTTCATTGAGTTGGGGAGTTGGAATCGAGAGCAAACTAGAGGCGAGCCCGAAGGGCTCGGCGCCTTGCCGGGGCCACGAGGTTGCGTGGCCGATGGGGCCTCATCACAGCTTTTGGGGTTGAGAGGGAAGACGTTTTTCCAGCCACGTGTCTCAAGGAGCTGCTGGCTCCTGGCACAACCTGCTATCCGGGTCAGAGCTCTTGGGCTCAGCCCACTTTGACTTGTCCGTTGCGTCAGGCTGGAAAACGAGCGCGCCCAATCTACCGAACGGACCGCTCTTTGCGAGAGCGGACCAAGGGCGGGGGCGGGTCGCGCGCCGTTTTCCTTAATTGTTCTCATCCCCTCAATGGTCGAGGCCTTTTCCTGGTGCGGGGAAGTTTTGGATTAGACCATCTCCCACCCCAGCTTTTGGGCGGTCACCCGACCGGTCTTCCATTTCCATAAATCCACAAACAAGGCCCGGGCATAGGCCACGATGGCTTTTTTGCGCAAGCGTCGGTGCGCCTTGGCCTGCGCACCGAGGATGTGCTGCCACTTCTTGGTCAGCCAGTAATTAGGTTGGTGGCGCGCCATGCGCCAGGCCAACTCCACCAAGGCAGCTCGGAGCCGACGATTGCCAACCTTGGTGATGCTCAGGTCGCTGTGCGACGTGCCGGAGGAACTGACTCCCCCGGTTAAGCCCGAGTAACAACCGGCCTTACGCCAAGAGGGGAAGCGCTGCCAATCGCAGACTTCGGCCTCAATCGTCTCCAGCGTCAAATCCCCAGCCCATTTGGGTTGCTCCAAGCCTTGGCTGCGGCGGTGGGCGACGATCTGCTCGTCGATGCGCTTGAGCTCCTCATTGATGACTTCGATGATCTTGCGGTAAATCTGCAAATGCTCCACCAGCCAGGGCGCCAGCTGGGTCTGATGCATTTTCCAGGCCTTGGGCCGCCACCATTCATTGCTGATGGCCTGCCCCTGGGTCAGGACCAACCCCCGGCCTTGCGAGGCCACGCTCAGGCGCTGGCTTTGCAGCTGTTTGCGTTGCCGCGTCCAGACCCGTCGCTGCTCTTCGGTCACCGTGGGCACGCGCACCACCGAGAAGACCCTCGTATTGCCCGCCACATAACGGTCCAGCCGCCCCGCCAAGCCCAAGGTGTCGGTGTTGTCGTTGTTCACCCGGCGCCCTCGTTCATCCAGGCAGAAGGGGGCCACAACGATGTTTTGGACTCCCAGGTCCGTTAATTGCCGGTGGAGGGCAAACCCGGTGGGGCCCGCCTCGTAGCAGCTGTGCACCTGCTCGGAGTGCAGGACCAACTCCCGCGCCCGCTCCAAATGCGTCGCGGGATCGGCTCGCCGGGGCGGCTTGGGCCGTTGGCTTTCCTCTTGGATGCAGCTGACCACGGTGTGCGCGTGCACGTCCTGGGCCAGCTTGACCAGACCATAACGTTTGGGTTGACCGGCGGTGGATTGCGTGGATTTCTTTAGGTTGTAGTTCATACGGCTGGCAGCGTGTTCCTCGAGTGAGGGCGCCTGCCAGCTTCTTCATGTCATCTACCTGCGATGCTTGCGTTCATGGCCCGTGAGCAGGTCCGTAAGGAACAAGCAGCTCCCCATGAACCTATGGAGTGCGGTGCAGGGCGCCGCTGTGGATCGAAAGCGCCGCGTACCGGCGCACTCCACAGCGCTGCCGCGCCGGCTTGAATTGGACGGTGGGGCGTCCCGCATCGTGGCGCACCGCCCGTGCCGTTCGGCTTGGGAAGACGCTCAATAAGCTCCGCCCTACTCGGCCAGGAGCTTCTCCACTTTGCCGGCGAGATCCTCGCGCGCGTTGAGATCGCGCAGGTTCCCCTTCTTGTCGATCAACCACATCGTGGGGATGGAGGCGATGGAAAACTGCTCCGCGAACTTGCTGCCCTCCTCGGTGGAGTCAAAAAACTGCGGCCATGGCATTTTCTCCCGCGCCACGAATTGCTTGAGAGCGTCGAGTTCGCGGTCGAGGCTGATTGCCACGATCTCAAAGCCCTTGTCGTGCAGTTTTTCGTAGGCGGCCTTGACCTTGGGAAGTTCCTGGACGCACGGCACGCACCAGGTGGCCCAGAAGTCCAGCAGCACGACCTTGCCTTTGAGCGCTTGCAGGTCCACGGCGCGGCCATCGATCGCCGTGTACTTGATTTCGATCGGCTTACCCAGCCGATCGAGCTTCTTCAGCAAGCCGTCCACGGAGGCCTTGCCTTCTTCGTCGAGATCGTCGGTCCGAATTTCGGTGGCCAGTTGCCGGGCCTTGGCGGCGTCGCCTTGTTCCAGCCAGCCCTCGGCCAGGCCCGCCAGAATTCCGGCCGCCTCCGGCCGTTTGGGAAACTCCTTGAGGATGGCGCGGGCGCCTTTCTCCAACTCGGCGAGGACCGCCTTGTTGTCCGCTCCGCCCATCTTGAACGCCGTGCGCTGGACCTGTTGGATGCGCAGCTGCAGGCGCTCTTCCTCCGGCAGCTTGGGATCCTTGAGCTGCACTTCCTCCAGCGCCTCCAACTGACCCTGGGCGTTCGTGTAGCCCAGCTGCACCGCGGCGTTCAGCAGGTAATGCTCGCGATCCCGCGCTTCGGGCGCGTTCTCGTGCTTCGGAAATTTCGTGTAAAAATCCCGGGCCAGCCCGGCCGTCTGCGCGGCGCTCTCCCCCACCTTCTTGCGAAACTCCGCCTCAACCTCCTTGCTCGGCGGATTGGTGCTCCATCCCGCCGGACGTTCCGGCGGGCGCATCGCGGTCAAAATTGCATTCCACGCCACGTCAGCCGCGGCCAGCTCCGTGTTCGTGACGGCGGCGCCCACCGGCACTCCGGCGAGCAGGTCGGCATCGCCGAGCGGCGCGGCCGGCAGGGCCGTCGGGGCCGCCGCGGAAGTCCTGACGGCCGGCGCGGGCGCAACCGGCGCCGGCGCATCCTTGCCCGCCTGCTCCCCGCGGCCGCATCCAGCGCCCGCCAGCACCAGCGCCAGCATCGACAGGGCGACGAGAAATCTCGACGGAGACCGGCCATCCACGGCGGTTCGCTGCAGGCATTGGATCAATGACATGGTGCGACAGCAAAACAGTTCCACCCCGGGATGCCCAGCCGAATCTGCCGGATCTTCGGGCCGGTTTTTGAGGTTTCGTCCTCCGGCCGGGCTGGTGTTCAATGCTCACGATGAAACTGACCCACGGCGCGCACCTGGCCTACTGCACGAACATTCACCGGGGAGAAAACTGGCCGCAGACGTTTGAGACGCTCCAGAAATACACGCTGGCCGTGCGCGACCGGGTGTCGCGGGGACGGCCCTACGCCATCGGGCTGCGCCTCGGCGATCAGGCGTCCCGGCAACTCGCGGAGCCCGCCACCCTCCGGCAGTTTCAGGCCTGGCTCGAACGCGAGAACTGCTACGTCTTCACGATAAACGGCTTTCCCTACGGACGCTTTCACGGCGCCCGCGTCAAGGAACAGGTCTACGCCCCGGACTGGACCACACCGGAGCGTCTCGATTACACCAACCGCCTGTTCGATTTGCTGGGGGAACTCGTCCCAGCCGGGGTGGAGGGCAGCGTCAGCACGGTGCCGGTCTCGTTCAAGGAGTTCATCCGGGACGATCGCCAGGTCAGTGAGGCGATCACAAACCTCTGGCGTTGCGTCGAGCACATCGAAAAGGTTTCCCGTCGAACAGGCCGGCAATTGCACCTCGGCCTGGAACCGGAGCCGCTTTGCTATCTCGAAACCACCGAGGAAACCGTCCGCTTCTTCGAACGTCTCCGCGCCCAGCGTCCGGGCGATCTCCGCCTCGAGGAACATCTCGGAGTCAACTATGACTGCTGCCATCTCGCGGTGGAGTTTGAGTCCCCGGCCGAAGCGCTCGGCCGACTCATCCGCCAACGGATCAAGATCAGCAAGATCCATCTCAGCTCGGCGCTCAACGTCCGACCCTCACCCGAGGTTCGCGAGGCCCTCAAGCCTTATGCGGAAGACATCTATTTTCATCAGGTCGTCGAGCGCTCGCCCCGGCTGGGCTTCACCCGCTTCAAGGATCTGGATGTCGCCCTCCGGCAGGACCACGGAGAACGCCAGACCCATTTTTCGGAATGGCGCATTCACTTCCACATCCCCTTGCACAGTCCGCCCACCCGGCTGTTCGGAACCACCCAGGAGCACCTGCTCGGCGTGCTCGACGAGTGGCGGCGCGATCCCAAATTGTGCAGCCACTTCGAGATGGAGACCTACACCTGGGAAGTCCTGCCGCCCGAATTGAAACAGCGGAATGTCGTCGACCAGCTCGTGGCCGAATACGAGTGGACTCTTGCCCGCCTGGCCGAACGCGGCGTGCGCGCGGGCTAGGCCCTCTGGAGTGCTCCGACTTGTCGGCGTTTCACCAGGGGAACTAGTCCCTCGAGCCGAACCGCTCGCATCACCCATTACAACCTTTTGTCGCGTACGCGACAAAAGGTTGTACCGCTGCGACGACGAGCTGCCCGGGGGAAAAGCGGTCACAAGTCACCGCACTCCAAAGAAGACGCGCACAATTTGGAGTGCTCTGACTTTCGGAGCGTCCTCCTCGGGGGGCACTTGTCCCCCGAGGAGAACCGCTCACATCACCCCAAGACAACCTTTTGTCGCGTACGCGACAAAAGGTTGTACTGCCGCGGGCGACGAGCTGACCGGGGGAAAAGCGGTGATAAGTCACCGCACTCCAAAGAAAGCTCCGGACTAAGGCTGGCCTCGGTCGGCCGGGCTGCTAGAATTTGGCCCCGTGGATGCAGCCAATCCAGGTGCCGGCCCGTTGGTCTGGCTCGAGTCAGCGTCCGGGGAACAAATCTCCGTCCGCGGCACATGTTCCCTGGGACGCACCGCGATCAATGATGTGGTCCTGGCCGACGAAAAAGTGTCCCGCCGACATGCCATGATCCACGCCCAAGGCCAGGATGAATTCATCCTGGTCGACCTCGGCAGCGCCAACGGCACCTATCTGAACGATCGGCGGGTCACCCAGCCCACCCGCCTGGCCGACGGCGATCGGGTCAGCGTCGCCCGGCACCACTTCACGTTCCGCACCTCCGCCGGCGTCGTGACACCGGCGGGCGGGCACCCGACGGAAACGATTCGCGACGTGCGCACGGAGGATTGCTGGCTCCTGGTCGCGGACATGGAGAACTCCACTCAGTTCATCCAGCGGCTGCCGGCCAACGAGGTGCCGCGCGTCACCGGACGCTGGCTGGCCACGTGCAAGCAGCTCATCGATGAGAACCGGGGGACGATCAACAAATTTCTGGGCGACGGCTTTTTCGCCTACTGGATCGACGGCGAGGGGGTGAACGTATCGGTGGCGCGTGCCCTGAAGGCATTGCGGGAGCTGCAGACGCAGGCCGGTCCCCGGTTCCGGGTGGTGCTTCACTTTGGCGCAGTGTCGATTGGCGGCGGGGCGTCGCTGGGCGAGGAGTGCCTGCTGGGCCGTGAAGTCAACTTTGCGTTCCGCATCGAAAAGCTGGCGGGCTCGCTCGGCGCGGGTTCCCTCATCAGCGAAGCCGCCTTCGAAGCCTTCGAATCCCTCCTGCCCGGATCCGCCCACGGCCGGCACCCGGTGCCCGGCTTCCCGGGAGACCACCTGTTTTACGAGCCCCAATGATTGGGATTTTCGATTCTTGATTGGCGACTGACCCGGCGCCGGCACTCCGCGAACGCCGCGGTGGCCGGGCCATCGTCAAAGGCCCGGCCGGTTTTCGGACGTTATGGTGCAGTCGGGGAGGATGGTCCGGGTTTGCCGGGAGGCGTCCCCGGCTCGTTCGGCGGCACGCGTTGGACGAGCACCTTGTCGATCCGATGCTGGTCCATGTCGAGCACTTCAAAAATATAGGGGCCAGCCCGCAGGGTCTCGCCCTCCTTCGGCACGCGGCCGAGCACCTTGACGACATACCCGGCCATTGTCTGGTAGTCGCGGCTCTCGCCGTCGCCGGCGTCGAAGTCCGCGAGCGCGCCTTCGACCCGTTCGATCTCGACCAGCCCATCGATCAGCCAGCTGCCGTCATCACGTCGCTTCAGGGCGGGCCGGGAACGTTCCTCGGGGGACGGGAATTCGCCGACCAATGCCTCCATGACGTCGTGGAGCGCGACCAGGCCGACGATGACGCCGAATTCGTCGGCGACGAGCGCGATGTGTTTGCCCGCTTGCTTGAAGGTGTCGAGCAGTTGGATGGCCGTCTGGGTTGCGGGAACGACGAGCGGCTTGGTCATGAGATCCGCCGTGCGGGCCGCCGTGCCGGCGGCGAGGTTCGCGTAAATGGCCTTGATCGATAGCAGCCCGACCACGTTGTCGCGCTGGGATTCGTAGACCGGAAAATGCGTGTGGCCGCTGACGACGATCTTGTGCCAAATGACGTCGTGAGGATCGTCCTTGTTGATGAAGATGATTTTGGGACGTGGAATCATCAGCTCCCGGACGGTCAACTCGTCGAGCTCGAGGGCGCGCTGGATGATGTGACTCTCCACCTTGTTGAAGGCGCCCGCGCGCACGCCCTCCTGCATGAGCACGCGGACCTCATCTTCGGAAACGGCGGCGTGCTCTGCGCGCGGCTTCTGTCCAATGAGGCGTAGCAGCGCGTCCGTGGATTGGCCGAGAAAGGCGACCACCGGGCCGGCCGCGAGGGAAAGACGGTGCATAAACCGGCCCATGGCCATGGCGATGCCCTCCGGGTTGCCAAGCCCGATGCGTTTGGGCACCAACTCGCCGAGGACGAGCGACAGGTAAGTGATGCCGAGAACGACCACGCCGAGGGCAACCTTGTCTGCATACGGAGCCAGCCACGAGACGGTCGCCAGCGGGCGGGCCAGTTCGGACGCCAGGGTCGCGCCCCCGAAGGCGCCGGCAAAAATGCCCACCAGCGTGATGCCCACCTGGACCGTGGATAGAAATCGATTGGGCGATTCCGCCAGGTCCAGCGCGACCTGCGCCCGGCCGTCGCCTTCCTCGGCCCGCCGACGCAGTCGGCCCTTGTGCGACGAGACAATCGCGATCTCGGTCATGGCAAAGACGCCATTCGCCAGCACCAGGAGGAGCAGGACGACCAATTCGGTGATGAGGCCGGACATGGCTAGACGTTAACGTCCTTCTTGGCCCCGGAGCAACCCACCAGCGGCGTAGGGCCTTCAGCCAAACAGCGCCTCAGCGTCCAGCGTCCGCGGGCCATCCTCCGTGCAAATCGCGTAGCGGCTGGGGAACAAGGCCACGCCCGCATAGTCGCCGCGCGTGTTCACCACGTAGAAGTTCACGTTGAAATTCGGCTGGCCGCGCTCGTTCAGGAGCCGCTTCTCGATCGTGTTCGCTGCGATGCGCCGGAGCGCCACCAGGCCGGCGTCCTTTGGCGATTGTCCGCGGCGCAGTTCCTCCACGATGAGGTGCGAGCAGAGCCCGAACAGATTGGCTTCGCCCCGACCGGTGGAGCCGGCGGCGCCAACCGTGCCATCGACGTAAAGTCCGGCTCCCAGGATGGGCGAGTCTCCCACTCGGCCCGGAATTTTCCACGCGAGGCCGCTGGTTGTCGTCACGCCACAAACCTCACCGCGGGCGTTGACCCCGTTGCAGTTGATCGTCCCGTAATAATGATCGCGATCGATCAATCCCTCCGCCACCATCGCCTGGCCCGCCCGATGCCCCGCGTCCGCCCGATCCTTCGGATTCAGGAAATGCTGCGGATCGATCCGCCGCTTCCACTCGAGCCAAAGCTGGCGCGACTTTTCCGTGTTCAGGTCGTCCTCGATTTTGAACCCCAGGCTGCGGGCAAAACGTTGGGCGTCCCGGCCCACCAGCAAATGATGGTCCGTGTGGTCCATGACGGCCTTCGCGACCAAAGACGGTGTGCGTACGCCTTCCAGACAGGCGACCGCGCCCGCGCGCTTCAGCGGCCCGTGCATCACGGACGCATCGAGCTGCACCACGCCGTCGGCATTGGGCAACCCGCCGTAGCCCACGCTCGTGTCCTCGGGGTCCAGCTCAAGAATGTTCACGCCGGCGATGACGGCATCGAGCACGTCACTGCCTTTGGTCAGCAGCTGAAATGCCCGGGCCACGCACGTAAGCCCCTCGGCGTCCTTGGACACGTGGCCGTTGGCGGATGAGATGACGACCGGCTTGACCGGGCCGCGGGTGAGCACCTGCGGGGCCTGGCCGAGCGCAAGCCTGGGTGCCACGAGCGCACCGGCGCTGGTGGCCATGACAAAATTTCGCCGGGAGATGCGGGTTTTCATGGGATGGAATCTTATGCGCACAGTAACCGGTCGGCCGGTTCGACGGGCAAGGGAAAAATCGCGTGGTCGCGGACTTTGGAGTGCGGCGACTCGTCGCAGCTTTTCCCTCGGGGGACCTGTCCCCTGAGCCAGACCACCGCTCCGGTTCGCTGACCAGGAACGCACACGGCACGGTGGACCGACCACGGTGACGGGCGACAAGTCGCCCTCAGAAAAAGCGGTGACAAGTCCTCCTCCTTACCCACAAGAAGGGGTGTCCCGCAAATGGCGCGGGAAGAGTCAGCCAGGTTTGCGTGGGCGCTTTGGTGGATGGCGGAGCCGCTTGGGAGTAAGTCCGATGATGTCGCAGTGATGAACCAGGG
>JBGATF010000043.1:0-61847 GCA_044229355.1 Limisphaerales bacterium
CGATACTGTCTTTGGGTGATCATCTCGCCGCGGCCTCTTTGCCTGGCCTCCGGCCAGGGCTCAGACCGCTGCGCGATGCTACCGGCTCACTGGTGATTTTTAATTGGCATCACTGGTGAAATCTAATTGTCACTCTTCACCTCGGCCTGAATCTTTTTGGGGCCAGGAAGGGCGACAGCCTCAGCAATGAATTTGGCCGACAGCGTCTTTCCGCCAGGTCCATGGGCGTGGACCTCAAATTCGAGTTTCGTTCCAACGAGTATCTCAGCAGGGGTGTGAATCAATGCTTCGAAGCGTCCATTGGTTGGCTTTGTAAACGTTGGTAGAGGAAAATCGGTATGCGTTGTGCAGGCGCCTGTAAACGTCCATTGTGGGTTGGGCTCGAACGTCAGAGAATCCTTGCCATCCCAGGACAGGCGAACATGAGTGTCCGGACCGCCCGGGGTCAGGCGAACCGGCTGGCGACTGGCAACTTTGATGTAGGTGGGTTCATCGTTCAGGATTTTGGGCGGTTGCGGTGGGCGCTTCGTACGCGGACGGATGATGACTTCCTTTGTTAGAAGTCGAGGCTCACTCTGGTCTTTGAATGTGGCAAGAACCCGCAGCGTTGCCTCAACTGGGTATTCTTCCGCGTCAAAGCCCGATGGCTCGGTAAATTCAATCTCTACCCTTTGGTCGCCCGCGTCAGAAATGAGATTGCACGCCAGGCCGGGTGTCGCCGGGTCAACAAAGGACATCATGTTGACGAGATTCGGAACTTCGGATTTTGGCGCAACCGCAATCCTTAACGTGGCCTTTGTGTTTGGTGGAATTCGCAGGGAATCTGCGGCGTGATTAGAAAGGAGAACCGCACCGGTAACAGGTACGCCGTTTTCGCCAAACGTCACAACGTCGAGTTTCGCCGGCTTTCCGTCTGGGCCGAAAAAGTGACCGAGCTTGCCAGCCGGGTCATTGGAGCCTTCGGCATGTTGTTCGCTAAAATCAAAGTGATGATCGATAAGTTGGTTGAGGGCTTCCTGAACCGCTGCCTCACCAGCCTGTAACTGCGAGAGTTCTTCTTCGGCTTCGTCTTCCAAATCGAGCAGATCGGGATCTCCTCGCAACGTGGCTGCGACGCGCTCACAGATCTTGTGATAGACCTGGCCCCGAAAAAATCCGGCTCGTGACCCCTGCATGATTTCAGCAATGGCTCGTTGGCTTAGCCCGTCGAGGTCCACAACGATAATCATGCGTTTCCTGAGGTATTTCATCTTCAGGTCACTTACGATGAACGCATTGTCTAGGCCGTCCTGACGTTGCCCATTGATTAGGAAAACGCAGCAAAGTTTGCCCCGCTTCGGAAGTTCCAAGAAGCTGTTAACCTCTGAGTCACTTGAAGTGAAATCTTCTTCAGCCTCAAGGTCGGCGGGCTGGTCGTCATCCGACGCTGCCGACGAATCCTTTTTCTTGCTGAATACTACGACGCGGATTCCGATTTTGCCGAGATCGGCTTCGAGGTCTTGTGCAAACTGCTTATCGAGGAGGACTGGTCCTTGCATAGGGTTAGTTCGCTGGCGTTGGCGCGGCGACGGGTTGGATTAGTGGTTGAGGAGAAAATGTTTTGTCGAGTAGTAGTTTCTTCTCCATGTACGCATTTGAAAGGCGATAGCCGTTCCCGTAGATCGTGGCTTGGGTTGGCCCGGCGTAAAGGTCGAATGGGAGTACCGGCGTATAGAGAATATGGTTCATCATATAGTACAGACTGCGCATTACGGCCGATCCTCCGCCGGCAAAATTGTAGTTGAGATGGGCGAACCGGCTGCCGTGCTGAAGACTAATCGCATCGGCTGCACTGGCGGGAAACGCGGGAACTCTGCCGTCGGGATGAGCGGCAAGATAAGCGTAGTATTGGTCTCGGCGGCCCTTAGGAAACACTTGCTTAACGACTGTCCAGCCAACGCCGTCGGACTTGCCGGCCAACAGGTCCGGCGCTCGCCGTGACACGCACCACGAGTACTCGCTCGCAGCGTAAGTTGATGATCCACCTTGGCCAAATAGTCCAATCAGATAAGGCTTGTCTCCCTTGTCACTCGACCCTAACGAAAGCAGCGTTTCATGCATTCGTTCTGGTGCCTGGCCAATTCCATCGTCTTCGATGAACACGGCAAATTCTTTAACTGCCTTCTCATACAGCGCCCGAACTCTTATCCGCTTGGCGAGTTCGCGCGCGTACTCGCGGGGTTTCTGGCCTTCAATTCTGTTTGTGAGCTTTGGAAGCTGGTCGAGCGGAGGAAGCTTAAAATATCGCATCACTGCCTCACGAGGACTTTGGGGTGGCGCGGCTGACGGATCTTTAAGAAGTTCGCGACAGCGCATCAGCTCGATAAGAGCCTCCATCCCATTGATTGTGCGTTCTGCGATAGGGTTTTCAGGGCGGGATGCCTGCTTTACACGACCGGCATTGCCTCGCTCCTTGCCAAGTGGAATCCAATGAAGCTTCCCCTCCTGCCAGCCCTTCTCAGGGTTCGATGCCTCGAAGGCGTAATCGTGCTCGCTAACGATCGGCAGTTGGGCGAGGAGGGATGCGACGGCTTTCACTGTCGTGGCTTCAACAGCCTGGATCAGAAAAGCCTCGGGTTTAATATGGTCAGAGATGAGCATCGCTTTCATATGTTTACTGGATCTCGCTGCGGAATACTTCCCCGGGATGGCTGACGGTATACGAAACTTTTAGCCCCTTCTTTTCGCGCCAGATTAGCTTTAGGTCAGCCATCCGTGACACGGCGCCGGTGCGTTGAGTAGATAGGAATGTTTTGGTGATCTGCTCAGGCTTGTTCGGGTCGGCCTTCTCCACCAACTGTAGATTGAACCGGCGGCGGAGATATTCATCGAGCTTTTCCGGTGTATTAGCCTTCTCTTTGATCGCGTCAATAAGGGCGACGTAGGCCGAGAGTTCAGCAGGGACGTGATTCTTGACGTGTCCGAGAAGAAAACGGATTTCCACCTCGTTCAGTGTTTCCCGGCCCGGGTTAGCAAGGTCGTCAAGTAGCGGGTTGGGCAAAAGCGCGAACTGAGCGCCAGCCTGCGTTAGCACGAGACGCGGGTCCTTGGACGTGTCGTACGCGAGGAGACCGATGCCCGCTGGCAGCCCGGTGAGCTGGCCTTGCTTGATGTTACCGACGAATTGGTTTCCAAATCGGACGCGGCTTTCGGCGCCGTGGTACTCGGTAGAAGGGAACGCCGCAGCCAGTGAGCAGTCACGATTGAAGGTGAACAATTTGTCCAGGTGGCGGAGGTAATCACCAAGCCGGCAAGCCGAGAAGGCGATCCTCGATGATGCCTCGCTGACCAGGACACCCTTCGGGTTCTGACGTTCCAAGTTCAACAGTGCGCGGCATGTGGCTTTCGCAGGCAGGAAGCGATTCAATTGACCGAACAGCCAATCCTTTGGGGGCAAATTATTGCCGCCCCGCTTTTGCGTTTCACGGACCGGGATGGTCTCGATCTCGTCAAGCGTACTTACTGCCAAGGTGAACGGTTCCATGGCCTCCTTCCACGAGGCGGGCCCACTCTTACCCAACGAAAGTTGGCTGGTGCCGACGACCCCCTCCTGAACTGGTTGAGAGAACGTCGGCTTTGGTTTGACCGGCTCGCCAATGACGGCTCCGGACTTGCCTATAGTTCGATGCATAGCCTGGTAATTCACCAGCGCCATGCAAACGGCTTCGGAGACGTCCCGAAACTCCTTAGTCTCAAGGAGTTCATCAAGGGCTCTCTTCGCTTCCGCGCTGGAATCAAAACAAATGAGCATGAAAACATTCTTGCATTGTTTTGATTCAGTGTCAACATTTCAATGAAACGTCGGCATTAAACTAGGCAATGCACCAACTACTTGAGGACAAAATAATATACAAAATCCGAATCATGAGACACTTGCATAATTCGCTTATGAAAAACCTTTCAGCCGTGAGCTAGCGCCTATGCCAAACCTCAATCTATTCACCCACGCGGCGACGTTTCGCCGGATGAAGCCTGAATTCTTGTGCCGATGGCTGGAACCGGCCAGAGATTACCTGCAAGGCCGCGGCTTCGTGCTCCCGCCGTCCGGAACTTTTGTGCCGATTGATTACGAACGCCTGGCGGGGATCTTCATGGAACCCGACGGTGCAATGCCACGGGAATTGATGCACTCAGCGTCCTTGATCCATGAGATGTCGACCGAGAACGCGATGAACGACCTGCTCGATGGAGCGCGACACGCTCGGCTGAATTTAGATGTTGGTGATGATCCGGATCCGGTGGATGTCGCAGTCAGGGTCTGGTTGCTAAGCCCGGCAGTACTCGAGGAGTTGCACCAAATGCACCAGTTAGACCGGCCCCGCGGCTTCGTGCATTTCGTTACCGAACGCGAGCCCGATCCAGATTTCGACGGGCCAACCGACCAGCAGAAGGCGGATCTTGAGGCGGAATTAGCTGAATGGTTTTTCCAAGCGAAACGAGGACGACACGCGAAAGTATGGATGTACCGCCGGCCAGGCGAATATTGGTTTTTGGTCCGGCACGGATTGGCTAGCAAGCGCCAGGAAGTCGTCTCTGCAGGCGGGGCGGATACACTCATTTTTCGGCCAGGCGAATACGACGTGCTGGTGTACAACCGAGAGCGCGGCGAATTGCGAGTGCATGGCTGTAACCCCCGAGAAGTAGAGGTTTTGAGAAGCCTGTTCGGAAAGCACATCTTTCAAGACGAGGATTTCTTTCCTGGCGGTGCGAAATTCACCATGGCGCCACTGGTGGAAGATGGACGCAGAAGCCTCGCCTGCGCTGATATACCGGGAATTGAGAGCATCACCCTAACCGAGGTTCAGGTATTCACGGGCGGACGGGATTGGCTGCGGGTGTCCTACCAAGCACCAGACGTGTTCACAAAAGTAGAGGAAGAAAAAGTGATCCTCCCGGAGGCAGATTTGCTTGTACGAGCAAGCTTTTCCGTTCGGTTCACTGACTCGAAGAAGCATCGGACCATCAAGATTTTGGGGACCAATAAACTGAGTGTGTTGCGTGACGGTGACACGATCTTAATCGAGAGATGGCTCGACGCGAGAGGCTTTATTATTAAGCGTGGCGCTGATGAAGAGCAGCCCGAAGAGGTTGTGGCGAGCGTTTGAAAGGCTTGCGGATGGGGCCGTCGTGTCTGACTGGATCCGGGAACTCGGGGAGGGGCTCGACCGAGTGCGGCCATTTCTGAAGCTTGTGAATGGGTTGGCGGGGACGTATCCGTGCACGAATTCGCCGGGGTGCGGACATCCGCACCGGGTCGAGGAAATCGGGGCGGGGAAGCTAGTTGCGGTGTGCGACGGCGACGAGTGGTGTTCGCCGATTGACGTTGAGGCCAAGGACCTGTTCGTGTTCGCGGCGGACACCCAGACGCTGTGCGGGGGAATATGCCGCTGTTTGCGCCTCGGCGCGCCAGGCAGCGGAAGGGTCACCGGCGCACGTGTGGAGCGTGTGGGGACATATGGGCCGGCGGGTTCGGAGGTGTATCTGATGTTCCCGGCCGATAGTGCGAGGATGATGCGGGAGGTTGAGCGCCTTTTCTGTGCTCAACCCGATCCATTCATTGTGCTGACCCCGACGGGGGTCCACTGCACGCCTGATGTCGAAACGATGTTGAGGCGACAGTTGTGTATGCACGTTACGTTGTCGGGTACCGTGATGTTTCGGGCGGATGGGAGCATGGCGGCCACACCGGCGGCGGGGCCCCTGTTCGAAGAGTTCGGTCTGCGGAAGCGTCAAGGGCGCGGTGGCGCCGCCGCTGCGGCGGTGCGTTTTGTTTTCCAGAGGGACGGGAGGCACTGGACTGTTATTTTCGATGGGGCGGAGTTCGTGCTCGAGAACACTCTTGGGGCGCGTTACCTCGACTACCTGCTGCACCATCCGGCGGAAGCCATCACGGCATACGACCTGGAAGTCACCATCTCACCGGAGAAGGCGAAAGTTAGGACGAAGAATACGATCCAGAATGACTTGGACCCTGACACAATCCGCAGCTACCTGCGGGAAGTTGACGGGTTGCGCGATAAGCGTGCGCAGGCGGCGGAAGAAGGTCACCAGAGCGAGGTGGACCGGCTTGACGACGAGATCGGCCAGATTGAAGCGGCGTTGAAGAAAGGTGGGATCGCTGCAGATACGGGAGAGCGAGCCCGGGGGAACGTAAGTAAAGCGATTGCGGCGGTGCAGCGAAAGCTGGCGAAGGGGAATAAGCACGAAAAGACTTTCGGGATGCATATCAAGGAATGCGTGAGCATGGGTTACAACTTCCGGTATGCGCACCCAACAGGAGGTGTCTGGCAGTAGTGTTGTAGTATAGCGTCCTTGGGAAGCCTGGCTTCCCAAATGGGAAGCGTTTCTTCCCGCCATTCGGGCAACAGCCTGAATGGCGGGTTTCTTTTTGGCCCGTCAGACGGCGAAGCAGACGACGAAGCCAATGAAGACTTCACATAAGGTCGGCCGGGCGATGCGCGAAGCGCGCCGCCGCCTGGGTTTAACTCAACTGGACCTCGCCCAGCGCGTCGGGTGCACGGAATCACTCGTGACCAAGATCGAAACGGGCCGCGCAACCGCTGAGCAGCCCTTGAAGGAATCGATTTCGAGGGAATTGGGCATCGCTACCTGGGAGGTAGGAGCATGAGCGTCCGTAAACGCAGTAAACGCCGTAGCCCGGTCCGCCAGCTGCCTTCTCCACCACGTGCGAAGCGGGACAAACGCTTCAACCAATTACTCGATATGGCCAGTGGTGGCGACGCCGAAGCCGTGACCGACCTCTGGCGGGAATATGGATTTCGATTTGGGGAGGAACAACCGTGACCGGCCTGGAGGAAATTCTCCAGGCTGCGATGGCGGCGGGGCCAGAAAAGCGCGAAGCGGCGTTGCGCCTATTGCAAGGCAATCTTCCCAAGCCTGAACCCTATCTGACACTTCGTGAAATTGGGCGGCGACTGGGGTTCGGCACCACCACTTTGCGCCGGTGGCGGGTACCTGGTCACGACCTCGGTGGCCGCCAACGTTACCGACTGAGCGAGGTCGAAGCTTACCTCCAGACTGAAACTTTCCATCGTCGCCAGGCGGCCTTGCGGGCCGAGCGACGCGATGAGCGCGCCTCAGCGCGATTCCAATTTGGCGCCGGGCCATGCGGCCTGCCCGATGCCAACACCTTCGAACGGCCGACAGCAAACTCGCAGAAACGTTATGAACGAAACGCAAAAGCAAACTCGTAAGATCGACTGGCAAAAATCATCTCGCCTCCTGGCGCAAATGATTTGGGGCGTCGGAACCTACCTCGCACTCCTCTTTGGCGTCGCTTGGTTGTCCGCCGCCGTCGGCGGCAGCAAACCCTCATCAGTTGCCGTCGTGGCCGTGCTCAACTGCACGATGTTCCACTGGTTGGTCTTCACCGTCATCGAACACAAATCCAACAATTAATCCTCATCCAAGAAAGGAACATTCACGTTTATGGCAGTACTACAGCAACCAACCAATCACAGTAATCCGTTCGCTCAGGTCATCGGCGATGCCTTGGCCCCGGCGGGAACCTTCATCGCGACCGTGCTCGAAATCCGGGACGAGTTCGGTGTCACCCGACAGAAGTTTCAATCAACCGAACTCGAAAAGGTCGACCTCACCTGTTTCCTGTTCGGGTTCCGGGACACGCAGGGCGGTCCTCAACGTGTCGCGAGCAAGCAGATGAAGATCAGCGGCAATGAAAAGTCTGCGCTGTTCGGTTTTCTCAAAAGCCTACTCGGGCGCGCCCCGACATTCGGATGGGACTATTGCAGCCTGAAAGGCGCCAAGTGCCTGTTGACCGTTGAGCATGTCCAGCGCCGGGACGGTAGTGGCGTATATGCGGCCATCGCCGCTCTGTCGCCGGTGCCGGCTGGATTCAGTCAACCGACTCAGCCCGCGGCTCCAGTCTCAGCCGTGCCACCTCCGCAGTCGCGTCCTGCACCTCCGCCGGCAGTCGCCACACCTCCTCCAGCCGCGCCCAGCGTTACGGCTCCGGATGACGACGTTCCGTTCTGAGTATGGCCGTGCTCTCCAAATCCAAGGTTCCGTCGGGTCACTGGTATCGGCCCGACGGGACCCCTGTTCACAAACTGCCGACTGCCGATGGCCGGGGTGAACGGGCGACGACAGTCCGCGATGCTAAACGCCTCGGCTTGTATCCAAGCGTTACCAGCATTCTCGGCATCATGGCCAAGCCTGGATTGGAAAAGTGGAAACTCGACCAGGTCGCGATGGCGACGCTGCGGACCCCGAAACAGGCGGATGAATCAGAGGAATATTGGTGCAATCGAGTCCGCAACGCGGCCTTCGAACAGGTCGAGCAGGCTGCGGACCTCGGCACCATGATTCATGGGGCACTCGAACTCGCAATGGCAGGCGAGCCTTACGCCGATGACCTGCAACCGTATGTCGAACCGGTGATGGCATGGAAGCAGCAGACGGGCATCGAGATTGTCGACCGCGAAGTCAAGCTGGTGAATAAGCAGCACGGGTTCGCCGGAACCGCCGACGTGCTCTTCAGGTACGGACGGGCTGGTATCGGCATCCTCGATTACAAGACCCGCAAGACCAAGCCGGGCGAGGAAGTCACCGCTTACGACAATCAGGCGATGCAGTTGGCCGCCTACGGCGCCACATACTGGGGCGAGGAGAACGCAAGCCGGATCCTTGCCGCCAACGTTTTCATTTCAACCACCGAACCCGGGCGGGTGGTGGTGGTCAAGCATCCTG
Source organism: Limisphaerales bacterium (assembly GCA_044229355.1). GTDB lineage: Bacteria > Verrucomicrobiota > Verrucomicrobiia > Limisphaerales > JADJPG01 > JBGARF01. The sequence continues at coordinate 8,770 of JBGATF010000043.1, forward strand.
ATGTCGTACGCGACTGGCAGGCGTTTCAGATGGTCGCCGCCCTTTGGCGCTACCAGAAAGGATATGACCCTCGACAGCAGCCGTCGGCATGATTCCCGAGCCGAACATCATCACGCCCGAGGCGTGGGCCTCCGCGGTGTGTGCCGACACGGTCGCGATCGACTTCGAGACGTTCTATACCGCTTCCTACTCCGTCGCCGAACGTGGTCTGTGGGCCTATTGCCACGACCCGCGGTTCCACGCCTATCTCATCGCGGTGAGTGACGGCGAACGGACTTGCGCATGCCCTCCCTCCAAATTTCCGTGGGCGACCATCGCGGAAAAGTGTTGGGTCAGCCATCACCGGGATTTCGACCGCGCCGTATTCGAACGACTCCAGCAGCAGAAAATCGTTCCGGCGGACATCGCGCCGAAGGAATGGTTGTGCTCTGCCGCCCTGTGCGCTTACCTCCAACTTCCGCGAGACCTCGCTGGCGCCGTCAAAGCAGTCTTCGGACAAACGCTCGATAAAGCCCCACGAGATCGCGCCAAGGGGAACCATCCAACCGAAGACTACTTCCTCGCCGCCGAAATTAGCCGCTATGCCGGTCGAGACGCGTTGGCTTGTCTGGCTCTATGGCATCACCTGGAGCGGCATTGGCCCGCGCATGAGCGGCGTGTCTTTGATCTGACGTCCCAGATGGGCGGGCGCGGGCTCGGCGTTGCTTGGGATTACGTTCGCGCTAAACGCGCCGAGCTGGAAGACCTGGTCGGCGCTATCGGGGAAGCGCTGCCCTGGAGGCCGGCAACCTCCGTCAAACAGTTCGCGGCGGCCTGCGACCGGATCGGCGTGGCGCCGCCACCTTCCACTTCCAACGGCGACCCAGGTTTTTTGCGCTGGCTCAAGCACCATCTCGATTCCGACGCGGCCACCTGGGTGCGCCACATGCAACGCATGCGTTCCGCCAACCGAACGGCACGCGTCCTCGAGGCGATGGAAGGCCGGAGGATGCCTGGGGGACGGATGGCCTATGAGTTGAAATACTTTGGCGCCAGCACTGGTCGATGGTCCGGCGGGGGCGGCCTGAACCTCCAGAATCTGAATCGAAAAACTGCCGAAGGGGTGGACCTGCGTCAGGCCATCATCGCTCCGTCCGGATACGTGCTCGGCGTGGCCGACTACAGCCAGATTGAAAACCGGGTGCTCCTGTTCCTGGCGGGTGACACGGAATCACTGAAGCAGTTTCGCGAAAGTCCGGACGCGGACGCCTACGAAATTCACGCCCGCCGCACCATGGGCTACGCCGAATCGCAGTCGCTGAAAGAGTGGTGCGACCGGACCGGTTCGAACCTGCGCCAACTGGCCAAGGCACGCGTGCTGGGGTTGGGATTCGGATGCGGCTGGCGCAAATTCATCGACGTGGCCCGAGTGATGGCGGGCCTCGAACTGGCCGAGGATGAATCGAAGGGTCTGGTGGAGGACTTTCGCCGATCGAACCCACTCATCGTGGATCTGTGGAATCGATTACACGCTGCCTGCGCGGCATGTGACGGTCGCCATTACGCTCTGCCTCTACCCTGCACTCAGCACACGCCGTCACTAAAGCGGTTCCTTCTCTACCGTGACATCGCGGTGCGCAAGGACGACATGACCGCCACGGTGGCTGGCGAACGAATGCATGTTTACGGTGGGTTGATCGCAGAGAACTGGACCCAGGCGACCGCACGCGATGTTCTCGCGTCGGCCTGGCTGCGTTGCGCGAAGGCCGGCTTCATCCCCGTCTTGAGTGTTCACGATGAACTCGTGTTCGAGTTGTCCGAGGCAACCGCTCAACAGGATCTCGCCCGCATCATCGCCATCATGGAAACGCCAGTCCCGTGGGCGCCACACCTCCCGCTGAAGGTCGATGGCAAGCTCATGTCCTTCTACGCGAAATAGGCTATGGCGACCCTTTACCCATTTTCTCATCGAACGGCTGAACGCCTGAGCGCGATGCCCGGGCCAGGTGGGACGCACCGATGGCTTGCCCAGATCGCCAGCGGACTGCGTCACGTTTTGAGTGCCGAACTGTCGTTCGAGTTTTTGCGCCGATGCTGCGATGAGTTCGTCATCCATCGTCTGGTGCCTGATTCGGAAATCGAAGCTGCTGTGGAACTGGCCTACGCAGGAGGACGGCCGGCGCATTTCAATTTCGGGCGTCATCCCGTCGATTGGCCTGAACGCAACCCGGCGCTCATAGCCAGAGTCCTCGCGCAACCTGTCGGCGGTTTCGATGCCGATGGCGGTGTGGAATTGGCAGCCCGCGATGTCCTGCCACATTTATTCCGACCGGGGGAATTGGTTTGTGCGGGGAGGAATGCTGAGCGCGCTATGGTCCGGCCCATCGAGGAAACTGTCGCGGACGCGGAGTGGCTCCAGTTCATCGTCGTTAATCCCATGCGAAGCAGGACAGCCGTGAACCGCCGGGGGAAGGCCTCCACCCGCTGCCAAAATAATACCGGGATGCGCCGTCACATCGTCGCGGAGTTTGATGACCCGGCGCTGTCGAAGGCACAACAATCGAGCCTCATCACCAGTTTGGCCTCGTTCCTGCCGTTGGTGATGGTCGTGGACTCGGGCGGCAAGAGCCTGCACGCCTGGTATCGAGTCGACCGGGTCAATGCACGCGATCATGTCCGTTTCTTCTGCGTCGCGTGCATGCTTGGAGCTGACCCTACCCGGTGGGACATCTGCGGCTGGCTACGGATGCCGGGTGGTCTGCGCGTAGTGGAGGGAGTCCCTGCCGTCCGCCAGCGTGTTCTTCATTTCAGTCGGGAGGCCGCGCATGCCTGATTCTTCTCCCCTCCAAACGTTGCTGTCGGACTTCCTTCCAGCCGCGGAGGCCGAGTTGATCGAACAGGAAGCGCTGAAGGTCGAGTCCCTACCAGTGGTAAGGGGCCTGAACGACCTACAGACTCCGCAGGCCGAAAACGACCCGAGTGAACTCATCAGGCACCGGTTCCTTTACCGGGGCGGGGTTTGTCTTCTACTCGGGCCGACGGGCGTCGGCAAGTCGTCGCTATTGATGCAACTCGCAATCTACTTGGCGCTGGGCAAGGCGCTCTTCGCGATCACGCCAGGCGCGGCCTACCGGGTACGCGGAATGCGAATCCTGCTGGTCCAAGCCGAGAATGACGAAGGCGATCTGGCCGAGATGCGCGACGGTGTCATGGCCGGATGCGAATTGAGCGACCCTGAAAAGGCGCTGGCGCTGAGTCGCATCATGGTTTGCACGGTGAACGACCGCAGTGGAGAAAAGTTCACGCTGACCCTCGATGCCCTTCTGACTGAAAATGGACCCTTCGACTTGGTGATTGTGGATCCCGCATTCGCTTATCTGGGCGGCGACAGCAACTCCCAAAAGGACGTCAGCCGGTTCATGCGCGAACTCCTGAACCCGCTTCTTTTCCGTCACCAGGTCGGACTGATCCTGGCGCACCACACCAACAAGCCTCTGCGCGGTAAGGAAAAGGATCACTGGGAAGCGGGCGATTACGCATATCTGGGCGCGGGCTCCGCCGAATGGATTAACCCGGCGCGGGCAGCTTTGGCGTTGCGCTCGATTGGTTCGGACACGGTCTTTGAATTGCGGGCTCCGAAACGGGGCAAGCGCCTGCGCTGGGAGGATGAGGACGGAACTCCCACCGTGAAGCAGTACATCGCCCATCACCGTAACATCGGCGTTATCTGTTGGCGGCAGGCTGACGCCACGGAAGTCGAAGACCTGCTGGCACCATCAACTGGCGGGCGGCCCCGGAAGGTGGACGCCGTCGAGGTCTTGCATTGCATCGCAGCGAAGGAAGGCCAGACCCAGACTGCATACAAATTGAAACTAGCGTCCGTTCTCGGATGTTCGCCAACCTCCGCCCAGGAGGCCATCAAGGTCACTCTCCGTAATGACTGGGTTCGATTTGTTCAGTCCGGAAAGACCAAGCTCCACTTCCTCACAGCCAAGGGGCAGGCCAAGATGGCCGAACGTCCGTCGACTTGTAACTGGGCCGACAATCAACCGGAAACCCTTTCCGGTAATACGGACGAATCACCAGATGACCAGCCATGACCGAAAACCATTTCCGTTCATACGCAACCAACACAGCAACACTGAACTGCAAACGAAACCAAAGGCTATGACCGGAAACGATCAAGAATTGACCGGAAACCCCGCCCCTAAAGGGGCGGCGGGGATTTCCGGTCATAGGAGAAATAAGGGCCTGAGTCCGACTCAGCGAACGCTCCGGGCTTTGCGCGAACAAGGGCTGGTCTGCGCGATTGTTGAGAAATGGAATCCGTATGGCGGATCCCACGGCATTCGACAGGACCTCTTCGGCATCATCGACGTGCTCGCGCTCGACCCGCAGCGCGGCGTGGTGGGTGTGCAGTCCACCGGCAATGACTTCGCCGGACATCTACGCAAGCTGACTGAGGACCGAGCGCAGGAATGCCTCGATTGGCTTTCGACGCCCGGAACTACGCTTGAGCTGTGGGCATGGCGCAAGGTGAAAGCCCAGCGCGGCGGCAAGCTTCTGATCTGGCAGCCACGCGTGCAGGTATTCACCCAGGCCGATTTCCAACCTCGACCCGAAAACCCGTGAAGCCTGAGTTCCACGAAGATTTGATGGCGAAGAACCGCGATCCGGTGGACGCGCCCAACCAGGATTTCGACTGGGAGCAGCTTTACGAGCGCCTCAGCGAAGACGCGACCAATGCGGGTAACGATCCAAAGCTTTCCGAAACGGTGGTCCGAGTGCTGCAGATTCTCCTTCCACCGTCGGGTCGACGGATTCAGCCGGAGTCGCTGGGCATGCGTCTGATTGCTTTGGCCTGGGTCTTGAGCCCCGGCTACTTCGAAGGCAGTCCCTCCGTCCGTAAACTCGCCCGGCGCTGCGGAGTCCGGATTGCCGCTTTGGCCAACTACACCGGTTATTACAGCCGGCTTTTGCGTTGGCGTAACCGGGGTCAGCGCCATGCGTGGAACTGGCTGCGGAACGGAACCCCATCGCATCGGGGTAAGTCGAAATCCAAGCTGAAGCGTAACGTTCCGGCTTCGAGGAAGGCGCCTGCCTCAGGCTGCGAGAGCAGGCCGGTTGAATCCGATAGCGGTGTCGCCCCTATCAGACAGCCAAAGCGCACGAGAACCGCCAGAGAATGAACGAGACACGCCGGAAAACACCGCTGGCCGTGAGCCGAAGGAATCTTTTTGCCCACCCCGGTGCCCAGGAGGTGAGGCGTCAGCCCTGAAAACACGTATGAACGAGCCGAAACCGAAAAAACGCGCATCAGTTCCGCCAGACTCCGCCGGGCCGGCGGTCAATTGTGCCTTCGACGACTTGGTCCCAATCGAAAAGCTGGTGCCGAATCCTCGAAATCCGAACCAACACCCGCAGGCGCAGGTTGCGCTCTTGGCCAAGGTGATCGCTCATCAGGGTTGGCGCTCACCAATCGTCGTATCGACGCGGTCCGGCTTCATCGTATCGGGCCATGGCCGCTACGAAGCGGCGAAAGCGCTCGGGCTATCGAAGGTGCCGATCGATTACCAGGACTTCCCGTCCGACGCCGATGAGTGGGCGCACTTGGTCGCCGACAATCGGCTCGCTGAACTTGCGGAAGCCGACAGCGCGGCGTTGAAGGAAATTCTGGGCGAACTGAAGGCGGGCGACTTCGACCTCGACTTGGCGGGCTTCGATGCAAATGGGCTGGCTGGTCTTCTGGCTAATCCGCCCGAGCCAACTCCGCCGGAAGACTTCACCGCCGTCGACGAGAACCTGCCGACGGAATTTCAGTGCCCAAAGTGCGCCTACCGGTGGAGCGGAAAGCCAGCGTGAGCACAATGGGCCTCCACGCCGAACTGATCGGGTTCCGTCGAGCCATCGACGGCGTCGACGAGGCCTTGGCCGGTTTAGTTGCATCCCGAGTTTGCCTGTCGCACCAGGCGCAGGAATTGAAGGTACGTGCCGGGCTGCCGGTCATCGACCCCCAGCGCGAACTTGAAATCCAATATCGCTACGACAAGCGCTGGCTCGGAGCATCGAGCATCGCTCGCGCCATCCTCAATCTCTGCCGTGAACCCTGAGAAACCACCTTACCGGGTCCCGAGCATGTCGGAGATCGCTTCAGTGCCGATGAGCGGGCTGCGCGCAATTTCAACGTTCAGTGGCTGCGGCGGGTCGTCTCTGGGCTATCGAATGGCGGGCTTCCGGGTTCTTTGGGCCAGCGAGTTCATTCCGGCGGCCGCTGACGTCTACCGGGCGAATCACCCGGAAACCATTCTGGACACGCGGGACATTCGGAAGGTCGAGCCGAAGGAGATTCTGAGCACGGTAGGATTGAAGGTCGGCGAACTCGATCTGCTGGACGGTTCACCGCCATGCGCCAGCTTCTCGACGGCCGGCAAGCGGGAGAAGCACTGGGGCAAGGCAAAGAAATACAGCGACACGGTCCAACGCGTGGATGACCTGTTCTTCGAATACGTTCGCCTGCTCAATGGACTTCGACCGCGTGTCTTCGTGGCGGAGAACGTCAGCGGCTTGGTGAAGGGCGTAGCCAAAGGTTATTTCCTCGATATCCTGGCCAAGCTCAAGGCATGCGGCTATCGAGTTGGCTGCAAGGTGCTCGACGCGCAGTGGCTGGGCGTTCCCCAGGCGCGGCAACGGACCATTTTCATCGGTGTGCGCGATGACCTTGGAAAAGAGCCGATGTTCCCGAAGCCGTTACCCTACCGCTACAGCCTGCGTGAAGCGCTGCCATGGATCGTGCGGGGGAAGTATGGCCCAGCCTGGAGACCAGCCGACGCGCCAAGCCCGACCGTCAGCGCGGGCATGTCGTACAATCCAGCCACCAGTCATCAAGGGCTCGAACTTGTTGAGGCCAGGATCACCGGCGGCACGGGCGCGGCCTTCGACCAAAAGGGGCAGGCCTTCGATCTCGACCAGCCATGCCCGACCGTGCTCGGAACCAAGCCCAACCAGTTCGAGGTGGACATGTCCCGATTCGCCATCGGAAAGGAATGGGACAAGCTCAGACCTGGCGAGGCGTCCGACAAATACTTCAACCTTGTGCGGCCGGATCCCGATGAACCATGCCCCACGATCTGTGCCGCGCATGGCCATCCCGGCGTGGCCAGCGTCACGCACCCGACTGAAAAGAGGAAGCTGACCATCGCCGAACTGAAACGTATCTGCGCTTTCCCCGACGATTTTGTTCTCACAGGAACGTATTCACAGCAGTGGGAGCGCCTCGGGCGTGCGGTCCCACCGGTCATGATGCTTAACATCGCCCGAACCCTTCGCGATGAAATCTTCCTTTGAAGTTCCCAAGCACTGGACGTTTCGCAGCCGTGCCGTGGCGAAACACTTCGACCAGCACGTGCGCGAATCGCTTCCATGGTATGAGCTGGCGACCAACGCCGTGGCGCATTTCGGACGGCACTACATCCCGCGCAACGGCGTCGTGTATGACATCGGCGCATCCACCGGCAATATCGGCATGGCCCTGAAGGAAACGCTCATTCAGCGGCAGGCTCGATTCTTTGCCATCGAAGAAAGCCGGGAGATGGCTGACCGGTATGAAGGCCCGCCGCAACTCGTTCTGGCGGACGCAGTGTCATTCGATTACGCCCCGTTCGATTTCGCCGTCTGTTTCCTCGTGTTCATGTTTTTGCCCGTCAACACACGTTTATCGTTCCTGCGTCGACTACAAAGCCTGACGAAGTCCGGCGGGGCGCTGGTGATCCTGGACAAGGTTCAGATGCCGCCCGGCTATATCGGGACGGCGTTCAGTCGTCTGACGCTGCAGCAGAAGCTTGCCGTGGGCGCCAAGCCGGATGACATCCTACGCAAGGAACTGTCCCTCGCCGGTTACCAGCGTCCACTGGATGCGCGGACGCTGCCGAAAGCGGCGCGGCCTTTCTTCCAGGTGGGGGAGTTTGTTGGGTGGATCTTGACTGCGCCGGAACGATAATGAAATCAGCGCATCATTGCTTGCGCCCTCTTCCAATACGGGGCCAGGTCCGGGACTTGGGAAGGTGTATGCCGTTTCAATTCCCCGAGCAGTATGAGGGTCATCCAAACCATCCCGAGATTATCGGACGGATCGGTTGCTTCATCCATGTTGCCCGCCGCCGCTTGCAAAGAACCATGCGTGAATTGACAGTAAATCCGATATCGAGAATACCAAGGTCCGAGGTCTGCTGCGGTCGCAGTATCAAACACGGTCACCTCCGTGCGGTTCATCGGTTGACCGGGATGAACTGTTTTGTAAGCTGTGCAGAATTTGTCAAAATTATTATCCACGTCTCGCAAAAGCCCATCATACTCGGACGACAGTTTTGCTTTTTCCTGCGGGTCGGTGGCGGCTTTCTCCGCCAGGCCCTGCGCCTCTTTGAGAAGCTTTTTCTCCTGAACGTACTCAGAATACGCTTTCTGAAAGAGGAAGCCGCGCTTTTTGAGTGCCGCCACCACAGCAAATGTCGTTTCGAGCACGGGCCGCACAAGCATCTTCGATGCGTGAAGCCGGGAGCTGCTTCGAAGGGTGCAGTAGCCTTCGATAATCTTGTTAGCGTGAACGCATCCCCAGGCGAGGTATGACGCTTCTCCTTCAGTCGTCTTTCCCCCGAGGCTGTTTAGAGCGCTGGCAAGAATCACTTGAGCTTCCTTTAGTAGTTCAAGGGATTCTGTTTCTAAATCTTGGCTATTCATCACCGCATCGTAACGGCGAACAAATCAGTTTGCCACTGAAAGTGGCGACCCCACTAAGGCCAAGAGCACGCTGATGCCTGACACAAGCACCATCACCATTGCCAATCTCGTTCGATTGTCTGGCCTGACCGACCGGCGTCTGCGCGAATTGGCCGGTGAGGGTTGGTTCCCAAAAGCGGTCGACGGCCAGTATCAACTGGTCCCGACCATTCAAGGCCTGCTCCGGTATTACCGAGAACGCGAGCAGTCCCGAATCATGCAGGACGCGTATGACAGCATTGGGGCCTGCAGCGCTGCCACTGGCATCCCCGTTTCCACCCTCAAGCACGCCAAACGTCAGGGCTGTTCGGCGTTTCGTGGCAGCCGGGTTTATCTTGCGGCGTTGCTTCGGTGGATGTTCGAGTCACCCGACCGATCGCGAGTCAATTACGACCAGGAACGCGCTCAACACGTCGTGCTGCAGAACGCCAAACTCAAGGTTGAGCTTCGCCAGTTGAAGCGCGAGCTGTTGCCGGTCGAAGAGGTGGCCCATCTGGGTGCCGAACTGGGGGCGGCGATTCGCAAAGTTATCACGCGGCTGCACCGCACAGCGCCGTCACTGGAGGGCCAGAGCGTGGCCATGATCGAGGCCCGCCTGAAGGAGGAAGAGAACGACATCCTCAAACAGTTGCATACACTGGACGAAACTTTGCAGGCCTGGCAGCTCGCCGACCAGCCCCAGGCATGACGACACTGGATCTTCACCCGGTTGACCCTCTAAGAGGTTTACCGGATGAAATCAGATAGAGTTCCCGATACGGTCCAGGCGATCATCGCGCAAGCGGGTGGCCTTGGAATGCGCGGTGCCTTCATTTACGTCGGCGCCCGAGACATCTCTTACCGATGCGCCGAACCTGTCGGCGAATACCGTTCAAGCTGCATGTCGCAGTTGGGGTCACAACGTGGCCTCGGATGCGTGGCGTTCGAGGTCGGCGTAAAGTTCCGGGTCAACGGACGACGAGGACGCGACTGGAAAATGGTCATCGCCTATGAACCCAACGACACCTACACGGTTTGGCTGATCGAGGGGCACAAGCGGCGTGAAGCGAGTTCGATGGTGCTGGCCTGCCGCCGCGATGTGTACTGCGATAATCTCCAGTCGGTGATCGAGTCGACCTATGACGACGCCATCCGCGAGCACAACCAAGGGTTCATTCCGTTGTCGTGACCGGCTTCACCATCAGCAAGCACGGTCACACCCGCTTCTGGGCAGTTCCGCGATTCGGCTGGCGGCTTGATCTGCGTATGCGTTTACAAACGCGGGGCTCTTGAAGTCGCCCGTCGGCTTTCCCGCGAACCGGATTCCGACGTTAACTGTCTGCGCGAGACGTCGCCCGGGTGCGGAGGACCGGTGCGAGTGCTGCCAGCCGCCGCCAGCGATGGACAATAGCCGGGTCGTTTTTACGGTTACCGGGGTTCGATACGAAAGGCCGGAATGCGGAGCTTCTTACGCCTCGTTTTCACCGCAGCGACAGACCTGCCGAGGCGCTTGGCTACCACATCGTCTCTTTCTGTTCCCAGCAGCTTGATTTCGGATTCACCCCAAGGCTTGTCGGTCGGTCGTAACCGGATATTCAAGTTACGCCTGTGGCTTTTGATGCCGTACCAACTCCGCCCCAGAATCTTTATCAAATCCCGCGTGGAGTGCTTTGTCAGGAGCCTTTCCTCTTCCGGAATCCACGGACAAGACTGATCCGCCTTGGGGAATCTACCCGTTCGCTGATAAAAAGCCCGCCGTGCTGCGTACTTGCGTTTCAGTCGTTCCGCGACGGACAACCGGATCGACTCCTTGCCCTCCTCTGACATGACCCGGACCTTGGCTCTAGCAACTAGCTTCTCCTGGCTCTGAGGCAGTTTGCATAGGTCCAATCCAATATCCACCATCCGCTGGGCTCCCGCCGATCGTCCCTTGAGACCCAGGATTCGTCTCCATTTGACGACGGTCATTTCGCAGACTCCCCAATGATGGCAAATGGCCGCGGCAGATTCTGTTTTGAGCGCACGTAGCAGATCGCCGCACAAGACATAGCCGCCGCTGCCACCACGGCCCCGTCTCTTAATCATCGGCCAGGGGATGGGACCGTTCGAGTACTTCGCAAACCTCACCTTGCCTCGCACTGCATCAACCAGGAATTCCCCTTTGAAAAACGGTGGCTCGTATGGACCGCCCACCAGGCGATAGCGCTCTTCATCATCAACGATGACCGCGCGTTTGACACCGTGCACCTTTTCCACACGCTGGTTCATGGGATTTGTGCAGAGCCTACAGCAAACCCGTTTTCGCTGGAAGTCCCGAGACGCGGCGGCCAGGTAGAGCGTAACGTTCGTGATGGGGCATGCGATTGCCTCGCCACCCGCTTGTCGAAGGATTCTGCTCGGCCTGCAAACCTGCCGACCGCCGGCCACCTTGGCAATGGTGCGAGGAGCACGTCCACGTCGATGAAACGTCGCCGTTGCCGGGGCGTTGGCGCTCCGACGCTTCGCCGTGGGTTCGGGCGGTCATGGAGGACTTTGCTAACAACGCCGTCCGGGACATCGCCGTGCAGTGCGCGGCACAGAGCGCAAAAACCCAGACGGTGATGAACTGCGCATGCTGGGCCATCGCAGAAGATCCAGGCCCGGCGATGTGGGTGACCGCGACCAAGGATGAGTTACGCGACTTCCTGCGCGACCGCCTAACGCCGACCTTTGAGGCTTGTCGACCGGTTCAGGAACGAATGGCCGAACCGACGTTGGCCGGATTTGCGTTCGATGGAATGCCGTTCTACGCGGGTTGGTCGGGCTCAAAAGCGCGGCTTCAATCCAAGCCGATCCGGTGGTTGTTCTGTGATGAAGTTCGGAACTATCCGCCCGGGCGGCTGGAGATGGTGCTGAAACGCACGCGGTCCTTTTGGAACTCCCGTCGGTTTCTGATTTCGACGCCCGGCACCAAAGGCGACGCGATGGATACGGCCTACCGCGCCGGGGACCAACGCGTCTGGAATTTCGAGTGCCCTTCGTGCCAGCTCCTACAGCCGCTCAAGTTCGAGCAACTGAAGTGGGATTCGAACGACACCACGAAACCCGAAGGCAAATGGCGGTTCGACGCCCTGGCCGAAACGGTTCGATTTGAGTGCATCGCGTGCGGACATCGGATTAAGGACACACCGATTGATCGGCGCTGGATTGAGAACCACGGGCGATTCGTGCCTCAGAACCCGAACGCGCCCAGAGCGAGGGTCAGCTACACATGGAATGCGCTGTTACCGCATTGGATCGAATGGCGATCTATTGTTGAAGAGTTCCTGGCCGCCGTGGACGCGATGCGCATCGAAGGGGACATCGAGCCGATGTTCACCTTCGTTACGGAAACGTTAGGTGAGCCTTGGGACCTCGACCGGTGGCTGATTACTGGAGACGACTACATCCAGCAACGGAGGGAAGAGTATGATTTCGGCGACCCTTGGCCGCTGGAGAAGACGCGATTCATCGCGGCTGACCGTCAGGCCCGCGGCGGTGAACATTACTTCTGGGTAGCGCGGGCGTTTGGCGCCGGCGGGGCCAGCCGGTTGCTGGGATATGGACGCTGCAATACGACTCCCGAACTGGAGGAGGTCCGCCGGCAACTCAATGTCCCGGTCGTCAACGCGATGATCGACACGGGCTTCAAGGCTTCCGAGGTCTATCGGTTTTGCCTGGCGACCGGCTGGAAAGCCATGAAAGGAGACGATGCCGAGTGGTTCTTGAGCCAGGACCCGCGCACCAACAAGACCGTCCGAAGGGTATGGCGTCGCGTTCTTGTCGACCCGACGCTGGGCGCCCGTCGCTCGCGGGCGCGCCGACACCTGCCACTCTTCCAGTGGTCAAATCCCAGCCTGAAGGACCACCTGGCCCTGTTCACGCACGGGGTCGTGGGTCAGTGGAGCATTCCGCGAAGGACCGGCCGCGATTACGTCGAGCAGATGACGGCAGAGGTCCGGGAGGAGCGCGAGGACTCGCGAGGTCGCATCAAGGTGCTGTGGGTTCAGAAGCGACGGGACAACCATTACCTGGACTGCGAACTGATGATTGATGCGGCGGCGGTGATTTCAGGATGTTTGAAAGCCGCCCAAGAGGAAGGGTAACTCTGGCGAGTTCATCCTGAGCCGACGTGGTGGACCCAAAGTGCGAAACCAATGATTCCGAATCCGACTAGCAAGGCTAGAAATGCCGCGAGATACCATGCTCCATTCCCTGGGTCTCCTAGCTGCGGGGGCAGAATTGCATCCGAAATCCGTTCGTGACCAGCGGGCGCGTGGCGGCTGTATGCGCTGGAACAAATTCCGCACTTTCTATTTGCTGAGCACTTGAGATGAGTGCACGTCCGACAGCGTTCGCAATACTGTCCTTCGGAGGCTAAGACAATGGCCTCGCCGCACACTTCACACTTCTGCCCAGCAATTTGCATCAACTTTCCCGATCGGTTTCCCGAATTCGCGAGCAGCACTTCATCGTGCATGTTCGGGTCCTGATCATGTTCTCCGCTTCTGCCTCGCTTGAGCAGCAGCAAGCAAACTTGCGACATGGATCTCATTCCGGAAAACATCAATCCGCTGATCTTGGGTTTTGAAAACCGAACACTCATGTGACGGATGGGCCGCAATCTCTGCAACCGCGAACTCACGCGCCGCCGTTAGCGATTCAAAAACCCGCCACGTCGCACCGCTGCCAGCAGATCGCTGGCCGTCGTGCCGCAAAACGATCCCGGTACTCACCTCAACAGTTATGACCGCATGTTGGTCTCCGTGGAGCTTTGGAAATTCCATGATGAATGGATGAACTAGTCCGAGCAGTTGGGAAGTAATGCATCCCTAATCTCTTTCGAAACAAAAATCTTGCTGCCGTCCGGCACGTCATCCGGCGTCAAGCCCTGAAATGAAACAGTCACTCTCCAACGCTGGTCCAGTGAAAGATCCCGCTCACTCATCTTAATGTTTAGGTGGGATAGCGAAATCTGAGCTGGCGACTCAAGTTCTCGGCCATCAGGCCTTAAAATCGTTACGGTCTCCGTCCGCTCCTTCCAGCCTCCAGGTGGAACGGAAAGGCGAGGATCAACAATCAAAACGCACCGCTCTGGGTGAGTGGAGCTGCGTAAACAAAACGTCCTCTCGACAGTAATCAAGGCGACACGTTCCATAGTAACCTAACCTTGAAATCCTATCTCACAGGGGAGTACGGACAAGGGCGGAGTTGCCTTGATTGAAGCGTAACGTCCCGCCTTGGGCGTGACGGCACGTCCACGGCTCGAAGTCCGGATGCTGGTCCGGGCGCTCAAACTCCAACTGACCGGCGGGGAAACCCTCGTTGGTGCCCTCAATGCTCTGGTGACTTCCAAGTGGACCAGCAGCGTGGTCAACGGGCAGACCATTCTTTCGACCAGCGAAGCGGGAGGGTCGGTCACGTTCACATTCGACCGGGCCTTCACGCCCGCCGACCTGGCCACTATGGCGGAGGAAGCTCTCGAATGGGTGAACACGCTCGTAGACCCGGAGAATCCTCCGCTGGATGTGCCCCGGTACACCCGGCTTCACCCGACATTTCACAAGGCTGTCCTGTGATTCCGTTCCTGCGTCGCCTGTTGTCATTCCCTCCGCCGCCGCCCGGTCGGCGACCCATTGCTCGTCCGCTCCAGAGCGCGAGCACAGCGCCGCCTGTCACGCCGGTGCGGAATTACTTCGAGGCCCTGAACACGGTCGACCATCGAACTCCAATCCCGGCCACGGGCCTGTATGTCCACCGGCTGCTGTCGAAGTTCAATCGGCTGCAGCTTGCCAGCGTGGCCCGATACCTGTGGGACAATGTCGGCCTCGTCTTCTACGCCACCGACCTGGTCGCCAACTATTCCACCCCGATGATCCCGCGGGCGGCGACCCTGGACCGAAAATGGAACGAGGCGGCCAACACGTTGTTCGATGACTGGGCGGACCGCGCTGATTTCACCGGGCGGTTTGATTTCTGGGACCTGCAGCGGATGACTTCGTTCTACCTCGACACCGACGGGGAGGTGTTTGCCTTGTGGACCGACGAGGGAGGCTTCCCGCAAATCCAGGTTCTCGAATCTTGGCGAATCGACAAGCCGACCGTCGCGGATGACCGCATCTTCGACGGTGTGCAACTCGACACGCAGGGGCGAGTCCTGGGCTACTGGCTGGACGGACAGACTTTGGTCGACGCCAACGCGCTCGTTCACCTTTTCGATCTCGAACGATACACCCAGTACCGCGGGATGAGCCCGATTCGCCGAGGCGCGAACGACATGCGGGACGGCAATGACATCAAAGGATTCCAGAAAGTTCTCTCGAAGCTCTCCACCGTCCTGACGCTCGCCATCCAAGGCGCTCCGCTCGAGGAAAACCCGTGGGGCAGTCCGCCTGAGCCGGCTGGCGAAGGTTCGACCGAGGAAGAAGCGCCCGCCGAGTCCAACGAGAAGCAGCGCAGCTTCACCGTGGCAGACCTCGTGGGCGGTGACATCCCCACCGTCCCGGAGGGCCACGAGTTGAAGCAGGTCAACACCCCCAGCGCCCCGGCCAACAACATCGACGTCATCAGCTATCTCGCGGGCTGCTTTGTAGCCGGGCTGGGTCTGCCACCAGCGTTCTTCCTCGACGAAAAGCTGACCGGCCCCAACCAGCGGGCGGTGAATGGCAAGGCGCAGAGAAAGTTCGACCGCCGCAAACAAGTGGCGGCCCGATTGGGCAGGTCGGCCTGGCAGCGTGTGATCGCCGCTGGCATCGCTTCGGGCGAACTGCCGTCGGTGGACGGGTGGGCGCGCTGTGACTTTATCGGCCCGTCCAAGATCACCATCGACGCCGGCAGGGAGATGGCTCAAGAGCGTGAAGATGTGGCGCGGGGGCTGATGACCCGGCGGGACCACTACGGCAACCGGGGCCGATCCTGGCGACGGGAGACCGACCAGGTCTTCGAGGAAATCGACTACATTCTGGACCGGGCCAAGGAGATTGCCGAGGAGCATGACATCCCGGTGGAGACCGTCATGGCCAGTTTCGGTTTGAATACCGCCAAGGTCGCACCGGCGGATAGCGGGAAAGAAGTGAAGCGTAACGTTCCGAATTCGGGCGACGATGCCGAACAGCCTCCCGATGATGCTGGCGACGCAGGTGCCGATGATAGAAGTGCGCGCAGCACAGGCACTGCTCCGCGAAGCCTTGCAGCCCACCCTGGCTGAACCCGACTCGTGGCGGAAGGCGCGTCAGACACTGGCGCCCCGAGCATCGGTGGAAAACGGAATTGGACTGCTCGAAGTCAGCGGAGTGCTGGCTTACAAGCCCGACCTCGGACAGATGTTCTTCGACGGATTTGAAGACAGCTCCGAAGTCCTCGCCGCCTTCCGTCGTTTAGAAGCCGACCCCGAAGCCAAGGCCATCGTCCTGAACGTTAATTCACCGGGAGGATTCAGTGTCGGCGGTGCCGAAATTGCCGACGCGGTTTTCAAATCCTCCAAGCCCACGGTGGCCTGGGTGGGCGGAATGATGTGCAGCTTGGCCTATTGGATTGGGTCCCAGGCGGGCGCCGTCATCTCAGCTCGAAGCGCCATGGTCGGCAGCATCGGCGCTTACGTTTCGGTGGTGGATTTCCATCGCATGCTCGCCAACGCCGGCATCGAGGTGAAGGTGTTTCGGAATAAGGAAGGGACCTTCAAAGCCGCTGGAATGCCGGGCGCGCCTATCACTAACGATCACGCCGCTGAGTTCACGCGCCAGGCGCAACGTTCCTTCGATGTGTTCCGCGCCGATGTCCTGCGCGCCCGCGACGGTGTCCCCGAGGATGCGATGCAAGGACAGGTGTTCGACGGACAACAGGCCAAGCGGCAGGGCTTGGTCGATGCACTGGGAGATCTGGAATATGCCAGGGCGGTGGCCCGCCGCTTGGCCCGTGAAGCGTAACGTTTCAGTTCAAGCAACGAGTCATTATGTCTGACAAGATCAACATTCCCGACCAGGAAGACATCCTGGCAAGCAACGAACGGCTGACCACCGAGAACAAGCGTTTGACCCAAGAGGTGACGGCAGCAACAGAGCTGCTTGAAACCGCTCAAAAACAGAGCACCGCGGCAACCCAAAGCGCCGACGCCCTGGCCGCGAAAGTCACCACTCTGGAAACCGCCGCGAAGGTCGCGGGGGAGGAACTCACTCGGTTGAAAGTTGAGAACGGCGAGCTGACCGCGAAGATGGCCGACTTCAACAAAGCCGTAGCGGCGGAAGTGCTCAAGCTTGGCATCAATCCGAAGGCCGCCATTCACAAGGAAGCGCCCGCTGACACCGAACTCACGCCAACGCAGCGGGTCCTGGCCGCAAAAGGCGTTGGATCGCTCGCCGAACTCAAACCCCAGTCCTGAACCACTGACCCGACACCAATCTCAATTTTATGCCCACGACCATCAGTGATCTTTGGATCCCCGACATTTGGCTGCAAACGATGCGGGAAAAACAGGCAACCTTCCCAAGCCTGTTGACTTCCGGCGTCGTGGTGGACAACCCGAAGGCTGCGGAACTCGCTTCCGGCCCCGGCGAAGTCGCCTCGATCCCGTTCTTCAAAGACATCACCGACCAGAATGACGAGATCCAGGTCGAGAATGCCGAACCCGCGGTCGACAACAAAATCACCTCGGGCTTGATGAAGGCAGTTGCGTGCAATCGCGTGACAAAGAGTTCCGCCACTGCCTTCTCGTCTCAGCTTTCCGGGGAAGATCCGGTGGGCGAAATCTCCGCCCAAATGGTCCAGCGCCGACTGAAGCAACGCCAGAAGACGCTGCTGGCGATGGTTCGTGGCTCCTTCGGTTCTGCTGGCGCTGCGGGAGTCGCCGCGCCTCTCCAGGCGGTCCGTGTCGACGCTTTCGACGAGTCTGGCAACGGCGCCACCGCCGACCAACTGATGGGCATCGAACTGTTCATCAATTCCAAGAGTCTGATGGGCGAATTGGCGGATGACCTTATGGATGGCGCCCTGTGGCTCCATCCGACGGTCCTGGCCGCTTTGGAACTGGCGGACGAAACCAGCTTCGACAAGGCGTCGCGAGGCCCTTTCACCATTCGCACCTACCGCGGCATCCCACTCTACGTTTCGGAATCCTTGGTGCGCGCCGGAACCACCAACGGTTTCGTCTATGAGACGTACTTGCTGGCCAAAGGAATCGTGGCGCGGGGTGAGAAGCCGCAGAAGACGGATGTAGTGGATGTGGCCGCGCTCCAGTTGGAAAAGAAGTTCGGTCTCAACAACGAGATCCTCTACGACCGCACCCGGTTCGTGCTGCACTTGAATGGCATGAAGTGGGTCGGAACGCCCGCCGCCGAGAGTCCGACCAACGCTGAGTTGGGAACCATCGCCAACTGGAATCTCGTCCTGACCACGGCCAATCGCGTCGGTGCAGTCTGCGTCCGCACGAACGGATAAGGAGTCGACATGCCCGACGAATCCAAAATCGATCCATACCCGGAACCGGTGGCAATCACCGCGATCAATCTCCGCCGGGTGAACAAGATGCAGGCGGAGAAAGGGCGCGCTGAACGTCTCCAACGCCTGGCCCGGCGCAACCGCGATATCGCGTGGCTGATGGCGGAACACCAGAAGCTGGCGGCTCCGAAACCCGCCAAGAAGACGAACGGAAAGTGACCGGCACGCAACAAGCCCGGCTAGCGGGATTTCGTGCCCAACTGAGCGCACGCGGGCACACGCTGATTTTGCAACCGGGCGGCCCTGCTTTCCCGGCGCTGCTCCAACCGACAACGAATGAGGAAGGCGAGTATCAGCTCGCCGAAGAAACGACCGTGACAGATATCGCAAACATTCTGCGAGACGACCTCGGCGCCGTGGCTATCACGCCCGGCAACGTCCTGGCGGAAGGCGCGTCGCGGTATCGAGTCGTCAAGGTTGAGGACCATCCTGTGGATATCGCCGTCAAGTTTCACTGCGAAGCGGTGAGTCTATGAATGCCACCATCGACATCGAGTATCAGAATTACGCGAACGCGTTGGGTGAATTCATTCGCGAGCGAGGAACTCTTCTGCCCAAAGCGCTGCGGGGTGAAGGCCGGCTCTTGGCTACCCGTCTGGTCCGATACACGCCGCCCAAGACCCTGAGTCAGGGACGTAAGGCCGTGGCGCGGGACATCCAACGAGCGGTCCGTCCGCTGCGCGCAGCCGATTTCACTTCGCCCCGCATTCGCAAACTGATTCGTCAGCGCGATTACGCGAGGCTGGAGGCGGTGTTCGCCCGGTTTCCTCAGGGGAGTGATTTGCACGGCGTGTCCGTGGTTGAGCCGAAGTTTCCCCAAATGCACGAGGACGCACGCTCAAGCCGCGGGCGCGTTCTGAGATTCCAGGGCCGAGTCACACCCGATGCCGACAAGGTCCGCGACTACATCCGCGCTGTTCAAGATCGAGTCGGGCGCGGGCGTTCTGGTTGGGCTGTAGCGTTAATGGCCCTTGGGGGGAAGCCTTCAGGCTGGATCGTGCGCCATGCTGTGCGTGATACCGGCACCTTCGAGGATCGTGTCGATGCGCAGGGCTACATCCGGATGGAGAACCGATCCGAGTGGGCGGAAGCAGGAGATGAAGACCGCATCGTGGCCAACGCCATCCGTGCGCGCACTCGGAATGTGCGAGAAGCCATCGCCAACGCCCAGGCCAGAGCGGCGGAGAAAGCGAGGCTCAATTGAACCTCTGGGAAATTCAACCGGCTGTCG
Organism: Limisphaerales bacterium; assembly: GCA_044229355.1. Lineage (GTDB taxonomy): Bacteria > Verrucomicrobiota > Verrucomicrobiia > Limisphaerales > JADJPG01 > JBGARF01. Next base: position 28,241 of record JBGATF010000043.1, read on the forward strand.
CATCGCTCCTTCAAGCGGATTCACGCTTCGAAGGCGTTCCCGTGATTGCCGATGACGGCACGTACCCGAAAACGCCAGGCCGGGAAGCAGCTCTCGCCGGGCCGGGGTTGGTTCTGATCGTTTGGGAAATTGAAAGCGACGGCTTGGTGGACGCATCGAATACCGGCCTTGCCTCGCACGAGGTCTACACCCCGGTGGTCATCGAGGAGAATCCCACAACCTGCCGAACCGAGACCGGCGTGAATATCGAAGCGGAGAAAGCGCTGCAGTGGGTCCTCGAGGATGTCGCCGGCAAAGGAGCCAGCGCACGTCATTTTGTCGTCATGGACCCGCCGTTCAAAAATTTCGGAAAGGTCAACGGTGTGCGGCGAATCGTGGTGAACCTCTGTCTCCGCACCTTTGTAAAACCGACATAAGCTATGAATACCGAATCTCGAATTCTCGGCAATCACGCCAAGTTTTTCCCCAACGGACGGGCCTTTACGCTCCCGACTCCTGGTACCGCCGGAATCAACGCGCTACCGGACGACGACGATCCGGCCTGGACAGATCTAGGAGTGCTATCGGAAGCCTCGGTTGAACCGAAGGTGGAGGAACGTCCTGTCTGGGCGCCGTCGCCGGGCCGGCTCCGCAAGAAGCGAGTCCTGGAAACGAAGGACGAGCTGACCATCACGCTCCGCTGCGAGGAACTCTCCAAGCTGGGTGTGCAGGCGGTCTTCCGAACCGCTGAAATCACCACTGGCGTGGACACCTACCAACCACTCGGGGGCAGGACGATGGAAGGGTGGCTCCTTTACACAGTCTATGACCAGGACGACGAACTCTTCCTGACCACTCGTATCTGGTGTCGCCTGAAGGCCAACGGGCCGCTCACCGCCGGTGATGACATTGCCCGAATCGAGTACGTGGCCGACGTGCTCGACAACGATCTGAACGAAATCGAGAAGCCAACTGAGCCATGAAGACTGAAACGCTCTTTGGTGGACTGGAGGTTGACGTTGCGCTCACGTCAGGGCAGACGGAACGCATCTTCATCCGCCAAATCCCCATCCGACATATGCCGCGGATGCTCGCCGCGCTGGAAGATGAGAACCGGCTGGTCGAACTCTTCTGCGACAAACCAGAGGGTTGGTCGGACGGGCTAACGGTTGAGAGCTTCGAGAAGGTCGTGACCGAGGGGGAACGGATTAACGCGGATTTTTTCTCGCGCTGGGTTCAGCGCCGGTTGACTCGGCAGGAAAGGGTTATGCCCGGCATCACAGAAAAAATCGCGCGGAACGCCGGATTGCCTTTGCCGACTGGGTCGCAGGATGCGCCGTGCGGTGCGGACTGACCTTGAGCCAAGCCTGCGAGCATTCCCCCGCTCAACTAAAACTCCTGGCGCGGGCCGCCTCTCGAATTGCCGCTGAGGACGGCCTGCTTGGTTTGCACGCCACCCAAGCGGCGATGGCGGCTTCTTGGTCACGGGAAGGCCGGCGCGGATTCGACCGGTTACAGAAGATTCTGATCGACCAGAGCAGAAATGGCTGAGACTTCCATCGCTGTCCGTCTTGGGCTCACCGGCCTTGCTTCGACCGAAGCCGGGCTGAAGCGGTTCTTTGGTTTGGTGAACAAGGAAGGTCAGGCGGCATCCGGAGGGGTCACCGCTCTCACCTCGGGACTAAAAGGAATCGCCGCGGCGGCAGCGAGCGCGGCAGGCGCGTATGTTTCCATCCGAACAATTGCTAACGGAATCCGCGACATTGCCAAGCTGGGCGGAGATCTGAGCGACCTTTCAGCTCGAAGCAATATTAGCGTCCGCAGCCTCCTGGTGATGCGCCAAGCCTTCGATGATGCCGGGGTCGGTGCGGACCGCGTCAGCCAATCCATCGCGCTGATGCAGCGCCAACTGGCCGAAGCGGCCACGACTGGAACCGGTGCCGCTGCTGATGCCATCAGCCGGCTCGGCCTGAACATCGAAAAACTGTTGGAGCTAGCACCCGATGAGCAGTTTCGGCTGTTGGCGCAACGGATCGGCTCCGTGGAGGATCCGGCGATTCGGACCGCTATCGCCATGGACATCTTCGGCAAGTCTGGCAATGAGCTGGTCACCCTGTTCAAAGACGCTGGCGCGTTCGAGCAGGCCGAGAAGCGGCTGGGCGCATTACCGGATGTCCTCGCCCGGAATGCGGAAACACTCGACGCAATTTCAGATTCAATAGCCAACCTGCCAAACCGATCCCGTCAGTTCTTCGCCGGGGTTACCGATCAGCTTGGCGGCTTCCTGCGAACGGTATTTGAAGGAATTGAGCGCATCGACCTGACTCGTTTAGGGCAAAAGTTTGGCGCCTTTATCAAGGTGGCGATCGAACAATGGCAGGGAGGACACTTCGCTGAATTCATCAGCCTCACAATCGAAGCGGGCTTCGAGGCTGGGATTAACGCCGCCAAAGTGCTGCTCGAACGGCTCCGCGATTGGCTAGGGTCGGCCGGTTTTTGGTCGGCGGTCGGCCTCGCATTCATCACGTTTATTAACGGCGTGACCAAGACGTTGGTCACGGCGTTGCAACTTCCCCTGCAACTCATCGCCGCCGCCATTATTTACCAAGCCAGCCAATACCGTCAGACCTTCGAGACCATCGCAAATCTCCTGCGTCAGGTATTTGTCGGCGTGGTCAACTTCCTCGCCGAGCAATTGGAGCGGGTCATCAACGCGGCTCTGAATGCCGCCGGACCACTGCTACGGGAGATCGTTCCAGAGGTAAAGGTTCCACGCGTATCGGCTCAAACGAAGGAAGTTGAAGCCGCAATGACGATGGCACAGGCCTGGGAAGTGGCTGGCGCGGCGATGGATGATCAGGCGGATGCGGTTCGTCGCTTCTTCGACAATTCAACTCAGGCCGCCCGGGAGCTACTCGATTTGAATCATGCCCTGGCTGGAGAGACGAGTTCCCAGGGGAGTGCTCTCGAACGGTTGAACCGGCTGGTCGATGAACAAATCGCCAAACGGGAAGCCGAAGCCAAAGCGGTCAAAGAGGTCACACAGTCGACCGAGGGACTGAAGGTAGCGGTGGGTGAACTTCAGCGACTGCGGGAATCCGAACGCAGCACGAAAGAACGGCTTCAGGCATTGGATCGCGAGAAGACGCAAATCGAAGGCGACTTCACCCGCACGGAAGCGGAGAAGTTCGCTGCGAGGCGAGCCATTCTCGAGGAAGAGGCCACATTGCTTAGGCAGATCGTGGACCAGTTGAGGGAACGCGCCAGCCTTGCCGGACTCGGAGCTGAAGAACGGGAACAGATCCAGGGCCGCGCCGATTCGTTCGACAAACAACTTGGCGCCACGGAAGGCCAACTACAGGGGATGGGAGCTGACCCGGCGTCGATGGCGCAGCAGATGTCCGCCACCATCACGCAACTCCAAAACCAATTCGGAACGGTTCAACAGCAGATTGCTCGTGGCTTTTCCACCACGATTCAATCAGCGGTGAACGGAGTAGCCGCGAGCATCGAGGGGCTTTTGCGAGGCACGATGAGTTGGGGAGATGCGCTCCAAAATGTCGGACGCAGCATTATCAACGGGGTCATTACTGCAATTGCTCGCATGGTGGCCGAATGGATCGCGGGTCGGGCGTTAATTGCTGCCAAGGAAGTCCTCTTTTCGGCGCAGGAGACTGCCGCAAAGGCGCCAAGTGCGTTGATGACTTCAATCTCGAGCTACGGTGTTGCCGCGGTGGTGGGATTGGCCGCGATAACTGCCGCCCTGGCCGCCATGGGCGCCTTTGCCGAAGGTGGATTTACCGGAGCCGGCGCCACGATGGAGCCGGCCGGGGTGGTTCACCGAGGCGAATTCGTCGTGCCCGCGGATCGCGTTGCGGAGTTTGGCGTGGGGTTCTTCGAATCCATCCGCCAAGGCGCGATTACGCCAGCCGACACCACCGCCATCGCGGCAACGACTCCGTCCGGCGACGGCAAGCCCCTCACCATCGTCCTGGTGGACTCCCGCAATGAAGCTCGGCAGTGGATCGAAAGCGCCGAAGGCCAGGCGCGCATCGTTGAAATCGTCCGCAACCAGCGAACCGAAATCGGCATTGTGTCATGAGCGTCGAGTTGCTCAACGGGTTCGTTCTGCTGCCGCACGCTCCGGACTGGAATGTGAAGCCTCAGTTCCGCCGAGAGTGGCGTTCGAAGGTTGCCGACGCGGTGACCGGAGCCGAAGACCGGCTCTCTTTCCGGCACGCTGCGCTCCGGGGCGTCGAGTTCCAGGTTACGCCGTTCACGTTCGAAGAATTCCGGCGACTGCTCGGGCGCATCCTCGCCGCGAAGAAAATTGGTTTGGCGGCGGTCCCATTCTGGGGGCGAGGCTCGGTGCTGGCGTCTCCCGCTTCTGGCGATTCCGCGACTCTGGCAAGCGAGGAGGCCTGGCCCTGGGTCATTGGTGACTTTGCATTCTTCTCAAATCTCGAACCGTCGGAACCCGACGCATATGAGGTTCGCCAGGTCGCGGGCGTGACGGGCGCGATGCTTGATCTCGACCAACCATTGGCGCGTACCTATCCCCGCTTCTGCTGGCCCGTGATTCTGGGCCGGTTCCGGGGAGATGAAGTGCGCTCGCTCACAAGTCGGCACGGCTCAATTCGAATCAGTGTCCTGGAACGTGACGTGCGGCCTGAACCTAACCCTGACCTCTGCGCCATTATTCTCTTGGTCGATGGTGGAGGGGATAACTTTGACTGCTACGCCGTTGATGTCGTCGTCGACAACCTGGCGGCGGGAACCTATTTCGCCGGCCCGTGGGTGGATGATCCACTGTTCGTGGGAATTCAGGATTACGACCCATTTGATGGCTACGTGGCGGGGACAGGCGTCCACAACCAAGCCAAAGGGAACGTATGGGGAGGTCCGTGGGTCGATGAAAGTCTCTTCGCCGCCGTTCAGGCGCTCGACCACTTCGACTCATACTCCAGTGGTGTCGCAGTCGGCGGATTGACCGGCGGCAGCGGCTTTAACTCCGCATGGACGGATTCAAACCTTTCGTGACCTATGGCAACAACGACTCTTTTGAGAACCATCAGCGGCGTGGACGACATTCGCGCTGGGGTCAACAGCGCTTCACTGCGACGCCTGCTCTCAATTGGTTCAACCTGGACTCAAATCCGCGTCGGCCTCCGCTGGTGTATGCAGCCAGGCGGGACCAGCGTCATCGGCAAAAGGGTGTTCATCGGCGTCTGCTCGGGGACTGCCAATCCTTGGAATAATGGCTCCGCTCCCACGACCCATGCGGTGGGTTGGGTGAGTCCGACGCAGGCAGGCTACCCAACATTCGGCGGCACGGCGCCAAATCAGTATTACGACACCGGCGGTTACAACAGGGCGGGCAAGCGAGTCGGCACCACCGACACGTACAGCGCGGCCTTTCTCGGTCAACCGGGTTGGTGGCCGGCAACGACCGACAATCGGGCGATTCTCCACTTCATCACCATCACCAAAGGCAGTCCAAATTTCACGCTGGCGACCTGGTCGTATCAAAATCCCACCGGCGTTGTTCACGCGACCAAGCAGGATTTCCTTGAACAGGTGGTCCTGCCGTCCCCGTCTCGCGCCGGCTACTTTTCATCGTCAACAACGCTGGCGGTGAACGAGGCCACCGACGGATCCCTCAATACCGTCAACGTCGCGTTCGAGGGCGGCATCAACATGGAAATCTGCGACTTGGCAGTGGTGCGTTTCGCATGAACTATCTGGACCGCCCAATCTTTGAATTTGAAATCGATTGGACCCGACTTCCATCAACCGGGTTCGAATATGACCTGCGCGCACTCGAGATCGGATTCGGCCCGCCAGCATTCGCTCCTTTGCAGGACGATGTGGTTCACGGTTTCCAATTTGAGGTTGTGCTGCAGGATCCGGACGCCATCGCCTCCGTCGAAGCATTCTTCGATGCCATCAAAGGGCGGTTGCAAGGATTCTGGTTACCAGGCCCGCAGGAGGCCTTTCGCATCGTCGACTTTGTGGGCGTGACCGCTGGAACAATCGAAGTCGACATTTCGGGCCAGGGTTTGGCGGAAACGTTTGGCGACCATCCAGCCACCCACGTCTATCTAACGAAATCTGGCCAGACTCCCATTGCGGCTGAGATCCTGGGCGTCGACGATAATGGGGACGGAACCGAGCGCGTCACCATCGATGTTGTCACACCGATTGACGAGACTTGGCGAGCATGGTCGCTCCATTACGTTCGACTCGCCCAGGATGTCGAACAGGGCCGGTTCGAAGCCGAAGGCGTGTTGGTCTATTTCGTCAAGGTGGTTGAACTGCCGACCGAATACGCCATGGCTGAGACCGGCCAACGGCCAGTATTCCTCTATCACCTGTGGTCGGACTTCAACGGAACCGTCCAGCACTGGTATTTCACCAGCCACGCGCTCGATATCACGCTGGCCGGCCAAGACTACGAAGCAAGGCGCATCACTCATTCAGCGCTCAGTCTCAGCACGAAGGCGGATCGCGAGGAAGTCAGCATCGAGACGCTCTACGAAGCGGACAATCCGTTCTCGCTGCTGTTCCCGATGAAATTGTCCACGCCGCTTTGGATCGAGATTCTCGAAGGCAACCTGTCCGGCGAGGACGCCCCCGCGCCGATCTTCCGAGGGCTCGCGCTGGCAGCGTCAGTTCAGGGAAAGAAGGAAACGGTGCGCTGCGCGTCGGCGATGGATTCGATGCGGGCCAACGTCCCGGGAATTATGATTCAGCCCCGGTGCAACTATCGGCTGTACGAGCCCAATACCTGCCGGGTGAATCCCGACCTGCACAAAATCACCGTCACGTTGGTCAGCGCATCTGGTCGGAACATCACGTTGTCTGGGGCCGGGCTGACGGGGAAGGCCGCGCACTATTTCGCGGAAGGATGGGTGCAGTTCGGGGCCGGTTCGACGTATGAGGTTCGCACGATTCTCGGCAGCACCGCAGCGGTTGGGAGCCAAGTCACGCTGACGTTGAGCGCACCATTGTCGTACGCGGTAGCGACCAACGCCGGGACTCTTTATCCAGGCTGTGACGGCACCGATGGGGCGTGCCTGCTCAAGTTCTCCAACTTTGTTAACTGGGGCGGACACCGCGTCCCGCTGCGCAACCTGACGTTGAAGGCTATGGAGATCAAGGTGGGAACCGGAGGCAAGAAATGACGCCGTCCTTCTACGACACGCCCGAGAAGCAAGCGCGGCTGGCTGAGGTCGCCCGGCGCTGGTTGGGCACGCCGTTCCACCCGCATGCTTGCGTCGTCCACGCTGGCGTGGATTGCGTGAATCTTCTGGGCGCCATCTTCACGGAGAGCGGCGCGCTCGACGGTTGGGAGTTTCCTGCCTACACGATGGACGGTGGCGACCATCGCGGCGAGTCGCAGGTCATTCACTGGTTGGACGGCAACTCGCGATTCAAATGCCTCGATGACGAGGCCCGTCAGCCGGGGGACGTGCTCTGTTTCCGTCTAGGGCGTGTGCCTCACCACGTGGGGCTGCTCATCGCAGGGAACCGTTTCGTCCACGCGATCCGCAATTACGGCGTAATCGAGTCACAACTTGACGACCCAACGTTCGGCAAGCGACTCGTGGCTACTTACCGCCCAATTCCATGAGCTTTTCCTCCACCAAAAACCTGCCGCCGCCCAAGCAGAAGCCGTTCAATATCGACGAGCAGCGGACCTCGACCAATCAGCAGGCCAGGCCCGTGCCCTACATCGCCGGAATAACCCGCATCGCGGTGACCTTCATCAGCGAGGCATTCAAGGTGAAGTCCAAAAAGGTCCAGATGAAGGTGGGCAAGAAAAAGGAGACCGTCGGCTACAACTACTTCGCCAGCTTCGCTGCGCTGATTGGCCACGGTCCCATCGACCGAATCGACGCCATTTGGATGGACGACGAACTCGTCTGGTCAGGGCCGCTCACGCGCAGTGGTGACTTCGCCAGCATCACCATCGAGGGGCGTGGAAACGTCCGCCTCTACTGGGGCACCGACACACAAACGCAGGATCCAGTATTGGCCACGAGCGGGACGGTGCATCCGGCATACCGCGGCCAGGCCTACATGGTTTTTGACCAACTGTTCTTTGGCAGGGACCGGACCAACGCCCCGAACATCGAAGTCCAAGTTACGCGCTGGCCCAACGCGTCCTGGCTGGCAACACCGAACAGCATCCAGGATGACGTGAATCCGGTGATTCCACTGTGGGACCTCTGGACCAATCCACGTTACGGGCTCGGGCTTCCGGAAAGCCGGCTCGACATGGACTCGCTGGCGGCCGTCGGCGAACAACTGGACACAGAAGACATTGGCGTGTCGCCCGTCATCGCCCGGACGATGAGCTTTCGCCAGTTCCTGATTGAGCTGTGCGAATGCTTCGACGCTTACCCGACATATGATGACCAAGGGCGGCTCGGGTTGGCGCTGGTCCGGGAATCGGTAGCCGTTGCTCCCGTTATCGGCCCAACCGACCTAGTGGACCCGCCGACGCTCAATCCGCAAGGCTGGCACGACACCCTCAACGAGACGTTCGTGAGATTCACTGACCGCGCCCATAGGTTCGAGGAAAGCTCAGTCGCCTACCGGGACCGGGGCAACTATCAGATCACACAGGCGGTGCTGTCGCAGACCCTGAGCCGGCTCTGGATTACGCGGCAAGCGGTCGCCCAGAAGGTCGCCAACGCAGCCGGGCGGGTGTCCGCCAAGCCTTTGCTTAGTGGGTCGATGCGAGTGCGAAAATCCAGCGGAGCCAACCTCACGGTCGGCGGTTTGTTCACACTGAACTTTCCCCAAAGCGGTGTGAGCGGTGTGTTGTGCCGGGTGGAACGCTTTTCCCTGCCAGCGCCAGGACAGAGCGAAGTGACGGTCTCCTTTACCGAGGACACCGGATTCTTCAATGCCGACCATTACGCGGCGGGTGCAGACACGCCCCCAGCCGATAATGTCTTCGAAGTTCAGGAAGTCGATTACGAGAAGCTGATTGAAGCACCTTGGGCCATTAAAGAAACGAGCACACCTTTCATTCTATTCCTGGCTGCGCGTGGTGACGTCGTCAGCAACGGTTTCAATCTGTGGAAACAGCGCACCGACCTGTCGTACCGAGACGCGGGGACCTTCGACAACTTCGCGCAGCGAGCCCATGTCGTCACCGAGTATCCGGCGAGCACGTTGCTCATCGATGATTACCTGGGCATGGATATCCAGTTCGACTCGCTGGACAACGAGTTGGATGAATACCCGTTCACCGAAGCGCAGCAGAATCGGTTACTGGTATTCGTCGGGGATGAAATCCTGAGTGTCTGGAACGTCCAACTGATCGCAGCCGGACGCTACCGGCTCTGGACCATCCGCGCCCGCTACGACACCAAACGCCAAACTCATCCGGTCAATGCTGAGGTGTGGGTCGCCTTGCGTGAAGACTTGGCCATGCGTTCGGACGACATGAGTCCGCCCGACAAGACTTTCAAGCTCCAGCCCTTCCTGCTCCAAAGCGAGTTCGACTTAGCCGAAGTCGATCCGATTTCAATCGCGCTCCAGAAACGAGCCTTCCGGCCTCTGGCGCCCTTGAACCTCCGCGTGGCCGATGACGGTTACAATCCGACCTACACGACCGGCGCTGACATCATCGCCGACTGGGACAAGTCCTGGCATCGGTCGTCCGAGGACACCGTTACCAAGGTGCTGAGCCCCGACATCGACAAGACAGCGCTGGAAGTCTTGACCACGGCCAACGTTCTCAAAGGGACGTTCGAGTATTCCGGTGGCGCAGGTCCGAGAACAATCACCAACGCGCAGCTTGTGCTCGCGCTGGGGAGCGAAACGGATTTCAAGCTGCGGGCCTACTTCGTCCGCAGCGGCTACCGAAGCCTCAACTATGACGAAGTGACCGTGAGAAAGGTTTGATATGGCAACCATCGCACCAGGACGACTACTCGACGTGAGCAATGCCGCCGATTTCGTGGCGCTGACCGAAACCAACTTCGAAATCCTGACCGCCGAGATTTTCAAGCAGGAGGCGACCTACGTCAGCGGTGCGCCGACGACCATCATTGGGCCGCCGACCAGCGGGTCCCGCGTCCTAAATGAACTCTGGAAGGACGCCCTCGGCGGCGTCTTCAAATGCACCGGGGCCGGCACGCCTGGGACGTGGAAGCAGATTCTACCCGCCGGCGTGGCTGCCGATCCGGTCAGCGGAACGATTCCCACCGGCTATCTGATCTTGAACGCGACGCAAGGAACGCTGAAACGGCACGCGGGGTCGTATGACTGGCAAACGGTCATCGGGACCACTGGCGGCAAGATCGGATTTTTCGGCGCCACGTCCGTCGTTCAACCGTCCGGGGCCGACCAGGTCGCTGTCACTCTCGGCAACACGGACGGCGAGATTGGAGGTCTGAGCATTTCCGATCCGCCGACGCAGGCCGAGGTTCAGGCATTGCGGGACAAGTGCGAGGAACTGGCGGATGACGTGCGGGCGCTTTCGACGTTGGTGCATGCGCTTCGGACAGCTCTCGTCGCTGAAGGATTGATGAAGGGTGGAGCGTAGGTCCCGGAATATTCCTTTCAAGCAAGGAACCAGCAGTCATATATTTAACGGCGTTCGGCTCCAAACTTGTTCAACTGACTACGGGTCGTTGATCGAAAGTCAGGCGTCGCCACCACGTCATGCGAGTATGCGCGCTTTCACTTTGCTTCATCTGCCTCGTGGGTTGCAGCGGCTACGAACGACACTGCGACCTCATGAAGCGGCAGGACTATCCATCACCCGACGGCCAGCATATCGCGGTGGTCTTCGAGATGTGTTGTTACGATACCACGGGTTTCTATCCGCACGTGTCGCTGCTTCGCCCGCGCCAGAAGCTCGGGGACTTCGGCAACGTCTTGGCAGGCGGGCCTGGAGATGTGTTCTCCGCGACATGGACAGCACCGCGGAGTTTGCTGGTGCAGTATCGGCCCGAAGGCGATTGGATTCGGCATCCACCTGCGACGACCAACATCGACGGAATTGCCATCACATTTCAGAGGAAATGAGAGGGTCACAGCCCTACGTCTGAGATGCGGCGTATGAACCGTTTTGTATCAGATCACCCGATGGTCGCGCAGACACCAAGCAAATCAGGACGCGTGCTTTCGGATCTCGGTATTTCGAGCTTGCTCGCGCTGTTGCTGACTCCCGCTATTCTCAGTCAACTCTATCATTACGCCATTCGCGAGATTGGTGCAGAAGCCAACCCGTTTCCGAACCCATGGCGGGCTTTGTTCCTGGGTTTGGGTCTCGCGTTCGCCTCCAGCTTTTTCTGTTCGTGGCTGGCAGTTTCCGCGTTACGCATGATCGTCGGGCGAATCGACCGAGCCCGAGGTCGACGCCCAATGGTCGGCCACGATCGGTAATGGACACCACGGCATGAACTATCTCATAGCACTGCTTTTTTCGTTGTCTGTGGCCGCGTTGACCGGGTGCTCGACTGGAAATCCGGACGTCGGACCAAAGAAGACTCAGGAAGTCCGCAGCCCGGAATCCGCGTTGCGCGAGGTCACTGCAGCCCAGGCAGCAGAAATCGAATCTATAGCTGCCGATTTGCAAGCTCCTACTTCGAATCGATGGAACACAAATCAGCAGTTGGCCGAAGTCTATTCCGAATGGTATCGCAAGGGCTACGCTTACGCGTTTGTCACCGGCATCCAACAGTTGAGAGATCAGCAATATCGGGACTCAACTTCTGACCGTGCGAAGTTTGATGGATGGTACAATGGGAACGGCGCCGGCGGTCTGGCCCGGCGCACCAAAGACATTGAAGCGGCCGCTCAGCGCCTCGAAAGCAAGCAGAAGAAGTAGAGCCTTCGCCCGTCGCCCGGACCGCCAAATATTTGGCAAAAGTTTGGCAATGCGCCCCCGTGAACCACAGTGCGCCACAGTGCGCCCAAGAATCCGGGCACGAGGGCGAACAGGGTGGAGTCCGCTAAAGAAAAAGGGCTTACCTTGCGGTAAGCCGTTGGAAATTGGTTGCGGGGAGAGGATTTGAACCTCTGACCTTCAGGTTATGAGCCTGACGAGCTACCGGGCTGCTCCACCCCGCGGTCAAGGGAGCGCAATATAGGAAACCCCGATCAATTGTGGCAAGGGGTTTTATGAAAATTTTCTCCGGCCCTCGAATCCTCATCCGTCCGGCCCCAAACCAAAGACATCACCGGATTGTCGCGCGGCACGGTTCGTTGGCGGTGAACCGCTCGTCTGCGGGCGTCAACCGGCCCTGATAACCGAACGGCATGACGGCGATACCAAAGCTGTATTGGCCGGCATTGAACCTTTCCTCCAAGGTGCAGGCGAGTTGGCCGCCATCGATAAAATGCCGGTCAGACTTTTTTCAGCTTTTCGCCGGGGGGGATGGAGGCGGGGGAGAGGTCGCGGGATGTTGGTGTCGGCAGACGGGGCTGGGCAACGTGGCGCGAAGCCAAATATGCCTATCGTCAATATACAATGGTCATGGGTCGGGCTGGCAGTCATCGCCGGCGGGTCGCTCCTGGTCGGCGGGTGCGGCGACGCGGACGAGGCCAATGCGCCGTCGAACCGGGTTCGCGTCGGCTACATCGGGCTGACGTGCGAAGCGCCGATCTTCACGGCGGTGGAGAAGGGGTTCTTCAAGGACGAAGGGCTCGACGTGAGCCTGGTGAAGTGCGATTGGAAAAACTACAAGGACGTCCTGGCGCTGGGAGGATACGACGTCACGCATCACCTGGTGATGTATTTCCTGAAGCCGATCGAGCAGGGGCTCGACGTCAAGTTCACCGGCGGGATCCACCGTGGGTGTCTGCGGGTGCAGGCGGCGCTCGGGGGCAAGGTTCGATCGGTCAGCGATCTTCGCGGAAAGCGGATTGGGGTGCCCGGCATGGGCACTCCGCCCTTCATCTTCGCCAACCGCGTGCTTGGGGCCAACGGCATTGATCCGAGCAAGGAGATCACCTGGCTGGTTTTTCCCGCGGGCGAGCTGGGTCTGGCGCTGGACAAGGGTGAGGTCGACGCTGTGGCTGATTCGGAGCCGATCGGCAGCATGCTGATCGCGCAGGGGAAGGTTCGGAACATTGCCGATCAGGCGGTCGACATGCCCTATGCGGAGGAGTATTGCTGCGCGGTTCTGGCGAATGGAAAATTCCTCGCCAAAAATCCCAAGGCCACGGCGGCCGCGACGCGCGCTCTGCTCAAGGCGGCCAAGTGGGTGGAAGCCAATCCGCGCGCGGCGGCGGAGTTGTCGGTCCAGGGCAAGTACCTGGCGTCGACGGTCGATCAGAACACGATTTCGATATCGCATTTGCGGTACGTGCCGAGCGTGAGCGGGGCGCGGACGGCGGTTCGCCTGGCCGCGCAGGAGATGAAACGCGCCGGCATGTTGAAGCGCACCACGGACACGCAGGATTTGGCGGAGAAATCGTTCGTTCGCCTCGACGGCGTGAGCGACGAGTGGCTGGAGGGGCTGCCGGTTGAAAAAGTCGCTGGGGGTCAGGTGACGCGGGATTGGCTGATCGCGCAGTACGCGCGGTATAAACCGAACGACGCCTTTTGCGGCATGTGCCTCATCCCGCCGAACAAATGAATCCCGTGCTGGCTCCCGCAGAGGTGAACGCGCCCGTTGGACCCGGTGCCAATGGTTTGGCCGCGGGCCGGGCCCGCGCGCTGTCGTCGTCGGTCCAGCCGTCGCTGGCCAATCTTCTGTCTGTGCCGGTGGCGTGCGCCCTCGCCCTCGCCGTGCACTATGCCGTGCAGAAGCGCGACCCGGAGCCGGATACGACCTGTTACGTCATTCTTCTCGCCGCGATTTTTCTGGGCTCGAGCGGGTTGAATGCGCTGCAGACGTTCAGCCAGGCGGTGAAGCGATGGATGGCGGAGACGCACCCGATCGTGGCGGCCGCGGTCGGTTCTTTGACTGCCTGGGAGCTGATCACGTCCGGGTTTCGCTGGTTGCCGCTGCCGTACTTTCCCAGCCCGGCGAGCGTTCTGCGCAATCTGGTTCTCGACTGGGAGCTGTTGCTCGACAGCACGTGGCATTCGTTGTTGCTGCTGCTGTCGGGCTACGCGCTCGGGGCGCTTCTGGGCATCGGCACCGGCATCGGCATCGGCTGGTTTCGTCGCGCGCGCTATTGGGGCATGCCGTTGCTGAAGGTGATCGGGCCGATCCCGGCGACCGCCTGGATCCCGCTGGCCATGGTGATTTCGCCGAAGCCGATCTTTTCGGCGGTTGGCCTGATCGCCCTGGCGGTGTGGTTCCCGGTGTCGATGTTGACGATGTCCGGCATCGCCAACACGCGGGCGTCCTACCTGGACGTGGCGCGAACCCTGGGCGCGAGCCAAAGCTTTCTCATCTTCCGGGTGGCGATTCCGGCCGCCACGCCGAACATCTTTCTCGGGCTGTTCATGGGGCTGGGCGCATCGTTCTTGACGTTGATCGTGGCGGAGACAGTTGGCGTGCGCTCGGGGCTGGGGTGGTATGTGAGCTGGGCGCAAGGCTGGGCGGAATACGGAAAAGTCTTCGCCGCGTTGGTCATCATGGCCGGGTTCTTTTCCACAATCATGACCATGCTTTTCAAGCTGCGGGACCGGGTGCTGGCCTGGCAGAAGGGGACGATTAAATGGTAGCCGGAGCCGCGATGGTCAACGAGGGGTCCGCGCTGCGGGTCACGGAGGTGAGCAAACATTTCGCGAGCCAGAGTGATCCGGCGGGGTCGACGCACGCGCTGGATCGCATCGTGTTGTCGGTCGCGCCCGGGGAATTCGTGTCCTTGGTGGGACCGAGCGGGTGTGGCAAATCGACGTTGTTGCGCCTGATTGCCGGGCTGGATGCCCCGGACTCGGGCCAGTTGACGGTGGGGCAGGCGCCGATCGCCGAGCCAAGTGCTGAGCGTGGCCTGGTGTTTCAGGATCCGAATTTGTTCCCGTGGCTGACGGTGCGAAAGAACATCGAGGCGGGCCTGGTCGCGCGGGGTGTGCTGCAGGAGAAGCGGGGAGAGGTCGACGAGTTCATGCGGCTGGTTGGCTTGGAATCGTTTGCCGGGTCCTTCCCGCATCACCTTTCCGGGGGCATGGCGCAGCGCGTGGCGCTTGCCCGGGCATTGATCAACCACCCCAAGGTCCTGTTGCTCGATGAGCCGCTCGGCGCGCTCGACGCTTTCACCCGGATGCGCATGCAGGATGAGGTGCTCCGGTTATGGGAGGCGCGCGGCACGACGGTGCTGCTGGTCACCCATGACATCGACGAAGCGATCTACATGAGCGACCGCATCGTGATGATGTCGCCGCGGCCGGGCCGCATTGAACGGATCCTGCCGATCACGCTCCCCCGTCCGCGCCAGCGCAACTCGCCCGAGTTTCTCCAACTGCGCGGGGAAATTCTCGAGTCGCTGCATTTCGCCGGGCAGGCCGGTTTGACCGACGCCGAAAATTCGGCCGGGGTGGAGCGCTAAAGCCGGGGCGGCCGGCAGCCTGAGGCGAGAGGAGTTGGTGAAGCATGCGCACGCCTTGCGTCCGCAACCTGGCCGGGGTCACTTCGTGAGATCGAATTCGTAGAGGACCAGGCTGAAGGGGGGGAATTCCAGCAGGCGGGTGTCGCCGCGTCCGCCCGGTCGGGTGTGTTGAATCGCCACGCGGGCCGCGTCATCCCGGTGGTTGAAAACATCGGGCGTCCCCGCGCGCCGTGAATCTTCCAGGAGGAACTGGTCGGCCCCTCGGATGCGTGGCCCGAAGGTTCCGAAATGCGTCTGCACCCGAATGGCGTCCGCGGTGGAATTGACTCCGTAAAGGCGCAGATGGCGGCCGTCCGGGCTGACCAATGCGCTGAGGTCCGGTTCGCGCAGATGATGCGGCACGCTCGGCTCCGTCGCTGCGGCGTTGGTGTCCGGGATAATCTGCAGCGGGAACGAGCCGGCGGCGCGGGCGTAGAGCTGCTGAGCGTGGTAGGTCGGGGCCCGCGTGAGCCAGTCCGGCCCGACCTGGAGGATCCCGGAGCCAAAGGAGTCGATCAGATTCGAGCGGATGGCGATCTCAACGCTGTCGGCATGGCGATGCATCAAGTGGTGGTAGCGGGCACAAGCCAGCGCATTGCCGAGCGTGAGCAACGACGCTCGGCCGAGACCCCAGTCGCCGGCCGTGGTGTTCCATTCGGTCACGGCGACGCGCACCGGACGGGCCGCTTCCGAACGTGCGATGAGTTTTTCCCAACGCTGCAGGTCGCGCTCGGTGTCGGCGAGATTGGCGCAGTCGTAGTGGTGCGGGCAGACATAATCGATGGTGCCGCCGGCGGCGCCGAGCAACTGGTCGGAAGGAAACGCCGAGAGAATTTGGATGGAAGGATCCACGCGACGCATCGCTTCGGCGAACGCCTGCACCGATGCGTCGTAGCCCGGGCCGCCAACCTCATTGCCGACTTGCCAATAGCGCACCCGCCACGGCTCCGGGTGCCCGTGGGTGGCGCGGCGCCGGCCCCACCCGGTCGTGGCGGCGCCGTTGAAATATTCCACCTCCGCCGCCGCGTCGGCCGGAGTGCGACCCGTCCAGCGAAGGCAGATGAGCGGCTCGGCGCCCACCTCGCGGCACAACGCCACGAACTCCTCCGGGCCGATGAAATTTTCGTCCAGGCCACCCCAATACTGCAGCGCGTAAGGTGCCCGTTGGTCGGCCGGCCCGACGCACTCCTGCCATTCGTAGGCCTCCATGGTCGATCCCCCAAAGCGGATGACAGACGGGCGCAATTGGCGCAGCGCGTCGACGACGTCCGGGCGCCACCAGCCAAGCACGGCGTCGTCCCGGATTAAGGTCACCCGATCGAGCCAGAGAGTGCCGGGTCCTTCGAAATCAATCGTCAGCGTCGCGTTGTCGACGGTTCGGAGCGCGGACAGCGTCGCGTGGCAAAGAGTCCAGTCGGCCCCGACGGCGCAGGACGCGGGCCGGCGCGTGAGCGCTCCGCCGGCCCCGTGCAGAAGCGCCTGGACTGAACCCGGCCGGCTGGCGCGCGCGTGGAAGCGAAGCTGGTAAACGTGGCCGCGGTCCACGCGAAAGCCGTCCTGCGAAACGCCGGCGCGCGCACGGGCGACCGGAAGATCGATGCGCTGGCTGCGACGTCCGTTGAACGGCTGGTTGGTGTCGTAGGCGTAGCGGGCCCGATGCACAGCGCCGTCGGGATACCACGGGCGATGCGCCTGATCGATCTCACGCCGGAAGGCGACCTTCCACGGCGGCGCTTCTTCGAAGCTCGAATTGATCACCTGCTGCGCCAGCATGCTGGGAATCAGATCGCACAGGGGTTCGATGAATTGCCCGCCTTGCTTGGCATCGACCGGACCCCGGGTGATTCGTTCGGGCGAAAGGCGAATCGCCGTCAGTGTGGCGGGGCCGATTTCTTCCAGCCGGATATCATCGAACCACACCCGCCCGGTGCCTTTGCCAAAGCCCACGTGAAACAAGACAATCTTCACCTGGCCGTCGGGTGGAACGCGAAACGGGACGGACACTTCGTGCCACGGGGTGGTGCCGAACGAGCTCACACCCTGGGCGATGGCTCCGCCCGCCGGGGTTTGGACATGGATTGCGCCGCCAGTCCCGGTGCGGTCGCGCGCAGTCAGGTCAAGGGTTTTGACCCAGGCGCGGACCTGCCAAAGGGTGCCTGCGGCCAGCGTGGTGCCTGCGGCCAGCGTGGTGACGCGGCCGAGGGCGACATCGGCCGGATCCTTCGAATGAATCAGGAGGGCTTGCCGGCCTTCGTGCGCTTCGGACGAGTCGAGGCGGACGACGGGTGGCGTGGCTTCGCGCCCGGTGTAAATCCAGCTTCGCCATCGCGCCAGGTCATCCGGGGATTCAAATCGTTCGAACGACTGGAGCTGCTCGTGGCCCGGTGCAGACTCGGCCGCGAACACCGTGCTTGGGTCGCGTGGGACCGCGAGCACCATGCCGATCAGCAGCGGGCGGATGCTCCGAAAAAGGTCAGGCCAGACCGGCAACACCGAATGGGACACGAGGCGGAAGAGCATGGCCGATTCAACCGGGCCGATCGATGGACGTCAAACCTGCGCCCTGGCGTCGGCGAGGTTGAGGTGCGCGAGTTTCGCGTGGCCAGACCAGTGGCGGAATGACGTTGCAGGAGGCGGTGAAGCCCGCGAGTTGAATTGGAGGCGTGGTTGTTTTGGATCAAAACGCGTGGTCCGTCCACGACAGTTCCGAGTCCCACGTGGGACATGAAATGGGTCGACGGGTTCGCGGCAAGCGCAGAGCTTTGCCGGGCGATTGAATCATTCGTTGCGCTACTTGGTGAGCCGGGCGCGCGGGTTGACTCCGGGCCGGGCATGTTTTCAAATCGCGCCGTGCATTCCTTCTCCTGGGCGTCGTTTCCAAGACAGGTGCAGATGGCGGTGGCGACGATCGTGGCCGGGTGGCTCGCGGTCGAGCCGACGCGGGCCGACGGGCTTGGCTGGCCCCAGTTCCGCGGGCCAAACGGCGGCGGGGTGGCGATGGACGCGAGGCCGCCCGTGCGATTGCAGGGAGGTCTCGAAACGTGGCAGTCGCCTGCGCCAAAGGGTTTGTCGTCGCCGGTGCTCGCGAGGGGGAAAGCTTTTCTGACCGGGGTGGAAGGCGACCAACTGGTGACGGTGGCGTGGGATGCCGCCGGCGGCCGACGGTTGTGGCGAGCGGCGGCGCCGACGGTGGCCTTGGAACCAGTTCATGCCATCAACAGTGCAGCCACCCCGACCCCGTGCACGGACGGCACGCGCTTGTTCGTTTACTTCGGCTCCTTCGGACTGCTGTGCTACGACCTCGATGGACGCGAACTCTGGCGCAAGGCGATCCCCACGCCCAAGAGCCTATACGGTTCCGCTTCGTCGCCGATCGTCCGGAACGGCCAGGTCATGCTGGTGTTGGACAGCGACGCGAATCTTCCGGACAGCAAACTCAGCCAGTCCCGGATGCTCGCGATCAACGCGACCAACGGCGAGACGATCTGGGAAACCGCGCGGCCGCTGGTCCGAAGCGGGTGGTCAACGCCGGCCATCTGGAATCGGGCGGACGGCGATGAGCTCGTGGTGCTCGGGACCGGCCGGGTGGATGCGTATGACCTGCGGAGCGGACTGGGGAAATGGTTTCTGACCGGGTTCGCCCGCGAGACGATCGCGCTGCCGGTGTTCGGGGACGATCGCGTTTACGTGGCGTCGGCCATGGGTGGGCAGGCGGACGAGCGGCCCGACCTCGAATCCTTGTGGACGGCGATGCTTCATTTTGACACCGATGGCGACGGCCGGATCGGGCGCAATGAGATCAATGAGTATTTCACATTCCCACTGCGGCCGGAGGTCCCACCGAGCCACCCGGGCTTTGGCATCCCGCTGGCGAGCGATCCGGAACGTCGTCGTCGGCAGCAGGAAGGATACTTCGCGAGCCTGGACAAGGATCGAGACGGCTTCTGGACGCGCGCGGAGTTCGTGGCGAATCTGGGCCCGCGTCCGTTCCGCCCTCGCCTGGTGGCCATCAAGCCCGGCGGGCGAGGTGACGTGGCCGAGTCTCACGTGGCCTGGGAAGTGAATCGGGCAATTCCCGAAATTCCGTCGCCAGTTTTTTACGAGAGTCGGGTCTATTTGATTCGGAACGGAGGAATTCTGACTGCCGTGGAGGCCGCAAACGGCCGGCAACTTTACAGCGAGCGGCTGGGCGCCGACGGCCAGTATATGGCGTCGCCGATCGGGGCCGGCGGCCACATCTATCTGATTTCAAACCGCGGTATCGTTTCCATCGTGAAGGCCGGGGCCACCTTTGCGCGGGTCGATCAATTCGATCTTGGCGAAGCGTGCTCCGTGACGCCGGCCGTCGACGAGCGCACGCTTTATGTCCGCACAGAAAGTCACCTGCGGGCGTTTCGGAGTCGGTAAATGCAGTGACCCCGGCTCATCCCTCGGAGATCGTCACTCGTCGATCGTAGATCGTCAATTGGACGCGCCTCACGCCTTGAAGAAGATCTTCCTTTGATGGAGCCAGTAGAGCACGCCCCAGGCGGTGAGGGCGAAGAGGGCGTGTTCGAGGATGGGAAACCCGGTCTCGCCGAGCGGCGCCTTGAGCCAGCCGATCCAGGCGTTGGAAAAACTGCGAAACCATCCCCCGAAGACGTTGCCGAGAACGTAAGCGGCGATGGAGTTCATGCCGACCACCACGAGGGGGAACGACCAGCGGCGCCAGCCCATGACTTCGATCGCCCAGTAGAACGCGAGCAGCATGAGCGTGGTCCAGCCGCCGGCGTAGATCGCGAAGCTGGGCGTCCAGATGCGTTTGATCAGAGGAAACCAGGGGCTCAAGGCGAGACCGGCCGCGACTCCCGCTCCGCCGGCGGCGAGGAGCCAGCGGCAGATGCGCCGAGGGTCGTGGGTGTTGAGGATGAACTGTCCGGCCATCACTCCGAAAATGATGGTGGCGGTGGCGGGAATGGCGTTCAGCCCGACGTAGTAGTTGGAGTAGTGGCGCCCGAGCATCCAGAAGTCGAGCGCGCTGCCAATATTCTCATTGCCCTTGGCCCACGGCCCATCGGGTCCATTCCACGGGTTAAACATCCACAGCAGCTGATAGCCGATGAGAATGGCGGCCGCGGCCACCGTCTGCGCGCGAGCGCTGCGGCCGACGACGAAGAAGGCGAGGACATAGCCGATGGCGATCTGTTGCAGGACGCGGATGAAGCCGATCTGGATTTTGTTGGCGCCGAAATGATCGAGCAGGATGCCGATGGCCATGAGGTTGAACGCACGAATCAGCGTGTGCCGAAACAATCTGGACCGCGAGTCGCCCAGCGCGGTGCGTCGGGCGTAGGCGAAGGGCATGGCGACCCCGACCATGAACATGAAGGACGGCTGGATGAGATCCCAATAGACACACCCGGCCCAGTCGACGTGTTCGTTCTGGACGAAGAGCCAGTGCCAGACGGGGTGTTCCTTCAGCGAGTGAAAGATCCCGCCGCAGAGCAGCGTGAACATGATGAGGCCGCGGTAGGCATCGAGCGAAATGAGGCGCCCGGGCGGGGTGGCCGGGGAGGCAGAGGGCTGGCTCGGGAGGGACGGCGAGCCCGTGGTTGGGGCGGTCACCGGCTGGAATTGTGCTGCAGCCATGGAATCAACTCGGTGTTGAGGTCTCGTTCGGGACGATAGCTGAACGACGGCTGCAGGGTCGCGACGCCGCGCAATCGTTCGGTCGCCGGCTCCAGGCCGGCCTGGCCCAAATCGCGCGCCTGACAGATCAGGAGTCGTCGAGGCGCCACGAGCGCAGCCAGGTCCGCCACATCGGCCCTGGTCAAGGCGCCCGGGAGGACGGATCCGAAATCGATCTCGTCGTCGCCGGTGTCGATGCGCCCGCGGAGCTGAGGGTCGTTCCAGGCGTCGCCCATTTGTGGGAGCGGCGGCGGTGTGCGGGCGCGTTGCAGGGCGACCAGGGTGCGGACGAATCCGGCGACGGCGACATGGCGAATGCGGGGCTCGGCCGCCGCCGCGAGCAGGGCGGGCAGCGCATCGTCTCCCAATCCGACCACCGTGATGGCGGCGGCATCGATGTTGGTCCGGCCGGCGAGGAAGTCGACGGCGCGGAGCAAATCAAATCCCCTCCGGCCGGCGAGCGGCTGGCCCATGAGCACCTGATTGGCGACGAGGCGGAAGTTGATGTCGTAATTGGGACCGTAGCGATCGAGGGTCTCGCCCCGCCCGCGCAGGTCCAACGCGAGCACGGCGTAGCCCGCCGCCAGCAGCTGATCCGGCAGGCGGGAGGCGGCCACGGCGGATTTTCCGCGGCGGTCGGTGACGATGACCGCCGGGGCGCGCGTGGTGAGGTTAGACGGCATCCAGAGGAGGGCGGGGAGCCGGACGCCGCCTTCACTGGTGAACGAAACGCGCTCGAGAGTTCCGTTGGCGACGACGTCGCGCCGATGAGAGCGCGGCGCGAGCAGTTGGGATCCCGGCGGCGGCGCGGCCGTCAGGTCGCGCGCCCAACGATGCGCGACAGCGAGCGAATCGGCGCCCAGGTCAACCGGGCCGACGGTTCGCATCGCTGACAGGCGGGTGACCTGCTGAAGCCCGCGGCGGCGGGCCAGCTCGACGACGGTGGGCGCGCGGCTCATAAAATCCCTGTCCGGGTCGCAGAGCAGGCGCGCGTCTTTTTCGGGCAGCGGATCCAACGGGCCTTCCGGCACCGGATCGCCGTGGCCCTGGCCTTGCAGGTGCAGGGTCATCCAGCCGGCCATCGTTTCCCGAAACGGGCGGCTGTAGGCGTGCGGCAGGGACGGCAGCTCGACGAAGCGCGCGCGTTCGCGGTGGCCGAGCGCGGCGTAGAGCGCTTCGACCTCCTGCCCGGACGTGCGGGCGCCGCTGATGGGAAAGATCCCGTCGTTGCCGCCCTGGAGCATCATGACGGCCCGCGGCGCGATAAGCCCGGCCACCTCAGACCAGCGAAAGTCCTGGAAGGCGCCCGGCCAGTGCGTGCAGGTGCAGTGCGCGCCGCCGAACTTCAGCCAGTTTCCAAATTCAAAGGTGAAACCCACGATGACGGCGCACTGGATCCGCTCATCGAGCGCGGCGGTGAGCAGCGTGTTCAAGCCGCCGCCGGAATTTCCGGTCAGCCCGATCCGGCGCGAATCCACATCCGCTCGTGACTCCAGATAATCGAGCGCGCGGATGCTGTCCCAGACCATCCAGCCGGCGATGGTCTCGCCGGTCGGCAGCAGGGCGTAGCCGGCGTCGTGATGGATGTTGCCGGGCGTCATGCGCTCGCCCTGCCCGAGGGCGTCGTAGGCAAGGACGCCGAAGCCGAGCCGCGCGAGCTGGAGGCAGCGCGCCTGCACGTCGACGGCGGTTTTGCCGGCGGAAAGGAAATGCCCGATGGGCGAGAGGACGGCGGGAAACTTTTTTCCCGCCCGGCGGGCCGGGGAGTTGGGCCGGTAGAAATTGGCCGTGATGGGAAGTCCGGGCCGGCTTTCGAACACGACATTCTCGATCGAGCAGTCGGCGAAGAGGTTGGTGGCGGTGATCCGCGCGTGGAGCGGGGTGCGGTCGGGCCACGGGTCCAGGCCGAGGCTGCGCCGCAGCGCGGTCTGGACTTCCGGCCGGCGGCGACGCCAGACGGCGGCGGTGGACGGGGCGGTCCGGCGGGCCACGACTTCGGCGGCGTTCCCCAGCGACTGCAGAAGGGTGGGGGACGGTGGGAGAACGTTAGGCAGGTCGAGCAGCGCCGCGTGGGGAAATACTGTCCAATCGTCGTTGGCGGTGGCGGGGGCGGGGGCGGGCGCGGCGACGGTGCGGGTCGCGAGCTGGGGGAGGAGAAGAAGCAGGAGGCCGGCGGCGCCGGGCCAACCCCACCCGCGCCCACAGCTCCGCGGGTGGGCGGGCTCGTGGCGCCAAAGCCCGGCGGGCGAGGGCGGATTCATGAAATCTTTTTTCTGTTTTTTCCCGAAGGGGGAGCCGGTATCGTTCGGCCCATGTTCGACAGTTTAACGGACAAGCTCCAGAACGTTTTTCGGAACTTGCGCGGGCTCGGCAAGATCTCCGAGTCCAATGTCGCGGACAGCCTGCGCGAGGTGCGCATGGCGCTGCTCGACGCCGATGTGAACTTCAAGGTGGTGAAGGAGTTCATCGATCGGGTGAAGGACAAGTCCGTCGGCCAGGAAGTGATCCAGAGCGTCCAGCCGGGCCAGCAGATCATCAAGGTTATCCACGACGAGCTGGTGGCCCTTCTGGGGAGCGAGAACGCCGGCCTCGAGCTGCGGGGCGCGCCGGCCTGCTTGATGATGGTGGGGCTGCATGGGTCGGGCAAGACGACGACCTCGGGCAAGCTTGCGCGGTTGTTGCAGAAGGGCGGCCGCCAGCCGTTGCTGGTGGCGGCGGACGTCTATCGTCCGGCCGCCATGGATCAGCTCGCCACGCTGGGCGAGAAGCTGGAGGTGCCGGTGTTTGTGAAGCGGGGCGAGACGGACGTGTTGAAGATCGCGCGCGAGGCGCTGGAGTACGCCCGGGCCAACCACCGCAACGTGGTCATCTTCGACACCGCGGGCCGCCTGCAGATCGACGAGCCGCTGGTGCAGGAGCTGGTCCGCCTGCGCGATCTGGTCAAGCCCGATGAAATCCTCCTTGTGCTTGACGCGGCGACGGGCCAGGAGGCGGTCAACGTGGCGACCCACTTTGATCGGGCGCTGAGCATCACCGGCAGCATCCTGACCAAGCTGGATGGCGATGCGCGCGGCGGCGCGGCGCTGAGCCTGAAGCAGGTCACGGGCAAGCCGATCAAATTCGCCGGCGTGGGTGAAAAGCTGGAGGACTTCGAGCCGTTCCATCCCGAGCGCATGGCCTCGCGCATCCTCGGCATGGGCGACGTGGTCAGCCTGGTCGAGCGCGCGGCTGAGGCGGTGGACGAGGAGGACGCCCGGCGGCTTGAGGAGAAGATGCGCAAGGGTGAGTTCACCCTGGAGGATTTCCTGGATCAATTGCGGCAGATGAAGAAGCTGGGGCCTTTGGAGCAGCTGGTGGGCATGCTGCCGGGTGGCTCGCAGATGCTGCAGGGGGCGGACATTTCCAAATCCGAAGTCGAGTTTCGCCGGATGGAAGGGATGATTTGTGCGATGACGCCAAAGGAGCGGAAGAACCCGGTGATCCTGAACGCGAGCCGGCGCAAGCGAATTGCGAAGGGCAGCGGCGTGAGCGTGGCGGAGCTGAACACGCTGCTCAACCGGTTCGGCCAGATGCAGCAGATGATGAAGAAAATGGGGAAGTTCCAAAAGATGATGGCCCGGATGGGGGGCGGGCCGGGCATGTTCGGCCGTCGTTGAACCGGGCCCGACAGGTTGGAAGGATTGGCGCTTCCGCGTTCGCTCAGAGTGATGGCGGGCCGAAACCGCAGCAGACGGGTTGTCGCCCGGGCCGTCCGCGCCGGGCGGCGCGCTGCGGAGCGCGCGCCCTGCCTCCAGCGGGTTTCGTTGCGGCCGCCGCCGCATTTCGTCGGACCATCTGACTGAAGCCATGCGCACGTTGCGGGAAAAGATTGAGGCGAGTGTGAGCGCCCGGCTGGACGGCCTGGCGCCAGCCGAGCATCTGGGTCGCTACAAGGCGTTTCTCAAGGTGGAATCCCACCGCCTTCGCCTGATGCATCGCGCGGGCGCGGGCGGGCGGGAGGTCTGCCACGCGCGGGCGTTGCTGGTCGATGTCCTCATCCAGCATCTCTGGGCGGTGGCGAAGGCCAGCCTGTCGGAGCAGGCGCAGAAGGAGTTTCCGCCGCTGGCGCTGGTGGCGCTGGGCGGGTATGGCCGCGGCGAGCTCAACCCGTGCAGCGACCTCGACATCATGTTCCTGCACTATGGCCAGGTGGTGGTGGGGACCAAGCCGCTGCCGTCCCTGGCCAAGGTGATGGACGGAATTCTCATGCCGCTGTGGGATCTGGGCTTCAAGGTCGGGCACAGCGTGCGCACGGTGGCGGACTGCATCGAGGCCGCGAACAGCCGGCAGGACGTCAAGAGCATGGAGAGCAAGACCTCCCTGATCGAGGCGCGGTTCGTCGTCGGCGACGCCAAGATTTTCGACAAGCTGCAGAAAACCGTGGTCGCGAAGTGCGTGGCCGGGCACGAGGACGAATACATCGCGGCGCGGATGAAGGATCAGTCGGATCGGCGCGCGAAGTTCGGCAACTCGGCGACGATGCAGGAGCCGAACATCAAGAACGGGTGCGGCGGCCTGCGCGATTACCAGAACCTGCACTGGATGATTTTTTTCAAGTACCGCCTGCGCACGCTGGCGGAGCTGCAGGCCCGCGATTTCATCACGGAGGCGGAGCGCAAGCAGCTCGAGTCGGCCTACGACTTTCTTCTGACCGTGCGCAACGAGCTGCATTATCTGTCGAACTCGCCGCGGCATCCGCTCGAGGTCCTGACCAAGGCGGTGCAGCCGGCGGTGGCGGGCAGCCTGGGCTACACCGATCGCTCGCCGAGCCGGCGGATCGAACGGTTCATGCGCGATCTCTACAACCACATGCGGAACGTGTTCCTCATCACCCGCACGCTGGAGGAGCGCCTCGCCTTGCTGCCCAAGTCGCAACGCCTGCCCGGGGTGAGCCACATCGCCCGCCTGCTGCCGGGCGCGTTCAAAAAGCCGGCCGCCCAGGTGATCGACGGGTTCCGGTTTGTCGACGGCCAGATTCATCCGGCCGGCTCGCGCGTGTTCAAGGATCAGCCGCGGCGGCTCATGCGCGTTTTTCTGCACGCCCAGCAGCGCGGCCTGCGGCTGCACCCGGATCTGGCCCAGATGATCCGGACGGATCTCCGCCTGGTCGATCGGGCGCTGCTCCACGACGAGCACGTGCGGGAGACGTTTCTCGAGATCCTGAACGCGCGGGGCAATGTGGCGCCAATCCTTCGCGCCATGCATGAGGTCGGGCTCCTCGGCAAGTATGTGCCGGAGTTCGGCCGGCTGACCTGCCTGGTCCAGCACGAGTTCTACCACCAATACACCGCCGACGAGCACACCCTCATGTGCCTGGCCCAGCTCGACCGGATCTGGGAGTCGCAGGAGCCGCTCTACTCAAATTACGCGGAGATCTTCCGGGATCTGCAGCGCCCCGCCGTGCTCTATCTCGCGCTGCTCCTGCATGACGCCGGCAAGGCCGCCCATTCCGGGCACCACGCCGAGGACAGCGGCCGGCTCGCCTTGAAGGTGGCGCGGCGGCTCGACCTCGACGGCGCCACCACTCACTCCCTGCAAATCCTGGTCGAGCAGCACCTCGCCATGGCCCAGATCTCGCAGCGCCGCGATCTGGAGGACCCCGCCGTCATCCGCTACTTCGCCGGCCTCGTCCAGGCCGCGGAAAATCTGCGCATGCTCACGCTCCTGACGTTCTCCGATGCCATGGCGACCAGCGACAAGCTCTGGAACGGCTTCAAGGATTCGTTGCTCTGGTCGCTCTACCACAAGGCCATCGCGGTGCTCCAGGGCGGGACAGACTTCATCCGGGCGGAGGAGCGGCAGCGCGAGTTGCTGGCCGATGAAGTCGCGTCCATGCTGCCGAAGACGTTCGGGCGCGACGAGGTCGAGGCGCATTTTCGTTCGCTGCCGCCGCGCTATTTCCAGATCCACCAGGCCCGCGAGGTGTTCAGCGACCTGGCGCTGGTTCATCGCTTCATGAACCAGCAGATGGCGGTCGAGGACCACGCCCTCGAGCCGGTCATCGCCTGGCACAACGAGCCCGACCGCGCCTACACCTCGGTCAAAATCTGCACCTGGGATCGGGCCGGACTCTTCGCGACCGTCACCGGCTCGTTCAGCGCCGCCGGGATCAATATTCTCAGCGCGCAGATCTTCAGCCGCGCGGACGGCGTGGTGCTGGACACGTTCTTCGTGACCGACGCGAAGCTGGGCAGCCTGGTCAGCCGGGAGGCGCGGGAGCGGTTTGAAGATGTTCTGCTCCGGGCGTTGACGGGCACCGATGGTCCGCTGGATCTGCGGGCGCTGATGGCGCGGCAGAAGCTGGCGCGCTCGCCCTATCAGCCGCCCGCCGACGAACGCATCCAGAGCCGGGTTTATTTCGACAATGATTCCTCGGAAAACCGGACGGTGATCGACATCGAGACGGAGGACAAGCTCGGCCTGCTCTACGAAATCTCCCATGTGCTCACCGGCCTGGGCCTGGACATCACCCTGGCCAAGATCTCCACCGAAAAGGGCGCGGCCATCGACAGCTTTTATGTGTCCGAGCGGGACGGCCAGAAAGTGACGCGGCCGGAACGCCAGCGCCTGATCGCGGAGCGCCTGCTGCTGGCGTTGAGCCATCTCGAGCAGATGCCGCGGGGCTGAATCCACCACACCCGCGCGCATGGCTGCTCTTCGCGACATCTACCTGGATCACCAAGCGGCGACGCCGTTGCGTCCGGAGGTGTTTGCCGCGATGGAGCCCTTCCTGACGGGGCCCGCGTTTGGCAACCCATCGTCGCTGCATCAGCACGGGCTGCGCGTGCGGGACGCGCTCGAGCGGGCGCGGGAACAGGTGGCGGGTTTGATCGGGGCGGCGTCGCCCGAGGAGATCCTTTTCACGAGCGACGGGACGGAGTCGGTCAATCTCGCGGTCAAAGGCGTGGCGTGGGCGGGCCAGCGGCGCGGGAACCATCTCGTGACGAGCGCGGCGGAGCACCCGGCTGTGCTGGAATCCGTGGCGTTTTTGGAGAAGCAGGGATTTCAGTCGACCCGCGTGCCGGTCGACGCCGAAGGGCGGATTGATCCCGAGCGGGTGGGCGGCGCGATCACAGACCAGACGTTGCTCGTGGGCGTGCATCACGCGAACCATGATCTGGGCACGATCCAGCCGGTGGCACGGATCGGCGCGGCGGTGGCGGGGCGGGGCGTGCCGCTGCTCGTGGATGCGGAGTCGTCGGTCGGGTGGCTGGCGGTGGACGTGCAGGCGATGGGGGCTTCGTTGCTGACCTTTTCCCCGCACAAGCTGGGCGGGCCGAAGGGGGTGGGCGTGCTTTACCGGCATCGCCGCGCCCGGTTGACGAGCCTGATTCATGGGGGGGCGCAGGAGGGGGGGTGGCGGGCGGGCGTGGAGAACGTGGCGGGCCTGGTGGGTGCGGGCGCGGCCTGCGCGCTGGCGGCGCAGGAGTTGGCCGCGCGGGCGGCCCAGGCCGTCCGGTTGCAGCGGCGGCTGTGGGAGGGACTTCAGGCCAGGGCTCCCTATGTGAAGCTGAACGGGCCGGAGCCGGGTCCCGGACGGGTGAGTGCGAGCTTGAATGTCAGCTTTGAATTCGTGGAAGGTGAGGGCCTGATGCTGATGCTCGACACGCAGGGGATCGCGGTGGCCAGCGGCACGACGTGCGCGAGCAAGGCGCTCAAGGTCTCGCCGGTGCTGCGCGCCATCGGGCTGGATCCTTCCCTGGCGCAGGGCAGCGTGCTCTTTTCGTTTGGCCCGGCCAACACGGAGTCGGAAATCGACCAGGTGCTGGAAGTGCTGCCGAAGACCCTGGCGCGGCTGCGCGGGCTTTCGCCAGCCTGGGACGATTTTGAACACGGTCGCGCCGACTCCGTCATTAATCCGCGGCGCGCCGTGTCGTGAAGCGCTGAACGATTGAATCCATTCTCATGCTGAACCAGGAAACCATTCTCAACGCCCTCAAGGCCGTGAAATACCCGGGTTACTCCCGGGACATTGTCTCGTTCGGGCTGGTCAAACAGATCGCAGTGAACGCCGGCGCCGCCACGGTGCAACTCGAGCTGACGTCCGCCAACAAGGACGTGGCCGCCCAGCTGAAGGGCGCGGTGGAGCAGGTGCTCAAATCCATGCCCGGAGTGACCATGGCCTACGTGGAGGTGCGGATGCCGGCCAACGGACCGGCCGCCGCGCCCGGCGGCCCCAACCCCTTCGCCAATCAGAACCGCGTGCCGGGCTTGCGCCGCATCGTCGCCGTCGCGTCCGGCAAGGGCGGCGTCGGCAAGTCGACCTGCTCCGTCAATCTCGCCTGCGCCCTCCGCCATCTCGGCGCCTCCGTCGGGCTGCTCGACTGCGACATCTACGGCCCGAGCATTCCGCTGATGATGGGCATCAAGCAGCGGCCGACGATCAACGACGAGGAAAAGATGGTGCCGCCCGCCAATCACGGGGTGAAGCTGATGAGCATGGGCTTCCTGCTCGACGGCGACCAGCCCGTCATCTGGCGCGGCCCGATGATTCAGAAAACCATCCAGCAGTTTTTTCAGGCCGTGGCCTGGGGTGAGCTGGACTATCTCCTCGTCGACCTGCCCCCCGGCACTGGCGATGCCCAGCTCTCGCTCTGCCAAACCGTCCCGCTCGACGGCGGCGTCATCGTGACGACACCACAGGAAGCTTCGCTCGGAGTGGTCCGCAAGGGCATCGCGATGTTCGAGAAGGTCAACGTGCCGATCCTCGGGCTGGTCGAGAACATGAGTTATTTCACCGCGCCGGGTGGACAGCGCGTGGAGATCTTCGGGCATGGGGGCGGCCGGCTGGAAGCGGAGCGCCAAAAGGTTCCGTTTCTGGGCGAGGTTCCGATCTACACGGAGATCCGGGCGGGTGGCGACGAGGGGCAGCCGGTGGTGGTGACTTCGCCCAACGATCCGCCAGCGCAGGCCTTCATCGCTGTGGCGCGGGCGCTGCGTGAACGGCTGGGCTGACCGAACCGGCCGTGAACGCGACGCCTCGCGAATTGGAACCGGGCCCGGGCGGAGTGGGCGCCGGAGTGGGCGCGATGGGCGCAGTGGGCGCCGTCGGCGCCGCGCTCAATTCATCCTGGTGGCGTTGGCCGGTTTTGTTCGGGGCGTGGACGCTTCTCGCGGTTTCGTTCGCGGCGCAGTTTTACATCTCCAGCAGCCAGGCGGGTCTGCCGGTGGCGTGGCGGCAGGCGCTGGGGGGCGCGCTGGGGGATTGGTATGTGGTCGCCGTGCTGACGTGGCCGGTCCTCTGGCTGGAGCGGCGATGCGCCTTTCGCCGGGAGCGCTGGCTGCGCTGCGCAGCCCTGCACCTGCTCGCGGCCATCGCGTTCTCCGGCGCCTTCATCCTCCTGCGGGCGACGGTGGCCGAGTGGCAGGGTTGGGCCGCCGGGCGACGCATCGGATTTGCCGACCTGCTCCGACCGCTCGCGATCAAGACGTGGCACTTCAACCTCATCATCTACGCGGTCATCGCCGGGGCCGCCCAGGCCATCCGGTTCTACCGCGACTCCCAGGAACGGGCCGTGCGGGCCCTGGAACTGGAAAAGCGCCTGGCCGAGGCCCGCCTCTCCGCGTTGCAGATGCAGCTCAACCCGCATTTCCTGTTCAATGCCTTGAACAGCATCGCGACCCTGATTCACAAGGACCCGGAGAGCGCCGATCGCATGCTGATCCGGCTGGCCGAGCTGCTGCGGATGACGCTCGACAACACGACCGCCCAGGAAATTCCGCTCCGGTCGGAGGTTTCCATGCTCGAACGATATCTGGACATCGAGCGGATTCGCTTTGGCGATCGCCTGACGGTCCGGCTGGAGATCCCGGACGACGTTTGGCCGGCCCAGGTGCCGACGTTGCTCCTGCAGCCGATCGTGGAGAATGCCTTGCGGCATGGCCTCAGCCGCCTGGCCCGCCCCGGCCTGGTGGAGATTCGGGCGAGGGCCGGCGAGGGGCGCCTTCGCCTCGAGGTCCGGGACAACGGCGTCGGCTGGCCGGACCGCGGACCCGCCCGCGAGGGAATCGGGCTTTCCAACACGCGGGCGCGCCTGCAACATCTGTATGGCAACCAGCACCGGCTGCAGCTTGAAAACCATCCGGACGGTGGCGCGTTGGTGGTGGTGGAGCTGCCCTGGCGCCGCTAGTGTCCTGAGTGATTAATTCATTATGCAACGAATTAATCACTCAGGACACTAGCGGCCCGTCGACCCGGTGCGGGGGGACCCGCGGCCCGGGTCGCCATGAATTTCCATGAAGATTCGAACCTTGATCGTCGACGACGAGTCGCGCGCGCGCGAGCGGGTTGGACGGTTGCTGTACAGCGCACATTAAGGGGGGATTGTGGGTGTGGGGGCGAACGGACGCGAGGCCATCGGCGCGGTCCTGCAGCTGTCACCGGACCTGATGTTCCTCGACATCCAGATGCCGGAGCTGGACGGCTTCGGGGTGATCGCGGCGCTGGGCGACCGGGTGCCGCCCGCGGTGGTGTTTGCCACCGCGTTCGATCAGTTCGCGGTCAAGGCGTTTGAAGTGCACGCTCTGGATTATTTGCTGAAGCCTTTCGATCGCGAGCGGGTGCGCGAAACGATCCGGCGCGTGGCCCGGCGTTTGCCCGCCGTCGGGGGCGGTGAGCCCGCCGCGGGTGCGGCCCGGTTTGACGGGCTCCTGCAGGACGTGAAATCCAAGAGCGCGCCCGCGGATCGCGTGGTGGTCAAGACCGACAAACGCATGGTCCTGGTGCCGGTTGACGAGATTGAATGGGTCGAGGCGGCTGACAACTATGTGGTCCTGCACACGGCCAAGGAGCATCACATGCAGCGGGAGACGCTGGCCGCGATGGCCGAGCGCCTCCCGCCTGAAAAATTTGTCCGCATCAGCCGGTCGGCCATAGTCAACGTCGGCCGCGTCAAGGAACTGCAGCCGCTCTTCCACGGCGAATACGCCGTCATGTTAAAAAACGGCACCCGCCTGACCCTGACTCGAACCTACCGGGAAAGCCTCGCCCGCCTCGGGATCGGCTGATTCTCCGGCGTGGCGCGTGTGCGCGCCCGGGCGACCAGTAACAAATAACAAATAGCCAATGCCAAATAGCCAATGACCGTCGGTCATTGGTCATTTGGCATTTGGCATTTGGCATTTGGCATTTGGCATCACGCGGCAGCGGCTTTTGGCTCGGGCTTGACCACGACGTAGAGGGGTTCGCGCACCCCGCTGACCTGGCGGAAGTTTCGGAGACGTTCGAGCAGGAGGGGAGTGACGGTCGTGCCGGCGCGGGCGATGAGCAGTTCGTCGGTGGTGACGACATCGCAGGCGAGCGTTTGGTCGGCCCGCAACGCGGCCAGGGTCGTGGCCACTCGTTCCTGCGAGGCGACGAGGTGGCCGTCGATGAAGATGTCGAAATGCCGCGAGATCGAGTCGAGGACGCGCGGGTCGTACCAGCCGGCGCGCAGGCGCATTTCCTCCAGGGCCTGTTCCCGGCTGTGACCGTGCTCCTCCAAATCGAGCATGTCCTTGAGGACTTTGATGATGCGGGCGCCGATGGGGACGGCTTCTCCAGCCTTCAGATCCAGAGGGAAGCCGGAGCCGTCAAAATGTTTATCCTGGTAGTAGACGATGTCAGCGACTGACTCGAGACGCGGAATTTTGTTGATGAGTCCGCGCCCGACGCCTGGGAGGCGTTGCCAGAGATCGGTCTCGGCGGGTGTGAGAGGTTGCGCGGCCCGGACGCGTTCGATCAGGGCGGGTGGGACCGTGACCCAGCCGAGGTGAAGAAGCATGGCGGCGGCTTCAAGGTCCCAGGTTTGCCGGATGCCCAGCGAATGCGAAAAGGCGCGCACGGCGTCGCGCAGCTTCTGCGAGCGCCCGAAGGTGTCCCGCTCGACCAGGGCCAACACTTCGGTCAAGACCCGCAGGCTGCCATTGAGGGTATTTTCGAGCAGCTCGCGCTCGGCCGTCACCAGCTGGTATTGCTTGACGCCGGATTCGAGGGCCAGCGCGAGGACCTCGGGCGGACAGGGCTTGTTGAGAAATTGAAAGACCTGGCCACGATTGATCGCCTCGACGGCCGTCTTCTGGTCCGCGTTGCCGGTCAGCATGACGCGGACGGAGTCCGGGACCTGATCGTGGACGGTGTGCAGAAAGTCGATGCCGTTCATGCCGGGCATTTGCATGTCGGCGACGATGACGGCGTAGGGGCCGCGTTCCTGGACCGCGAGAAGGCCGGCGTTCCCGCCCAGGGCGGTTTCCACGTCAAATTGCTTGCGCAGGTTTCGCTGATACGCGGCCAGCACGTTGGGGTCGTCGTCGACACAGAGGATTTTCGCGCGCATAGGTCGATGGGGTGGAGGTGGGAGCAAGGGGGCTGTAATGGTCAGGCGGCGGCGGCGGGCACGGAGCCGGTCTGGTCGGGTTGCGCCTGGGCGGGCGG
>JBGATF010000044.1:0-59945 GCA_044229355.1 Limisphaerales bacterium
CGAGGGAGCATGGCCTTCAGGGCCCTGTGACCGAGGAGTAACGAAGCCACCGCTCCATTTTGGCGCAACCCTTGGGTCGGCCGTTCTTTTTCGCCTGCGCCGCGTTGCTCGCTCCTCACAGATCCATGCCGGATATGCTCGTCGCTCGCGCCTTGCTCAGCCGAAAAACTTCTGGCCGCATAATGTAACGGACTTAGAGGTCAGCACACTAGGGCGCGACGGTGGGGCCGGCGCCACCGACCCATCGTTCCAGCAGGAGTTTCAGCTTTTCGGGCGAGAACGGTTTCGCGAGGTAATCATCCATGCCGGCCCGCCTGCAGCGCTCCTCGTCGCCCTGCATGGCGTTTGCGGTCAGCGCGATGATGGGGACGGGGCGCCGTCCGTCTCTGGCAGCCTGTTCCAGGCGACGAATTTCGGCCGTCGCTTCGAAACCATCCATTTCCGGCATGTGACAATCCATGAGGATGGCGTCGAACGGCAGTTCCTGGAAGCGAGCCACGGCCTCCCGTCCGTCGTTGGCGATCTCGGCCTCGCATCCGAATCGCTTCAACATTTTCTGGGCCAGCAGCTGATTGGTCATGGTGTCTTCGACGACGAGGATGCGCGGCTTGTCCGCGCGGCCGGCGGGCAGCTGGAGAGGGACGATGGGTGTGGCCTGGCCCCGTGGGTCAGGAAGGGTGGGCAGAGCCGGGCGGCGGCTGGCGGGGGGCAACGGTCGATCCGTGGTGGGGAGGGTGAACCAGAACGTCGCGCCCTGGCCCGGCTCACTTTCCAGGCCGATTTCTCCGCGCATCAGCTCGACGAGGCGCTTGCTGATCGCGAGGCCCAGGCCCGTGCCGCCGAACTTGCGCGTGGTGGACGAATCAGCCTGGCTGAATTTGTTGAACAACGTCGCGACTTTTTCCGGCGGGATGCCGATGCCGGAGTCGACGACGCGAATACGGAGGCGGGCGGGCGTTGGGGCGGTGGTCGCCGTTGCGTCGGCGGGGTCGACGTGGACGGTGACGCGGCCGCCTGGGGGTGTGAATTTGAGGGCGTTGCCGACGAGGTTGAGCAGGACCTGGCGGACCCGGACGGGGTCGGCGGCCACGCCGGAAGTGACCGTGAGTGGGCCATGGCTCTGGAGGGCGAGGCCCTTTTCGCGCGCGGAGGCGGCCAGCAGCGTGACGACTTCGTCGACCAGGGAGGACACGTCGACCGGCACGATCTCCACCACCATTTTCCCGGCCTCGATCTTCGAGAAGTCGAGGATGTCATTGATGATGGTGAGGAGGAGTTCCCCGGAATGTTTGATGGTGACGGCGTGCTCGCGTTGCTCGTCGGAGAGGGGGCTGTCGAGGAGCAGGTTGGTGAAACCGATCACGCCGTTCATGGGCGTGCGGATTTCATGGCTCATGGTGGCGAGGAACTCGCTTTTGGCGGCGCTGGCGGCGGCGGCCGAGGCGGCCATCTGGTTGGCGCGTGCGGTGGCCAACTCGAGCTCGCGATTGGTTTGGCGAACCGCCTCCTCGGCCTGTTTGAGCGCGGTGATGTCCGTGCGAATGGCGATGTATTGGGCGGGTTTTCCGTGGGGCCCGGGCAGGGGCACGATGGTGGTGTCGACCCAGTAGAGGGAGCCGTGACGGGTGACATTGCAGATCTCGCCCCGCCAGACCTCGCCGCGGCCGATGCGGGCCCACATCTCGGCGAAGAAGGCAGGCGGGTGATGCCTGGAGTTGACGACCCGATGGGTGCGTCCGATCAGCTCTTCGCGGGGATAATGGCTGATGGCGCAGAAGCGATCGTTGACGTGGGTGATCCTGCCCTGGGTGTCGGTTACGGCCACGATGCAGTGCTGATCGACGGCGAACTGGTGACTGCGTTGCTCGCGCAAGGCTTCGTCGGCCTGCTGCAGGGCCTGTTGCAGGGTTCGGGCGAGCTGGCCGATCTCGTCGTCGACCGGGAGCGCCCGCCAGGCGGACGATCGGCCGCGATTCTCGGCCCGCACGGCCCGGCTGATTGCGCTCATGGGATCGAGGATGGTGGTTCGGAGCAGCCGGTAACCGAGAAGAAACAACCCGATGAGCAGGCCGAAGCAGGCCGCGGAAAAATGCCACGCCGCCTGTTCGCTCCGGATCACGTCCAGCCGGGCGTCGAGCTCCACCAGGCTGGCGCCCTCGCTGGAGGACGCGTCGGCGATCGCCGGCTGGCTCAGGCGCAGCGGAGCGGCATGGGTGTATTCCTTTCGGATCCGATGATAGGAGCCGACGGTCGAGTGGCTCTGCCGCGCCTGGGTCAGCCGCTCGCGGACCCTGGGGTCCGGCAGTTCGTCGACCGCGAGTCCCAGCCAGGCCTGGCGGTTGCACGCGACGACCCGGGGCGGATCGCCGACGGCCGCGACGACGAGGTGGATATCCGGTTCGGTCGCGAATGCCGCCACGACCTGCTGAAGTTCCCTGGGGCTGGACGCGGTTTTCGCGGCGGAATGGACGACGTTAGCCACGAGATCCGCGCGCTGATGCAGGCTTGCCTCGAGGTCCTGCCGGGAGTTTTCGCGGATGGCGATGAGGACGGCGATGTTGGCCAGAAGCCCGGCGGCCATGAGCGGTCCCAGCAGCTTGCTGCGGATCGAGCGGGCAGCGCGGATCTTCGACGGAGCTTCGGTTATCGATGCGGGCATTGGATCGGATCGTGCCGCCGGCCCGGCCCTGCATCACCCCTTGGTGGCACCGCTTCACCTTTTATTCGGCGGCCTGAGGAATTGCTTTAGGACTTGGCGACGGCGGCGCGGAACCGGCTGGGAATACGCATGGGAATACGCATGGGAATACGCATGGGAATACGCATTGCCATCGGGACTGTCCGCTCGGTAGCCTGCCGTCCGGTAGCATGAGTGAACCCACGCGAACTCCGGCGACGGACGGTGCGACACCGGCGGCAACGGTCTACAACCGGAAGAATCCATTTCCGGCCACGCTGATTCGCCGACAGGCGCTGACGCTGCCGGGGTCGGGCAAGGACACCCGGCATTTTGAGATCAGCCTGGCGGGCAGCGGGCTTCGGTATACGCCGGGTGACTCGCTGGCCGTGCTGGCCCGCAATTCGCCGTCCCTGGTGGGGGAGGTTCTCTCGCTTCTTAAATTCGATCCTGAGTCGCCGGTGCGCAGCCCGAAGGGCGGGGTTATTCCGTTTCGCCAGGCGTTGAGCGAGTGTTACATCCTGAACCGGGCGTCGAAGAAGATCATCACCGGCCTGGCCGAACTCATCGGCCAGGGCGAACAGCGGAACCGGCTGGCGGAGATCGCCGACAATGGGGAGCTGCTGAGCGAGTATGTCGACAGCCGCGATTACGTCGACATCCTGCGGGAATTTGACGAGGTGGAATTTGAGTCGCCCGAGGCCTTTCTCGCGCAACTTTCGCCAATCCCGCCGCGCCTCTACTCCATTGCATCCTCCCTGGATGTGCACCCGGACGAGGTCCATCTCTGTGTCGGCGTCATTCGCTATGAGACGCACGGCCGGGAAAAAACGGGGCTCTGCAGCGGTTTTCTGGCGGACCACGCGCCCCTCGGGCAGGCCGTCGTGCCGGTCTATGTTCAGGAGTCGCGACATTTCCGGCTGCCGGCGGCGGATCGGGACATCATCATGATCGGGCCCGGCACCGGGGTGGCCCCATTTCGGGCGTTTCTCGAGCAACGGGCGCGCGACGGCGCCCGCGGTCGCAGCTGGTTGTTCTTTGGCGAACAGCACCGGGCCACGGATTTTCTTTATGAGGCGGAGGTGACGGCGTGGAAACAGGCTGGGGTTTTGACCCGGCTTGACACGGCGTTTTCGCGCGATCAGGACCGAAAGATCTACGTGCAGCATCGGATGCTCGAACACGCCCGGGAGCTCTGGGCCTGGCTGCAGGCCGGGGCCTACCTCTATGTCTGCGGCGATGCCCATCGCATGGCCAAGGACGTGCACCAAACCTTGATCGAGATTGTCCGGGTCCAGGGCGCGCTCTCCCCGGAGGCCGCCGCCGACCATGTTAACGTCACGCTGATGAAGTCCGAAAAGCGGTATCTCCGGGACGTGTACTGAAGTTCGCCCCCTCACTCTGCCGATAAGTGAGGAGGGTCCAACCGGGGCACTGCCGGGACGCTTGCAATCTTCCGGCGGTCTCTCCACACTTACGCTGAAATTTTTATCGCGCCGTGGGCCGTCTTGTCGTCCTGCGCGCCGTAACCGCGAATGAGCACAACGCCCGAAACCGAATTCGATCTGGAAAAACACTTCCTGCCCGCCTGGGCCAAGGAATCGGCTCAGATCAATCGCTACGCAAAATTTGAAGGCGCGCCCGAGCGCCGGTCCGACCGCGATCGAGGGGATCGGGGACGGGACCGGCGGGATCGGCCGCCCCGGCGGCCGGATGCCCCCGGTGGTCGTGCCGATCGGCCTCCCGGCGCCCGTCGGCCGGGATTTCGCGCGGATGGCGCCGGCGCCGCCCCGGGCCAAGGTCGCCCGCCCCGTCGTGGCCCCGGTGGTCCGGGTGGTCCTGGCGGTCCCGGCGGCCGGGACTTCAGAGGCCCACGTCCCGCCCCGGCGCCCATTCCGCTGCCGGAGATCAACGTCTCCTTCATCCCGGATGACCACGGGGTGGATTCCCTGGCGCGCCAGATCCGGATTACCGGCCGGGCGTATCCGCTGTTTGAGATTGCGCAGATGGTCCTGGCCAAGCCCGAGCGGCACTTCGTGACGTTCTCGGTCAAGCGCAAGCCCGACAATTCCATCATCCAGCCGCTGTTCTCCTGCGCGCTGGACGATTCGCTCTGGCTTTCGGAAGACGACGCGGTGCGCCATGTCCTGGACAAGCATTTTGCGACATTTTACCAGGCGGAGAAGACCCAGATCGAAGCGCCGAAGGGCGTGTATACGTTCGTGGCGCAGTGTGGCATGAGCGGGGCGATCCTGGGCCCGCCGAACTACCACGACTACCAGAACCAACTGCGCCGCCTGCATGCGGAACGCTTCGGCCGCATGCCCTTTGAGGCCTTCAAGGCCCGGGTGCGCATCGTCAAGGACGAGGCCGTGGTCAAAAAGTGGATCGAAGACCAGAGCTGGAAAACCCAGTACGTCTGCCTGAACGTGCCCGAGCCGCTGACTCTCGGCAGCCGCGAGGAGGTGGAGAAACATTTCCGGCAAGTGCACGCGGCCAGCATCGTGAAGCCGGTGGAGACCATCCGCCTGAGCGGTGTTCAGTCGCGCGGCCTGCGCGATCGCGAGTTGCAGCGTCTCTCCCGGATCCGCTGGGAGGATCAGCACCGCTTCCCCCTGCAAGTTGCCACGGAGCTCAGCCAGCAGTTTGCCAACCGCGGCCTGCAGTTCTTTAAGGTCAACAAGACGGTCACCCATGTCGCCGTCGCGCGGCCGCATTACCTCGATTTGGATGCCACCCCCATCTCGGATGGCATCCGCCGGATCGTGGAATACATCTCGGCCCATGCGAAGTGCACCCATAAACAATTGCTCAACGCCCTCGCGCCGGCGCCGGCCCCCGCGGTGACGCCACCGCCGGCGCCTGAAGCGGCCTCCGCCCCGGGCGATGCCACGGCTGTCCCGGTGGCTGCGGACGCCACCCCGGCCGCGGCGCCATCTGCTCCTGCCGCCCCGGTGCCGCCGGCCGCAACGGAGCCCACTCCGGAAATGGCGGCAGTCATGACGGATCTGCACTGGCTGATTCACCAGGGCCACGTGATCGAGTTTGCAAACGGCGTGCTCGAGACCGCGAAGAAGCCCGCGCCCAAGCCGCCGCCGAAAGCTGCCCCGAAGGCGGCCGCGCCCGAGAAGGCGTCGGCCGACAAAGGCGCAGCCACCCCCGAAGGTTCTTCGGAAACCATGACGCCGGCGGAGATGGTCGCCAGCGAGGCGCCGCCCGCCGAGGCGGAGGCGCCGGTGGGCGAGGCCACGACCTCTGACGGTGCGGCGCCCGACGCGCCTGCGGCGGGTGGTGACGCAGCCGCCGGCGCTGGCGGCAACCAACCCAACCCGAGCTGAGCCCGAACCGACGCCGGTTTCGGCTCCCGGATGTTGCCGTCCAGAGGACCTGCGGCGCCGTGCCGAGCGCGTTGAGCCCTGGCGATGGATCTGTCTCGCTTATGGAAAAGTGGAACCGAGCGTCCGTTCTGATGCTGGCGGGAGCGATCTGGATGGCGATCAGCCCGGCGCCGGGTTCGGGACTTTCCGCCGCGGAGCTGACGAACAATCTCCCTGCCGCCGTTGGTTCAGGCTCTGCCCTCCCGGCACCGACGCCGGCGTCGGTGCGAGGCAATCGCGAGTCCGAGCGGGTTGGGGAGCGACCTGGCTCCCTTGAGTCGTCCCCGTCAGGGGTGACGAACGCGGTCGATGGCCGTGTTGGGTCCACCAACGGTTCCGGGCTGTCGGCGGCATCGCCGACTCCGGAGGATCTGGCACTGCGGTATAGCGCGGACGCGCTCCGATCCTATCTTCATCTGCAGGAGCAATTGCACTCCGCCTTGCTGGCCATTCACGAATCGAGGGCGGAGGCGAGCGTTGAGGCGCAGACCAACGTGCATGCCATGCTGGGCCGTCTCGAGGCGCTGGAACACGACCTCTCCGCGCAACGAGCCGAGGACGCCCGCGCCAGCCGGAACACCAACCGCCTGATCCTGCTCGCCGCGGGCGGCATGTTTTTGACCGGACTCGTGGCCATGGTGCTCACGGCCGTGATTCAGGCCCGAGGCATGAACCGGCTGGCGGAGATCGCGATGGGCATTGGCGCGGCCCGCGGGTTGCCTGGTTTGCCTGGTCTGGCGGGCGTGCCCGTGCAGGCTGGGCTGCCCGCCCCCAGCCCGGCGGCGTTGGCCAATCCCGAGCGCTTGCTGTTAGGCACCGGTCCGGAGCCGGGCGACAGCGCGGCGGCGACCGCAGAGCCGGCGCGCCTCCAGTCCATCATCCGCCAGCTCGAAACGCGCATCCGCGAAGTGGAGTCGGCGGCGAAAACGATCCCGGAGCCAAAGGAAAGCGTGGACGGTCCGGGAGCGGTGGGCGCGGGAGGCGCCGGCAACGGTTTTAGCGGGGCCAACGGTGGCGCGGGCTCGGCCGCGAGCCCGGGCGGCAAGGCCGGCAATCCAGGAGGAGCAACGTTTCGGGCGGTGGTCCTGGCGAAGGCACAAGCCCTGATGAACCTGGGCCAGGCGCAGGCGGCGCTCAGCGCGGTCGAGGAGGCGCTTGCGCGGGATCCCAACGACGCCGAGATGTACCTCCGCAAGGGCATGGCCCTGGAACGCCTCAAGCGTTTCGACCAGGCGCTCGCCGCCTACGATCGCGCCATCGCGCTCGATGCCCGGTGCACGCAGGCATACCTGTCGAAAGGCGGCGTCCTCAACCAGCAGTCCCGCTATCAGGAAGCCCTCGCCTGCTACGAGCTGGCGCTCGAGCATCGCGGGCGCTCCGCCTAGCGACGCGGGCCAGGCGGGCGGCTAACCCCCCGGCTTTTCCACGCGGAGCTTTTCCAGCGCCGCCCGGGCCGCCTGACTCTCCGCTTCCTTCTTGCTCCGGCCAGCGCCGCGGCCCAGCTCGACGCCGGCGTGCGACACGGAGCATTCAAACAGCCGGTCGTGGTCCGGACCGCTGCAACGCGTCATGCTGTAATCGGGCGCCAGCGCCGATGACGCCTGCAAGAGCTCCTGCAATTCGCCTTTCGGGTTCGATAAATTCGGGACTTCCGTCAGCTCGCCAAAAAGGTCCCGGCACGCGCGCAGGACAAACTCCGCGCCGGCGTCATAGCCGCCGTCCAGAAAGATCGCCCCCACCACGGCCTCGAAGGCGTCGGCCAACGCCGACTCCCGCTGGCGTCCGCCACTGGCCTCTTCCCCCCGGCTTAGGATCAGATGCTGGCCGAGCTCGAAACGCCGGCTCAAGTGCGCCAGCGTCCGCCGGTTGACCATCTGGGCACGGGCCTTGGTCAGGCGGCCTTCTCCCAGCTTCGGAAATTTAAGATAAAGCTCCCGCGTCAGGACCAACCCGAGGACGGCATCGCCCAGGAATTCCAGGCGCTGATTGTGCGGCAGGGGTCCGGTTGGTTCAGCCGGGCCCGTGGTCTCGGCGGATCCCGGCGTCGTCGCCGTGGCATCTGGAGGCGACTCGTGGCAGACGGACGGATGGGTCAAGGCCAGGGTAAGGAGCTGCGGGTCCCGAAACACATGACCCAACGCCTCTTCGAGCTGTTGAACAGATCTCACACGGGCGATCCGGACACGGGCTCCGTCGCGGGGGCGACGGGCTCGCCGGATTCGGACACCGGAACCGCGTCATCGCCGGCGGCGGGGCCCGGCTCTGCACCTTCAGGCGACGCGGCCGTTCGTTCCTCGGGAAACCCGTGCTCGAGCAGGTCGGCGACCTCGCGTTGAATCTGCTGCACCTGCTCCGGCTGGTTGAGGTGCAGGTCCGGGTCCGTGATGGTGAACACGTCGCCGGTCTTTGGATGTTCGTAGACAAAGACGCGCTGGCCATCGCGATGGAGCTGTTCCTTGACCTTGAGCAGGCGTTTTCGCTCGAGCATGGCGGCCAGGATGTACGCGGCCGCGCCGTAGCGCGGCTCATTGCGCTCGATGATCCGGCGGAGGAGGCCTTCGGCGTTTTCCTTCTTGATGGCCTCGGGCGCCGGCGGGGGCGGCTGTTCATAGACGCCCTGCCACTGGGAGATGAATCCCTGCCGGCTGCTGGCGCCATCGGCGTGGCCCTCGCGCCAGCACGGCTCGCACAAGTCCTGCCGCTGCACCTCGCGCTTCAGGTCGACGAGGACGGTGTGATAGACCTGCTTGTCGGCAAAGTGTCGACCGCACGCCTGGCAGGCGTGGGCCCGGGACTGAATATTCCACTCGTTCATCGGTTGACAGGTTCGCGCCCGGCTGAAAGCAGGGCAGGCGCGGGTCAATTATGGGTAACGCCCGCCGCCGGGCAACCTCCAAAGCGGCGGGGCAAATCGCGCCTCATCCATTCCCGCGGTTCTTCCGATAAACGGATATGGGCCAAACGCGAGTGTCAAAATGGGGGTGCCACGCCGCAGGAGCGGCGGGCGGACACGACCATTTTTTCCTTTGCGACCTTGACGTTCTCCGAACCTAGAACCGATCTCGCTAAAAGGGACGGGGTGTGGAAGGGAGACGGGCGTCCCTGCTCCGGGCGCGCGAACCCCGCGGGCGTGGCCATCGCCCTCGGATTGTTCATCGCCCTGGCTGGATCCCCACGAGTCCGGGCCGAATCGATTTCCCCACCCGCCGAGATCCGCCTTGGAATGTCCACCGCCCTCTCCGGTCCGGCCGCCGTGCTGGGGCAACAAATGCTCGTCGGGATCCAGGCGGGGATCGAGGAGGGCAACCGGACGGGCGGCATCCAGGGTCGGTTGCTTCGCTTGACGGCACTTGATGACGGGTATGAGCCGGTGCGCACCGCGCCGAACATGCGCGCACTAGTCGAGCAGATGGGGGTGTTGGCGGTGATCGGAAACGTGGGCACGCCGACCGCCGTGGCCTCCCTGCCGATCATCCGGGCGCAGCGAACTCCCTTCCTCGCGCCGTTTTCCGGGGGCAGCCTGCTTCGCACCAGTCCGCCCGATCGCTACGTGGTCAATCTTCGGGCCAGTTATGCGGAGGAAACGGGGGCGATGGTGGATGCGTTGGTGACCAAAGCCGGCCTGAGGCCTGAGGAGATCGGTTTTTTCACCCAGCGCGACTCCTACGGGGATACAGGATTTGCCGGCGGCATGACGGCACTTCGTCGTCACG
This sequence comes from Limisphaerales bacterium, assembly GCA_044229355.1. Classification (GTDB taxonomy): domain Bacteria; phylum Verrucomicrobiota; class Verrucomicrobiia; order Limisphaerales; family JADJPG01; genus JBGARF01. The sequence continues at coordinate 9,768 of JBGATF010000044.1, forward strand.
GCCTGACGAACGAACTTCTGGTGGCGCATGTGCGCTATGAACGCAACACGCTTGCGGTCGAGCGGGCGGTCGCGGATCTGATCCTTCTGGATCAACCGCCGAAGGCGGTCATCCTGGTGGGGACCTACGCGCCGTGCGCCGCCTTCATCCGCCTGGCGCGTGAAAATGGACTGCAGGCCGCCTTCCTCAACGTCTCCTTCGTCGGCTCGGCCGCGTTAATGGAGGCGCTCGGCCCCGACGGTGAGGGCGTGATCATCACCGAGGTCGTTCCGCATCCTGGCAGCGACCTGCAGGGCGTTCGCGCCTATCGGGCGGCGCTGCACGAATTCGATCCGGCCGCGAAGCCGGGGTTTGGTTCGTTGGAGGGCTATCTCGCGGTCCGCATGTTTTGTGACGCGCTGCGGCGGCACCCCGGCGATCTCAGCCGGGAAGCGGTCATCGACGCGTTGGAAGACCTTGGAAAATTCGACCTGGGAATTGGAGTGCCGCTTAACCTTTCTCCGGGGGAACACCAGGCGTCTCATTCCGTTTGGGCCTCTGTCATTCGCGGGCACCAGCTGGTGCCGTTCGACTGGAACGAATTCTCGCACGGGTTGCGCGTGCCATGAACTGCCGCCGCCAGCTCGATTTCGGTGGGCGCTCCGCCCAACGCCAGGTTTGGTGGCTTGCGGGCATGGGCCTGCTCGCCGGGCTCCTGGTCCTCCACCTCGTCCGCACCTCCGCCACCGAATTCCGCGCGGCCAAACTCCACCTCGGGGAGGTTCGCACCGCCGTGGATGATCTCAGCGCCGAACTGTCCGCCATCGCGCATCAGGCCAGCGTCAGCTTTGTCGAAAACCTGTCCCTCGGGCCCACCAACACGAGTCCGTGGACCTACCAGCTGGATCTGACGTTGACCAAGGCTCAGCGCATCGGCACGGCGCCGGAGTATGTGGCCGGCATCCGCCGGGTCGAACTTCTCTCGCGCAACTTGATCGACTTGCACGAGCAATGCCTCCGATGGCGGCGCGGCGCGGAAGACCTCCAGAGCGCCTCCGAGGTCGCCCTCCAGGAGGTGGAGGACCAGCTGAACGCGTTGACGGGGCTGCTCCTCTCCCAGGCGGGTCGGCAACGCCTGCGGGCAGCCGCGACCGTCCACCGCTTTCGCGCGCTGGATGGAACCAATGCCCTGAGCGCCGCCCACAGCATCGTGACTGAATTTCGCGTCGAGTCGGAGCTGACCGATGCCGTGCTCGAATTGTCGGAACTGGCCCGATTTTCCGGCCGGCTGGCGCACGAGGACGATCCCGCTCGGATGGCGGATCTCACGGACAACCTGATTGAGGCCTCGCTGCTTCGGCTGCGCCGGCGGCTCGTCCGATCCGACCCGTCCGAAACCGCCCAGTTCATGGCGCATCTCGAAGGCATCCGCGCCTCGTTGCTGGGCCCGCGTTCCTGGGAGAACGACGCGCCGACGGACCGTTCCATCTTCGAGCTGCGCCAGGAAATTGCGTCCAGCCGGGCCCGCCAGCAGCAGCTGCGCCTATCGGTCTCCGACGCATTACAGGACCTGAGAACCGGACTGACGGCCCTTGATGAAACGTCCGATCGCCTCGTGAACGAGCTGACCGCGACGACCGAAAATCATCTTGAACGGGTCTGGCGCAGGTTTGCGTTGGTCGGTGGGCTCGCGGGTGCCGTCTTCGTCTTCCTGGCCTTCAGCGTCGCCCGGACCATTCGCCGGCAGGTCTCGAATCTGGAGCGTCACCAGGCCCAGCTGACCCTGAAATCGAGTCAGATCGAGCAGGCCCGGGCCATCATCGCCGAGGAACGCGCTCTGCTCCTGGCGTTCGTCGACAACGCCCCGGCCGCGGTCGCCATGTTTGACCGCGAGATGCGCTACCTGGCCGCGAGCCGCCAATGGCTCGTGGATTATCATCTCGAAGGATGCAACCTCATCGGACGCTCCCATTACGAGGTCTTTCCCAACATCCCGCAGCGCTGGAGGGAGGTGCACCAGCGTTGTCTCAACGGCAGCATTGAACGCAATGACGATGATACCTACGACGTAGCTGGCGCCGAGCGTCACCTGCGCTGGGAAACCCGGCCGTGGTTCGACGCCCAGCATCGGATTGCCGGGCTGATGATCTTCACCCAGGACATCACCGAAGATCGCCAGCGCGAAGCCGAGCTCGAAAAGATGCGCGACGCGGCCCAGGCGGCCAGCCGCGCCAAATCTGAATTTCTGGCCGTCATGAGCCACGAGATTCGCACGCCGATGAATGGCATCCTCGGCTTCACCAGCCTCCTGCAGGAGACGGCGCTCTCGGCCGAACAGCAGCAATTCGTCGAAACGATTTTCGACTCCGGACAGGCGCTCCTCAAGATCATCAATGACATCCTCGATTTCTCCAAGATCGAGGCGGGCAAGCTCACCGTGGAGGCGATTCCGTTCAACCTCTGCGATTTGATGGAGCGGCTGAGCGAAACCCTTTCCCGCGAGGCCGAGGCCAAAAACCTCACGCTCGCAGTCGACTACGCGATTCACGCCCCCCGCCAGATCGTCAGCGATCCCGGACGCGTCCGCCAAATCGTCGTCAATCTCGTCGGCAACGCCATCAAGTTCACCTCACGCGGACACGTCCTGATCCGCATCACCCCGGAACCCGCGCCGTCCGCGTCGGGGGAACGCGTGGCCCCAGGGTGCGTCCGGATCGCCGTTGTCGATACCGGCATCGGGATTCCGCCGGAAAAACGACCGCTCCTGTTCAACAAGTTCAGCCAGACCGATTCCTCGACCACGCGTCGGTATGGCGGCACCGGGCTGGGTCTGGCCGTGTCCCGTCAGCTGGCCGAGTTGATGGGAGGGACCATCGGCGTGGAGAGCCAGCCCGATGCCGGATCGACCTTTTGGTTTACGCTGCCGGTTGAACAGGGATTGGACCAGCCGTCGGCCCCGTCCCTGCCGGAGGACGTGGCCTGTCGCCGGGTGCTCGTCGTCCAGCCGGCTGAGGTCAATCGCCTCGTCCTCGCGTCTCAATTGGGCGCTTTGAAAATGAATCACTCCGTGGTCCGGGACGCCGCGAGCGCCCTGGTCGCGCTCCGGGAGGCTGCCCGGTCATCCTCTCCCTTCGACGTCGTCATGGTCGCACCGGGTGATCTCCCGGCCCTCCTTCCGGCCATCAAAGCGCAGTCGTCACCGGCGCTGAGCGTCGTCGTCACCGCCTCAGGGCACAAATGGGCCGACCTGCAATCCCGGAAGCTTGGAATTTTTGCCACGTGCCTCGTCACGCCCCTGGTCCGCACCACCCACCTAATCACGTCGCTCTCGGCCGCCGTGAGGTCGGCAGGGTCGTCCGCCCATGGATCGGCCCGCGGGGCCGACACGAGCCACGGGACGAGCGCGGCTCCCGCGCCCGGGGGATCGCTGCCGGCGGAGTCCGGGACCGCGAGCATCCGGCGCACGTCCCGCGCGCGCTATCGCGTGCTGGTGGTGGAAGACAACCTGACCAATCAAATCCTGGCGCAAAAATTTTTGGAGGATCTCCAGTGCCAGGTCGATTTGGCGGTGAACGGTCGCGAGGCGGTGGAGCGCGTCCGGGCCGGTCAGTACGACATCGTGTTCATGGATTGTCACATGCCAGAGCTCGACGGATTCGACGCCACTGAGCAGATCCGCAAGGAGGAAGAGTTGCGTCGCGGCACTGGGGCCGGGCCGCTGCCCATCGTGGCGGTGAGCGCCAGCGCGTTCGAAAAGGATCGCCTGCGCGCGGAGCACGCCGGCATGAATGCGCTCGTGGCCAAGCCCATGACGAAGGCCGACCTGCAAAAGGCGCTCGAGACCTGGGTCGACCGCAAGCCCACGGTATCCCCCTGATCGTTGGCCGGGTTCGGAGCCCAAGGAACAGCCCAGCTTTGCCAAATCCCGGAGGGCGGCAGCCCCGGGGTCGACTCACGGTAACTTCGCTTCTTGCTGGGTCAGCCCGCCACGCAGCCCGTGCTGGATAAGGGCGCACCGCGCACGCGGGGCCAGGGAACGGGAACCCACCGACGGCGCCGACCACAGCGAGGCACTGAAAGGCATCCTATGTACCGCCCATTCCCCTCGAAAATCCGCGCTGGCGCGGCTGGCGCGACCTGGTTGCTCGCCGCCTGCCTCAGCCCCGCGGCCACGCTTCACTTCAACGGGTCCAGCGCCTACGTATCCGCCGGCGCCCGGACCGAACTCAAAGTGACCGGCTCAGCCTTGACCTTGGAGGCATGGATCAAGCCCGTCGGCCGGGGCTCTGACCCGACCGACGGCGGCGTGATCTTCGGCCGGGAAGGCGAATACATCCTGGCGCGATTTGCCGACGGCACGATCCGTTATGCCCTCACCACCACCACGCCGGGCTGGAACTGGGTCAATACCGGCACCATCGCGCCCAGCAATCAGTGGACCCATGTCGCGCTGACCTACGACGGATCCAGCATCGCCTTCTACACGAATGGCGTGCTGCGGGGTTTGAGCGGCGGGTCCGGTGCGCTGGGCGATGCGGTCACGGCGCAAAACGACTTCCAGATCGGCAATCGACAATCGGCCGCGCGCTATTTTCACGGTCAAATCGATGAGGTCCGCATCTGGAACATCGCGCGCACCTCGACCGAAATCGCCGCGGCCATGGCTCGACCGCTGGCCGGGGATGAGCCAGGTCTGCTGGCGGTGTTTGGTTTCGACGAGGGCTTCGGGACGTCGACCGCAAGTGGGCGCGGCGACGGATTGAGTGCCACGCTGGTCGGCGGACCAGTTTGGGATCCGGCGAGCGAGGCGGTGGCCCGGCCGGTCGCGGTCACCCGCCCGGCGACGCTCGTCACGGAAACCGGCGCGAGGCTGAACTCCAGCGTCGATCCGAAAGGCGCGGCCGCCACACACTCGTTCTGGCTCTCCACCCATGCCTCTGCCGCCTTGTCGTTCGACGGGGTCAATGACGAGGTCGATTTCTCGCTGGGTCCGAACAGCGTCGACAATCTCTTCCCGCTCACCGTCACGGCCTGGCTGAAAACCGACGTGCCCGGAATCAACGCCGGCCTGGTCAACAAATACACCGCAGGCTCGCTCAATGGATGGCACATGAATCTGATCAACGGCCAGCTCCGCGCGTTCTACTTTCGCAACGGCAGCTCCAATGTCTTCGGCGGCGGCGATGGCCTCAACGGCGGCAATGTCGACGACGGGCAGTGGCACCACGTCGCCTTCACGGTCGGGACCGGCGGCGGCAAACTGTTTGTGGACGGCCGAATGACCGCCGTGACCAACTGGATGGGCGCGCCCGGCGCCACGACCAACACCCAGCCCGTTCGCCTGGGCGCATATGGCGCGAGCCTCTTCGCCGGGCAGATGAGCGAAGTCACCCTCTGGAAAACCGAGTTGTCCAGCGATGCCATCGACGCCCTGCGGCTCGCGCCGCCAACGTCGGCCCACCCGCAGTTCGCCCACCTTGTCGCCCACTGGCCGCTGGACGAAGGCGCGGGCGCATTCGCCAATGACGTTTCGGGCCGGCACGCGGCGGGCATTTTGATCGGAGAACCCCGGTGGATCCCGCAAGCGCGCCCTGATGCATTTGTCGCCACGCCGGCCACCGCCGTCCCCGCCACCACCGGCGTGCTCGATCTCGACGGCCTGGATGATCACGTGCGAGTGCCGGCGGGCATCTGGTTCAGCAACGAATTCACCATCGAATGCTGGGTTTACGCGCGCAGCGTCAACTCCTACTCCCGCATCATTGACTTCGGCAACGGCGCGCCCTCCGACAACGTGATTCTTACCCTGACCGACGGAACCACCGGCCGGCCCGGCCTCACCGTCTTTCGGGGCACAAGCTCGCAAGCGCTTTCGGCGCCCCAGCCCGTTCCGCTCAACCAATGGGTCCATCTGGCTGCGACTCTGAAGAGCAACCTGGCGACGCTCTATTTTGACGGCGTCGCGGTGGCCTCCGCGGCGGTGACTGCGCCGAACGCCTTCCCCCGCGGGACGAACTACATCGGCCGCAGTCCCTGGACGACCGACTTGTACCCCGACGCGCTCTATGACGACCTGCGCCTTTGGAACCGGGCCCGCACCCCCGCCCAGTTGCGCCAGTTCATGGCCGCTCCGGTTTCTCCGGACGATCCCAACCTGATTTTGAATTATCGCTTCGACGAGTCCGGCGGCCTCGTCGCCATCGACTCCCGGACCGTCGCACCTCAAAACGGCGTGCTGACCAACGGAGTATCACGCCTGCCGTTTGCCCGCGTGTCCGCCGACGTGACCGGCCTGTCCCCCGCTTCGCGATATTACGTCGCCAGCGCGGGCGCCAATGGGGTCGCCACGGAATTCGGGCTGACGGAGCTGTTCGCCACTCCCACGCCCGCCGCCGGGAACGCGCTCGAGTTCAACGGCACGAACAGCTACGTGCGCGTCGCAGGATTCGGAGCGAACGTGCCCACCACAAACGTCACCGTCGAGTTTTGGCAGCGGGTTCACACCGTGCGCATCGCCTCCGTCTTCGGTCTTGAAGCGGACAACACCGCCAACCGCTTCCAGGCCCACGTGCCCTACACCGACGGAATTGTCTACTGGGACTTTGGCAACTCCGCTGCCGCGGGTCGTCTGGCCTATCGGCCGCCCGTCTCGCTGGTCGGAACGTGGCAACATTTCGCCTTCGTGGCGAAATCCCCGCCCAACGGTTTCATGCGCATTTATCGCAACGGCGTGCTTGAAGCCCAGACCAACACCGCCAGTGCGGTGACCGCGTCCGCGCGTGACCTGGTCCTCGGCCGCTTCGCCGCCTGGAACCTCGATGGCGAGCTTGACGAGTTCCGCGTCTGGAATGTGGTCCGCGAGGACAGTGCCATCCTCCGCGATTACAACCGCCGAATGGCCGGCGACGAGCCCGGTTTGATCGGCTGCTGGCACATGGACGAGGGCGCAGGCTCGCTCGTGGCTGACGCCACGGGCCGCGGCAGTGATGGCTTGCGCGTGAACAACCCAACCTGGGTGCCATCGACGGCACCCGTCGGCTGGCCGCTGGTCTCGGGTTCAGGCGTCGATGACATCGTTCTCGGCGACGTGACGCTGGGCGCGTCCGTGCAGGGCGACAACACCACCGACACCCGGGTTTGGGTCGAGTCGGGATCGTATGTCCCGGTGCCGAATTCCGCGATCAACCGCGCGTATTTCCATACCTACCCGGATGTCAGCTCGCCTCTGACCAATTTGGCGAAAGTGAATTTCGACGGCCCGCCGGCGGCCGTGAAAACGTTCACCAATATTGATTTTTGGGTGACGGATTATTTTCCGCCGCCGGAATGGCCCGAAGGCGTCTACGATGAATTCGGCGCCCGCTACGTGGGGCGCGTGTTCGTGCCGTCGTCGGGGACCTACACGTTTTATGTGGCGAGCGACGATGGATCGCAGCTGTTCGTCGATGGCCAATTGCTCGTGAACAATGACTACTTGCACGGCCGGGTGGAACGCGGCGCTCTGATCAACCTGACGGCGGGCCACCATTGGATCGAAGCCCGCATGTTCGATCACTTCGGTTATGCGGCTTTGACTGTCTCCTATTCCGGCCCGGGCATCCCCAAACAGGTTATTCCCCCTGAGGCGTTCCTCTGGCACAAGCCGGTTTTCACCAGCCGGACCAGCGTGCAGACGAACCGGACCGCCGGACCGCTGGATTATGTCGCCATGGCCACCAATGTCAGTGCCAGCGACCATCACATCTTCCGGGTGGTGGCCGCCAACGCTCAGGGGACCAATTACGGACCCATCCATTCGGCCGTCATGGGCAGCCCGGGCGCCTTCACTGCGCTTTACCTCAACGGTGTGAGCGCGTGCGTGCAGGTGCCGGATGGCACCAACGCCCTGGCCTTCCCGGCGCGAAATCCGTTCACGCTCGAAGCGTGGATCCAGCCCGAGTCGCTCGCGGCCACCCAGGTCGTGGTCAGCAAGTTCAACCAGCCCGCCGCGCGCGAATACTACCTTGCCCTCAATGGCGCCGGACAAGTCGTCTTTCACCGGCAGGGCTCAGACCATGTCTCCACCACCGTGGTGCCCACCGGCCAGTTCACTCATATCGCCGCCACCTACGACGGCTCGACCCGGCGCATTTATGTGAATGGAATGCTGGACTCGGCGGTGGATCCTGGCTCGACCGATATCACCAACACGACGGCGCCTTTTGTGATTGGCGCACGTTACTGGTCCAACTCCCTCGCCGATTTCTTCCAGGGCGCAATCGATGACGTCCGCGTCTGGGAAGTGGCCCGCAGCCCGGTGCAAATCGCCGAGGATCGCAACCGCCGACTGTCCGGCTACGAACTGGGCCTGCTGGCCTACTATCGCTTCGATGAAGCCCAGGACGTCTTCGCCACGGACAGCACTGTCCACCAGAACGTCGGCTGGCTGGTGAATGGCCCGGCCTACATCCCTTCGGCCGTCGCCTTCGATTGTGCCAGCGCGCCGCCGGTCCTGAGCATCGATCGGCTCGACTTCGCACCGGGCGTGATCCTCTGGTGGCCGATCACGTGCAATGAGTACGTGCTGGAAGAGGCGTTCGTCCCGAATGCCCCGCCGGCCGAATGGTATCCCGTGCTCGAGCCAATCACGCCGGTGGGTCAGACCTACCTCATGGTCGTGCTCTGGGATCGTTACGAAGACGGCTACTTCCGTTTGCGTCGGCGGTAGTCGCTTCGGGTTTGCGGGCGGCGCGCGCCTTCTGCGCGCCGTCCTGCAGGCCGGGCTTCTCACGGTGGATTTGCAGGCCTGGAATAGTAGGAATGTCGGGACCGGGCCAGAAGCCCGGCAACGACGAGAGCGCTGGCGACGCCGGCCAGATCCAGTTTCAATTCCTGTGCAATCGGCAAGGCAATGGCCTGCATTGAAAACCAGACCGCGGTGAAGAGCGAAAAGATGGTGAAGACGAAACTCCCGTTCCATGCCCAGGGCCGGCCGAAAAACAGACCAACCGCAAACGTCAGCCAGCTCGCTGCGATAATCGGCAAGACCAGGTAGAATGGTTCGCCCCACACCGCGGACCACTTCAGACCGGGTGCCGAAACCCAGAGCATCAGGCCAGAGAGTAATCCGGCCCAGACCAGATGCAGAATGGCTCCGGCGAGCTTCATGAAAATCGTGTTTGTCGTTTTGGCGTTGGGAGCCTGGCCTGGTCCCGCCGCGGGGAAAGGCCTACGGCCCATCATCGAGGGGCTCCGCATCGTGCACTCGATAGCCGGGCCTGATGTCATATTTCATCTCTGCCAGTCCGCGGCGGCACAGCCACGCAAGCAAGTCGGCGGAGCCTTGGTGGAGATCGCGAAAGGTCAGGCCGGAGATTTCGATCGACCGACCGTTTCGTGACACATAGCCGGACACGGCGGCGGATCGATACGCGGGCGCCGACCGCGAGCGCTCGCTCTCGGTCCACGAGCCGAGGTGATGCGCGAGCTGGCGCCTGGCCTGGATCTGGGCTGTGCGATTCGTGTCGTGGTCTTCCCACCCCCACCAGCTCGGTGAAAAGTCGATTATCTTCCGAGCTTCGGGATCTTCGGTCGCCTGCTTCAAACGTGCGAGGCGTTCCCGCGACAACCTCTCCAGCAATTCGCGGAGCTGCTGGTTGGCGGCCTTCGCGTCGATCTTTTCGCCGCGCCGGCGGGCTTCCTCCATGCCGCGCAGATAGTCGCCCCACTCTGGCGTCGCATAGACCTCGCCCGGGATTGCCAGCGCCCGCCTCCACGTGCGGCGGGCCACGCGCACGAAAATGGCCTCGGTCGGCGTCGTTTGCGTTGCGGCGGCCCACGGCGGCCGCAACCAGCCCGACAGCCCGGAATCCAGATAGTCCGACAGCTCCTCCTCGAGATCCCGCGCGAGTTCTTCGGTCACGAGTGACCCCGTCAGGGCCAGGGCTCCCGGCGTGTTCGAGGTCACTTCGAACGCCGAGTTGGTGCGGCCCTGCAGCCGCTCGAGATAGCGATGGCGCGCGGTGGCGTCGCCTGCCGGCAACTGGACAAATACTGTCTCGCCGAAACGGAACAGGAGCCCGGCGGGCGGCAGTCCGTTCGTCAGGTCGCTCATGGCTGTTTGGGCGACCGTTCGATTCTGAAAATGGGCGACTGTTTCACGGCCGCTGGCTGCTGGCCCATCCAGCGCGCCTGGCTCCGGCCACCGAAACAGATCGCCGCACGCCACGGCGCGCGTCGGCTTGCCGTGCGATTGGGTCTTGCCGTCCAGGTAGTGTCTGAACGCGGCTGATCGTCCCATCATGCTCATCAGGATGAAGGCGACGGCCAGGCCGAGACTTGCTGCATAAGTGAGGAGCAGGCCGGCGGTGGCCGCCCATCCCGGCGGTCGCGCGTTCAAACTTTCAAAGATTTGCAGCGTCTGGCGGGCCAGAGTCGCGGTCGCGTAGCCGGACGGCTGCGAGTGCTTCAGCGCCTCCACGATCGCCACTCCGGTTTCCGTGGGCATGGTCTGATCGTCGGGCGAGATCTGCGCGGTTCCCTGGCGGCGAAGCTGGTGGGTGATGCGGGCGAGGCGGTAGGCCGTTGGGATGCCCAGGAGCATCGGCAGGCTGAGGATCAGCAGGACTTTGTCACCGGAGAAGAGGCCGCCGGCAAACAGCGCGACGGCCGCAAGGCTCCGAAAGGCTGCGTCCAAGAAATGGTGGCGCGAAAACAGCAGGGTGTGACAGATCCAACCGCCGTCCAGCGGGAGCACCGGGAGCAGGTTGAATCCATTCAGAATGAGCGCGAGCAGGGCGAAGCTGACGAGGGCGGGCTGATCCCAGGCCAGCCCTGCGACCGTGAGTCCGGCGCCCAGCAGGATTCCCGGCGCCGGACCCATCAGCGATACGATCACCTTTCTCCATCCGGGCACGTTGTAATGCCGACCCGCGACGGCTGCTCCGAAAAACGGAATGAAAAACATGCGGAGATTGCGGTAGCGGAAGAGCCGCATGGCCACGTAGTGCCCGAGTTCGTGGAAGAACAGGATTGGCACCAGCATGATCAGGTAGCGACCGGACCAGTGGCCGGCGCCCGCGCCGATGAAGAGGAGCAGGGACAGAATCAGAATAAGGAGGGCGTTGCCCCAGCCACCCTGTTTGTTTTGCAGGCGCTGAACTTCGACGAGCACCTCGGCGTGGGGGGTCCCCGTCTCCTGCAGCGCCGCCACGGTCTCCGCGGCTTGCTGCTCTGTCCTGGCCTCATCCATCGTCACCGGCACGTAGAGGCCGCGGCGACGGCCGAAGTCGAGTGCCTGCTGCTCGTTCCGATCCCAGGCGGCGTCGACGGCGTCGATGGTCGCCAGCGGCTTGGGCGGGCTTCCGCCGCCGAGCTCCGCGAGGGACTGTTGGTGAAGTTCGAAGAGCTCCGCGGGAGCAGCGTTCAGCCGCCGGCGTGTGACCGTGCCGGGCGTCGGCCGGAACCGGGCCTTTTGATTCGAGGAGAACAACAGTGTGCCATCCGTCAGCTCGCTCAGGAACACCGTGACGATGTTCTCAATGTGCGGAGTGACGGCGATGCCGAGCGAATGGAGGACGCGGACCGTGAGAGCCCCTGAGCGATGGATCATCGACAAGATGGACGTCCGGACATCGCGTTTGACGTTCTCATGAACGAAGAATCGCGGGCTGTGGAAGCCCAGCTCGCAAAGCCGGGCGATCTGCGGCTCGAAGGTGGCTCGCGCTTCGGGCGAAAGCGCGGTGACTTCCACCAGCAGTTCACGGCACGATGCGAAGTGACGAAAAGCTGATCCGAAATCCATGGCCACGCCAAGGCGCCCCGCAATCCAGGGAATGAGCACCTTCCAGCTTGGCGAGATGTTCCAATACTCCCGCAGGGTGATCCGCCGCGGGTCGACCTTGAAGTATTGCGAAGCTGACATCTCAGGCGGGGCTGACGTTGGGCGATGTGATGACGACCATGGCGATGAAAGCGCCGGCATTAAAGGCGGAGCGAAGGTCCGCTGTCAATTCACGACACGGCCCCAAAACCACGCCTAACCAGGTCGGCCGGATTTCGAAACCGCAGATCCACTTGGATGGACGCAGATATTTTGAGGTCCGCCCACAATCCAGATTACCCGCAACCTGTCGACAACGGAAAAATCGTCGTCGTCCACAAAACTAGTCTGAGTTGCGCCCCACGCGGACGGCGAGTGGCCAGGTGATGCGGCGGGGCGTTTCGGGATCGCCCCAGAGTCGGGCCAGCGAATCGCCCAGCGGCTCCAACGGATTCCGGCCGGTGGCCTTTCGGTAACGGTTGGTGGCGGACCAGGTGCTGAAATAGCCGAGCAGTTGGGCCAGGGTCCAAGCCACTTCCATCTGGAACTCCGGCGGCTGGACCCCGGCGAACGGAAACGAAATGGTCCGGTAGCCGTCCTCCACCAACTGCCGTTCCGGCGGCCAATAGTCGCCGACCACCCGGTGGTAGTAATCCAGCGCTGCTTCGTCGATTGACGGTTCGTCGATGTGGTTGATCCCATACGCCCAGACGGCCAGGACACCGTCCGGCTGCAGGACCCTCCGGGCCTCGGCGTAGAATCGATTCAGATCGAACCAGTGCAGCGCCTGGGCCACGGTGACAAGCCCGGCCGCGCGGTCGGCGAGGCCGCTGGCCTCGGCGGGCGCCACCCGGAATTCCACGCGGGCATGCGCCGGCGCCGCTGCGATCTGTTCCTGGCTCGCGTCGGTGGCAATCACGCGGTGGAACCGCTGCGCGAGGTCGAGCGACGCCTGGCCGTTGCCGGCCGCGCAGTCCCAGACCACAGTGTCCGCCGGCACCAGGGCCGCCAGGTAATCAAACAGGGCGTCCGGATAACGCGGACGGAAGTCGGCGTAGCGGCTCGCGACGTCGGAGAAGTGATCTCGAAACATAAATCAGGTCGACCGATCGGTTTTGTTCTGCAACGGGGCCATGGCGTTTCTGACTACGGTGCGGAAATCTCCATGTCCTTGGCCCCGATCGGCACGCGGTGTTCCGTGACTTTCCCCCCCGGCCATCGCACCTGGACTGCGGTGGCGCCAGCGGCGGGCCCGAGCACCGGCACATGGGAGTCCTGGGACCAGTAGCCCGAGCCAGCCGAGATGACGCGGGCCGGTCCGAGATGATCGCCGTGGCGCAGGCGAAGCGACGCGCCGATGGCGTCGCGGTTCCACGCGGGGCCGCGCAAACGCACCTGCAAACCAGGCGTTGCGCCGACGTTGCGGAACAACCCCAGCGGGCCCCGGTTTTGCGCCACCACCAGATCCACCCGGCCATCCTGGTCGTAGTCGCAAAGGGCCGAGCCCCGCTGTTCGCCGTAAAGTTCGATGCCGCTTTGCGCCGCGGTCATTGCGGTGAAGTTCCCGCGGCCGTCTCCGCGCAGACACAGCCCTCGTCCGGCGTCCAGCCGCGAGGTCTCCGCATCGGTGCCGAAAAAGTTTTGGCTGAGGAAAAGGTCCTCGTGGCCATCGCCATCCAGGTCGCCGACGCTGACGCCGAACGCCGGTGCGAGCTGGGCTTCGGCCGGTAACGAGCGGGCTTCGACACGATTGCCCCGGTTGAGGAACATCGTGCTCGCGAACCAATGCGCCTCCCGAAACGCTGGCGGCGCCTCCCGCCGGCCGAGCAGTTCATCGATGCCGGCGGTCGCGTAGAGCGCGAAGGTCGGATACGGTTCCGCCAACATGGGACACGCCGCGCGCAGCTGATCGAGCGTCGCAAACGGAACATATCGGCGAAGGGCCGGCTCGTAATACGCCTCCAGCGGGTCGATTCGATTCAGGCCCATCCAATCCCCGTAATAAATCCGGATCGGATGATCCGCGTGCCGCCGGTATTTGGAGTTGAGCCCCCAATTTGACGCCACCAGATCAAGGCGCCCATCGCCGTCAAAGTCACCCGCGGCGATCCCGTTCCAGAATCCTGGAAATTGATCCAGGCCGAGCGGCTGCGTCTGCTCAATCCAACGTCCGGATTGGAACGCATACGCGCGAACCGGACCCCATTCGGTGGCGACGAAGAGCTCTGGCTGGCCGTCGCCGTCCCAATCCGCCCAGAGCGCCCCGCTGGCCATCCCCACCGTTTGGAGTGACGCCACGCCGTTGGTCTGCAGACGCCAGCCATTGTGGTCGTGAAGGTAGATCTGGGAAGCCGCCGCTTCCGGGTAGCGGCCGGGTCGAACCCGTCCTCCGACAAACAAGGCCAGCTCGTTGGCCACGGACCCGAGCGCCAGTGGGCCGACGCTCGAATCCGCGGCCGGAACAATCCCGCTTTCCGTGTCCCGCTGCGGATCATACATGGTCACCGCGTGCCCGTTGGTTCGGCCGTCCTCGTAGTTGGCATAGCCGATCAGCAGATGGACGCTGCCGGTCGCAGAGTGGATGGCGAGCTGGGTGGTTTGATCGCGATCGGGCGCGGCCGCGCGGCGCATGGCGCGAAACTCACCGCGGCCGGTGTTGAGGAAAAGCACCGGATGCTCCCGCGCCCCGCCGGCCATCAGGAGGTCCTCCCAGCCGTCGCCGTCGAGGTCGGACCAGCACACGCCAGGGCCCAACTGGCTGAGCCTTCGCGGCAGCAGGGGCTGGGTCGCGAAATCATCGTAGTCGGCCTCCTGGTGCGCACGTTTCAGTTCGGCGCTGCGGTTCTCAAACAGGGCCATGCGCAAGGCTTTGGCCGGGGACGCAGGGGCGGCGGGGGTGGAGCGGGTGTCGGGCTCGGCGATTTCGTAGATACAATTGTTTTCCGCATTCTCGAGGATCGTTCGGACGCCGCTGCGCCAGGTGACTTCCAGGCGGAGCCGGTTGGTCAGGGTGCCGCCGGCGAAGCATCGTTCGGCGTTGTCGGAGGAGAGATATCGTCCGCCGCTCATGATTTCCTGGCTTTGGCGCGGCTGTGCCCCGCCGAGGACGACGATCTTCGCTCCGACGCCGTGGGTGTTCGGGGGTTGGCCCTTCAAGCGCACGACGACGCGGGGCGCGTCGGACTCATTTCGATAGAGGCTGGCCGCGCGGCCCATTTCGTTGACCACCAGATCCAGGTCTCCGTCGTTGTCCAGGTCCGCCATGGCGAGGCCGTGCGCGATGCCGACCTGATCGAAGTTCCACCCGCGGCCGGTCTCTTCGAAGGTCAAATCGCCCCGATTGCGAAACGCCAGCCGCGCGGTCTCCAGGCGTGCAAACCGCGGCCGGTTCCGGGCGCCGCCGTCCGAACCCATGCGTCCCGCCCGTTGCGCGGCGACGTCACCGTCATTTGCGTCCCGCAGGTTTCCCGTGGTGATTAGGACGTCCTCAAAACCGTCAAGATCGACATCGAGAAAGCTCACGCTCCACGACCACTCCGACGCGTCGAGCCCTGCGTACTGTGCGATTTCGGCATAGGTCCCGTCGCCCCGGGCCAGGAAAAGAGTGTTGCGCGGATATTCGGGGCGATGCAGAGGGTCGCGGTTCGGGGTGCGGGCCTGCAGATGGACGAGCGAGCCGCGCTGCCGCTGTCGGCGCTGATGATCGCGGCTCAGCATGTCGACGACGAGGATATCGTCGACGCCATCGCGATTGAGGTCGGCGAAATCCACAGCCATCGACGACATGCTCTGTTGGCGGATCGCGAGGCGCGGCAGCGACTTGAACCGGCCATGTCCGTCGTTGAGTCGGACGTGGTCCGGCGATCCGAAGAAGTCGTTGCACACATACAGGTCCGGAAAACCGTCCCCGTTCAGATCGCGAAAGGCCACGGAGAGTCCCCAATCCCGCGGGGTTTCGGCCAGCGGCCGTCCCATTTCGTCCAGGAACACGCCGTTGGTCCAGGACACGGACTGGAAGCGTCCATGGCCATCGTTCAGGTAGAACATGTCGGGCTGTCCCCGCTCGAACAGCGTGACGCCGCCGGATTTGGTGAAGATCGGGCTGAACAGGTCCGGTCGGCTGACAACGAATTTGCCGTCGACGTAGCCGGCCCGCACGTCGAGGTCGCCGAGTGAATCCTTCACGGTGCGGCTGTTGTAGTTGGCGACATACAGATCCAGGAAACCGTCGCCATTGACGTCCGCCAGCGCCATCGAGGTGCTGCCGCCATCGGAGTGAAGGCCCGCGTCCTTGTTTTCCGCGAAGCGCCCGGCGCCTTCGTTCAGGAACAACCGCGTTCCCCGGCCAATGGCATTGACCAGCAGGTCGAGGTCGCCGTCGCCGTCGACATCCGCCAGCACGGCGCCCGTCGAAAACTGTCCCGGGCATCCGACTTGGGACCGTTCCGTGATGTCTTCAAATTTCCAACCTCCAAGGTTTCGGTAGAGACGATTGCCGCCCTCGAGGGCGCAGAAGTAGATGTCGACCCGGCCGTCGCCATCGACGTCGCCGAGCGCCACGCCCGACCCGACTTCAAGAATTTGATTCCGGGCCAGCTGGTCGTCGCTGAGGTGGTTGGTGAAATCGACCCCGCTCCGATCGGCGGGAACGACGCTGAATCCAGATCGCCCGGACGCAGGAACGGGCAGGGGGCGGACCCGATGGTTCCCCGCTTCCTGCCACGTCACAGCCTCAGGACCATTCGCGCCCGTGACGCGACCGGAGAATACAATCAACAGACCCGCGGCAATCAACCCGAGCGCGACGGGCGAGGTGACCGAATGTGTGCGGTTTGAACCGGGCCGACTTTTCAAACGGCCAGCTAAAAGCCTTCGGAACGCGTGCCGTGTTTGCTCATTCCTCGCCTTTGATGCGGTAGAATCCGGTGGGCCTCGCGAGACGGTCGGGATCGGTGTCGATGAAATCTGCTGTTTGCGTGGCAGAGCCGCCGACTCCGACAAGCTGCCAGGGGCCGCCGAGACTCTCCGTGTATTCAATCTCGTAGAATTCATTGGGCACGCTGCGCCACACGATGGCCACGCCGACGTCCGTGCGGGTGATCGATCGGATCTTCAGCTGGTGGGCCAGCGCCAGCTGTTGATCGCGCAAGGTGGTCAGCTCGTCAACCGTCAGCACCTTGTCGTAGAAGAAGACGTTGTCGATGGATCCAATCCAGCCCTCGTTGGCGTTGTCGGGCCGCAGCCCGCCGATGGCGGTGGTGGAGAACCCGGACCCGAACCCGCTGGGCGAGCTGACCACGACGAGCGGATCGTCGATGGTCGACGCATCGAGGTCGACATACATCACCACCTGGCTGGCGGGTTCGCTGTAGGTTGCGGCGATGAAGCTCCACCCGTCGAGGCTGGTGGGCGTCGGCGTATTCGCCAGAGGCTCGCCGTTGCCGATGAACGTGGTGTAACGCAAACCACCGACTCCACGATCATCCATGCCAATGGTGCGATCCCATCCGCCGTCGTCGGAACCGATCACCTTGTGCAGGCCGCCGAGCGACGACGCCTTAATCCAGGCGCCCATGGTGAGGACCGGCCGGGCCGACGGGTTGATGTTGATGGGCGCGATCAACCGTTGCGACCCGTTGAAATCGAACGCGCCATCGAGGAAGCCGCTCACGGGACTGAACGTGGGCTCGGCGCCGGTCACCATCGTCAGGTCATTTCCGTGGCCGCTGACGTCCTTCAGGGGCGCCGCCGGATCATCGAACGTGTAGAACCCGATGAGCGCTGCGCTGGGATCCGAGAACGGAACGTTCGCGGTCACGTCGATCAACGTTGTCCGGTTGTCGCTGTCGTTTGAGGTCAGCTCCAACGTCCCGAGCAACAGGCCTTGACGGCCTTGTGGCGTCAGCGTCACGGCGATGGCGGCCGTGGCGCCAGGGGCGATGGGGCCTGGCAGGGCGCCCACCGAAAACCTGGCGGCATCACGTCCGGTAAATCGCGCTCGCACGATGGTCAAGGGCTGCGACGCGCCTCCATTGCGGACCTGGAGCTGGACGGTCCGGGTGGCGCCGTTCGGCAGATCGCCGAAGACCGGTGACGTTAGGGTCAGCAGGACGGGGTCGGGCCCGAACTGCAGGAGCGTGGAGCGGCCCCCGTCGCGGATGGCGCGCATGGTCGCGGCATCGACGGCCCCGCGAACGAAGAAAACGTTGTCGATGGATCCCAGCCAGTATTCGCCGCCAGCGGGGTTGATCGCCCCGATGCCAACCGAGGTGGCCCCGGCACCAGCCGAGGCGGGGTATTCGACGCGCTGCAATTCATCGGCGGTCGTCGAGGCATCGAGGTCGACGTAGACGGCCACTTTGCCCGAGGTCTGATCATAATCCGCCGCCAGGAACGTCCAGTCTTCAGTACTGACGGGGCTCGGTGTGCCCGGGACCGGCGGCCCGTTGCCGGCGAACGCCGTATAGCGAAACACATCGTTGCGATCGTCGAGACCAATGGTTCGATCCCAACCGCCGTCATCGGAACCCAGCACTTTGCGTAAACCCGTCTCGAGGGAGGCAGTCTTCACCCAGGCGCCCATCGTCAGGCGCGGCTCGACTGAAGGATTGATGTTGATCGGAGCCGCCAGTCGCTGGGTGCCGTCGTAAGTGAACGCCCCGCTGCCGTTAAATCCGCCGGCGCCGGCATAGGTCGGAGGCGCGGTTCCGCTGACCAGGGTGCGATTGGCACCGCTTTCATCCTTCAACGGATTGGCCGCGTCATCGAACGAGTAAAAGCCCAGGAGAGTTTGGGCCGAGACGACGCGCGCGCTTAGGTCGAGAAGCAGGGAGGGAGTTGTTGGATCGTCGCTGGTCACGGTGGCGGTGCCTGAATACCGGCCGACCTCGCCGGCCGAGTCGAGTTGGAAGACGAGGGCCGAACTTTCCCCAGGCGCGAGGGTGGCCGGGAAGGACTGCACGGAGTAATAGCCGGCGTCCAGACCAGCCAGCGTCACGTTGGTGATGTGCAGCGTTTGCGCCGAGCCGTTGTTGACGATGGGAAAGGAGAACGTTTTCACGTTCGGCACCTTCGGCAGGCCGTCCAAATTCGGCGCTGACGACACAGCGAGATTGGGATCATCCGGCGTCAGGCCCAGGATGGCCTTGCGCCCGCCGTTGCGAATTTCGGTCAGGCGCTCGGGCGTGAGGAGCTCGTCGTAAACGAACGCATTATCGATGCTCCCAACCCACCCTTCGGACTGCACATCCGGACGGATCGCGCCGATGGCGATCCGATCAAAGCCGGACCCGAAGCTGCTCGGTACGGTCACGCCGACCAAGGGCTCGCGCGAGACGGCGTCCAAGTCGATATACATCGTCAGTTGGCTGTTCACCGAATCGTAAGTCACGGCGAAGAACGTCCACTGATTGGTGCTGACCGGCCCTGGGCCGCCCAGCGCCGGGTTTCCGTTGCCGATAAAAGACGTGTATCGGAAAGGCCCTTCGCGGTCGTCGAGGCCGATTGTTCGATCCCAACCGCCATCGTCCGAACCCATGATTTTTCGCAAGCCCGGCGCCAGACTCGCCGTTTTGACCCACGCGCCCATGGTCATTTGCGGCAACGTTCCCGGGTTGATGTCGATGGGCGCCACCCATCGCTGGTTCCCGTCGAAGCTGTAACCACCACCCTCGAAGCCTCCGGTCGCTTGGAACGTCGGATCGGCGCCCACACTTTCCAGGTCCCGACCGGTTCCGCTGGCGTCGGCTTGCGGCTCATTGCCATCGAACGGATAAAACCCCAACAGCGCCGCGTGCAAAGAAGAGCAGGAGATGATGGCCATGAGCAACAGGCTGAAGCCCAGAATGCAACGGAAGTAACCACCGACCGATCGTTTCCTCAGCGACTGCGACTCGGCACGGGTTGCGTTTTCTTTCATACGTCTTGTTAACTTGCGATCGTTGCCTTGTAGGCCCGCGGAGCGGCGGGCGCCTGTAGCCACTCGTCCTGACCATGGTTCACCCCGATTAGACCGTGGACAGGGGTAACCGGCTACGGCCAAGTTCAACGGAGTTGAACTCTCTTTGAGAACCAGCCGATCCGTGCGGGAGCGGGGCTCAGGGCTTGCCGTAAGCCGCCGTCAGATAATCCACAATTGTATCCGTGAGGTTGGTGGTCACTGGCGCGCCGAATTTGGTGCGCATCTTGTCGACCGCGGCCTGCCATTGGGTGCGGCTCAAGCGCGGCTGAGTGGAGATGTACTCGGTTGAGTGGCAGATGATGCATTGGCCGAGCACCAGATCGCGTCCTGGGCCGGGCGCGAGCCGCGGGGTTTCCGCCGGCAGCTTCCAGGCGTCCGCGCCGCTCGTGTCCACGGCCGCGAGCCCGCAGAGAGCGACCACGGCTGCTGTCCAGGCGGCGCGAACGAAACTTCCACGGACCTGCGGGCGTTTTCTTTCTGCGCGAACGGGAGTGTTCATGGCGTTCTGGTTCATCAGCTCACGTTGACCTGCACCGACTCGACGACGTTTCGCATATAGCCCGACGGGTTCCAAAGCGGCTCGAAGGGTTGCGACTGTCCCAATACATTGGTGGCTTTGCAGAGAAGCTTTCTGGGTCCTGGTTTCTCAGGAGTGAACGGAATCGTCCATTCGCGGAATGCGAATTTTCCCTCGTCCCGACCCAGCTCCGCCTGACGCCAAGAACGGCCGTCGTCGTCCGAGAACAGGACTTCGCGAATGCCATAGCCTCCGTCAAAGGCGATGCCGCGCACCCGCGTCGAGGTGCCGGCCTTGACTGTTGCCCCATTATGCAGGCTGGTGATGAACGAGCGGACGTTAAGGCGGTTGATGGGGACAGTATGGGCGGGTTTGGTGCCGGGGGGGATGTGCGCGCAGGCGGTGTCCGGGATGCGGTAACCCGTGTCCATCCAGAACCCTTGGAACGCGCGGTCGAGTACCGTGATCTCATTCACGTGTTTGACCCAGTAGGTCCCGTAGTGTCCCGCCACCACGAGTCGAAGGGGATAGCCATTGAGCCAGGGCAGATCTTCGCCGTTCATCCCCCACGCGAGAAGAACATCGGGCTGGAGGGCGTGGTCGACCTCGAGGGCCTTGACGAAATCCGGCGTCTGCGGCAGCAACGGGTTGTCGAGGCCATTAAAGGTCACCTGCTGCGCACCGGCGGCGAGTCCTGCGGCTTTGAGCACGTCAGCGAGGAGCACGCCGCGCCAGCGGGCACAACCCATGGCGCCATTGCCAAGCTGGCCGCCCGGAACTCGCGGCTGAAAGAAGCCACGACTGTTACCTGAGCATTGGTTCACCGCCGCCAGCTCAACCGGAGTGAAGCGCTGCTGCAGCTCGGCAACGGTCAGGGTCAGCGGCTGATTGACCGCTCCAGCGATTTTCAGTTTGAACTGATCGGCCTGGAGCAGAGATGCGGGCGGCGGGGCGTTGGTCAGGTGATAGCGGACAAAAAACGCGTCGTTGGGCGTCAGCAGGCTTTCGTTGAAAACCTCGAATGGCGTTTCGAGCTGGGGCGGGCGAGTGGTCAATCGGAGCAAAGGCCGTTTCTGAGGATATTTGACCAAGGGTCGTTCGCCGTTGTCGAAGGGCAGCGTGACCAGGTTGTCCGCGGCTGCGCCGAGAACGTTGCTCGGCGCGAGAATGGCGCCGGTGCCGAAGGCGCCCGCAGTCGCGGCGGCAAGAGTGGCACTCTGACGCAGGAACGCCCGACGGCTGGAGTTGGGCGACGTTGACGGGTTTCTCATGTGCTGGGGATTACTGTGCCGTGAACGGGCCGGAGGAGTCCATCGACAATTGCCGTGGGGTAGGACGGTGTTGTGAGACAGAGCGCTCAAGAAAATCATCGCTTTGGCTGGCTGCGCATGGCAGATCATGCGCGTCGTGCCCCTCGGGGGCGCGCCGGGGCGCGGCGCTGTTGGGCATGACGATCGCCAACGATGAGCAAGCAGAAAAAACTTCGATTCGGGCTGCCGAAGGGCAGCCTGCAGGACGCCACCTTGGAGAAAATGGCCAGGGCGGGCTTCAACATTTCCGTGAGCAGCCGGTCGTACCTGCCGTATGTGGACGACGAGGAACTGGAGATTCGCCTGATCCGGGCCCAGGAGATCAGCCGTTACGTCGAGCACGGTTACCTGGATTGCGGGATCACCGGGCACGATTGGGTGGTTGAGAACGGGTCGGATGTGCGCGAGATCGCGGAATTTCAGTTCAGCAAGGTTTCGCGCAAGCCGACGCGCTGGGTTCTCGCGGTGCCGGAACACTCGAGCGTCAAATCGGTCAAGGATCTCCACGGCAAACGCATTGCCACGGAGGTCGTGGGCATCACGAAGAAATATCTGCGCAAGCACGGCGTGACGGCTGAAGTGGAGTTTTCCTGGGGCGCCACGGAAGTGAAGGCCCACGAGCTGGTGGATGCGATCGTCGAGGTCACGGAGACCGGCTCCTCTCTGCGGGCGAACAAGCTGCGGATTGTGGACGAACTGCTGACGTCCACTCCCCGGCTGATTGCCAACCACGCGGCATGGAAGGACAAGTGGAAGCGCCAGAAGGTGGAGACGCTGGCGTTGCTCCTGCGAGGGGCGCTGGAGGCGGAATCGAAGGTGGGCCTCAAGATGAACATTGAAGAGAAGAACGTGGCCAGCCTGCTCAAGAGCCTGCCCGCGCTGCGCCGCCCGACGATCGCCAACCTCAGCCAGAAAGGTTGGGTGGCGGTCGAAACCATCATTGACGAACATGTCGTTCGAGAGCTGATTCCTCAGTTGAAGGCGGCGGGGGCGGAAGGAATCATTGAATACCCGCTGAACAAGGTTGTATACTGACACGACTTTAAACGAAACCTATGGGTTCACTGAAAAAACGTCGGAAGGCCAAAATTAACAAGCATAAGCGACGCAAGAAGTTGCGCGCCAATCGTCACAAGAAGCGCACCTGGCAGAAGTAGTCCGGCCCGCCGGGCTTCGGCTTTAGAGTTCGCGACGTTCCGACGGAACGCGGCGAGTCCGCGGGTTGGCCTGGGGATTCGTTGCCCAAGACGCATGTCCATCCGTTTCCGTCTGCGGTTCGCCCTTGCGCTGGCAGGAGCTGGATTGCTCGCCGGCTGCGCCCTTTCCCCTGTACGAATGGGGAAGGGTCAGCCCAAGGGGAAAGGCTCCCCCGGCGACGCGGCGCGTCCACGTTCGAGCGCGGCGGAGCAGAGCTATTCGGCAAGCGCGGTCGAATCGCGCGTGGAAGCACATTCGCGGTACACTCAGGCCGTCCTCGACGAGCTGAACGACGATTTGCCGTCGGCCGCCGAGAACTATTACAAGGCGGCGGTGGCGGATCCCGGTGACGAGACTCTGGTGATGGAGGCGGCCGCCCGGCTGCTGCGCCAAAAGCAGACCGATCGGGCGATCGAAGTGCTGAAGAAATGCGCCGGGCGCCCGGGATCGAGCGCCGCCATTTCGGCGCGGCTGGGTCTGGCCTATTCCGTGGCCGGGCGCAAGGAGCTGGCCGAGGCCGCCAACCGCGACGCCATCCGCAAGGACCCGACCCGCTTTGAGGGATATCACTACCTCTCCCAGATCCACTTGCAGGCGGATCGCCGGGACGAGGGATTGAAAGTGTTGGATGAAGCGGCCCGGCAGACGGCGGTGGATGCGGAGTTCCTGACCGATTTGGGCGAGGCTTATCTCGCCTTTGACCGCAGCGCGCCGCAGGAATCCATCAAGGCGAAGGCGCTGGCGGCGTTCAAGCGCGCGGCCGCTGCCCAGCCAGCCAGCCCCAACTTGTGGCAGCGCCTGGGGGACGCGTTCAGCCAGCTGGGTGCGACGGACGCGACGATCGATGCGTATCGTCAGCTTTTGGAAAAAGTGCCGCAGCTGTCCTTCGTTCGCGACCGGCTGATCGAGCTGCATTTGCGCCGGCAGGAAAAGGAGAAGGCTGCCGAGCAGCTGCGACTTTTGCTGGCCGAATCGCCTGCCAATCCGCGCGCCCAATACCTTCTCGGGAGCATCTACTTTGAGGACAAAAAGTTGTCGGAGGCCGAGGATTGTTTCCGGAAGACGTTGTTGCTGAATCCCGATTTCGAGCCCGTCTATTACGACCTGGCGGCGGTGCTGATCGGGTCCTCGCGGGGCCAGCGGGCGTTGGAGGTGCTCGACAAGGCGCGTGGCAAGTTCGACCAGAATTTTGTCGGCGAGTACTACACCGGCCTCGCTTACTCCGGCCTCAAGGATTATGCGAGCGCGCTCAAGCACTTCGTCGCCGCAGAGGTGATCGCCCGGGCCACGGCGACCAACCGTCTCACGTCCACGTTTTATTTCCAGCTCGGTGCCGCCGCTGAGCGCAGCCGCCAGATCCAGGAGGCGGAGCAGTATTTTCGCAAGGCCCTGGGCATGACGCCGGACTTTGCCGAGGCGCTCAATTACCTCGGGTATATGTGGGCGGAACGCGGGGAGAACCTCGCGGAAGCGCGGTCCATGATCGAAAAGGCTGTCCGCCTCGAGCCCAAAAATGCCGCGTTTCTCGATTCCCTCGGCTGGGTGCTTTACAAGCAGAACCAGCCTGCCGAGGCGCTGAAGTGGATTCAACAATCCGTCGATCACTCCGAGGAACCGGATGCCACCCTGTTCGATCACCTCGCCGAAATTCACCTGAAACTCAACCAGCCGGAACAAGCCCGGGCCGCCTGGAAAAAATCCCTCGCGATCGAGCCCAACCCCGACATCGTTCGGAAACTCGAAAAGCTTGGCGACCCAGCTCCACGCACGGCCACCGAACGTCCGGAAAAGGAAGCCGTCCGCTGAACATGGCCTTTCAGTTCAAGACCCATTACACCGTTGAACAAGCCCGGCTGCTCATCCCTGATATCCGCCGCCATTTGGCCGAACTGAACCACCTGCGCGAGCGCGTCACCAAAGCCGACCAGCGGTTCACCCAGCTCCATGCCACCGGTTGCGACCTCGGTGGCGCAAGCGTCAATGACTGGATCCGCGACCTCTGCCGCATGCGCTCCCTGCTCGTCTGGTTCGAGTCGCGCGACATCCAAATCAAGGATCTCGAACGGGGCCTGATCGATTTTCCCGCCGTCATGGCCGGCCGCGAGGTCTTCCTCTGTTGGGAGCAGGACGAGGACGACATCGAGTTCTGGCACGATCTCGAAGCAGGCTTTGCCGGCCGGGAACGTCTGCCTGAGGCGTGATGGTCGCGCGCCGGCGCGCGGAGCTCGCTGCCACGCCGTGAACAACCGGTGCACAACTTTGGATAACTCTTCGTTTCGTTTTTTCCCGTTCGGCGGTATGAAATCCACGGCGAAGCGACATGCACGGGTCCAAGTGCCGGCTGTGAGACCATTCGGGCCGGGGCGTCAGGACAATGCGCGATTAGCGCCTGCTCCATTTGCGAGCGGATCGATCCCGCCTGGCGGGAGCGCCAGTCTCCTTTGTGCGTTGCTTCGCCACTTCCTTTTTCCCGTCCAGCGATCGACCGCTGGCCGGTCGCCGGCCGCCGGCTGGCGGTCAACCCGCCGGCGGCCAAGCTCGGTCGCGTGAGACTCTCAAGGCTGGCGGAGCAGGAAGAACCGTTTTGGATCCTGGCGCGGAGCCGCATTCGAACGCGAGAAAGCCCCGTAGATGTCAAACTGGCCGTTCAGGAGCGGCGCCCAGGTCGCCAGAGGATCTTCCACGGCTGGCGCGGTGAAAATGGTGAACCCGCCCTGAACCGGTCCACCGGCGCCGCTTAACGTCACGTTGGTGCCGACAATTTGCGGATCGCACAACCGCAGGGCGTGCACCAGTCCGTTGACCGAAAGGCGATACGCACCGGAACCCGCGTACCCTGAGCTCAAGTCGCCGGCCACCACCACGAACGTGCCGGTGTTCGTGGCCGTGACGTCGATATGCACGGATGACGCGCCGCTCACGGATCGAATCTCCGTGCCCTCGCGCCCGAACAGCCGCAGCCAGGGCGTCAGGGCGCTGCCGGCAGCAGCCTCTTCCAAATGCATCACAATGCGCTCGCCCCGGCAAAGGGTGAAGGACCATACGTCCAAATCCCCCACCTCAAGGTTCCCTTCGTAGGTGGCCGAGCCGTCGAACAGGCCGCCTTCATCGTTCGGAGACACGCCGACCGGACTTCCCGTGCGCGCCAGCGTCAGGCGATAGGCGCCGCTGCCCGCGTAGCCGTTGCTCAGATCGGCCACCAGAACCAGGAACGTTCCGCTGTTGGTCGCGCGCACGCTGACTTCCGCCGCCGCGGTTCCATAGGCGCTGTCCAAAAGAACTCCTGTCGGCCCATAGATCCCAACCCACGGTGTCAGCCCCCCAGCGACCATTTCGCCGACGCGGACGGTCAGGCTGTCGCCTGCACTCGCGTCGAAAGACCACTGATCCACGTCGCCGACCTCAATCGTGCCGGTGTGCATCACCCCGTTGGTCAACAAGCCCCCTTCATCCCCCGGCGATACAACAATGGGCACTCCGGTCTCGGCCAGGGTCAGCCGATACGCGCCGCTGCCGCCATAGCCGGAGCTCAGGTCGCCGGCTACGACAGTGAATGTCCCGCTGTTGGTCGCCCGGAAGGAGACTTGGGCGGCCACTCCGGATCCGCCAAACGAATCCAGGAGCGCCCCGTTTGGACCATAGAGCCACAAGGCCGGCGTGAGCGAGAGGCCTGGCGTCGCCTCCGCCATGCGCAGAAGGAAGCTTTGGCCGGCGCTCGCCGTGAAGGTCCATACGTCGAGATCCCCCAGATCGATCACACCGGTGTGAACGGTGCCGTTCACCAACGGCCCACCTTCGTCGTTGGCCGAGATCCCCACCGGACTTCCGGTGCGCGCCAGCGTGAGGCGATACGCGCCGCTGCCCGCGTAGCCGTTGCTCAGATCGGTCACCAGAACCAGGAACGTTCCGCTATTGGTCGCGCGGATACTGACTTCCGCCGCGGCCGATCCGTAAGCACCATCCAATAGCACGCCGGTCGGGCCGTAAATACCCACGTACGGCGTCAAGCCGCCGGCCACCAATTCCCCCACCCGCACGGTCAGGTTGTCGCCCGCGTTGGCGTCGAAAGTCCACAGGTCGATGTCGCCGATCTCGATCGTGCCGGTGTGCATCACCCCGTTGGTCAACAAGCCCCCTTCATCGCCCGGCGATATAACGAAGGGAATCCCGGTCTCGGCCAGGGTCAGCCGGTACGCGCCGCTGCCGCCATACCCGGAGCTCAGGTCGCCGGCCACGACAGTGAACGTCCCGCTGTTGGTCGCCCGGAAGGAGACCTGGGCGGCCACGCCGGAACCGCCAAACGAATCCAGGAGCGCCCCGTTCGGACCATAAAGCCACAAGGCCGGCGTGAGCGAGAGGCCTGGCGTCGCTTCGGCCATGCGCAAGAGAAAGTTTTGGCCGGCGGTGGCGCTGAAGGTCCATACGTCGAGATCCCCCAGATCAATCACACCGGTGTGAACGGCGCCGTTCACCAACGGCCCACCTTCGTCGTTGGCGGAGATCCCCACCGGACTTCCGGTGCGCGCCAGCGTGAGGCGATAGGCGCCGCTGCCCGCGTAGCCGTTGCTCAGATCGGTCACCAGGACCAGGAACGTTCCGCTATTGGTCGCGCGCACACTGACTTCCGCCGCGGCCGATCCGTAAGCACCATCCAACAGCACTCCGGTCGGGCCGTAAATACCCACGTACGGCGTCAAGCCGCCGGCCACCGATTCTCCTACCCGCACGGTCAGGTTGTCGCCCGCATTGGCGTCGAAAGTCCACAGGTCGACGTCGCCGATCTCGATCGTGCCGGTGGGCATCACCCCGTTGGTCAACAAGCCCCCTTCATCGCCCGGCGAAACAACGAAGGGAATCCCGGTCTCGGCCAGGGTCAGCCGGTACGCACCGCTGCCGCCGTAACCGGAGCTGAAGTCGCCAGCCACGACAGTGAACGTCCCGCTGTTGGTCGCCCGGAAGGAGACCTGGGCGGCCACGCTGGATCCGCCAAACGAATCCAGGAGCGCCCCGTTTGGACCATAGAGCCACAAGGCCGGCGTGAGCGAGAGACCTGGTGTCGCCTCGGCCATGCGCAAGAGAAAGTTTTGGCCGGCGGTGGCGGTGAAGGTCCATACGTCGAGATCCCCCAGATCAATCACCCCGGTGTGAACGGCGCCGTTCACCAACGGCCCACCTTCGTCGTTGGCGGAGATCCCCACCGGACTTCCGGTGCGCGCCAGCGTGAGGCGATAAGGCCCGCTGCCCGCGTAGCCATTGCTCAGATCGGTCACCAGGACCAGATAGGTTCCGTTGTTGGTTGCGCGCACGCTGGCTTCCGCGGAGACACTGCCCGCGGCGAAATCGAGCAGCACTCCGGTCGGGCCGTAGATACCCACGTACGGCGTCAAGGCGCCGGTCAGCAACTCGCCGACCCGGACCGTCAGGCTGTCTCCGGTATTTGCTTCAATCGACCAGAGATCGACATCCCCGACCTCAATCGTGCCGGTGTGCATCGCCCCATTGGTCAAAGACCCTCCTTCATCGCCAGGCGACACCGTGATCGGATCCCCGGTCTTGGCCAGGGTCAGTCGGTAGGCGCCGCTGCCTGCGTAGCCGGAGCTGAAGTCGCCGGCCACGACGAGGAACGTCCCGCTGTTGGTCGCACGAAACACAACCTGGGCGGCCGCACCGGACGCGCCGTACGAATCCAGAAGCGCTCCGTTTGGCCCATAGAGCCACAGGGCCGGTGTCAGGGAGAGGCCCGGCGTCGCCTCGGCCATCCGCAAAACCAGGCTCTGCCCGGCCGTGGCGGTAAACGTCCACACGTCCAGATCACCGAGATCGATCACGCCGGTGTGCACTGCGCCGTTGGTTAAGGCGCCACCCTCGTCGCCCGGCGCCACCGACGGAACCCCCGGCGCCTTGACCAGGGTCAATCGATAAACACCGGTGGCGTTGGCCACGGTCCCGTCGACTTGCACGGTAAAGGTGCCGGAATTCGTGGCCACGACGGACACTTCCGCGGCCGCCGTTCCGGCGCTGTTCGCCTGCTGGTTTCCCGCCGGGTTGATCAGGCGCAATCGAGGCGCGAAGGCGTTGGTCTGGGCAATCTCGCCGACACGGATGACGACCCGTTCGCCGACCGCTGCGTCGAAGGTCCAGGAATCCACCACGCCGCCGACCGCGATGGTCCCCACGTGCGTCCAGCCATTCACCAACGGCGTCTGGGCCTGACCCCGTGCCGCGCTCATTAACGCGAGCGCAGTCCATCCCGCCAGCACGAGCCTGCGCCTCAGGTTGGTCCCGCGGTGGGTGCCGCCGTCGTTCCGGTGACCGTTTCCGTGGTCTTCCTGTTTCGCCGGCCGAACTCCGATCGGTCGCCAACGCTTCCAACACGTCATGGACATATTACGACTGACTGTATCTTGGTTAATCCGAGAGCCAGATAGGTGGATCTGGACCCCTCAGAGTGCCTCATAACCGCCGATGGAACACAAGTGGAATTACGGCACAATTGGGTGACGAGATTCTTGAGATCGGCACAATCTGCCGGCCTTCTGACGGTGTAAACGACTGTGGATCAGCTGCCTCACAGGTCGATCAAAAATGTTCTTTTTCAAGGACTTAGCCAATTGGGGCTGAACCGTGTTCCCATGGAAGTGCCTGTCGGCCCCGAGTTTGCTTACACGGCGGAGCAGGCCGACTTATGAAACGCCGCATTGCCAACCAATCGACCGTCGGAGCGGTTGTGGCCTTGTCGGTCCTGATTCTCGTGGGGCTGTTGGCGTACAACCGGCTCAACGAGTTGGCCGGCAGTCTGGTGGTGGTGGCCTCGGGGTTGGTCGCGGCAATCATCTACCGCGAGTCCAGCCGGCGCGAACGCGCGGAGCTCGAACTGCGCGCGGCCAATGAGCAACTCGAACGCCGGGTGGCGGCCCGCATCGCCGAAATCAACACCGCCAACGTTGCCCTCTACGCCGAAGTCCTCGAACGGCAGCGCGCCGAAGACGCGTTGCGCCGGGCCCACGACGACCTCGAGCGGCGGGTGGCGGATCGCACGCGCGAACTGGCGGACGCCAATGACGTCCTTCGACAGGAGATCGAACAACGGCGCCGGATGGCGGAGGAGTTGCGCGACTCCCGGGCGCTCTATTACTCCCTGATCGAGCAGCTCCCGGTGCACGTCTGGCGAACGGACCCCACGGGCCGATACCAGTTCGTTAACGGTCATTTCGCCGAGATCTTTGGCCTGACGGAGGGCGAGTTTGGCGGCAAGACGGCTTTTGATTTTTTCACCCAGGCCACGGCCGAGCGATTCCAGGAGGATGATCAGCGCGTGCTCGATTTGGGCCAGACCCTCGAGTCCGTTCATCCCTACGAAACGCGCACCGGGCGGGAGGGCTTCGTGCAGATGGTGCGGGCCCCGCTCCTGGACGTGGAAGGGCGCCTGGTCGGCATCCAGGGCATCAGCTGGGACGTGACCGAACGCATGCGCGCGGAGGCCGAAATGCGCAGGATTCAGAGCCAGGTCGAACGCACCAATCGGGATCTCCTCCGCAAGAATGAGGAGATCCAAAATTTCTATCACACCCTGTCGCACGAGCTGAAAACGCCCCTCACGTCCGCCCGCGAGTTTATTTCGATTGTCATGGACGGCCTCGCCGGCCCGTTGCGTCCCACCCAGGCCGAGTACCTCGGCATCGCGCGGGAAAGCTGCAACCAGCTGCGCGTTTGCATCAACGATTTGCTCGACGCCACGCGGCTCGAGACCGGCAAGCTCAGCCTGGAACTCAAGCCGGATTCCCTGCCGGCAGTCATCGATCGCGTTCTCCAAACGCTGCGCCCCGCCGCCGAATACAAACATATCGAACTCATCAGCGAGTTCGCCCCGAACCTCCCCCCGGTCTCCATCGACTCCTGTCGCATCGCTCAGGTCATCACCAACCTCTTGAACAATGCCTTGAAGTTCACGCCCGACGGCGGACGGATCACCGTGCAGGTCGATGAGTCGCCGACGACATCCGGTCACCTCGAGGTGCTCGTGCGCGACACCGGCTGCGGCATTCCGCGCGATCAGCTCGATCGGATCTTTGACCGCCTTTATCAGGTCAAATCCGGCGAAGCCGCGATCGAGCATGGCGTCGGCCTCGGCCTGTACATCTGCCGCGAGCTGGTCCACCTCCATGGCGGGGAGATCTCCGTCGAAAGCGAGTTGGGCGTGGGCAGCACATTTACCGTCACCCTCCCCATCCTCGGCGCGCCCCGCGAGCCGAACCTCCTGCTGGTCGAGGACGACGCCGCCATGCGCGACATCTTGCGCGGCGTGCTCGAGCGGGAGCACATCTCGGTCAAGACCGCCGGCGACGGTGAGGAGGCGCTGCAATGCATGGGCCAGCATCTGCCGGATGTCGTGCTCATGGATCTGGAGATGCCCCGCATGGACGGCTCGGCCGCCCTCGAGGAAATCCGCAAGCGCTGGGGGGCCGTGCCGGTCATCCTGCATACCGGCCAGCTCGGCGGAGAGCTGATCCACCGCGCCATGCAACACGGACCATCCATGGTCCTGGCCAAGCCCTGTCCCATGGCCCAGCTCGTCGAAAGCGTCAAGGCCATGGGCCCCGGCCCGGTCCGCCGGGAAGGCGCCCAGGAATGAAACCGTCCCCCGCCCGAAATTTTGTCCCGAAGATACGATCCCATGAGCAAGCCCGAGCAAAGGCCCACGATGAAAACGATCCTGGTCATTGAAGATGACACCAAAATTGCCGCGGCCCTCCGTGTTCGCCTGAGCGCGGCCGGCTACGAGGTGCATACCGCGGGCGACGGATTCACCGGGCTCAAGATGACAATGACCCATACGCCCGACCTCATCCTGCTCGACATCATGATGCCGGTCGGCATGGGCTTCTCGGTGGCGGAACGCCTGCGCGACCTGGGGCTGGGCGACATCCCGATCATCTTCATCACCGCCAGCAAGCGCACCGGCTTGCGCAAGACCGCGCAGCAACTCGGCGCCGCCGGATTCTTCGAGAAGCCATACGATGCCGAGGAATTGCTGGCCGCCATCAGTCTGATTCTTAACGCCGAGGACGCCGAGCGGCAGGCGCGGCCGGCGTCCGCCTCCCTGACCCCCGTTCCGCCGGCCTCCCCGCCCCGGTCACCGCAAAGGTCCGCATGAAAAACATCCTGATCATCGAAGACGACCCGCACATCGCCGCGGCCCTCGAAATTCGCTTTCGCTCCGATGGCTATGGCGCCCGCGCCGTCGGCGACGCGGTCACCGGACTGAATACGGCGGTGGAATCCCAGCCGGACCTCATCGTGCTCGACATCTCGCTTCCGGGCGGAAACGGGCTGGATCTGGCGCGTCGCTTCAAATCGATCCCCCAGACCCGGCGGGCGCCCATTATTTTCGTGACCGCCTCGAAGGCGCCGGATCTGCGGCAGCGCGTGATGGACCTCGGGGCGGCGGGACTTTTTGAAAAGCCGTATGACGCCGCCGAGCTGCTGGCGGTGGCCGGGCATGCGCTGGGCGAGACCGGCATGTTCAAGCGCCCCATCGCGGGCTTCAATCCTGGCGCTGATCGACTTCCGCCCGTTGCCTCGCCGACCGCCCAATCCCTCAAGCGGGTGCTGGTCATCGAAGACGATCGACGCACCGCGCTGGCCGTGGCGCTCCGCCTGCAAGCCGACGGCTATGAGGCCACCATTGCCCGCGACGCCATGACGGGAGTCGACATGGCCACGCAAACCCGGCCGGATCTCATCCTCATCGACCTGTCCATGCCCGCCGGCGACGGATTCGTCGTGGCCGCCCGCCTGCGCGAGTTGTTGTCCCGGTCGACCCCGATTATTTTCCTCTCCAATCCGGCGCATTCGGAAATCCGCGAACGCGCGCTCGCGCTGGGCGCCCGCGGGTTCCTTGAAAAACCGATCGATCCCGCTGCGCTGAGCGCCGCCGTTGCCCGGGAGATTCCGGCTTAGCCGCCGGCGTCCCCCCAGCCCAGCTCAAGGCCGCCGACCGTGCTCCCGTCGTGGGCCGCGCCGCGGCGCTCGTCCAACTCGAGTTGAAACCCCGACCCGCTCCATTCGTCGGGTTTGGGTATGCAATTGCCAATCGTTGCGCGCCGGATTCGGCGCTGCCCTGGACCTGCGACTGAGGGCGCAAATTTCCGCCCGGCGCCCGGCGCCTGGGCGCGCCTCGGCGGGATCGTCCGCGGGGCCGCGCCGGCTCTGCCCATCCTCCTGGCCCTGCTTGGTGCGAATGCGGCGTCCGCGGGCGCGTCCGGCCCGCCCGCGCTGCGCGGCTTCCTCGAGCAGCACTGCGTCGAGTGCCACGACGGCGAGATGCACAAGGGCGGCCTGGACCTGACGACGCTGGCGTTTGCCCCGGCTGAGCCCACCAATTTCACGCGCTGGGTCGCGGTCCATGATCGCGTGGCGTCCGGCGAGATGCCTCCGCGAAAAAAGGCGCAGCCCGCTCCGGGGGAACGTGTGGGCTTCGTCCAGGCGCTGAGCGCCGATCTCACCGCCGCCGAGGAAACGCGCCTCCGGCGGGAAGGCCGCGCCACGCGTCGCCGGCTCAATCGCTACGAGTATGAAAACGCGCTGCGGGATCTGCTGCAGACTCCGTGGTTGCAGGTCAGGGATGCCTTGCCGGAGGACGGCGAAGCGCATCGGTTTAACAAGGTGGGCTCGGTGCTCGATGTTTCGCATGTCCAGATGGCCCGGTATCTGGCGGCGGCGGATGACGCGCTGCGCCACGCCATGGCGCCGGCCGCCGAGCAGCCGGCGTCCACCGTCCATCGCTTTTACGCCCGGGACCAGCGCAGCTACACGGGTCCCATGAAGTTTTCCGAGTTCAACACGGCGCCCGAGCGCGCCACGTTCCCCGTGCTGGGTTTGGCCGGCCAGCCGGACGTGCGGTCCGGCAAGGCGCCCATCACCGTTGGACCCGACGACCCGGCGAACCGGGAGTTGGAGGGCATGGGCGTCGTGGCCAGCGCCTACGAACCCATCGAGCCGAAGTTCAATCAGTTCAAAGCGCCCGTCTCCGGCCGTTTCAAACTTCGTTTCAACGCCTTCTCCGTCTGGGTCGGACCCGGCCCCAGCAACAAGTGGTCGATCCCGAATCTCGACGACATCTCCCGCGGCCGAAGGGACGAACCGATCACCATCACCGCGGAGACCCCGCCCCGGCTGTTACGGCACCTCGGCGATTTCGATGTCACCCCCGAACCATCCGTGCACGAGCTCGACGTGGATCTGCTGGCGGGTGAGATGATCCGGCCAGACGCCGGGCGCCTGTTCCGATCGCGGCCAGGCGCCGGCCGGTGGCAAAATCCCCTGGCCGAAAAGGACGGCCAGCCGGGCGTCGTCTTCCGCTGGATGGAAGTGGAAGGGCCGCTCTTCGACGCGTGGCCTCCTGCCGGCCACCGCCTCCTTTTCGGCGATCTGCAGCTGACCAACCTCGCGCCGCTCGCACCCCTCGCCCGTACGAATCGAAATGGCGGCCGCCGTTTGCAAACTCCCGGTGGCGTCGCGGTGGTGTCGGCCCATCCCGAAGCCGACGCCCGGCAGCTCCTTCGCAATTTCATCCGCCAGGCTTATCGACGTCCCGTCAACGAACGCACCGAGCTCAATCGATTTCTTCCCGTCGTCCGCGCCGGCCTCAAAAACGGGCTCAGCTTTACCGACGCCATGCTCGCCGGATACACCGCCGTCCTCTGCTCGCCGGAGTTCATCGGGCTGGAAGAAAAGCCCGGCCGCCTGGACGACTTTGCCCTGGCGGCCCGCCTGTCTTTTTTCCTGTGGAACTCCGCGCCGGACGAGCTCCTGCGCGAGCGGGCGGCCCGGCGCGAGCTGCACCAGCCGGCCATTCTCCGGACGGAGACCGAGCGCCTGCTCAACGACCCGAGGTCGCGCCGCTTCGTCGATGCGTTCCTTGATTACTGGCTGGATCTCCGCCGGATGCAGGCGACCGCGCCTGATGCGGAGCTCTACTCGGACTACTACCTGGACGATCTGCTGATTGAATCCGCCCAGGCTGAAACCCAGCTGTTCTTCGCCGAGTTGCTGCGGGGCAACCTGCCCGCCCGCAACATCGTGTCGTCGGACTTTGCCATGCTGAACGAGAAGCTGGCCGCTCACTACGGTTTGCCTCCGGTCCATGGCGTGGCCCTGCGACGCACCGCGCTGCCCGCCGGTGGCGTCCGCGGCGGCCTGCTCACCCAGGCCAGCGTCCTCAAGGTCACGGCCAACGGAACCACCACCTCGCCCGTCGTTCGCGGCGCCTGGATCATGGAACGAATCCTCGGCCAAAAACCCCCCGCGCCCCCGCCCAGCGTCCCCGCCATCGAACCGGACATCCGCGGGGCCACCACCATCCGCCAACAGCTCGACCGCCATCGCACACTCGAATCCTGCGCCGCCTGCCACGTGAAGATCGATCCCGCGGGCTTCGCCCTGGAAAATTTCGACGTGATGGGCGGCTGGCGCGATCGCTACCGCTCCGAGGCCGGCGGCGAACTGGCCAAAGGCATCGCCAAAAGCGGCCAGAAGTTCTCCTTCCACTGGGCCCTCCCTGTCGATGCCACCGGCTCCCTCCCCGACGGACGCGCCTTTCACGACATCCGCGACTTCAAACAGCTCCTGCTCGCCGACGAACGCGGCATCGCCCGCAACCTCGTCCGCCAACTCACCGTCTTCGCCACCGGCGCACCGGTCGGTTTTTCCGACCGCGCCCAGATCGAGTCCATCCTCGATCGCGCCGCCCCCACCCGGTTCGGTGTGCGGGCCATCGTCCTCGAGCTCATCCAAAGCCCCCTCTTCCGCGAGAAGTAACGGAATCGATCACTCCTCGAAGTCCGGGTTCTTCAGCCCGCCGTCCACGATCGGGCTCTTCACGCCGTCGCGAAGGATCGACAGGCGGATGTCATCGATCCACACCGGGCCGGTGCTGGCGCCGGACAGCTGACCAACCACATCGACCGCCCGTGCCGTGACCGGCACCTCCAGCTCAAGCTGCACTTGATACCAGCCGTTGGCCGACGTCACGATCCCGCCCTCCGTTCGCACCGGCTGGCTCTGGCCTTGCGCGATAATTTGCGATTGCTTGTCATAGGCGAGCAGGCGAATCGCGCCCTCTTCGGGACGTCCACCCGCCCTCATCCACGCGGTCAACGACAGACGCTGGTTGAGAAAGGGCTCGGCATTGAGATGCTGGTGCAGACGGGTGCCGCCGCCCCGTCCGTCGCGCGGCTCCAGGCGCACGCTGGCACGTCCCTGAAAAAACTGTTCGGCATCGCGGGCGGCCGGCGATCGATTCGCATCCAGCTCGGTCTGCCAGCCCGGTGGCGTGACCGGTCCGGCCGCCGGCGCGGACCCCGAGGCAAGCGCACTCGGACGAACCAGGCCGGCCGGCAGGAGTTCGAAATCGAGATTGGCCGGCGCGGTCGAATGCCGGGGCGGATCCACCGGGTCATGGTTCGTGCGCACTGCCACCGGCTGTCCGTCCAGATAAAAGGAAAAATCGTCGACCCACAACCGGCCGTAGCCGCTCAGGTCCACCCCGAACGCGAGCGACTCGGCCTCAGCCGGCACATACGTGGTCACCTCGTACTCCTTCCAGCGCGCCGAGGCTCTGACGCCGGCCGCGGGCTGCCGGTTTTTCACCGGGAGTGGAAGGTTGTTCCGATCACGGAGCTGAACGAAGATGCTGGCCGAGAACACCGAGTCGGCGGCAATCCAGGCGGAGACCCGCAGCCAGCGGTCGCGGCACTCGGCTGCATTGAGGATTTGCATGAGCAACACGCGGGGGTCGTTCACGCCGGCAGTCCGATCCAGGTCCAGACGGACCGCGGCCTGGCCGCGGTGTGGCGCATCGAAATCGAGGGACACCCGATGCGAGCCCACGGGTTTGCCTTGCACGAACCAGCCGGGAGGC
Organism: Limisphaerales bacterium; assembly: GCA_044229355.1. Taxonomy (GTDB): domain Bacteria; phylum Verrucomicrobiota; class Verrucomicrobiia; order Limisphaerales; family JADJPG01; genus JBGARF01. Next base: position 46,452 of record JBGATF010000044.1, read on the forward strand.
AGGCGATGGTCGGCATTGGCCCGCCCGGCCACCTCATAGGCCCACGCCACCCAGGTTTCGAAGACCTCGCCATTGTGCGCCACGCTCGGACAAGGAAAATGATGGCCGCAGCGAATGAGGGGGACGATCGCTCCATAGCGTCCGATCTGGGCCTGCCGCAGGTCGCGGATCGTCATGCCCCGACGCCAAAGGCTCACATCGTCATAATTCACCCAGCCGGACCGGGCCAGCTCCGGCGAGAATTCATAGACGTAGCTGATGTAGCTGGACGGGCTCGATTCGAACGTCTCGGCCAGAGGCGTGCCCAGCAGGGCCAGCGGACAAATGAGCCGGTTGGTGTCCGCGATGAAGGCCGGAACCAGCTCGACGAGGGAATCCGGCCAGCGGTTGCTCGTTTGCCGGAAGGCCTGGGTCGCGGCGAAGAGCGCGCGCAGGTTGTCGTGGCACCGCAGTCGGTCCTGTTCGCGCTGCCAAAGCTTCCGGCGGGCGGCTTCGGCCTCGCGGGTCAGACGCTCGTATTGCCAGGCGATCCGGCCGCCGCCGGCGAGCCCAAGCAAGGCCAGCAGGGCGACCAGCGCGGCGGTCGACGGACGTCGCCGCACCCACTTGTAGACCCGTTCCGGCACCCCCGCCGCCCGCGCCAACACCGGCTCACCTCGAAGCCATCGGTCCAGATCATCCGCCAATGCCGCCGCCGTCGGATATCGCCGGCTCGGATCTTTGGCCAGACACTTCAGACAAATGGTCTCGAGATCGCGATCCACGCAGACCCCGGCCCGGAGGGGCCCCCGCCGGCTCGAGGCGCCGGCGGGCGCGGCGACGTCGGCGGTGTTCCCGGACCGCGCGGCGGTCCGGCGCTCTCGAAGGCGACGGCTGGGCGGGACCGGCTCCCGCTCGATGACCAGCCGGATGGTTTCCCAAGGCGTGCCGGCAACAAACGGCGGCTCGCGGGTGAGAAATTCGTAAAGCATCGCGCCGAGGCTGTAGACGTCGGCCGCGGTCGTGACGGATCGGCTCGAGCCGCTGGCTTGTTCCGGCGACATGTAGTTTGGCGTGCCGAGCACTGCCATGCTCAGGGTGAGCGCCGGGCCGCCCGGATCCGGGTCCAAGTCGGCCCCGCCGTCTGGCTGGCCGGCGTCCGCGGACGGCAGGCGTTTCGCCAGACCGAAGTCGGCCACGTGTGGTTCGTTGCGATCGTCGAGCAGGACGTTCGACGGTTTGAGGTCGCGATGCAGGACGCCGCGTTGATGCGCGTAGTCGACGGCGCGGGCGAGCTTGATCAACAGCCGGGCCGCGTCGGTCGCATCCATCGGCTCCGGATGGCGGGCGAGCTGCTCGGCCAGCGTGCCGCCCGTGAGCAACGGCATGGTGAAGAACGGGTGGCCGGCGTGCTCCCCAATCTCGTAGATGGGGACAATGTTCGGATGGTCCAGCCGGGCCGCGGCCTCGGCTTCCACTCGAAAACGCCGACGCTCGTTCTCCCCCGCCAGGAAACCCGACTTGATTACCTTGAGTGCAACCAGTCGGTCGACGCCGGGCTGTCGAGCGCGATACACCGTGCCCATGCCGCCTTCGGCCACGCGCGCGATGAGTTCATATTTGCCGATGAAGCCAAGCCCGGGCGTGGCGTTGCCGGCCGCGCCACTCCGTTGGGTCTCCAGCTGGGGAAGCTCCTCCCGTTTCCGGCGGGTTCCTGCTCCCGGATCCGGTGCCACGTCGATGGCGCGGGCCAGCAGGCACCGTGGGCAAACGCCCGCCGCCGTCGGCGCTCGGATGGGCGAACCGCACTTCGGGCAGAGATCCACGGCGGGTGGCATGGGAAAATCAACCGGTCGATCTCGATCCGTTCATGCCGGCATCGGCTCCGACAACGCATCGAGCAGATGGCGCAGCTCGGCCTCGACATCCTCCGCTCGCGCCACGGTGTTGGCCACCTCTTCCCGGACAGCCTCACCCCACCGCTGCCGAAGCCGATGAATGGCCGCCTTCACCGCCGGGACGCTGAGTTCAAGACGCCGGGCCGTCTCCGCGTATGGCGCCGCATCGCCGTCGTCGACCAGGTAAACCCGCAAGGCTTCGAAACGCTCCCCCTGCCCGGCGCGAACAAAGTCGTCCCGCAGCCTTCGATGGGCCCCGGCGAGCACCGCTTCAGCCCAGCGCCGATCAAAGGCCGCCTCCGGCCGGCGCGCGTCGATCGGTTCCAGCGGCTGGCGTTCCTCCTCGGCAAAGGCGTCCAGCGAGACGATGTCGAAATCGCCGCCTCGTTTCCGCGCCGTGCCGCGCTCGTGCTCGTTGATCAGAAAGCGGCTGACACAGGTCAGCAAAAAACCGCGGAACCGGCCGCCCTCTGCGCTCAACCCATCCAGCCACTGACGGGCCAGCAGCCGGGCGAAAAATTCCTGGGTCAAATCGCGCGCCGCCTCCGGCGAGCGCACCCGTTGCCGGACAAACGCAAACACCGGAGGCCAGTAGTGTCGGCACAGCCAGTCGAGCGCGGCCGCCTGCCCGGAGGCACTCCCCGCCGCCGCGTTTAAGACGACGCTCCAATGTGTGGTGGGAAACACAAACGGCGCCCGCGCGACGTTCCCGGCGTCGCTGTCCCGTCCTGGATCTGGCCCCGCTGTGAAATCCTCAACCACACGCGCAGGCTGTTCCGATCGGAAACGGGCGTCAAGACCTGCGGCTGCCTGGTCCGGGCCGTGGGTTTTCAACCCGCAGCGGTGGAAACTGACAATGCACTGTAAGCTCCCAGCGCCTGACGCCAGGTATAGCTGTTGCCAAAGGGCCACGCCGCGGCCGGACCGCGGGGCTTTCAGCCGGCAGCGGTCCGGCCCGGCGACAACGCCCGGAGGTTCGGACGGGCGTGGCCGAGTCCACCCGCTGCGGATCCCGCGATGGCGAGATCGGCGCTCCGAGCCGTCTGCTTCGAGATGCGCCGCCCGGGCTCATTGGCCGAACTCGAGGTTTGCCAGCGACCAACCTTTGCCGTCTACACTCTCGGCATGACCACGCCAGCACCGATCCGGGTTCGCGGCAATGGTCCCGCTTCCGCCGCGCGGGTCCTGGCGTGCATCGTGACGCTGGCAGGCGGAGCTCTGCCGAGTCCTGCCAGCGTGGCCGGCGAGCCGCCCCATTGGTCGCGCATGCCGCTGGCCCGACCGGCCGTTCCCCCCGGCGCGACGAACCCCATCGATGCGTTCGTCCGCGCCAGGCTTTCGGCGCGCGGGTTGAAGCCGGCGGCTCCAGCGGATCCTCGCACCCTCCTGCGCCGGCTCGCCTACGATCTGACAGGCCTGCCGCCGGCCGCGGACGAGCTGGAGGCGTTTTTGCGCGACCCCGCTCCAGGTGCCTATGAGCGTGCGGTGACGCGCTGGCTGGAGTCCCCGCGGCACGGCGAACATTGGGCCCGGCATTGGCTGGATGTGGCCAACTACGCCGACACGCACGGGAACGACCACGATTATGCCCGTCCCCAGGCGTGGCCTTATCGCGATTACGTCATTCGCGCGTGGAACGAGGACAAGCCGTATCGGCAATTTGTCCAGGAGCAGGTGGCCGGCGACGTTTTGTTCCCGGACGACCCGCAGGCCACCGTGGCGCTCGGGTTCGCTGCGGCCGGGCCGTGGGACCACACGCTGCTCGTCACCGTGCGGGAGGACACGACCGACCATCGCCTGGCCCAATACCTCGATCGCGACAACATGGTCAGCACCGTCATCGGCACGTTGCAAAGTGTGACCATCCACTGCGCGCGCTGTCACAACCACAAGTTCGATCCCATCTCCCAGCGCGAGTACTACGGGCTGCAGGCCGTATTCGCCGGCGTCGATCGCGCCAATCGCCCGTTTGACAACGATCCCGACCTCCATCGCCGGCGCCAGCATCTGCTCGCCGAGCAAAGGGCCCTGCGTCGGCGGGAGACGTCCGTGATCGCGCAGTTGGACTCCCCGGCCGTCCGTGCGGCCGTCGCCCGCTGGGAGGAAACGCGGGCTCGCGAAGAGAAAGCGTGGCAGCCGCTCGATGTCATCAGCGTTACTTCCACCGGCGGCGCAACGCTCGTTCGCCAGGCCGACGGGTCCTGGCTCGCCAGCGGCGAACGCCCCGCCCGCGATGTTTACATCGTCACCGTCCGGCAGCCGGCGGGACGACTGGCCGCCGTTCGACTCGAGACGTTGCCCGACGATCGGTTGCCCCAGCACGGACCCGGCCGGTGGGACAACGGAAATTTTCATCTGTCCGAATTCCGCGCCTTTGCGGCCACCAACGCGGCGGAAGGCGGCCGGCCCATCCTCTGGTCCCGGGCCACGGCTGACTTCAACGAGGGGCCGGGCATTTCCATTGCCCAGGCGATCGATGGACAGGACGAAACTCATTGGGGCATTCATCCGCGCTACGGCGAAGCCCACTGGGCGATCTTTGAAGTGGGCGAGCCGGTTTCATATCCCGACAGCACGGTGTTCACGTTCGTGCTCGAACATCGCGCAAAGGCCCCCGGGCACGGCATCGGCCGGTTCCGCCTCTCCACCCGGCCCGACCGCCCGTCCGTGCCGCCAGAGACTCTGCCCGCATCGGCCATGGCCGCCCTCCGGGTTCCCTCTGAAGCCCGCACGCCGGACGAATACCGGGAGTTGGCCCTCGCGATTCTGCAGTCGGAAAACGCCCGGGCTCTGGCCGCATTGCCGCCGCCGCAATCGGTGTGGGCCATCGCGCGCGACTTTCCGCCGGACGGGGAAAACTTCAAGCCGGCTCCCGAACCGAGGCCGATTTATGTCCTCGCGCGAGGAGAGATTTCCAAGCCCGGCGAACAGGTTGGGCCCGGGGCGTTGAGTTGCCTGCCCGGCCTGTCCGGCGCTCTCGCCATCGCCGATGCCGGCAACGAATCGCTGCGGCGCGCCGCGCTCGCGCGGTGGCTGACCGACGACCGCAATGCGCTGACCTGGCGGAGCATTGTGAATCGCGTCTGGGCCTGGCATTTCGGGAAAGGCCTGTGCGAGTCTCCCAATGACTTTGGCAAAATGGGCGGCGCCCCCAGCCATCCCGAGTTGCTCGACTGGCTGGCCGTTTGGTTCCGCGACGACGCCAAAGGTTCGTTCAAAGCATTGCACCGGCTCATCGTGACCAGCGAAACGTGGAAACAGACGTCGTTGGCCGCCCCAGGGCGGGGAGCCGACGATGACAATCGTTTGCTCGGGCGCCAGAATCGCACGCGCCTGAGCGCCGAGGAAGTGCGGGACTCGCTCCTCGCGCTCAGCGGTCAGCTCGACCTGACGATGGGCGGACCGCCCGCGATCCAGTTCATCGCCAAGGGCGACGCCACGTTCAATCCCGGCGGCAACCCGGCGTTCGTGGATTACGAACATTTCGATCCCGACTCGCCGGCCGCCCGGCGCCGCGCGGTCTATCGCTTCCTCTTTCGAACGGTGCCCGACCCGTTCATGGATGCCTTGGATTGCCCCGACGGCGGCGCAGCCACTCCCGTGCGGGGGGAATCCGCCACGGCCCAACAGGCCCTCGCGCTTTGGAACGATGCGTTTCTCATCCGCCAGGCCGAGCACATCGCCGCGCGACTGGCCGCGGACACCGCGGTCGCTTCGGGTCTTGGCCGCCCCTCGGCGCTGGCCGATGCGGCCTACCGGCGGATCCTCCAGCGGCCGGCCACCGACCGGGAACGCGATCGCCTGTCGTCCTACGTCGAACGACACGGCCTGGCCAATGCCTGTCAGGTCCTGTTAAACAGCAACGAATTTCTCTATTTGGATTGAGAAGGGAAGCCACGAACGCCAGGAGTCGGCCGAAACCCTTGATGAAATGACCATGAAGCCAAACGCAAACCGGCCCGTGACGCCGTTCAATTGGGCGCAGTCGCGCCGGGATTTTCTCGCGGGGCTGGGATGTTTCGGCGGGCTTGGCGCCGGCCTGGGCGGCATTGCCCTGACGTCGCTGCTCCAGGGTGAGGTGACCGCCGCCACGCCGCCGCCCCGCGTGCCCAAGGCGCGCCGGGTCATCCAGCTCTTCATGACCGGCGGGGCCAGCCAGTGCGACCTTTTCGATTACAAGCCGGAGCTCATCGCCCGGCACGGCCAGAAGTTCGATCCCGGCGTCGGCGAACGGGTCGAAGCCAGCGTCAGCGTGCCCGGCGCAATCCTGAAGAGCCCGTTCGCCTGGGCCCGCCATGGACAGAGCGGCCGTTGGGTCAGCAGCGCGTTGCCGCATCTGGCGCGGCACGTGGATCGCATGGCCTTCCTCATGGCCATGCAGTCGAAGTCCAACGTGCACGGTCCGGCTTCGTATCTGCAAACAAGCGGCTTCCTGCTCCCGGGTTTCCCCTGCGCCGGCGCATGGATCTCCTATGCGTTAGGCAGCCTGGCGGAGAACGTGCCCGCTTTTGTCGTTCTGCCCGACGTCCGCGGGCTGCCCTACAACGGGCGCTCCGCGTTCACCGCGGGTTTTCTCCCCGCCAACCATCAGGGCACCGTGTTTCATGCTTCCGCCCCCCAACCGTTGACCCATCTGCAGGCGCCCGCCGACGCAAAACACATCACGCCGGAGAGCCGCGCGGATGCGCTGGCGCTCTGGCGGGAGATGAACGCGGAGCACGCCGCACCGCGGGCCGACGACTCGCGGCTCATGGCGCGGGTCGAAAGCTACGAGCTGGCCGCACGCCTGCAGCTCGCCGCTCCGGAGCTGCTCCAGTTGTCCGGCGAGACCGCCGCCACCCGGACGCTCTACGGACTCGATCAGGCCGAGACGGCGGATTTTGGCCGGCGTTGCCTGCTGGCGCGCCGGCTGATCGAGCGAGGCGCGCGGTTTGTGCAGGTCTGGAGCGGACAGGGAGGCGGCGCCGATAATTGGGACAATCACGCGAACATCGAAAAGGAACTGGGCGCGGCCGCAATTAAGATGGACCAGCCCGCGGCCGCCCTGTTGATGGATCTCGAAGCGCGCGGATTGTTGGATGACACGCTGCTGATTTGGACCACGGAATTCGGCCGGATGCCGTTCAGCCAGGGCGGCACCGGCCGGGACCACAACGGGGGCACGTTCGTGTCGTGGTTCGCCGGCGCCGGCATCCAAGCCGGCGCCTCCGTCGGCCGCAGCGACGACTGGTCATGGAAGGCCATCGAAGGCGTGACCACCGGCTACGATTTCCACGCCACGATTCTCCAGCTTCTCGGCCTCGACCACGAGAAGCTCGCCGTGCGCCATGGCGGCGTCGATCGCCGGCTGACCGATGTCCACGGCCATGTCGTGCGCGAGATTCTCGCGTGACGACCTTCCCATCGACGCGGCCGGTGGGGCTGGCGCTCCGCCGCCGGCCTGCGGTCCGTACCGGCGGCTCGCGGCGGAACGCGCGGCCTACGGCCGACCCAGCCACGAGCGCACGGTGCCGCCGTGCACAATCCAGTCCTCATCGAGGATGGCGTGATTGATGATCGTGCGCTCGTGTGACGTGAAGACCACGTGGAGGCGTCCATCGCGTGTCTGCACGGCCAACGGATATGCGTAGTCGTGGGGCCCGGTGGCGATCGCGCGCCGGTGCGGGTAGGTCCGGTCTGCGTCGGTGGACAACGCCGCCGTCAATGGCGTGCGGTCGTTCATCGAGTCGTTGAACACGAGAAGAAGATGCCCGTTGCGAAGCTGGATGAAATCGATGGCGGCGTTGGGATTGGGAAAGCGGGAGGCGACGCCTTCGCTCCAGGATTCCCCGTTGTCGTGGGACTCGGCGCGGACGACCCAGCCGTTGGTGGTGGGTTCGTAGTCGCCGCCGCGGCGGGTGTAGGCGACCAGCACGCGATTGGAGACCTCGACGGCCGAGGCCTGGATGCTCCCGAGAGCGGATCGGATCGGCCCGGTGCGGGTCCAACTGGTGGCGCCGGGCCGGCGTCGCAGGAACAGGCTCGTGCTGTCGTAACCGGTGAACTCCGTGTTGTGGCCGGTTTCATGATAGATGGGCAGAAGCCAATCGCCGTTGCGCAGCACCAGGGGACGATTGCAGACCATCATGCCCGCCTCGGATTCGACGGGGAACGCATCGGACCAGGTGCGCGCCTCGTCGCGGGAGATCTTGGCCTGGATCCGTGAGGTGGACCACGTGTCGCCGTCGCGCACGACGTAGAACAGCCAGACCGGTCCGTCGGGTGCCTGCCAGACGACGGCGTTGCCGAGGGATTGAAACGGGTCCTGGGCGATCAATTGGGGCCGGCTCCACCGGCGGGCGCCTTTGGCCAGGCGCGAGCCGTAGACCGCGGTGCGGTTCGCGTACTCGCCCTGACCGCCGTAGTAGGCGAGGTAGAGATCGCCGTTGGCCAGTTCCTCGACGCGCACGGGGTGCTTATAGGGGCCCGTCTTAATCTCAGGCCCGAAAACGCGCTCGATGGTCAGGCCGCCCGCCGCCGCCGGCCCGCCGAGGTGCAGGCCGACGAACAGCACCGCTGCGACGGCCAAGCCCCATCGCGAAGCGGATATTTTTCGACGACCGATTTCATGTCCCACGTGGGACATGAAATCGGTCGCACGACTTGACCTGCCGGTTGGCGGGCGGGCTGACGTGGCGGGGCGGGGCGATGGATGGGACATGGGCAAGAGCAAGCGCAGGAAATGGAGTTTGAGTCAAACGGGGAGCGGGGCCGGGAGTTGAAGACAGTGCGGATCCGGAACGTCATATTCAGCCTGAAAATAACAAAATCCGAGCTTCGCAACCTAACGACTGTTCTCTAGCCTGCCCGCCATGCACCACCGAATTCGCTCTCTGGCCTACTCGTTGTCTGTCCTCCTGGTATTTCTGGCTGCGGGCGGCCCGGCCTTGGCCCAGCAGGCCTCCCGGCTCGAGCTCAAGTCAGGCGACCATGTGGCCATCATCGGCGGGGCGTTCGCCGACCGCCTCCAGTTCTCGGGATATTTCGAGACCCTGGTGCACGCCGTGCGGCCGGGAGACAGTCTGGTGTTTCGAAATTTGGCCGCTTCCGGCGACGAAGTGGCGACCCGGGCGCGCTCCGAGAACTTTGGCTCGCCCGATGACTGGCTGAAGCGGGTTGAGGCGGACGTCATCCTGGCCTTTTTCGGCTACAACGAGTCGTTCAAGGGCTATGAGGGTCTCGACAAGTTCAAGGCGGACCTCGACAAATTCCTGAAGAACACGCTGGCCCAGAACTATTCCGGACGCGGCGCGCCGCGCATCGTTTTGTTCTCGCCGGTGGCGGATGAGAAGCATCCGGACCCGAACTTTCCCGACCCGGCGCCGAACAATGCGAACCTGGCGGATTACACGGCCGCCATGGCCACGGTGGCCCAGCAAAACGGCATCCAGTTTGTCGACCTGCTCCGATCGTCGCGCGCGCTGCTCGACGACGCGGCGAAAAACGGACGGGCCCTGACGATCAACGGCCATTACTGGTCTGATGCCGGCGACCAGGCGATGGCGCCGATCCTGTTCAAGTCCGTGTTTGGCTCCGACGCGCCGGCCGGCGATTTCGGGCGCCTGCGGGACGCCGTGAACGCGAAGAACTGGCAGTGGCATCTGCGGTACCGGACGATGGACGGGTACAATGTCTACGGCGGCCGCTCGGCGCTGGCCTATCAGCCGGGCAAAGGCGGGTTCATTTCCGACCGCAATGCCGCGGCGCCCTACATTTCCAATTACAAGGTCATGCAGGAAGAGATGTCGCAGCGTGACGTGCTCACGGCCAACCGCGACCGGCGGGTGTGGGCCGTGGCTAAGGGTGGCGAACTCAAGGTGGACGACTCCAACCTGCCGCCGGTCACCCCGGTGAAATCAAACAAGCCATTTTCGCCGGAGCAGGAGGTTGCGCCGTTTCTGTCGGGCGAGGAGGCCATGACGAAGATGACCCTCCACTCGGGGATGAAGGTGAACCTGTTCGCGGATGAGAAGCAGTTCCCGGATCTAATCAACCCGGTGCAGATGATGTGGGACACCGGCGGGCGGCTGTGGGTGTGTGCCTGGCGCAATTATCCCGAGCGCCGGCCGACCGATCTGATTGGCGACAAGATCCTGGTGTTCGAAGACACCGATCATGACGGCAAGGCGGACAAGGTGACTCCGTTTGCGGAGGATTTGAACTGCCCGACCGGCTTTCAATTCTACCGGGACGGCCTGCTCCTGATGCAGGCACCGGACCTCTGGTTTCTGCGGGACACGGACGGCGATGGGCGGGCGGACACGAAGGAGCGGATCCTGATGGGGATGGACTCGGCGGATTCGCATCACACGGCGAACGCGATCTGCCACGAGCCGGGCGGCGCGATTTACCTGAGCGACGGCGTGTTTCACCGCACGCAGGTGGAAACAGCCTATGGCCCGGTGCGCAACAATGACGGTGCGATCTACCGGTTCGAGCCGCGCACGGGCAAGTTTGAGACTTACGTCTCCTACGGCTTTGCCAACCCGCACGGCCGCGTCTTCGATCGCTGGGGCAACGACTTCATCACGGACGCCACCGGCAACGAGAGCTTTTTCGGCCCCGCGTTCAGCGGCCGCATCGATTACCCGGCCAAGCATCCCGGCATGAAACAATTCTGGGCCCGGCCGTCGCGCCCCTGCCCCGGCACCGGCATTCTCAGCAGCCGCCACTTCCCCGACGAGTTCCAGGGCAATTTTCTCAACATCAACGTCATCTCCTTCCAGGGCATCTACCGTGTGAAGGTGACCGAAGACGGCTCGGGCCTGAAAGGCGAGACGCTGGAGAATATAATCTCGTCGACCGACGCGAACTTCCGGCCGATCTGCGTCAGCATCGGTGCGGATGGCGCGATCTACTTCTGCGATTGGGCGAACAACATCATCGGCCACATGCAGCATCACCTGCGCGACCCCAATCGCGACAAGGAGCATGGCCGCATTTATCGAATCACCTACGAGGGTCGTCCGCTGCTTCAGCCGAAGAAGATCGAAGGCCAGCCCATCCCCGCCCTGATCGAGCTGTTGAAGGAGCCGGAGGACGGCGTGCGCGAGCTGGCCAAGATCGAGCTCGACAAGCACGACAGCGCGGAGGTCATCGCCGCCACGAAGAAATGGATGGCCGGCCTGAACCCGCAGGACCCGGAATTCGCGCATCACCTGACCGAGGCCCTCTGGGTTCACCAATGGCACAACGTGGTCGATGTGGATCTGCTGAAGCGGGTGTTGGCGCTGCCCGACCACCGGGCGCGGGCGGCGGCTGGCCGGGTGCTCTGCTACTGGCGCGATCGCGTCCCCGACGGCCTGGCGTTGTTCCGCAAGCTGGCGCAGGACGAGCACCCGCGTCCGCGTCTGGAGGCCGTGCGTGCGGCGAGCTTCTACCGATCCGGTGAAGCCGCGGACATGGCGCTGGCGGCGTTGAAGAAGCCGACGGATTACTACCTCGATTACACCCTGAAAGAGACGTTGCGGCAGCTCGAGCCGAACTGGCGCAAGGCGATCTCGGAGGGGCAGGCCATCGCCGCGGACAACCCGGCCGGGATCAATCGCCTGATCGGCAGCGTGAGCACGGCCGAGCTGTTGAAGATGCCCAAGACCGCGGGCGTGCTCAGCGCGATCCTGGCGCGCTCCGACGTTCCCGACGCCAACCGGATCGAGGCGCTCGACGCCCTGGCCAAGGAGAGACACACCAGCCGGGTGACCGAGCTGCTCAACGTGGCTCAATCCGGCCGCGGCGGGGAAGCAGACCCGAACACCAGCCTCGTGCGCCTGCTCCCGATGCTGGCAACCGACGATTTGAAGGCTAACCGCGCCAGGATCACGAGCCTGACTGATCGCTCCAATCCGGCGGAAATTCGCCAGCCCGCCTGGGCGGCGCTGGCGCAGATGGACGGCGGCTTTGATCGCGTGTGGGCCGACGCCTCCCGATCCGCGCCGGTGCTGACGGATTTGCTGGGCGGAATTCCCTATCTGGCGGATCCCGATTTTCGCGCCCAGGCGTATGACCGCGTAAAGCCGCTCCTGACGGAAGCCCCGGCGAATTTCCAGGGCGCGCGCAAGTCGGCGGGCGTGGCCGGACGGATCGTGCGCATCGAGCTGCCGCGTCGCGGCACGCTGACGCTGGCCGAGGTGGAGGTTTACAGCGGCGGCAAAAACATCGCGCCGCAAGGCAAGGCCCGGCAGTCCAGCGTGAGCAATGGCGGCGAAGCGGCGCGGGCGATCGATGGCAAGACTGACGGCAGCTTCGCCAGCGGCACGCAAACGCACACGCAGGAGAACGAGCGCAATCCATGGTGGGAGGTGGACCTGGGCGGCAATCGGACGATCGAGTCTGTCGTCGTCTGGAATCGCACGGAAGGCGAGCTGGGCAGGCGCCTGGAAGGTTTTACGCTCAAGGTCCTCGACGCGGATCGGGACGTTGCGGTTGAGCGGAAGAGTGTGGCGGCTCCGGCGCCCAGTTTGAAGATTGAGCTGGGCGCGGCCGATCCGCTGGTGGCGCTGCGGCTCGCGGCCATTCGCGCGGCCGTGGCCATGCCGAAGAACCAGGACCAGACCTTCGGCGCCCTCGCCGGGTTGATCGAACGACGCGAATTCGTCGTGCCGGCCGCCCAGGGATTGCGCGTGTTGCCGCGCGCCTCCTGGCCGAAGGAGCCGGCGGGCACCGTCGCCAAGTCTCTCCTGGCCTGGGCCAAGTCCGTGCCCGCGGGCGAACGGACAGCGCAGGATTTCGTCGAGACCACCCAGGCCGCGATCGATCTGGCCGGGTTTCTCCCGGCTGACCAGGCCGCGTCGGTGCGCAAAGAGCTGCGCGGGCTCGGCGTGTCGGTCTTCGTCATCCGCACCGTGAGGGAACAGATGCGCTACGACACGCCCCGCATCGTGGTCGAGGCCGGCAAGCCCTTTGAGATCATCCTCGTGAACGACGACTTCATGCAGCACAACCTGACCGTGGTCAAACCCGGCGCGCGCGAGAAGGTGGGTAAGGCGGCGGACGTGATGAAGCCCGACGCGTTGGATGATCGCGGTCGGGCATTCATGCCCAAGATGTCGGAGATTCTCTCCGGCACGCGTCTGCTCGACGCCGGCCAGAAGGCCACCCTCAGCTTCAGCGGGATCTTCGACGAGGGCACGCACGAATATGTGTGCACCTACCCGAATCATTGGCCGGTCATGTGGGGCCAACTCGTCGTCACGAAGGACGTCGACGGGTATCTTCGCGACCATCCCCAAGCCACCCTGCCGGCGGCGATGCCGGCCGGCCATCAGCACGGGTTGGAATAGCGGCTGCGGGGCTCCTCATGAACCGCCCCCCGGGGTGCGCCCGTCCTCGGGCGCGGAAAGCCGGGAAATTTTCAAGGGTTGGGATTGTTCCAGCCCGTTGGTAGTCCGAGAGCTTCTGCGGGCGAGGACGCCCGCACCCCGCGTTCATGGCCCGTGAGCAGGTCCGTAAGGAACAAGCAGCTCCCCATGAACCGCAAGGTAGGGCCCGCTCTCCCGCCTTCGCGATGCTTCGGCGGGCACGGCCGCAGCGGGCCGCCAGTGCGGACCGCCGTGCGGACTCCGGCGGGCGGCGGAGCGCC
>JBGATF010000014.1:0-247623 GCA_044229355.1 Limisphaerales bacterium
CGGCGCGCACGTAGTGCGCGCCCTACCTTCACCATGAAATATTCAGGTTAAGGGTTGCCAGTCGCACCTCGGCTCCTCTGCGCCGGCGCGATTCAGCGATTCGCCTACGCGGGAAGAACGAGACAATCCTGCGCCCGCACATGGACCGGCAACGTCTGGCCCGGAGCCCTCAATTCCAGCGGGTTTTGTTCGAACGCCTTTAGCTCAATGCCCGAGTGGATCTCCAGGCGATATTGTTCGATCTCTCCGAGGTAACTGACCGAGCGGACAACGGTGGGCAGGTTGTTCTCGGGGCCGGGACCCATCCGGACGGCTTCGGGGCGGAAACCGAATTCGACCTTTTGTCCGGGCTGGAACGTGGCCGGTCCTCTTCCCGTGCGCAGTCCGGAAGCCGGCCGGGCCTCGGGCTGCGCGTGGAACCGGCCCGCGGCCGTGTCGACGAGGATTCCCGAGCTGGAGGTTGAAATGACCGTGGCGGCCAGCCAGTTGGACTCTCCGATGAAGTCGGCGACGAAACGGTTGGCGGGCGAGCGGTAGACGTCGCGCGGCGCGCCGACTTGTTCGATGACGCCCTCGCGAAGCACGGCGAGGCGGGAGGCCAGGGAAAGCGCCTCCTTCTGATCGTGGGTCACGTAGATCATGGTGATACGCGTCTGGCTGTGAATGCGGCGGATCTCCTCGCGCATTTCGAGGCGGAGCCGGGCGTCGAGGTTCGAGAGGGGTTCATCGAGCAACAGCACGTCCGGCCGGATCACCAACGCCCGGGCGAGGGCGACGCGTTGCTGCTGGCCGCCGGAGAGTTGGTTGGGAGACCGGTCGGCGTAGGGCGCCATTTGCACGATGTCGAGCGCTTCGGCGACACGCTGTTTTTTCTGATCCGCAGCAACCGACCGGGCCTCCAGGCCGTAGGCGACGTTTTGCGCCACGGTCAGGTGGGGCCAGAGCGCATAGTTTTGGAAGACCATGCCGGTGTTGCGCTGGTGCGGCGGCACGCCCGCCAGGGGCCGGTCGCCAAAGGTCAGCGTGCCCTCATCGGCCTCATAAAAACCCGCCATGAGCCGAAGCAGCGTCGTTTTTCCGCAGCCGGACGGGCCGAGCAAGAAGAACAGCTCCTGCGAGGCGACCTCGAGCGAGACGTCGCGCAGCGCCAGGGTCGAGCCGAACCGCTTGGTCAGATTTTTTATGGCGACCCGCATAAATTATAAATTTCGGTACCGGGCTCGGGCCCAGTTTTGCCAGTCGATCTTCTTTTGGTTGCGGAACGCCGGATCCTTCCATGGGCCGGTGGCGAGGGCGAGAGCCTCGGCGTCAGACATCGGGGGGCGGCCCAGTTCGTGACGATCGGCGGGACGCAAGCCGCGCCCAATGACCCGTCGCCACGCGGCGACCAGCTCCGAATGGGTGTCCACCAACAGAGCTCCGGCGAGAGCGGCGACCACATCGTGACGCACGCGCGCCAGCTTGGAGTCATAGCTGAATTGTTGCTTCAGCTCGAAGGGCGAAAACTCGATGTTGCTGACCCCGCGATAGCGCGGATAAAAGTCAGGCCGAATGGACATGCGCTCGATGGAATAACGCTGCGGGCCGGCGGGGTGGCCCTTGGGCAGAAACCACAGGCGCTGGCCGTTCTCGGAAAGGACAAAATCGACAAAACGTTCGGCCGTTCTTCGGTGGGGCGCTCCCTTGAGGATGGCAATGCAATCGACGTTGATCGCGGTGAAGTCCTCGGGCAGGACAAACGAGAGGTTGGTGCGACCGGCGATGGCCACCTGGCTGAACCCGTAGAAATCGATGGCGAACGCGCAGGAGGTTTCGCCCAGCGTGACATCCTTGGCCGTGGTGCTGGAGACCCGATCGAAACGCCGCACGTTCCCGCCGATTTCCGTCAGCAGCTGCCAGCCTCGGTCCCAGCCGTAATATTGCAGGATCGCTTCAAACATGACGTACATGGTCCCGCTGTTGCGCGGGTCGCCGGCTCCGACCCAGCCCAGAAGTTCCGGACGCGCCAGGTCTTCCCAGCGACGGACCAGCGGAGCGTTCTGCTCCCGTTGAAGGCGGGTGTTCTGCAGAATTCCGAAGCTCGAGATGGCGGCGGCGAACCACTGAAAGCCGGGATCGTAGACCTCGGCTCCCAGCAGAGTCGGTGGAATGTTCTCCAGAATACCGGCGGCCGGGCGGTGGATCGCCGTCAACTTTTGGTCCTGAAGAACCAGGAACGGCTCCTGGCCGCCCCCAAAGAGAACGTCGAGCCCGATCCCCTCCGGCTTGGATTTAAATTCCGATTGGACAAAGCGGAGGGCGTCGGAGGACCCGCCGACATTTCGCCAGTCGACGCGGGCCGGGGCGCCGAAGGTCGCCTCGTGCCAGCGGGCAAAACCGTCGCCGAATTCCGTGCGAATGGCGTCGACGTGCGGGGTGAGGACCAAAACCGAGTCCGTCTCAGCCGCGGCGCCGGCTGCGACCCAGCCAAAAACAACCCAGGCCAGCCATGGGGCGTTTGCCAGATATCGCCGACGCGTCATCGGCGGGAGATTGCCCGAGCCACGCCGCAGGTCAACTCGATGTCGCCCGGACGGGAGATTTCCAATGCGTAAACCGCAGAGTCCGCTCTCGAACTTTTACGATTGGACTTTGAACTTTGAACTTCTGATCAGGCCGGGGCCGGCGCCGCTGAGCCAAGGCCGGGGTCCAGCTTGGGCGGGGTGGGCTTCATCACTTCCGGCAATGGCGTGGCCGCCTGCGCGCCCGTGGGCGGCCCGGCGTCCTTATTGACCGGCGCCGGCGGCGTGAAGCGGCCGGTGCGGATGATCTCCTCCACCTGCGAGCCCTCGAGAGTCTCATACTCGAGCAGGCAGTTGGCGAGCAGTTCGAGCTTGTCGCGGTTGGCGTCGATGATTTCCTTCGCCCGACGATAGCCGTCGACGATGATGCGTTTGACCTCGGCGTCGATCTCCTGGGCGGTGTGCTCGCTGTAGTCCTTGCTGCGCACCATCTCGCGACCGAGAAACACATACTCATTCGAGTCGCCGTATTGAATCATGCCCAGGCTGTCGCTCATGCCCCACTGGGTGACCATGGCCCGCGCCATCTGCGTGGCCTGCTGGATGTCGCCGGCGGCGCCGCTGGAAATGTCGTCCGAGATGATCTCCTCGGCGATGCGCCCGCCCATGGTCATGGCGATGATGTCCAGCATCTCCTTGCGTTTCCGGCTGAGCACGTCCTCCTTCGGCAAATACATCGTGCTGCCCAGCGCCTGGCCGCGCGGGATGATGGTGACCTTGTGCAATGGGTGGGTGTGCTCGAGCAGCACGTTGACGAGCGCGTGGCCTGCCTCGTGCCAGGCGGTGGACTTCTTGTCCTCATCCGTCATGGCCATGCTGCGGCGTTCGCGGCCCCAGCGAACCTTGTCGCGCGCTTCCTCGAGCTCGGCCATGCCGACGGCTTTTTTGCCAATGCGGGCTGCGAGCAGGGCGGCCTCATTGAGCAGGTTGGCGAGTTCGGCGCCGGAATACCCGGGTGTGCCACGCGCGATGACGGCGAGGTCGACGCCGCTCTCCAGCTTCACGTTCTTGGAATGGACCTTGAGGATGGCCTCGCGTCCGCGCACATCCGGAAGGTTGACCGTGATCTGGCGGTCGAAACGGCCCGGCCGCAGGAGCGCTGGGTCCAGGACATCCGGCCGGTTGGTGGCGGCGATGATGATGATGCCTTCCTGGGTGTCGAAGCCGTCCATTTCCACGAGGAGGGCGTTGAGCGTCTGCTCCCGCTCGTCGTTGCCGCCGCCCAGACCATGGCCGCGGCTCCGCCCAACGGCATCGATTTCGTCGATGAAGATGAGGCAGGGCGTGTTCTTCCGGGCCTGCTCAAACATGTCGCGCACGCGGCTCGCGCCCACACCCACGAACATTTCAACAAAGTCTGATCCGCTGATGCTGAAAAAGGCCGCGTCCGCCTCGCCGGCGATCGCCTTGGCCAGAAGCGTCTTGCCTGTGCCCGGGGCGCCCACCATGAGAATGCCCTTCGGAATCCGGCCTCCGAGTTTTTGAAATTTCTTCGGGTCCTTCAGAAACTCGACCAGCTCCGACACTTCCTCCTTGGCCTCTTCCACGCCGGCGACGTCCTTGAAGGTTGTCTTGTTCTTCTCCTTGGTCAGCAGCCGGGCCTTGCTCTTGCCAAAACTGAGCGCTCCCTTGCCCGCCATCTTGATCTGGCGAATGAAGAAAAAGTAAATCAGCAACCCGATGAGGAGGATGGGCAACAGGCTGTAACCAAGCCCCAGGAGGAAGGTGTTGGGCTGCCGGGTCTCAAATTTTCCGAGGGCCAAAAGCTTCTCTTCGATCTTGTCCGAGAGCCGGATCTTGGCGTCGAACTGGATTTCCTTCGGCTTTCCATTTTCGAGGATCTGCGCGCCGGTCTTTTCGTCGGTGGCGTAGTAGGTCCCGCGCACCTCATGCAGATAGGCTCCCTGGGGATCATAGATGATCGTGCCCCGGGCCACGAGGTTCGAGTCGACGAGCTGTTGGAACTCGATCTGGTTCAGCAGCCGGATCGGACTGGCGCTCGGCCCCTTGAAGACAAGAAGCAACGGAATCGCGCCCAGAATGGCAATCCAGATGATGTAGCTGCGAGGCGGAACGCGGAACTCTCCGTTCTTCCGTCCATTCCGTTCGTCGTCTTGATTTGGTCGTTTGTCTGACATGTTTCTGGCCCGGCCACGCTGGCATCCTGTCGGCGACCGCTTTGATTGAATCCTAACCGCATCCTCATGGGCGGACGTTCCGCCCCGGGCCGGTCCGGTTAACCACTTCTTGGTATCGGCTGGATCGCTGATGCCTCGACCCACTTCCGAACCATCGCCCGATACTGTCGGCCGAGCGCAAATAAAGTGCGGACTCCGCTTGGAAGCAAGCTACTTCATCGCCCATTTCCACTCCAAATACCGGCAGGTCGCAGACGTGACCTTGACCGCCTCTCCCAGGCGCAGACCATCGACCCACCAGATCCGCCCGGTGGCGTCGGTTGCCAGCAGCCGATGGCACCGATCCTCCCTGGGGATGCGCGCGTTGACCATCAGGTTCTGCAGGCGGGCCGCCCGGGGCAGCCCCAATGGTTGAAAACGGTCTCCCGCCCGGCTCGTCCGCAATTCAACCTTCCCACCCAGTTTGTCGGCATCCAACCATTCACGCCCCGCTTCCGGCCGTCGAAAGTTCGGCGCCCGCCCGGTCTTCAGCCGCCAGCTCACCCGGTAGCGCCCGAATTGGGCCGCACCGTGGCCTCCCCCAAGAGCGAGATCAAGGGTCATTCCGTCCGGTGACGTCCGGCCCTCGGCTCCGTCGGCCGGCGGATTGGTCGTCCCAGTAACCAGCTCCTTGGGCGCCTGCATGACCAGGCGTCCTGTTCCGGATTGGGACAGGATCTGTCCAGTCCCCAGCTGGACCGGAGTTCCTGTCCGCAGGGCCTCGACGGTCGAGTACGCAGGGAGCACGCCCTGATCCAACAACTGGTCTACCAGAATGCGCCGCTGCAACGCGGGCGACAGAGTGCGGAATGCTCGCGCCGATTTTCCGGGTCGCCTGAGCCACTGCCGGGCCTCGCAGGAAAGGTGCTCCGCCTCGGCGGCCAGCAGCGCCGCCTGACGGTTGAGGATCGTTCCAATCGCCGGCTGGTAGTACCGCCGGAGCAGGGGAAGCAACTCGCCCCGAATCCGATTCCTCAAGATGTCCAGCCGCGCGTTGCTGGCGTCTTCCCGGAACGACAGCGACCATGCGCGGGCAAATTGTCCAATCTCCGCCCGGGTTCGCCCCAGCAGCGGGCGCGTCAGTCGAACCGCGGGATCCGCCGGCGATGGCCCGGCCCATTTCATGCCGCCGAGACCTTCGCTGCCTGCGCCCCTCAGAAGGCGGACGAGAAAAAGTTCCGCCTGATCGTCGGCATGATGGGCGAGGGCGACCGTGCTCGCCTGCACCTCCCGCGCGGCTCTGGCCAGGAACGCGTGGCGCGCCTGGCGCGCCGCCATCTCCAGCGACAGCCGGTTCCGCTGGGAGCGGCCGGCCGACGAGGTGCGACCGACCACGACCGGCCAGCCTAGTCGCCGGCTCGCGGCGCGCACAAACTCCTCGTCCCTGTCCGCCTCCCGCCCGCGGAGCCCATGGTTGAAATGGGCCACCACCAGTTCCCAGCCCCGGCGTTTGCCGAGTCGATGCAACGACTCGAGAAGGACAATCGAGTCGACGCCTCCCGAGACGGCCACGAGGATTCTGGCTTGGTCGGCCAGAAGCTGGTGGTCGGCGATGTCCCGCGCGACTTGTCCGAGGAACCGGTTCACGGCGGCAGCGTATCACTCAGGGTTCCCGGGCCGCAATGAGCCAAGCCGCGGGTGGCGGCTTGCCAACCCGCCGCGTCTGAGTCCAGACTGGCCGCCCAGATGAAGACGAAAAAGACATTGAGCAAGCCGCGCCGTTCGACCCCGTTGAAATTGAAGTCCGCGCCGTCCGCGCCAGCCGGCGTGGCGGGGCGCGAATATTCAGCGCAAGTGGTGGACGGCGCCGAGCGCGCGGCCAGCCGCGCCATGCTCCACGCGGTGGGATTCACGCGCGAGGATTTCAAGAAATCGCAGATCGGAGTGGCTTCCACCTGGAGCCAGGTCACGCCTTGCAACATTCACATCGACCAGCTGGCGGTGCACGTGGCGCTCGGCGTCCGCGAAGCCGGCGCCAAGCCCGTCGTCTTCAACACCATCACCGTCTCCGACGGCATCTCAATGGGCACCGAGGGCATGAAATATTCGCTCGTGTCGCGCGAAGTGATCGCGGACTCGATCGAGACGGTGGCTGGCTGTGAAGGCTTCGATGGCATTGTGGCGATCGGCGGATGCGACAAAAACATGCCGGGCTGTCTGATCGCGCTGGCGCGCATGAATCGTCCGGGGGTTTTTGTTTATGGCGGCACCATTTTGCCAGGCGACTATGACGGAAAACCGGTCGACGTGGTGTCGGTCTTTGAAGCGGTGGGGCAGCATGCGAACCACAAGATTTCTGACCAGGACCTTGAGCGCCTGGAGTCTTGCGCCATCCCCGGCCCAGGATCGTGCGGCGGCATGTATACGGCCAACACGATGGCGTCGGCCATCGAGGCTCTCGGCATGAGCCTGCCCAACAGCTCGGCGCAGGCGGCCGTCTCCAAGGACAAGGAGAAGGACTGCGAGCAGGCAGGCGCAGCAGTGGTCGAGTTGATCCGGCGCAACATCCGACCGCGGGACATCATGACCCGCCAGGCCTTTGAGAACGCCATTACGCTGGTCATCGCTCTGGGCGGTTCCACCAACGCCGTTTTGCACCTGCTCGCCATGGCCCACGCGGCGGAGGTCAAATTATCCATCGACGACTTCACCCGCATCGGCAAGCGGGTGCCGGTGCTGGCGGATTTGAAGCCGAGCGGAAAATACGTGATGGCGAAGTTGGTCGAAATCGGCGGCACCATGCCGCTCATGAAGATGCTGCTTGACGCCGGCCTTATCCACGGCAATTGCCTGACGGTCACCGGCCGAACCATGGCCGAAAACCTGCGCCACGTGCGCCCGTACCCGATCGGCCAGGATGTCGTGCGCTCGTTGGACCATCCGATCAAAAAGGACAGCCATCTCGTGGTCCTCTATGGCAACCTCGCCACCAATGGCGCCGTGGCAAAGATCAGCGGCAAGGAAGGGCTCAAGTTTTCCGGCCGCGCCATCGTGTTCAACAGCGAGGAGGAGGCCCTCAAGGCCATTCTCGACGACACGGTCAAGCCGGGGCATGTCATCGTCATCCGCTACGAAGGGCCGAAGGGCGGCCCGGGCATGCGCGAAATGCTCTCCCCCACGTCCGCCATCATGGGGAAGGGGCTGGGCAAGGAAGTAGCCCTGATCACCGACGGCCGTTTCTCCGGCGGCAGCCACGGATTTGTCGTGGGCCACGTCAGCCCTGAAGCGTATGTGGGCGGGCTTCTCGCCGTCGTCAAAAACGGCGACCCCATCACCATCGACGCCGAAGGGCGCAAGCTCTCCCTCGAGATCCCGGCGGCCGAGATTCGGGCGCGCCAGGCCAAATGGAAACAGCCGAAGCCCCGCTACTCGCGCGGAATCCTCGCCAAATACGCCGCGCAGGTCAGCTCTGCTCACGTGGGCGCGGTCACCGATTCGTTTTAAGGCACGCCGGCGCCAGCCTGTAAAAAATAAACCCCGGAACAAGTGTTCCGGGTTTTCTTTGATCGAGGGAGGCGTTCCTGGAAATTTCAGTTCGGACCAAAATCGCCGCGCAACTCCTGGCCGGCCGGCGTCTTGCCGCGGCGCGCGAAAGCAGCCCCGTGACCGAGCTCGGACTCGAGCGACGCCAGTTCCTGCGCCTCGACCGACTCGGCGCGGCTGCCTTCGGCCGCGGGCTCCACGTCGTTCAGCAGGGTCTCGTAGACGCGCTTGCTGCGGCAAACCCCGGAGTAAAAGCCATGGCAGTAAAAGGCCAGCGCGGTCAGGAGGAGAAGGCCGAGATAAACGAAATCTTTTGTCGTCATAATCAATCGCCGAACGCCGGCACAATTCTGGAGTAGCACATGCGATGCCGCGGGTGCGGGCTTGGCCAACCTCTGGTCAGCCGTCGCCCAACGGCCGCTGGCCAACCCCGGGCTTCTCCTGGGCGATTTTCGTTCAACCACTTCCACCAGGTCCCCCCCATGGTCGCGCCGCCAGCCCATTTCCTGACAACGTTGCTCAGGCTGGCCTCGGTGTCTCGAATCTCGACAGCGTATCTCGGCCCGAGACACCGACGTTGCGGGATGCACCGTGGGCCTGGCGCCGATTGACGGCGGCAAACACGGAATTTGGATTGGCAACCCGGGGTCAGCTTCCCCATATATGGGGCTCTGAAGTTATGTCTGACGCGAAAAAGCACAATTACGACGAGAGCAAGATCAAGACGCTTTCCTCCCTCGAGCACATCCGCCTGCGCACAGGCATGTATATCGGGCGCATCGGCAACGGCTCGCACTACGATGACGGCTGTTACATCCTCCTCAAGGAGGTGATCGATAACGCCATTGACGAGTTCATCATGGGTTATGGCAAGGAAGTGCACATCACGGTCGAGAATAACAAGGTCGGCGTGCGCGATTTTGGCCGCGGAATCCCCCTCGGCAAGGTCATCGATTGCGTTTCAAAGATTAATACCGGCGCAAAATACAATGATGACGTCTTCCAGTTCAGCGTGGGCCTTAACGGCGTCGGCACCAAGGCGGTCAATGCCCTCTCCCGGGAGTTCTTTGTGCGCTCCCACCGCGATGGCGAGTTCACCGAGGGCCAGTTCAAGCAGGGCAACCTCAAGAACCAGAAGTCCGGAAAAACCCCCGAGCCCAATGGCACCTGGATCCAGTTCGAGCCGGACCCCACCATCTTCAAGGATTCGGAATTTCGGCCGGATTACATCGAGAAACGCCTGCGCTACTATTCCTACCTCAACGCCGGCCTGAAGCTGGTGTTCAATGGCCAGACATTCCAAAGCCGGCGCGGGTTGCTCGACCTGGTCATGGAGGAATTGCACCAGGACGGCGCCGAGCCCATTTACGCCCCGCTGCATTACAGCAGCAAGATGCTGGAGTTTTGCTTCACCCACTCCAACAGCCGCTACGGCGAGACGTTCTATTCATTCGTCAACGGCCAGTACACCAGCGACGGCGGCACGCACCTCAGCGCGTTTCGCGAAGGGCTGCTCAAGGCGGTCAATGAATATTCCAAGGGCGGATACGAAGGCGACGACGTCCGCGAGGCCATGGTCGGCGCGGTCGCGATCCGCTTGAAAGATCCCGTCTTCGAATCGCAGACCAAGAACAAGCTGGGCAACACCGAAATCCGCACGGACCTCGTCAATAACGTGCGGGAAGAACTGCTGCACTTTTTCAATCGCAACAAAGAGATCGCCCAAAAGATTGTCTCCAAAGCGGAAGACAGCCGGCAGTTGCGCAAGGAATTGCAGGAGGTCAAAAAGCTCGCCCGGGAGCGCGCCAAGTCCGTGACCATCCGCATCCCCCAGCTGAAGGATTGCAAGGTTCACTTCGACAAGGTCAAGGGCAAGGGCCGCGGGTCGATGCTCTTTGTCACCGAAGGCCAGTCCGCCGCCGGATCGATTGTCAGCTGCCGGGACGTCAATACGCAGGCCATCTTCGTGCTCAAAGGCAAGCCGCTCAATGTCTGGGACCTGAAGCGGGACATCGTCTACAAGAATGACGAGATGTACAACCTGATGTGCGCGCTCGATATCGAGGATAACCTCGACCGTCTGCGGTATGAAAAGGTGATTCTCGCGACGGACGCCGACGTCGACGGCCTGCACATCCGCAATCTGCTCATCACCTACTTTTTCCGGTTCTTCGAGCAGGTGGTCCATGACGGCCACCTTTATGTGCTCGAAACTCCGCTGTTCCGCGTGCGCAACAAGCAGGAGACCATCTACTGCTACAGCGAGGCCGAGCGGGACACCGCCTCCGCCAAGCTGGGGCGCTCGGCCGAGATCACCCGCTTCAAAGGGCTCGGCGAAATTTCGCCGGCCGAATTCAAGCAGTTCATCGGAAAGGAAATGCGCCTTAGCCAGGTCGAATACGCCGCCAAGCCCGATTCGCAGCAAATCCTGGGATTCTATATGGGCAAAAACACGCCCGAACGCCGGGACTACATCATGGAACGGCTTGTCGTCCCGGTGGAGGATTGACCGGCCGCGACCCCCAAAAAAACAAGCCGGAGATCCGTCTCCGGCTCGTCTTTCGAAGACTGCTTTCTGGGCTCGTCTTCGTTGCAGGCAGCGCAGTCGCTCGCGGTCGTGCAACGGCAATCCATTCCGTCATGGCCAGCCCACCCTGCTTATCGGGTGTCGGCGGACGGCGTGCCTCTGCGCTGCCCAAGGCCGCTCAACACCACTGAACGCGGCCGAATCTTCCGCCTGGGGCCCCCGCAAAATTACGGCAGCGTCCGAGTGCTGTATCCGATGTCCGCCCCTGTCTCCCGGTCGTCCTGACCTGTTGGCCATCCGATGCTCGGTCGAAAACAGGGCGGGGTCGGACTCACACGTCGACGCTGCACAATCCCGTTTAGCAGTCCGTTTGCCAAATTGGAGAGCCGCCTCAGGCTCGGCGCCGGGATCGAAAGTTCCCGCGCTCATCCGCAGCGCCCGCTTCAATTTCAGCTTCGCGCGGACCGCACCGGCCTCCGGCCGGGCAATGATTGCCGGGCGTCCAAGCGTGAACGCTGGGCAAACATTTCCGGCCGGCCCCTCGCGACATCCAGGTCAAACACCGGCCGGAAGACCGATTACCCACCGAGACGCTAAAATTTTCACGTGACGACTTGGGCCCCGTGGGGTCGAATGGCCTTGTTGGAATCCCGCTATGAAAAAGGCTTGGATCTTGGTTTTGGGGATCGTGGTCGTGGCGCTCGGTATCTTCGCAGTCTCCCAGCGACGTGCTTCCCGCGTCGCAGGGGAACGCGTGGCCACAGCCGAAGCAGCCCAGCGGGCCGCCACGGCCGCGCGCCAGGAGGATTCCGATCGCGCGCAGGCGGCTGAAGCGCGGGCCGAGCGCTTGCAGCGCGAGGTTCAGGAATTCTCCACCGTCACGTCCAACCTCCGGTCCAACGCTGCCGCCCAGCGGAGCAACCTCACCGCAATGGCGGAACGGATGCAGTCCCTGGCGGGCACCAACTCGGGCGCCGCGGGCAGCTCCGGGACGAACAGCGGCGGACTCGGCAAGGGCATGGGCCAAATGCTGGCCAAGATGATGCAGGACCCCGCCATGAAAAAGATGGTCCGTGGGCAGCAAAAGGCCATGGTCGACATGATGTACTCAGGCCTGTTTAACCAGCTCAAACTCTCTCCAGACGAGCGGTCCTCATTCACCGAACTGCTCCTCGACGTCCAGATGGCCCAGGTGGAAAGCGCCGGCGGTCTGCTCGGCGGCGACAGCACCGTCGACCCGGCCCAGGCCCGCAAGACGATCGAAGAGAACAAGAAGGCCACCGACGCCAAGATCAAAGAGCTCCTGGGGGATGACCGGTTTGCCGAATACGAAGGCTACCAGAAAACCATCTCGGAGCGCATGCAGGTCTCCCAGCTCCAAACCAGGATGGAAACGGCCAAGCTGCCGCTGGCCGACGCGCAGGTCTCGCAGCTCATGCAGTTCATGCAGGAGGAACGGGAACGGGTTCCTCCCGTGCTGCCCAGCGGTCCCAATGTCAACCCCGCCGACGTCAAAGCCCTCATGACAGCGGAGAATCTCGATAAGCAGATGCAGTGGTATGACGACTACAACCAGCGCGTCCTCGCCCGCGCCACGGCTGTGCTCAGCCCCGACCAGCTCAAGGTCTACCAGGATTTTCAGGAGCAGCAGTCCTCCATGCAAAAGCTGGGCATGAAGATGGCCCGGGAAATGTTCGGCGGCGGCGAAGCCGCGCCCGCCCCCGCCGCGCCCGCGAAGTAAGGCCGGAAAACCGCCGGACATCGGGATATGGATTGCTCACGGGCGCGAACGCACAATCCCGCCGAATGGCTCGAGTTGTGCCCCGACTTCTCCCGTCCGCTGGCCGAGCAAGTCGTCGATTGGATCCTGACCTGGGAGCCTGACCTTCGTGAATCCATCAAATGGAACCTGCTCTGTTTCTCCTCCCGCAAGCTCGTCTGCGGCCTGAGCGGATGTCAGCGCCACCTCGGCATCACGTTCTTTCGCGGAACTGAGCTGCCCGACCCGGCCGGGCTTTTTAAGGGTGCCGGGGAGGGGAACACGAACATTCGCTCGATTCGCGTCACCACCCTGGAGGCGCTGAACACAAATGCGCTTCGGGGGTTGTTGCGCGCGGCGGTCGAGCTCGATGCCGATCCGATGATCCCGCCCGCGCCCAAGGTGAAGCGCAAGCCGTGGCCCGTGCCGGACTTTTTCAAACTGGCCCTCGCACACAAATCCAATCGGCGCGCCGCGGAAGGCTTCCGGCGTCTTTCGAATACCTGCCAGCGCGAATACCTCGTCTGGTTGTCCACCGCAAAACGACTGGAAACCCGCGCACGCAGATTGCGCGAGACGCTGGCGGCATTAGCCGACGGCCGCAAATGGGCGCAGCGGCAGGCGAAGTAGGCGGAGGCCAAGCGGGACGCCCGAAGAACGCAGGGTCGGGCGCGCTCTCCGCCGCGCAACAGCCCTGCGCGGAGGAGGGAGGCGCCGACCTTACCACCGGCCCCCGGGTCCATGGCCCGTGAGAGCGGCCGCAGGGGGCAGGAACCGCTCTGCGACGCGATAGAATCGCTGGCCGGCTTCAACCGGGATCGCTTCGTGAAAGACAGCGACACCGTCGAGGCGGAGCAGGCGTTGTTCGAGCAGGGCCCAGTGATTCAGGTCGGATGACCACTCCAGATTAATGGATTCGCCCGGAGCGCCCCGCGCGATCAATTCAATTCCCGCGGGGCCGATCCCGGGTCTGGGCGAGAGGCGATGCGGATAAAACTCGAACGCTCCTTGATCGACACGGGCCATGCCGTCCGCATTTCCATCCAGGACCCGCGGAAATCCGTCGCGATCGGTCGCGAGAAGTTCTGGTCTGTTCTCGCCGGCATCGATGCAGGGGGAGTCCGCGCGCAATCGGAAGTCACCGGCGGGAGAATCCACGAAGAATGGATCGGTCGTGCAGGTGTTTATCTGAAGTGCTCCGTCCGCGTCCGGATCGACCGGAGCGAAATTTTCCCAAACGATGCAGTTGTAAAGTTCCCCGTCAAATGTGCCTCCCGAAGATTCGCCGGCCGTGTTGCTGGTCACTGTGCAATTGTGGAGTTTGCCGAAATCACCAAAGCCACCCCCGCGCTCTCCGGCGTGATTGCCCACCAGCAGGCAATTGTGCAACTCGGCCTCGCTGGCGCCGCCGCCCCGTCGCACGGCCGTGTTCCGGGCCAGGGTGCAGTTGAGGAGAAGCGGCCCGCGTGAGCCCCCGCCACGCTCATTAGCCAAATTGCCGGTGATCACGCATTTCTCGACCACCGCGTCACGGGGGCCCGCGACGCCTCCTCCAATCTCAGCTTGGTTGCCAGAGATGACACAGTCCGTGATTCGGCTGGACCCTTCGCCATACGCGCCGCCTCCGACGTAGGCATGGCCGTTGGTCAGAGTAAAACCGCAAAGAGTGGACTTCGCCCCGACATACACACACGCGGTCGCGTCGGGTCCGTTGCCGCCGTCAGGCGCCGGTTCGCCGCGAATGGTGGTCACTTCCGGCCCGTTGACACTGCGAAGAGTCACCACGTTGGTCAGCGCCACCCGGCTCCCACGACCGCTGACAATTTTCCGACCGGCTTCGTAGACCCCGTTGGTGACGAGAATCGTGTCGCCATCCCACGCCGCATCCACGGCGTCTTGAATCACGTGGGCCGCAGTCTCCCACGTCCCGAACGGTGGCTCCGGGCTTGGGCTGTCGGCCCAGACGTGGATGTTCTGCCAGGCCGGTTGATCGTCGATCTGGACAATGACATTGGTCGGGGGCGCCACTCGTGACGTTGCGCTGACCTGCCGGAGGCGGACCGTGAACGTTTCCGGGCGTTCGGGCAGCGGGTTGCCATAGATCGGAACCAGAATCGATTTCTCCGTCTCGCCAACCGCAAAGGTCAACGTGCCCGAGACGGCTTCGTAGTCGACGCCGGCCTGCGCCAGACCGTTGCTCACCGTGAACCACTCCACGGTTGCCACGTCGAGGGAGTCGGCCTCGCGCCGGACCGGAATGACGGCGTATCCGGCATTCTCCGCGACGTGCACGGTTGAAGTGGCGAAGCGAATGCCGATGTCATTGTCGAGAATGGTAACAATCGCGACCTGCGGTTGCCGCACGGCCGCGTCCAGGCTGGCTCCGGTGAGCCGGATCCCAAACTGCTCATTGGTTTCGGTCAAACCGTCGTTCAGCAAAGGGACGCTCAGCGACTGCACGGACTGTCCAGGGAAGAAGCGCAGTTCGCCTGAGCTTGCGACGTAGTCGGCGGCGGCGGTGGCCGTCTGATCCTCCGTCGCCCAACTCACGGTTGTCGTGGCATCGAGCTGGCCTGTGCGCCGGACCTCAACCGTTACAACGTCGGCCGTTTCCGGCGCACTAATGGCGGCCGTTCCGAAGGCCACCAATGAGGACGCCAGGATGAAGTCTGCTTCGAACCGAAAGTCGACGTCAGCCGGATCGACGTTGAACGCCTGCACACTGAGGACGTTTGTGCCCAGGCGCAAATCCGAGGCGGCGACGTCCATCGAAAGCGAGGTTAAAGTCCCTTCGCGACTGAGGAGTGCTCGGCCGTTGTGAGCGAGAGTTGTGCCCACGGTGAAAAACGGAACCGCCAGGCGCCGGCCGTTCAGCCAGACGGCCGCGCTGTCGTCCACCCAAAGCTTGAGCTGCAATCCCTGGAGGTGATTGGTCTCGATCACTTCGAACGTTTGGCGCAAATACACACAGCTGTAGTTTCCCCGCATGTCGCTCAGAATCGTGCCTCCAGTGAGGTTGTCATCGCCGCCCACGGCGTTGGTGCCAAAATGAAATGGCGCTGACCCAACCGCCCACGTGGAGTCGTCGAACGCCAGCTCCCGCCAGGCGTTGGTGGGACTGGACGCTTCGCTCAACCCTTTGAAGTAGCGCCACACCGAGTTCGTGGCGATCAACGGATAGCCAGCGGCTGGCGCGAGAACGGTCAGCCAGGCCAGGGCGATGGGCAGGCCTAAGCGCACCAACGGGGGAACAAGTTCGGTCATGATCCTGGTCTCGCCGGCCAACGACCTAACGAGATACCTTCAACTTCTTGTCCAAAGGCCACTCACGTCTCTGCAATTCTTGGCCGTTGAACGCCCAATCCTGTCGGGACAGGTAGCGCACTGGATCCGCGGACTGGGCGGCGAGACGCCGCCTGACTTGCACGCGAGGACGCGTGCGCTACCGGGACGACGTAGCGCCGGCGTCCTCGCCGGCAAGTGACGACGCATCCCTGCGTCGGGGTTTGCGAACTGGATGCGCGGACCAGGCGGCGAAGACGCCGCCTGGACCTGCACGCGAGGACGCGTGCGCTACCGGGACGACGTAGCGCCGGCATCCTCGCCGGCAGGTGACGACGCATCCCTGCGTCGCGGTTTGCGAACTGGATGCGCGGACGGGGCGGCGAGACGCCGCCTGACCTGCACGCGAGGACGCGTGCGCTACCAGGACGACGTAGCGCCGGCGTCCTCGCCGGCAGGTGACGACGCATCCCTGCGTCGCCGTTTGCGAACCGGATCCGCAGACCGGGCGGCGAGACGCCGCCTGACCTGCACGCGAGGACGCGTGCGCTACCGGGTCGACGGAGCGCCGGCGTCCCTGGGAACGGGGCGCGGACTCCGCGATCGGACAAGGCAACCGGCGGGCTTTTGGAACGAGGTGCACTTTCTTCTCGCCAACGTCCGGCCTCGAAGCGTAGAGGAGAGCCACTCCATGATTGCGCCCGATCCATCGGTCGACTGGCCTGCGTTGCGTCGCAAGGTCGCCTGGCGTGTCCTTCCGTTGGTGCTCGTCCTCTATTTCGTGGCCTATCTTGATCGGGCCAATGTCGGTTTTGCCAAGCTGCGCATGCAGGGCGACCTGCAGTTTTCGGACGCCGTCTTCGGCTTCGGGATGGGCATATTTTTCATCGGCTATCTGGTCCTCGAGATTCCCGGCGCGCTGCTCGTGGAACGCTGGAGCGCGCGCAAGTGGTTTGCCCGGATCCTCATTAGCTGGGGCTTCATCTCCGCCTTGACCGCGTGGGTCCGCACGCCATGGGAGTTCTACGCCGCGCGGTTCCTCCTCGGCGTGGCCGAGGCCGGTTTTTTTCCGGGCATCATCGTTTACTTCACACACTGGTTCGTCGGCGCGGATCGCGCGCGCGCGTTGTCCGGATTGGTCATGGCCGTGCCATTCAGCCTCGCGCTGGGCGCCCCGGTGTCCGGGTTCTTTTTGGACAAACACTGGCTGGGGCTGGCGGGTTGGCAGTGGATGTTCCTGGCGGAAGGAATTCCCGCGGTCATCCTCGGGGCCATCACTTTGTTCCTCATGACGGATCGTCCGCGTCACGCGCGCTGGCTCTCAGCCGCCGAGCGCGATTATCTGGAACATCTGCTCGCGGAAGAAGCCCGGGCGAAGGAGGCCGCCTCCGGCCGTTTGTCGGTCGGCCAGATCCTGACGCTGCCCAACGTGTGGTTGCTCGCGCTTGGCATCTTCTGGGCCAACACCGGCGGCTACGCCTTGGCGTTCTGGCTGCCCACGACGGTAAAGAATCTGTCCGGCGGCTCCGATCACGCCGCGCTGCTCTACAGCGGGCTGTACTATTCGTGCGGGCTCGTCAGCGTCATCCTGGCCGGCCAATCGTCGGATCGAACCGGCGATCGCAAGTGGCATTGCGTGGCAGGCATGGTGGCGACGGCGCTGTTTCTTTCCGCCAGCGCCATCCCCGGCCAGCCGTTTCCGCTGGTCATGACATGGCTCTGCCTGACCGCTCTGGCCGCCTACTTCTGGCCGCCGCCGTTCTGGGCGCTGCCCACCTTGACCTTGACGGCCGGCGCCGCGGCGGTCTCCATCGGGTTGATCAATATGTTCGCCAACCTCGCTGGTTATCTCGGCAACCACGTCTATGGGTTGCTGCGCACGGCTGGTGCAGGCGAGAGTGCCTGCCTGCTTTTCCTCGCCGGCGCGTATCTGCTGGGCGGTATTTTCGTCAGCTTCGTCAAAATTTCTCCACCGAAATGAGCGCTCTCCATAATCGCCGCCAGTTTCTCCGAACCTCCGGCGCCACTGCCGGTGGCGCGATGGCGTTATCCGCCCTCAACTGGGCCCGCGCAGCCGGCGCCAACGACCGCATTCGCATCGGAATGATCGGCGTGGGCGGCATGGGGACCGGCCACACCGGCAGCCTCGTCCGCAAATCCGCCGACGAAAATATCCAGGTCGTGGCGGTCAGCGATGTTTACCAGCGCCGGATCAACCGCGCCAAAGGCATCTGCCAGGGCGATGGCTATCCTGACTACCGTCGCTTGTTGGAGCGAAAGGACGTGGACGCCGTCCTCATTGCCACGCCGGACCACTGGCACGCCAAGGTCGCCATGGACGCCCTCGAAGCCGGCAAACACGTCTACTGCGAGAAGCCGTTGACCCACACGGTGGAGCAAGCCATCGCCCTCAGGAACGCCGCCCGCAAACACCCCAATCGCATCTTCCAGGTCGGTCCCAACGGCACGGCCAGTGACTCCTACTGGAAAGGCCACGACGCCATCGCCGCCGGCCGCATCGGCAAGGTCACCTGGGCCCACGGCAGCTACAATCGCAATGCGCGCATCTGCCTCTTCAACGAACATCAGAAGATCGATCCCACCGCCGGCCCCGATAAAACCGGCGATGACCACATCGATTGGGACATGTGGCTCGGACACGAGTGGGGTCTCGCCCCGAAGATCCCCTGGAATCCGGAGCACTTTTTCCGGTTCCGCAAATACTGGCCCTACAACGGCGGGGTCGCGACCGATCTCCTCTACCACAAGCTCGCCCCGCTGCTTATTGCTGTCGCCGGTCGCAACGGCGAATACCCGACCCGCGTCAATGCCAACGGCGGCCTCTATATTGAGAAGGACGGACGCGACATTCCCGATGTTTTCATGCTGACCGCGGATTTTCCTTCGGAATGGTCGCTGTTCCTCGTCAGCACGTTGACCAACGACGCGGGAATTCCCGATCGCATCTACGGCAAGCATGGTACGATGGAGTTGGGCGGCGAGCCGAGCCTGCGGGGGAACGGCGATTTCAAGGACGAGTTCACCGCTGCCAACGGCGGGCAGGATGACGTCCGCCTGCCGGTGACCGCGCGGCGGGATCTCGAAAGCAACTGGATCGACGCCATGCGCGGCCGTGGCCCGGTGCACTGCAACATTGAACTGGGCTGCGCGACGATGGTCACCATCAAGATGGCGGTGGAAAGTTATCGCCAGCGCCGCACCATGCTGTGGGACGCCGCCCAGGAACGGGTCGTCTCTTCGTAAATTCCGCCATCACATCTTTGCCCGGCTAACTCCCAACTTGCCCAACGGATCTGCAGCCTCCCAATTTATGCCCCCAGTCGTTGCCATCACAGATTGGACCTTTCCGGATCTCACCGTCGAAGAAGCCCTGCTGCGCGCCGGTGGAGCGCGCCTGGAGGCGCGCCAGTGCAAGACCGAAGGCGAGCTGATCGACCTTTGCGCGGCTGCCGATGTGATCATCACCCAGTTTGCCCGGCTCAACGCCGCCGTGATTTCCTCCCTGCGCCAGACCCGGGCCATCGTCCGCTACGGCATCGGCGTGGATAATGTGGATATCGAAGCCGCACGGGCGCGACATATTCCGGTTTGCAACGTGCCGGATTATTGCATCGACGAGGTCGCCGATCAGACCCTCGCCTTCATCCTGGCCTTGACGCGCCAGGTCGTCGTGAATCACGAACATCTGCGCAGCGGCAACTGGGGCCTGGCCACCCCGTTGGCGTCCATGATCGCGCTGCGCGGGCGAACGGTTGGCGTGGTCGGCTTTGGCCGTATCGGGCGCGAGGTCGTCCGGCGGCTGGTCGCGTTCGGCTGCGTCGTTCGCGTGTGCGATCCGGTGGCCTCCGCGGCGGACGTGGCCGCGCACGGCGCGAGCCTCCACGCGTTCGAAGAACTTCTCCCGACGGCGGATGTCCTCACGTTGCATTGCCCGTCGACGCCCCAGACTCGGCGGCTGATGAACGCCGGGACGCTGGCGAGACTGAAACGGGGCGCCCTTCTCATCAATGTGAGCCGCGGCGATCTCGTGGATCCCGAGGCGCTCGTCGCGGCATTGGAGAGCGGGCAGGTGGGCGGGGCGGCGCTGGACGTATTTGATCCGGAACCCATTCCCCCCGCACATCCGATCCGGACCATGCGTCAGGTCATCCTCGCGCCGCACATCGCGTCGTGCAGCATGCCGGCGGTCACCCGATTGCGCGAGTCCGTCGTCCGGATCGCCTTGGCCGCAGCGCACGGCGAGCCGTTGACCACCATCGTGAATGGAGTGCGCCGATGACGGCCGGCGCTGTTTCAGCAAAGGGCTGGCGGGTGCGCTACGCGGATCTGCATGATTTTACGCGGCGGGCGTTCGAGGCGGTGGGACTGTCGGGCGACGACGCGCGCACCGGCGCAGACGTCCTGACGACCACCGATGCGTGGGGCGTATTTACGCACGGCACAAAATGTCTGTCCGGATATTTGCGACGCCTGAAGGCGGGGGGATTAAAGGCGCACGGCCGTCCCCGCGTCGTGGCCGAGGGCGGCGCCTGGGCCACCGTCGATGGGGATTCGTCCCTCGGTCTGGTGACGTCGGTGTTGGCGATGCGCACTGCCATCGCCAAAGCCCGGCAGCAAGGCGTGGCCTACGTCGGCGTGCGCAACAGCTGCCACTTTGGCGCGGCCGGTTACTACACCTGGTTGGCCGCGGCCGAGGGTTTGATTGGGCTCTCCATGGCGAACGACACGCCGTCGGTGGCCGCGCCGGGATCGCGTGGCCCAATCACCGGCAGCAACCCGATTTCTTACGCGATTCCCGCCGGGCGTTACCCCCCCATGTTGCTCGACATGTCCACCGCCACCGTCGCCGGCGGCAAAGTCTACGCCGCCCGCATGCGGGGCGAATCGATCCCGGATACGTGGCTGGTGGGAGCCGACGGACGGCCGACGCGCGATCCCGGCGGCTACCCGCAAATCGGCGCGCTGCAACCTGCCGCCGGACACAAGGGCTACGGGTTGTCGCTGCTCATCGAGACTTTGTCCGGACTGCTGACCGGGGCCGCGGTCACCCGCGGCATTGGCAGCTGGATGTGGGACGACGGCACCCAGCCCACGTTGCATGGAGCGGCGTTTCTCGCCATCGACGTCAATGCCATCCAGCCCGCGGCCGAGTTTGCGCGGCGCATGGAGACGTTGATTGACGAGATTCATTCCGCGCCCGTGGCCGACGGAGCGAGCCGCATTCAGGTTCCTGGCGAGATGGAATGGGAGCGGCACGCAAACGCGATGGCCGGCGCGATTCCGCTCCCGGCCGATGTGGTGGCCAGCCTGCGCGAAGCGGCCGAGCGGGCAGCGGTGCCGCTGCCCGCAGCGGCGGGGGAAACGTAAAGGAGCGATCCATGACGAAATCGTTGTTTGATCTGACGGGCAAGGTGGTGCTGGTGACCGGTGCGGCGCAAGGCATGGGTCGGGCCATGGTCGTGGCGCTGGCCGACGCCGGAGCCGACGCCCTCCTGGTGGACCGCAACGAGGCCGGCGCGCGCGAGACGGCAGCGGCGATCGAGGCCCGGGGACGCCGCGCCGTTGTTGCTTCGTGCGATGTCTCGGATCCCGCCGCCATCCGCGCGCTCTTGCAAACGTTGGATCGGGAATTCGGCCGAATCGACTTTTTGGGCAATGTCGCCGGGGACGGCCTGCTCGGCGCGCCGGAGAGCATCTCCCTGGAAGATGTCGAGCGATGCTGGCGCAATCTGGTGCTGGGCCGGTTCTGCCTTTGCCAGGAAGCAGGCCGCCGCATGCTGGCGGCCGGGCGCGGGAGCATTGTGAATATCGGCTCGCTGGCGAGCTTGACGGCGCTGGGGCGCGGCCATGTCGCCTACAGCATGGCCATGGGCGCGGTCGCGCAAATGACCCGGGAGCTGAGCACGGAATGGTCCGGTCGCGGCGTTCGGGTGAACGCCATCCTGCCCGCGCAGGTGGTCAACCCGGGCCTCGAACAACGCATGGCCACGAGTCCGGGGCTGCGCGAGAAATTCCTCAGCGGATTGCCCGCCGGCCGGCTGGGGCACCCCGACGACATTCGTGGCCTCGCCGTGCTCCTCGCTTCCGATGCTTCGAGCTGGATCACGGGCGCGCTCATCCCGATGGATGGCGGCAACCTCGCGGCGAATGCCGGAGCCACGATGGGGAGGAAGGCATGATCGAAATTACCGTCCCACGCCTCGGCTGGTCGATGG
Source organism: Limisphaerales bacterium (assembly GCA_044229355.1). Classification (GTDB taxonomy): domain Bacteria; phylum Verrucomicrobiota; class Verrucomicrobiia; order Limisphaerales; family JADJPG01; genus JBGARF01. The sequence continues at coordinate 22,026 of JBGATF010000014.1, forward strand.
AGGAAGGAGCGTTTGTCGCCTGGTTGAAAAAGGACGGCGAAATGGTGAGGCCAGGCGATCCGCTCTTCAGCATCGAGGGCGACAAGGCCGTGCAGGAGATCGAATCGATGGACGCCGGCGTCCTGCGGATTGCCGCCAGCGCGCCCGCTCCGGGATCACCCATCCGCGTCGGCGATCTCCTCGGCCACTTGCTCTCCCGCGAAGAAATCGCCACGGGCTTGGAGGCCGCGCCCTCGATTCCGTCGCCTCAGTCCGGGCCATCTGCCGTGCCAGGAGCCGCACCCACACCCGGCAGGGCCAGCCCCCCGGCGCGGCCAGGCACCACCACTGGCACGACCGCAGGCGCGGGTGCGCCGGGCGGTGATGGACAGCCGGAAACGACGGCAGAATTCGGACTGCCGGATGGTGTGCAAAATCCCGCCATCAGTCCCCGCGCCCGCCGCGTGGCGCGCGAATTGGGTGTCGATTGGTCGCGCCTGCAAGGCTCGGGCCGGACTGGCCGCATTCGCGAGCAGGACGTCCGGGCGGCAGCCCAGCGGGGCGACCTTTCGGGATCCCGTGGGCCCAAGGGCGATTCAGGGCAGCCCGCCGCGGTCTTTTTTGGGGAATTGCTGTTGCGGCTGGGCACGCGCCACCACGAGCGGTTCACCCAGGCCCGCGAGTTCGAAGCGCGTTACACCGGCGCCGAAGCCAACGCCGCGGTGTCGCTCGCCTCCTTTGGCGCGGCCGCGCATCTCGTCTCCGCCGTGCCCGACCACGAGCTCGGCCAGGCCTGCGTCAACTTCATCCGCCAATTCGGCGTCAACATCGATCACGTCCTGCGCTGCGGCCGGCGGCTCGGCACGTTCTATCTCGAGACCGGCGCGCCCCCGCGGCCGTCCCGCGTCATCTACGATCGCGCCGGCAGCGCGTTCGCGGAATTGCGCCCAGGCCAGATTAACTGGGAAAAAGCCCTGGCCGGCCGCCAATGGTTCCACTGGTCCGGCACCGCGCCCGCGCTGGGCCCCGGCTTGCCCGCAGTCGTGGCCGAGGCATGCGCCACGGCTCGTCGCCTCGGCTTGACCGTCAGTTGCGACCTGAATTTTCGCTCGCTGCTGTGGGACGCGGCCGACGCCCGGCGGACGATGGTGCCGCTGATGCAAAATGTCGACGTGCTGATCGGCAACGACGAACAGGTCCGGATCATGCTGGGCGTCGCAGGGCAGGGGGCCGCGGCGGTCGCCGACAACGTGCGCGCCCAATTCAACATCCGCGCGGTCGCCCTGACCCAACGCGGCGGCCCCGCGGGCGCGCCCTGGCGGGCCAGCCTCGGCACCGAGCGGGGCGTCGTCTCGAGCCGGGATTATCCGCTCGCGTCGGTGGATCGGATCGGCGCCGGCGATGCCTTTTCGGGAGCGTTGATCTACGGGCTGCTGCAGGGCTGGCCGGACGCCGAGGTGATCGAGTTCGCCGCGGCGGCCGGTGCATTGAAACATTCCGTGCCGGGGGATTTCAACCTGGTGACGCGCGAGGAAGTGTTGGCCGTCGTGGCGGGAGATGCCGGCCTGCGAGTGCGACGGTGACGAAAATCCCGATGACTGCGACAGCGGATAACTCAACCGTGTTGGTGACCGGCGGCTGCGGATTCATCGGCACCTGGGTTCTGCGCGAGCTGTTGGCGCGGGGTTGCCGGGCGGTGGTGTTGGATGCGGCGCCGCGCCCGGCGCGCTGGGATCGAATCCTGGGGTCGCGCGCTCGGGAAGTTTCGCTGATCCAAGGCAGCCTGCTCGAGCGCGAGACGTTGACGAGGCTGTGGGAGGAGCAATCTCTGACCCATGTGATCCATCTTGCGGCCCTGCTCACGCCCGATTGCCAGGCCGATCCGCTGAAGGGCTGTCAGGTCAATGTCGCCGGCACAATCGCTTTGCTCGAGCAGATGCGCGCGGCCGGGCCATCTCTGCGCGGGTTCAGCTACGCCAGTTCTGTGGCGGTCTTCGGCGATGAGCCGGATCATGGCATCGGGGGGACCGGGTCGGACGGCCACAGTCCGCTCACGTTTTACGGCGTTTTCAAGCGGACGATGGAAATGCTGGCCGACCAGTACTGGCGCCATTTTCGGCTGCCCTCGGTGGGCCTGCGCCCGCAGGTTGTGTATGGCCCGGAACGCGAGGTGGGCCTCACCGCGGGGCCTTCCCTCGCCGCGCGTGCCGCGGCGCTGGGCCAGCCGGCGCACATCGGGTACGTCGGCCGCGTGGGCTACGATTACGTGGAGGACGTGGCGCGCGCCTTTGTTCGCGCGGCCCTGGAAACCCCGCCCGGTGCCCGGGTGCTGGATCTCGCCGGAGAGTTGGCAGGAGTGGAGGAAGTGCTGGCCGCCATCGAAGCCGTGGCGCCGGAAGCCCACGGCCGGCTCACCGCGGGCGGACCAGCCTTGCCCGCGCACGCGCCGCCCTGCCCGCGCTACATCAATGAACTGTTTTCCGACTGGCAGACGACCACACTGATCGAAGGGATGCGCCAGACGATTCAATATTACCGTCCGTCGGCTGGCGCATAGCCATGTCTGGCGGCGGAACGACCCGTCGCCTAGTGACGGTGGTCCGGATGGTCTTCGCTCGACTTGATGACGCGATGGACGATGAGCATGTAAACCGCCACCACCACAAACCCAATGATGATGATGACGGTTTCGGTCAGAGTTGGCGCGGTCATGGATGGCTGAATGTTATTTTTGTCGAATGGCGCTGAGAATGTCGAAACGGGCTCCGCGGCGCAAGCTCGTGGTTCGTGGTCGCGCCGCGCCTAGTGCATCCTGAAGTTGTCGGCCCGGGGCGCGGATACCGGCATCGCGGGAGATCCGCAGCGGCTGAAAGCGGCCACGCCGGCTCGAACGTTACCAAAGGGCCGCCGATCCCAGCCGTTGCGCGGTCTTTCGCGGAAGTGTCGCTTGCGGTTAAGTGCCCGTTTGGTTATTGGAATGACCTGGCATCGAGATGACGACTGAACTAAAAACGGAAACGAGCAACACCGCGGGCAATCCCCCGGCGGCGGAGGTTGAAAATCCCTGGATCGAGTTCCGTCCCTCGGCCATTCACGGCATGGGCGGCTATGCCCGCAAGCCCATTCCCTCCGGCACAGAGATCATCGAATATCTCGGCGAGCGCATCTCGAAAGAGGAATCGCTGCGCCGCTGCGAGCAGAACAATCCGTTCATCTTCGGTCTCGACGAGGCGCACGACCTGGATGGCGACGTGGAGTGGAACCCAGCCCGCTTCTTGAATCACAGTTGCGAGCCGAATTGTGAAGCTTTGGAGGACGAAGGCCGAATCTGGATCTCCACCCTGCGGGAGATCGCCCCCGGCGAGGAGATCACGTTCAACTACGGCTACTCGCTCGAGGAATACGCCGATAACCCGTGCGCCTGTGGCGCCCCGCACTGCGTGGGGTTCATGGTCGCGGAAGAATTCCACGAGACAGTCCGGCGCAAGTCCAGCATCGCCGCTGCTGCCGCGCAGCCTCTCAACACCGAAACCGAGACCGGACCGGCGACCGTTTGAGGCGCCTCCGACGTGGCCCCGGCCACGAAGCAAAGCGAGCGGGCACGGGGCCGAAGAGCCAGCCGAACCATCAGCCCGCTCGCTGCGTCGACGGTTAATGGGTCAGGCACCCAAACTTGACGAACGCGGCCATGAACAGCACGACGCCACCGATGAGCAACGGAAATCCAATGGCCAGGCCGTTCGCCGCAGTAATGACCCCGGCAATCAAAACGGCAGCGATGATAAACCAGGCAATCAATCCGATGTAAAAACTCATGCCTGAAACCCTATGCGGCCCCCACCCGCCAGCACCAGCGAAAATTTTGGCTCCGAACAGACGGATCGTGCGACCCAGGATTCCAAGTCTGGCGTTCTCGGACGCCTCCGGCGCGCGGGTTTTCGGCCCGCAGCACCCAAAGCCCCGCGACGCCAGGCCGGCCGGCCGAAATAGCCGGACGAAGTCGCGTCGACAAAGTCGGGATGTGCCGAATGACCGGCCTCGCGGCGCCGTCTGAAACCTGTTCCTCCCGGCTTGGTCCGGTCAATCCGTGTTCAAAACTTTGACATCTCAATCGGTCCGGCAAGCCCGCGCCTGGTTTTCCAAGCGGACCCGGAGTGCGGCGACGGCCTTGGCCACCGCGATTGGGCTGGCGATCCCCAGTCACGCAACCGCGGCGGAACCCACCGGCGCCGGCATCGATTTCGGACGCGACATTCGACCGATCCTCTCCGACAACTGCTTCTCGTGCCACGGCCCGGATCAGAACCGGCGCAAGGCCGGGCTGCGGCTCGACGTTCGCGAAGGTGCGCTGCAAAAGCTGGATTCGGGCGCCACGGCCGTGGTGCCGGGCCATCCGGAACAAAGCCGCCTCCTGCAGGTCATCGCGCTTCCCTCCAGTGATGACGATCACATGCCACCCGTGAAAAGCGGCAAGAAGCTGACGTCAAGTCAGGTGGATCTGTTGCGGCGTTGGGTGGCCGCGGGCGCCCGCTGGTCCGAACACTGGGCCTACGTCGCGCCGGTCCGGCCTGCGGTCCCGCCCACGCGCAACCGGGACTTGGCGCGCAATGACGTCGACCGGTTCGTTCTTGCGGAACTCGAACGCCACGGACTCAAGCCCAACCCGGAGGCGGATCGCTATACCTTGATCCGGCGCGTCAGCCTCGATCTCATCGGATTGCCGCCCACCATTGAGGAAGTCGACGAATTCGTCGCTGATCGCGAGCCGCGCGCCTACGAACGTCTGGTCGAACGGCTTCTCGCGTCGCCGCACTTCGGCGAACGGCTGGCCCTGGCCTGGCTGGACCAGGCCCGCTATGCCGATACCAGCGGCTACCATTTCGATGGCTTCCGCCAGATGCACCTCTGGCGCGACTGGGTTATCCGAGCCTTTAATGACAACAAGCCGTTCGATCAATTCACGATCGAACAGCTCGCCGGCGATCTCCTGCCAGACCCGACCGTCGATCAGCGCGTCGCCACCGGCTTTCAGCGCAACGTCATGACCAACGACGAGGGCGGGGCCGACCCGGACGAGTATCTCTCCAAATACGTCGCCGACCGCGTGACCACCACGGCGCAGGTCTGGCTTGGCACCACCATGGGATGCGCTGAATGTCACGACCACAAATACGACCCAATCACCACCCGCGAGTTCTACCAGCTCTACGCCTTCTTCCATAACGTGCCCGAAAAAGGCCTCGACGGAACCCGGGTGCGTAATCCTGCGCCGGTGATGAAGGTTCCCTCCGCCGACCAGGGAGCTCGCTTGCTCCGGTTCCTCGAGCGAATCCCGGGCGCCGAGAAAACCCTCGCGGATCGCGAGGCGGAACTGCCCGGCCGCCAGGCCGCGTGGGAAAAGGAACTGCAAGCCAACCGGGGCAAAACGACGCTCGCGCCCTCGACCGGGCCGCTCTCCGGATTGCTTCACAACTTCACCTTCGACGAGGCCGACAGCCCGCGCACCAACCGGGCGCCCGGCGTCGTTGGCTCCGCGCTCGAACTGCGCGGCCAGACCAACGACATCGTCGACCTCGGTCAGCGCGTGGCGTTCGACTCCACCAATGCGTTCAGCTATGGCGCCTGGGTGCGCCTGAACGGCCCCTCGGGCGCGGTTCTCAGCAAGATGGCTGCAGGCCCGGGCTATCAGGGCTTCGATCTTTTGCTGAGCGAGGGCAAGGTTCAGGTCCATCTCGTCCGGCAATTTCCCGACAACGCCCTCAAAATTGTGACCAAGGATCCCGTGCCCACCAACCGGTGGGTGCATCTCATGGCGACCTACGACGGCACCAGCAAGGCCGGCGGTTTGAAGATCTATGTCGACGGGCAAAGCCGGTCGTCGGAAACCGCCACGGACAAGCTCACCGGAACCATCCGCACGACCGCACCGCTTCTCCTGGGCGGGCGCCTGAACTTCGCGCCGTTGTCCGGTTCGATCGACGATGTCCGGTTTTACTCGCGACGCCTGGATGCCGCCGAGGTCGCGGCCCTCGCAGCGGACGCACCGGTCGCCATCGCGCGCCAGCCGCAGAACACCCGCACGCCGGCTCAGACCGAGCTGCTGACCCGGCACTTTCGCGAGAACGTGGCGAGCGAGTTCATCGAAGCCCGGCAGCGCCTTGCCCGGCTGCGGCAGGACAAGGAGACGCTCCTGGAGCAAATCCCGGACACGATGGTCATGGAGGAATCCGACAAGCCGCGGGACACATTCATTCTGGTGCGAGGCGATTTCCAGAATCATGGCGACAAGGTAAAGCCCGGCACGCCGGCGTGCTGGCCCCCCCTCCCGGCCGGCCCGCCGACCAATCGGCTGGCGCTGGCTCGGTGGCTCGTGGCAACCAATCAGCCGCTGACCGCCCGCGTCATCGCCAATCGGTACTGGGCCATGCTCTTCGGGACTGGCCTGGTCAAGACCGGCAACGATTTTGGATCCCAGGGCGAGCGGCCCAGTCACCCGCAGCTGCTCGACTGGCTCGCGTGCGAGTTCATGCAACCCATGTCCGATCCGTCCGTCGCCGCCGGATCGGCCGGTGATCCGCCGCACGCTTGGGATGTGAAACATCTTTGGCGACTGTTGGTGACCAGCGCCACCTATCGCCAGTCCGCGGCGGTTTCAACGGCGAAACTTGAACGCGACCCTTACAACCGGCTGCTCAGCCGCGGGCCGCGCCTGCGCCTGGACGCGGAGTTGATTCGCGACAACGCCCTGGCCGTCAGCGGACTGTTGAACCCGAGCATCGGCGGCCCCAGCATAAAGCCCTACCAGCCGCCCGGCATCTGGGATGGCACCGACCACAAATACGAGCAGAGCAAAGGGGCCGATCTTTACCGGCGCGGCATGTACGTCTTCTGGAAACGCGCCGCCCATTACCCAAGCTTTCAAACCTTTGACGCCCCCAGCCGGGAGACCTGCACCGTCCAGCGGCCCCGCACGAGCACGCCGCTCCAATCCTTGGTGGTGATGAATGACCCGGTCTATGTCGAAGCCTCGCGCGCCCTCGCCTCCCGCGTCCTGCTCACGGCCAACCTGGACCTCGAGCAGCGTCTCACTCTGGCCTTTCGCCTGACGCTCGCCCGTCCACCCGAACGCGCCGAACGACGCACGCTGCTTCGCACATTCGAGGAACAAAGGGCCGCGTTCGCCGCAGACCCCAAGGCGGCGAAGGAACTGCTCGGCGTGGGCGAGTCTCCCTGCCCGGCCGGCCTCGACCCGATCGAGCTTGCCGCCATGACCGGCGTGGCCAACGTTCTCCTGAACTTGAACGAGACGATCACCCATTGAACCAAGACACGCGATGAGCTGGACCAACGAATGGAACACGGTGGCCTCGCGCCGCGCCTTTTTGGCGCGCGGCTCGACCGGCCTCGGCGCGGTCGCGCTGGCCAGCCTGTTGCCCGGAGGCGCGTCGTCGGTCGCCACGGCGGCCGCGCGGGCCGCCGTTCCTGCTGCCGGCCGGAAGGCCGGCGTCATCCAGCCCCTTCATTTCCCCGCCAAGGCCAGGCGGGTCATCTACCTGTTCATGTCGGGCGCGCCGTCCCACATGGACCTGTTTGATCCCAAGCCGAAGCTGCGCGAGCTGACCAATACCGAGCTGCCGGCGTCGGTCCGCATGGGCCAGCGCATCACGGGCATGACCAGCGGCCAGAAACAGTTGCTCTGCGTGGGATCGCCGTTCGAGTTCCGCCGGCATGGGCGCTGCGGCATGGAGCTGAGCGAGTTGGTGCCCCACATCGGCGGGATCGCCGATGACATCTGCCTGATCCGCTCGATGCACACCGAGCCCATCAATCACGACCCTGCGGTGACGTACTTCGCGACGGGCCACCAGCAGCCCGGGCGTCCGGTCATGGGCTCCTGGATCACCTATGGCCTCGGCAGCGAGAACTCCAACCTCCCCGGCTTCGTCGTCCTCGTCAGCGGCGGCGGCGGCCAGCCGTTGCAGGCGCGCTACTGGGGCAACGGGTTTCTCCCCGGCGACTACCAGGGCGTCCAGTTTCGCGGGGCCGGGGACGCCGTCCTTTACCTCTCCAACCCGAAGGGACTCTCGCTCTCCAATCGCCGCCGGATCATCGACTCGATGCAGGAGCTGAACCGGCGCCAGCTCGGCATGCTCGGCGACCCCGATATCGCCACTCACATCGAGAATTACGAGCTCGCCTACCGGATGCAGACCTCCGTGCCCGACCTGATGGACATCTCCCAGGAATCCAAGGCCACGCTCGATGCCTATGGAGCCGAGCCCGGCAAGGCGTCCTTCGCCAACAATTGTCTGCTGGCCCGCCGCCTGGCTGAACGCGGTGTGCGCTTTATCCAGCTTTGCCATCGCGACTGGGACCACCACAGCGATCTGCCCAAAGGCATCCGCACCCAGGCCAAAACCACGGACCAGGCCAGCGCGGCTCTTGTCCGGGATCTCAAACAGCGCGGCCTGCTCGACGACACCCTCGTCGTCTGGGGCGGCGAGTTCGGACGCACCTCCTACAGCCAGGGCGCAATCAAAAAGGACACGTTCGGGCGCGATCATCACCCGCGTTGCTTCTCGATCTGGATGGCGGGCGGCGGGGTCAAACCCGGCCTCGTTTACGGCGCCACGGACGACTTTGCCTACAACATTGTGGAGAACCCCGTCCACGTGCACGACTTCCATGCCACGATGATGCACTTACTCGGCATTGATCACACAAAGCTCACTTACCGCTCAGAAGGCCGCGACTTTCGCCTGACCGACATCGCCGGCGAGCTGGTCAAAGGCATCCTGGCTGGCTGACTGTTCCGGTTTGATCCTTCGCCATCCCCGTGGAGTTTTCGTTTCCTCGATGCCACGACCGTTTCCATGTCCCACGTGGGACATCAAATCGGTTGAGCCGCCTCTCTGAAAATGTCCTGATCGAACCCGTCAAGAGGTATCGACGGATCTCGGTAATCGGGCGGTGCCTTATGATTTCGTGCGCCCACCATTGCGCGCGTTGCGTCCGAGAGCCAGGGTGCGTAGGGCGGGCTGACACTTTTCGTGTCCCACGTGGGACACGAATCGGTTGCGTGTCGCGCTCGAGATTGGGCGATGAAATTGGATGGCGTAAGGCAAGTGTAACCATAACGACACACCATGTTTTTCTTAGTCACCGGGGCCAGCGGAGTTGGCAAGTCGACTGTCCGCAAATTGCTCGAGCCGGAGTTTGCGCCGGTACTGGAGATCGCCGAACTGGGCATGCTGGGAAGCACGCCGAAATGGTCGATCGAATGGCGGCATCGGATGGTCGAAAGGATGGTGCGTCGCGCGATCGAGCTCGGGACTGAAGAAAAACATTTTCTGCTGTGTGGCGATCCGGTCCCGCCGGGAGAAGTCTGGGCGGCGCCCTCGGCGGATCGGTTGGGCGGGTTGGAAGTTTGTCTGCTCGACGCTCACGAGGAAGCGCAGACCGCCCGCTTGCGGGCACGGGGGGATGAGGCGCGGTACATAGGTCATCATGTCGCTTTTGCGAACTGGATGCGGCGTCATGTGGTGGATCCCGGACATATGCCCGAGGTCCTGACCCGGAACGCGTGGCCGGAGATGTCTTGGGATCGGTGGGTCGGTCGCGCCCTGAGTTGCCCGCCGTGGAGCAGCGAGGTGATTGACACGAGTGATCTCGAGCCGGCCGAGGTCGCGCGTCGCGTGGCGCACTGGTTGCGTCGACGACTGGGGGCCGTCGCGGGTCAGTCCGGCTGGACGGGGGTGTCGTGAGCTGCGGGCCGGGAGCGCGGCCGAACGAAGTTCACGTCGTCGAAACGGTTCGGAACTCCCACTTTGTCGTGGGCGGATTTTCCGATAGGGTTTCTCCCGCTGGGGAGTGACGGCGCCAGAAACTTTTTCCGATTCCCGGTTTTGGTGTGTGGCCGCAAGGGCGCGTGCGCGAAACACCGGAACGCTTCAAGGCCCCGAAGATTTTGGGATCGCGGGATCGGTCGCGAGGTGTTCGAGCAAGTCGGCGGCTTCCTGGGCGGTCAAAGGTGCCAGCAATCCTTCGGGCATGGCGGACAGAGCGGACTCGCGTTGCTCGGCGATGGCGGCGAGAGGCAGGCGGTGTTCGACGAGGTTTTGATCCTTCAAGCGCAACTCGGTGGGGGAACGACTCACGATAAATCCGTTGAGTTCGCGATCATCGCGGGTGACGATGGTGACGAGCTTGAACTCCGGCGCGACGATTTTGGACGGGACGAGAATTTGTTCGAGGATTTGGGCGCGGCTGTATTTTCGGCCGAGGCCGGCGAGGTTGGGGCCGAACGCGCGCCCGCCGGTGGCGGCGGGGTGGCACGAACTGCACTGGGCGGCGCCGGCGAAGAGAGCGCGGCCGCGAGCGGGGTCGCCGGTCAGGGCAAGGATGGAATCGATGCGCGGCTCGGGCCCGAGCGTGACGCGTCGTTGCTCGGGTGGCAACAGCCGCTGAAACAGGTCGCGCACAAGCAGGTTGGTGTGCGAGTTGGCGAGTCGGGCGGCGGTGGCGCGGACCGAGGGGGGTTCGTCGGGCAGGGCGTCGAGCAGGGCGAGGCTGCCGTTGCCGGTGGCCAGCAGCGCAGCGATGGCGGCTTCGGGATTGGATCCGGACACGGCGGCGCGCTGGCGTTGGATCTCCGCGCGCAGAGTTGCGGCGGCGCGGCTGTCCGGCGCAGTCCCGGTGGCGTCGGTGGGGTCGAGGGATTCAATCCAGTCACGAATCAGGCGGAAGCCTTCCGGATCGACGAGGCGCGAGCCGATGTGGGGCATGCGCCCGGCGCCTTCGGAGGCGATGCGGCGCAGGAGGACGGACCGGAAGGGATCTCCGGGGGCGATGGTGCGGGCGGCGACGAGGCCGAAGTCGCCCCGGAGCGGTTTGGTGTCGAGCGCGCGCGTTTCCGCCAGTCGTTTTTCGTGATTGATCAGGAGGGGCACGGCTCCGCCGGCGCCGAACCGGTGGCAGGGGGAGCAGTTGACGTGCAGCCAGGACCGTGCGCGCTCGGCGAGCGTGAACGTGTCGTCGTAAGGAAAGGCGAGGGTGTCGGCGGTGGCTGGGGCGTCGCGCAGGCGCAGCACGCCGGCGCTGACGAGGGTTTGGAGCTGGCTGTCGGGTGCGTCGGGCGAGCCGAGTTGAAGCCAGTTCAAAGTCAGCGTCTCGCCAGCCCAGGCGTTGTGGCAACGCAGGCATTCGGCCCGGGTCATGTAGCGCCATGGCGTCACGCGTTGCCCGCCGGGCGCATCCGGGTCGCGCACGGCGTGGATTTCGTTCGTGCCGTCGGGGCCGACGAGGTCGGCGTCGCGGTGGTCTGAGCGCCAGCGGTAGGTGTAGGGGTTCCAGGCCTGGCCGTCCCAGTGAAGCAACTGCGTTTCGACGGGGCGAGCTGAGGCGGGCTGGCCGGCCTCGAACTCGAGCGAGAGTGTGCGGGCCAGCACGGAGTTGGTGGGGAACACCCAGGTTCCTCCGGCGATGTTGCCGACGCCGCCTGCGGTGACGATGGTTTCGCGTCCGGGAACGGCGATCAGCCAGTCGGCGGCGGCGTGATCGTTCCACATGGGCGCCGCCACCCGATACGGCAACACGCCGGCGGACGGGACCAGTGGTCCGGTCAGGGTTCCGTCGGCGCGGGGCTCGAAGAGCCCGGTCTGGCTCAGCGCTCGCGGGAACGCCTGATTGGCGGCGGCGCCGTTGTTTTCGCTAAACTCGTAGACGCCGCCGTTGTAGTCGAGGACGAGCAATTCGTCGTCGTGCGTGCGGGCGAAGGCGACCGGCTTGAGCGCGGTGTCGCACATCTCCAGGTTTGACTCCAGACGACCGGCGGATTGGCGGAGCGACCAGAACTTTCCTGTTTCCCAATCGCCGTAAACATAGGCGCCGCGCAGACGGGGCAACTTGCGTCCATGATAGACGGTGCCGCCGGTGATGCTGGCGGCTTCGGAGTGCGGCAGGGCGACCAGGGGTGGCAGGAGGGGGCCGGGCCCGGGCGCGACGTCGCGCCGGACGTCGTGGTTGGGGCCTTCGGTGATGGGCCAGCCATAGTTCCCGCCGCGTTCGACGCGATCAATCATCTCCCATTGTTCCCAGCCGACATCGCCGATCCAAAGATCGCCGGTTTCCGAATCAAAGGCCATGCGGAACGGGTTGCGGAACCCGAACGCCCAGATCTCCGGACGGGCGTCGGCGCGATCGCGGAATGGGTTGTCGCGGGGGATGGCGTAGGCGTTGGTGCCTTCGCCGTGATCGACATCGATGCGAAAGATGCACGCCAGGAGGTCCCGATTATCCTGGCCGGTTTTGAACCGGCCGTCGGGCGGGTCGGGATCGGCGCCATCGCCCGTCGACACATAGAGGTAACCATCGGGACCAAAGGCCAGGGTGCAACCGTTGTGGCCGCCGCTGGGCCAGCGGATGATGATTTTCTCGGAAGCGGAATCGAGCGAGGGCGGCTCGTTGGTGGAGACGGTAAAACGGGCGACGACGGAGCCGGTGGGGTTGGCTCCGGGGGCATTGTAATTGATGAATATTTGTTGGTTGGTGACGAAGCCCGGGTGAAACGCAAAGCCGAGCACGCTGTCGAGCAGTCTCCGGTGGGCGCGGAGGTCGAGGGCGAGGGCCGGTGGCTGTTTCGGGTTGGCGGGCTGGAACGAGAACAATCGGCCGGCTTGTTCGGCGACGAACAGGCGGGACGATCCTGGCATTGCGCTGAAGTCGACCGGGTGATCGAATTGGACGGGCGCGAAAACGCGTTCGGCTCGGTAGGGGGGTGGCGGCAGGGGCGAGCCAGAGACGCGATTGTTGATCCACGGAACACGATCGGCGAGAGCTGAGCCTGCCACGGCGACGAGCAGCAGGGCGACGAGGCCTGGTCGAATTGTCAATCGGGGCGGATTCATTGCGTCCGTTTCAAACGGCTCGAAAGCCTTCACCAATTCCCTGTGGGCCGCAACCGGCACGGCGGGTGATTTCGCACATTCGCCCATTCGCACGTTTCGAAGGGCTTGCAGGCGCCACGGCCGACCCTCCGGGGGGCGCGGTTGGCACAGGGCGGAGCAAGCGTGGAAACCGTGAGCGGCGAGGCTGACTTCAGCCGCCGTTGGTTGAAAACCCGCGCTCCGGGACGGCGCACGACGCACCACTATCGCTATCGGGCCACGAGCCGATAGGCGTGGACGGCGTTTCCGGTAAAGAATTTGTCGACGGCGCTGCGGCCTTTGCCGTTGAAGTATTCCGCCACGAGATCGAACACGCGTTCGTAGGGGGCGAAGCGGGAGCTCACCGGCCAGTTGCTGCCGTAGATGACGCGTTGTTCGCCGAACGCCTGCCAGATGGCGTTGAGTGTCGGCCGATAAATGGTGAGCTCGGAAGGGGCGTCGCCGTGATTGCGTCCGGTGCCTTCGACGAGGCCGGAGACTTTCATAAACACGTTTCGGTGGGGGCTGCAGGCTTTGAGGCCTTCGAGCCAGGCGACGGGGGCGGACTGGCCGACGATGGGGACATTCGCGCAGTGATCGACGATGATGTGGAGCCCGGGGATGGCGGCGGCCAGTTGGGCCACATCGTCGAGGTGGTCCGGGCCGATCAGGACATCAAGCGAGAGGTTGTGCCCGGCCAGCAGGCTCAAGTCGCGGACGACGTTGGGGTCACTCAGGGTGGATTTGTCCCAGACGCCAACGCGGATGCCCCGGAAGATGGGATTGGCGGTGAACCGGCCCAGCTCTGCGGCGAATTCGGGTCGGCCGGGTTTGATGTTCCCGACGAAGCCGAGGATGAAGTCATTTTTCGCGGCAAGATCGAGGATCCACTGGTTGTCGGCGAGCCAGGGGCTGGCTTCGACGACGACGGTGCCGGTGACGCCGTGGCGGCGCGACAGGTCCTGAAATTCCGCAGGTCGGACGGGGCGATAAAGCACGGCGTCGTCCTTGGGTGGCCAGGGGACGCCTTCGGGGCGGGTGGGATCGTAGAAGTGAGTGTGCGTGTCGATGACGCCAACCGGCGGCACGCCTGGGGAGCGGGTGGCGCAACCCGCGGCAAGGCCGGCGGCAGAGAGAGCGCTGGCGGCGAGGAATGAACGTCGATTGATCTGGGGGATGGGGACGGACACATTCATCGCGGGAATCGGAGAGTATTACTTGGCCGCCAGCGCCGCTTCGATCGCGTCGGCGATCTCTTTGGAGTCGGGCTTGGTGCCGGAGTCCCAGCGCTTGAGAATTCGGCCGTCGCGGCCGACGAGGAACTTGCCGAAGTTCCACTTCACGTCGCCGGGGAACGGCGCTTGTTTGCCCGTGAGCGCGGCGTACAGCGGGTGTTGATTGGCGCCTTTGACGTGGAGTTTGTCGAAAAGCGGAAAGGAGACGTCATAAGTCGATTTGCAGAACGTCTGAATTTCCTCATTGGAGCCCGGCTCCTGCTGGCCGAAGTCATTGCAGGGGAAGCCGAGGACGGAGAAGCCTTTGGCGGAATATTTGCGATGGACGCTTTCCAAGGCGGAGTATTGGGGCGTATAGCCGCACTTCGAGGCGACGTTGACGAGCAGGAGGACTTTTCCGGAGTAATCCTTGAGCGAGGTGTCGTGGCCTTTGATGTCCTTGAGCGGGATGGAGGAAAGATCGGGAGTGGGGGTGGCGGCTGGCATGGCGAGGGTGAGCGCGCTGAGCGCGACAATGAGGGCGGTGGCGAATTTCATGGGGCGGACTATTCCAAGGTCCAGCGGGGGTGTCAACCGGGCGCCGCCATGTCTCGCGGGCGGTCAGATCTCGAGGATCTTTTCGAAGCGGGTGAGGTTGCGGGGGCCGTTGTGCGTGATGAGGGCAATGTCCTCGAGGCGGACGCCGCCGCCGAGTTCGTGGTAGTAGAGGCCGGGCTCGACCGTGACGACATGGCCGGCGCGGAGGGTGTCATCGGAATGGGCGCCGATGCGGGGCGCTTCGTGGAGCTCGAGGCCGACGCCGTGTCCGGTGCCGTGAAAAAAGCCCTGCATGCGCCCGCGGGTGCGGCCGGTTTTGTAGCCGTCCCGCTCGAAGAATTCGGCGACGGCGGCGTGGACATTGCGGCCGGGGACGCCGTTGTGCATGCGTTCGAAGGCGATTTCCTGTCCGCGTTCGATGACGTGGTAGAGCTTGCGGATGGGTTCGCTGGCGCGGCCCTTGACGACGGTGCGGGTGATGTCGCCGAAGTAACCGGTGCGCTGGGAGCGGGGGAAGACGTCGAGAATGATGGGTTCGTTGGCGCGGAGGAGCCCGTGGCCGCGTTGGTGGGGGTCGCAGCCCTGGCGTCCGCCGGCGACGATGGTGTGGCGGGCGAGCCCTCCGGCCTGGACGATGGCCGTATCGATGATGGCGCGGAGTTTTTCGGCGGTGAGGGGGTTGCCGTGGTAGATGAGGCGTCGTTTGCGGTCGACCTTGCTGGATTTCAGAGCCTGGATGCCTTCGGCGAGGCCGACCTCGGCCATCATGAGGGCGGCGCTGATCTTTTTGACCTCGGCGGCGCATTTAATGGCGCGCTCGGGGAAGAAGAGGCCGTCCTTGGGTCGAACCTTGATGCGCTGGCGTTGCAGGGCCTGGGCGAGCCCGAGGGGAAAGTGGTCGGGGACCGTCACGCGGCGGACGCCCTTGGCGCGGAGGAGCTGGCGGATGATTTGGGGCAGGCCGGTTTTTTTGCGTCCGTCGGCGAGGATGGCGCGCTGCAATTGTTGGAGAGAGACGACGCGGCAGTGGGCGGCTTCCTCGCGAGCGCGGTCGATCTCGAGGTCGCTCATCACGATATGGGCGCGGCCGTTGATGCGGGCGTAGATGAACGGGTCAGGGACGAACATGCCGACCGCGTACAACATGTCGGCGTTCTGATCACTGTCCGCGACCATCAGCAGATTTTCGCGCTTCATGCAGGGCAAATTCGCCGACGAGTGGGCCACCAGGGCGTCACACTCCAAACAAGCGGTCCCCCGCATCGCCCAAGCCCGGGACGATAAATCCCCGGCGATTCAGCCGGCGATCGATCGCCCCCGTGAAAATTGGCCGATCCGGATAGGCATCGTGGACTCGCTTGATCCCCTCGGGCGCGGCCAGCAAGCTGAGCACCCGAACCCGCCGACCGCCTCGTTCTGCCAACAGTCCGAGTGCGGCGACGACGCTTCCCCCCGTCGCCAGCATGGGATCGATGAGCAGGATTTCAATCGAGCTCAAATCGTCTGGCAAGCTTTTATGATACTCGCTGGCCTGCAGCGTTTGCTCGTGCCGACGCAATCCGATGAAGCCCACGCGCGCGTGGGGAATGACCTGAACGACTCCGTCGAGCATGCCCAGGCCGGCGCGCAAGATCGGGACGACGAGCACCTCGGACCGCAAGGCGGAGCCGGTGGCCCGGGCGAGCGGCGTGGTCACGACTTTGCGCCGGACCGGGAGGTCGGCGGTTGCCTCGTAGACCAGGAGCGCGGCGGCGCGGGCCACCCCGCGGCGGAAGTCTTCCGGCGTGGTCTGCCGGTCCCGCAGCACGGTCAGGTGATGTTGGAGCAGCGGGTGTTGGATGACGGTGACGCGATTCATCCGGAGAGTGGGCGTGGAGAGGCACGAGCCGGCTCGGATTTGATGCTGGCTCGAATCCGGGGGTCAGGGCGCAAAGAGTGGGGCGAGGAAGTAGAGTCCGGCGCGGAGCGATGGCATTTCCAATCCGAGGTCGACGCGCACCGGCTTGGCCTTGGCCTGGCCGAACAACTGGAACAGGTTGCCAAGGCGGAAGGGGGGATGGTAGGCCACGAGGTTGGCGGACTTGATACCGGCCAGGGCCTTGGCGCGATCGACAGCGGCGTCCCAGTTCCCGGTTTCATCGACGAGCCCGAGGTCCATGGCTTCCTTGCCGGAGAGAATGCGTCCATCGGCGAAGTTGCTCCAGTCGGAGCGAAGTTCCTTGCCAGCCTCGGCGGGGCTGGAGGCGTGAGCGGCGTTGAATTTGTTCGCGCGCGTGCGTCCGGTTGCAACCACGGTTTTGAATCGTTGGAAGGTCTCGTTCACCATGCGCTGGACCATGGCAAACTCCTCGGCGTAGATCGCCTTGGCTTCTTCGGGGGCGTTTTCAAGGTCCTTGTCGCCGGACAGCATGTCCTTGAACTTGCCGCTTTTGAAGACCAGCGGGCGCAGCCCGACCTTGTTCATGAGCCCGCGGTAATTGTAGGTCTGCATGATCACGCCGATGCTGCCGGTGATGGTCAGCTCGTTGGCGACGATCCAGCGGCAGGGCGCCGAGACATAATATCCTCCGGAGGCCGCCAGGCTGCCCATGGCGGCGACGACGGGTTTGTCGTGCTCATTTTGAAATTCCTCGATCGCCCGGTAGATGTCGTCCGAGGCGAGGACCTCGCCGCCGGGCGAATTGACCTTGAGCAGGACGGCCTTGACGCGGGGATCGTCGCCGGCGCGCTTGAGCTGGTCCTTGATCAGCTCCGGGAGGTTGTAGCCGGTGCCGTCCAGGGTGGCGCTGGAGATGAGGCCTTCGACGGGGATGACGGCGATCTTGTCGGGCGCGTGATGGTTTTCAACGACACTTTCCAGGAGGTGCCCTTCGCTGCCGCCACCAGCCGCCGCCATTCCCCCGACCAGCATTGAGAGCAGGTCCTTGGCAAGCAGGAAGCCGAGGATTAACGCGAGGACGAGGACGGCGATTTTCCAGCCGCGTCCGGTGGACGATTTGGGCGCGGGCGCCGGCGACGCAAAGACGATCCGCTCGCGGACAGGCGGAACCGTGCCGGACGGCGGGGGGAAGGGTGGAGGCGTGGCGGAGGACGCCGGCGCGGATGCGGACGTTGACGGTGAAGGTGAAGTCGAAGGCGGAGGCGCAGGCGACGGGGTGGAGGCCGGGCCCGGGACAGAGCTCGAGCTCGAGCTTGCGCTCGGATTGGAATTGGGGTTGGAGCTGGCCTGGTCGCTGTCCATAAGCTCGCGCAGCCTAGTGCCGTCAATGCGGTGCGGCAAGCGAGTTTCGGAGGCCGGCTGGCGGGCTGGCGTTACCGCAGCGATCGACGGCGCGGATGGCGAGGGCGTCGGGGCCCTGGGCGGCGGTGAAGGTCAGGCTGCCGATGGTTCCGCCGAGGATTTCGGTGACCCATTTTCCGCCGTGCTGGTGTTGGACGATCCATTGCCAGGCGGGGGGGGCGGTAGGGAGGCTCCACCCGAAACGCACGCCGCCGTCGGCGCGCGGAGTGGCTTCGAGACGCGGCTGGGCGAGCGGCGCCGATTTCAGCCACGGATAGGCGGGTGTGAGGGCGGTGGTGGTGTAGGCATCCCGGGCGATCAGGTCGGCGATGCCCTTCCGGTTTTGAGTGAGGGCGCTCATGCTCCAATGGAACTGGCCATCGGCGTGAGGCGAAGCCTGCTCGCGGGATTGGCGGATTTGGCTGAGGATTTCGGTGGGGCCATTGGCGTGGGCGAGCCCGGGCCAGAGATGGCGGTGGCGGACGTTTTGCTGGCGCCACCAGCGCAGGAGGACGGGAAAGCTTTGCTCCGCGCGGTCGGTCGGCCAGTAGAGCTGGGGTGCGAGGTAATCGCAGATGCCATCGGCGAGCCACTGGCGGGCGTCGGCGTAGAGCACGCTGTAGGCGTCGAGTCCGCGGATCGGCGCGGGGTTGCCCGGGCGCCAGATGCCAAACGGGCTAATGCCAAATTTGACCCATGGCTTGCGTTGTTTGATCTCGGTCGCCACCCGGCGGAGGAACTGAGTGACGTTGTCCCGGCGCCAGTCGTCGCGCGCGAGCTGGCCCCCGGCTTGCCGGTATTTGGTCCACGAAGCCCAGTCGGGAAACGGGATTGGCTGCTGGTGCGCGTCCTTTTCGGGATATGGATAGAAGTAATCGTCGAAATGAACGCCGTCGATGTCGTAGCGATTGACCACGTCGAGGACCACGCGCAGGGACAGGTCCTGGACGTCGCGGCGGGCGGGGTCGAGCCAGAGTTGGGTGCCGTAGGTTTTGACGAGCTCAGGGTGAGTGCGACTGATGTGCTGGCGGGCGATGGGGGAGAAGGCGGAGGTGTGGCGGGCGCGGTAGGGATTGAACCACGCGTGCAGCTCGAGCCCGCGCCGGTGGGCTTCCGTCACGGCGAACGCCAGGGGATCGTACCAGGGCGACGGCGCCTGGCCCATCCTGCCGGTGAGATACTCGGACCACGGCTCGAGTTTGGAGGAGTAGAGGGCGTCGCAGGCGGTTCGGACTTGGAGGATGATGGCGTTGAAGTGAAGGCGGGCGGCGGTGTCGAGGAGCGAGTTCAGTTCGGCCTGCTGTTGGGCCACCGGCAGTCCGGGGCGCGATGGCCAGTCGATGTTTTTGACGCTGGCGACCCACGCGGCGCGGAACTCCCTTGGCGGATCGGGGGGGGCCAGGCTGGCGGGGACATAGCTGGAGCCTGCGGCGGCGCCGGGCGCGGCCAGCAAGCGGGCGCACGCCAGGACCCAGAGAACGGGCCCGATGAAAGCGACGTGCACGAGGGAGTGGGGACGTCGGAGAGGCGACGGGGCCGCGAGGTTGCGCCAGCGAGAGCGCTTGGCGACGAGCCGCCGATCCACCCGGGCCGGGCGGAATTCAGGCTCGTGGTCGGCGAAGTGCACTGGCGTTGGACTCTAAAGATCGGGGGGCCGGCTGGGAACTGAAAATCCGCGCGCGGCTGCGGCGCTGCGGCGCGACGCTCACCAGCCTTGACCGGCTCGCTTGATTTGCGCTGAAGTTTGCGCATGCAGCTTGAGGATCATGCGGGAGACATTTTGCGCAAGGCGCGGCTGGGGGCGGGGGATTCGACCGCGGCTGCGGCCGCCCTGGCTGGCGTGCCGGCGGAGGCGTGGGAGCGTTTGGAGCAATCCGGAAACGTCCGTTCCACGCCGGGCTTGCGCGCGGTGGCGGCGAAGTGGGGGGTGCAGGCGGACCGCCTGCTGGCGGTGGCGGATGGATGGATGCCGGCGGCGCGCGAGTTCGATACCTGGCGGGAGCTGCGACGGGTGACAACCACGCGCGGGTCTGAATCGGTGCATGCGTACATCATTTGGGATGAGGCCACGCGCGACGCAGCGGTCTTCGACTCGGGGTGGGAGGCGGGTCCGATTTTGGATCTCGTGCGGCGGGAGCAGCTCCAATTGAAACACCTATTTTTGACCCATCTGCATGACGATCACACGGGCGGGATGGCGGCGATGCGCGAGGCGTTTCCCAAGTTGCGCCTGCACACCAACAGCCGGACGGCGCCGCCGGAGCACCGCAATCGAGCCAATGACTGCGTGCATGTCGGCAGCTTGCGCGTGATGAACCGGGCCACGCCGGGCCATGCCGAAGAAGGAGTCGTCTACATCGTGGGCAACTGGCCGGAGGACGCGCCGCCGGTGGCCATGGTCGGTGACACGATTTTTGCGGGGTCCTTGGCGACGGGATTCCAATCGCTCGATTTGCTCCGCCAATCGGTGCGCGAGCAAATCCTGGTTCTGCCGGGGGAAACGCTGCTTTGTCCCGGGCACGGGCCGGTCACCACGGTGGCGGAGGAGCAGGCGCACAATCCGTTTTTTTGATTTTTGATTTTTGATCTGCGATTGACGAGGTGCAAGCAACCGGTGCGGGCCGTCGAGTGTAGCGGCGGCGGCTGGCATCACTCATCGTCGATCCGGATCGGACGGGGCGAATTGAACGCGCGAACTCACTCCGGCGCCAGACCGAGGCACCGAGGCGGGACACGGCTGGGGTCGGAAACGCTTGCA
Source organism: Limisphaerales bacterium (assembly GCA_044229355.1). Lineage (GTDB taxonomy): Bacteria > Verrucomicrobiota > Verrucomicrobiia > Limisphaerales > JADJPG01 > JBGARF01. The sequence continues at coordinate 42,738 of JBGATF010000014.1, forward strand.
GGCTGTGCGTGCGTCGGATCCTTACTGGGGGGTGGTGCCGACGTTGGGCACGCCATCCTTCAGCGAGCGAAAATTTCCCTGCTCGCAGCAGTGGACGAAGCATTCGGTGACGGTCTTGAGCTCCTCCCAGCGGGCCCGGATTTTTTTGGCTTCTTCGGCGGTGATGTGGTTGTCGGCGGCGGCGTTGGCGATGACGGCGAGGAGATCGGCGAACTCCTGGATGATCTCGTTGGTGGCGGGGATGAGGAAATCGGGGTGCGGGTTATGTCCCTTGGGGTTGCGGATAAAGAAGCCGCCGGCCTTCTGGCAGATCCAGTGGACGAGGCGGACGTCTCGTGTGCTGCGGAGGAGGGCCTCGACGCGGTCGAGCGGGTTGGAGGCGCCGCTGGCCGATTCGTCGTGGGCGGGTTCGGCCCATTTGTAAATCATGGAGAGCGACAGGCCGAGATCGGCGGCGACCTGTTTGGGGCTGGTCGTTTGGAAAACCTCGCGGAGCACTTCGTGGGATTTCATTGCGACAGGCTGCCGCCCGGCCTGCGGGCTGGCAAGCCTGAAGGCGATGCCGCGAGCGTCCGAGCGTCCGGGGCGGGTCGGCCGTGGGCGGCCTGACAACTGAGGGTGTCGACATTGTGCCCGCCCGCGCCGGCGATGCGTGCTGCAGATTCCATCGGCCCTTGGGAAGCTGGTTGTTCCTTACGGACCTGCTCACGGGCCATGAACGCGGGGTGCGGGCGTCCTCGCCCGGAGAAGCTCTCGGACTACCAACCGGCTGGAACAATCCCAACCGTTTAAAATTTCCCGGCTTTCTGCGCCCGAGGACGGGCGCACCCCGGGGGGGGCGGTTCATGGGGAGGGTCAACGTCACGCTGGCCGGGCGTCGCGCCGCTCAGGGGCAGTTCGGCGGTTTCGATCCGGGAGTGAGGCCGAGGGCGGTCCCGCCCTTGTCGACGGCGCTGACGGCGTCATTGGCCTGGCTGACCCCATCGGCGAGATTCCGGGCGCCACCGAACATGTCGGCCGGGTTGCCGGCGAGTTTGGCGGCCTGCTGTCGGAGTCCATGCAGGCTGGTGCAGAGGTCGGCGGCGGCGGCGACATTCTGGGCGTTGCGCGAGGGTTTGCCGCCGTAGGAGACGTAGACCACGAGTTGCGGGATGGAGTCGGGAAAGGATGTGTTGACGTTGGCGCCGGCGTTGTTGGCGCCCTGGTTGACAAGATTGCCGATCAGGCCCATGCCGGAGTTGACGACCTGATAGACGGCGAAGGCGGCGGCGGCCTCGGGCAGAAGGTAGAGCCCGCCGACGAGGGCCGCGCCGTTGGCGACGATGCCGAGCACGGTTTTGCCATTGCTCCAGGCCCAGTTCCCGAACGGGCCTGCTCCGAGCGGATCCACGGCGTTGATCGGATCATTCTTCACGTAGGCGTACAGCGACAAGCTGCCGCCGGCGAAGCCGACCGGGTCGCGGCCAAGCCACTGGCCGGTCTCCGCGCTGTAGTCGCGGGCGCCGAACCGGACGAGACCGGTATCGGGATCGTAGAGTCCGCCGGCGTATCCAAACGGCTGGAAGCCGGGCGCGGTGTCGAGGAGCACGCGGCCGAACTCGTCGTAGTCGATCTGCTGGGCGACGGTGCCGTCGCTGACCCGGATCACGAACCGCACGCTGCCGCGCTCGTCGCTGAGCAGTCGATACGTTTCCGCCCCTTTGATCACGTAGGACGGGGTGAGGCCATCCGCGCCGTAGACGAACCGCGCCGTCACGCTGGAACTGGAATCGAGTTCGGCGACCGGCCGGAATCCATTCCACAGCCAGCCCTTTTGCAGCACGCCATTCACCTTCCGGCCGGTGCGTTGTCCCGCCGGATCGTTGACGTAGTCGATGGTCTGGCCGCCGGGTAATCCGGCCGAGACCAGCACGCCGCGGAGATCGTAGGTGTAGGTGGTGGTTTGTCCGGCAGCCGTGCGGGAGCGCATCCAGCCGTTGGGCGACCAATTGAAGACGGCCCCCGCATACGTGCCCAGGCGGTCCTGGACGTCGTAGGTGGCGGTCTCCGAATTCCGCGTCAGCCGATTCCCGTTGGGATCGTACGTATAACTGGCGTCGAGCGCGCCGTTTTTCCACACATGGCGCAGGCGTCCGGCCGCGTCGTAGTCGTAGCTGACCGTGCGGGTGGCCCCGCCGGCAACGGATTCGATCCTGTTGGTAATCCGATCCAGCAGGTCGTACTGGTAGGCGATGGACCAGACCGTGGCTCCGTTGGCCCGGGCGACGTATTGATGGAGCAGGCCGCGGTCGTTGACGATGCGTTCGTCGGTGATGCCGGCGAGGGTGGTGGCCTGGACCCAGCCGTTGGAGGGGTTCCGGAAAATGGCGAGCGTCCCTGCCTGGGTGAGGAGTCCGTCGCCGTCGTAGGTGCAGGGGATGGGGGCGCCGTTGACGGACCAGGAGGCGACGCGGAAATCCGGATTGATGGCGATGGCGACGGCGCCGGTGATCGCGCCGGCCCAGGCGAGGTTGGTGACGAAGGGTCCGGCGTAGCCAAGCGCAATGCTGCCGCCGCCGTCGGTGATGGCGACGTTGGTGAGCTGCATGAGGTTTTGACCGTCTTGAGCGCCGTATCGGCAGGTGAGTTGCGGGCCGGAGCCGAGGGCAATTTGTTCGACCCGTCCGGCCAGGCCGCGGGTGAAGCGTGCCTGCTGGCCGTCCGGGTAATCGATGCGGCTGAGATTGCGCTCGGAGTCGAACGTGAACGCCACGGACTCATCGGCGCCGGTGTTGGGCGGCGTGTAGCGGGTGATGTTGCCCACGGCATCGTAGGTGTAGGAGTGGGCGGGTCGGCCCGGGGGCGCGATGGTCGTGACGTGATCCTCGGCGTCGAACGAAAAGTGCGCGGTGCCGCCGTCGGCGAGGGTGGCTTCGGTGAGCCGGCCGGCCGCGTCGTACTGGAACGCGCTGGACTGGCCGAGGGCGTCAGTGATGCGGGCGAGCTGGCCTTGGGCGTTGTAGGAGTTGGTGGTGCCGCGCAGGCCGAGCGAGGTGGGTTCCGTGACGGTGGCGAGACGTCCGTTGGCGTCGTAGGTCAGCGTGACCGGCGGCCGGCCGGGGCTCGAGGTGCCGACGACGCGACCGAGTGCATCGCGGAGGCTGGAAGTGAGGCGGCCTTCCGGACTGGTGGCGGTGAGCGTGCGGGTGGAGGCGGACCACGTGACGGTGCGGGTGCGACCATTGACGGTGGTGGTGGTGGTGGCGTTGGTCAGGCTGAGCGGGTCGTCGGGGTTGGCGAGGCTGGCGGTGCGTTTGGTTGTGGTGCGTCGCTGGATTTGCCCGGGAAGCGTGGCGAACTCCTCCCCAGGGAGGCGCACTTGTGCGCCGAAGCGCGGGTCGGGGCCCATCTGAATTTCCAGCGTGCTGCCGTCGGCATAGACCGAGGAGAAGTCGCCGCTGCGCTTGGTGGTGGTGGCGCGGGTGCGGCGGAGGCCGGTGAAGTAATTCACGTAGGTGCTGCTGTCCGGCTGCAGCAGGAGCTGGCGGGAAGCGGAGCCGCCGAGCGAATTGGTGGCGCCGACCCGGACCTCATAGCCGTTGCTGACGAGACCGACATCCGCGTGGGTGAACCGCCAGCCGCCCCCGTTGGGATCGGTGACTCCGGTGGCGAGGCCGAGCGCGTCGTAGGTGACCTCAAACACATTGCCGCGCGGGCCCGCGATGGAGGAGAGCAAGCCCCCCGGAGTGGACGAGAGCGTGGTTGTCTCATTGGCGGGGTTGACCACGAGGCTGAGGAAACCGTGCGTGTCGACGGTCAGGGTGGTTCGTTGGCCATAGGGGCCGACGATGGCGGTGGGCTGGCCGGCGTTGTCGTGTTCGATCCGGGTGACATTGCCGGCGGCGTCGGTGATGCGGGTCAGCACGTTGTTGGTGTCGTAGTCGAACGCGTAGATCGGGGCTCCGGTGAGACTGTTGAGCGTTCGCAGATGGGTGCCCGCCCCATTGAAAACATAGATCTCACTGCCGTCCTCGGACGGGATGAACTGATCATCGAGCGTGACGAGGCGCGCGGCGTGATTGGCCGATGACCGGGCTGGAATGATGGCGATGAGGGGTTGGGCGCTGCCGAGCACCAACATCAAGCTGCCGTCCGGGGCGAGGGCCATATCGGAAGGCGCCGGGTAAAAGGTCTGCAGCGGGTCGGCGCCATCCTGCACGTTATAGGCGGTTTCGTAGGTTGGGTTGTTGTACTTGCCGGCGACGCGTTCGAGGTGTCCGTCGGGCGTGATGCGCCAGATGAGAATGCCAAACTGGTTTTGCACAAAGTAGACCGACCCGTCGGCGCCGACGTGGGGCAGGGCCGGCCAGGAAGCCAGGTTGTTGTTCACGTTGGTGGCCAGCTTGCCCTCGTCGCCTTTGATGAAGGCGAGGTTGTTCGTGTCGGTGGGATCCAATCCGTAGCCGGGCCCGGCGAACACCCCGCTGTTGAGCAGGGGTTGCAGCATCCCGGTGGGCGAGACCTTGAACATGCCGGCCTGAGGGCCGCTGAGTTGTGGGTCAATCACGAGCGAGCCGTCGGGGCCGGCCGCCAGTTGATAAACGGCCTGTGCCGGACTGCGGGCGCTTTGCGCCGGCGTTCCCAGCGAGTCGCGCCAGGTGGTGGCGCCGGTGAGGATCCCGCCGTCGCCGTAGACCGTGGAAATTTTTCCGTCGGCGCTAATCTTGCGCACGGCGTTGCGCGGGAGCCCATCGACGCTGCTCCAGTACATGCCGAAGAAGACGGAGCCGTCGGGCCCAATCGCGAGCCCGTTGTTACGGCCCACGTCCGAGGTGAAGGTGATTTTCGCATCGGTCCCGTCGAGGGGATAAGGCGCAGGGTGGGGTCCGAGTCCCACGAGGACATTCCAAATGCCGGCGGGGGAGAGCCGGGCGATGGCTCCGGCGGCGGCGTCGAGAATGAACAGCGAGCCGTCGGGCCCGAGGGCCATGGCGTTGCAATTGAGAATGGCGACCTTTTCCTGTGGCAATCCGTCGGCCGCGGCCCAGCCTTGTCGCGCGGGGGTGACGACCGGGGACGCGGGGTCGATGAAGGTCGGGTCCGCGGGGGTGACGAATGCGCGTTGGCCTCCGGCAAACACGCGGAAGATTCGGCCGCGGGCAGTCGGAAAATCTCCGAAACAGTAGTAGCCGCCGTCCGCCGCAGCGGCGACGAGGGAGACGGCGAGCGGGGCGATGGGGGATCGGTTGTCGAGGCCGGAGGCCCCGGGAACTTTGCGAACACGTCCGTCGCCGTAATAAAGGATGCCCCCGACGGGATCGAAGCTGTGGTGAGGCGTGAGGCTCCACCCGCCGAGCCCGATGTGACGATGATCCGGATATGTCAGCAGTTGTTGGAATTGTGCGCCGATGTTTTGGTGCCAGTCCGGCCCGCTATGTCCGAGAAACTGGGTGGAGTCCCCGTAGTTCCCGAACAGCGCTGGAAACCGGGCGGTCACGTCAGGGCCGCAGCAGGAGAGCCCGTAGTCGAGCCAGGGAAATTCATAGGAGACGGTGATGGTGGCCACCCGGCTGCCGCCGATGAGGCGGCCATAGGCGTCGGTCCCGTCCCAATCGACGACGGCGATGTCGTTGGTGATGGCGAGGACCTGCTCGGCGAGATGGCCGGCGATCTCGGCCTGCACGAGGATGTCCTGGGGCGGGCTGTAGTAGTGAGGGGGCACTTCGCAGCGTCCGCCCTGGGCGGCGCCGGCGCAGGGGTTTGGGGGCGGCTCCCACGTCACGGGAATGGTGAGGTGATTATTGACCCGATAGCCCGGAACGCGCTCGCTGCTGTAGTGGAGCTGGAAGGGCACGCCGGCCAGAGGGATCTCCTCGGTGAACGTCTGTTGGGAGAAATTGAACACCCCCCAATCCATGCCGGACGTGTCGCACGGATCACCCTTCGGCTTATCGCCGTTTTTGTTCGGCTTGTTGGCATCCGGTCCGGCGCTGCCGAAGTTGAAATCGATCGGACAGAAGTGCGGGAGCGGCATTCGCCAGAGGGTTTTTCCAACCGGGTATCGGCCGGCCAGCATGGTCAGTTCCTCCGGCGTCACGCCGATGGATGCGAGTCCGTCGGCGGCCTCCGGCTGGCCGGTCCCGTGCAGGTCGATCTGCGCGATGCCGCCGGTCACTCCCACGATCTTCAGGACGATGCCGTTGGTGTACGGGATCCAGCGGCTGGTGAAGCGGTCGTATTCGCCGGCGGGGACGGCGGCGCCGACCGGGGCATCGAGGAAGTTGTCGACGTAGACGGGCACGCGCTGGTTGAACTGGATGGTTTTGGCCCCGACGGCCGCGGCTTCATCGCCGCTGAACTCGGCGCAATACGTGTATGCGGTGGTTGGGGGCAGGGGACCGGGCATGGCGGCGGGGCCGCTGGCGCCGACGGTGAACTCGGTGACGCGAATCGTCTGGCGTTGGCACGGGACGACGGAGCCGTCGGGAAGGACGATCGAGGCGCAGGTGCCGGTGGGAAAATAGATGGAGGCGGAGCGGGTGCCGCGTCCGTCGGTCTGAGTGGAACTGGTGGCGAGTTGGGCGGGTGCAGCCGGTCCGAAATCCACGGGAGTGGCCACGGGGTCCATGGCGATCATCACGACGTCCGGCAGGGCGCGAAAATCCTGGGCCGGCGCCTGGCAGGAGCGCTGGACCGGGCAATAGCCGCGCAGCCGATAGTCGATCGTGTAGGTGTCGGCGTTGACGGCGAGATCGAAGAACCCGTTGGAGCGGGTGTAGGTGTAGCCGAACTCGGGATGGTTGAGAACCGACACGCGGACGCCGGCCAGCGGGGACTGGTCGCGAACCCTGACCCGTCCGCGCAGGACCGAGCCGCGCTCGGCGGAGATGGTTCCGGGCGCGACGCCGAATTGGACGGCGTTGGAGCCGGCGTAGAGGAAGGCGACGGACGCGACGGGATGAGCGAACAAGTTTGGGGTCGGGGCCGGGGCCAGGCCGGATGGGTCGGGGACGGAACCGGCCTCGGGTTCGATGACCTGGCGAAGGCGGTAGAAGCGCGGTCCGGCTCCTGAGGAAACCTCGAAGCGGTAGGAAGGATGGATATAGACCGGCGCCTGGGGGACATCGTGCCAATTGGCGCCCGGCGGCAGTGTGTCGGCCGTCTGGAGCTGAAGCAGGCCGTCGGCGGCCGGCCATTCGATTCGCGCGACGCGATTGCTGGCCAGGGAAATGGACACGGCGGGAACGGCCGCGGGGGAGAGGCTGGCGCCGAGTTGCAGCCAGGCCAGGCCGAGCGTGGCGGCGGCCAGGCGGGCTGAGGTGAAGTTGGACATAAGACGTCTGCGTGATGATCGTTCGTTCATCTCTTCGCTGTTGTTGCCGGCGGGTTTCAGCAATTCTCCGTCGCGCCGATACCACAGCGGCTGGTTCGTGCGGCTGGTGGGCGTTGGCGAATTGGGCACGAAGCGCTTATGGCTTTTCCGACGACCTTGTGGACCGAGTTGGCCGCGGCCTCTTTGCATGGAGACACCCGCGCGCAGTCGGCGTTGGACAATTTGTGCCGACGCTACTACCGGCCGGTGCGGGAGTTCGTTCTCCGGCGTGGGTATGGCGAGTCGGAAGCGGACGATTTGACGCAGGATTTCTTCCGCCGGTTTCTCGCGGATCGCTCGTGGAAGCGGGCGAGCCCGCAACGGGGGAGCTTCCGCAATTTTCTATTGGGAGCGGTGACTCACCTGCTGGGGGACGCGGAACGGTTTCGTCGACGCCAGCGGCGGGGTGGCGGAGTGGAGCCGCTCAGCCTGGATCACCCGGCGGCGGACGAATCCGCCCAGCTGTCGCCGGTCCTGCCGGCGCCGGCGACGTATTTTGATCGGGCGTGGGCGATTCAGGTGTTGGAGGACGCCCTCGAGCAGGTTCGGGCGGAGTATCGCGAGGCGGGCAAGATCGAGCAGTATCAGCAGCTGAAGGCGTTTCTGCCTGGCGGCGAGGTTGCGCCGAGCTATGAGGACGCGGCCCGAGCTCTGGCGTTGACCGTGCCCGGGTTGAAGACGCAGATCCACCGGTTGCGCCAGGCGTTCCGCCGGGCGTTGCGGGCGCAGGTGGCTGGCACGGTGTCGGCGCCGCACGAGATCGACGGGGAGTTGCGCCATTTGCAGGCGGCGTTGATCGAGGAGGCCGCCGAGGAACGCGCAGCGAAACTGCCGTTGGGAAACGGCGAATAGGATTGGCGGAACGATGAAGTGCGCCTGCTCCACCTGCGGCCGGCCGGTGCCGCCGACCCATCTTGATGGATTGTGTCCCAGCTGTCTGATCGGCTCGATTGGGCTGGATGCGTCGTTGGCCGACGGGACGGAGGCCGGGGAGGACGGTGGGCGCCGCTCCGTCGGCGAAGGGGCGGAGGGTTGGGGTTCGCGCCACGGGTGGGACGTGGTGGTTGGGCATACCGTCCTGGGCGAGCTCGGGCGTGGCGGCATGGGCATTGTTTACCGGGCGCGCCAGCACGCGCCGGTGCGGGAAGTGGCGTTGAAGATGTTGCTGGCGAGTGCGGCCGGCTCGGTCGAGCAACGGGAGAGATTTCGTCTCGAGGCGTCGACGTTGTCGCGGCTGGATCACGTGGGCATCCTGCCGGTGTTTGCGACCGGGGAGGCGGATGGATTTCCGTGGTTCACGATGAAGCTGGCGACGGGTGGCAACCTGGCGGAACGGGTGCCGACCTTGCGGGGCCAATGGCGCGCGGTGGCGGAGCTGATCGGGCACCTGGCCGACGCGCTGCAGTATGCACATGAACACGGCGTGCTCCATCGCGACCTGAAGCCCGGCAACGTGCTTTTCGACGAGCACGGCCGGGCGTATCTGGCGGACTTCGGGCTGGCGAAGATCGCCGATGCCGATTCGAACCTGACCCGCGCCGACGGGTTGCTCGGCACGCCCAATTACCTTGCGCCGGAGATCGCGCTGGCCGATGCGCGCGCGGCCACGACGGCCAGCGACGTTTATGGGCTGGGCGCGATCCTGCACGAGTTGATCACGGGCGCGCCGCCGCACCGCGCGGAGTCCCGCGGCGCCCTGCTGCGGAGCGTCGCCGAGGAATTGCCGGGCCTGGCCAGCGACTCTGCAACTGCGGTGCCCCGGGACTTGCGGGTGATTTGCCTCAAGTGCCTGGCGCGGCAGCCGCGGGATCGGTACGCGTCCGCGCGGGAGGTTGCGGAAGACCTTCGGCGGTTTGGCCGGGGCGAGCCGATTCAGGCCCGCCCGCTGGGCCGGTGGGAAGCGCTGGAGCGCTGGGCCCGCCGCAAGCCGGGCCTGGCCGCGTCGCTGGCCGTGATCGCGGTGCTGCTCGCAGGGATCACGTTGACGTCGGTGCTTTCGGCGCGGCGCATTGCCGGGTTGCGGCGCGAGGCGCTGGTCCTGTTGTACGCCTCGGACATGCGGCTGGCCCAGCAGGCGGTGGCGGAGAACAAGCTGGATGCCGCGCTGGAGTTGCTGGACCGGCATCAGCCGCGTCCGGGCGAGCCGGACCTGCGGTCGTTCGAGTGGCATCACCTGCGGGCGCTGAGTCAAAGCGACGAGGCGGCCACCCTGGGAAGCCACGGTCAACAGGCGGATCGCATCGCGTTTTCTCCCGACGGCCGCTGGCTGGCGTCGGCGTCGAGCGGGTTATACCTGTGGAATGTTTCCGAGCGGCGGCTCGTCCGGCAGATCCCGCTTTCCAATTACGTTTTTGCGATGGCGTTTTCGCCCGACAGCCGTCTGATTGCGCTCACGCTGACGCGGGGTGGCTGGGAGATTTATGACGTGGAATCCGGCGCGCGCCGGTTGGCGCGGCCGGAGACCAACGGAGCCGTCAAGGCGCTCTGCTGGTCAACGAACGGCGAGTCCTTGGCGCTGCTCCAGCCCGGGCAGCTGGCCTCGTGGGAGGTTCGTTCCAATGTTTATGTGACCGGGCGGGAGGTGCCGCGGGACATTCACCGCGCGGATTTGGCGGAGAACGCCCGCAGCGCGATTGTGACGCGGGCCGGGCCGAATCGAGTGACGGGCTATGACCTGGCGAGCGGCCGCGAGCTGTTTTCGATGGAGGAGACGATCCGGGCGGTCGCGGCGTCCCGCGACGGGGCTGTGTTTGCCGCCGGCGGATATTCCGGCCAGCTTTGGCTGATGCGCCGGGATCAGGCCCGGCTGCAATCCGTGCCCGCCCACCGCGGGCTCATCCAGGCGATGCAGCTGTCGTCGGACGGACGTCTCCTGGCCACGGGCGGAGCGGATCGCGTGATTCGGATTTGGGAGGTGGCGGTGCCGAGCACGCGGCGGACGCTGCGGGGACACCGGTCGGTGGTGCAGGCGGTGGCATTTTCGCCGGATCAACAGTGGCTGGCGTCGTGCGACAGGAGCGGCGAGGTGAAGCTGTGGGATCTGCGCGAGGCGCGGGTGCGTCCGGAGCTTGCCGGTTCCGGGATCTTCAGCGTCCTGGCCCAGGACGGATCGTCGCTGACGACGCTGGAAAGCGGCGGTCAGGTGGTGGTTCGGCGCGGGAGTGACGTGGTGACAAAACCCGGGCGTTGGGGGGAGGACGAATTGACCAATGCGGTCCTTGTCCTGCCGGACCGTGGGGCGCTCTGGCGGTTTGATGCGGGGTGGACGGTGCGGGCCGTGGGGCCGGCGGGCGACGGCCTGCTCGACGGGTTGCCGCCGCTGAGCCGGGGCGCGGGCATCCTCATGGCGCCGGACGAGCGGTGGGTCGTGGTCAGCCCGCGGGCGACGCACCTGCCCGCGGTGTGGAGCCTGGGCGCGCGCGAATTTCGGCTGCAGGTGACGAAGGGCTTTGGGCAGTGGACGAGCGCGGCGATCTCGGCGGACAGCCGGCGGTTTGCGTTTGGCGGGCCGGACGGCGCCATGCGCATTCTGGATGTGAAGAGCGGGCGGGAGCTGCCGCCGGTGGCGGCTCATCGCGGCTTTGCTTACGCCGCGGATTTTTCCCGCGATGGCCGCCGGCTGGTCACGGCTGGCTTTGACGGCCGGGTGAAATACTGGGATCTCGAATCGCGCGAATTGTTAGGCGAATTTCGTTCGACGGCGGACAGCTACTGGACGGTCGCGCTGTCGCCGGATGAAAGGCGGATCGCGGCGGGGACGATGGAGTCGTCGGTGGTGGTGTGGGATGTGGCGAGTGGCAACGTGGTGGCGGTGCTCGATCTGGGCGAGCCGCTGCGCCCCGTGGAAGGTTGCCTGCGCTTTTCGCCGGACGGCCGGGCGCTGATCTACAGCGGCGGCGGGGATTGGCGGATTTGGCGGTGAGCGAGTTCGCCCCGGTTGGGGAAGCGAGGAGGGGCGGGGGCCGGCGCGTCACTTGAAGCCGGTGGCGAGCAGGGTGGCGAAGTGCGGGGGCTGTTCCTCGCGGGCGACCACGCGAATCTGGACCCGCTTGAAGCCGGCGGACTCGATCCACCGTTGGAGATCGCTTTCGGGAAAGCCGAGCCAGCGGTCTCCGTAGAGCTCGCGCGCGCGCTCAAATTTGTGGCGTTGCAGGTCCAGGATGACGAGCTGCCCGCCCGGCTTGAGAATGCGAAAGGCGGCGTGGATGGCCTTGAGCGGCTCCGCGGCGTGGTGCAGCGCCTGGCTGAGCACGACCAGGTCGACGGACGCTGGATCGATTGGGGGATTCTGCAGGTCGCCCAGGCGGAACTCGAGATTCTTGAGGCCGTTCTTGCGCGCCTTGTCGGCGCCGAACTCGACGATTTTTTCGGAATTATCGACGGCGATGACGTGTTTGCAGCGGCCGGCGAGAAGTTCGCTGACTAGGCCTTCGCCGGCGCCGAGATCGGCGACGGTCAGCGGCGGCAGGATCTGGAGGAGCATCTGGCCGAAGGCCTGCCAGGAACGTCCCGGGCCATAGCAGCGATCGTAGCGGCCGGCAATCTGGTTGAAAAAGAGCTGGGCCTGGTCCTCGCGCCGCGAGAGCAGGCGCTTCAGGTTGACCTGGTCCGCGTGATATTCCGGCAGCTCCTTCGCGCCACGGATGGCCACCTGGATGAATTCCCGGGCCAGCTCGTTGGCCGACTCGTTCAAGGAATAGAACGTTCGCTTGCCGTCGCGGCGCGACTGGACGAGCTCGGCGTCCTGCAACAAGCCGAGGTGGGTCGAGATGCGCGACTGGCCCATTTGCGTGATCTCCTGCAGCTCGTTGACGGAGAGCTCCTGCTTCTCGACCAGCGCGACAATTCGCAGGCGGGTCGGGTCGGATAGCGCGCGCAGCGCCCGTAACGTCGTTGGGGTCGTGGCCATGGCAAAAAAAACCGCATTGACGAATGACGGCGTGATTATATCTTCGCATCCTGATACGTCAATATGTCGGTGCGGTTTCCGGGACTTTTGGGTCATGGAAAAATTGCCGACGGACGAAGTTGCACGTGGGTTGGTGGCCAGCGGGCGGGGTTGGTGCGGCCGGGATGGAGCGCCGACGTCCCGTCGGTTCGGGTGGGGTGGCCGGTTGGCCGACAGAGTTTTTAGACAAAACAACTGAATGAGCAAAAACTACATCTTCTCTTCCGAATCGGTTGGCGAGGGCCATCCGGACAAAGTGTGCGACACGATTTCCGACGCGGTGTTGGACGCGTGTCTGGCCCAGGACAAATACAGCCGGGTGGCGTGCGAGACCTACGCCAAGTCGAATCTGGTGGTGGTGGGCGGGGAAATCACCACGAAGAGCCGGTTGGATTTCAGCGCCATTGCGCGGGATGCCATTCGCGAGATTGGCTACGTGAACGACGACGACGTTTTTCACGCCGACAAGGTGCTGATCATGAACGCCATCACGTCCCAGTCGCCGGACATCGCGCAGGGAGTGGACGAGCGGGCGGCGGAAGGCAAGGAGAAGGCGGAGCAGGGTGCGGGCGATCAGGGGCTGATGTTTGGCTATGCCTGCAATGAGACGGACGAGCTGATGCCGGCGCCTATCATGTTCGCCCATCTTCTGGGCCGCAAGCTGACGGCCATTCGCAAAGCGGGCAAGCTGGCGCCGTGGCTGCGCCCGGATGCCAAGTCGCAGGTTTCCGTCCGCTATGTCGATGACCAGCCGGTGGAGATCACGAACGTCGTCATCTCGACCCAGCACGCGGCGTCGGCGAAGCACCGGACGATTAAGGAATTCTGCATCGACGAAGTCATTCGCAAAATGTTGCCGCGCCATCTGCTGACCAAGAAGACAAAGTATTTGATCAATCCGACCGGGCGTTTTGTGGTGGGCGGGCCGCAGGGCGACACGGGGTTGACGGGGCGCAAGATCATCGTGGACACCTACGGCGGCATGGGCCGGCACGGCGGCGGCGCGTTCTCGGGCAAGGATCCGAGCAAGGTGGATCGCAGTGCCGCCTACATGGGGCGTTATGTGGCCAAGAACATCGTGGCGGCCGGCCTGGCCACCAGCGCGGAGATCCAGTTTGCCTACGCCATCGGCTATCCCGATCCCGTCAGCGTCTGCGTGAACACGTTCGGCACCGGCCGGGTTAGCGACGAGGCCATCGAGCGTGCCGTCTGTGAAGTGTTCAGCTTCAAGCCCGCCGACATCATCAAGCAGCTCAACCTGCTTCGCCCGATCTATTCCAAGACGACCAACTACGGCCACTTCGGCAAGGTCGACGATCTCAACGCCATCACCTGGGAGCGGACGGACAAGGCGGCCGCGCTGAAAAAGGCGGTTCGCTGAACCGCGCCCGGCAACCGGCATCAAGCGATTCCCAATTTGAACCGTTAAGCCAGGGCAGGGACGAAGTCCCGGCGGAGGCGAGGGAAGACGAGGGCATCGTCTCCCGCCGGCCGCGGGGATCGTTTGCCGGCACCTGACGACAAAGAAATCCAATCATGTCCAAAGCCAAGAAATCGACCGCGGCGGCCGTCCTCGCTGAAGTGAGCGCCGCCCTTCCCAACCTCGCCAAATTCGCCGCGCTGACGCCGGCGGGAGGCGATTACATCGTGCGCGACTTTGCCCTGGCGGACTGGGGCCGCAAGGAGATCGCGGTGGCCGAGCATGAAATGCCCGGCCTGATGTCGGTGCGACGGAAATACGCCCGCCAGAAGCCGCTCAAGGGCGTGCGCGTGACGGGTTCGTTGCACATGACCATCCAGACGGCGGTGCTCATCGAGACGCTGGTGGCGCTGGGGGCGTCCGTGCGCTGGGCGAGCTGCAACATTTTTTCGACGCAGGATCACGCCGCGGCCGCCATTGCCGCGACGGGCACGCCGGTGTTTGCGTGGAAGGGAGAGACCCTGGAGGAATACTGGGAGCTGACGCTCAAGGCGATTCTCTTTCCCGGGGACCAGGGCCCGCAGTTGGTGGTCGATGACGGCGGCGACGTGACGCTCCTCATGCACAAGGGCTACGAGCTTGAGCAGGGCAGCAAATGGGCCTACGAGTCCAAGGGGGACAGCCACGAGGTTTCCGTGGTGAAGGCTCTGCTGCGACGCCTGGCCAAGGAGAAGCCCGGCATCTGGACAAAGATCGTCAAGGATTGGCGGGGCGTTTCCGAGGAGACGACCACCGGCGTGCATCGTTTGTATCAGCTGGCGGAGCAGGGCAAGCTGCTGGTGCCGGCGATCAACGTCAACGACTCGGTGACCAAGTCGAAGTTCGACAACCTCTACGGCTGCCGCGAGTCGCTGGCCGATGGCATCAAGCGCGCCACGGACGTGATGATGGCGGGCAAGGTGGCGGTGGTTTGCGGCTACGGCGACGTGGGCAAGGGCTGTGCGCATTCGCTGCGCGCCTATGGGGCCCGGGTCGTGGTGACGGAGATCGATCCGATCAACGCGCTCCAGGCTGCGATGGAAGGGTTCGAGGTCAACACCGTGGAGAGCACGCTCGGCACGGGCGACATTTACGTCACCACCACCGGCAACTGCGACATCATCACGCTGGAGCACATGCTGGCGATGAAGGACCAGGCCATCGTTTGCAACATTGGGCACTTCGACAACGAGATTCAGGTCGACCGCCTGAAGAAGCACAAGGGCGTGCGGGTGGAAAACATCAAGCCCCAGTACGACCGCTATCACGTGCCCGGCGGCCGCAGCATTTATCTGCTGGCCGAAGGACGCCTGGTCAATCTGGGCTGCGCCACGGGCCACCCGTCGTTCGTCATGTCGAACTCGTTCACCAACCAAACGCTGGCGCAGATCGATCTCTGGGCGAACAAGGACAAGTACGAAAAGACCGTCTATCGTCTGCCCAAGCGCCTCGACGAGGAAGTGGCCCGCCTGCATCTCGAAAAGATCGGCGTGAAACTGACGCGGCTGTCGTCGGCCCAGGCGGAGTATCTGGGCGTGCCGGTGGACGGCCCCTACAAGCCGGAACACTACCGCTATTGAGTGGCGTCCTCCGGACATCCGAACTCGCTGGGCCCGGTCACGGCCGGGATCCCGTCCACCCCGCCGCCGGCGCGCGGCGCGCGGCGTGCGCGGCCGGGGCGGGAACGTCTCTCCAAGCCGGGCGTGGCTGAGACCGCGGCGCCCACCGAACAGTTTAGCTTCCATCTCAAGCCGGCCGACATTGCCCGGTATCTGAACCGGTTTGTCATCGGCCAGGCGGAAGCAAAGAAGGTCCTGAGCGTCGCCCTCTGTGATCATTTTCAGCATGTCCGGCTCACGCAGGCGGGCGAGGCCGCGCCGTTTTACCAGAAGCAGAACGTCCTGCTCCTGGGCCCGACCGGCGTCGGCAAGACGCACTTGATTCGTTCAGCGGCGGAGCTGATCGGCGTGCCGTTCGTGAAAGGTGACGCGACCAAGTTCAGCGAGACCGGCTACGTGGGGGGCGACGTCGATGATTTGGTGCGGGACCTGGTGCGGCGGGCGGGTGGCAACGTCAGCCGAGCCGAGCACGGCATCATCTACCTCGACGAGGTCGACAAGCTGGCCACGTCGGCGCCCGGGACGGGCCGGGATGTTTCCGGGCGCGGCGTGCAGACGAATCTGCTGAAACTGATGGAAGACGGCGACGTGCCGCTGGTGTCGCCCAACGATGTGACCGGCCAATTGCAGGCCGCGGTGTCGGCCATGCGCGGCGGCGGGAGTGCGCCACCCGATACCATCAACACGCGTCACATCCTTTTCATTGTCAGCGGGGCGTTTTCCGGGATCGACAACATCGTTCGCCATCGCTTGGCCCGGATGGCTCGGCCGGGGCGGGCCGGCAAAAAGCCCGTGGACGCCTTGCTGGCGGAGGTGACCACGCCGGATTTGGTGACGTATGGGCTGGAGCCGGAATTTGTGGGGCGCCTGCCGGTGCGCGTGGCGTGTCATGGGCTCGACACGGACGACCTGTTCGCGGTCATGCGGCGCAGCGAGAGCTCGCTGCTCCGGCAGTACGAGCGGGCGTTTGCGGCTTATGGCATCCGGCTCGAGTTTCGCGACGAGGCGTTGCGGCGCCTGGCCGCCCTGGCGTCCACGGAGAACACGGGGGCGCGCGGGCTGATGACGATCTGCGAGCGCGTGTTCCGCGACTTCAAGTTCAAGCTCCCGTCCACCCGGTTGCGGAAGCTCGTGGTCACCGCCGATCTCGTGGATCATCCGAAGGCGGCGCTGGCCCGGCTGCTCGGCTAAACCGTCGCACCGGGACTCGTCGATCCGCGGAAGGCCTGCCCGGAGCGGTCGGTTGCGACCATTCGCGAATTCCCGCCTGTCCGTTCTTGAAAACCGGTCATGGGCATCGTCTGATGCCGCGACTATGGACTGGCTGACGCATTTGTTTTGGCCCGACGGAAAATTTCTTGGGATCGAGTGGCACCTTTGGAAGGTGGTTGGCTGGACGGGCAACATCTTGTTCTCGTCGCGCTTTTTCGTGCAGTGGTGGGCGACGGAGAAGCACAAGCGGGTGGTGGTTCCGAGCGCGTTTTGGTGGCTGAGCCTCGCGGGGTCCGGCTGCCTGCTGGTCTACGGAATTCAGAAGCGCGACTCGGTGTTCATCTTTGCCTATCTGTTCACGTGGATTCCGTACATTCGAAACCTGGTCATTGGCCAGCGGGCGAAGCGCGCGCTGCTCCGCTGCCGGCAGTGCGCGGCCGAAGCGCCGCCTGGCGCTGCCTATTGCGGTGCCTGCGGCATCCGCCTGCCCGTGCCGGAGACCGTCGGCGCGCCGGCACCTTGACCTCGATCGTGGTCGGCTCGGAAGGTGGCAGACCAACTGCCGGCGGCTCTTTGGTTTCGTTTGAAGGCGGGTGGAGGGGCCCCTCCTCGTTCCCTGGCGCGAGGCCTCGCGGCGCTATCGACCCGGCGTGGACGGGGGAGTCCCGGCGCGATTCGGAGCGGGGGCGGCGTTGGGGTTGGTCGGCGGGCGTAAGATGCCGGCGTCAGCGAAGAACGGGGCGAGCCCGGCGCGATGGCGGGCGAGGATGGGCTGGAACTCCGGGTGGGTTGAGCTGAAGCTGATGAGCGCGGAGACGAACTGCCGCATGTTGGGCTCCTTGGCCTGGTATTGCTCGGAGAGGCTGCGTGCGACCGTGCGGGCGTTGGCCAGTTGGGCACGGGCGCCGCGCATTTGGACATAAACAAACAAGTTCGAGGCGAGCGACAACAAGAGCGTCGCGCCGATGGCGATGGTGACGACTGAGCGCAGATCGAGCCCCAATGGCGGTCGGAGAGCCGTGGGGCGATCCGTGGTCGACGCCGACGGCGATGAATCGGAGGGCAGGTTCACACAATCATGGAGCTGGCGAGATACCCGTGCGGGGAGGGTTGCTCGGGCTTTGGTTGCCGCCGGTGGCTGGAGTGGAAAATCCGTTGGTCGCCGCGCCGGCTCCGATGCGGAGGTTGAACTGGTTCAAGACCGGGTTCAGCTCCGAATGATGCCGGGAGTATTCCAACGCCTCGGCGGCCAGTTGCTGCATCAGCGCGGACGTTCGCGTCAAACCCTCCGAGCGCGCCTGCACTCGCTGCAGTTCCTGGACCGTGAAAAACCAACGGAGCGTGAACAGGCAGGTCGCCAGCGCGGAAACGACAAGAAGCGCGACGAGAGCGAGAGCGGTCAGCGGATGGCGCAGCATGCGGACGCGCGGCGGTCGGGCGGTGGGGCTAGTGGGAAAGTTTCTCCAGCACTTTCTTGAGCTTCGGGCGGATGACGAATGCGCAGTAGGGCTGGTTCGGGTTGTTGTTGAAGTAATTCTGGTGATAGCCCTCGGCCTTGTAGAATTGTTTGAGCGGGACGATTTCGGTCACGATGGGACTCTTGAACTCGCTCTGGGCGGCCTTTTTGGATTTCTCCGCCGCGTCCTTCTGGGCGGCCGAGTGGTAGAAGATGGCCGATCGGTATTGGGTGCCCACATCATTGCCCTGGCGGTTGAGTGTGGTGGGGTCATGGGCCAGCCAGAACACGTCGAGGAGCTTCTCGAAGGAGACTTTTTGGGGATCAAACTCGATTTGGAGAACCTCCGCATGGCCAGTCTCGCCGGTGCAAACTTGTTTGTAAGTTGGGTTCTCGACGGTGCCGCCCGCGTAGCCACTGGCGACCGAGATGACGCCGGTGATGCGTTGAAAGACCGCCTCGATGCACCAGAAGCACCCGCCTCCAAACGTGGCCAGCTCGGTCTTTTTGGCGGCAGACGTCACCGAAGCGGCGCCGGCTTTTGGGTCAGGGGCCGAAGGAGATTGGGCATTCATGGCAGAAAGGGTGCAAAGCCACCAGCAAACGGACAGGACGATCCGGCCGGCTGGCGTGAAGTTCAGTTGTCGCGCGGTGCTCATAGCAATCAACATGCAGTCGAATATCGGTGGGCCAACCTGACAGGCAAGCCCTGATTTTTGTCTCCTGGCCGGACAAAACCGCAAGATCTCCGCCGCGGACGTGCGGCCGGGTGAATACGCTCGCGGCAAGCTGCATAAGAATGCCCAGGGCCAGGAGGCCATTCTCGCCGCGGCATTTGATCCGGCACCGCCGGCCAAAGCCGGACCTGCGCCCGTCAAGCCGGCGGCGCCTGCCAAGTAACGGCACGTGGGGGACAAGTGGCCCCCCCGGTTGAGAGCGTTGTCACTTCGGCCCACTCAAAGCGGGTCGGGGGCTTGCGGCGCTGCGGTTGGGCCGGGCCGGTGGGGTCAGGCCCGGAAGAGTTGGCCCATCTTTTTCCCGAGGACGCGGCCGGCGATGAGCAGGCTGGCTGCAAGCAACGCCATGCCCACCACGCCGAGCGCGCAAGCCACGCTGGTGGAGGTGGGATCGATCCGGCCCATGAGCTGGTAGATCATTTTGGTGATCGGGAAATATTGCTCCTTCATCGCGAGGATCAGGCCGTCGCTGACCTCCAGCATGGCGAAGGAGAACGTGAGGACGGTTCCGGCGAGCAGGTGGCCCAGGATCAGGGGCAGGGTGATGCGGCGGAGTGTGCGCCACGGGCCGGCGCCGAGGTTGGCCGATGCTTCCTCCAGCGTGACGCTTGTCTGCTGGAAGCCGGCGTAGGCGGACCGCACGATATAGGGCAGGCGCCGCACGCTGTAACTGATGATGAGCAGAAGGGTCGGGTTGTTTCTCGGGTTGAAAAATTCGTTGATCGAGGCGTTGCGAAAGCCGTCGAAGGCCGCCACGTAGCCAAACGCGAGCACCAGCCCGGGTAGCGCGAGCGGAAGCATCGCAAGCGCGTCCAGCAGTCCGGCCAGGGGGACCCGTCGGCGGGTGAGCAGCCACGCGATCATCACCCCGAGCACCAAATCGAGCAAAGCGCTGAGGCTGGAGTAGGCCAGGCTATTGCGGATGCTGGCCGCGGTCAACGGATCGCGCCACAGCTCGGCGTAGGTCGCGGTCGTCCACTCGGTGGGCACGACGGAGAAAAACCAGCGTTCGGAAAACGACTGAACGATGACCATGGCGTGCGGCAGGAGGGAGAGGGCGATCCATCCCCCGACGATGCTCCAGATGAGAAGCGTCTGCCGCGAAGTGGCGGCGATCTCCGCGCCGGTGGTATGTCCGCGCCCGATCATCTCATAGCGCCGCCGGGCGAGGAGATGCTTGCTGATCAGGAAGAGGAGGAGCGTGAGGGTGAGGACGAGCACGACGAGCGCGTAGCCGAGCGGGTTGGTGTGCACGTCGTTGACGGCATCGAAAATCTGCACGGGAACGACCCGGGAAAAGCCGAAGATGAGCGGGGTGCCGAGGTCAGTGAAGGCCCAGATGAAAACGATGATGGCGCCGGCGAAATAGCCGGGCAGGATAAGGGGAAGAGTGATGGTGCGGAACAGCCGCCAGCCGCTGGCGCCGAGGTTTTGGGCGGCCTCGCGCAAGGCGGGATCGATATTCGACATTGCGGCGGAAAGATTGAGAAAAAGGATGGGGGCCAGGTTGAAGACCTGGAGGACAACGATTCCCCAGAAGCCGGCGCCGCCCAGCCAATCGATGGGGTGACCCGGCGGGAGCACGCCCAGGTGCATCAGGGCGAGGTTGAGCGAGCCGTGGCGGGCGAGAAGTTGCCGGAGTCCAATGGCACCGACAAACGGCGGCATGATCATCGGCACGAGGAGCAGGCCGCCGAGCAGCGCTCTGCCGGCGAAGCGAAATCTCGTCAGGATCCAGGCGAGCGGAAGGGTGAGCAGAGTGGTCAGGACGGTGGTAATGGCGGCGATGGCCAGGCTGTTGAAGAGCGACTCGCGTTGGAGCGGGCTTGAGAGGAGGAGGCCGAAGTAGCGGAGGCTGAAGTTCCCGTCCTGCACGAAGGCGCCTTTGAGCAAAAGGCTGACCGGATAAAAAAGAAAAAGGCCGAAGAACCCCAGGAGCAGGAGGAGGAACAGGACCGTGGCCGGAGTCAGGCGTTGGCGATTCATGCGGCGCCGGGGCGCGTGGGCACCATCGGGGACCGGCGCGGTGCAATGCAACGGAAATGTGGCCGGGATGGGAGCTGGTCATTCGTCATTGGTTATTTGGCATTTGGCATTTGGCATTTGGCATTTGGATCGGGGCGTGGGTTGTTGCTACAACGCGGCCATGACATCCCCACCGAATGCGGGCGACCCGGCGCCGGGATCCGCCGGGCCGGTTCTGGAGCGCCGCATTGGTCTGGTCCAGGCCATGGCGATGAACATGACGAACATGATCGGCATCGGGCCGTTCGTGACGATCCCGGCGTTGATGACGGCGATGGGGGGTCCGCAGGCGCTGCTGGGCTGGATCGTGGCCCTGGTGGTGGCGCTGGCTGACGGGATGATGTGGAGCGAGTTGGGCGCGGCCATGCCGGGGTCAGGGGGCACCTACACGTACCTGCGCCAGGCGTTCGGGCGCGCGTCCCTCGGCCGGCTGATGGCGTTCCTCTTCATCTGGCAGTTCGTCGTGAGCGGGCCGCTCGAGATCGCCTCGGGCTACATCGGGTTCGTGCAGTACTTGAAGTACGTCTGGCCGGAGATGACCGCGGCCGGCGCCAATTGGATCAAAGTGGGGACCGGCGTGTTCGCGGTCGTCCTGCTTTACCGGCGCATCGAGGCGATTGGCCGCATCACCGTGGCGCTGTGGATTGGCACCATGGTGACGGTCGGGTTCGTGATGGTGTCGGGAGTGGCGCACTTCAACCCGGCGGTCGCGTTCGATTTCCCGCCGGACGCGTTCAAGTTTTCCACGGGTTATCTGGTGGGCCTGGGCGCGGCTTCCCGCATCGGCATTTACGACTACCTCGGATATTACAACGTGTGTCACGTGGGCGATGAGGTGCGCGAACCGGGGCGGGTCATCCCACGCTCCATCGTCATCAGCCTGATCGGAGTGGCGGTGATTTACCTCATCATGAACACGGCCATCATCAGCGTGGTGCCGTGGCGGGACATCGTTCCGGCGAACGGACAGCTGCCGGATCCGCCTCCGCCAATTGTGGCGATGTTCATCGAGCGCTTGTATGGGCCGATGGCCGCACGCCTGTTCACCGGGCTCGTGCTCTGGACGGCGTTCGCGTGCGTTTTCGCCCTGTTGCTGGGTTACTCCCGCGTGCCCTATGCGGCCGCGCGCGATGGCGAGTTCCTCGGCGTGTTCGGACGGCTGCACCCCCGCGGCCAGTTCCCGCACATTTCCCTGCTCCTGGTCGGCGGCTTGAGCATCGCATTTTCATTTTTTGATCTGCAGA
This sequence comes from Limisphaerales bacterium, assembly GCA_044229355.1. Classification (GTDB taxonomy): domain Bacteria; phylum Verrucomicrobiota; class Verrucomicrobiia; order Limisphaerales; family JADJPG01; genus JBGARF01. The sequence goes on from JBGATF010000014.1 coordinate 64,789, forward strand.
CGGTGATCGATGCGTTGTTGGGCACGCGGATTCTGATCCAGTTCATCGGGCAGATTGCGGCGGTCACCTGGCTGCGACGGTCCCAGCCCGGGATGCTGCGCCCGTTCCGGGCGTGGCTTTATCCGGTGCCTTCGATCGTGGCGTTGGGGGGGTGGATCTTCCTCTTCGTCACCTCGCCAACGAAGATCATTCTCTATTCCCTGTCGGTTCCGGTGGCGGGTGTGGTGGTCTACGTGGTCTGGGCGGCGGCCAGCGGCCGCTGGCCGTTTGTGACGAGGCCGCAGGCGGAACGTGAGCCGCGGTGATCGGCCTGGCTCGGGCCGCTCGTGAACGGGAGCGATCGGGAGTGGAGATCAGCCGCGGTCGCGGCGCACTCGCGAGTTGACCTCGGCCGGGCCAGGGGATGTCAGCCCGAGGCGGTGGATCTTGGATGACAACGTGGTCGGCTTGAGCCCGAGCAGCGCGGCCGCTCCGTCCGGGCCGTAGATCTTCCCCCCGGTTTTCTGGAGCGCGTTCAGAATGATGGACCGTTCGTGATTTTTGAGATCTTTCAGTGAGGCTGGAGCCTGGGCGCTGGACGGGGGATTGGCGGGAAATGCCCGCGGGGCTCCGGCGCGCCTGGGTTGAGTCGAGAGCAGGGCTGGGTCGAGGGCGCCGCCGCGGGAGCGGATGACAGCCCGCTCGAGGACGTTCTGCAATTCACGGACGTTGCCGGGCCAGTCGTAGGCCTGGAGCTCCGCCAGGTGGGCGCCGGTCAGGCGGGGTGGCCGGGTGGCGAGGCTGCGGGCGGCGACCTCGAGAAAATGCGCGGCGAGATCGGGAATGTCCTCGCGCCGCTGACGGAGGGGAGGCAGCTCGATGGGAAACACACTGAGCCGGTAATAGAGATCCTCGCGAAATCGGCCGGCGCGGATTTCTGCGGACAGGTCGCGGTTGGTGGCGGCGATGATGCGGACATCGACGGTGCGGGTGCGGGCCTCGCCGAGCTTCTCGAACTGGCCTTCCTGCAGCACGCGGAGGAGTTTGCTTTGCAGTTCGAGCGGGACCTCGCCGATCTCGTCGAGAAAGAGCGTCCCGCCGTGGGCCAGTTCGAAACGTCCCACCCGATCCTTGATCGCCCCGGTGAAGGCGCCGCGGACGTGCCCGAAAAACTCGCTCTCGAAGAGCTCGCGGGGGACGGACGCGCAATTGACCCGGACAAGCGCGCGCTCGCGCCGGGGGCTGTGCTCATGGATGGCCTGGGCGACCAGCTCTTTTCCCGTGCCGGACTCCCCGAGCACGAGCACGCTGGCTTTGGTCGGGGCCACCATTTCGATTTGGGCCAGCACCTTCTGGAGAGCGGGACTGCGGCCGAGGATGGAGGCGTGCGAACCCCGGACCTGTTCCTGGAGATATTCGTTGGCGAGCTCGAGGGATTTCCGTTCCTGGATGCAGGACAGCAGGCCAATGGTTCCGGCAATTTCGCCGCGGCTATTGCGATACGGGACGGCGCGGACCGCCACCCAATGGCGGTCGCCGTCCTTGCGGACATGCTCCAGCTCGTAGGTTTCCTCGCGGCCGGCGAGGCGATCCTTGTGACGCCGGCGCATGGCCGGCCACTCGGCTTTCGGCGCGAGCACTTCGTGGCTGATCGCTCCGATCAGCTCGGAGGCGGGGTAGCCGGTCAGACATTCCACGCGCGAGTTGGCGTAAAGGACGCGGCTTTCCCGATCCGTGATGATGACGCCCTCGCCGAGGCTTTCGAGGATCGAGCGGTAAAACTCTTCGCGCTCCTGGAGGCGCCGGCCGAGGTCGTGGGTGCGGGCCAGCAGGGCGGCCGGGTTGCCCGCACCCGCCGGCGCGGCCTCCGGTGGCGGCGTTTCGTTCATGCAGACAAACCTGCTCGAATGCGGTCCCGCTGGCAACTCATTTGCGTTGTCGACAACGCAAATGGGTTGAACAACGCAATTGAGTTGTTCTGGAACTGGGTCCTGAACGACGAAAGACAGGGGGATGGCACGGGTTTGGACCTTTTGCGGGGGGGAGCGTCAAGCTGGCACGAAACCAGCATTGCATTGATGACGATGAAACCGAACACGTCGCAGCCGGACGCCAGCGCCCATCCCCTCCATCCCGACGTCCGCATCGGGCATGTCCACCTCACGGTGTCCGACCTGGAACGATCGATGGCTTTCTATCGTGACGTCCTCGGGTTCAGCATCACGCAACGCTATGGAACGGACGCCGTATTTCTGGCCGCCGGGAATTACCATCATCACATCGGATTGAACACGTGGGCCGGGCGGGGCGCGGCCGCGCCTCCGGCCGGGCGGACTGGCTTATATCATCTCGCGGTGCTGTACCCGACGCGGCTGGAGCTGGCGCGGGCCTTCCAGCGCCTGTTCGCTCACGGAGTTTCCATCGAAGGTGCGGCCGATCACGGCGTGAGTGAGGCCATCTATCTGCGGGACCCGGATGGTAATGGCATCGAGCTTTATCGGGACCGGCCCCCGGGGGAATGGCCGCGGGTCGAGGGCGAATTGCGGATGTTCACCCGCCCGCTCGATGTCGACGCATTGCTGGCTGAGCTCCCTGCCTAACCCACCGCGGAGGGCGGAAGTGACTTTTGGACCCAAAAACGAAAACAAACCTGAAACGTGAAGAAACCATGACGACCAAACCTGTCTCCAATGAAACCCTCCTGCGCCAGCTGCAATGGCGCTATGCGACCAAGCAGTTTGATCCGACGCGTGCGATCCCGGCGGAAGACTGGCGCACGCTCGAATCGGCGCTGGTCTTGAGCCCATCGTCGTTTGGCCTGCAGCCATGGCGCTTTGTCGTGGTGACCAATGCAGCCGTGCGTGAGCAACTCGTCGCGGCCTCGTGGAACCAGCGCCAGGTGGCGGACGCCTCGCACCTGGTGGTGTTTGCGGTCAAAGCCGGCCTGGGTGCGGCGGAAGTAGATCGGTATCTCGCGCGGATTGCGGAGGTGCGAGGGGTCAGGCCTGAGTCGCTGCAGGGTTTCCGGGACATGCTGGTTGGGTTTCTCGGGCAGCCCGGCGATCGATTCAACCCGACCGAATGGGCTTCCCGCCAGGTCTACATCGCGTTAGGCAATTTCCTGACGAGCGCGGCGCTGATGGGCCTGGACGCCTGCCCGCTCGAGGGCATCGAACCCGCGCGCTACGACGAGATTCTCGGGCTGGCGGGAGATGGGTACCGCACCGTGGTGGTGGCGGCGGCCGGCTACCGGGCGACGGGGGACAAGTATGCAGAGGCGCCGAAGGTGCGGTTCGACGCCGAGGAGGTCATCACGCGCGTGGCGTGAAACGGCTGCGGGTCCTCCGGCTCGCTCGGGCCACGCCTTACGGTTTGGGGCGGGGCAATGAGCCCAGCCGATCACTGAACCAGTCCAAGGCCGCCGCGAGGTGGGCGTCGTTCTGGCGATGCCCACCTTCGTAAACCTCTGTTCGCAGCTCTTCGAATCCGCTCCGGCGGATGGATTCAGCGACGGTGGCGGCGGCGGCCGGGCCGGCGATCGAATCGGTCGCGCCGTTGCTGAGGAAGAGGGGAACCTTTTTGAAGCGATCGCCGGGTTGATAAAGCTGCAGGCCCAGGGTGACGCGGTCTTCATTGCAGCCGCCCATGAACACCCCGGCGACGGAGTGGCCCTCCTTCATCAGGGCGGCGGCCATGGCCGCCGCGCGTTTGGCGCCTCCGGAAAATCCGGCGCAGGCTTTGGGCCAGCGTTTGGTCATGGGCCAGGTTCGTTGAAACTGATCCAGCGCACTGGAGAGAATGCCCCACCCGAGCTGAACGGAATCCACACTGGCGTCGACGCGCGGCCCGTCCGCCGCGAACACGGCCCAGCCGTGCGGGAGCGCGACATTCACGTAGGCCGGCAGCGCCTGGAGAGCGGAGCCGCCGCTCGGCACACTGACGATGAGCAGTCGCCACGGCGTGCTCAGGTTGGTCTTGCCGGCGGGCGCGACGAACGCGCCGCGAACAACGCCGGTCGGGAGGCGGAGGGAGGTCGATTCGAAGCGGGCGCGGGCGTTCATGGGAGCAACGAACTCCACGATGCGGCCGGGTTCGACGACGTTGGTGCCAAAGTGCAGGCGCTGCGCCGGAAGTGAGGTGCCGAGCGGGACGAGAGCGACCGAAAGCAACCAGCGCGCGACGCGTGGTTTTGTGCGCGAAAGAACGGAAGTCATACTGCTACGGGCGTTGTCCCGGGCAATTCGGGGCTGCGAGAATTCAGCCTTCGGATCAGGGCTGGGCATGTTGCAACGCGCGGAGCACACGACAAAGGTTTTCCAGGCAGGGCGTGGCGACGCCAGCGTTCCGGGCCTGGCGCAACGGTTCAAGAAAAAGGCTTTCGAGTTCGATTGGCTGACGCCGTTCAAAATCGATCAGCGTGGAGGGCTGGTAGGCGCCCATCGTCTGGGTGCGCTGGATTTGCAATTCGACGAGCGAGTCCTCGAGGGGATGGCCGCAGGCGCGGGCGGCATGCAGGACCTCGAGAATCAACTCGCGAACGAGGCGTGCCCAGCGCGGATCGCCGAGCAGCCGGTCGGTGGTGCAGCAGCGTTCGCCGGCGATCGGCCGGGCGTCGGGCTGGCCGGTGGCGACGGCGTCGTAGCCCGCGCAGCTGGCCACGCCGAGCCCGTTGAAGGGGATATTCCAGGCGAGCTTTTCCCAGTGGGCGCGGGCGAGATTGTCGGCGACGTCGCAGGGAACGCCGCCGGCGCGGAACCGATCCGCGAGTCCATGGGTGCGCGGCTGGGGCGGGCGGAGATACTCGCCGAGCACGACGCGTCCGTGGTCGATGTGCTGGATGTGTCCGGGGGCGGTGCGGTTCAGGCAGACGAAGCAGAGCCCGCCGAGAATTTGTCGGGGGTCGAGGAAGCGGGCGAGGGTCTCCTCATTGCCGAGGCCGTTCTGGAGGGTGAGGACGGCGGTGGTGGGTGCGGTCAGCGGGGCGACGAGCTGGGGCAGCTGATCATTGGCGGTGGTTTTGAGGCCGATGACGACGAGATCGGCGGGCCCGATTTCGGCGGGGGTTTGGGCGACGTGGGGGCGGACGTGGAAGTTGCCGGCGGGGCTTTGGATGTGGACGCCGTTTTGGCGGACGGCGTGATAATCGGAGCGGAGGAGGAACCAGACATCGGCCCCGGCGCGGGCGAGGCAAGCACCGTAATAGCTGCCGAGGGCGCCGCAGCCGACGACGGCGATCTTCATGGGTGCCGGGGTAGGAAACGAAAATGGCCCTCCGGCGGAGCCGGAGAGCCATGGTCAAAACGGCACGAAAGATTACTTGGCGCCGAGGATGGCGTCCTTGGCGGCCTTGGCGACGCGGAACTTCACGACGCGCTTGGCCGGGATCTGAATGGTCTCGCCGGTGGCGGGATTGCGGCCCTGACGGGCTTTGCGGTTCACGAGGACGAGCTTGCCGAGGCCCGGGAGGGTGAAGCTGTTCTTGGCATTCTTGTATGCAAGCAGGGCGATGTGCTCGAGGATTTCGACGGCCTGCTTCTTGGAGATCTCGGCCTTCTCGGCGATCGCGGCGGCGATTTGGGACTTGGACAATGCTTTAGCCATAGTAAGTGACTGTGATTTGTTTGAGTTTTAGTGCATTTAGTCTTGCGACTGGGCCGACTTAAAACTTTCCCCCAGATCCCTGCAAGGAGAAAAATCGCGAATTTCCTAGGAAAATTGCGGATCTAACGCGGTCGGGAACTTCACGGACGTCGCCGCCGCCACCGTCAGCGCGCCCGCGGCGCGGCCGGGGCTTGGCGCTTGACTTGCCCCGGCTTTTCCAGAACATGCCGGGCCGATGGCGTCACTCTTCACGATTCACAGCGACGTTCGCTACGAGATCGTTCGCAAAATTTTCGAAGGCGGGATGGGGATCATTTACGAAGCCGAGCAACACGGCGCGCGGAACTTCGTCAAACGGATCGCCATCAAGGTCATCCGCCAGAGCTATGCGAGCCAGAAGCAGTTCATCGAAAATTTCGTTGGCGAAGCCAAGCTCGTGGCCGACCTGATCCACACCAACATTGTCCAGACCTATCACCTCGGTGAATCCAAGGGGGTTTACTACATCTCCATGGAGCTCATCCGCGGGGTGAACCTCGAGCAGTTCGCCGATCAGCTGCGCAATCGCAACCGCCTGCTCCCGGTGGAGCTGGCCGTGTTCATCGCCAGCCGCGTCTGCCGTGGGCTGGCCTACGCGCACGTCAAGACCGACAAGGATGGACGACCGCTCGGCCTGGTCCACCGGGATGTCAGCTACAAGAACATCATGATCGCGTTTGAAGGCGATGTGAAGCTGACCGACTTCGGCATCGCCAAGGCGCGCGGTTTCCTCATCGACAACGAAGGCGAGGTCGTGGCGGGCAAGGCCGACTACATGAGCCCGGAGCAGGCCAACTTTCAGATCACGGACAAGCGCTCGGACATCTTCTCCATGGGGGTGGTGCTGGCACACCTCGTCCTCGGCTACAACGTGTTCAAAGGCGCGTCTCCGGAGGAATCGCGGAAAAACGTGATGAACAAGCCGATCCCGGATTTCCGCACGGCGGATCATCGGGTGGACGATCGGCTGAATGAGATCCTGCACAAGGCGCTGGCGCGCGACCTGAACAAGCGCTATTCGTCGGCGGACGAGATGCTCTTCGATCTGGAGCATTACATCTATCATTCCGGCTATGGCCCGACGAATGAGACGCTGGGCAAGATGATCCGGGAACTCTTCGGTCAGAATCCGGCCCTGGCGACGACCGACGCGAAGGGCAGCACCCAGCTGCTCGAGCGGACGGCCCGGTCCACCGCCTTCCTCAAGCCGCAATGAAGTCCAGCTCCTCGGTCGTCCGCCTGGGCTTGATGCAGCACGCCTGCGGGCCGAACCCGGCGGCGAACCTCCGGAAAACGCTCGCCTTGACCGAGCAGGCCGCGCGCAAAGGCGCGCAGATCATCTGCACGCAGGAGCTCTTTCGCTCCCAATACTTCTGCCAGTGCGAAGACCACGAGTACTTCAAGCTGGCCGAGCCGATCCCCGGCCCGAGCACCGCCGCCTTTCAGAAGATCGCGCGGAAACACGGCGTCGTCATCGTTGCGTCCCTGTTCGAAAAACGCGCATCGGGTCTGTACCACAACACGGCGGCGATTATCGATGCGGACGGGTCGCTGCTGGGCATCTACCGGAAGATGCACATCCCGGATGATCCGCTGTTCTACGAAAAGTTTTACTTCACTCCTGGCGATTTGGGATTTCGGGCGTGGGACACGCGGTTCGGGCGGATTGGGGTCTTGATCTGTTGGGATCAGTGGTACCCGGAGGGTGCGCGCCTGACGGCGATGCAAGGGGCCGAAATATTGTTTTATCCGACGGCCATTGGCTGGCATCCGAAAGAGAAGGCGGAGTACGGCGTGAACCAGCACGGTGCGTGGGAACTGATCCAGCGCAGCCACGCGGTGGCGAATGGCTGCTATGTCGCGGTTGCCAACCGGATTGGCCTGGAGCGTCCGATCGGGGGAGATGGCCTCGAATTCTGGGGTCAAAGCTTTGTGGCCGGGACGTCCGGGCAGATCCTGGCCAAGGCCAGCGTCGAGCGGGAAGAGATTTTAGTCGTCCCGGTGGATCTGTCCAAGGTGGACGTGACCCGCACCCACTGGCCATTCCTCCGCGATCGTCGGATCGACGCCTACGGCGGGCTGACGCGGCGACTCTTGGATTGAAGCTGATTTGGTCCGCTGGCGATCGGAGGACTGGAGCCCGGCGCCAGTCTCTGTGGGCCGGGGCGGAGGTGGGTGGCACGGCGCGGCCCCCGAGTCCAAATTGAGGTTGGCAAAGTTCCGTCCGCCGCACAATGTCTCGGCGAATCCCAGTCCACAATCAATAGAGGCGATCTGTAGGGGCCGGCATTCACTCGATGAATCCAGCGCGAGGGCGGTCCGAAGCAACATTTTTAACGACGCAGTGGAGTCTGATCCTTCATGCGGGGGACGATTCGTCGGAGGAGGCGCGGGCGGCGTTGGAGAGCCTCTGTCGGATCTACTGGTATCCGCTGTATTCACACGTCCGGCGCCTGGGCTGGGGACCGGAGGATGCGCAGGATCTGACGCAGGACTTTTTTGCGCGCCTGTTGGACCGGCAATATTTGAAGCTGGCCGATCCCCGGCGCGGGCGATTCCGGTCCTTTTTATTGACGTCCATTGGCCGGTTTGCCGCGAGCGAATGGGAGAAGCGCCGCGCACTAAAGCGGGGCGCGGCGCTGACGGTGCCGCTGTTTGCGATGGACGGTGGTGAAGAGCGGTATCAGCTGGAGCCAGCCGACGGGTTGTCGCCGGACAAGCTTTTCGAAAAGCGATGGGCCGCGACGTTGCTGGAGACGGTGCTCGGCCGGCTGCGAGCGGAGTATGTCGCGGCGGAAAAGGCCGCGGTCTTTGAGGCATTCAAGGACTGTCTCTGGGGCGGCGCGCCGGCGGAGGATTACGCGAGCCTGTCCGGCCGGCTGGGGATGACGGAGGGCGCGCTGCGCGTCGTGTGTCATCGTCTGCGGGAGCGCTATCGGGCGTTGCTGCGCGAAGTGGTGGCGGAGACGGTGGAGTCGCCTGCGGCGGTCGAGGACGAATTGCGGCACCTGGTCGCGGTCATGCGCGAGTGACCGCCGCGAGTTCCCTGTCGGGGCAGCGGCACGGCGGGCCGACGGACGGAGGAAATGGCGCGGGGGGAGTTGCCATGCAGGATGGAAAATTATGCAAGCGCTGCGGAGCGGCGATGACTGGCTTCGCGACGGAAGGCTCATGTTCGGCTTGCCTGCTGGAGGCTGGCCTCGAAAGCGCCTCGCTCGAACCTGTCACGGAGGCGGAGCCGGCGCGGGTGGTGGGCGATTACGAAATCCTGGCAGAACTCGCGCGGGGTGGAATGGGGGTGGTGTTCAAGGCCCGCCAGGTCAGTCTGGCTCGCATCGTTGCGTTAAAGATGATTTTGGGCGGTCGGTTTGCGAGCGAAATCGAGGTCCGTCGGTTCCGGGAGGAGGCTCAGGCGGCCGCCGCCCTGCGTCATCCGCATATCGTCGCGATTCACGAGGTCGGCGAAATCGAGGGCCAGCCGTTTTTCTCGATGGATTTCATCGACGGCCCAAGCCTGGCGGAGGCCGTGCGCGTTGCTCCGTTCGACGCGAGGCGGTCCGCGACGTGTGTGCGCGGGGTGGCGGAGGCGATGCAACACGCGCACGAGCGCGGGATTTTGCATCGCGATTTGAAGCCGTCCAATGTCCTTCTCGACGCGGCGGGGTGTCCGCACGTCACTGACTTTGGTCTGGCCAAACGTTTGGCTGGTGCGGAGCTGGCAATGCGGGACTCGGACCTGACGTTGTCCGGCCAGGTGTTGGGCTCGCCAAGCTTCATGGCGCCGGAGCACGTGACGGGACGCCGCGGCGAGCCGAGTCCGGCCAGCGACGTCTACGCTCTCGGCGCGCTGCTCTATCACGCTTTGACGGGCCGTCCTCCGTTTCTGGCCGACAGCATTCCCGCCACGTTGCGTCTGGTGGCCGAGGCGGAGCCGGTCTCCTTGCGGTTGTTGGCGCCCGGGGTGCCGGCCGATCTGGATACGATTTGCCGCAAGTGTCTGGAAAAGGATCCGCGCCGCCGCTACGCATCGGCGCGGGAAGTGGAGGAGGAACTGGGCCGGTTCCTGTGCGACCAGCCGATCCGCGCGCGCCAGGTTGGCCGTGTGGAGCGGAGCTGGCGCTGGTGTCGGCGCCATCCGGCCCTGGCGTTGGTGAGCGGTTTGGCCGTCGTCCTGTTTGCCGCGGTGGTGAGCCTGGCCACGGTGGCGGTGATGCAATCAGAGGGCGCGCGACGGATGGCGCGGGAGCGCGCGCGGAGCGAGTTGCTGGCGAACGCGCGAACGTTGCTTGCCACCGACCTGGCCGATCGTCGCTTCGCCGCGTTGGACCTGCTGCAAAAGGCCGGCGCGATTCGGCCCGACGCCGACCTGAGGAACGCCGCCGCCGCCGCCCTGAGCCTTCCCGGGTTTCGGGTCGCTCACCGGTGGACCAATCTCTCCTCGCTCCCCGTGCTGGATTTCGATCCGGAATTCGACCACTATGCGCACCGGACCGACGACCATGTTGCGGTGATGGTGCGGATCGCAGAGGAAACCCGAGCCGGAGCCGCCCCAGGTCTGGGCGGCCCCGTGGACCTGGTCCGCTACAGTCCGGACGGGCGTTGGCTGGCCGTCGGTCGCGGGACGCCGCAACGTTGGCTCCGGATTTTTGATCTCACTTCGGGCCGGTTTGTCTACAGCGAAAGGATTGAGTTCGACGTGTTGGATTTTAGCGGCGATTCCCGTCGCATCGGCGTGGTCCGAGTGGGTGGAAAAACCACCGTGCATGAACTGCCGACCGGCCGGGAGCGGCTCTCGATCCAATTGACGCCTCCGCCGTCGGGCCTGCGGCTGAATCGGGACGGCGCGATCCTCGCCGCGTTTCATTCGGGATCGGCAGAGGTTCGATTCCACGAGGGCGATTCCGGCCGGCTGCTTTACACAATGACCAATTCGAGCCGCGTGCTGGACGCGGCCTGGCATCCGGACGGCTCGACCTTGGTGGTGGGCGGGGACGACGGCGTGGTCCAGTTGTGGGATCCATCGAGCCGAAGCGCGAAACGAAGCCTGGCTCCGTTAGCGGCCGCGATCTTGCAGTTGGCAATCAGCCACGACGGCCAACGGGTGGCCTCGTGGGGCGAGGACGGCTACCTTCGGATCCGCGATCTAACCACAGCACGCGAGCTGTTTCGCGTCGCGGCTTCATCCCGGTTTCTGGGAAAGTTTGGGCGCGATGACACCCGGCTGAGCTACCGCACTCCAGGCGGGCATCTGGAGATGCTGGAGATTGCTCCGGGCCGGGAACGTCGAACGCTGTCGGCCGGACGTGGCGTCACCAAATGTCGCTTCAGTGACGACGGGGAAACCCTTTGGGGGTTGGGGCGGGACGGGGTGGAAGGGTGGGCCGTCGAGGCGGGACGGCCGCTGGCGGGTGACATCCCCTCCAAGGGGGCGGGGGCGGCGAATTCATTTGAGGATGCCGGGGGGCATCCGGCGTGCTCAGAATCCACTGCCTTCAGCGTGGACCTGGGACTCGGAGCTTCCCTGCATATGGGACGAGTCATCCGGTTGCTCGGCCCGCGGGGCGGGGCGGAGCTGGTTCGATTGGAGGCGGACGGCGGTGCGCAGGTTGCGTGGCTGGCTCTGGATCCGGATGGCTCGCGGTTGGCCGTGGTCACGCGGGAGGGGTCGCTGGAATTGTGGAACCTGCGCCTCGTGCGCTCCGAGCTGCAGAAGCTCGGGCTGGGATGGTAGCGGCTGTCGCCTTCTGCTTCGTTCGCGCGCGAGGTCGGGTCGGCCGATGCGGGAATGCCACCGAGGCGGATCCTGCCGGGCCGAACTCCGATGCTGGGGTCCGGCCTTTTGGCGTGGGGAGGGGAAGGGGGCCCCCGATGGGCGATGGCCGACGCGGAGCGCGTGATTGCCTCGCGGCGCGAGTTGCTGGAATAATCCGCCTCACGAGATGAGAGCGTCCGCAACCAACTCATTGGGCCAGCTGGTCGGATGGCCGGTTGTTGGCTGGAGCGTGCCGCCGCGGCCGGCGCGCGAGCCGCTGGACGGGCGTTGGTGTCGACTCGTCCCGTGGTCGGCGAGGCAACATGCGACCGAGCTTCAGTCCGCCTTGGCCGAGGACGTCGAAGGTCGCATGTGGACCTATTTGCCGTACGGTCCATTCCCCAATTCCGACGCATGGCGGGCGTGGGCGGAAGGGATGGACAGCGGGGTTGATCCGCTTTTCTATGCCATTGTCGATCCGGCGTCGGGCCGGGCCGTCGGCGTTGCGAGCTACCTGCGGATCGATCCGGAGGCAGGTTCGATCGAAGTGGGGCATTTGATTTTTTCACCCCGGCTGCAGCGGACAGTGGCGGCGACGGAAGCGATGTATCTGATGATGGCGCGGGCGTTCGGCCTGGGGTATCGGCGGTACGAGTGGAAGTGTGACGCGTTAAACGCGCCGTCGCGGGCGGCGGCGCTGCGGCTGGGGTTTTCGTTCGAAGGAATATTTCGTCAGGCGAGAGTGGTGCGAGGCCGTAACCGGGACACCGCGTGGTATTCGGTCATCGACGCCGAGTGGCCGGCCCGCCGGGCGGCATTCGAGCGCTGGCTGGCCCCGCAGAATTTTGACGCAGACGGGCGCCAGCGTCAGCGCCTGGGCGATTTCCAGGCGAGCTGAGCAGTCCACGCCCACGAGCCACGGACTCCGTTCCACCGTACAACTCCAGACCATCGTCAAAAAAATGGCACTCTTCACTTTGCGCGGGTCGGAGTACAGTCCCGGCATGAGCTGGCTCGGAATCGTGCACGAAAAAGTTCGATGGGCAGGCAGGGTCACCGCGCTGGCCTGCTTTGCTCTGGCGTCGGTGGTCACCGGCGGGGCGGCTCAGCTGTCCGCGGCGGTCACCTACAACGGCATGTGCGACGCCTCAGCGGCCGTCTCCTTTGGGACGAACTACTTCGTGGTGGCGAACGACGAGGACAACGTGATTCGAATTTACCGGCGTCATCCCGGCGGGGCGCCGGTGGCGACCGTGGATGTGGCGAAGTTTTTGGTCGTGCAGGGCAAGTCACCCGAGACGGACATCGAAGGGTCGGCGAGAGTGGGCAACCGCATCTATTGGATCACTTCGCATGGGCGCAACGCGAAGGGGAAGAACAGCCCCGATCGCCATCGCTTTTTTGCGATGGACATTCTGGAGTCGACCAACGTGCCGGTGTTGGTCCCGACGGGACGTCCCTACCACCGGCTGCTTCTGGATTTCGCTCTCGACAGCCGGTTGCTGAAGTATGGGTTGGTCTCGGCCTCGCGGCTCGCGCCCAAGATGCCCGGGGGCTTGAACATCGAAGGGTTGACGGCCCGTCCGGACGGCTCGCTGGTCATCGGGTTTCGCAATCCCATCCCGCACGGCAAAGCGCTGCTCCTGCCGCTGCTGAACCCGGCCGGGCTGATCGCGAACGAGTCGGCCAAATTCGGAGATCCCATCGAACTGGACCTGCACGGCCTGGGTGTCCGCAGCATGGGCTACGAAAACGGACGCTATCTGGTGATCGCCGGGCCGAGCGGGGCTCGAGGCTCGTTTCAGCTCTTTAACTGGACCGGCGACGTGCAGAGCGCTCCCACCGTGGTGGAAGGGATCACGTTTCCGGGGTTCAGTCCGGAGGGGATGACCTATGAAGGCGGCGACGGGCGCGAGCAGTTTTTCATCCTGAGTGACGACGGCACGCTGCAGATCGACGGGGTTGACTGCAAGCGGCTCAAGGACCCGATGCAACGGCGGTTTCGCGGGTTCACCCTGACATTCTAAAACAGGATTAGGTCCAGCAGGTGTTGGCCGTTGTTGGCGAGTTGCCAACGGCCCGTCCGGTTGGAGACGATTTTGCGGCACGGGTGCTTTCGATACTCGGCCTCGTTGACGGTGAGGAGGGCAATCCGCGATTTTGATTTCAGCTCGGGCGCGGACCGGGGGATGAACTCGAACGGCACTCCGACATAATTGAGGGCGATTTCGTAGCCGGCGACGCCGGCGCGCTCGGCGGCCGGGTTGGCTCGGAGCAGGCCGGGGTAACGTCGGAGCCAGGCGATGTTGGTCGCCCGCACGGCGACGCGGCACAATTCGGTGTCGGACCGGATGAACGCGGCGAGGTTAAAAGCGGCACCCTGCTCCCGTTGGGCGACGAGAACCTTCCAGGGGTCGAGCCCGACTAGATTCTGGCCATTCCAGGCGCCGTGGTCGTTGCGCTGGCCCGGGAATGTTTTGCGATACCAGTCCGGAAAGCGTTCGTTGACGACGAGATCGATCTCGAAGTGGACGTGGGCGCGCTCGCGGGAGATGCCTTCCCGCGTGTTGGTGGTGCGGCCCATGGTCGCGATGGGCGAGCCTGCCTTGACGTGGTCGCCGAACTTCAGGCCTGGCGCGATCTCGGACAGGTGCGCGTAGAGGGTGTAAACGTCCAGGCCGTCAATCTGGTGGCGGAGGATGATGTATTTGCCGTAGTTGGACAGCCCCGGGCGGGTGTTGAAATAGGCGACGGTTCCGTCGACGGAGGCGAGCACGGGATCGACGGGCTCATTTTGGCGATTGCGCTGGAGGCATCGGATGTCCAGACCTTCGTGCATCTGCCAGCCTTCGGTGCGGACACAGCCAAACGTTCCGCTCATCCACGGCTTGCCGACGGTTCCGACGAAGTAACGTTCCTCCCCGCCGGGTTCGTAGATGGCGACGTTGGCGGTGGGGAGGTGGAAAACCTGGGCCGGGGCGGAGGGGGCGACGAGTCCCAGGTGAAAGAGCAAGGAGCAGGGGAGGGCAATGCGCATGAGAGCAGGGAAGGTGGCGAGAAAGTCGGGAAGGCTGGGTGGCGACGGGGTGGGGGGCGGTCAGCGGCGGCCTTTGCGGACCAGTTCGGCGACTCGGTTGACGCCGCGGGCAATTTTTTGGGCTTCCTCCTGGGTGGTGTCCGGGGTGAACACGAACAGGCCGTTGGTGATGCGGTCGCGCATGACGGGGGCAGCGATCCAGCGCAACTCGCCGAATTCGGCGGCGATGGCCACGCGTTTGCCTTTGTGGGCGGTGGAATATTGCTCGAGGATCCAGGCCCCTTCGCGGTCGAATTGGACGGAGATGGCAAAACCGCCCGGGGCGTTGACGACGTCGGCCTTCTCGATGTTGAACTCCGTGACGAACGCGCGGTTTTCGATGCTGATGGTGAACGACGCGGAGCGGCCGACGGCGACGGCCTGGGAGCGATCGGTCCCGTCGAGGTTCGTCTCGAGGTGGAAGCGAAGGGACGCCTCCTGCTTTTTCTCCGAGCGGCTCGAGCGGCAGCCGGTGAGAAGCAGCCCCAGCAAAAGGGCCGCGCACAAATAGGTGTTGAACCAGATCGGGCGAATCTTCATATTCCGGCGCAAAGAATCCGAAACGGAATCGTATTGTAAAGAGACTTATATGGGCCAACAGAGCAACAAAGTGCAGAAACGTCGCCGCCGCCTGAATTACCTCAAGCGCAAGACGGCCGCCGCGAAGACCAAGACCAAGTCGAAGACGGCGGCCAAGGCGTAGCCCCCCGGGCTGCAGCCGGACTCGTCCCTTCACGGGCCACCTGTTGCCGGGTGGCCTTTTTCATTGGTGAACAAACTGGCGCCGACGCCAGTCGATCCCTCGTTCTCGTACTGACGTCATGACCTTGTCACGAATACTCACGGGCGTGGGCCCGGTTCGCATCCAGCTGCGATTTTCACGACGATCCATCCGGGCCTGGCCGGGCGCAGGCGCGATGGCGTTGGGCCTGGCCCTCCTGGTCGGGGTGGCTGTGCTGCCGGCGTCGTCCGCGCCGCTGCGCATTTTCATTGGGGCCACCAGTTCCCAGCCCGGGACAGCGAATGATGACTATGCCGGATTTCTGAGGGATTGGACCACCCTCCTGAACACACGCGGCGCGGTGGCCGCCGGCGGGCTGCACTTTCCGACCGTGGCGGAAATGAAGGACCTCGATGTCCTCGTCCTCCACGGCGCCACCGGGTCCGATCTCTCGACGGTCGAGCGCCGTCGGCTGGAGGTTTTCCTGCGAGGGGGCGGTGGCCTGGTGTTGTTGGGGGATGGCCTGAAAGGCCGGGATCCGGAGTGGCTCCGGTCCGTGGCGGGCGGAGCCCCGGCCGCAGGGGCGACCAACGCGCCGGTCAGCCGGTTCGGCCTTTGCTTCGGCGACGACCGCCACCCCATCACCGAAGGCATTGCCAATTTCGACCTGGACGACGAGATGTTGCTGCCCATCCAGGTCGCGCCCGACGCGCGAGTGCTGGCGAGCTCGTTTCGGACGGCAAACCAGATCGTCCCGCAAATGTGGGCGTATGAGAAACGGCGGGCGCGCGTTTTCGCATCAGCGACGGGCCGGCGGACGAAGAATTTTTCATTGCCGCATTATCGCGGTCTGATTTTGCGGGGCATCGCCTGGGCGGGGCATCGCGAGGTGGACCTGCTGACGCGGGTGACCGAGACGGCGCATTTTCCCTATCCGGAAGGCGGCCCGACAGCGCCCGATCGGGCGATCTCCAGGCTGCAAGTCAATCCCGAGTTCACCATCACGCTGGCCGCGGCGGAGCCGGCGGTGGTCAATCCAATTGCCGTCGACTGGGATCCCCGCGGCCGGATGTGGGTGGCGTTGACGCCCGATTATCCGTTCAAGCAGGGCCGGGGCCGCGGACGCGACTCGATCGTCATCCTCGAGGACGTGGACGGCGACCATCGAATGGACCGGCGGAGCGTGTTTGCCGACGGGCTGGTCCTCCCCACCAGTTTTGTTTTCTGTCGCGATGGCATCATCGTCGCGCAGGCTCCGGAAATTTTGTTCCTGCGGGACCGGGATGGGGATGGGCGGGCGGATCGCCGGGAGGTGTTGTTTTCGGGATTTGGCACTGCGGACACGCATGCGGTCATCAACAACCTGCGATGGGGCCTTGATGGCTGGGTTTATGGCTGCCAGGGCTACAGCGGGAATGACTCGACCAATGTCATCAACGCCCGCGGCGTGCGTTTTGGGAAAATCGGCAACGGCATCTTCCGGTTCCGACCGGATGGATCGGCGATCGAGCAGGTGGCCTCCTATTCCGGCAACTCGTGGGGCATCGATTTTTCCGACGATGGCGAGCTTTTCTACTCGATGGCCAACGGCCCGCACATCAACCACGTGGTCATGCCGGAGCGTTATCTGGCGCTCGGCAGCATCGACAAGACCCTGAGTGGCAAATCGATTGAAGATCATTCCAAGGTCAATCCCCTGTTCACGGACCCGCGTGACGAATACGTCCAGGTTTCGCCGGTGGGCGTGTTCACCGCCGCCTCCGGCTGCACGATTTACCAGGGCGGAGTCTGGCCGGAGAAATATCACGGATCCCATTTTGTCTGCGAGCCCACGGTCCATATCGTGCACGAGGACATTGTGAATCAGGTGGAGGCGCCGACGTTCGAGGCGACGCGACGCGACACGGAGGAATTCCTGGCGGCGCGCGACCTTTGGTTCCGGCCCGTCCACACGCGCGTCGGGCCGGACGGGGAGATGTACTTGCTGGACTTCTACAACCAGGCCATCTCGCACAACGACATCCGCGGCGTGGCCCACGGAGCGGGCAATGCGGCGGTCCGCCCGGATCGCGATCATGACCATGGGCGCATCTACCGCATCGCCCACAAACAGCAGCGTCATCTGCCGCCCTACCGCCTGGTGGACGCGGCCAACGCGGATCTCGTCCAGGATTTGCAGCACCCGAACATGTGGGTCCGGATGACCGCCCAGCGGCTGCTGGTGGAGCGCGCGGATGCCGCCGTGGCCCCGGCGCTGTCAGCCCTGCTGCACACCAACCGGTTTGTCCATGCCCGCCTGCACGCCCTCTGGACCTTGCACCAGATGAACATGCTGTCCGAGTCGAACCTGCTCGCCGGGCTGAAGGATGAGCATCCCTCGGTCCTGGACAACGCGCTGCGGGTCGTGTCCGAACTGCGCGAGGCGCCGTCGAGCAATGTGGTGGCCGCGGTCGTCAAACAATTAAAGGGCGCGACGGAGCGAACCCGGCTGATGGCGCTGTTTGCGCTCGACAGTTTTCCGCCGCCGGCTGAGGCGGTCAGCGCGGTGCACAAGCTGCTCCCGGATCTGAAGGATGGCTGGGCCAAGTCGGCGGTGCTCGGCATCGCCCGCCGTTCGCCAACCAACTTCATCCGCGCCTCATTCGCTTCGGACAAGGCGGACTCGTATGTGGAGTTTGTCCAGCTTCTGACCGACGATTTTCTGCGGCGGAGGGAGGCGGCGCCGGCCGAATGGGTGTTGCGCCACACGGCGCGCCAGACCAAGGCTTCGGGCAAGCTGCGCATCGCGGTGCTGGAGACCTTCAACAAGCATCTGGCGGATTTCCAGCTTCCCTTCAACACCAACATCGATGCGGCCATCGCGGCCTTCCTGGCGACGGAGAGCAAGTCGACCCGGATCGCGCTGTTCCCCCTGGCCATGCTCTACCGGGATCAGGGCACCTACAGTCCGGAGTTGGCCAAGGTGCACAAGGCGTTGTTTGCTGACCTGGAAAATCCCAAAGCCAAGGATGAGGATCGCAACGCACTCCTCACCAGTCTGATCAAAGTGCCGGCGCTGCAGAAGGACGTGATCGCGCGGGTCGACTCCATCCTCGAGGCCGGCGCGCCGGCGCCGGTGCAAAAGCACATGGTCAACGAGGTGGGCGCGCTGCGGGACCCGGCGGTGCCCGGTGTCCTCTTGCGCCATTTCCCCAAGCTGAAGGAGGAGGCCCGCCTGGTCGCGTTCGCCCAGCTCATCCGCCGCCCGGAATGGGCCGATGCGCTCCTGACCGCGATCGAACGGCGGCAGATCAAGCTTCCGGAGCTGACCGTTTATGGCGCCAGCCGCCTGCGCACCCATCCCGATCTGAAGGTGGCCCGGCGCGCCGCCACGGTGCTGGACGCGATCGAAGGCCCGCGCCAGAAGCAGAAGGACGGTCTCATCGCGAAATTCGAGGCCGCGCTGAAGTCGCCCCCCAACATCGACAACGGGCGGGCGGTGTTACTGGCGAACTGCGCGCCCTGCCACAAGTTCAACGACAAAGGTCATGCCCTCGGGCCGGACCTGACCGGCGTCGGGTTGCATGGCCCGTCGATGCTCCTGACCCACCTGTTGGATCCCAACCGGGTGGTCGAAGGCAATTTCATCGCCTACAACCTGACGACCACCAAGGGGGACGAATACACGGGCTTGATCAAGACGGAGAACAAGGATGCGGTCACGCTTAAGAATCTGGAAGGCGAGATCACCGTCAAGCGCGCGGAGATCGCCAGCCTCAAATCCAGCGGGCTTTCCCTCATGCCCGAAGGCATGGAAGCGCTCGGGGAAAAAAACGTGCGCGATCTCATCGGCTACATCATGGCCCGCACCCCCGCCGGGTATCAGGTCATCGACCTCAGCGCCGCCTTTACCACGGACACCCTGCACGGGCTTTACCTCAGCCGCGAAGATCCGCCGTCGCTCGTGTTTAAACAGTTTGGCATCGTCATGGTGGACGACATTCCGTTCCTCGTGGCGAACCCGGCGGGAACCACGGCCGGCCGGAACGTGATCGTGCTCGGCGGCGGCGAAGGGTTCGCCCGGACTCTGCCGCGCCGGGTCGAATGCAAAGTCGATTTGGCCGCGCGGAAGTTTTTTGTGCTCGGTGGCGTGGCGGGCTGGGGCTTTCCCGCCGGGCCGCCCGAGGGCTACAACGCGCCCGCGGTCAAGGCCACGCTGGTGTATGAGGATGGCCAGTCCGAGGTTTTGACGTGGCGGAACGGGGTCGAGTTTGCCGACTATGTCCGCCCGCAGGAGGTGCCAGGGTCAAAGTCGGTTTCGGATCTGACCACCACCGGACTGTTGCGCTGGTTCAGCTTCGAACCCGGGCGGGCTCGGAAGATCAGCCGGATCACCCTCGAAAGCTTCGGCAACCACCTGGCCCCGACCTTCGTCGCCATCACCGCCAAGTTGCCTTGAAGGCGGTCGCGCACTCGGGTCCGCGGGCCGTTTGCTGGCTGCTGGTTTTTGTTCTCGGTGTGATCGCGGGCGGCGACGTCTTCGCTGCCATCGCGCCGCCTCGACCGAACATTGTCTTCATCCTGGCGGACGATTTGGGATATGGGGATCTGGGAGCTTACGGCCAGCAAAAGATTCACACCCCGAACCTGGATCACCTGGCGGCCGAGGGCATGAGCTTCACGGCGCATTACGCGGGCAACAATGTTTGCGCACCGTCCCGATGCGTTTTGATGTCGGGGAAGCACCCGGGGCACGCGTTCATTCGCGACAACCGTCAGGCGTTGTCGATCGGCCTGCCGTTTGCCGAGGGGCAGGTTCCGGTGCCACCGGGGGAACTTCAGCTCCCGTTGATCCTGCGACGGATTGGTTACGCGACCGGCGGATTCGGCAAATGGGGACTTGGCCCGGTGGGCTCGACCGGTGAGCCGGCCCGCCAGGGGTTCGATCGCTTCTTCGGCTTCAACTGCCAGGCTGCGGCTCACAATCATTATCCGACGTCGCTCTGGGACAACGCCACGCGAGTGGCCCTGAGTAATCCCTCGTTCCCGGCTCACCAACGGTTTCCGGACGGGCTCGACGCCAATGCCCCTGGCTCCTATGCCACGTATGCGGGCCGGGAATTTGCGCCCGACCGGTTTGGGGCGGAGGCGCGTGAGTTTGTGCGGCACAATCGTGCGCGGCCGTTTTTCCTGTATTACGCAACGACGGTTCCGCACCTGGCGCTGCAGGTTCCGGGTGATTCGCTCGCGGAATATGCGGAGAAATTTCCCGAGACACCGTATGGCGGCTCCAGCGGTTACCTGCCGCAGCGGACGCCGCGGGCGGCCTACGCGGCCATGATCACGCGGCTGGATCGGGATGTGGGCCACTTGCTGGCGCTTTTGAGCGACCTTGGCCTCGAGACCAACACCGTGGTGATTTTCACCAGCGACAATGGACCGCTTTACGATCAGCTGGGCGGGACGGATGCGGATTTTTTCAACAGCGCCGGCGGGCTGCGCGGGCGCAAGGGTTCCATGTTCGAAGGGGGCCTCCGGGTGCCCTGCATCGTCCGCTGGAAGGCCGTTCGCCGCGGACTCCATTCCCCGCCGCTGGTGGTCAGCCGTCCGGGTCACGTCGAGTTGTTTGATCTCGAGCGTGACCCGGCGGAGTCCACGGATGTCGCGGAGTCGCACCCGGACCTGGTGACGCAGGCGGCGGCCTTGCTCGCGTCGCAGCATCGGCGGTCCGAAGTCTTTCCGATGCGGGCCTTGGACGAGCCGGGCGCGCGGTAACCGTGGCTGGTCCGTCACCCGGCGACGACGAGCGTCCGATCGGCCTGGTGGAGTTCGCGCCAGTGTCCGGCGGGCAGATCTCCGAGTGGATAGTTCCCAATCTGCACGCGGACCAGTCGGAGCGTCGGGTGGCCGATGGCGGCCGTCATGCGTCGCACCTGGCGGTTTTTGCCCTCGATGAGCTCGAGCCCAATCCAGCAGTCGGGAACATTTTTGCGAAATCGGATCGGGGGCGTGCGGGCCGCGAGAACCGGCTGCGGATCCAGCCGCCACGCCCGGCACGGCAGCGTTTTTCGTTCTTGGATGACGACGCCGCCCGCCAGGAGTTGGAGGGAATCCGACGTGGGCACCCGCTCCACCTGCGCCCAATAGATGCGCCGATGGGCGTGTCGTGGGTGGAGCAGCCGATCGTTGAGCGCAGCTTCATCGGTGAGCAGCAATAATCCCTCGGAGTCGGCGTCCAGGCGACCAATGGGGTAAAGGCCGGCGGGCAGGCCGAAGTTGGCCAGGGGCTCGTTGGGCGAACCGTCGGGGGTGAATTGGGACAGAACCCCGTAGGGTTTGTGGAAGGCGACCAGCATGCGTCCTTGCGCGCGGCGGTGGTCAGGCCCCTTTGGGCAGGAAAAAGCTCCGGTGCTTCTCGCTGATCGGCAGGCCGAGACGTTCCATCACCTGGAGCATGTCCTCCCAGACCTTGCGCTTCTCGGACAACGCCATGTTGCGCAGCAAATACGCGGGATGAAATGTCGGCATGAGCGGGATGCCGCGATATTCGTACCAATGGCCCCGGATTTTGGTGATCCCTCCGACAGCGCCCAGCAGGCCCTCGACCGCGGTGGCGCCGAGAGCGACGAGCACCTTGGGCTGGATGATGTCGATCTGCGAGTGGAGGTAGGGGATGCAGGTCTTCATCTCTTCCGGCGTGGGTTTCCGGTTGCCGCTCGACTGGCCCGGCGTGTCGGGCCGGCACTTGAGAATGTTCGCGATGTAAACTGTGTCGCGGCTGAGCCCCATGGTCTGGATGATTCTGGTGAGGAGCTGGCCGGCGGCGCCGACAAACGGTTCGCCCTGGCGATCTTCGTCTGCGCCCGGGGCTTCACCGACGAACATGAGGCTCGCGTCGAGGGAGCCCACGCCGAACACGACGTTCGTGCGGGCGGCGGCGAGATTGGGACATTTCATGCAGACCAGCGCGCGCTCGCGCAATTCGCGCATGGCGTCAAGTTTGCCTTCCGATGTCGCCGGGGTCGCGATGGTCGTGGCGCCCGGCGCGGGAGCCGGCGGGGACGCCTGGGCTCGTGGTGCTGGCGAGACCCGGTCCGGCGACGGGTTTGCGATCGGGGAGGTCTTTCGTGCCGGGACGGCCGCCATCGGTCCGGGGTCGGATCCCAGGGCGGCCCGCAGGCTGGCCATGCCAGAAGCCGCGGACGCGCGGGGAGCGGGAGCGGAGCCCGGGGCGGGGCGCGTGCCCAACGTGGCTGGCGGGGCGATCGTGAGCGAGCCAACCGCTTCGAGCGCCGCCAGCGCTTCGGGGGACAGCTGGACAAACCTTCGCCCATGCCTCTTCAAATCCTGGAGCTGGTCCAGGACGGCATCCAGCAGGAGATCGCGATCCGACGACATGGGCGAACTCTAGGGAAAAGCCGCTTCGGAGACCAGCTCCAGTTGCAGGCATACGCGACCGCCAACCGAGGAGCGCCCGATTACGGCAAATCGTCCGCGGAAGGTTATCGCAGCGATCAGCCCGCTGTGCGCGGAATCAGGGCATTATGGTCTCATGACTTCGCGGACGCGGAAGAACTTGCGCGGGCCGTCGATGTGCTGTTCGAACAAGAACGGCATCTGCGTGGGCGAAATTCGCCCGACGTCCCGCCACTGGGTTTGGCATTCGCAGCCGCAAATGTCATCGGCGTGTTGCAGAATGTAATCCATCGCGGTACTTCCGCCGTGCAATCGGAACTGGACGGTGCCGGTGGTAACCGGCCCCAGCTCGAGCAGAAACTCGTTTGTGGTCACACCCACCGTGACCGTATTGGTCACGCAGAAGTTGGGTGAGCCGCCGTCGCACAGTCGCACCTGGACATTTGTGGTGCCGACCTGAGCTGCGGTGGGCGACCACGTGATGGCGCCGGTGTGCGCGTCGATGGTCATCCCGGCCGGGACAGGGCCCAGCAGGGAGAAATCGAGCGGATTGGGCGGGCAGTCCGGATCACCGGTACAGAGCGTCACGCGATTTGTTCGGCCAACATACGCGGTGGCGGCGGACGGCAGAAGCCAGGGCGGCTGATTGACCTCGTTGACGTCCACCCGGATGAATCCAAGATCGTTCGCCTCGTTATTGCAGAAGTCGGTCAGGTAAACCGCGATTTGATAGGTGCCGGGCCCCTGGCACTCCTGCGGCGTCCAGGAAAATGCGCCGGTGTTGGGGTCAATCACCGCTCCGTCCGGGGGGTCGATCAATTGGAAGCTCACACACGATCCAGGCATGGTCCCGAGGGCGGTTCCGGTGACACTCAAAGCGTGGAGTTCGCTGACTGATTTGTCGGAGATCGCAGAGAGCGCGATGCTGCCGCGCTTGATAAAGACGCCGCTGATGTTCCAGCCGTCTGCCTCGGAGGCACAGCTCGAACAGTTGCGGGTTGAGGAGTGGAGGAAACCCGCGCGAATCCGACGTCCGGCAAACGGACTCAAATCAACACAGGCTCGGTTCCAGCCCGCGGAGCTGCCGGTGATCTCACGAAGATCAATCCAGGGGCCCCATTCTTTGGTGAGGGGATCCTGGACCGAGATCTGAAGGGTGCCGGAGTCAAGAGCGGAGTACGCATAGGATTCCCAGTAGCACAATTGAAGAGGCTCGCCTTGGGATGTTTGCGGCAGGTCCACCGCCGGGCTGACCGCCCGGCTGCTGCTGTAAGCGTAGTAGTTGCCGGCGAGGACCGTGGACAACACGCCGCGGCCGCCGGCAGTCCCGAACTCCCACGTGCCCTGGTCGACAGACCAATCGCCCGGGCCGAGATCGAAGCGTTCGGGGTTATGAAACTGCGGGACGCCTTTCCAAATCTCCAGGCTGTCAATGGACCAACCGTCGCCCTCCGAGCCGCAACTGCCGCAGTTGCGGGTGGAGTAATGGAGAAAGCCGAGGCGAACCCGTTGGCCGGCGTAGGGCTGCAAATCCATGTTTGCCCGGGACCAGACCACGGAATAGCCGGTGAAGGTGGCCAGATCGACCCAGCCGCCCCACTGGCTGTTGGTTGGGTTAAAGGTCGAAATTTGCACGGTTCCCGAGTCGTAGCTGGAGTAGTCAAACCAATGCTCGATCCGTAATTGCAGTTCTTCTCCGGGCACCACGCCGGGCAGGTCCATCGATGGGCTGACCGCCCGGCTGCTGCTGTAAGCGTAGTAGCCGCCGGCGAGGACGGTGGACAGGACGCCGCGGCCGCCGGCGGTGCCGAACTCCCACGTGCCCTGGTCGACGGCCCAATCGCCCTGGCCGAGATCGAAGCGTTCGGGGTTATGAAACTGCGGGACGCCTTTCCAGATCTCCACGTTGTCGATATACCAACCGTCGGCCTCGGAGCCGCAACTGCCGCAGTTGCGGGTGGAATAATGGAGGAAGCTGAGGCGGATCCGCTGGCCGGCGTAGGGCTGCAAATCCATGTGCGCGCGGGACCAGACCACGGAATAGCCGCTGAAATTGGCCAGGTCCACCCAGCCGCTCCACTGACCGTTGGCCGGATTGAAGGCGGAAATCTGCACGGTTCCCGAGTCATAGCTGGAGTAGTTGTACCAGTGCTCGATGCGCAGTTGCAGGTCTTCGCCTGGGACGAGGGCCGGGAGGTCCACCGGCGGGCTTGAAACGCGTGTTTCAGAATACGGCGGATACGGGCCATCCAACACGGTGGCCAGGACGCTGGTCCCTTCGAAAGCGTGACCGGGCCCGCTGGTTGGTGCACCCACCTGCCAGATCGCGCCATCACTCGTCCACCCATTCCAACCCTTTTCAAAATGTTCTCCTCCGGTCAAAACATCGTGGAGAACCACTTTGAGGTAGGCGGAAGCGCTGGTGGTGGTGCCGTGCGGGTTGGTGGCGGCCACGCGGTAGTTGCCTTCGGTGTCGGTGGAGACGTTGGTCAGGGTCAACGTGGCGTTTGTTTGATTGGCCATGACCACCCATTCAGTGGCGTTGCTTTTGCTCCATTGATAGGAAGGGCGCGGCGTTCCGTTGGCAAAGCTGGTCAGGCCCGCGCCGAGCAGAACATAACCCGTTTGATTCTCCGGCTGGCGAACAAACTGCGGCGCGGGACTGGGGCTGCCCGAACATCGGCCGGTGTCTTTTGCCGAGTAAAGCGCGGCGACTTCGTCGGCACCCAGCGCGCGGGAGTGGAGGGCAACTTCGTCCACCCAGCCGTTGAGGAATTGCGCATCGCCGCGCCGTCCGAGGTAGAGAGGCGCCGCCCCGTCGGTCGGGCTCCCGGTGAAGTTGGTGGTTGTGCCCACCAGCCGGCCGTCCTGGTAAAGCGTGACGGCCTCGCCATTCTTGAGCGTGACGACCAGCAGGTGCCATTGACCGGGGATGATCTGACCGCCGACCACGCCGGCGACGGTGACGCCGGCGCTCGTCCACAAATTGAACTCGGGGGTTCCGGCGGTGGTGACGCTGAGGCCATATTCCCACTGGCCAGGTCCGCCCTTGGCCAGGATGCAACGGCGATTTTGGCCTGAAACGCTGTCGGCTTCGGGCAACTGATCGAGTTTAACCCAGGCTTCCACGCTCATTTCGGCGGTGGGCCCCGCGTACGGGCTGAGCTCGGGCGCGTCCGGCACCGCCACGTAAGTGTCAATCCCATTAAATCCGAAGGCTGAGCCGTTGACCCCGGGGCCGTACGTCGTGGCTCCGAAAACCGCGCCGTCGTGGTGGCTGACGACGTCGAGTCCGCTGCCGTCCGCGGGCCACCAGCTCACGAGGTTGGTGGCCGGTTCGGAGCACCAGGGCACGCTGAGTTGCGCGGGTGCGCTCGTCGCCGAGCCACAGGAACTGGTGGCGCGCAACGTGTAAACGCCCGCGTTTGCGAACGTCAGTGGCGCCAGGCTGAGGGAGATCGACGAGGTTCCTGTGGCGTTGGGCGCCGTGACCGGACTTCCATTAAACAGCCATTCATAGGTGATATCGGGACAGCCGGCCGCGAGGGCGGTGAACGTCGCGGTTCCTCCGAGAAATCCGTCCTGGCTGGTGGCCGGATTCAAGATGAAGGTCAACCCCGGGGTGCCATTGAAACATTTACCGACGGTGCCGGCGGCATGCAGCGCCGCGATCTGGGCCGAACTCAGCGCTGCATTGTAGAGGCTCAGCTCGTCCACAGCGCCTTGAAAGAAAGTCGTCGCGTCGTTCGCGGCGGACTGCCCGATGGAGGCTCCGCTGCTATCGTCGGTCAGCGATGGAGTGTTGGTCGCGCCGTCGAGAACTCCGTTCAGATACAGCGAGCGGCGAGTGCCGTCGTAAACGAGCGCCACGTGGTTCCACGCGCCCACTGCAAGGGCGTTCGTGCTGAAGAGCCGGCGGGAACCGTCATTGTTCACCCAGGATTCGAGGCGTCCAGTGCCGCTTTGAAGCCCAAGGGTAACAATTTTGTTACCCTCAGAGCAAATCGTGGGATAGGGCGTGTTGTTGATGCTCTCCGGCCGCACCCAGCCCTCAATTGTCCAGCGCGAGAGTCGACTCAGGTCGGTGGCGGGGTGTTCGAGTATGCGAACCCGCCCGCCTGACGCGCCGAAGGCGAACGCTTTTCCGATTTGTCCCGGGACAAATTTGACATCGCCGTTGGTCACGCCGGGTCGCACGCCGAGGATGTCGTAAGCGTGGCCATCTGCGGGCCACCATGCGACAAGGTTCGCGGGCGCCGGCGTGCAGGCAGGCGCCGCCGGCAGCACCACGCTGCCGAACGCCAGCGCCAACATTGTTCCGGTGCGAACCACGAGACGGTGCAGAAGGAATGCGGGAACGCTGAGCCAGGGTTTCGCCACAAAGCGCCGGGCGGAGCTTGGCGCGGAAAGGCGGCTGGGATCCCGGGCGAAAGCTTCAAAGCCCGACTCGCGATTTTCGCAGCCACGGGATCGTTGCGGCGATCGGAGAAGATTGGGATTCATGCGGTGTTTCCATTGTTGGGGGTTGATCCGTGTTAGGCCGTCCAGAGTCGCCCATGTACGGCTGCCATCCAAAAGTTGGTCGTTCATCATTCGAGACACGAACTCTGTTGGACCGAGGTTTTGAGACAGCGGCATTTTCTTCCTGGCGGAGTGATTGTCAAAGCCGAATGCCGTCCGATAACTGCCCCTCTCCTTCGGTACGAAAGCCAAGAAACGCTGGCTGCGGCCAGGCGTTGTCGCTTGTTGCAGGACGGACGGGCGCGAGGTCTGCAGTCATGGAACGGATCGCGATGCGCTGCCGGCCTCCGTGAACAGCGGGAAGGCGTCGTCCGGGCGGCGGCGCTGGCTCACCGCATCGGATCCCATGCCGCCATTCGTGGCGCCTGCAGGTTGAGTTGGCGCACCCCGTCGACTTGGGATTTGGCATCGGGCCGGCCGTTGTCTACTCTCCGGCCCATGCGCAATGCGTCCTTGGCCTTTCTGGAAAAGCTGATCAACACGCCGAGCCCGTCGGGATTTGAGACCCGGGGGCAACGGGTGTGGCTGGATTACGTGGGGAAGTTCGCCGAGTCGACGGAGACCGACGCGTACGGCAATGCGGTGGCGTGGTGGAACAAGGGGGGCTCCCCGCGTTTGATGCTGGCGGCGCACGCGGATGAAATTGCGATGACGGTCAATTACATCAACGAAAAGGGGTATGTCTATGTGCGTCGGGTCGGGGGCATCGATCCGGCCATCACCAAGGCGCAGCGGGTGACCATTCACACGCGGAGCGGGCCGGTGCGCGGTGTGGTGGGCAACGTCGCGCCGCACCTGATGCGCCTGGAAGGCGAGCCGAAGCCGCCCAAGATCCATGACCTCTTCATCGATGTCGGAGTTTCCAGCCGGGCGGCGGCGGAAAAGCTGATCCGCATCGGCGATCCCATCACGCTGGTCGACGAGTTCGAACTGCTGCGCAACGATCTGGCGATCGCGCGGGCCTTCGACAACCGGGTGGGCACGTTCGCCGTGGCGGAGGCGCTGCGGTTGTTGAGCTCCGGGGGGCGCGGATTGAAGGCGGAAATTTGCGCGGTGTCGAACGTGCAAGAGGAGGTCGGGTGCCTCGGCGCCCGCCAGATTGCCTACACCCTCGAGCCGGACGTCGCGCTGGTCGTCGACGTGACGCACGCCACGGATTATCCGACGGTCAACCAGGCGCAACACGGCGATATCAAGCTGGATGGCGGCCCGGCCATCACGCACGGCGGGCCGAATCACGCCGAAGTGGTCGCGCGATTGGAGGCGGTGGCCGCCCACAAAAAAATTCCGCTGCAGCACGAGGCCATCTCGTCGACGAGTGGCACGGACACGGATGTGATTTTCTGGACGCGCGGCGGCATTCCATCCGCGCTCATCAGCCTGCCGAACCGTTACATGCATTCTCCGGTGGAAATCGTGAACCTGAAAGTCCTGGAGCAGATCGGCGAATTGATGGCGGAGTTCGCGCTCTCCCTCAAGGCGGGCGAGCAGTTCAAGGTGAAGATCTGAGACTTGCACGACGCCTATGATCACCCGCACGTTCACACTCGGACACTCGCCGGACCCGGACGACGCCTTCATGTTTTACGGTCTCGCGAAAGACCTGATCCCGTCGCCGGGTTTCAAATTTCATCACATTCTGCAAGACATTCAGACGTTGAACGAGCGGGCCACGCGGGGGGAGCTGGACATCTCCGCCATCAGCATTCACGCCTACGCGCACGTTTGCGATCAATACGCGTTGCTGCCCAGCGGGGCCAGCATGGGGGATGGCTATGGCCCGATGCTGGTGGCCCCGCGCCGGCTGTCGCGGGAGGAAATCCAGCGCAGTCGTATCGCCGTGCCTGGTCGCATGACCAGCGCCTTTCTCGCTCTTCAATTATGGCTGGGGCGTGCGGCGGCCGACATCAACCACGTGGTGGTGCCGTTCGATCAGATTTTCCAGGCGGTGCGTGCCGGCCAGGCGGACGTGGGCCTCATCATCCACGAGGGTCAGTTGACCTACCGCAACGAGGGGCTTGAGGTTTGTGCGGATCTGGGCGTCTGGTGGGGGCAGGAAAACAACGGGCTGCCGTTGCCGCTGGGCGGGAATGTCATCCACAAACGGTTCGATCCGGACACGCGCCGGACCATCTCCCGGCTGCTCACGACGAGCATCCAATTCAGCCTGGATCACCGGGCGGAGGCCGTGCAGCACGCGCTGCAATACGCCCGCGACATGGGCCGTGATCTCGCGGATCAATTTGTGGGCATGTACGTGAATCACTGGACGCTCGACTACGGCGACAAGGGTCGGGAATCCATCCGCCGATTCCTGCGCCGGGCCTACGAGGCTGGCCTGACCCCGCGCGCGCCGGAGCTCGAGTTCGTCAGCTAAACCGGATTCCTTCCTTCATCGCCTTGGACAACCTGGCGCACAGAATATCGATGGGCGTGTTCGCGATGCGCCTGCGTAGAATGCGGCCGATGAAAACAAAACAGACTCGCGTGGTGGGCGGAGGATTTGGGCTGGCGTTGATCTTGGCTGCAGCTCTCGCCGCCGGCTGTGCCGGACCCCGGCCGGCGCCGCGCTCAGAATGGGTGGGCCGCTATCAGCTCGTAAGCGTGGACGGCCAGCCGGTGCCGTGCACGGTGAAGCATCAGGGACGGGCCATCGGCGTCCAAGGCGGAGGCTTCGTGATTGAGGCTAACGGGAATTGCCGCAGCGAAGTGAATTTCACGGACCCGTCAGGCCGCAGCTTGCGGCGGGTGGTGGAGGCCACCGGCCGGCCCGATGGCGAAACGCTGCGCATGAAATGGAAGGGAGCGGGCGTGACGACAGGAACCGTGCAGGGCGACGAGTTCGTCATGCACAACGAAGGCATGGTGTTTTCCTATCGGCGCCAGACGCACTGAACCGGCGGGAGGCCGGCCGGAAAAATAAAACTCCGAGCGCGGGTGCGCTCGGAGTTGACGGGAATCCCCAGGCCGTGTGGCGGTGCAGCGTTTACTTCTCGACGAGGAAGAAGTCGTTTTCGAGACGCTGCAGATCCTTGGATATCTTGGCGAGGTTGGCCTTGGCGGGGACGAAATAGGCCGACCATGACGGGCGGTTGGGCATGTCCGTCATGCATTCCAGCAGCGTCTTGAGCCCGTCGACACCGAGGCCGCAATCGAGCGCGTTTTTGGCGCCCTTGAGCACCGCCTCCCGCCATTCTTTTTCGGTGACGAAGTTGTTGATGGCCGGGGCGGGCTGGCCGGGGGCCGTGGTGGCGAGCTGGGCGGCGTATTTTTTGTAGTGGCCGAGGTAGTGGTGAGCGAGGTCGATGGCGATGAGCGCGCCGGCGAGCTGGTTGAATTGGCCGGCCTGGACGTTCATCGTGTCGAAGTCCCAGGCTTTTTCCGGAGCGACGCCTTCGGTGACGGGAGGGAGCGCTTCGCCCGGCGCGCTGGCCAGGCGGGCGGCGTACGTCTTGACGAAATCATGGCCGGGTTCCGAGAGCGCCCGGGCGTGGGCGACTGCATTGACGAGTTGAATGAACCCGGCGGAGATCTGCACGGTGCGTTGCGGGTCGGCCCCGCTCGAAACCTCCACGGGGGTGATGCAGGGCGTGGTCATTCCTTCGAGGAAGACGGGCTGGCCCTGCACGAGTTGCTGCTGTTTTTGGGGGAGCGCCACATGCAGGTCCGTTGAAATCTTGAGGATATTGGCCAGGCCACTTTCGTATCCGGCCTTGGGCGGAGCCGTGGTGGCGGTGGCGTCGGCACTCGTCGCGGCGGCCGCTGCGGGACCCGGCGTGGCGTTGGCGGCGTCCGAGGCGCGAAGGGGAAGGGTGAACACGGTGAGGGCGGCAGCGACGGCGGCGGACAACCATGAGGCGGTCAGGGGCTGGTTTGGGTCAAGATGGCGATGCATTAGTATTGGGCGCGGGCACACGTTGCGGGCGTGTGCCGCGCGGACGCTTCCGCCTTATGCACGCGGCTTGCCATCCGCACCGCGGGATTCACCTGCCGGGAGGACGGGCGGAGGTGGCAGGTCCGATCCCACAGCACACCCTCGGTTGGCGTCCTCGCCGCCCTCGCTTGTTGCCTGCACGGCAAGGACCTGTCATAACGCCGGCCCATGAAATATCGTCGATTCGGCCGGACGGAGCTGGCCATGCCTGTCTTTTCGTGCGGAGGCATGAGGTATCAGTTCAAGTGGCAGGATGTCCCGCCGCAAGACATCCCCGCCGCGAATCAGGACAACCTCGAAGCCACCATTCGGCGCGCGCTCGAGCTCGGCATCAATCACATCGAAACGGCGCGCGGGTATGGCTCCTCGGAAATGCAGCTGGGGCGGATCCTGCCCGCGCTGGCCCGCGCCGGGATGATCGTGCAGACGAAAGTCGCGCCCACGGCGAACGCCGAGGATTTTCTTCGGACGTTTGACCGTTCCATGGCGTATCTGAAGCTGGATCACGTGGATCTGCTCGCGTTGCATGGGATCAACAACGCGCAGTTGCTGGACTGGTCCCTGCGCAAGGGTGGCTGTCTGGAGGCCGCGCGTCGCCTGCAGGCGCAGGGCCGGGCGCGATTTATCGGCTTCTCCACCCATGCGACCACGGACATCATTGTGCGCGCGATCGCGGAGGGCGACTTCGACTACGTCAACCTCCACTGGTATTTCGTCAACGACCTCAACTGGCCGGCGGTGGTCGCCGCCCGGCGGCGGGACATGGGCGTCTTCATCATCAGCCCGAACGACAAGGGCGGGAAGCTCTACGAACCGCCGCCGAAGCTCACGCAACTTTGCGCGCCGCTGTCGCCGATGCAGTTCAACGACCTTTACTGCCTGGCTCGTCCGGAAGTTCACACCCTGAGCCTGGGCGCGGCGCGGCCGACGGACTTTGATGAACATGTGGCTGCTTTGCGCCAGTATGATCAGATCGCGGAGACCATCGGGCCGGTGGAGTTGCGATTGCGCGGGGCGCTGAGCGAAGCGCTGGGGGAGGACTGGTGCCGGGGTTGGTTTGAGGGTGTGCCGGAGTACGTGGACGTGCCGGGGGAAATCAACGTGCGGGAGATCCTGCGGCTGTGGACGTACGCGCGGGGCCTTGATCTGGTGAGTTGGGGGCGGATGCGTTACAACCTGCTCGGACAAGGTGACCACTGGTTTCCCGGTGCCAACGCAGCGGCGGTCAACCAGCTGGACCTCCAGGGAGCCTTGGCGCGCAGCCCGTTCGCGAAGCGGATTCCCGAAATTTTGGCCGAGGCGCACCGGCTGCTGATCGATGTCCCGAAACAACGGCTCAGCCAGGAATGAGGAATGAGGAAGGAGCAATGGGCAATGAGCAATGGGGTCCGGTGGCGTGCCGGGGCATTTTTCAGATTGAATTGGCACGAAGGGTTGCCGAGCCTTTACGGGATGAAAGTCGCGAACTGGACAAAAGGGCTGTTGTTGGCCGTGACCCTGGCGGGGGCGGGATGCGTCGAGAAGTCGGCACCGGCAGGCGCGGGCGGCGGCGGTGGCAGCGGATCTCCGGCAGCGGCGAACAGCGCTGGGGACGCGGCTGCGAATGGCGCGGCGAGTCGTCCGGCGTCCGCCTGGCCTCCCACGCAGGCCCAACCGAAGCTGCGGACGCTGAAGCTCTATCTGGGCTCCGAAGTGATCACGTCGGAATTGGCCATGAGCCAGGTTGAAGTCGGGACCGGCATGATGTTTCGCACCACGATGGCGGAAGACGAGGGCATGTTGTTCATTTTTGGCGCCCCGCACCGGACGTCCTTCTACATGAGGAACACCAAGGTGCCGCTGACCGCCGCCTACATCGATCCCCAGGGAACGATCCTCGAGCTGGTGGAGCTCGAGCCCTTGAACGAAACGCCCGTCGAAGCCAAGACGGACAACGTGCAGTACGTCCTTGAAATGAAGCAGGGCTGGTTCAAGCGCCACAACATCGGTGTTGGCTCCGTCGTCTCCACCGAGAGAGGCTCGTTGCCCAAGACGTTTGGGATCGGCAACTGAAATTCCCCCGGCCCCCGGCCCGGCGGTGCATCCGCCGGTTCTCGGTGACACTTCGTCTGATGTCCGGACAGCGGGCTTCCTGCCCGCAGCGGCTGGACTCGGCGGCACCTGAGGAACGTTCGAAGCCGCGTGGCCGCTTTCCGGCCGCGGCGGATCCCGCGATGGCGGGATCCGCGCCCGGACGAAAATTTCGGAATGCACTGTGGCCCGGCGTCGCCGGCTCCGGGGAATCTTCCCATCAGGGCTTCAGCTGGACGCGGGCGTAGCTGAGCGCGCCGGCGGAACCGTCCTGCACTCCGAACAAATCTAGCGTCCAGGACGGCACATTTCCCGCACGCACGGTCGCCGTGAAATAACTCGTGAACGGCTGGTGCAGGGGAATTCTGACTGGAGGCCCGAGGGTTCCATCTCTCCGGACCTCGACGAGGCGGTTTTCGTGGATGTTGGTTCCCTCCGGGGCGCGGCCTGACGCGAGATGGATGATGAAGAGACGGTGATCAGGGGTGACGTGAAAACGCGGGGCGGATCCGATGACCCCGGGATGAGATTCGGTCGATTCCAGGACGGTCGCCCGCCGGAGAATCGTTCCATTGTGGACGACGGCGTAGTTGAGGGAATGACTTTGGCGGGCCTGGGGGAAGAATTTTTCGCGCAGGCGCTCATCAATGGCGCGCTCGGTCCAAACCAGGTGAGCGTCCCCTTCAGGCGAAATCCAGAGATCACCGGGAGAGATCCAGCCGGCCGTCTGGTCGCGGCTGGCGATCTCGAGCCAGTTCGTAAACGGGCGGGATCGAATGTCAGGCGTCCACGTGTAAAACAGGCGCCGGAAGTCGTAGTCCCACTCGCGTCCGGTCAGCTCGCGTTTGAACGCCCGCCATTCGGGCACCGGCTCGAGAATGTCGCTGACGCCCACGAAGTGCACCGCCTGTTGGTGGAGGGCGACGTTTGGATAACAAACCCGCACGGGGCCTGGCTTTCCCGGTCCCGAGCGCGTGGGCCAAGGCAACTGGCCTGCGGCGCTCCAGCGCCCGCTGGCGTCGCGATAACTCCATTCGGCGTGGGTGTAGCCGATGTTCTGGAAGACGATGAGGTCGCCGTCGGATGCATTGGCGGCAAAGCTTCGATACGAGTGCTCGCTGAACGCGGGGTTGCCCTGCCAATTTGGGGCCAGGCTGCTGGGCGGCGCTTCCGGGCGGCCGGCGTCGAACTGAAGAATCGCCGGGCGGGCCGGCCCGCCGTTCGGCTCCGGGACCTGGCCGAGGGTGGGGTTGACCGAGAGGAAGAGGCGCCCGTCGGGGAAGCCGACGATGGGCGAAGGCTCGCGGGTGCGGCCGGTCGGATCTGCCTGCACCTGACGCCATCCGTTGGTCTCGCGGCAAAAGATCAGCCAGCGGCAATTGTTCAGCGGCTTGGCTGATGGGATGGTTTCAAGCCCGCTCGCGAAGACGCGCCCGCCGGCGCGGGTCAGGCAGGTGGATCCGGAGCACCACATCGGGCCGGCGCCGTTGTTGGCATTGGTGTGCCGGTAGACCGGCTCTTCGAGTCCGACGGTGGCGACGACGGCGCCGGTTGCGGCGGTGGCGCGCAGGCCGGCCGAGGCAAAGGTGAGGATGGCCATGCCGGTGAGGCCGGCGACCGATGTGATCCGAGGAGGGACACGGACTGTGATCATGGCGATGGATTTGCGATCAACTTGCGCAGCGCGACGTTGGCACGTTTCGTTTGGTGACCGGAAGGGCCACCCAACGGCTCCGGCTGCTGCGGGTCGAAATGCCGCGGCCCAAGCCAACGGTCCCCAGCTGCACCGTGGTCGCCAAACTCAGGTCACTGAACTCTGAACATCGAACGTTCAACTTCGAACATAAAACTTCGAAGGAACATGGAACTTCGGGCCCGGCTCCCGCGCTCTATTTCGCCATGACCACGTCGACCGTTTCGTCCTTGGACTGGACCTTGTCTTCCTCGGCGTCGACGGGGTTGTTCGGCGGAGGGACGAGGGGTTTGGCCGCGTGGTCGGCCACTTTTTCGTCGGCCTTGTGGAACTTGACGCTGACAATTCGGCTGACGCCGTGTTCCTGCATGGTCACGCCGTAGAGCACATCGGCCATGCCGATGGTGCGCTTGTTGTGGGTGATGATGATGAACTGGCTGCTGGAGAGGAAGCGCTGGAGAATGCGGATGAACCGGTTGATGTTGGACTCGTCGAGCGGGGCGTCGAGCTCGTCCAGCACGCAGAAGGGCGACGGTTTGACCTGGTAGATGCTGAAGAGCAGGGCGACGGCGGTCATGGTCTGCTCGCCGCCGGAGAGCAGGCTGATGCTCTGGAGCTGTTTGCCGGGCGGGCGGGCCACGATTTCAATGCCGCTTTCGAGAACGTCGCCTTCGTCGACGAGGCGGAGG
Organism: Limisphaerales bacterium; assembly: GCA_044229355.1. Lineage (GTDB taxonomy): Bacteria > Verrucomicrobiota > Verrucomicrobiia > Limisphaerales > JADJPG01 > JBGARF01. The sequence goes on from JBGATF010000014.1 coordinate 100,259, forward strand.
TCCGCTTTGCCGCCGCCAAAGATCTCGACGAACATGCCCTGGAAATTCTCGCGGATCTTGTTGAAGGTCTCGACGAACATCTCGCGCGTCTGGGTGTTGATCTTGTTGATCACCTCCATGAGCTGGGCCTTGGCGGCCACGAGATCGTCGTTCTGTTGCGTGAGAAAATTGTAGCGCTGCTCGGTCTCCTCGTATTCCTCGATGGCGACGAGGTTGACCGGGCCCATTTCATCCAGCTTTTTCTGGAGGGCGGCCACCTGCTCGGCGACCTGCTCCCAGTTGGTGGCGACGCCCGCCGCGGACATTTCCTCGGGCGAGAGGGTTTGGACGCGGGCGGGGCCCTCCTCGGCCAGGGTGATGGTGATGCACTCGCTCCGGATGTCGTCCAGATTGACCTGGTACTTCTGTTGGATGCGCTCGCGGAGGTTCTGGACCGACATGGTCTTTTGGGCGAGCTCGATCTCCAGCGTGCTGCGCTGCTGCTGGTGGTCGGTGAGCTGCCGGCGCTGGTCGCGCAGCTGTTCCTCGCGCTGGGCGATGTCCGCGTCCTGGGCCTCCTTCTGCGCGACGAGCTCGGCGGTCTGGCGGCTGACCTGTTCGCGCTCGTGCGCAAGGCGGTCCATCTGGCGGCGGCTCTCCTCGATCTCGGCCTCGAATTGGGCGCGGCGTTCAAGAAAGGCACTGCATTCGGACCGGCGTTGCTGGACGAGCTGGGAGAGCTCACGCAGGCGCTGCTCGAGCGGCGGCCGTTGGCGGCCGAGCGAGGCGAAGAGCTGCTCTTCGCCGGCGAGGGTGACCTTGGCTTCGGTGAGCTGCCCGTTGGCCGCCTCGCGCTGGTGTCGCTGTTGTTCGAGCGCGTCGGTCAGGGTCGTGACCTGGGTTTGGGCGGCCTGCTCGCGGGCTTCACACTCGGCGGCCTGGGCGGCCAGTCCCGCGCGTTTCTCCTGGCCTTCCCGTTCGTGCTCGGCGAGGGACTGGATCTCGTAGATGACCGTCTCGATTTTACTGTGGAGCGAGCGGACGGAATTCTGGAGGGCGTTGAACTCGCCTTCATGGGCGGCGATGGCGACCTCCTGGGCGCGAAGCTCGGTCTGGGCCTGCTGAAGTCCGGCCTGAAGGGCCGTTTGTTCGCTTTGCAGGGTGCCTTTGCGCCGGCTGAACTCGTTGACCTGCTCCTGGAGTTGCGCGAGCTGGGCCTGAAGATCGGCGATTTGGTTCTTGCGGCCGAGGATGCTGGTGGGTGCCTTGTTTCCGTGGCCGTTGCTGGCGCCTCCGGTAAAGACCCCGTGCCGCGTCAGAAGCTCCCCGGAAGGCGTGACAAAATCGAACATGCCGGGGTTCTCCCGGGCGGCGGCGGTGGCGGTGACGAGGTCCGGCACGATGAACGTTCGGTCGAGCAGGCCCTGGACCAGTGGCTGCACGGACGCATCGGCCTCGATGACGCCCAGTGCAGCAACAGCGCCCGGAGGTGGGGCGATGGGTATGGCGGGGCTGGCGGCTGGTCCGCCGCTCAGCGTGAGGGCCGCCAGGCTGGCGCGGCCTTTCTTGTTGGCGGCGAGATCGCCGAGAATCTGCACCGCCGCTTCGGGCTGCTCCGTCAGGACGAGCTGGAGGAAATGGCCGAGGGCCGTTTCGACGGCGACAACGTGCTGGTCGGGCACGCGGATCTTGTCGGCGAGCGAGCCCAACACGGACGCACTTTGTTTAAGGGCGGCGAGGGCGCCGGCGCTGAACCCTTCGTGTGCCTCCTCCAGTTGCTCGAGAACATTAAGGCGGGATCGAATCTCAGCCTGCCGGCGGAGGTGGGCGTCAAGGTCCTGGGAGGCTTGAGCCAGCTCCTGCTGAATTTCGCGCAGGCGGAGCTGGCGTTCCTCCACGGTGCCCCGCTGCGTCTGGGCGTTAACCTTCTGGGTCTGGACGTTGGCGGCGAACTCGCTCACGCGGGATTCGAGCCGGGTTCGCTCTTCCTCGAGCTGGATCTTTTCCGACGACAGCTTTTCGAGCCGGACGACATTGCCTTGCTTTTGCAGATCGAGCGCATTGATTTCATTTCGCGCGCGCGTCAAGTGCTGCATGGCCGAGAATGCCTCCGCCTGCGCTTTGCGGAGGGCTTCCTGCTGGCTTTGCAGGTGGGTTTCGATCTGCGCGAGAGCGTCGTGTTTCTCCCGCAAGGCGCCGCGTTGCTGCGCCAGCGCGGCCTCCGAGGCCGCCAGACGTTCGTTCAGCGCGACCAATTCGGTGCTCGTCGCATTGGTCCGTTCCTCCGCCTGGGCGATGTCCGAAAGCGCGCGGACGTTCTGCTGCTCGAGCTCGCGAAGGCGCTCGTCGTTGAAATGGATCCGGGCGTCGTGGCGGTCGCTCTGGGCCTTGAGCTCCATGCCCTGTTGCTGGCCGGCGGAAATCTGGTGCTCGAGCTCGGACAAACGCTCGCGCAACTGGAGGATCTCGTCTTCCCGGCGCAGAACGGCGGCGCTGAGTTCCTCGATCGAATTGCGCATGCCCTCGGCGGCCGTGGCCCGGGCGTGGATCTCGGCCTGGAGCACGTCGAACTGGTGCCGGGCCAGTTGGGTGTCGAGGTGCTGCAGCTCCTGGGCGATGGCCTTGTAGCGGCGGGCCTTTCCGGCCTGGCGCTGCAGGGAGCCAATCTGCCGTTTCACCTCGCGGATCAGATCCTGCACACGCAGAAGATTCTGGTCCGTGTGTTCAAGCTTCCGGAGCGCTTCTTTCTTCTGCGATTTGAATTTCGTGATGCCGGCGGCTTCCTCGAACACGGTCCGGCGGTCGTCGGGCTTGCTGGACAGAATCTGGGTGATGTTGCCCTGAGCCATGATGCTATAGCTCGTCCGCCCGACCCCGGTTCCCATGAACAGCTGCTGGATGTCCTTCAGCCGGCACGGGGTTTTGTTGATGAAATACTCGCTGCCTCCGTCCCGGAAAACCCGACGCGTGACCGTGACCTCGTTGTAGGTCACCTCGACCCCGGCGGCTTTCAGGTGTTCCTCATCGACGTCCCCGATGGTCAGCGAAACCTCCGCCATGCCCATGGGCTTGCGGCCGTCGGTTCCATTGAAGATGACATCAGCCATCTCACCGCCTCGCAGCGCCTTGGCCGATTGCTCGCCCAGCACCCAGCGAATGGAGTCCGAGACGTTGGACTTGCCGCATCCGTTCGGCCCGACAATGGCCGTGACGCCAGGCTGGAAGTTCAGCGACGTTTTGTCGGCGAACGACTTAAACCCAAGCACGGTCAGGTTCTTCAAATACATATAAGTGACCCAGATTGAACCCAACGCGGAAAATCCACTCAAGCGGAAAACCACAAAGTATGGTGGAAAGTTATTCACAGCCCCACAACTAATGGGGCTGGAGTGGCGCTGGATTCCAACTGGGCTCGTGCCCCACCACCCGGCCAAATGGGGTGGAACTGGGGCTATTCCACATCAAACCCCGGCAGCGGAATGGGGCGGTGATGAAGAGGGAGATTGGGTCGTTGTCGGCCCGTTTCGTCCCGGTCTTCCCTTGGTCAATCGCCGGAGGCGCCGGATGCGATCTTGAAGGCGCTGCCCATGCCCAGGAATAGCCAGAGCAGGGTCATCAGGCCGAAACTCTCTTTAAACATCAGCATTCGGAAGCCCGCGGTTTCTTGAATTCGGCGCAGGTTGCGTCCGAACTCTTCGCGCGAGGGTTTGCCCGCGATGAACTCCTGCAACGTCGTTTGCTCGGTGTCGCGGAATTCCTTGATTTGCTCGGGCCTCACCACCTGGAGCCTGCCAGCCTTTTTGTCGTCGTCGTCGGCCTCTCCGTGGCGAATCAGAAATGCGCGGATCTCGTCATCGCTTTTTGCGTTTACGCCCTCCCGCGCATAATTCAGTCGCTCCGTATAGGCTTCGTTGATGCCCTTATCCAGGATCTCCGTGACGATGCTTCGCGTGGCCAGATATTGGCCGCCCACGATCGCGGCCAGGGCACAGAGCGCGGTGATGAAACCCAACGCCGGCGTCGGCTGGCTGCCGGTGACGCGTGCTCCATATCCGGCGAGAACACCGACGCCCCAGGCGATCCAGCCGATTTCGTAATGGGTCCACTTGATGATGAGGAACCAGATCATCATCCCGACGAATCCGCCCGCGACCGCTCCGGCGATGCCGAGCCAAAGGGCGCGATCGCCGGAGGGCTCGAGATGTCGGGCGACTGCGGGAGAGATTGTCCGTCCCGCTGGAAGCGCCGCGGGAGTCGGGGTTGTTGTCACGGGCGCGGGCGCGGCCGGTGCTCCGGCCGGCTCGGCGTGAGCGGACAGTCGCAGCCGCACCTTGGGGAGTTCGCTGCCGGCCGTCGCCGGCAGGGCCTCGGCGGGAGGGGTGGCCGGCAGCAGGTGAAGTTTCTGATGCAAGTCCGCGTTGGCCAGCTCAGTGGCGTCCTGCCCGCACGACGGGCAGGTGACGGGAGATGGAACGAGGTTGTTGACCGGCTCGACGTCAAATTTGAATTTCGAGCCGCAGGGGCAGAGGACTTTGACTTCGATCATTGGATTCTCCTTGGTCGAACCAGCGCCCAGGCAGCGCGGGTCTGTCCTGGGCCGGGGCGGTCTGGGGCCAAACTGGACAAAGGTCCGCCGGCCCCTGGGTGTGGGACAGCCCGTGGTTGAGGGAGCGGTCACCTGGCGTCATGCGTTAGGCGCTGGAACTGTGCCGAGATTTTGCGAGTTGACGGGGAAACTCAAGACGTAAATGACGCGCGTAAACGAGGCGCCCAACGCCGTCCGGCCGCCGGGTCATTCCCGGCGTTGAAACCTGCCCACCGATTTGCCAGTGTCCCGGGCCATGCGACACGCGCCCATCGATCCCGCCCTGTTTATTGCCAACCGCGAGCGTCTGACCCGCCTCATGCTGGGCAACTCGCTCGCGGTGGTGAACTCCAACGACATCCCGCCGACCAACGCGGACGGCTCACTCCGATTGGTGGCGAATTCGGACTTGTTCTATCTGACGGGCATCGAGCAGGAGGAGTCGATGTTGTTGCTGTACCCGGATGCGCATCTGGAGGAATTCCGCGAGATCCTGTTTTTGCGGGAGCCGACGCCGCTCATGGAGATCTGGGAGGGCCACAAGCTGACCCGGGAGGAGGCGCGGCGAATCTCCGGGGTGAAACGGGTGGAATGGCTGCCGGAATTTGCCGGCATCTTCCGCCGGCTGATGTGTGAGTGCGAGCACGTCTACCTGAACTCCAATGAGCACAAGCGTGCGGTGGTTGCGGTGGAGACGCGGGAGGCGCGTTTCGTGGCCGAGACGCAGCGCCAGTACCCATTGCACGACTACCAGCGGCTGGCCCGTTTGCTCCATCGGCTGCGCGTGGTGAAATCGGCGGTGGAGGTGGATCGGATCCGCCAGGCGTGCGCGTTGACCGGACGCGGATTCAAACGGGTGTTGGGTTTCACGAAGCCGGGGGTGAACGAGACCGAGGTTGAAGCGGAGTTTGCGCACGAATTCATCCGGCACCGGGGAGCGTTCGCCTACACACCGATCATCGCCAGCGGACGCAATGCCTGTGCCCTGCATTACATTGAAAACTCCGCGGACTGCCGCGCGGGCGACCTCCTCCTGCTCGACGTGGCCGCCCAATACGCCAACTACAACTCGGACCTGACGCGCACCATTCCGGTCAGCGGGCGATTCACGCGGCGCCAGCGCCAGGTTTACGACGCGGTCTTGCGCGTCTTCCGCCAATGCTGCCGCAACCTCACGCCGGGCAAGCTGCCGAAGACGTGGCAAAAGGAGGCCGAGTCGTTGGTGGAGGCGGAGCTGCTGGAGCTCGGGTTGCTGCGTCCGCGCGACATTCGGCAGCAGGATCCCGAGCGGCCGGCGTTCAAGAAATATTTCATGCACGGGGTGGGGCATCCCATCGGCCTGGATGTGCACGACGTGGGCCACGTGACCGAGCCGATTCAGGCGGGGTGGGTGATGACCATTGAGCCGGCGATCTACCTGCCCGACGAGGGGTTTGCGGTCCGCCTGGAGAACACCGTGCTGGTCGGCGAAAAGGAGAATGTGGATCTCATGGCGGATATTCCGATCGAAGCTGACGAGATTGAAGCGGCGATGAGCCGCGGCTCCCGGGCGTCCAAGCCCCGGCGCCGGCGGAGCTGAGCTGCGTCGGGTCCAGCGCCGGACTAATCGTTCCAGACCATCATCTCGGTGACACCGCTGCGGGCGTTGCCGCGGTGGAAAAACATCGCCCGAACTTTTCCCGAGGTGACCGCGGGAAACGTCACGGTGTTGACGGTGCTGCCGGCGGGAGCCGTGGGGCTTTTCTGCTGGCCGGGTATTTCCTTCCACGTGGCGCCGATCCACGACTCCAAGCTGTAACGCGCCGGCGGCTGGACGCCGCCCCGGTCGTCATAGATCAACAGCTCGACGCGGTTGAATGTGCGGTCCTCGCCAAAATCGATCTCAAGCCAGTCGCTGGAGTTGGTCGAGCCGTAGCTGGTCCAACGATTGATGGGGTTGGGTTGGTAATTGATCCGCCCGTCGATCGCCCTGGCCGGTAGCCCGCCGAAAACGTCCGAGAAGGAGGCGGAGGCCTTGGGGTAACCGGTGTTGAGCCGGTTCAAAGCGAGGTTGCCCGGCGGGGGCGCGGGCGCCACGTAGGGCCGGGAACCCGGGCCCCAGGCTTCGAGCTCGGTCAGACCGATGCCGCCGCCCGGCGGGTGCCGGAAAGAGGCGCGAACCTTGGCGATGGCCTTCGGCGGAAACGTGACGACGTTGGCGCGATGGCCGGTTGGGCGGTTCGGCTGACGCGTTTGCTCCGGGAGGTCGATCCATCGGCTGTCTTCGTAGACCTGCACCTGATAGGCAAGCGGCGCCGTGACGTCGGTGCCGTCGTCGAGAAAATAGAATTTCAGCGTATCGATCGTTCTCGGCGTGCCCAGGTCGAGGATCAACCAATCCTCAGCGTTGGTCGATCCCGCGGTGGTCCAGCGGTTGGGCGGGTGGATCGTGTACCAGTAATTGCCATCGTTGATCTTGCCGAGCGAGGTTCTGGCGGCGGCGGACGATGCCGTCAGTTTCGGGAAGTAATCACCGTCGTTGTTGACGGCGTAATTGATCCGGACCGCGGCTGTCTCTGACGCGGGCGCTGCGGCGGGCGCGGGCAGCCGGGTTTCGATGCGGCCCAGGCGGTCGAGCGCGGCGATTTCCCGGCCCTGATCGAGCACGCGCAGTCCGGCGCCCCGGCCGTATCGTTGGCCGGTGCGATCCCACACAATGGACAGGAGATGGCCCCGGTAAGGAACGTCGTCCAGGGCGAAATAGTCCCAGCCGGCCGGCGCGAGTGGATCGACCACGAGCGTGTCGTCGTCCCGGGGTTCCAGGCCAACCAGCCCGGTGATGATCAGGTCGTTGAAGCTGCTGTGGAAGTAATGTTCGCTGTGGTTGTAGCCGTCGTGGCCTTCAAACGAGCCGGTGTCGGGATGGAGTGCTTCGGCCAGGTACGGGACGCCGTTCTTTCGATGCGACCGGGCGAAGATCGTGAGCAGGCGCACGTAATCGGCGCGGCTGATGACGTCCTGCTGATACCGCTGCAGGAGGTTGGCCAGGGCTTTGAGGGTCTGCGCGGTGGCGTAGGGCCAGGATTGGCCGCTCCACCAGCAGCAGGATTTCTGCAGGAGAAACATGGGATCCTGGCGCTCCACCGTCGTCGGGCCGAAGGCGGCGTAAAAATAGTTGGTGTCCATGAGGAATTTCCAGGCCGCCTCGTGGCCGGCGTCCGGCAGGTTGAACTGCCATGGGATATAGCCGTGTTCCTCCCGGCCGTGCGGACTGCCGGCAAACTTTCCGCTCTGGTAGGTCAACGTGTTCCTTGTCACCACATTGCCCTCCTTGTCGGTTTCGTCCCGCATGAACATGGGAAAGAAGAACCCGCGCCCGGCGTCCCAGAGGCGGGCCTGCACGTTGGTCTTTATCGCTGCGGCCCGGGCTTCGTAGTCGTCGGCGGTGGCGGTGTCGCCCGCCAGGCGCGCGGTGCGGGCGATGGCCAGGGCATCCGCATACAGGTAGGCGTTAAACCCGGGCCGATAGCCGTTGGCGCCGCGCAGGATGTCCCGCGTCTGCCGGCTGGTGATGTTGAACTCCATGCCGTCATCGTGGCCGTTCTGCCAGAACAAGCCCATTTCGGGGACGAACTGGCGCTGGACCCAACCGTCGTAGTTGTGCTTCAGATCGGCCAGCAGGTTGGTCATGAAGCTTTCATGGGGATGCACCTGATGGGCGGCCCAGATCGCGTCGGCGATCCAGCAGCCGTAGCGACGAGGCTCCGCGCCCGGCGTCCGGAACCAATAGCGCGCGTAGTCCCGGGCGAACCGGGCGTCGCGCAGCCAGCGAACTTCGTAGAGCTGATGGCCCGCCGGGCAGCTGATGGCGCCGTAGGCGCCGCTCCAGAACGGGCGATCGATGAATTCCGTGAAGCTGTATCCGCTGTTGGGCGATCCATACGTCAGGTGCTTGGTGACCAGCTCCCAGCGATAGTAGTACGTCGTGACCAGATCGACGTCCGGGCACTCGAAGAACGGAATGTTCGCCTGATACCAATCCCAGTCCTGGTTGTCCCACCAGGTTTGCGCCCGGAGCGCGGCGGCTTTGTCGAGGACCGCGGCGGCGACGGGCGACAGCAGGGGAACCAGGAGCCAACCGGCGAGGACCAGCCGGGCGAGACCCGGCGCGGCGGCAAGGAGAGCGGGTGCGAATCGCATGGTTGAAGATTAGCGGGCCTGGCAGGCCCGAGGCGAACTTCTATTGTCTTGCCTCCACCCCCGGGGTTCGCCACTCTGACCGGACGTGGCCCGGGAAGTCGGGGTCTGAAAGTTCCTCCGCCGCCGAGCCCCATTCGTGTTTATCCGAATCGTACTTATCCGAAGACCGCGTAGATGATCGGTTTCATTTGATCGTATGAGCAATCTGCCCAAGAGCGCACCCGGAACGCAGGTTCCGTTCCCCGGAATTTCCACCACGTCCGATGGCGCCGGTGGCGTCGTCTGGGTGGAGACGCACATCACCCACGGGGCCTGCGCGTATCCGATTACGTCGTCAACCACCATGGGCACCGGTTACGAGACGGAGGTGGCCAACGGCAAACAGAATCTTTGGGGGGACACCCTTCAATTCGTGCAGCCGGAGTCCGAGCACTCCGCGGCGACGACCTGCGAAGGTTACGCGCTGGCGGGCGGCCGGGTGACCAACTTCACCTCCGGGCAGGGCCTGGTCCTGATGAAGGAGGTGCTCTACACGATTTCCGGCAAGCGCCTGCCCGTGGTGTTTCACATCGGCGCCCGCGCGCTGACCAGCCATTCACTGAACGTGCATTGCGGCCACGATGACGTCATGTCGGTGGCCGATGTCGGCTGGGGGATTCTGTTCGGGCGCAACGCGCAGGAGGCCTGCGATCTGGCGTTGATCTGCCGCCGGGCGGCCGAGGCCAGCGAGACGCCGTTCATGAACGTCCAGGACGGCTTCCTCACCACGCATACGATTGAAAACATCCGGCTCCCGGAGACGGAGTTCATGAAAAGCTACGTCGGGGATCCGAACGAAAAGCTGCGCTGCCTGTTTGACCCGAAGAACCCGATCATGACCGGGGTGGTCCAGAACCAGGACTCCTACATGAAGGGCAAGATCGCCCAGCGCCATTTTTACGATCAGGTGCCCGCGGCGGTGCAGGAGGCGATGGACGAATTTCACCGCAACACCGGCCGGCGCTACCAGATGGTGGATTGCTACCGGATGGAGGACGCGGAGCTCGCGCTGGTCGGCATGGGCGGGATGATGGAGACGGCGCAGGCCTCCGCGGATTACATGCGGGCGGAGCTTGGCCTGAAGGTCGGCGTGGTGCATGTCACCTGTTTCGCGCCGTTCCCGGCCACCGAGGTGGTCGCGGCGTTGAAAAACGTGAAGGCGATGACCGTCGTGGAGCGCATGGACAACCCGCTGGCGCAGTCGAACCCGCTGGCCCAGGCGATCAAGGCATCGTTCGCGGACGCCCTCGCCGGCCTGAGCTTCGGCTCCAACGGCGAGTTCAAATACCCGGCGATTAACCGTATCCCGAAGATTTACACCTGCTCGGCGGGTTTGGGCTCGCGCGACGTGCGCGGCTGCCATTTTCTTACCATCGTCAAAAACATGCAGTCCGCCGAGGCGCGGCAGTTTTCCGTGGTTGGCATCAAGCACGCCCTCGCCCTGGCGGAGGCCGAGGACCCGGATCTGCGTCCGGAAGGCGCCTTCTCGATGCGCGGCCATTCCGTTGGCGGCTTCGGCAGCGTGACCACGAACAAGTTGATCGCGTCGTTCGTGGGCGAGCTGTTCAACCTCCACGTGCAGGCCTATCCGAAGTACGGCTCCGAGAAGAAAGGCCTGCCGACCACGTACTACCTCACGGTCGCCGACGCGCACATCCGCACGCACAGCGAGCTGAATTACGTCGAGTTCATCCCGCTGAACGACGTCAACGCCTTCAATCTCGGCAACCCGCTCGAAGGCATTGCGCCCGAGGGCAGCGTGTTCATCCAAAGCCCGGAGCTTGATCCGGCCAGGGTCTGGGCCGGCATTCCGGCCTACGGCCAGAAAATCATCCGGAGCAAGCGCCTCAAGGTTCACTATCTGGACACCGTGAAGATCGCGCGCGAGATCGCCACCGACCCGGACCTGCAGCAACGCATGCAGGGCGTCTGCCTGGTGGGCATCTTTATCCGCGTCACGCCCTTCGCCTCCCGGTCTGGCATGGGCGACGAGCAGGTGCTCGGCGCCGTCGAGAAATACATCCGCAAATACTTCGGCAAGCGCGGCGAGCACGTCGTGCAGGAAAATCTCAAGTGCGTGCGCGAGGGACTGAAGAGCGTCATGAGCGTCCCTTGGGAAATCATCTCGGGCGGCGCCCCGGCGCCGAAGCCGGAGCCGGCTCCGGCCTTTGCCAAATAGCGCTGGTGGTTCCGATTTAATGATGCAATTTGATTACTGATCGACCTATGGCTGACCCTGTCGCAACTGCTCCCGCCGCGCGCGCCAACCGCGTGCCCATCACCGATGACGTCCTCAACGTGCGCGATTTCAACGAGCGCATTGTGGGCGCCTACAACGACGGCACCGCCGAGCTCGCGCTGCCCGCGGATCTTTCGACCTTGCGGTCGTTCATTCCGGCCGGGACTGGGACGCTCCGCGATTTCTCCTACATCGCGCCCGACATCCCGCTGCTGAACAGCGAGAATTGCGTGGGTTGCATGGAGTGCGTGACGGAGTGCCCGGACACGGCGATCCTGGGCAAGGTGGTGCCGAAGGCCAAGCTGGAGGCGGAGCTGGCCGCGATCCCCGACGCGACGGAGCGCGAGCACTACCGCAAACAGTTCGGCCAGACGACGAAGTATTGGAGCGTTTACGAAAAGAAGGGGGCCGAGCCCGGCTACTTTGGGATTTTCATCGACCCGACCAAGTGCAAGGGCTGCGCCGAGTGTGTGGACGCGTGCGGCAACCACGGCGCGCTGTCGATGTTGAAGAAGGATGAGCCGACGTTGAAGCGGTTCCAGCGCACCTGGGGGTTCTACCGGAAGCTTCCGGAGACCCCGAAGGAGTTCATCAACGAAAAGCTGCTCAGCGACATGATGCTGGCGGAGCGCTCGCTGCTCTATGTCGGCGGCGCCGGCTCCTGCATGGGCTGCGGCGAGGGCACGGCCCTCCGCATGATGCTCGCAGCCACGGGCTTCGTTTACGGCCGGGAGAACATCGGCATCGTCAACTCCACCGGCTGCTCGACCGTCTACGCCTCGACCTATCCCTACAACCCGTATCTGGTGCCCTGGACCAACTCGCTTTTCGAGAACGCGCCGGCCGACGCCATGGGCATCCGGGCGCGCTGGGATCAGATGGGCTGGAAGGACAAAAAGCTCTGGGTCATCGGCGGGGATGGGGCGATGCTCGACATCGGCTTCCAATCGCTCAGCCGCATGCTCGCCTCGGGCATGAACATCAAGGTTCTCGTGCTCGACACGCAGGTGTATTCGAACACCGGCGGCCAGTCCTCCACCGCGACGTTCATGGGCCAGAACACGAAGTTCACCGTGCACGGCAAGGCCATTCCCGGCAAGGTCGAGCGCCGCAAGGAGCTGGCGCAGATCTGCATGATGCACCCGAACACGTTCGTGGCGCAGACCAGCTGCGCCATGCCGAACCATTTCTACAAGGCCATCATGGCGGCCAATGAGTTCGACGGCCCGGCGGTGGTCAGCGTTTACACGACCTGCCAGCCGGAGCACGGCGTCGGCGACAACATGGCCGCGCAGCAGAGCAAGCTGGCCGTCGACACCCGCACGTTCCCCGTCCTCATCTACGATCCGCGCAAGGGCTTGAAGATCGCCGAGCGCCTCAGCCTTCAGGGCAATCCCGCCACCAAGGATGATTGGTACAAGGATCCGAAGACCGGCGAGCTGTTCGACTTCGTCATGTTCGCGCGCAGCGAAGGCCGCTTCTCGAAACATTTCGAAAAGGACGGCGCCCCCAGCGAGGTCATCCTGCGCGCCAATCAGGAACGTCTCGAAAACTGGCGGACGCTGCAGGAGCTGGCCGGGATCATTTGAACCGGCTCCAACCAACCGCCGCCCAGCGGCTGAAAACACTGGTCCCGTTCGGCCTGGCTTCCACCAAGCCGCGACATTTCCGGGATATGCTGCGGGTGGTTTGGAAAAATAGGGACAACCTCCCGTACGCCTGGAAGGTGCTCAGCCACGGCGTCTGCGACGGCTGTGCCCTGGGCGTGGCCGGCTTGCACGATTGGACCATCGACGGCATCCACCTGTGCATGACCCGGCTGAACCTGCTTCGGCTGAACACCATGCCGGCCCTCGATGTTCGCCGGCTCGAGGACGTGTCTTCCCTCCGCGGCCTCGACAACGCCCAGCTGCGTGAGCTGGGGCGTCTCCCATATCCGCTGCTGCGGGAACGCGGCGATCGCGGCTTCCGGCGCGTCTCCTGGACGGACGCCTACGACCGGATGGCCCGGGCCATCCGCGCGAGCACGCCCCGACGCATCGCGTTCTTCGTCACCGCCCGGGGCGTGACCAACGAGATCTATTACGTGGCGCAAAAAGCTGCGCGCTATCTCGGGACCAACAACGTCGACAACGCCGCGCGCCTCTGCCACAGCCCGTCCACTGGCGCGATGAAGTATGCCTTGGGCATCGCCGCCACCACGTGCAGCTACAAGGATTGGTGGGGCACCGACCTCATCATTTTCTTCGGCTCCAATCCCGCCAACGATCAGCCCGTCTCGACCAAGTACCTGCATGAGGCCAGGAAGACCGGCGCGCGCGTCGTCCTCGTCAACCCGTACCTCGAGCCCGGCATGCAACGCTACTGGGTTCCGTCCTCGGCCAAAAGCGCGCTCTTCGGCACGCCCCTGGCCGATTACTGGTATCCCGTGACCCAGGGCGGCGACATCGCCTTCCTTTACGGGGTGATCAAGATCCTCCTGGCCAACGGCTGGTACGATCGCGCGTTCGTCGAGCGGCACACTGCCGGTCTCGAGGAGTTGCGACAACAGGCCGAGCGGCTCGAGTTCGCCGATCTCGAGCGCCAGTCGGGCCTCAACCGCGCCACGATGGAGGATTTTGCCGCCAAGATTCATGCCGCCAAGAATGCCGTGCTCGTCTGGAGCATGGGCATCACGCAACACGCCTACGGCGGCGATGGCGTGTCCATGGTCCTGAACCTGGGTCTGCTGAAAGGCTGGGTTGGCCGGGATAAATGCGGCCTGATGCCAATTCGCGGCCACAGCAGCGTCCAGGGCGGCGCCGAGATGGGCGCCTACTCCACCGCGCTGCCCGGCGGCAAGCCCATCACTCCGGAGAACGTCGCTGCGCTTTCCAGGCAATACGGATTCTCCATTCCCGATTGGCCGGGAATGACCACGACCGAGATGGTGGAGGCCGGAGCCGCCGGCGAACTTGACGTGCTCTATTGTTTGGGCGGCAACTTCCTCCGCACGCTCCCCGACCCGGCCTACGTCGCGGCGGCCATGTCCAATATCCCGCTGCGCGTCCACCAGGACATCATCCTGACCGATCAGATGTTGCTCGATCCAAAGGAGGCGGTTCTGTTGCTCCCGGCCAAAACCCGCTACGAACAGGATGGCGGCGGCACGGAGACCAACACGGAGCGACGCATCGCTTTCAGCCCGGAGATTCCGCGTCAGGTCGGCGAGGCCAGGGCGGAGTGGCGGATTCTCCGCGAGCTCGCGGCCGCCACGTATCCGGAGCGCGCGCACCTGCTTCAATGCGAAACCGGCCAGGCCATCCGGGAAGAGATCGCCCGCGTCGTTCCTTTCTACGAAGGAGTCCAACACCTCCGGAAGACCGGCGACGCGCTGCAATACGGCGGCCCGCACCTTTGCGCCAACGGTCAATTTCAAACGCCCGACGGCAAGGCGCACTTCCGGCCGGTGAACCTGCCCCGGCTCGAGAAGGCGCCCGGCGTGTTCGAGGTCAGCTCGCGCCGCGGCAAACAGTTCAACACCCTGATCTACGCCGAGGTCGATCCGTTGACCGGCGCGGCCCGCGATGCGGTGTTCATGAATCCGGACGATGCGGCGCAATTGCACTTGCGCAACCACGACCGCGTCGCGCTCATCAACGACCAGGGCCGCCTCGAGGGCCGCGTCTTTTTCGCCGCCATCGCCCGTGGCAACCTCCAGGTTCACTGGCCCGAGGGCAACACCCTCCTGCGGCGTGGATTGGTGGACACGCTCGGCGGTGTCCCCGACTACAACGCCCAAGTCCGCGTCGAACGCCTGGCTTAAGCGATTGGCGGTGGAGACTGGCTGTCGCGCCGGCTGGCGGGTCCGCCGCCACTCACGGACGCGCCCTTCGCCAGGTCAACGACGCGTTGTGGCTGGTTTGTTGATACGCCACTCCCCCGTGAAAACCCGCCAGAGGCTCGCGATGGTGGGCGATGGTCAGGAGGTATTGCCCCGGCCGATCGGTGTCGAGTTGCAGAAAGCCGCCCGTGTCGGCGGTCAGTTCGATCTCCGCGCCATCCGGCCGGCGCAAGGTGGCCGTAATTCCGGCCAGCGGCCGCCCGCGAAACCACGCGCGGACTTCGCCCGGCTTTCCGGTGGGCACCAGGTCGAGCGTAAGACGGGGCGTGCTGGCGATCGCGAGGGAGGGTTCCCAGCGCGCGTAAAAGCAGGGTTTGCGACCGTCCCGAACGGTGAAGCTGGTTTCGGCGCAGGCCGTGTCCGCGGGCCGCGACGCCACCAGCCGAAAGTGGTCCGCTTTCTTTGGCGCGTCCAACGGCGCCGGGCTGTTGGTGACGACGGTGAACGCGATTGGCGGGGTCAAGTGGTCCAGGTGGCCGGGGGATTTTTCATAGGTTCCGTCGGGTTCAGCGAAGCGGATGGCCAGCGAATCGCCGACGGGTTCGATCCACACGGAGTGGGCCACAATTGAGTTTGCGGTGGCCAACAGCAGGAGGCAAAGGGCCGAACGAACGGGACGAAGCATGCCACGAAGAACGGTCATGGGGTGGGCGGGGAGGATGGAGCTTGGAGGGGCCGCGACCGGCATCGACATGGAATTCATGGGAGGTTGGAGCTTTGGGAGAAGCGTCGGGCGGCGGCAACGTTGGGATCGGCTGCGGGAGTCAGCAGTTCCAGATCGGGCCGTTTCTCTTCGCCGTCTTCGCCGCCAAGAGCGATGAGCTGGGTTGTTCCGGCCGTGACCAGCCGATGCGCCATGCGCGGGCGCTGCAGGCGCCCGACCGTTTCCCAGCTGCGGCCGTTCGCTGAGAGCCGGAGGAGGTCGCCCTGAAACGAATTGGCGTAGACGTGTCCGTTCTGTCCGATGGCTGAGCAGGCGAAACCCTGGTGCTGCCCGGTTGGCATCGCGGGACCCTGGCGCCATTGGCCGGTGGTCGTGTCGTAAATCTCCACCGCGCTGGTGGGCTTGTTGTTGCTGTCCAGTCCGCCCAGGCAGTAGAGGCGGGTTCCCTGCGCCGCGAGGGCAAGCGCGCGCCGCCGAAAGGGCTGCGGGAACTCGCGCCAGCCCGCTCGGAGGTCCGCAAGATCCAGCACGAGGGCGGTGGCCGGCCACACGGGTCGGTTCGTGCCACCGGCGAGTACCCAACCGCCGGCAACGTAAATCCTGTTTCCGAGCACGGCGGCGTCATGGCTGGAACGCGGCGCCGGCAACGCGGGTAGCGTCTCCCATTTGCCCCGGCGCGGATCGAAGCGCTCGACCAGATTGAGCGAGCAAAGATCCTGCGGCGCATCGGCGCGGTTGCGCGCGGCCATGCCGCCGATGCGGTAGACCGACCCGCCGTGGGCGACGAGGGGCTGGCCCTGGCCCGGCGCCGCGGACGGCAGCGTCTCCCACGCCTGCCCGTCGCTCAATCGCAGTCGCTGGAATGAGCCGCTGACCTTTTCGGCGGAATACTCATGGCGCTCGCCGCGATGGCCCCCGAACACATAGAGCCATCCGTCGCACGTGACGGCGCCGAAGCTGGTGACCGTCTCCGGCAGCGGCGCGAGCGGGGCGGCCGGCCTCTCCGCTGCACTGGACGGCCCAGTCGGCGGCGTGATGCAGCCGGTGGAAAACGCGGCGGCAGCGCCAAGGAGGAATAAAGAATGGATGAGTTTCAATTGCTTCATGGGTTGGATGGATCCGCCGTGGGTGAGCTCGGCAAAATAAAATCTGGACGGTCGGCGGCGTTGCACCAGTGACGCATGTCCTGCATCTCCGACAGCCCGAAACTTTCCGCATGGCCGTCCAGCAGCGCCGCCACCGCACGTTGATTGAAGCGCGGCGCAACATAGCCCCAGCGGCCCGGAGACAGGGCTCGCGCATACCGGTCGGCCCACTGGCGCGCCCGCAGGTAGGGCGGTGTGATCTGGTAGTAACCCTGCGCCTCGCTGCCGGTGACCGCGGAGCGCGCGGACATGAACGCGATCAGGGCGGAAGGATTCCTGACCTCGGTCATTTTCGTGACGACCGTGCCCGGGCCGAATTTCGCATTGGCGTCTGCCGCGGGAAATTCACTTTGGTTGCCGCCGATGAAGTAGGAGTTGATGCCGAGCGACGGGAAGACGCTCGCGGAATAGACGTAGTCGGTGTGGCTCGACGCCTGCATCTCGGCCAGCTTGCCGCGGTTCTCCCCCGAATAGATCACCTGCATGGATCCGGACAGGTAGGGCGCAATCCGCCAGGGATAGCGCGCGTTGATTGGAAAGTGCAGCGGCTGCCCCAGGTCGTCTTGCGCGCCCATATCGGCGGCATATCCCGGAAACAACGCGCCTTCGTTGTCATCGGCGTACAGCGTCACCCCGAGCATGAGTTGACGGGCGGCTGACATTTCTTCGACCATCCGCGCCCGGGCCTTGGCGCGTCCGATCGCCGGCAGAACGAGCGCCGCCAGCGTCGAAACAATGCCGATCACGACGAGCAATTCGATCAACGTGAAGCCCGGGGAAGCCCGCCGCGGACCGCGCCCTTCGAAGACATTGGATGGACGCGGAATCACGGCGTGCGGACGCGATAGAAGCGGAACGACGCCGTCGCATTCGTGTCACGCCAGATCGTCTCGACCGGCGACGGATATCCCGGGTTGATGCCCGCCTTCGACAGCCAGGCCGAAGAATAGGCGAGTGGTGAGGGCGGTGCCGTCTGCCAGTTCCATCGATCGTCCGTCCACTCGACGCTGTAAGAGCGGCCGGGTGCGGACGGGAAGCGCACTTCCGCCCAACCCGGCCCGCGCCGCACGGACGTCACCTTGAAGGCATCCCCCGTCGCGGTCGGCGCGGTGCCCGCCTGATACTCCGCCAGGTTGCTCGCGCCGTCTTCATCCACGTCGTCCGTCGAACCGTGGGCCAGCGATCCAAAATGGAAATTTTCCCAGTCGTCAGGCAGTCCGTCGCCATCGCTGTCCACGGCCGGCCGGACGATGGTTCCCTCAAGGTCGAGCAACGGGACCTGGCTGGGCGAGGCCAGAGGGCTGAAGCTTGTGTAAAAGCTCGGGTAGGTGGGTGGCCCGGCCATGGTCGCATCGATGAGGGAGGTGACCATGAACCGAAGGTTGCCTTCGTTGAACCCACGCTGCGCGTAGGCGTAGATCAGCGGGTCCTCCAAATTCACGTTGAACGTCAACGAGGCGCCAGCCGGCATGGGTTGGCCCTCGACCAGATTGGGGTTCGACCCGATGGCGAACGGCGCCACCTCAAACGGTGCCGCGATCTCATTCGTGCCGTCGTCACCCACGTTGTTCGAGACGTCCACGAGCACGCCGTTCGTGTCGAAGCCAGCCGCGTAGGCGACGCGGTTCGTGTGGTAACCGTTCGGATTGACGCCCCAGGGCCCGTTCTGAGGATAGGTTGCCGCCTCATAGCCGCCGCGAAAGCCGGCGCCGAACAGTTCGACGGGACTGCCGCCGCCCGCCGGCGCCACGCGGCGCGGGTCGTTGGTCGGAAAATAGCTGCGATAATCCCGCGCCCGGCCCGTGTAAGGAGATTGACTGCCCGGTGCGACCGTCAGCGTCAGCGTGACCCGCCGAATCAGATATCTTTCCGCTCCCAGACCGGCCGGGATTCGATTGGTCAGGCTCCAGCCCAAAAGATACTGGGCGTCACGCGAATCGAAGTCGGGGGAGGAACCGAGCGAGCCGAAAACGCTGGCCGTCGGCCGGCTTTCTGGATTGCCGTTAAAGGGATAGTTCCAGCGCGCCAGCGTGGCCGGGGCGGACCGGACGGCGAACGGCTGCTCGCGGAACGCCGGGATAAATTCCGCGGCGGTGTCCAGGGTCAACGAATCGAAGCTGACGCTCGGCCCGGCCGCCTGGAACACCACCGTGTAGCGGGCGACGCCGAGCCCGGTCAAATCCCACTGCCAGAGCGACGAGACGTTGAATCCTTGCCCGGACGTCCGGCTCAGCTCGGACCGGAAAAGTGGCGCCAGCGAGCGGGTCCCGCTCCCGTTCGTGTAAACGAGCCATACCGATCCATAGTCCAGCTCGCTGCCGATGGTGCGCGTCTGCAGAACGACCGTGCCCAGTTCGTAGGGCGTGCCGTCCGCGAGCGCAAAGGCGCTCCGTTCCGAAAGATTATAAATGTTGCCACTGCCGGTGAGAAACGCGCCCGCGTTCGTCTGCGTCAGCACCGCCTGGGTGGTTGCGTCCGGCGCATCCGCCAAATTGCCTGGCGCACCAACGGCCGTGGTGAACGTCTCCCAGTAGCCGGACTGGCTGAGGGGCGTGCCGCGAAAGCTGGGGACGATGAATCCGTTGGTGCCCGCGATGGCGGCGGATCCGGCGGCCCCGAAGGTGCCAGCCAGGAGAAGGGCGCGAATCGTGCACAGCAGTTGTTTCATGGGGGGCAAGATAGGTACTTGCCGTCCGCCATGCTTTCGGTCGGTTGCGATCTTTTGTCGGTCGGTTGCAGCAGGCCGCCCTGTCGGGTGAAATGTCCGCTCCTGGCTCGGCGGTGAGGTTCTTCGCGACTCGCGTTGCGAAGTGGGCTGGGGCCACCTCCCGCTGGCCGGCGTGCCCGGCCGGGCTCCGCGGTGTCTGCGCGCCGTCGTCCGTCCGCACCCGGGAACAGGTCACCGGAGCACCGGGTCCGACCTTAAGGGTGTTGCGCGCCGACGCGATCAGTAATCGCGCAAGGTCCGGTTCATCGCGGGGGACATGTAGCGTCCCTTGGCGCCAGGTGTGTCGAGCTTGGGAGGTGCATCCATCGGCATGCTCTGGAGATTGTTCTGGGGCGGGCCGCCCGGCTTCTGTCCGGCTTTCGAGGGTTGCGATCCTTCCTCCTCGCCGCCGGGCTCCTTTCCTTTCCGGGCGAGCTTTTGGCGCGCTTCGCCCAGCTGCTGGCCGACTTGCTGGGCTTTCTGGGCGGTCTTGTCCGAGGGCTTGAGCGACTGCAATTCATTCAGGGCCTGCTCGGCCCCCTCCAGCCGGGTGACTTCGCCTTCGGGCGATTCCTGTCCGCCGGGCTTTTTCATGAGCTGGTCGGCGAGTTGTTCGAGAGTTTGTTCGAGCCGTTGCTGGGCCTGGTCGGCCTTCTGCGGCAGCTGCGGCTGCTGGGGCTGCAATTCCGTGGCCTGCTGAAAATGATCGAGCGCCTGGCTGAGTTGCTGCGACTGTTGCTCGAGCGACGCGTTCTCCGATTGTTGCGTGAGCTGATCGCCTTGTTGCTCGTGGATCTGCGCCAGGCGTTGCTTGATCTGTTCCTGAACTTCGCGCGCCTGGGCATGGTTTGGCTTTTGTTCCAGCGCCTGCTCGGTCAGCTCGAGGCCCATGCGCAGGATCCCCAGCTGGTCATCCACGCGGGGGATTCGCGGCTCGATCATTTGATAAATCTGAGCCTGGCGAACGAGCGCATCCGCCAGGCGCTCCCGCCCGCGCTCAAGCTGCTGCGCGTACTCCGGTTCGTCGGGCTTCAAGGCGTTCGCATCTTCCAGCATGCTGACTCCCTCCCGAACCTGCGCGAGATCCACCTGCGGAACCTGCGCCTCGTTTGGCTTCGGCATGACCATGCTGTTGGCCAGCGTTTTCCGGGTGCCTTCGTCGGCCAGAGCCCGGGCCAGCAAATCCTTCGCCTTGGCCTCTCCTTCGCGCGCCTGCTGGGCCTGGGCCCCTTCCGGCTTGAGCTCCGACGCTTCATGGAACTGGTCCAGCGCATTCCGCAGCGCCTGGATTCGTTCGTCGGCAACGCGCGCCGGCTGCTGGCCCTTTTGCAGGTGTTCCTCCGCCCGTTTCAGCAGGGCTTCCAGGAGAAGCCGACGCACCTGCTCCCGGTTTTTTTCCGCATCGGCGTGACGGGGGTTTTCCTTCAAGAGCGCGTCGTAGCTGGCGATGGACTGCTTCCAGCGGGAGATCGCGGCTTCGGCATCCTGCGCCAGCGCGCCCAAGCCCAGGCGAAAGTCGGCGTTGCCTTTTTGAAAACGGGCCTTGGCGACGAGGGGTTTCAGGCGGGAGGTTTCCACCCGGTCCAGATCGAGCAGCGCCTCCTCGAAGCGGCCGCTGGCGTAGGCGGCCACCGCGCGATTGTAGAGCAGACGCGGGTTGTCGGGATCGCGGGCCACGGCCTGGTCGAGCTCCTGCCAAACCTCGGCCGACTGGCCGCGGGCCAGACGCTGCTGCAGGGCCGGCACGTCCACCGCGCCCTGCGCGCAGCTCGCCAGAGCCAGCCAGAACGCCAGCCAGAGGCGAGGCTGCCGCCATGCAATCCCGGAACGCCGCGCGGCGTGCGGAGCCCGGCCCCGGTTCCGGTTCAGTTTGGAGTCAGTCATGGTTTCGCACCCAAAATGCTTGGCAACGCTCGCCCGTGCCGGAAGCGATCCGCGCCCAGGAGAAGCTTGAGGATGTTGGCGACGACGGCAAGTCCGAGCGGGACGAAGTAGCCTTCGCGGTAATTTTGCAGATCGCCGCGCGCGGCGGTCTTTGCGAGCGGCCGCAACACTTCCGAGCGGAGCTGGTCCAGCCCTTCACCATTCTGCCCAAGGCGGAAATAACGGCCCCTGCCGGCGTTCGCGATCCGGCGCAGGTTGTTCTCGTCGAGCTTCGAGGTGATCCGCGGTCCCTCGCCGGAGAGGGAAGGTGCCGGCATCTGCGTGGTGATCAGGCCGGGCCGAAAATTGGCGCCCCAGGGTCGTGTCGGCTGGAGAGGCGCCCGGAAGGCCGGGATGCTCGCGCCGGAGGCGGTGCCAACGCCGACCGTGTGAATGGTGATGTTGTGGTCGCGCTGAAGCCGGCGTGCAAGCTGCAGCGCCTGCCCATGATCAAGTTCCTCTCCATCGGACATCAGGATCAGCGTGCGCTGGGGGACCGCGTTGCTGGTGAAATAGCGGGCGGCGCGGTCCATGGCCGACGCCATGGAGCTGCCGGGATCGAGCAACGCGGTGGGATTGAGGTAGCTGAGAATGGTCCGCAGGGCGCGCGTGTCGTAGGTGAGCGGTGCGTTCAAATAACCGATGCCGGCAAAGGTGATAAGCCCGATGTGGTCCGCGCGCGACTCGGCAAAGAAACGGTCCAGGGCGTTGGTGGCGGCCGCGTAGCGGGTGGGCTTGAGATCGTCGGCCAGCATCGACCGTGACACATCCAGGGCCAGCAAATACGGCGCGCCCTGGGTTTCACTGCGTTCATCGAAGTGAAAGTAAAGCGGCCGCGCCAGGGTTGTGAACAGCGCCGTGATCGCTCCGAACAAGAGCACGATGTCCCAGCGCTGGCGCCGGGCGCTCCGCCCGGAGTCGGCCCAGGATTGACCCGGGTCTCCGACCAGGCGCCGCAAGCGGGCCAGCCGCTGGCGGTCGGCGAGCCAGAGCAACAGGCCCAGCCCCACCCAGACCGCGGGGAGAACAAAGAGGAACTGGGGCTGGAGGAATTTCATGGAATGCGGTGCCGCCAGAAGTTCCGGAGGCCGACGTCCGCCAGGATCAAAACCAGCCCGGCGCCCACGAACCACGGGAACCACTCGTGCCAGGCCACGAATCGTTTCTCCAGCAAGGCCTTCTTTTCCAACTGATCGATCGAGTCGTAGACCTTTTGCAGCCCTTCCGTGTCCCGCGCCTGAAAGAACTGTCCGCCGGTCAGGCGCGCCGCCTTGTTTAACTCGTGGTTGGCCGCGGCGGTCGGCGTCACGATCTCCGGCCCGATGATGACCGAGTACAGGCGCACCTGCGCCTGCAACACGTGCGGGGCGATCGCCAGCGGCGGGCGGCCCAGTAGATTCTGGCCATCCGTCACCAAAATGATCACCTTGCTGCGTTCGCTGGTCTGGCGAAGAAACTGGAGGCTGGCGGCGAGGGCCTCCCCGATGGCCGTCCCCGTCGCATAATCCGTTTCCTTCAGCGACGCCAGCGCCCAGGCATGATCCAGCGTGAGGGGGCTCACGAGAAATGGGCTGCGGGCGAAGCAGACGATGCCCACCCGATCGCGGGGACGCTTGCTCACAAAATCGTCGACCACGTGCAATAACGCGTCGCGCCGGGCAACGCGCTGGCCGGCCAGATGGAAATCGTGCTCGGCCATCGACCGGCTGAAATCAAGCGTCAGCATGATGTCGATTCCCTTGGTCGGGTCCGGCCAGTCCCCACGCGGAACGCGGGGCCGGGCCAGCGCGAGAATGAACAGGGTCAGGGCCAGCAACGGAAGGACCCAGCGCCAGCGGCCGGCATGTCGGCGCGGGGGCCGGCCCAGGGCGCGAAATGGGCCCAGGGAGGGCAGGGGAATCGAGGGCAGGGGCCCGACCCGGCCGAGGCGCCATGCCAGCCAGGGAGGCATGGCCAGCGCCGCCAAGGCCCAGGGCCAGGCGAATTCAAATCCGTCGGTGAAAACCACGCCGTTCATCGTTCCCCACCTGCGTTCATGGCTGGCCTCCGCTCAGGTCCGGAGGGATGCACGTGCGCACAAGGCGTTCGCTCTCGTCGATCGTCCGCAGCGTCTGCTCCGACGTGGCCGCGGCGCGGGCGAATTTCAGCTGGTCAAAGAACTGCAAAAACTCGCCCAGCTGGGTTCGTATTGACGGCTCCAGCCCCGAAGACGACTGCACGGCGACGATGAACTCGCGGGTGGTCTGATAGCGGATCGGCAGCGCGAAGCGGCCTTCGACATAGGTGCGGAGGATGTCGGAACATTCCAGGGCCACGCCGTAGGCGTCGGTGCGCGAGTGGCGGGCGCGCAGATCGGCCAGCCGACGCAATGCTTCGAGATGGGGCGGCGGCCCGTCCGGGGCGCGGGGCCGGGCCGGCTGGGCCCGCGGGCGCGCGTGCCACCAGCGCGCCACGCCCCAGACGATCGCGCCCAGCAGGATCGCCGCAACCGCGATGACCCACGGGTTCTGCCACCACTCGGGCACCGGCACGAGCGTCAGGTCTTCAATGATGGTGTTCGTGGAGTTCGGCATGGTCACGCCACGCGCCGGCGCGCCTGTCGGGCCAGGAAAGCCCGGAGCGGGCGGGGCCACGGTTCATCGGTGGCGAGTTCCAGGTGCGCGACCCGCGCCTGGCGGAGCAGTTCCCGCAGATTTTCCTGGCGCCGTTGCGCGGCATCGTGGAACGCCGCCTGCACCGCCGGATCGCTCGTGTCCACCTCCAGCGCCTCGCCCGTCTCGGCGTCGTGAACCAGCGCGAGGCCGACGTCCGGCAGATGGCGCTCGCGCGGATCGTTGATCTGCAGGGCGAGGACGTCGTGGCGCTGGTTGGCCGATTTCAACGCCGGCTCGTAGCCGGTGTCATGAAAATCCGAGAGCAGAAAGATCAACGCCGGCCGGTGGGTCACCCGATCCGCAAATTCCAACGCGCCCTGGAGGCGGGTGCCGGCGTGACGCGGGGTGTGCGTGAGCAGATCCCGGAGCAAACGTTGCACATGCTGGCGGGTCTTCCGCGGCGGCAGGTAATGCTCGACCTCGCTTGTGAACAGCACCAGGCCCACCCGATCGTTGTTGCGCAACGCGCTCATCGCCAGGGTGCCCGCCAGCTCCGCCGCCAGCTCCCGCTTCGTCAGGGCGCTCGTCCCGAAGTGACCGCTCGCGCTCAAATCCACCAGGATTAAGACCGTCAGCTCCCGCTCTTCGACGTGGCGCTTGATGAACGTCCGACGCAGACGCGCGCTCACGTTCCAGTCGATCCGCCGGACGTCGTCCCCCGGCGTGTACTCGCGCACATCCACGAAATCCATGCCGCGCCCCTTGAAGATGGAGTCACACTGCCCGGCCATCAGCTCCTGCGAAACCAGCCGGGACCGCACCTCCACCCGCTGGAGCCGCTTCAGATAATCGGTGGGAACCATGGGCCGATGCGCCAGGCGTCACGGCACCGGAACCCGGGCCAGCAGCGTTTGCACCAGCGAATCCGTCGTCACTTCCTCCGCCTCCGCCTCGTAGCTCAGCAGGATGCGATGTCGCAGCACGTCGGCCGCAATGGCCTTGACGTCATCGGGCGTGACAAAGGCCTGTCCCTGCAGGAGCGCGTGGGCGCGGGCCGCCAGCGTGAGGTTGATGGTCGCGCGCGGGCTGGCGCCGCACCGCACCATGCGCCGAAAGTCGGGCAGCAGCCGCTCGCCCTGCCGCGTGGCCAGGACGAGCTGGATGACGTAATTCTTGACCTGCGGGTCGACGTAGATCTGGTTGACGAGGTCCTGCATCTGCAGGATGTCGGCCGGCGTCACCACGGACGTGAGCGGGATCGCGGGCTTGGTCGAGGCCATGCGATCGAGAATGACCCGCTCCTCGGCCTCGCTTGGGTAGCCGACCACGATCTTCAACATGAACCGATCCATCTGCGCTTCCGGCAGCGGGTAGGTTCCCTCCTGTTCGATCGGGTTTTGCGTCGCCAGGACCAGGAACGGATCAGGCAGGCGAAAGGTCTGGTCCCCGATGGTCACCTGATGTTCCTGCATGGCCTCCAGCAGGGCGCTTTGCACCTTGCTCGGCGCGCGGTTGATTTCGTCGGCCAGCACGAGGTTCGCAAAGATGGGACCCTGCCGCGTGGTGTAGGTGCCTTTCGTAGGGTCGTAGATCAGCGTGCCCGTGATGTCGGCCGGCAGCAGGTCCGGCGTGAATTGAACGCGGGCGAAGGAGCAGTGCGAACTGCGCGCCAGGGCGTTGATCGTCGAGGTTTTGGCCAGGCCCGGCAGGCCTTCCAAAAGCCCGTGCCCCCGCGCGATCAGGCAGATGAGCAGCCGATCGATGAGCAGCTGTTGGCCGACGATGAGTTTCTGCATTTCGGCGCGCACCTCACGCAGATGGCGGGCAGCCTGGCCCACCTGGTTCTTCAAGGCGTCTGTAATCGGTGACATACGGGAGTCAGCAAGTCGTCGACGCTACAGGGCAACCGACGCGATGGCAAAAGATTAGGAGCCGACCCGCCCGCTCCGGCGGGTGTCTGCAATCTTGTCGGTCCGGTCCCCGATTTCTTAACCCGCAGCGGTCCACACGGGCGACCGGGGGAGAAGCCTCGCGGGTGCCGTCGCTGGAACCGGAGCGGCCGTGGGTTCGGACCGCGCTCAAGTTTCGGCGGGGCGCAACCGATGGCTCTCGAATGGGGCTCGGAGTAAAACCAGCGGATTTGGCCACGGAATTCCGCCGGCTCGCCCCATTAGCGGCGCCTATTGTCCCCTTTAGCTGCCTGTATTCTTCGACCGAAGTAAACTCCCGCGCGTCACCAGAACCAATTCTTAACCACTCAAGTCGTATGAAGTTGTCCTGTCCTGCCGAGCCGCAATATCACCATCGCCCTGGGGTGCCATTGGCCGCTGCCGGCCTCAGCCTCGCGCTCATTTGCCTGCTTTCGGCCAGCATCGCCCAGGGCGCCGCCTCCAACAGCGTCGCCCGCGTCTGGAACGAACGCGCCCTGGCCGCCATCCGCCAGGACACGCCTCACCCGCCCGGCCAGGCCCGCAACTACTTCGCCTTTTCCATCTGCATGTACGATGCCTGGGCGGCCTATGACCCGGTCGCAGTTGGGTTCCTTTATCACGGCAAGCACACGGCGCCGAATATCGCCTCAGCCCGCAGCAACGCGCTCAGCTATGCCGTCTTTCGCATGATGAAGGAGCGGCATGCCTTTTCCCGGACGGCGGCTGCCACGCTGGCGGCCGACGATGCGCTGATGACATCCCTGGGCTACGACCTGAACGACCAGTCGCGCGACACGAATACGCCGACCGGCGTGGGCAACACCATTTACGACGTGGTGTCGCTCTGGTTCACCCAGGACGGCGCGAACGCGACCAATGGTCTGCCCTATCCGCAGACCAACTCGCCCGTCAACTTGCCGGACTATCCGGTGGGCGATCCGCGGCGCTACACCTACACCAACCCGGCCCTGGCCACGGATCGCCCGGGCATTGATGACGGCTTTGGGCAAACGGTGGTGGACATCAATCGCTGGCAGCGCCTCAACGTGGTCAACGCCGTGGATCAAAACGGATTTCCGACCAGCCCGGTCCAGCCCTACCTCGGCGTGCAATGGCTGTATGTGCGGCCCTACGCCATGGCCCGTGTTGACGCGACGCTTCCCTGGATCGACCCCGGCCCGCCTCCGTTTTACGGCGGCGCCACCCACGCGAAATTTGTGGACGAGATCGTGGCGGTCATTCGCGCCAGCAGCGAGCTCGATCCAAACGATGGGGTCATGATCGACATCTCGCCCGGCGTCTACGGCAACAACAGCCTCTCGTTTGACGGTGTCTATGGCGGCACCAACGGCCTGGACACGATCTATGACGGCCATGGCTACACCAACAATCCGGTCACGGGCGCGCCCTACGCTCCCAACCTCGTCCGGCGCGGCGATTATGTGCGGGCGCTCGCTGAGTTCTGGGCGGATGGCCCGAACTCGGAGACGCCCCCCGGGCATTGGAACGTCGTGGCCAACGACCTGGCGGACAATCCGCTGCTGGTCAAAAAAATCGGCGGCGTCGGCCCCGTCGTCGACGATCTCGAATGGGATGTGAAGATGTATTTCGCCATCAACTCCGCCGCGCACGAGGCCGCGTGCTCGGCCTGGGCGCTCAAGCGCTATTACGATGCCTATCGTCCCATGAGCTGCGTCCGGTTCCTGGGCCGCCTCGGACAGTCCTCCAATCCGGCCCTCCCGTCCTACAACCCGAACGGCCTGCCCCTGGTCACGAATCTGATCGAGCTGGTCACGCTGCAATCCCGGGCCAGCGGCCGGCACCCGGGTCTCACAGTCGGCAAGATCGCCCTGCGCGCCTGGCCCGGGGAAACCCCGCAGCGCGCCGTCCCCAACGGCGTGAAATGGATTCACGCCGACACCTGGACCACCTATCAGCGGTCCAACTTCGTCGTCCCGGCGTTCCCCGGCTACATCTCCGGCCACAGCACGTTCAGCCGGTCGGCGGCCGAGGTCCTCACCGGCATCACGGGCTCCAAGTATTTCCCGGGCGGTTTTCACTCCTACACCATCACGAATCTGCTGAACGAAAAGGGCCCGACTCAGCCGGTGTCACTGACCTACGCCACCTATTATGACGCAGCGGACGGCGCAGGCCTGTCGCGGATCTACGGCGGCATTCACCCGCCCATCGACAATGTCGGCGGTCGCCGCGTGGGCGAGATGGCGGGCAAAGGCGTCTGGGAGGCTGTGCGCAAATACTTCGACGGCACGATCAAGGACCAGCCGATCAATCTCGCCTTCAAGAAGCTCAATCCCACGCAGGGCGAGGTTCGCTACAACACCATTCGCGGCATGTATTACAAACTGCAGGCTACGACGAATCTCAACGCGCCGTTCGTGGATGTCCCCGGCGGCACGGTCCTGGCCACCGAAGCATCACTGGCCATCACCCACTCGTTGACGGAGTCCAATCGGTTCTTCCGGGCGGTGCGAACGCTGACTCCGTGAGGAGCGGAATGCGCCGCCAGGGAATCGACCTCGAATCCACCTCGATGGTGCTGTGATGAAATCGAATTCTCTTCCATGGCCACGGCCGGGTTGGGTGGCGACGGCCCGCCGCCTGCCGGCGCTCGCGCTGGTGCTGGTGCTGGTGCTGGGCAGCGTCGGTTGCGCACTCGTTCTGGGCTCCGACCCAGCAGGAGCCGCTGCCGCGGACGGGGGCGAGGGACCGACGGACGGACAGACCCTGGAGGAGCGTGTCGCCCGCCAGTTGATCGCGGCCAGCCCGCTGGCCGACCCGTCGGATGCCCGGGCGCGCGACCGGGCGGCGGCGAAGCTGGTCCAGTGTCAGGACTTTCTCGGCTCGGTCGGCGAGCGGCTGCTCTGGGGTGGGTGCGAGCCGGTCAAAGGCTACGATCCGAAGAGCTATTCCCTGACCGAGTTCGATCCGTTTGTCTGGCTCAAGCTCTACGGTTCGACCCTCATGTTCACCGGAGAGTATGAGGTCAAGGCCGATGGCCCGCTTTCCGTGCTCGACCTGAAGGCCAGGTTTCGATCCGGCCTCGACCCCGGCGAATACCCGTATCCGTTCTGGCATTCCCAAAAGAAATGGCGCGCGTATCTCGACATGACGTCGTTGTGCCTCGTGTTTGCGAAGGGAAAGATCATCGCCGCCTATCGCGTTTCCAATTCGGATGCGAGCCAGCCGCAGGCCGACCGCCCCTGGGACGGCCGCTGGCAGTGGACGGACGGGTCCGGTGTCCAGCAGCCGCGGGTGGCGTTGTTCGGCTATCTGTTCGGGCCGGACAACCCGCACCGGGCGGGAGTGGATGCCGCCTATCGGAGTTTGGAAAAGGCATTCCGCGCCAACGAGTGCACGTCGTGCCACGCGCCGGACAACTCGGCCAAGGCCAAATCGTTGCTGCTGCTGAACTATCCCAACCAGTCGTTGTTCGCCCGGCATGCGCTGCTGCGCATCCTGCAAAACAACGAGATGCCCCCCGGAGACGCCGCGAGCCATCGGGAGGCTGGCGTGGCCGACGACGCTGCCCGGACAGAACTGCTCCAGTTGGCCCAGGTGTTCGTGCGCGAAGCGGACGCCGCCGTCGCCTTCGAATCCGGGCGAATCTCCTCATCCGACCGTGCCGCGGCTGCTCCAGTCCGGCGATGACCGGCCGGCACGTTTTCGGGCCCCGGCCCTAAATTCCTCCGGAGAGCTTCCGCGGGGCATCTCGCGATGGTCGTTCGGTCGATCATCGTGAACTCCCGCATTCGCGACACCCCTCATCGTTGTCCATTCCGATTTTCCGCCGCGGCGAAGGTCGCATTGCGGCCGGCACGAATCGGACTTGCCACGGCCAAGGGCCGATGTACGGTGCGAAAGCCTCGATCCGAATCGGACACGCGAGAAGAAAACCAAGCGGGTGGGCCTGCCAGCGACTGGCCCGCTCGCGCACTAAGAAAGGGAAATTATGCTCATCATCGTTCCTGCCCGGGCGGGTGCCGTTCTCCTCATTTGGTTGATTGCCGGGTTGTCCGCCGCAACGGCCGCACTGCGGACGAATCTCTACGCCATCGCCTCCGGTGAATACTTCGTTTGTTGCGGGATCGCCGGGGAACTCAGAGTGGCCTTGCCCAATGCCAGCCAGGCCCGCGTGCAAGTGATCATCGACGCCGCCCAGGCCAGGGCGCAGATGACGATTCTCGGCAACACCGAAGGGGAGCCGATCTTTGAAGTGTTCGAGAACGGACGGGTGCATTCTGAATACATCGAATTCGGAGCGCCGTTCCAGCCGGGAGGCCCCGAAGTTTTTCGCCAGCACTACATCGTTTCAAACCTCGCTGATGGCATCCGATTCAACGGAATGACCATTCGCCCGCCAGTCGGCGCCGATATTCCCTCCCGGTTTGCCCATTCGAATGTCGTCGCCCGATGGGTGGCTCCGCCGCCCGTCACGCCGACCATCCGGGTGGCGGCCGTCGAGATCTGTTGGCCGAGCCTTTCCGGCGTTGTTTACCAGGTCCAATACCGCCCGGCGTTGAATGGCAACACCAACGAATGGCAGAATCTCCAGCCGCCGGTTTCCGGCAACGACGAAACCCGATGCGTGATCGACCAGGTGGAGACCGGCCAGCCGCGACGGTTTTACCGGGTGATACCGATCCCCTGACGGACGGATCCCGTGAATTGAGGCGTCAGCTCTCGAGTGCGCCGTCTGGTCGGCGCTCTGCCGTCGGGGGGGATTGTCCCCCCAGCTGGACCAAGAGCCTGAACTCGGCTCCGACGTCTCGCGGCGGGCCGGCCGTTTCTCCGTGAGGCTGCGACAAGTCGCCGCACTCCAAAACCTACCAGCGGGTTTATGGGAAGCTTCTTGTTCCTTCCGGACCTGCTCACGGGCCATGGACGCGAGCATCGCAAGTAGGGCTGGCGCTCCGCCGCCAGCCGGTTGTCCGATGGGCGGACCGCACCGACGGCGCGCTGCGGAGAGCGCGCCCTACCTTTCGGTTCATGGGGAGCTCCCTGTTCCTTACGGACCTGCCTACGGGCCATGGACGCGGGGTGCGGGCGTCCTCGCCCGCAGAAGCTCTCGGACTACCAACGAGCTGGAACAATCCCAACCGGTTAAAATTTCCCGGCTTTCTGCGCCCGAGGAAGGGCGCACCCCGGGGGGCGGTTCATGGGGAGGCGAGACCTCCAGAATGGACCTGAACCGTTAGCGGTGTGGTGCATTTCTGTGAGCTTCCCATCCGCCGAGCCTTGGGCGTAGGCTCCGCTCATGACCACTCGACTTGTCGGTTGGCTGCAGGTTGGCGCTCTCGTCCTCGTCGGATCAGCGGCGTTCGCCGGAGCGCCCCGCGCCTTGCCGGTGGGCGAGTTGCCCAAGGACCAGCGGCTGCAACCGCTGAAAGACCTCGACGGTTATTTTCCGTTTCACCCGCCGTCGACGAAAGAGGAGTGGGCCCAGCGGGCCGAACGGGTGCGCCGACGCGTGCTGGTGGCCGAGGGGCTCTGGCCCATGCCCACCCGCGGACCGCTGAATCCCGTGATCCACGGCCGGATCGATCGCGGCGATTACACCGTCGAGAAGGTCTACTTCGAAAGCGTGCCGGGCTTCTTCGTCACCGGAAATCTCTACCGTCCGGCCAGGGTCGCCGGCAAGGTCCCGGCAGTGCTCTTTGCCCACGGGCACTGGACGAACGCGCGCCTGTCCGAGTCGACGGATGACGAGCTGCGGCACGAGATTGCCGAAGGCGAGGAACGGTTTGAGAACGGCGGCAAGAGCCGGTTTCAGTCGATGTGCGTGCAGCTGGCGCGGATGGGCTGCATCGTGTGGCAGTGGGACATGTTGAGCGATTCGGACTCCCGACAGTTTTCCCGGGATCTGGTGCACGGATTTGCCCGGCAGCGTCCGGACATGAATGGAGCGGACGGCTGGGGCTTTTTCACGCCGCGCGCTGAAGCCCATCTGCAGAGCATCATGGGGCTGCACACGTTGAACTCGATTCGTTCGCTGGACTTCCTGCTGAGCCTGCCCGAAGTGGATCCCGAGCGCATTGCCATGACGGGCGCGAGCGGAGGCGGAACCCAGACGATGTTGCTGGCCGCGGTGGATTCGCGTCTGGCGCTGGCCTTTCCGGCCGTGATGGTCAGCACCGCGATGCAGGGCGGCTGCACGTGCGAGAACGCCTGCTTGCTGCGCGTCGACACCGGCAATGTCGAGTTTGCCGGGCTGTTCGCGCCGAAGCCCCAGGGCATGACCTGCGCCAACGACTGGACCAAGGAGATGTCGACCAAGGGATTTCCGGAGCTGCGCCAGCTCTACGCCCTGCTGGGCGCGCCCGACAATGTCCTGCTCAAGCGCGGCGAACATTTTCCCCACAATTACAACGCGGTCTCCCGCAGCGCATTCTACGGCTGGGTGAACCGCCACTTCCACCTCGGCTTCAAAGAGCCGGTCATCGAGCGTGACTACGAGCGCATCGGCACCAATGAGCTGTCGGTGTGGGACGCGGCTCATCCGCTGCCGGGCCCGACCGGGACGAATTTCGAGCGCTACCTGACCGGCTGGCTGGCAGCCGACGCCGACCGGCAGTTGCGCGCGCTGGCGGCCGAGCCGGCTCGCTGGCGGGAGACTGTGGCCGGCGCGTTGGACATCGTCTTTGACGGCGGTCTCGATCGCGTGGGCGAGTTGGAGTGGGACCTGAAGAACAAGGACGATCGGGGCACCTGGCTGGAGATGACCGGGCTGATTCGCAATACCTCCCGGCAGCAGGAAACACCGACGGTGTTTCTGTATCCGAAGCAATGGAACGGCGCCACGGTCCTTTGGCTGGACGCGGCCGGCAAAGCGGGGTTGTTCGCCGCGGATGGCGCGTTGCGCCCGGAGGTGCGCAGCCTGGTGGACCGCGGAGCCACGGTCGTCGGACTGGACCTCCTTTACCAGGGCGAGTTCCTCCCGGAGGGCCAACCGCTGGCCCGCGCGCCCAAGGTGAAGAATTCCCGCGAGGCCGCCGCCTACACGTTCGGCTACAACCCGAGCGTGGTCGTTCAGCGCGTGCGCGACGTGGTCGGGGCGGTGAAGCTGATCAAGAATCACGAGCGTCCGTCGAAGGAGATCGTGGTTATCGCCGGTCGC
Source organism: Limisphaerales bacterium (assembly GCA_044229355.1). Classification (GTDB taxonomy): domain Bacteria; phylum Verrucomicrobiota; class Verrucomicrobiia; order Limisphaerales; family JADJPG01; genus JBGARF01. The sequence goes on from JBGATF010000014.1 coordinate 133,265, forward strand.
GAGATGGCCCCGATCGCGGCGGCCGCGCGTGCGATGAGCGGAGGTGCGATCCAGCGCGCAGCCATTGATACCGGCGGATTTCGTTTCAGCGAGGTGGCGGGCATCTATGACCTGAATTTTCTGCCGGGAGGCGCGAAGTACGGCGACGTTCCCGGGTTGCTCGCCTTTGGTGCCGGAGCGTTGCTGCTCGCCGGCGAGCAGGGCCGGGACCTGGAGTTCGTCGAGCGCCTGCAGCGCAGCGCCGGGGGATCGGTCCAGGTGTTCGACGGCGCCGCCGGCTTCGCCCAGCGCGCCGCCGACTGGGTGCTGGCCGGCCGTCAGCCCTGAGGCGCCCGCCGCCGGAAGAAGGGTTGCTGTGCTCGGGGGTTTTTCCTAGCGTCCACCGGAATGAATTGGCAGTTCCTGTCGAATGCATTGGCCCAGTACCTGTGCGTGGTGGTGGTCATCACGGTTCACGAGTTCGGGCATGCCTGGATGGCGCTCCGCTGCGGGGACGACACGGCCCATCGCCTGGGCCGCGTGACGCTTAACCCCGCCGCGCACATCGATCCGATCGGCACGGTCGCACTTCCCCTGCTCGCGCTTTTCCTCAGCTTGTCGGGCCTGGGCCAGATCGCGAGTTTCATCATCGGGTGGGGCCGGCCCGTGCCGGTGAATTATCTTCAGCTGCGAAATATCAATCGCGACAGCCTGCTGGTCGCCATGGCCGGGCCCGCCATGAACCTCGTCATCACGGTTCTGGCGATGGTGCTCGTGAAGGTGGCCGTCCTCGGCGAGGCTTTCACCGTGGCCGAGGCCGGCGTGCTGCTCGCCAAGGTCAGCATGTATCTGTTCTTCTTCAATATGATTCCCGTCCCGCCGCTCGACGGTTCGCACGTGCTCCGCTTTCTCATCCAGATGCCCTGGGAAACGTTCACCCGGCTGAGCGCTTATGGGTTTCTGATTGTCATCGTCCTGCTCCAACTGGAGCCAGTCGCGGCCTACCTGGCCGTCGGGACCCGCGTCTCCGTGCACACACTGGCCGCGTTGCTGCGAATTGATGGCTGAAATTCGCCTGAATTTACCGGTCGTTCCTGCCGAAATGAAACCCTCAACCTCCCTGGTGCTCATGAATCCATCCGAATCGTTCCGCGAGATCTCCCCCCGCCCGCTGACGCGCCGCGCGGCATTGGGTCGCCTGGCCGCCGGCACGGGCGTGGCCATGACTGCGCTCTCCCTGCAACAACGCCTCGCGGCGGCGGAAGCGTCGGGCGGCGGCGGGCTGAAGGGGCGCATTCGCCACTCCGTCTGCAAGTGGTGCTACGAAAAGGTCAGCCTGGAGGACCTGTGCACGGCCGGTAAGAACATCGGTCTCGAGTCCATCGAGCTGCTCGAAGTGAAGGATTTCCCGGTCTTGAAAAAGCACGGCCTGACGTGCGCGATGGTCAGCGGCGTGCCCGGCGGCATCACCAAGGGCCTCAACCGGCTCGAAAATCACGACGCGATTGTCGAGTTCTACGAGCGGACGGCGCCCGTCGTGGCCGCGGCCGGGTGCAGGAACATCATCTGTTTCTCGGGCAATCGCGCCGGGCTTTCCGATGAGCAGGGCTTGGAGAACTGCGCCGCCGGCCTCAAGCGCGTGGCGCGCATCTGTGAAAAGCACGGGGTTGTGGCCGTGATGGAGCTGCTGAATAGCAAGGTCAATCACAAGGACTACATGTGCGATCACACCGCGTGGGGTGTGGAGCTCTGCCGGCGCGTGGGCTCCGAGGCCTTCAAGCTTCTTTACGACATCTACCACATGCAGATCATGGAAGGGGACCTGATCGCCACGATTAAAAAATCGCACCCCTACATCGCCCATTACCATACGGGCGGTGTGCCCGGCCGCCATGAGATCGACGAGACGCAGGAGATCCACTACCCGGCCGTGATGAAGGCCATTCTCGAGACCGGGTTCAAAGGGCACGTCGCCCAGGAGTTCATCCCGGCGCGCCCCGACGTGATTGCATCCCTCGGCCAGGGCGTGCGCATCTGTGACGTGTAAGGCGGAGCGATTCAGTTGGACGGCGGACGGTTGCGCAACAGATTCTTGCGAAGGCCGAGGCGTGAGGAGCGAGTCCCGCAATCCGGGATAAGCGACGAACCACGAAGACGTTCGCAAGAAGGTCCAGCTAACGGCAGTCGGCCAACTGGAGCTTTCCGGCTGAGGCGCGCCTCGCGCGATTTGGCGGCGCCTCCTCCTCCGCCACCGCGCGTCGTCCCGTCGGCCCTGGCCACCGCGAGGGCGGGGCAGTGTCTTTGCAACGCATGCACTGAAATGGGACAAAAAGGGAACCGTGCTTTTCGCATGGTTTCGCAAACCTGCGAAAATCAACGGAGACTTCGATTCGCTCGCACGCCTGCGATCGCGCGGGGAATGGCGCGGGACCTGCACATGGCGTTTTGACCAGCCTGTTGCTGGTCGAAATAGCGTTTGCTGCACGTTATGAGTCCGCAAGAGTATGACATCTATCATTACCTGAATCGCACCCCCGGGCAGTTCGTGTCGATCTATGACATCGTCAAGAACGTCGGGGGCAACCGGTCGTTTGCCAACGGCCGTTATTGGGCGCTCGAGTCCCTCGCGCGCATGGAGACGGAAGGGTTGGTCGAGCACAACAACGCGGAGGAATATCGCATCCGGCATTTGCCGGACGACACCACCGAGTTCCTGCGGGCCCTGGAAAGTCCGGGTTGCACGCTGGGTGACACGACCATCATCAACATCCGGGATATCGCGGAAGCGGCCTGACCGGCGACTCCCGGCGATTTCACGAGCGGCGGAGCCAGCCTGGCTCCGCCGCCTTTTTTTTGGCCGGGAGGTCCTGGATCTGCGAAAGGGTTTGTCTCGCCCGTCCGCGACCGGTAACGTGAGCGCGATTTTGGACGGGCGGAGAATCGCTCCGGGCGCAAGTCCGGGGAGGAAAGTCCGAACTCCATCGGGCGCGATGCCGCGTAACGCCGGCCGTCAGGCCGACGATACACGCGGGCGCGGGGGGCGAAAGGCCTTCGCGACGGACAGTGCCACAGAAAACAAACCGCCCTGGCCTTCGGGCCGGGGTAAGGGTGAAAAGGCGGGGTAAAAGCCCACCGCCCGCCGAGTGATCGGCGGGGCACGGAAAACCCCATCGGGAGCAAGGCCAAATAGGGGACCTCGAGGCGGCCCGTCTCGGTTCCGCTCCAGCGGAACGGGTCCCGGGTACTGGCTGCTCAGATAAATGATTCTCTCCCCTGCGCCAAGGGCGCAGGGCAGACAGAATTCGGCTTACAGCCCGTCCAAAATCATTTCTCACCTTGCGCGCGGCGCTCCCTCTCGTTTTGGAATCGTCGTTTGACACCCGGTGCGGCGCCCTCTATAAGGCGGTCCGTTCTAAACCGACAACACTGAACCCAGCATTCTCACTATGGCAATTTCCGTTGGCTCCAAAGCGCCCGACTTCAACCTCAAGTCCAAGACCGCCTCCGGTCTGGTCGACATCAAACTCAGCGACAACGCCGGCAAGAAAAACACCGTTGTGCTGTTCTTTCCGCTCGCGTTCACCAGCGTCTGCACGCAGGAGATGTGCGACATCACCGCGGGCCTGAACTCCTACACCACCGTCAACGCGGACGTCATCGCCATCAGCGTCGACAGCCCGTTCGCGCAGGAGGCCTGGGCCCAGAAGGAGAAAATCGGCATCCGCCTGGCCAGCGATCTCAACAAAAAGACCGCCGAAGCGTACGGGGTGCTGTTGCCCGACCTGATCGGCCTCGGCGCCGTCAGCGCCCGCGCGGCCTTTGTCGTCGATCGCCAGGGCGTCATTCAATACAGCGAGCAAACCCCCACGCCGAAGGACCTGCCGAACTTTACCGCGATCAAGGAAACGCTCGCGAAGTTGAAGTAATCCGGGGCTTCGCGCCCCGGCCATGGCGGTGGCTGCGGCGGGGGCGCCGGAGGGGGCTGGGCATGCGTGCGCCCGGGCCGGCTCGTTCGCCTCGGCGACGGGCCCGGCGCGCATGCGTCCGCAAGCCCGGGCTTGCAAGCGGTCAGGGATGGTCCATTAATCCTCGCGTGTCACAGCAACAGACTCTGCGCCAAAGCGCCAGTTATTCGGGTGTCGGCCTGCACAGCGGCAACAAGGTGATGATGACCTTTTTGCCCGCGCCGCCGAACAGCGGGATTCGCTTTCGCCGGGTCGACCTTGAGGGGAAGCCGGAGATCGAGGCGCGGATCGACAACGTGGTCCAAACCAACCGCTCGACCACGTTGGGCAAGGGCAACGCCAAGATCATGACGGTCGAACACGTCCTCGCCACCATGGCCGGGTTCGGGATCGACAACGCCGTCATCGAGCTCGACGCCAACGAGCCGCCCATCGGGGACGGAAGCTCGCGCGAATATTGCCGCATGATCGAGGAGGCCGGCATCGTTCCCCAGGGCGACTTGCGCGAGGTCTTTCGCGTGACCGAGCCGCTGGAGCTCCAGACCGAGGACTCCCTCATTTCGATCTTTCCGCACGACCGCTTCAAGATCACCTGCACCAGCGCGGACAAGGCCGGCCGCTTCTCCCAATACTTCAGCGTCGAGATCACTCCGGAAACCTGGAAGCGCGAGATCTCCCAGGCCCGCACCTTCTGCTTCTTCGACGAGATCGAGTACCTGATCAAAAACGGCCTCATCCGCGGCGGCAGCCTGGAAAACGCTGTCGTCATCCGCGACGACGCCGTTCTCACCACCGAGCCCCTCCGCTATCACGAGGAGTTTGTCCGGCACAAGATCCTCGACATCATCGGCGACTTGTCGCTCCTCGGACGCCCCCTGACCGGACACGTCATCGCCGTGCGCCCCAGCCACACGCTCAATTGCGAGCTTGGCCGCCTCATCCAGGCCCGGATGCGCCGACCCATCGAGACGATCCAAACCTTCTCGCCGCCCCCGCCGGCGCTGGAGCAGAAACGCGCGGGCGATCCGTCCGTGGCCGAGATTGAGAAGATGATGGCCGACGGAGCCTCCCTCGACATCATGCAGGTGATGAAAATCCTGCCGCACCGGTATCCCTTTCTCATGATCGATCGCGTGACCAAGATCGAGGGGAACAAAATCACCGCCGTGAAGAACGTCTCGATCAACGAGCCGTATTTTCAAGGGCATTTCGCCGGACACCCGATTATGCCCGGCGTCCTGCAGCTCGAGGCCATGGCCCAGGCCGCCGGCATCCTCATGCTCAAGCAGGCGGAAAATTTCGGCCGCCTCGCCTACTTCATGGCGGCCGAGAGCGTGAAGTGGCGCAAGCCCGTCCGCCCGGGCGACACCATTGTCATCGATGTCGAGCTGACCAAGAACCGGGGCAAAATCGGCAAGGCCAAGGGCGTGTGCCTGGTCAACGACGAGGCCGTGAGCGAGGCCGAGGTGACGTTCATCCTGCTGGAACGCGAGGGGGCATGACCGAGATCCATCCGACCGCGATCGTCCACCCCAAGGCCCAGCTCGGCGCCGATTGTTACGTCGGGCCCTACTGCGTGCTCGGAGAGCACGTCGCGCTCGGGGACCGCTGCCGGCTCCATTCCCATGTCGTGCTCGACGGACACACCGTGCTCGGCGCCGAAAATGAGATCTTTCCCTTCGCGAGCATCGGCCTGAAATCGCAGGACCTGAAATGGAAGGGTGGCCTCACGCGGACCGTGATTGGCGATCGCAACACGTTCCGCGAATCTGTCACGATCCACAGCGCGACGGCCGACGGCGACGCCACCATGGTGGGCTCGGACAACCACATCCTCGCCTACTGCCACATCGCCCACGACGTCCGGCTGGGCAACCGCGTCATCATGTCGAACGTCGCCACGCTGGCCGGGCACGTCGTCGTCGAGGACTGCGCCGTGGTCGGCGGATTGGCCGCCATTCACCAGTTCTGCCGGATCGGGTGCATGTCGATGATCGGCGGTTGCTCCAAAGTCGTGCAGGACGTGCCGCCGTACATGATCACGGATGGCAATCCGGCGACGACACGCATGATCAACAAACACGGCTTGGAACGCAACGGAGTCACGGAAGACGCCCAGGCCGCGTTGAAGAAGGCCTGCCGCCTCCTCTTCCGCGAGGGGCTTTCCATCCCCAATGCGCTCGGCCGCATCGAGGCCGAGCTGCCCCCGCTGCCCGAGGTCCGACACCTGGTCGAATTTGCCCGGCGCAGCGAGCGCGGGCTGACCAAATAACGCCGGAGGCTCCGGTGAAGTGGATCTCCTACGGGCCCGACGCTTGGCTGCTCCGGTTTGCCGATGTGCTCGGGCCGGACGCGTTCTCGCGCGGCCGGGCCATTGCCGGCGAATTGGAACGAAACCCGCCCCCAGGCCTCCGCGAATATGTCCCCGGCTTCACCACGGTCCTCCTCGAATTCGAACCCGGGGCCGTCCGCGACGTGGAACGCGATCTCGGCCGACTGACCGCCCGCCTGCGCCGCGCGACGCCGCCCGACCCGCGGCAGGCGGTGATCAAGGAGATCCCGGTTGTCTACGACGGACCCGATCTTCCCCGGGTCGCGGCGGCCCACGGCCTGACCGAAGCCGAGGTGATCCGTCGCCATTCCAGCCGGATCTATCACGTGTATTTGCTCGGCTTTTCTCCCGGCTTCCCGTATCTCGGCGAACTGGACCCCAGCCTGCACACGCCGCGTTTGCCCATGCCGCGCCCGCGCGTCGCCGCCGGCTCCGTCGCCATCGGAGGGGAGCACACCGGGATCTACTCGGTCGACAGCCCGGGCGGCTGGAACATCATCGGACGAACCTCCGTGCGCGTTTTCGATCCGGTGCGCGGCGTCCGGGGACACGAGGCGGCCATGTTCCATCTGCAGGCGGGAAATCAGGTCCGGTTCGTGCCGGAGACGGACGGAGGCGCCTCCCGTGGGTGATCCGGTCCTGCGGGTGATCGCGGCCGGCCTGGCGCTCACGGTCCAGGACGCCGGACGCCCGGGCTGGAGACGATTCGGAGTGCCGCTGGGCGGCACCATGGACGAACACGCCGCCAGTTGGGCGAACCGGCTGGTGGGTAACCCGCCCGACACTCCCGTCTTGGAACTCGCCTTGCAAGGGGCGCGGTTCGCCGCCCTCCGGGACGTCTGGATCGCGGTGACTGGCGCCAATGCCTCGGCCAGCGTGGCGCCCTGGCACTCAATCCTTCTGCGCCCCGGCGACGAAGTTTCGTTGCCGCGCAACGTGAGCGGGGTGTGGACCTATCTCGCGCTCGATGGCGGCGTCGAGTCCACGCGCGTCCTGGGCAGCGCCAGCAGCTATGTCCGGGGCGGGTTCGGGCGGCTTCTTGCCGCCGGCGACCTCATTTCGCGGGCCACGGCCGGAAACTTCCGGCTGCCTCCCGGAGTGGCCGGGCAGATGACCCCGGCGCTCGAGCGACGAAATTACGACTGCCCGCCGCCGCTGCGTGTCTGGGCCGGGCCGCAATTCGCTCAATTCTCCGAAGCGGACCGCACCCGATTCTTCCAGCAGTCGTGGGCGGTCAGCAGCCGCAGCGATCGCGTCGGCTACCGTCTCGAGGGCGCGCCTCTCACCTCGCGCCCGCCCGCGCTGCTGAGCGAGCCGGTCCGCCTCGGCTCCATTCAAGTCCCCGAGGGCGGCACGCCCATCGTAACCATGCGGGACGGGCCGACCGTAGGCGGCTACGCCAAGCTCGGCGTCGTCGACGCGCGTGACCTGTCCTGGCTGGCGCAATGCAAGCCGGGTCAGGCGGTGCGTTTTCAATTGTCATGAAACTCGATTTGAACTGCGACCTGGGCGAAGGGGAGCCCGCCGCGCGCACCCGCGCCCTCATGCGGGCCATCACGTCCGCCAACATCGCCTGCGGCGGGCACGCCGGCACCGTGGCCTCGATGGAGTCCTGCGTCCGCCTCGCCACCAGCCAGGGTGTCCGCGTCGGCGCCCATCCAGGCCCGCCGCCGCGCGGCGCTTTTGGGCGGGCGCCTGTGACCATCACCGCCGAGGATCTCGAGCTGTTGTTGCTCCAACAAGTCGGCGCTCTCGCCTGCGTGGCGCGCGCCCACGGGGCTCAGCTGCACCACGTCAAGCTCCACGGAGCCTTGTATCACGCGGTCGAGGCGAACCCGGTTCTCGCCCGGCGGTATGTCAACGCGGTCGCGCGGTGGTGGCCGCGCTGCGTGATCTATGCCCGCAGCGGCGGGCGCGTTGCCCAGGCGGCGGCGCGCCGCTCCACCACGCCCCTGGTTCGAGTGTGGGAGGAAGCGTTTGCCGATCGCGGCTATCGCGACGACGGCACGCTGGTGCCCAGAGGCCAGACCGGAGACCTGCTCAAAACGACCGCCGAAGCTGTGGAGCGGGCCCGGTCTTTGGCCACCTTGGGAATCATCCGCAGTGTGACCGGACGCCTGCTCCCCATCCGGGCCCGGACGATCTGCGTGCACTCCGATACGCCGCACGCCCCGGCAACCGTCCAGGCGCTGGCCCGCGTGATCAGTGACGAGTGATCTTCGCATCGCACCGTTTGGCGGGCGGAACCGGCTGGCTCCGGACCACGGCCCGCGACAGGTGGAGGTGCGAGATCAAGGCCGGCGCGGCCCGGGCTGGCCCGGCTGGGGACTGCGCGGTGTGATCGGAGCGCGAGGAGTCGGGCTGGCTTGGGCTGGAGCCGCTGGAACGGGCGCGGGCCGGACCATCGGAGGTGAGGGCCGCTGGGCCGCACCTCGGGGGGACTCCACGCGTGGCACTACAGGAACCACCGAGCGGGGCGACGCGGGCGATTGCCAGGCTGGCGGCGTCACTCGGGTTGGGGCCTCCCGACCTGTCGGCTGGGCCGGCGTTTCCAACCGCACGCCCGGCCTGACCATCGGTCGTCCCCCGGGAACTGCGCCCGGAGTCGGCCCCGCAATCGGCCCCGGGGTTGGCGCGGGTCCTGTCGCTGTCCCTGGCCTGCGTGGTGCAGGGACGGAATGCACAATGCGGCCGGGCCCCTGCAACCGTTGCGCGACAGCCGGGTTGGACCGCGCCGGTGGCTTTAATTCCGGTCGATAAACGACGGTGCCCGCGCCGCGACCAGGGAGTTGGTCCCGGGCTCCGGGCGCCCCAACGGCCCGGGGGGCATCGCGGATTTGATAACGCGGCAGGGTGACATGAGCCGCGGAGTTCACCTTCGCCACCGGCACACCTTGGTTGACCACCAGATGGCTCGGTCCCACGGCGTACTGATTCACGACCGTCAGTCCACCCCGAATTTCTGGAATGCGCGCCCGCGGCAACCCGTGGAGGCGTGGATGGCGATCCGGGAGGTGCCCAATCTCCACGAAATTAAAAAGGTCCACCCCGAGATGAAAATCGAAGTTGGAATTCACGCTCACGCCATGAAACAGCCACCCGCGACCAGCCACGACCCGCGCGCCCGGAGGCAGCGGCGCCCAGCCGCAATACTCGTTCGAAACCCTCCAGGTCACCCACGCGGGTCCCCAATGGAGATCCGGGAACCAGAGCCACCCATGATGGGGATGGTGATGCCAGCGGCCGTAATGAAACGGCGCCCAACCCCAAGTGTAGTCCGATCGCCAATACCATCCCGCGTCCGTCCAAATCCAATGGCCGCCGTGCCAGTAGGGACGCCAGTCCGGCGTCAGCACGACGGTCGTCGGCCGCCAGCACCACCCCAGGTCGTCCACCGCAATCCATGAACCATAGGGAGCGAGCTGATCATAGAAATAGCCAACCTGAGTCGGCGCGTTGGTGGCCAACTCGACCGGCCCTGGCGGCGCCGTTGCCGTGGCGACGACGTTGGTCGGCGCGTTCGTTGTCGTGGCCCCGCCCGCGGCAGCCAGCTTCGCCAGCGCCTGGTCCCGCTCCTGCATCGCGGTCACAATCGTTTCGTCAAGCCCCACATCTTTCAGGTAGATGAGATCCGCCGCGGATAATTGGAACGCCGTGGAAACGCTCTGGACGTAGCCCAGGATGACTTTGGCATCCACACCCGCTTCGGACAGGCGCAGAACTTCCCGCGTGCCGGCCGACAAGTTCGGGGCCGCAACTTCCGCTTCCGCGCCCGGTGCCGGCACGTCATTCGCCAAATCTTCCGTGGGCAGTTCTGCCGCCTGCACGGCCGCCGCGAGCAACAACCCGGCGGCGGTCGCCGCGAACACCCGCCTCCCCATGCTGCTGTTTTTCATAGGACTTATCGTTTCAGGTTGCGTCACTGCCCGTCCAAAAACTTTTGACTCGCCCCGGTTGCCCCTCAGGCGTCAGTCGCCGTCCCGCCCTCCCGTCCTGCACCGCGCGTGCAGCACGGTTAAAATTGTCGCGGAAACGGCCGACGTCAACCTGGGCCGAGGGGAAGGGCGGGCCGTTCCGGAGTTGTCGGCCTTGGGCCGCGATTTGGGGGCCACCGACCTCGCTCGGCGCTGGGGGCCATCGGGGATTCTGCGACGGCGGCCGGGATGAAACATCGGCCGGGCCGAGGAAATGGGGCAGGGGGCTGGAAGTCGGAGATGGCGCTCAGTGGGGTGGCGAGAGCGCCGCCGCACGTGCCAGGATCGCGCACACCGCGGCATCGTCCGTCTGGGTGAAATCCTCATACCATTGACCCACCCCGTGAAATTCCGCTGGCGTGATCACTGCCACCACATCGTCGACGTCGCGGCGCAACGCCCGCACCGTGGCCAGCGCGGCCGTTGGTGCCGCCACGATGATCCGGTTGGCGCCCAGTTGCCGCAACGCCTGCACCGCCGCCTGCATCGTCGAGCCCGTGGCAATCCCGTCGTCCACGAGAAGGACGGTCCGCCCTCGCACGATCGGCGGCGGCCGATCGTCCCGATACAGACGCTCGCGGCGCAGGAGTTCCCGGGCCTCGCGGTTCGCCACCCGCTCGATGGCGGATTCGGGGATTTGCAGACTTTCAATCACGCCCGGGTTCAAGACGCGGACGCCACCGCTGGCGATGGCCCCCATCGCCAGCTCTTCCTGGCCAGGCACACCCAGCTTGCGCACGACGAAGACGTCGAGCGGCACATGGAGCGCTTCCGCGATTTCTATCCCGACCGGCACGCCTCCGCGCGGCAACGCCAGGACGATCACATCCGATCGATCGGCGTACTGAGTCAGCCTCCGGGCCAGCATCTGGCCGGCTTCCGTCCGGTTGGGAAACGGTCGGACCATGGAATTTAGTTTGCCGGGGACGGCCCGCAGGAGCGTGCGCCCGTGCCCAGGTGGCGCTGGAACCAGTCCGCGGCCAACTGGGCGACCCGGGCCAGCGCCCCGGGCTCGGCAAAGAGATGGGTGGCGCCTGGCACGACGACCAGATCCTTCAGGCAGCGCAGTCGGCTGTAGGCGTCCCGGTTCAATGCCAGAACTTCCTCGTCGCGCTCGCCGACAATCAGGAGCGTCGCGGCCGTCACCTGGCTTAGCGCAGCGCGCGCCAAATCGGGCCGTCCCCCACGGCAGACAATCGCCGCAATGGGGTGGCCCGTCTCCGTCGAAGCCACCAGCGCGGCAGCCGCTCCCGTGCTCGATCCGAAATACCCCATCGCCAATCCGGCCGCCTCGGGCTGCCGAAGGGCCCAGCGCGTGGCCTCGCGCAAACGGCGGCCCAGGAAGGCAGGATCAAACTTCAGCGCGCCGGTGGCTGCATCGATCGCCTCCTCTTCCCGGGTTAGCAGGTCGAAAAGCAAGGTGCCCGCGCCCGCCGCGCGCAGGGCGCTCGCCACAAATTGATTTCGGGGACTGAGTCGGCTGCTCCCGCTGCCATGGGCGAAAAGGACCAACCCGAACGCGCCGCGTGGCACTTGCCAGTCGCCCTCGAGGGTGACGCTCCCGGTCGGAATGGAAACCCGGCGCGCGGCACCCGCGACTCTTGTGACATGGTCTCGGGATTCCATAGGAGTCAACGCGCGGCAGGGGCGCGCCAGAGTTTCAATAAAACCTTGGTACGCTCAGCATCCGTCGACGGCTTTCCCCGATTTGGTGAAGACGCGCCGCGAATTGTGCCGCGGCCGCCAGCAGCGCTGCCGTCCCGCGGCGCGTGCCGCCCAAGCCTTGGGCCACGCGTTCAAGAAACGGAGAAGGTAACCCAAGCCCGGCGTAGCCCGGCGCAGGATCCGCCCCATCGTCAATCATGATGAAGCCGATGGATGTCGCCACCGGGATCCAGGATCAGGGCAGTGCCTTTGGTTGCCCCCGAGATTTCCTCGGCAACCGGTTTGTCTACGCCGTCATTTCGGCGCAAACCGGTGGCCTGGCCCTCGAGATCAACGTCAACCCGGACAAACGCTGCAACTTCGACTGTGTCTACTGCGAGGTCGACCGGGACGAACCGTCCGCCGAACCCGCGCTGGACGTCCCCGTCATGCAGCAGGAATTGCAGCGCGCATTGGCGCTCGTGTATTCCGACGAGTTGCGCCGTCAGCCGGGGTACGAGCATCTCAGCGCGGAGTTGCTGCAGCTGCGTCAGGTGAGCCTGAGCGGCGACGGCGAACCCACGCTCTGTCCGAATTTCGCCGAGGTTGTTCAAGCTGTGATTCACCTCCGGGCCCGGGGCCAATTTCCGTTCTTCAAGGTGGTCCTCATCACCAACGCGACCGGCCTCGACCGGCCTGAGGTCATTCACGGCATCCGTCAACTCGCCGCGCGCGATGAGGTCTGGGCCAAGCTGGACGCCGGCACCCAGGATTACCTGCGCCGCATCAGCCGGTCCGATTGCCGGCTCGACGAACTCTGCGCCCGGATTCTTTCCCTCGCCCGGACCCGCCCGATCGTCGTGCAGAGCCTTTTCCCGTCCTGGCAGGGGGAGGGCGTTCCCCCGGCCGAAATCGATGCCTTCGTTGAACGGTTGCGCCAGCTCAAGTCGGCCGGCGCGAGAATTGCCCGCGTGCAAATCTCTTCCGCCGCGCCCGTGCCGGCCCGGTCATGTGGCCACTTGCCGCTGCGCGGTCTGCTCAATATCGCCCGACGAGTTCGCGAGGGATGCGGGCTCGAGACCCACGTGTTCTAGACAACGGCTGTCTCTAGGATTTTGGCCTAGGAATCCTCCTTGGTTTTCTGGTGGCATTTAGGGCGTTTGCCCACGTATTCAGAATTCACGGCTTCCCGTATTTTGGACCCGAGCGATGGCACATCCGGGCGGGGCGAGAAATGAATGATGAATGACCGGGCAAGGACAGCTCATAGAGTCGCTGGCAAGTTCAGGGATTTTTCGCCAGTACGAGGACGCCTACGGCCAGACCATGAACCTGCCGCTCGCCTTGCGGCCGGTCGCATCCTGGAAACTCCCGTTCCACGGGAAGCGACACGAAAACCCGTTCTGCGCGTTGATGGCTGAACAGAGCGCCACGTGCGCCGCCTGTCTGCAGCTGCAGGAACGGCTCGCGCTCGCCGGGCAGGACGGCCCCGCCACGCTCTCCTGCGCCTATGGCCTCTCGGAGATCGTGGTCCCAGTGAAGTTGGGGTCGCAGACCGTCGGCTTCCTCCAGACCGGCCAGGTCCTCCGGCAAAGGCCAACCCAAGCCGCCTTCGAACGCGTCGCGGCGCGCGTCGTCGCAATGGGCGCCGGCTGGGACGAGCGACGCGCCCGCGCCGCCTACTTCCGAACACCGGTTTGGTCCCCCAGACGATTGCAGGCGCTCACGCAGTTGCTCACCGCGTTCGCCGAACATCTCGCCATCAAAAGCAATCAGATCGCGGTTCAGGAAGCCACGGCCGAGCCCCCCGCCATCACGCGGGCCCGCCGCTACATCCAGGAACACTTCCGCGAGGACCTCACGCTGGCCCAGGTCTCCCGCGTGGTCCACACGAGCGTCTTTTATTTCTGCAAACTCTTCCGTAAGGTCACCGGCATGACGTTCACGGAATTCGTCGCCCGGACCCGCGTGGAAAACGCGAAGAACCTTCTGCTCAATCCCAACCAGCGCGTCAGCGAGGTCGCCTACGCGGCCGGCTTTCAGTCCCTCACGCATTTTAACCGCATGTTCAAGGCGATCGTTGGGGAGTCGCCCACCTGCTTCCGCAGCCGCCTGCCCAAGGCCCGCTGACCCGCCACCGTTCCTGCATGTCCGGTTCATGAAACGCCGCACGCTCCGGCGGGTGCGCGCCCAAACCGCAGCCGCCCATCACCACCACGTCTACGTGGTCCTGCTCGACGCGGCCGTGCGCCGGTTCACCGTCGTCCGCCGCGCCAATCCCGCCGGCGATCCCGCCAAGCCCTGCGTGTATGTCGGGATGACCGGCCTCACTCCCGAGGAGCGCTTCGCCAATCACAAGGCCGGCCACAAGGACTCCACCTTCGTCCGCCGCCACGGCATCTGCCTGCTGCCCGCGCTCTACGCGCACCTCAACCCGATGCCCTTCGAAGCCGCCGCCCAGATGGAGCGCGACCTGGCCGACGACCTCCGCCGCGCCGGCTTCACCGTCACCGGCGGGCACTGAGCAGGACCGCCGGTCGCGCGCAACGATTGCGGTCACGTGCCAGCGGACCTCCCGGGACGCCGGGTCGAACGCCCGCATCTCTTCAACGCCGGCGGATGAGATCCCGTGGGTTTCAACACCGAATGGAAGGCCGCGGGAATGGTGGATGTTGCGTTCATACATTGCGCGGTCGGTGGATGGTCTCAAGGCTGGCGCATCCGGAAGAAGCGGCGATCGCCTGCCGCAGGCAGGCCTCTCGCTGTCCATTCAATGATCGGATGCCGAGCCTCGATTTCCACTGACCGAAACAAAAAGGGGTCACCAATAGCCAAGCCCGCTTGTGGGCAGCAAGGCGGCTGGGATCTATCGATCCTCTGTCAGAGACCGATTCGAACCTCAATCAGGAGATCCGGCGATGAACAAGCGAACGCAAATCCTATCGCACACCTTAAAAATCACCACGATGCTGTCGCTCGCCTTCGTAACGGCTGCGGCGGCGCAAACCTTTACCCTGCTGCATCCGTTTGCCAGTGGCGAGGGGTCGTATCCGGTGGGGTCGTTGATCCTGACGGACGCCACGCTCTACGGCATGACAGCGGGTGGCGTGTTCCGGATGAACACCAACGGCGGCGGGTATACCAATCTGCACTCTTTCGGCGGGGCCGCGGCGAACGGGAGTAATCCGCATGCGGCGCTGACGCTTTTCGAGACAAACCTCTACGGGATGACGGTGGAAGGCGGGGCCGGGGTGGGGGTGGCGTTTCGCGTGAGCACCAATGGCGCCGGGTACGCCGCCGTGCATTATTTCAACGGCCGGGAGACCAACGGCTCGCGACCGTATGGGTCGCTCACGCTGGCGAACGGCGTGCTCTACGGCACCACGTTTATTGGCGGCGCCAGCAATCGCGGGACGATATTTCGCATGGCCAGAGATGGCGGCGGCTACACCAATCTCCATACGTTCACGGGGAGCGCCGCCGATGGAGCGAATCCCGGGGGCGACCTTACCCTGAGCGGCCCATACTTCTATGGCCTCACGTCGCAAGGAGGCACCGCCGGACTGGGTGTGGTGTTTCGCATGAACACCAATGGTGCTGGTTACACCAATCTGCACTCCTTCTCCGGCTCCCCGAACGACGGGGCAGGACCTCCAGGGTCACTGACGCTGGACGGTTCGACGCTCTACGGGATGGCCCAGGAGGGCGGCCCCTCGGCGGCCCGAATGGGAGCGGTGTTCAAGCTGAACACGGATGGAAGCGGTTACACCAATCTCCACTTCTTCGTCGGCGGTCGGGTCGATGGAGCGACCCCGCTCGGTTCCTTGACTCTGGCGAATGGATGGCTGTACGGCATGACGTCCGTCGGTGGCGCGAGTAATCGAGGCGTGATCTTCCGCGTGTCCAAAGATGGCGGCGGCTATACTAATTTTCACTCGTTCACCGGCGGCGCTGGCGACGGGGCTACTCCGTACGGATCGCTGCTCCTTTCGGGGCCGACGCTCTACGGCGTGACCTACTACGGCGGCACGCTCAACCACGGCGTGGTGTTTACGCTGTCCGGGCTGCCAGAATTGCCGGTGGCGTTGACGATTGCCAAAATCAACAATGGGGTCCTCGTTGGGTGGCCGCCCTCGGTGTCAGGTTGGACCCTGCAAACCAACAACGATCTGGCGACGGGCCACTGGGGCGATTACGCCGGACCGATTGTCCACAACACCACGACCAACTCGCAGATTCGCGGGAATTTATTTTTCCGACTCCGGCATCCAGGCGAAAACGGAGAATGAATTTCAAGCCCGGGCGTTCGTTGGATATGCCGACGAATTTGGATTGTGCCGGCGGAAGTCGAATTGTTTATCTGTCACACCGGCACGGCGGTTGGTCGGTTTGTCGAAGCGAGCACGATCTAATTCCGCCGGCTCACTGTGCTCGCAGGCGATAGAATTGCGAACCTCCAGAAATGGCGAGCGGCTCGACCACCGCAAACTCAGACTGCTTGGCCACAACCTCGGCCACCGTGGACCAGGTAACCAAGTCGCCGGACGCCTCCAGGTGGTAGTGCACTCCGGCCATCGCGCGGCGCACTGCGATCGTGGCAACGCCGGACACCCGAGATAGGTTCAACATCGGTAGCGTCTCCCGCACGGCGGACAACGCTGCGTAAGCGTCCACCTTTCCGTGGCCCCATCGAACATTCGGCGTTGGCCCGGTGAAGTTATCGGCCCGCGCCGTGTCTTGCAGGATGCGTTTCACCTGGGCGGCGTCCAGACTCGGGTTCGCTTCCAACATCAATGCAATGATGCCCGTCATGATGGGATTTGCCGCGCTCGTGGCCGCCGCGCGACCGTAAAGCCCGCCTCCGTCCTGAATCAGGTTATGCCGCAGCGTCGCCCAGTAAGAATTGGTGTTGTAGACGGCAAAGACGCTATCACCAGGCGCGCTGACATCGATCCCGATCCGACCGTCGGCGGTCGGCCCGATCCCCGTGCCAGCCCACAGATCCCCGAGGTCGCCTTGATCGGTCAGTGACCGTGGTATGCCGTCGAGATCCACCCAATGAGTGCGACCCACGTAGTCGTTCGGGCAAATGTTGTGCTTGGCGGTTCCCATATCCCAAATCGTCCGCCCCGGAACCACCATCGACGTGAAATAATTGCTCCGCGTGTTCTCAGCCCAGAACCGAGAAGGATTCAGCCAGGCATTAAAGTGTCCGCTGACCACACTGGCACCTGACAGGATCACTCGGTAATCCCCGAGCTCACCAAAGAGCGTCAGGTAAATCTCCCGCTGACCACTCGCGGGCGCGTAGTAATTGTAGCCGCCGCTCGAATGGTAATATCCGAATTCAGCAGTGGTCTCCTGGGTGTAATCGAAGCTCAATCCAGGCGACGTGTAGGGCCCGTAGGTTCGCGTCGGCGTTTCGATGATTACGTCAAACTGATCGTTGGTGGAATACCAGAGATCGCAATAGAGCGGTCCGGCATTTCCCTTGTGGATTTCCAGCTGAACGGACTCTCCATCTCCAACGTTTCCGCCAGCGTGGTTCGCAATGCCTCCATCATCGCTGCTTCCCGTGACGAACACCAAGCCGGGAATGCCAGGACCCACCATATCATCCAGGGTCCGGCAAAAGGTGCTGGTGCCGTCCATGGGCCCGGCAACCGACCCGAGATTCAACAACATGACGGCGGGCATGCGCAGGAGCGCCGCTTGTTCGCGAACAAACCGCATCGCGAGCGGCACTCGTCCCAGATCGAAGAACGAGCTCTCGGCGGGTTGGTCGTCGTGCGCCGGGACATCCTCTGCACCAATCTTGATCACGATGAGCGTGGCGGCTGGAGCGATGCCTCGATATTGCGGACGGTTTCTCCCGTTGCCGGCAGCGATGCCAGCCGTCGTCGTGCCGTGCCCTAAGGCGTCGCGGGTAGCGAGATTTGTCCTCGTTCGCAACGCCTCGTCGATCTGCTCTCGCGAATAAAGAGAGCCCTTTCCGAAATGATTCTCGGGCGCCTGCGCCCCTGCATCGTCCGTTAGGTCGAACATCGCCGCGATGCGGGTCGACCCGTCCGGGTTCCGAAAATCATTGTTCCGCCAATCAATCCCCCGATCCATGATCGCTACGATGACGCCTCGGCCCGAGACCCCAAAAGCCGCCACGGCGGCATCCACGCGCGTCTCAACGCGAGCGTGATCCATGGCCAGGCAAACGGTCCCGCCCAACGACAAGAGAAACAGGCTATAGGCGCGGAACATGACTCGGGCCAGCGTGCGTTCGCGCTGTCTGAACAAACTCGGTGGCAACAAGCCACGAGCTGCAACAGAAGTCTTGTTCATGAAAGTCAATAGATGAAATTCTGACAGAAAGCTCTACCGTCACGCTTCTCGTTCTCAGCGGCGACACGCGCATCCGTAGGGCTTGCTCCTAAACTAAGTAAAACACCGCCACCACATTTGCCACCACCAACTGCCAAATCTGCTCGCTAGCCTTTCCCCAATGCGCAGAACACCCGCGGAGCCATATTTCCAATTGCCAAATTGTAAGATGCGACCCCAAAACGCACAGGTTCAGCGTCGCGCGCCCGAGCCTGGGGTGACCCAGTCGGGCATTCGCCGATTAATCCGAGCTTCTGTGAATGTCCTACGCCGCCCGGCGTATGGATCGGGCTCACGGTCCCGCATCTACGATTCTCACATTCAGGAGCCTCAGGCCGAGATTCCAGGCCCTGTGCCCGTGCGAACCCGCGCATGGCGGCTGGGCGATCGGAATGGCCCGGGCGCGATCGAGGCCTTCCGCCCTTTGGGCGGGCGTGAGGGCTTTCTCCACCACGTCCCGCCAGGCTGACGCCCGCGGTTCGTTATTCATGGCGGCTGCTGCCAGATAGACGAATGCGTTGCCGGCATCCTTTTCCACACCGTCGCCGCGCCACAAGAGAACACCCGCGTGTAATTGGGCCTGGGGGTTGCCATCGTTTGCCGCCTCGCGGAACAACTCCGAAGCGCGCGCCATGTCGCGATTCGTTCCGTTCCCTTCGTAGAGGCATATGGCCAGCGCCGTTTGTGCATGGGGAACCCTGCACCAACGAAATCTTTCGTGACGAGCTGCTCGTTCGAAAAGCATCGCGGCCTTGCGCATGTCCTGCGGCAGGCCGCCGCGGCCCTGCGCATACATCACTCCAAGATTGGCCACGGCCGGATAGAACAGCCACTTGTCGTCGGGATCGTCCTCGCCGCCAGCCGCACGAAACCAGATAACGGCTTCTTCGTCGTCTTGGGGAACGCCTCGGCCCGTGGCATAGCAATATCCCAAGCTATCCTGGGCATCCCGTCCGTCGAAGTCCGCCGCTGCCTTGAACCATTTGAATGCTTCTGCGTCGTCTCTCGGCAGTCCGCCTCCGGTGGCGAAGATGATGCCGAGTCGCATGCCGGTCCAATGCTGGGGCCCGATCTTGCTGGTGTTCGTCATGACGGCGGAGTACCAGCGGACGGCCTCCAGAATATTTTGGGGGACGCCGCGTCCTTCCTGGCAACGAATTCCCAAATCTTCCTGGGCAATGATGCTCCCGGCGGCCGCGGCCGCTTTTAAAGTCTCAATGCCTGCGACCAGGTTGGTAATTCCGGCTTCGCCGCTGAGCAACAACTCGGCGGCATACGCCATCGAGTCCTTCAACCCCTTCGCGGCGCCACGTTGGAAATACGCGTAATTCCTCCGATCCTGGGCTGGCGTGCTGGAGTAGTAGTGAATTCCCACCGTTTCGAGGGCCGGCCCAAAATCCTGGGCGGCGGCCTTTGCATACCAGCCCATTGCTTTTTCGGCATCCTGGGCCGTGCCCAGCCCGCCCGCCCACATTCGCCCAGCCAACATCTGCGCTGGTGCCACACCCCGCTCCGCATGCTCGGTCACGATGACGAACAGGTTTGAGAGCGTGCCGAAGTCCTCCCGATCGACAGCCAGATGACGAAGATTGTCCATGGCGCTCACCGAGCCATGCCGGGCCGCCGCCAAGAACCACTTCTGCGCGGCGGCTTCATCTGCGTCAACTCCCTCGCCCTTCCAATAGATCCGGCCGACCCGGTTTTGCGCGGTGGCGTCTCCTTCATTGGCCGCCTCAAGCAACAACTGGACTCCTTCCTGTTTCTCCCGCGGCCCAAACCCAGGGTCATCACAGAGAAGGATTCCAAGTTCACGCTTCGCCAGGCGAAAACCATGCGCGCTCGAGCGCCGGTAAAGTTCGAGCGCCCGGCCCATCTCTTTGGCAACTCCGGTTCCGTCCCGGTACATTCGCGCCAGGTTCATCTCCGCTTGGGGAAAACCCAAATTGGCGGCCTTTTCATACCAAACGATGGCCTCTCCATAATTCGTTCGCATGCCAAGGCCGTTGGCGGCATTCCAGCCCAGTGTGTTCTGAGCTTGGGGAAAATCCTGCGCTGCGCTCTTGAGAAGCCATTGGCGTGCTTCCGCGAAATTTGTCGTCAGCCCACGCAATCCGTCGAGATAAGATCTTCCCAGGTAACACTGGGCTTCGGCTTCACCCGCGGCCGCACGACCAAACACCTCATTCGTAGGCACAGTGTGCCAGACGTTTGACGTCGTGAACCACGGAACGAGATTGGCCGCCTCAGTAGCCGAGCCGCCGCAGGTTAGGAGGAGCGCGGTGATGCCAATGAATCCGTGATCGATGCGCACGGGCGAATGGTGCCGGGCGAATAGGGATCTTGCATGCAAATTGTGGGATGAGTTCTAACTTTTGCGAATGAACTCCTAATCGAACTCCTTCCTCGGGCGGCCCCTGCTGCCGACGGCCTGGTTTTTCGGGATGCTGACTTTCTCCAGCGGGACGCACGCGCAACCGAACGAGGCAAAACCCGGTGCCCCCGGGTCGTTCCCAGTTCAGCCATTGGCGCGGCTAGTGAGTCGCAGTGTGGTGACGCGCGATCCGTCCAGCATCGTGAATTTCGAACTTCGCACTCGTCCCTCATCCCTTATCACTCATCACTTCATTCCGCCAGGACGGCGCGATAGAAGCGGCGGGGGTTGTTGGCGGGCTGTGAGTCGAGATAAAGTTGTTCGGCGGAACTGAGCTGGTTGGTGCTGACCGGGGTCCAGGTGTTCAGGTTCGTCGACAACTCGAGGACGACGCGAAGGCCGGCGGCGCCGCTGAGAAGAAACTGCAGGCGGCCGTCGGGGGTGATGACCGGTGAGTGCAGGGAGAGCGAGGCTCCGGTCAGCGACACCTGATCCACCCACCCGGAATCATCGCCACCGGAGATGCTGCCGTCTTTGGTGTAGGTCCAGCGCAGCGTGTGCGCACCCGCCGGCAGATCGAAGGTTTGCTGCTCCCAGTCCACTTCGCCGGACAGCCGGCGCGTTTGCTCGGTGCCGTCGATGGCAAAGTGGAGAAAGTCGTAGCCGTTCTCGGACGAGACCTTCCACCAGAACGAGAGCGAGGCCGGCCCCAGCGCGGAGGTTTGCAGCCAGCTTTGCTGGCCGTCGGCCACGTCGCCGCTCTGCGCGGCATCGACGCCGTCGTGGGTCGTCGCGGTCTGGCCAAACCACGCGACGTTGCCGCCGGAGGTCCAGAACAGCGAAAGCGGGTCCAGGGCGTCGGTCAGGGAAACGAAGCGGGTGAAGCGGGCGGTGAGCTCGAGGCTGCGGGTCATCGTGATCGTCGCCGGGTTGGCCGAGCCGGAGAGCGCGCCGCCCCAGCCGGCAAACGCGCTGCCCGGGGCCGGCACGGCCGTCACGGTGACCGTCTGGCCAATCGCATATTTGGGTGAATCCGGCGACCGTGTCACACTGCCATCGCCGACAATGGAGATGGCCAGGCGGGGCAGGTAGGAGCCATTGTTCGCGGGGTTGGTGCCGTCGATAAACTCGTCGCCGTTGCTGACCCCGTCGTTGTCGTTGTCATCGGCGGCGCCGGGCGTCAGCGAATCAAAATAAGTCATTTCCCAAACGTCGGGCAGGGCGTCGTGGTCGGAGTCGGTGCGGTCGACCGTATTGGTGAACCGGACCTGATCGAGCCAGCCGGCGTCGGATCCGTCGGAGGCGCTGCCGTCTTTGGAATAGATCCAGCGCAGGACATTGGTGCCGGCGGGCAGCCAGAAGGTTTTTTCCTGCCAGTCGACCTCGCCGGAGATGCGCGCGGGTGGCTCGAATCCGTTCATGGAGAAGCGCAGATAATCGTAGCCGCCTTCACTGGAGACCTTCCACCAGAAGCGCAGGGTGGTTTCGGTGGCAAAGACGTTGGTGATCTCGAGGAATGTTTGCTGGCTGTCGCCAAGCAGGCCGCTTTGGGCGGCGTCGACGCCGTCGTGGCTGACGTTGGTTTGGCCGACCCAGAGGGAATTGCCGCCGGTGCGCCAATCGAGCGCCGGCTGGTCGAGGGCGGCGCCGAGGCTGTAGGCCGGGATAAAATGTGCGGTGACCGTCTTGTTGCCATTCATGGTGATGGTGGCGGGATTGGCGCCGCTGGCGAGGCCGCCAGTCCAGCCGGCGAAGGCCTGGCCCGGGTTGGGGGTGGCGGTCAGGGTGACGACCTGGCCGTAATCGTAACTCGCGAGATCGGGCTGGCGCTGGGCGGTGCCGGCGCCGGCGATTGCCAGGGTCAGGCGTGGGCGGAGCGAGGTGGGGCTCGCAGGGTTGGTTCCATCGCGGAATTCATCGAGGTTGCTGACTTCGTCCGAGTCAAAGTCGTCGTGGCCATCGAAATTGAGGGACCCGAAGTAACGGAGTTCCCACAGATCGGGCAACTGGTCGGCGTCGCCATCGGCCAGCGGGTTGGCGGACACGCTGAACTGAACCTCATCGACCCAGCCGGCGTCGTTGCCGGCGGACTGGCTGCCGTCCTTTGTGTAGGTCCAGCGGAGAACGTTGGTGCCGGCGGGCAGATAGAACAGGCGTTGTTCCCAGTCGGTTTCGCCGGAGATGGTCCAGGGTTGCTCGGCTCCGTTGATGGAGAAGTGCAGGCGATCGTAGTTGGGCTCGCTCGAGGCTTTCCACCAAAAGCTGCCGGATCCCTCGCCGCTTTGGATGTTGGTGACCTCGAGCCAGGTCACCTGGCCGTCGCCGATGATGCCGCTGGCGGCGGCGTCAATCCCATCGTGCGTGACGTTGGTCAGGCCGAGCCACAAAGCCTGGCCGCCGGTTTGCCAGTTGAGGGCGGGAAGGTCGACGGCCTCGCCAAGGGTGGTCATGCCGAAACCCGCGGTGATGGTTCGATCTCGGTCCATCGTGATGACAGTGGGGTTGTTGGTGCCGGTCCAGTCGCCGCCCCAACCGACAAACCGGAGCGGGGGCACGGGCACGGCGGTCAGGGTGACCGAGGAACCCGGGGCGTAGCGGGCGAGGTGCGGGCTGACGACGATGTCGCCGCCAGGGTGGACGAGGCTCAGGCGAAAGAAGCGTGACGTGCTCGACGCCGGGTTGGTGCCGTCGACAAATTCGTCGCGATTGGACACGCCATCGCCGTCGCCGTCGCCGTTGGCATCCTGGGCATAGATGGAGGAGAAGTAAGCCAGCTCCCAGTCATCGGGAAGCCCATCGCGATCGGCGTCGAGGTAGACGCGGGCGGGAGGGGAACTGGTGACGGCGCCGGCGGAGTTGATCACGGCGACGGTATAAAGGCCGGTGTGAGTGAGGGAGAACGAGGGAACGAACAGCGTTGGGTTTGTGGCGCCGGCGATCGAAGCGCCCTGGCGGAACCATTGGTAGGAGAGCGGGCCGGTGCCGACGGCGCTGACGCTGAGGGCGAAGCCGACCGCGATCGAACCGCTGACATCCTGAGGTGGGCGTTCGATGGCGGGCGGCAGGC
This sequence comes from Limisphaerales bacterium, assembly GCA_044229355.1. Classification (GTDB taxonomy): domain Bacteria; phylum Verrucomicrobiota; class Verrucomicrobiia; order Limisphaerales; family JADJPG01; genus JBGARF01. The sequence goes on from JBGATF010000014.1 coordinate 156,972, forward strand.
TGGCGCGGTTGGTGATGCTGATGAGACGCCCGGCAGCGTCGTGGCGGAATATGGTTTGATCGGCGCCGATGGCGCTGGCCGCGGACAGCAGGGCGCCGATGAATGCGAGGGTGAGGGGGGAGGAGGCTGGGGAGTTCATGGAGAGCCCTCGATATGAGGTGGAGAGTGAAGGTTCACGCGAGATCGGCCGAGGATACGCGGGCACTGAGGACGTCCAGCAGTTGCCTGATTTGGGAGCGGGTGAAGACCTTGAGGTTGATGGTCAAGGGCGGGGCCGCGACGCCCGGCTTGGGTTGAATGATCAACCGGAAGGTGGGTTTCCAGGCGTCCGCGAGGGATGCGGCGCCGCCCTCGATGCGTGCGGTGGCCACCTCGTGCCAGGCCAGCGAGCGACGGCCGCCCAGCAAGGATCGATACGTGATCTGATCGTCCTGCACCTCGAGGCGGAAGGACAGCAGCCACACCGAAAGGAAGACGCCGGTGGTCGCGCAAAGGAGGACGGCGGGCCACAGGTGCGGACTGTGGACGGCGGCCGCCAGGCAGATGCCGAACGGCACAGCCACGCATGCCTCGAGGGCAATGAGCGACGAGCGTGCGGCGCGGAACTGCAGGGGCACAACGGGGGTCATTTGCAGGGGCATGAGGATTCGGATGCCGGCACCAGGCCGGAGGCGCCGCCGGCGAAGCCCGCGGCGGCGGCCGCGCCGGTGCCGGGCAGGAGGCCGGTGTCGGCGGCTCGGCCCACGAACATCTTGCCGGCTGTCTTTGCGCTGATGGTTGAAATTGATCCGTTCCCCGCCTTGGTGGCGATCTGGCGGTAGACCTGATTGAAGCTTCCGCGGCCGGCGGTGATGCCCGGAATGCGGATGCCGGGCACGAATCCGGTGGCCCCCCCGACCAGGGTCTCGAACCCGAAGCTCTTCGGGTCAAATCCGCACTGTTTGCCGGTCAGATTCTTGAGCCCTTGTTTGCTCAGGTTGCCGACGGCGCCGCCGATCAGCCCGGCGCCCACCGGGCCGGTGTAGAGCAAGGCCTCGCCGCCGGCAGCGCCTCCGATCGCCGAGCCGGCGTAGTCCTCCCAGCCGCTGAACTGCCAGGAACCGGCCCGGGCGGACGAGATCAGGTCGCCGACGAGCTGGCCTCCGGCGCCGACGACAGCTCCGCCGACGGTGAAGACGAGGTCGTCAATTCCGAACCACAGGCCGTAAGGATCGATGAGATTGGCGACGTTATTGCCGACATAACCGTAGAGATTAAAGCCGCCGCCTTCGCCGAGGGGATCCCGGGCCAGCCACCGGCCGGTATCTGGATGATAGGGGCGGAAGAGGGTGAGACACAACCCCGACCCGGCGTGGTAATAATGCCCGCTGAAGCCCACCTCGATGTCCAGGTCTCCGGACAACTTCGAGCGACGGCCGAACGGATCGTAATCGTAGCGCGCGCGGGACGCCCCGCTCTGATCGATCAGCTCGCGCACGCTGCCCAGGTGATCGCGCACGAGATAATACGTGCCAGGGGGAAGGCCGGAGGCGGGATCGGCGGATTGGACGGCAGGCCCGAGGAATCGCTTGAGCGTGGCGCCGGTGGTGCCGTCCCGTTCCTCACAGAGCTCGGCGCCGCACCAAAGGAACAACCGGCTCCGGGTTGTGGTGCCGCCATCCCGTTCGATCAAACCCACGCGCCGGCCGTGACCGTCGTAGGTCCATTCGGAGCGGCGGCTGCCCTGAACCACTGCGGTCAACTGCCCGAGCGCGTTCCATTCGTAGGTCGCGGCCGCGGAGGGCGCGGCGTCGGAGCTGATGGGCTGGTTTACGGGATTGAACTGGGTGGAGCGAAGCACGCCATCGACTTGTTCCCGCAGCCGGTTGCCGGCGGCATCATATCCGTAGGCATAGCTGCGGGTGACCGTGCCGCTTCCGTTTCGCGCGGTGGCCGCCGTGAGTTGGTAGGCGGCATCGTAGGCCAGGGTCAGGGTCGACACCCCGCCGCCGTCGCGTTGTTGTGACCACGTGCCGACCGTGCCGCCGGGGTCGTAGGATTGGTCGATGGCCAGCGCCAGACTGGCGTTGGCGCGCACGTGACGCGTGCTTTGCAGGCGAAGGTTCTGGTTGGTGCCGTAATACAGGTAGTCCGTGTGTTGCAGGTTTGGTTGGTCAATGCGCGCGATCTGGGTGGAGGCAGGAGTCCGGTACGCGTAGGAAACCGGGCCCGCGGGCAGGCCGAGACGCTGCAATCGCCCGATGGAATCGTAGGTCATTGCGAGCGCCGTGCCCGCCACGACGCGATTGGTGGCGCGCCCCAGCGCGTCGTAGCCGTAGACGATCGTGTCGTTGGTCCACGGGCCGTCTTCCTCGATCAATTGGCCCGCGGCGTCATAGCGGAACGACGTGGTGCCGAATCCGTCCTCCATGCTGGCCGTCTGGTTTCGGGCGTCATAGGTGAAGGTGACATCGCTGGCTCCCGTGGCGCTGACCCCGACGAGATTGGCGGCTTCATCGTAGGTGTAGAGAACTCCTTCGCCGGCGGCATTGGTTTCCGTGATCAGGCTGCCGACGCCGTCGTAGGTGTAAGCGGTCCGGGTGCCGTCGGCAAAGACTTTGGCCACGGGCCGGTTCCGCGGGTCGTAGATCCACTGAGTCTGGTTGCCCAGGGGATCGAACAGCGCGACCAGGTTGCCATTTGGATCGTATTGGTAGCGCAGGACGCGGTCGGCGGGATCGCGCTTTTCGGCCAGCCGGTTGAGAGGATCGAAGACATAGGATGTGCTGCGGCCGGACTGATCGGTGAATCGCTCGAGCGAGCAGCAAGTCCACCGTCGTTCGGTGAATGTGCCGTCCGGATAGGTGGCCCGGAGGGGCCGGTTCAGATTGTCGTACGTGTACGTCATCGTGAACCCGTTGCCATCGGTGATGCTGCTGATGCGACCGATCGGATCGTAGGCGAGGGTGCGGAGGATCGTTGCGCCGACGCGGTAGCGGACGGGGAGGCGCTGGGCGTTGTAGTCAATTTCCCGGACCTCGCCGAGGGCGTTGGTGACGGCGACGATTTGGCCGTAGGCGTTGTAGGCGAATGCGGTGGTGTGATCGAGCGCGTCGGTCACCGTCGCGATCGCCCTGCTGGGAGTGTAGCTTCGGCGCACGACCACCTGCCCGAGCGGATCAATCGTTTGCAGGAGGTCCATCCCGTTGGCGGCGTATTCATAGCTGGTGACATTGCCGCGCGCGTCCGTGTGGCTGAGGACGCTGCCTTGGGCGTTGTAGGTGTAGTACTCGGAGTGACCGTTCTCATCCCTCACGGCTTGGGCGCGGCGACTCGAGTCGAAATCCTGAAAGGCCACCGTTTGCCCGTCGCTATAGACAATGCTCGTGATTTCGCCCCGCCCGCCGATGAGCTCCTGGTTGAACTGGGTCTTGGGCGCCTCGAGGGGAGCGGCGGTCGACAACATCTGTCGCTTGTCCCGATGCCAGCTGTAGCGGCTGTAGCCGTTGTAGTGGTATTCCTCCTTTTGGCCGAGCGGATCGGTGATCGTCACGCGGTAATTTTCCCACATCGCAGCACCGGGCTGGGGATAGGGGTTGAGACCGTTGTTGATGCCGTCGGCGGGTTCAATTCGGAACTGGGTGGTGCCGGCGGGGCGAATCAAGCTCGTGAGGTAGACATTCGCATCGTAGGTGTAGCCGTAGGCGGTGCCGCCCATGTCGGTTTGGGCGACGAGATTGCCGGTGGCGTCGTAGGCGAACGTGGCGCTGCGGCCGAACGGATCGGTCACGCGGCTGACGAGGCCGGCGGCGTTGTAGGCGAACGTCGTCGTCCGGTTCAAGGGATCCGTCAGGCCCGTGACCGATCCGTTGGCGTCGTAATGCACGGTGATGGTGTTGCCGAAGCGATCCGCGGTTGAGAGCAGGAGAGTCGTGGTGCCGTTCAGGCCGGGCGGGACGCCGTAGCGGTAAACGCTTCCGTCCGGTTGCTCGAGGCGGAAGGCAAACGGGCCGGTCTTCGTCAATCGATTGAACACGCCGGCGGGGGCCGTATAACCGCCGGCGCCATCGGGTTGGTAGACGTGCCCTTGGCCCTCGGGCATGAGAATGAGCACCGCGCCGGCCGGGGCGCCGCCCGGTGATTCCATGGCGTAGGACGTGTAGTTGAAGACCCATTTGTTCCCGAACGGACGGTACTGATTCAGCGAATCCTGGCTGTTGTAAGTGAGGCGAATTTCAATGGGTGAGCCGACGGGGTTGTCGTACCACAGCGGGATGTCCTGCACGACGAGATTGAGGTTGATGGGATTGACCTGCCAGGCCGGCAGACCCTTGCAGTCCAGCGGGTCTTTGGGCCCGAGATCGTCGGGAAACCGAGGGATGCCGCAACAGCCGCCCACCGCGTCCACCAGGTCTGCGGTCGAGGCGGGCGGAATCGTCGACGGCACGGCACCGAAAACCAGGGCGAGGCCGGACCATTGGCGGCGAAACTGTCCGGACTCCAGGCTGGTCTCGCGGCCGAGGCGCGGATCGAACACGCAAACCGATCCGTCCGGATCGACGTCTTCCACGACGACGAAGTGTCGGTCGGCATAGTGGGCGATGAACGGTGCGGGCAGTTCGGCGGCCTGCGTGGGCCGGGCCCGGACGGCGGTGGCGGGCAGGCCATTTTGTCCGGCAAAGGCGGCGAGTTCGCCGACGGTGAAACCGTGGTCCCCCGCGGCGGGCAGGCGGCGGACCCGGGCTGCGCCGACGTCATCGCCGCGCCGGGCCAGGACCTGGGCGACGCTTTCCTTGCCGCACGCGCGAAGGGCGAGTTGCTTGCCCTTGTAGAGATTGATTTGGCGAATCCAATGGTGGGCGTAGGTGCGTCGTTCCCAGTCGGTCTCCGTGGACAACATCTCGCGGAAGGAGCGGATGGCCTCCGGCAATTCGCCTTGCTCGAGGTGCAGGACCGAGCGGCGGAGCTTGGCTTTTTGGTAAATGGCGGAGCCGGCGGGGTGCCGCTTCAGGATGGATTCGAAGGCGGCGCGGGCATCCGGCCAGTTGCCGCTGAACTGGGCGTTGCAGCCCACGTGCAGTTCGGCTTCGCCGGACCACGGGCTATCCGGGTGGCGGGTCTGATGTTCGTGGAACAATTTGACGGCCGCGGGATACTCGTGGCGATTCCAGGCGGCCATGGCCCGGGCGAACAAGGCGTTGTCGACTTCGAGTTTTCGTCGGGCGGCGGCATCGGTGAGTCGGGCGGGGTCGGCAGGACGGGACGGCGACAGGGGGCTGCCCAGTTCGCCCGCGCGCTTGAGCGCTTCCTCCGAAAGAGGTTTGGTCAGGTCGAGCGACGTCAGACTGATGCGCCCGCCGTGGGGTTTGACCTCCGGGTGAATGCTGGGGCGGAATTCAGTGGCGCGAGGCAGGGCGTCGGGACCACTGGCGGGTGCGTTGGCGGCGCCATGGGCGACGATCGAGCCCCCGAAGGCCAGGAGGGCCAGGCGTGCCAACAGCGCCGGGAGCGCGGGGAGTGGCGGCACGTGCGGCACTCGCATCGGGCCTCTGCGGGGCGGGCCGCCGAGCCTGCGGGGATTCGCGCTTGGATTTTGGATTTGGGTACCGTCCCCGTCGACCTGAAGAAGTGATGGACCCTTCATAACGTTGCGATAAGCGCATGCTTTCACGGCGGCCGCCACCGGGCAACGGCATTTTGCCGAATCGGAACGGGACCCAGGGATCTCAAGGCAGTCGGCCAGGGCTGCGGTGTCTCAGCCCCAAGCGGCGAAGCCGCCCAGGCTCGCCCAACCTAACAACCCGCGCCGCGGCGACGACGTCCGCAGGTTGATCCGCATCAATGCTGTGGCATCAGGGTGTTTGGAAGCTGGGGTCATGAATACTCCGGGCTGGTTGTGTCGATGGTGTGGTGGGATCTCGGGCCGGGGTTTGTTACTCCTCGGGCTGTGGATCGCCACGTGGCCGTGGTCAGCGGATGCCGGGGATTCTGCCGCCGTGCGGAAGCTGTTCGCCCAGCCGCCGCGCGAGTTCAGCAGCGGGCCGCTCTGGGTTTGGAATGATCTGCTGACCGAGGAACAGGTGCGCGGCACGCTGCAGGACCTCGCGGCCCAGCATGTGCGCCAGGTCTGGGTCCACCCGCGCCCGGGTTTGATCACACCCTATCTTGGGGAGGACTGGTTCCGCTTGTGGAAGGTGGCGCTGCAGGAGGCGGCCCGGCTGGACCTGAACGTATGGATTTACGACGAGAATTCCTACCCGAGCGGGTTTGCCGGAGGCTGGGTTCCCGAGATGATGCCCGAAGCGCGCGGGCGCGGGTTGGAGTTGCGTGAGGTCAAGGGGGCGCCGACCTGGCGGGACAACTCGCTGGGTGTTTACCGGATCGACGACCAGCGAAGTGAGGCAGTGAGCGCGGCGTTGAAACGCGGCGAGGCCGTGACGGGCGGGCGGTTTATGGAGGCGGCCATGATTCGGGCCGGCAATTCCCCCTGGCACGGCGGGCGCAGTTACGTGGACCTGCTGTATCCCGGCGTTACCGAAAAATTTCTTGAATTGACGATGGAACCGTACCGGCGGGAAATCGGCTCGGAATTCGGCGGGCGCGTGCCCGGCGTTTTCACCGATGAGCCGAACATCCGCCCGGCGGGCGGGCTGCCCTGGACGGACGATTTGCCGGCGGTGTTCGCGCGGCGCCGGGGCTACACGCTTCTGGAACATCTGCCATCCCTGAAGCTGCCGGTGGGCGACTGGCGGCGGGTGCGGCACGACTACTATCAGGTGCTGAACGAGCTTTTCATCGAACGATGGGCGAAGCCGTATCATGATCACTGCGAGAAGGCGCGCCTGGAATGGACGGGACATTATTGGGATCATGACTGGCCGGATTGTGTGGGCGTGCCGGACAACATGGCGATGTACGCGTGGCACCAGCGACCTGCCATCGATTGTTTGATGAACCAGTATCGTGAGGACACTCATGCCCAATTTGGCAACGTGCGCATGGTCCGGGAACTGGCCAGCGTGGCGAACCAAATGGGGACGCCGCGCACCTTGTGTGAGCTCTATGGCGCCGGCGGTTGGGATCTGCGATTCGAAGACATGAAGCGCATCGCCGACTGGCTGGGCGTGCTCGGCGTCAACACGTTCAACGAGCACCTCTCCTACGTCAGCCTCCGCGGAGCGCGCAAACGGGATCATCCGCAATCGTTCTCCTACCACGAGCCCTGGTGGGACGCCTACCATGTCATGGAGGATTACCTGACGCGCCTTTCGGTCGCCGTGTCGCAGGGCGAGCCCTTGAACCGCGTGCTCGTCCTCGAGCCGACGACGACGGCGTGGATGTATCAGGGCGATGGCCGGGCTCTGAGCGCGCTGGGCGATTCCTTCTTTCGCCTGCTGCTCTCCCTGGAGTCGAGGCAGATCGAGTATGATCTCGGGTGCGAGGATGTGCTGGCCCGGCACGCGTCCGTCGAGGGCGGCGTCTTTCGCGTTGGCCGCGGGCGCTACAATGTCGTGGTTTTGCCCCAACGACTGGAGAACCTGAACGTCCGCACGGTGGAGTTGCTCGAGCAATGGCTGGCGGGCGGTGGAGCCGTGATCAGCCTCGGGCCGCCGCCCGTGCGAGTGGACGGCGCGGAATCCGATCGTGCGGCCAAACTGGCCACGGCCGGCACCTGGCAGTCGGTGGCGGCAGAGGAAGCCCCGACAATTTTGCGGGAGCGGGCGAAGGCAGGGGCATTTGGCATCGCGCGCGCGCCTCGCGACCAGGGGATTCTGTTCCACCAGCGGCGCTCGTTGGAGGATGGCGAACTGCTTTTTCTCGTGAACTCGAGCATCGAGTTTCCGTCAACGGGGACCGTGCAATCGGACCTGGCGGGGGTCGAAGAATGGGACCTCCAGACGGGCGCGGTTAAGCCGTATCCATTTTCCATGGCCGGGACGCGGCTCCGCGCCGCGTTTGAGCTGCCGCCCTCCGGGAGCCGGCTGCTCTTTCTGTCGCGCCGGGCGCGGACGGCGGCGGAGCCGGTGGCCGAGGTGGCGCGGTCCGTGGCGGCGTCCGGGCCGTTGAGCGCCCGGCGGGTGGGACCCAACGTGCTGACGCTGGATCACGTGGGGCTGAAGGTTCGGGATCAGTCGTGGACGAACCTGTATTTTTACGAGGCGAACCTTCGGATTTGGCAGGGGCACGGGATGGAACGCAATCCGTGGGATAGCGCGGTGCAGTTCAAGGACGAGCTGTTGCGGAAAACATTCGCGCCGGATTCCGGGTTTGCTGCGACGTATACGTTCAAAATCGACGGGTCGGTCCCGACCAATCTGGCCATCGTGATCGAGCGGCCGGACCTCTATCGCGTCACCTGCAATGATCAGGCGGTGGTAACGACCAACGGGTCATGGTGGCTGGACCGGGCGTTCAGACGCATCGAATTGTCGTCGGTGGCGAGGCGCGGGGTCAACACGGTGCGGCTTGAAGCGGGCCCCTTCACGATCTTCCACGAGCTCGAGCCGGCGTATCTGCTGGGGGATTTCTCGTTGAAACCGGCGGAGGCGGGCTTCGTAGTGACGGGCGACGCTCCGCTCCACCTGGGGGCGTGGAATGGGCAGGGGCAGCCGTTTTACAGCGAGGGCGTGGCGTATCGGCAAACATTCGCGATCGATCGGGTCGATGGACGGTATGTGGTCGCGCTCGGCAATTGGCGCGGGAGTGTGGCGCGGGTGGCGATCAACGGCCGAGCGGCGGGCTACGTCAGCTCGCCTCCGTGGCGGTGTGATGTGACGGACGCGATCCGCACGGGTGTCAACGAGGTGGAAGTTGTCGTGGTTGGCACGTTGAAGAACACCCTGGGGCCGCACCACGGCAACCCGGCGCCGGGCAGCGCCTGGCCCGGGATGTTTCAGCGGGCGCCGAAACTCAAGCCGCCGCCGGGCGCCCAATACTCGACGATCGGTTACGGATTATTCGAGCCGTTCACCCTGCACCAGTTGTCGCCCGTTGCGGCCCGATGAAAATTTTCACTTCGCATTTGGAATTTGGAATTTGGAATTTTGTTAGGCCTTGATTCCGCCGTAAAGCTCGCGAAGGCTCGGGTCATGCATGATCCAATGGCGATGGGCAACCCGCACGCGGTTTCCCGTGGCGCGATCCAAGGCTCGCGGTGCCGGGGCCGGCTTGCCGGCTGGAGTTTGGCACTGGCTGGAATTTTGGCGCTGACGACCCAGGGCGCGTCCGCCGCAGGCCGGGGTCAGGTCAAACTGGGGCCGGAGGTCGAGGTGAGTCGCGCCGAGGACTACGCGCATGTCGAGACGATGCTGGCCGTGAATCCGGCGCAGGCGGAGGAGATGCTGGCGTCCTGCATTGCGCTTCCCCGGCGGGCCAACGGGAAGTTTCAGTTCCGATCGCGACCCTATTTCTCGGGCGATGGCGGCCAGACCTGGCAGGCCTGTCCGCTGCCGGAGGCGACCCAGTGGGACCCGGTGGTGACGTTCGGGGCGACGGGCACGCTGATCGTGGCCTGCCTGATTGGAGACCGGGTGCAGATCTATCGCTCGGAAGACAAAGGCAGGACGTGGCTGGGACCGAAAAAGCTGGGCGAGGGAGACCACGAGAGGCTGGTGGTGGACCGCGGGCGTGGTCTGCACGGCGGCAATGTTTACGTGGCGGCGGCCAATGACGATGGCGAGATCGTGGTGGACCGTTCGGCGGACGACGCCCGCACATTTCAAGCGGTGCGCGCGGCGTCCGGGTTTAAGAACGGCTTTGTGGACGGGCTCCTCGTCCTGCGCGAAGGCACCGTCGTGGTGGCGGCTCGATCGGAGATGAGAAAAAACTCCGATCAATTGTCGGTCCTCATCTCGACGAATGGGTGCCGTTCGTTTTTATCACCATGGCCGATCGCGGCCCGCCGGTTTGCGGGTCGGGGCCATCCCGGCAACAACGAGCCGGCGTACGCCGCGGGTGTGTTCGGAGGGCACGAACGGATCTTCGGGGTTTTTGGCGGGTGCGAAGGTGACGAAAATGCGCGTCTGGCGTTGGTGCATTCCGATGACCAGGGTCGAACCTGGAGTCTACCGGTTCGGGTCGTGGCGGGTGTGCCGGCGGAGGTGACGCACGGCCAGGCCAACGTGATGATCAATCGCAATGGAGTGGTGGGTGTGAGCTTCCTGGCGAGAACGATTGGCCCAACTGCGCCCCGGCGGTTCAAAGAGGGCGAAGAGGTCGTGTTCGACTTCAACGAATCCTACGATCTTTATTTTGCGGCGTCGCTGGATGGCGGCGAGACGTTCTTGCCACCGGTTCGAGTGTCGGAAAAGAGCTCGCGGCCAGAGTCACGGCATGCGAGCCGGTTCATGCCGGGCATGGATTACATGCTCGGCGACGTGTCGCCAGATGGCGCCTTTCATCTGCTGTGGCCCGATGCGCGAAGCGGCGTGTTCCAGCTCTATGCTCGGCGGGTGACGGTGGAGTGAGGCGGCGGCGGCCCAGGCCAGTCGAACGTTTGAACTTCGCCGAACTGCAGATTGCTGCGTACGATCGGACTTTTTAACCACGGATGGGCAGGATGGGCACGGATAAAACAGTGTTCTTATCCCTGGTTTATCCGTGCCCATCCAGCCCATCCGTGGTTGGACTCAGCGCGAGGATCCATACGGCGGCGTTCCTGCCTCAGCGAATCAATTGCAATACGTACTGTGACGGCAGGCAGTGCTTGAAGACCATTTGCAAGTCGCGGCTGCGCTTGGGATCGTAGTAGAGCGATTCCGTGTTGTTCACCAGGCCGACCACGCCGCCGCGTTCGTTGAAGACCGGCGCGCCGCTGGCGCCGGCGCCGAAGTCGGCGGTGATGGCCATCATGGTGACGTCCCCCTGTTTCTCCAGGGGAAAGACCACGTAGCGGGAGACGATCCCCTGGCTGAGGGTGAAGAAGTGATCGTCCGGATGGCTGAGCACGCGGACGGTGCTGCCGACGGGTGCATCGGTGTCGAGGGGCAGGGGGGTGAAACCGGTGCCGTCGAGCTTGAAGATGGCGACGTCGGTGGCGGGGTTGGCGGCGAGGATCTCGCGGACAGCGACGACGCGGCCGCCGCCGGTCATCGCGATCAGGCTGTGGCTGCCGGGGACGTGGACCACGTGGTGGCACGTGGCGCCGATGCCGGACTCGGTCAGGACGAATCCGCTCGACGCCTCGACGTGCCAGCGCGGGCACTTCTTGCATTTATAGAGGTCGCCAATCACCAGCACGCCGGCCCGGGCGCGGGTCACAACTTCGGCCGGCGAAAGACGCGGGCTGGCGGGGGGCGGGAGAGTCACCGTGCACGAACGCCGGTCAAGCTGCCGGAGCAATTCCTTCATGGGCACGGTTCGCCCCTCGCGGACCAGCCGGTCGGCTTCCGCGTCCAGCAAGTCTTCGATCTGCGGGTCATTGACCTCACCCGGCATGTTGAGCCGGTGCGCCGTGGGCACGGCGGCAGCGGGCGTGGCGGTCTTCCGTTCGGCGGCGAGGGCGTGGCTGGCGGGGAGCCACGCGGTGACGGTGGCGAGCAGGAGGGCCAGGGAACGGTGAACGCTCATGCGCACGGCTGGACGGTGACGATCGGATGGGTGCATCGGCGCCGGTGAAAATACGGGACGCCCGGGGAAAATCCAGCCGGGTGTTTTGCGGTGGGAGTGAAATGGGGCACTGCTCAAGGTCCCGGGGATCGCATTGGCGAACCGGGTTGGGCCGATGGCGTAACGCACGCGTCCCCGCGTGCAGGTGCAGGCGGCGTCCCGCGGCCCGTGCGCGGACAAGTGAAGCGAACGGCTGTTGGCGACGCCGGGAGGCGTCGTGACTTGCCGGCGGGGACGCCGGCGCTACGTAACGCACGCGTCCCCGCTTGGTGGTGCAGGCGGCGTCCTGCCGCCCCGTGCGCGGTCTCCGAAACCGAAACCGTGAGTTGCGCCCGGACGACGGGCTGATACGGTTCGCGCGAATGACGAAGAAAGGGATTTCGATTGGGCAGTATCTCATTCAACGCCTGCAGGCCTGCGGGGTGGAGCATGTGTTTGGCATCCCGGGCGACTACGTGCTGGGGTTCTACGATCAGCTTGCGCGCAGCCCGATTCGTGTGATCAACACCTGCGACGAGCAGGGGGCGGGCTTCGCGGCCGATGCGTATGCGCGCATTCGCGGCTTGGGCGCGGTCTGCATCACCTACTGCGTGGGCGGGCTGAAGGTGGCCAACACCACCGCGGAGGCGTTCGCGGAAAAATCGCCCGTCGTCGTGATCAGCGGCGCGCCCGGCATGCGTGAGCGCGACAAGAACCCGCTGCTCCATCACAAGGTGCGGGAGTTCGACACGCAGTTCAAAGTGTTCAAGCAGCTCACGGTCGCCTCGACAGTGCTGAGCGATCCCCAGTCCGCGTTCCAGGAGATCGATCGCGTGCTGCACGCCGCCCTGCGCTTCAAGCGGCCGGTTTACATCGAGCTGCCCCGCGACATGGTGGATGTGCCCGGCAATCCGCACCACCAGCCGGCCGCGCTGCACGAGGTCAGCAATCCGGGCACCCTCCGGGCCGCCCTCGCTGAAGCCAGCACCTGGATCAACCGCGCCCGCCGGCCGGTCATCCTGGCCGACGTCGAGGTGCACCGGTTCGGCCTGCAAAAGGAGCTGCTCCAGCTCGCCCGCGCCACCCACATCCCCGTCGCGTCCACCCTGCTCGGGAAATCGGTCATGGGCGAACAACACCCGTTCTATCTGGGCGTCTATGAGGGGGCCATGGGCCGGGAGGAAGTCCGTCGCCGGGTCGAGGCGAGCGATTGCGTGATCATGCTCGGGGCGTTCATGACGGACATCAACCTCGGCATTTTCACCGCCCGGCTCGACCCTGGCCGTTGTCTCTATGCCACGAGCGAAAAGCTGTCGATCGGGCATCACCATTTTGAAGAGGTGCGTTTCAAGGATTTCATGCGCGGCCTGCTCAAGTGCCGGCTGCGGCGGCGCCCGGCGTCCAGCCTGCCGCGCCCCGCCCCGCGGGTATTCGGCGCGGGCGGCGGCGGCGCGCGCGCGCGGCGAACGAACCGTCCGATCACCGTGCGGGGCCTGTTCGAACGGCTGAATGCGTATCTCGGGCCGAAGACCATGGTGGTGTCCGACGTGGGGGACGCGCTGTTCGGCGCGGCGGATCTGTGCATTCACGGGGACACGGAGTTCCTCGCGCCCGCGTATTACACGTCGATGGGGTTTGCGATCCCGGCCGCGGTGGGCGCGCAGATGGCCCGGCCGGCGTCCCGTCCGCTGGTGCTGGTGGGGGACGGCGCATTTCTCATGACCGGCCTGGAGCTGGCCACGGTCGCGCGTTACGGGCTGAACCCGGTGGTCGTGGTCCTCAACAATCGCGGGTATGGCACCGAGCGCCCGATGCAGGACGGGCCCTACAACGACCTGCCGCCGCTCCAACATCATCGGTTTCCGGAGCTGCTGGGCGCGGGCCGCGCCTTCGTCGTGCAGACCGAGCGGGACTTGAACGCGGCGCTGGTGGCGGCCGAGCAGCACACGGAGACCTTTTGCCTGATCGAAGTCCGCCTCCAGCCGGACGACCGCTCGCCGGCGCTGCAGCGGCTGACCGCGCGGATGGCGCGGAACATTTGAAGGGCGGGGGAGGTCGTCAGGGTTTGGCGGCGGCGACGTAGTTGCCGAGGCCGACGATGATCGTGGAGAAAGTCAGGATGAGGAGGCCGGCGACGATGCGGCGGCGGGTGGCGGGGCTGGCGCCTTTCCATTCGCGGAAGAAGAAGCCCCACAGGTTGCTGACCACGATGATAAACGCCATGTGGAGGGTCCAGCTGCTGAAGTCGTAGCGGCCCATCTGGGTGGTGCCCATGCCGTAAAAGAGGAACTGCAGATACCAGGTGATGCCGGCGAGCGCGGAGAACACGTAGTTGGCGGCGAGGGATCCGCCTGGGGCGCGGACGTAATCGACCGCAGTGCGATGCCGCCAGTTGAGGCAGACGCACCAGAGAAAATTCGTGGTGAACCCGCCGGCGAGGATGACGACAAACACCGGTGTGTTTTGCCACAACGCGGGCGTGCCGCGTTCGATGGCCAACGTTGCGATTGGTTTGCCGGCCGCGATGGCGAACGCCATGCACGCGCTCATGACGCCGGCGAACCCCGCCACCCAGACGCCCTTCTTGAAACTCAGTTCGGTAGGCTGAGATTTGGTTCGGTCCGTCGGGATCTCGCGCTCGCGCATCACGCCGGCGCGTCCGCAGACGGCGATGCCGGCGAGGCAAACGAGCACACCGGCGAGCGTGATCCAGCCCGACGCGGCCGAGAGCAACGTGAGGAACTCGCCATTGAACAGTGGCGGGATGAGGGTGCCGAAGGCCGCGCAAAAGCCGAGCGCGAGGGCGTAGCCGAGGGACATGCCGAGGTAGCGCATGGACAGTCCGAAGGTCAATCCGCCCACGCCCCAAAGCAGGCCGAAGGCATAGGTCCACGCGAGGCTGGATGGGGCGGCGTGGCGGAGCACGAACGCGAGCTCCGGACAGGCCAGGCGCGCGACGATGGCCGGCGCGAGAAGCCAGCTGAAAATGCCGCCGACGAGCCAGGAGCTTTCCCACGACCACGCCTTCACCCGCTTGAACGGGATATAGAAGCTGCCGGCGGCCACCCCGCCCAGCGCATGAAAGACGACGCCTAGGAACGGGGCTGGCATGGGCTCTGGCTCACTTCGACGAACGGCACCTGCAAGAGCGAGGCGACGTGACGGATCGCCGGCAGAACCGGCCGCACGCCCAGCGCACAATGATGCGTGGGCCCCTCCTGACACCAGCGGTTGACGAAAGCCGTCATGCCGTCCGCGAATCGAATTCGGCTGTTCGTGTTGCCGATTTGCAGCGTTGGGCCGGCGACACTCTGGCCTTCGGCCGCGAGCAGCTTGAGCTGGCCATCGGCGGTCTGGGTCAGCGCGAGCAGGGTGACCGGGCCCAGCTTGACCCGGGCCTCCACGCTGACTCCGAACCCGCGCTTGCCATGATACAGCCCGAGCCCGCGGAGGATGGGTCGGCCTTCAGCAATGGCGAGGTGAAACGGACCATCGTGGCCCATCAGCAAAAAGTCCTCGTCGAAGTCCATCGCGTAAAACTCGGTATAGCTGCCGCCGGCGCCGAGCAGGTCGAGAATCTTCATCGCCTGGCAATTCTTGAGATCGCCTTCGCCGCTGCAGGGGATGCCCCGGGCCGTCAGGAGCGAGCAGCCCAGGATCATGCCGGCCGCCAGTCGCTCGTAGGCATTGCCGTCCAGGCCGCGGTAGTAATAGGCGAGCCCGTGCAGGTCGAAATCGGCCACGAGCCGGTCGAGGGCGACGGCGACGCGGCAGGCCCATTGCAACTGGTCCGGCTTCGGCGCCCGCGCCAGCGGATCAGAAGGGCTGTTCTGGCTGAGTTCGAAAATGGCGCGGGTCTCCCGCTGCTTGGCGGCCACGGCGCGCTCGCGCGGCCCGGGCAAGCGGGCGGCCAGATCGCACATTTCGAGCACCTCGATGTGTGTGCCCAGCTGGGCGGTGTGCTGGGTCAAATCGCTGTACATGTCCAGCATGCCGGGGTAGGTGTGACCGAGAAACCCCAGGCGGGAATGTTTCAGGCGGTTGACGACCGACACCGCCTGGATCCAGTCGGCGATTTCCCGCCAGGCGCGTTCGGCGTCCGGGTGAGTGGGCGGCGCTTCGCCGTGGCGACCGCGGGCGACGCCGAGCACGCCGGTGACCACGCGGAAGTCGATCCGGCTGCGGGCGAAGGCGCAGGCGATCTCCGGCACGCAACACGCACAACAATTCGCCAGCCACTCGCCGGTGTCGGTGCGGCCGTAATTCAGCGCGCTCGCGGGCTGCAGGTTCAGGATCAGCACCGGCACGCCCGCATGCTGCACTGCGGGCAATACCTGGCTGCTGGTCGCGTAGGTCGCGACGTAACACACCATCAGCTCCACCGACTCGCGCGCGAACAACTCGCCGGCAGCCGCCGCCTTTGGCGCGGTGTCGACGAGCCCGGCGTCGACCACCTCGCCGTGTTCCGCCAGGCGCCCGTGGACGAGACGCTGGTAGCCTTCCAGCCGTTGTTTCAGGCCCCGGAATTGCGGCCAATACGCGGCCAGCCCGATGCCGAACAGGCCAACTTTTCCCCGTCGCTGCATCGTGGTCATGGGAATGGCGCAGGGTTAATCGGCCACGCCGACCTGTCGTGCGGCCACGACCCGCACCGGTCCGAGCAAACCGGACTCCTGAAGCGCTGAGTCCTTCTTCCAAAGCCGCCAGCTCGTGAAGGTGTGCCGGCCGGTCGGGCTGGCCTTGCCCTCGGCCAGCCAGGCTGGCCAACGCTTGAGGGTTCCATCCGGGTTGCGCTCGCTGTCGTCGGGCAATTGTTCGTCGCCAATCTGCCGGTTGACCCACAGGTTCACCACGCGCAGCTCCAACGTGTTTTCGCCGGGCCGAAGCGCTTCCGTCACCTCCACTCGAAACGGCGGCTTCCAGAGAATCCCCAAGTCGCGGTTGTTCCAGCGCACCTCGGCCATCACGCTGACGCGGCCCAAATCCAGGAAGAACCGTTCGCCGGCGGCGGGCGCGGGCGTCACGTTGAACGTCTTCTGGTAAACCGCGGTGCCCGAGTAATGGCGAATCCCGGGGTCAGCATGTTTGGACCAATCCCCGAGTTCGTCGAACGTCACGGCGGCGGGGCCGCCCCATTTGGGATCGAACCGCACCGTCCACGGGCCGGAGATCTCGAGCGGGGCTGGTGGTGCGGGGACGACGAGCGATCGCTCCCGGCCCTGCGCGGTTTTCAGAGTGAATTGACCCGGCTGCCACGCCAGCGCCTGCAGCCGGCCGGCCGGATTGAGGTTGAGCTCGATCGATGACGCCGTGGCGGATTGGCCGTCGCGCGTGACCGAGACAATGCGGCGTTGGTGGTCGCGCTCGCCTTCCGGGAAGATGACGAAGACCGATCCGTTCGGATCGAGCCGGAGCGGCAGGCGCGTGGTGCCGGCGGCCAGATCGTAAATCGCGGGCCGAGCCATTTTCCCGGTGTCGGGCCACCACAGCCGGGGCGCTCGTCCGTCGACGCGAAACGTGCAGACGGCCTCCTCCGCGCGGGGATTCGGGTTGGCCACGAAGTAAACATCTGTCGAGCCGATCCGTTTATGAATGAAGCGCAGCCGTTGTGAGCCCGGGCTCGTCTCGCTGCGGAAGTCCGGGGGCACGCCCATCTTCTCGAGTTGGCGGGTGGCGATGCCGATGTCCGGGATGGGATCCGGGCGGGTCGAGGATTCGCCGATCTCGCCCCAGGGCGCCATGCCGGGCGGGCCGAGTTGAAGGGCGGGCGACCAGCCGCCCGAGGCGTTGGCGGCGGCTTCCCAGCGCGCGTCGGTCGGGATGATTAGTTCGCCGCCGCGCCGCAGTCGAATCGTCAGCACTCCGATCAAGCCGGCGGGATTGGGCGTGGTGGCCCCGTTGACCGCACGGACGGCGACGAGGTTCTGGCCGGGCTTGAGCGCGCCGGCGATGTTGAGCGTGTAAAGCTGGTTGAAGTTGTCGCCTTCGGCGACGAGCTGGCCGTTGATCCAACAGGCAAATGAATTGTCGGCCGTCATCCGCAGGCGCGCCTCCACGATGGAGTCGTCCTCGGGCACCGTCACGAGGCGGCGAAAATGGCGGTCCCCCGGCGGCGCGGACTGGGCCGGCCGGCCCTCGTTGACCCAGATCCATTGCGTGCCGGCCAGCGGCGGAGCGGTTTCCGCGAGTGAGTCGACGGGAACCAGTTCCTGGCCCCAAATGACCTGTCCGCGGCCAAACGTGCGGGCCGTCAATTCCGCCGGGGCCGGTCCGTCGCCCCACAGCTCACGCGCGAGCGCCTGCACCTCACGGTCGCACTGGGGATAATTCTGCAGGCTGGGCGATTTGCGGGGGGGCGCGCCCAGGACGGTGGCGCCGGCCTTGACGAGGTCGCGGATTTTCCCGAGCAGCTTGGGCGTCATGGTCGGAGTCCGTGGCAGGACCAGCAGGCGATAGCTCAGCCCGTCCGGGAAGGTGAGGCGGCCGTTGCGGACGGTCGTTCGCGTGAGCAAGGCATCGGCGGGGCAGCCGTCGAAGTTGTAGCCCGGCCGATCGTGACCGGATTTGACGGGCGACTTGAATTGTTGGGGCGAGGCTTCGGGGGCGAGGAAGCAGAGGTCGGCGACAAACAAACCCTGCTGAAGCAGATACTGGCAGCGCGCCAGGTATTCGTGCCAGGCCCGGGACTGTTCCCACCAGGTTTGCGTCCGTTCGTAGTGCAGCCCCCAAGGCCCCATCGACATGCCGGGACGAACGTCGTCCCACGGCTGCAGGGCGTACCGGTGAAAGACGAAGCGGTTGACGCCCTCGCAAAAGGCCCAGTCGCCGAGTTCCTTGATCGTGGCCGGATGGCCCAGCCATTTCTCGGCGTCGGTGGCGGTGAACGCCTCCGCTCCCAGGATGGGCTTGCCGTAAACATGGGCTGAGGAGGCCATCTCGGTGCAGCTGTAGGCCGCGCCGAATTTCGCCCACGACCAGAACTCGGCCATCGGCTCGTCCGCCTTTCCTGCATAGGCCATGTCGTCGGTCGGCGAGCCATCATACGCCTCGATGGAAAGGCGAAGCCCGTGGCGATGCGCCAGCTCCTGGAAATGCCCCGCATACACCGACACGATGAGGTCATTGACGGTCTGGCGCATGTCCCACAGGAACCGCTCGGAGGCTTCCAGGCTTTCGACGACATGTCCGGCCAGAACCGGCAACCAGGGCAGAACGTCGTAACCGCGGCGCTTTTGGAACTCCTCGCGGAATCGCGGCGACCAGTTTTGCGATCCGACCTCCCAGCTGTCGATGTGCGTCGAGACGAGCGTGCGATCGCGGCCCGCGAATGGCCTGGAATCGGCGATGAGCTTGCCCATCAGCCCGTCGAACATCACCTCAATCGCCTCCCGGCTGAACTTGTCGCACTCCAGCCCCCGGCCGTCGATCGGCGCGGGATGATTGTCCTTGCCCGTGCTGGTGTGTCCCAATCTCAGCAGCGTCCAGCGACCGGCGGGAACCTGCCAGCGAAGGTGTCCATTGGGATCCAGGCTGGACGTAAGATTGGTCAGGTGCTGCCGGGCCACCACGGCCTCGGCGGGCAACGTTGCGAATGTGGCCTGGGCCGCGATTTCTTCGCGGACGTCGCCGGACTTGCCGCGCACATGGGGGATGCGATACGACCCGGCCGGGGTCGGGAAGGCGAACAACGCGATGTCCCGGTAATAGTTGGCGGTGGCCCGGGGCCGGGCCAGGACGCAGTCGATGGTGGCGGGTCCGGTGAAATTCGTTTCCGCCCAGACCACGTGCTGCATGGAGAGTTCCGGGGTGATCCACGGGCCGCCGCTGCCACACCAGCCGGCGTCATTGTTCACGTTTACCTCGAGTCCGAGCCGATGCGCCTCCGCGCAGATGTGTTTGAACAGATCACGCCACTGCGGCCCCGCGAACTTCGCCGGGCCCCGCGGCGCACCCTGGTCGGTCTCCATGTAAAGCACCCCGCCGATGCCCACGCGCTTCATCGCCTCCAGGTCGAGCGTGATGCCATTGCTGGTGATGTTGCCGTCGAGCGGGAACCAGTAAACCCACGGGCGGGCGGACGGAGGCGGATGCACAAAGCCATCAGCGAGGCTGCCGGCCCGGCTCCCGGGAGTCAGGGCTAACAGCGTCAGGCCCAGCAGCAGCAGAGGCAGCGACGTTGTCCGGGGGCCTTTCGCAGTCCAACGCGCCGGCCATCGGGCGGGGGCCAGCGGGGACGAAAGAAGACGGGAACGCGGATCGATCGGGCGCTTCATGGAGCGGGTTCTAACCCTCCGGTCATTCCATGGCCTTGACCTGTGTCATTCTGCGAAAGACGAACCGGGCGGCCCAGCCGAACGAGGATTGCACGCCCCGACGAATCCATTAGGCTCCAGCCCGCCTTGAATGACGCCACGTGAACTCCAGAAATGCGCTCGGCGCAGGGCGTGGGGTCGCGCCTGGTGGCTGACCGTCGCCCTGCTGGGCGCATTCAGCGGCGGCTGGCCGGTGCCGGCGGACGAATCCGCGTCGTCCCTGGTGCCCAGCGCTGTCGTGGTCGACGGGTTGAGCCATTACCCGGAGACGGTCACGAACGCGACCAGCTTTCAACGCGCCACCGAGGACGGTTGGTCGATGGAAAGTCGGGTGCCGGATGCGCGCTTTGGGTCGGTCGTGCGCGCGGCCGGGGACATGGATGGCGATGGGAGCCCGGACGTTGTCGTTGGCTCGCGGAGCGTGGATGGAGCCGGGGATCGCCGGCGCGGGGGTGTCTTTCTTTTAAGTCGATTCGGCTCGGCCACTGCGGCGCCATTGATCCAGTTCATCCGAGGGCTGACCGGCGCCGCCAGCTTCGGGACGTCGGTGGCCAGCCCGGGCGACGTGAACGGCGATGGGCTCCGGGATTTGATCGTGGGCGCGCCGAAGTTCGCGGGGTCCGCTGGCGAAAACGGCGCCTGGTTTGCCCAGCTGCAGCGGCCGCCGGGCCAGTTCAGCCAATCCCGGACGTTTGCGCTGAAGGTGGGTGAAGACACGCGGTTTGGCTCCGAGGTTTGCGCCGTGGGGGATTTGGATCGCGATGGCCTGGCCGATTTTGTGGTGGCGGCGCGTCGCTACACCAGCAATGCGGTGGCGCAGGGAGCCATCTTCCTTTTTCGAGGCAGCCCCTCCGGACCGGTTCTCGATCCCATGTCGACGGTTTACGGGGATGTCCCGGGCTGCGAACTGGGCGGTTCGCTGGCGGCGGCCGACGTCAATGGAGATGGCCAGGCCGACCTGCTGGCGGGAGCGGACGGCCCGCTGGACGGAACCAATCGGCTGGGCGCCGTCTGGATTTTTCACGGCTCGACCCGGGGTTATCGAAATCCTCCCGCACGAATTCTGGCGGGGCCAGCGCCACGCGCAAACTTCGGGTGGTCCGTCGCCAACGCCGGCGATCTCGACCGCGACGGTTTTGACGATGTCATCGTCGGGGCCCCGGGTCCGCCCGCCCCGCAGACGTTCGGAGGCATGGCCCTGCTGTATCGCGGCTCCCGGGATGGACTCATCCCGATCCCGGTGTGGACGGTCTACGGCCGGGCGCCGGACGACCGATGCGGCGCGGCCGTGGCCGGGGCGGGCGACGTGGATGGGGATGGCTGGCGGGATGTGCTGGTGTCGTCGACGGGTTACGGGGACAACGAACGGCGCGCCTGCGGGTGTGTCGCGTTGTATCGTGGCTCGCCGGACGGCCTCGAGCGGGTGCCGTCCTGGGTTGCGGCGGCGGCCCATCGATTGTCCCGGTATGGGTCCGCCCTGGGCGGTTTGGGAGACGTCAACGGCGATCGCTTGGCCGATTTTGCCATTGGCTCACGAACGTTTCCCGACAATGGGCTGCGCTGTGGTCGGCTCGACATCTTCTACGGCTCGACCAACCGCTTTAAAAAAGTGGCGGTGGCCGGCGCTGACGCGCCGTGGGCGCGCGACGTCCAGCTTCGGTTCAGCAAGGCGGTGGATAAGCCGCTGTCCTGGACCTCTGGCGGTCTGGCTTCGAACAAGATTCCCGAGCTGGCGGGAATGCAAAATGGCCCGGTCGAGCCGCAAGCCGGAGCCCTGGACCGCGCCAAATTACCGGCCACGGCCCCGGTGGCCGGCGCTCGGGCCTTTCCACGGCATGTTTGGAATGCGTGGGATGCGGGGTGTGTGGTCTTGGGGGGGCTGGTGCTTCTGACGGGATTCGGTTGGTGGTCGCGGAAGGCGCAGCGCCTGGCCGCCCGGCGGGAGCGCGAGCGGATGATGCGGGATGTGCATGATGGGGTCGGGGCCCAGTTGAGCCGCGCGCAGGCGGTAATCGCGTCGGCGGCGGGAGGATCGGGCGGATCCGGCGCCCCGGACTTGGGGACGGTTCACCCGGCGATGGCCGCGCTGGAGGCGGCCAACGCATCCGTCCGGGAATGGATGTGGGCGGCCGGATGCGGCGACTCGTTGGAGGAGTTGGTGTCGTTTCTCGGCGAAAGCGGCGCTCAATTCTTCGCCCGGACCGGGATTCGTTTTCGGCCGGACCTGCCCGTGCGCCTGCCCAATCGAAGCCTCGACCCGGAAGCAAAAAACAACCTCGTCCTGCTCGTGCGCGAGGCGTTTGGCAATGTCCTCAAGCATGCCCAGGCCGGCGAGGTGCAATTGACCGTTCGCCTGGAGGGCGACAGCCTGACCATCCGGATTGCCGATGACGGGGTAGGCCTTCCGAACCCACGGGCCGGAGCAAGCCTGCCTGTGGCACCGCGTCGGGACGGGAGCGGAAACGGGTTGCCCGGCATGGAGGCGCGGGCGGGCGCGCTGGGCGGGACGTTTTCCATCAGCGCGGGCCCCCATGGCGGGACGGAAGTCACCGTGCGAATGCCGTTGCCTGCGCGCTGAAATTTGCAGCGCGACGTGGCGGACGCCTCGGGCGTGCCGCTCAGGCGGCGAGACGGCGTCCGCGCCGCCCGGGCCTCGACAAGGTGCTCGTCGGCTGGCAGCATGGCTCGTTCACATGGTGACCATAATCGTCGTCGAAGATTGCGAGGCGCAACGGCGCAGGCTCGAGGGGGTGTTCAAGGACGAGCCCGGCATTGCTGGTGTGCGGGAGTTTGCCTCAGGCGAGAGCGCCTTGGAGGGGCTGGGGGATCCGGTCAACAGGATATTCCTGGTCGACATCGAACTGCGGGGTGGCATGAGCGGCGTGGAATTCCTTCGCCGGCTTCGGCGCCGGGATCCCGAAGCGCTCACCCTGATGCTCACGGTTTATCAGAGCGTGGAGGTGATCTTCGGTGCGCTGGAGGCGGGCGCGCACGGCTACCTGTTGAAAAGCGCGAGCGATGAGGAGATCCGCGCGGCGGTGCGGGAGTTGGCCAGGGGCGGCGCGCCCATGACGCCGTCGATTGCCCGCAAAGTCATCCAACGGTTCCATCGGGATCCGCATGATGGCGCGCCTTCCGAGTTGGCGGAGCTGAGCCGGAGGGAGTGGGAGATCCTGGAACAGCTTTCCCGGGGACGATCCGACAAGGAAATCGGAGCGGAGCTGAATGTGGCGCCGTCCACGGTGAGCGCGCATCTGCGGAACATCTATCGCAAGTTGCATGTTGGTGGTCGCAAGGAAGCCCGGGCGAAATTTCTGGCGAATTAAGCTGGCGACGGTCCTCCCTACCTAACTTTTACCTAATCGCGAAGGCTTCACGCTTCGGGTCGCCGCTGCTACCTATTGAGAATAACATAATATAGTGACAGTTTGACTCAAAATAATTCCGCTTGTTTCCAGAACGCGGTCACCAGCGTTTTGCGTTTCCTCATCCGACTCAGCGCCCGGCGCGCTTCCTGGCTGAGCTGGAAGTAATCCTTGGGGCAGAAGTTGGGCAGCTCATGCTTCTTCCAGTAGCCCCAGATGTATTCCACCGGGTTGAGCTCCGGTGCGTAGGCCGGCAGGCGTTCCAGCCAGACTCGGCCGCGCTGCTCCGCCAGGAACTCTTTGACCCGCTTGCTGCGGTGAGCGGGCAATCCGTCCCACACGATCAAAAGCCGACCAGAAAGGTGCCGGAGCAAGTGGCCAAGGAAATTCACCACCTGTTCGGCTTTGATCGAGCCGTCGTAGAGCCGAAAATAGAAATTGCGCAGCGTGATTCCGGCGATGGCTGATAGATGGTCCCAATTGAAATGATGCTGGAGAATGGGAGTCTGCCCACGGGGTGCCCAAGTGCGGACCCGATGAGGCTTTTGCGTGAGGCCACTTTCGTCCACGAATACGATAGTTCGGCCTTCGGTCAGGGCTTTTTTTTATGGCCGGCCATTGCTTCTTCTTCCACTTGGCAATCGCCTTCTCATCGCGTTCGAGCGCCCGGCCCACTGGCCGCTGGGAACTCCAGCCCAAGGAACGCAGAATTCTCCAAACATGTCCCGGGTGGTAATCGATCCCGGTGGTTTCCTTAATCAGGGCAGCCACGCGGCTAATCGTCCATAGGTCCGTGGTGTAACCATGAACCTGCGGCCCTTGGACCAAAGCCGCTTTAACCTGGTTGAGATGCTCGGCGGAAAGCCGAGGCCGGCGGCCTGCACGGCCGGCTTTGCGGAGAGCTTCCTTTCCATCCTGCTTCAACGCCGCCGCCCAGCGACTGACCGATTGGCGATGAACCCCCAGCTGGCGGGCGACCTCCGATTGATGAATCCCAGCGGAGAGAAGCTTCTCGGCCGCAAAGCGCCTTTTTTCCAGCGCGCTGAAATCGCGTTTAACGCCACGTGCATTTCCCATGCGCCAAAGCTTAGCAGCCTTGGCCATGAATGTCACTATATTTAGTGATACTCAGTAGAGTCCATGGCCTGTCTTCATCTGTCGTTCTGCCGGGTTTTGGGTTCCCGGTCCAGCCGGCGTATGTGCGGTGGGCATCACAGCATTTGACGCCGGGGAGGATGGGTGTTGGATGTGGGGTTCTGGGTTGGGCGGCGTCGGTGGGAAAATAATTACACCTGCCGGCGCCCCTACCCGATGCTACACTGGATGGCGCCTTAGCCCGCTTTCCGTCCCGAAAATCGTCTCGGACGACGGAAAAGCCAGGGGCCAGGCGTACCCAACATGCAAATGAACGCCCCGATTTGGCTCCGGCTCCAGTTCCAGCTCCCTGTCATCCTCGCGCTGTTGGTCCTTCCCCCGGCGGCTCAAGCCGCCCTCAAATATACCGGCGTCAACCTGAGCGGTGCGGAATTTGGTCAAACGGTCCCCGGGACCTACAACACCGACTACACCTATCCGAACCAGGCGGAGGTCGATTATTTCCAGAGCCGGGGCATGAACATCGTGCGCCTGCCGTTCCGCTGGGAACGGATGCAGCGCGCGACCAACGGCGCCTTCAACTCGGCCGAGTTCAATCGAATGAACTCGTTCGTTAACGCCACCACCGCCAAGGGCATGTACGTGATCCTCGATCCGCACAACTTCGCCCGCTACGAAACGGCCGGGGTCGAGGAAGTGATCGGCGGTAATATCAGCAACGCGTCGTTCGCCGATCTCTGGTCCCGCCTCGGGTTCGCCTACCGGACCAACGATCACGTGTTCTTCAACCTCATGAACGAGCCGAACAACATGCCCACGGAACAGTGGCTGGCTGCCGCCAACGCGGCCATCGCGGCCATTCGGCGGGCCGGGGCCACCAATCTCATTCTCGTCCCCGGCAACGCCTGGACCGGCGCCTGGACGTGGTCCGATAACTGGTACGGCACCCCGAATGCCCAGGTCATGCTCGGCGTGATCGATCCCGCCGACAACTATGCCTACGACGTGCATCAATATCTCGATGCGGATGGTTCCGGAACAGCCTCCACGATCGTCAGCGCCACCATCGGCGCCGAGCGGGTGGCCGGGTTCACCCAATGGCTCAAGAGCCATCAACGCCGGGGTTTTCTCGGAGAGTTCGCCGTGCCCAATGCCACGATCGGCGCCGGCATCGGCGACGAGGCGATCCGTAATCTCCTGACCCATCTGAACGCCAACAGCGACGTCTGGCTGGGCTGGACCTGGTGGTCGGCCGGCCCCTGGTGGGGCAATTACCAGTTCAGTCTCGAACCCGTTGGCGGCACAGGGAACCAACCGGCGATGACGGTCCTGATCGATTTCATTCCAATTCCACCGCCGCAATTGCGCCTCACCGAGACGGGCGAGCTCCAGTTCGAGGCCCGCCCGGGTTTTCGCTACCAGATCGAAACTGCCCTCGCGCCCGCCGGTGCCGCGTGGACCAACGTCGGCTCCGTGGTCGTCGGCACGGGCCAGACCGTGACGTTTCCGCTTCCTGTCGCCACGGGCCCGGGTGCCTTTTTCCGGGCTCGCGTCAGCCGCTGAATTTGGCCTCCCCATGAACCGGACGGTAGGGCGCGCTCTCCGCAGCGCGCCGCCTGTGCGGACCTCCGGCTGGCGGCGGAGCGCCAGCCCTACCTGCGATGCTCGCGTTCATGGTTTTGGAGTGCGGTGACTTGTCACCGCTTTCCCGCAGGCGACTTGTCGCCGTCGCACGTCAAAACGGCCGGCGCCGCCTCGAGACAACGAAGCCGAGGTTCGGCTCCTGGCCCGGTTGGGGGACAGGTCCCCCAACGGCAAAGCGCCGACAAGTCGGCGCACTCCAGAGCGGGCGGCGCCTTGCCGGGCCACACCAGTTCATCGCCCCAACAAACGTCCATTTTGGACGTCTTGCCTTTCCATGAACCGGGAAGGGTGGGGCCGCTCTCCGCAGCGCGCCGCCGTGCGGACCACCGGCTGGCGGCGGGAGCGCCAGCCCTACCTGCGATGCTCGCGTTCATGGTCCGTAAGGAAGTGGGGTCTCCATGAACCCGGGGTGATTTTCGATTTTTCACTTGCGATTGTGGATTGTCCGACCGTCGACAAAGCGGAGCCGATGCCGGACAACGAAATCGATGGCCATGCGGGTTTCCTCTGTGGTATGTAGCGCCATGCTCCTGCGTTCAATGGCCAGATGGCCGAGACGCTTCCCATTTGTTCCCGGCGAATTTCCGGGTGGGAGCGGGCGAACGCCGGGGAAGGGGCAGACCACATCCCGGGCATCCACTATCCAACCAAACTAATCGTCGGCGTCAGCCTGGTCAGACCGAGGCCGCAATGGGGGCCTGGGTAACGCCGGGAAGGCGGGCGTTTACGAATCCATCTACTTATCCATGAAAATGACAACTCGTCTCCCTGCATTGGCCTTCATCGCTTCGATCGTCTTCGGCGCCGCGGCGGTTCGCGCCCAGGAGGTGAAAACGTATCAGGTCACCGGCCCGGTCCTTGAAGTCACTGCCACCAAGATCGTGGTGCAAAAAGGCGAAGACAAATGGGAGATCGCGCGCGACAAGAAGACCAAAGTCACGGGCGACCTGAAAGTGGGCGGCAAGGTCACCATTTACTACACGATGACCGCCACGGAAGTGGAAGCGAAGAAGAAGTAGTCCTTCCGTCCGGATTCGCCATGGCGGGCTACCCGCCCGCCATGGCCCCAATGACGAGGAAAGGTTCGGCGCCCGTGCACACCGCATCGGGTAAGGGCGTCTCCGGCGGCTGCAGCGACCAGTCTTCGCGACAGGCAAAGAAACGGATAAATGGCCGGCGCCGCAGCGTCCCGTGGTCGCGAATCGTGCCGCGCAGCACCGGGTGTTTCGCCTCGACGGCGTCGAGCACCCGGCCGATGGTGGCCGGAGCGGGGACATCGACCATAACCTCGGCATCCACGCGCGCGAGATTCCGGAGGTGATACGGCAGGGCGACGCGGATCACAGCAGGGTTTGGACTTCGACGGATAGCACCGCGGGTAGGTCGCGGGCGAGCGGTTCCCACGTGTCGCCGCCATCGGCGGAGCCATACACCTGCCCTCCGGTCGTCCCGAAATAGATGCCGCACGGATCCATCTGATCCACGGCCATCGCATCGCGGAGCACATTCACGTAACAGTTCTTTTGCGGGAGGCCCTTGGTCAGGGGTTCCCATTCGTTGCCGCCCGTCTTGCTCCGATAGACCCGCAGCCGGCCATCAGGCGGGTAATGCAGCGAGTCGCTGGTGATCGGCACGACGTAAATCGTCTCCGGCTCGTGGGCGTGCACATCGATGGGGAACCCGAAATCGGTGGGGAGATTGCCGCTGACTTCCCGCCATTCCGCGCCCGCGTTGTCCGTGCGCATGATGTCCCAGTGCTTTTGCATGTAGAGCACATCCGGCCGTGAAGGATGCAACGCGATGCGATGAACGCAGTGGCCGACGTCCGCGTCGGGGTCCGGGAGTTCATACTGCGATTTCAGGCCCCGGTTGATCGGCTTCCACGTCTGTCCGCCATCGTCGGTTCGAAATGCGCCGGCGGCCGAGATGGCCACGTAAATTCGCTGTGGGTTCTTGGGATCCAGAAGAATGGTGTGCACGGCCATGCCGCCGGCGCCCGGCTGCCAGAGATGGCCTTTCGCTGCGCGCAGGCCGGACAGCTCCTTCCACGTTTTGCCCCCATCGATCGACTTGAAAATCGCCGCGTCCTCGACGCCAGCATAAACCGTGTCGGGATCGGACAGCGAGGGCTCCAGATGCCAGACCCGCTTGAACTCCCAGGGATGTTGTGTGCCGTCGTACCACTTGTGCGTCCCTACCTGACCCTCGTAAAGAAACATGTTGCTCGCTCCGCCTTTCGGCATGCCGTCGGGTCCCATCAGTTCCTCGAGCTTCGTCCCCGGCGGCTCCCAGGTTTTGCCGCCGTCGTCGGAGCGCTGGATCAACTGCCCAAACCATCCGCTCGATTGGGAGGCGTAAAGGCGGTTCGGATCGGAGGCCGAACCCTTGAGGTGATAAATCTCCCAGCCGGCGAAGTGCGGTCCGCTCACCTCCCAGTTTTTGCGCTTCCCGTCCGCGGTGAGGATGAAGGCGCCCTTTTTGGTCCCGACGAGAACTCGGATCGTGCTCATGTCTGCGTGCGTTTCGTTTGGTTGTTCATTATCCATGGAACCAGCCGCCTGCCGTGATCGCAGCCGAACCATGCTTCTACTGATCCATCGACGAACAGCCCCGCCCGCGGAGGACAACCTACCTCGGGAATTTTGAGCGAGGCGAGGGAAATCCTGCCGGGCTCGACGGGCGGCCGCCTCTCGAGGCGCCCGCAGACGTCGGCCCGGCCAAATCGCCCCGGTTCAAACTCCGTCGATCCGCGTCATTGAATCCGGCCGATTTTATGGGCGGGCCAATAACGAAGCGCCAGTCGCCCAACGATGTTCCGGGCCGGCACGCACCCAAAAAACCGGCTGTCATAACTGTTGGTCGAGTTGTCTCCCAGCATGAAATAGCAGTCGTCCGGTATGGTTAGATTGGTATGAGCCGCAGGCACGCCGGGTGGAAGCGGGTAGGAAATCCCGCCCAGGGCGTTGCTCAGCGCGAGGACGTGATCGTTGATCTGGAGCTTCCCGTCGACGAGGCGCAAACGCTCGCCGGGCAATCCAGCGACCCGCTTGACCCAGTAGGATGGAGGTGGTGGAACTGCGAGGCCATCCGTTCGAAAGACCACGATCTCACCTCGGCGAGGCGAGCGGAAATAGCGGCTCAAACCCTCCATCATCACGTGGTCGCCGGCGGATACGGCGGGCGTCATGGCGCCGGTCGGGATCGAAAAAGGACGAAGCAGGTCCAAGGGACGCAGCAACACGATCGCAACGGCCAGGAGAATTAGGGCGAGGATCCAGAGTTGACGCAGACCGCGTCGTTTTGGGCGTGGGCCGATGGGGAGCGGCGGCGGCGTTGGGAGTGCCGGGGCCATCGATTCTGGGGTGTCGGGCTCGCCTGCTGCAGTCATTCGGTGCGTAAAATATGCGGACCTTTGAGGCTGGCAAGGGCGTTTCGTCTGAACTTCCGGTTCGACTGCACGATTCAGGGTTGAAATGGGGTGGCGGCATTTCTTAGCCTGCGGCCGATGAAGCCACGTTTCCTAGCCTGGGTCGTTTTGTTGTCGTCGTTGGTGGCCGCCCGCTCCGCGGATCGCGGGTATACAATTGCCGTCATCCCGAAAGGGACCACCCACGAATTCTGGAAATCGATCAACGCCGGGGCTTTCAAGGCGCGTGACGAACTCGCCGCGCAGGGAGTCAAGGTGGACGTGATCTGGAAGGGGCCGTTGCGCGAGGACGATCGCGACCAGCAGATCCAGACGGTGGAGAACTTCACCAGCCGGCGGGTCAGCGGCATCGTGCTCGCGCCGCTGGATTCCCGGGCGTTGGTCCGGCCCGTGGCCAACGCGGTGCGGGCCAAGGTGCCGGTGGTGATCATCGACAGCGATCTGGCAGCCGACCAGTACGTGAGCTTTGTGGCGACCGACAATTACAAGGGCGGCTGCCTGGCGGCGGAGGAACTGGGCCGCCGACTGGGCGGCAAAGGCAATGTCATCGTGCTGCGTTATGCGGTCGGCTCGGCCAGCACCGAGGCGCGCGAAAAGGGCTTTCTCGACACGCTCAAACAAAAATTTGCCGGGCTCAAATTGATCTCGGCCGACCAATATGCCGGGCCAACCCGCGAGACGTCCTACCAGGCGTCGCAGAACCTGCTCAATCGATTCGGGCGCGATGTCGACGGCGTGTTTTGTCCAAACGAGAATTCGGCGGTGGGCATGGTCAAGGCCCTGCGCGACATCGGCCGGGCCGGGGGCAAGGTGACGATGATCGGGTTCGATGCGGGCACGCAGCTTGTGGCGGACCTGAAAGCCGGCGACGTGCAGGCGTTGGTCGTGCAGAACCCGGTGTTGATGGGCTACCAGGGCGTGAAGACGATGGTGGCGCACCTGCAGGGCAAACCCGTCGAAAAGCGGATCGACACCGGCGTAGTGCTGGTGACCCGGGAAAACATGGACCAGGCCGAGGTGAAGGACCTGCTCAACCCGCCGCTCGAGAAGTATCTCAAGTAATGTCCGCGCTTCCGCCACGCTTGCGAATGCAGGGGGTGCGCAAGGCGTTTGGCGCCACCCAGGCCCTGGATGGCGTCAGCTTCGAGGTCGCCCCGGGTGAGGTGCACGCGCTGATCGGCGAGAACGGAGCCGGCAAAAGCACGCTGATGAAGGTCTTGAGCGGCGTGTTTGCACCGGATGAGGGATCCATCGAGCTGGATGGCCGGCCGTTCGTGCCGGAAACTCCGTTGCACGCCCGCGAAAGCGGCATCGCGATGATCTATCAGGAGCTCAATCTCGCGCCGCATCTGAGCGTGGAGGAAAATATCCTGCTGGGCTCCGAGCCGGCCCGCTTCGGCTGGGTCGATCGCCGCGCGCGGCGAGAATTGGCCCGGCGCGCCCTGGCCGAGCTGCACCACGAGCAAATTTCCCCGGACACACCCGTCCAGCGCCTGACCATCGCCGAACAGCAGCTCGTCGAGATCGCCCGCGCCCTCATCGGCCAGCCCCGCGTGATCATCATGGACGAGCCCACCAGCAGCTTGTCGCAGGTCGATGCGGAAAACCTGTTCGCCGTCATCGGGCGGCTGCGGCAACGCGGGGTGAGCGTGATCTACATCAGCCATTTTCTCGAGGAATGCCAGCGCGTCTGCGACAGCTACACCGTGCTGCGGGATGGCCAGTCCGTCGGCGCCGGAACGATGGCCGCAGCCCGCATCCCGGACCTCATCCGGCAGATGGTCGGCCGGGATATCAGCGACGTCTATCCGCGCATCCCGCACAAGCTCGGCGCCCCGGTCCTGACCGTGCGCGGCCTCGCCGGCGTGGAGAAACCGCGCGGGGTCGACTTTGCGGTGCGGGCCGGGGAAATTTTCGGGGTCGCCGGTCTGATCGGCGCCGGCCGCACGGAAACGCTGCGCGTCCTCTTCGGGCTCGATTCGTGTGCGGCGGGCGAGGTGGCCGTGCTGGGGCGTGAGTCGACTTCCGCCACGCCCGGTAAACGCCTGCGCCAGGGCATCGGGCTTCTGAGCGAGAATCGCAAGGAAGAGGGGTTGATGCTCAATCGCAGCCTCGCGGACAACCTGACCGTGACGCGCTACGGCCCCGTCTCGCGCCTGGGAATGATTCGCCGCCAGCGCCAGCTGGCCTGCACCCGCGAGTGGATGCAAAAGCTCGAAGTGCGCGCCCAGTCGCCACGGCAGGCCGTGGGCGAATTGTCCGGCGGCAACCAGCAGAAGATTGCGATCGGACGCCTCCTGCACCATGACGCCCGCATCTTGCTCCTCGACGAACCGACGCGTGGCATCGACGTCGGCAGCAAGACGCAAATCTACCGTTTGATGGGCCAATTGGCGGCGCAGGGCCGCTCCGTTGTGTTCGTGAGTTCCTACCTGCCGGAATTGCTGGGAGTCTGCGACACCATCGGCGTGATGCGCCGGGGCACGATGGCCGAGGTGCGGCCAGTGGATCGCTGGACGGAGCACGAGATCATTACGGCGGCCGTGGGGGCGGACCTGAGCGCGCCAGCAACCGGAGGCGCCACGGCATGAGCTCCGCGCGAAGCCGCCGGGCCGCCGCATGGCGGGAGTGGCTCGGTCCATTTTTCGGGCTGGCCTTCGTGGTCGCGGTCTTCGCCGCCATGCTCGGACTGAAGGATATCAGCGATCGGCGCGACTCCGCGGGCGGACCGGGGGGGGGCCAGCTCTCCTGGAGCGACGCCGCCCGGACTTGCGAGTTCGAGGGGCTGCGCGCGTTTGTCCGCGTCTCGAACATCAAGACCGTGCTTGCGCAGACGGTGATCGTCGCCATCGGGGCGCTCGGCATGACGGTGGTCATCGTGAGCGCGGGCATTGACCTGAGCGCCGGATCGGTGGTGGCCCTGACCAGCGTGCTGGGCGCCTCGTTGCTCGAGCGGAAATGGGGCACGGGCTCGGTCGTCGTTACGACCATGCTCGCGGGCGCGGGGGTCGGGTTGGTCAACGGCAGCCTGATCGCGGCGTTCCGCCTGATGCCGTTTATCGTGACCCTGGGCATGATGGGCATGGCCCGCGGCGTGGCCAAGTGGGCCGGAAACAACCAGACCGTCATTTACCCGCCGGAGGCCGCGATCAATCAAATCATGCAAATCGACGATCTGGATCACCTGTTTCCACTGCCATATGGCGTGTGGATCGCCATCGTGCTCGGGCTGGTCCTCGGGGTGCTGATGCAGCGCACCGTGTTTGGGCGATACGTGTTCGCCATCGGCTCGAACGAAGCCACTGCCCGCCTCTGTGGCATCCGCGTGCCACTGCAAAAAGTCATCATTTACGCCCTGGCCGGGTTTTTCTTCGGTTGCGCCGGGCTCATGCAGATGGCCCGGCTGACCCAGGGCGACCCTTCGGGCGCGGTTGGCCTTGAGCTCGATATGATCGCCGCGGTCGTCATCGGCGGCGCCAGCCTGAGCGGCGGCACCGGCAGCGTGCTCGGCTCGATGGTCGGTGCGCTCGTCATCCAGACCCTGCGCAACGGCTCCAGCATGATGGCCTGGCCAACCTTCACCCAGGAGATTATCATTGGTGCAGTGATTGTGTTGGCAGTCGGGTTGGATCAATATCGGCAGCGACAGGCCAAGGCGAAGGGGTGAGCGTTGAGTGGCGAGTGCTGAGTGCCGGTTGCCGGTTGCCGGTTGAATAGTCTGGGTTGGGCTTGGTGAAAGGCCGGGGCCGAAGTCGCCAGGGCGAGATCGGGCCGGCCGGAAAGCGAGAGTGTTGCGATGAAACACGCACGTGAAAACCACCGGGACTGCACGCTGAATGTTAAGGCCATCGACCGTGGGTTGGCTGCGCAACCCCTCGGGCGGACGGCGATCGCACTGGTCGCGTTGGCGGTGGCCGCCGTTCATGGAGGTCGGGTTGAGGCGGCAGAGCAAACGAAGGCCGCCCCGATGGCAGCGCGCGCGGAGGCCGCCGATTCAAGCATGCCCGCCCGGGTCCAAAGTCTGACCGTTGAGCTGCGCCAATATTATCTCCAGCCGCTGTCGTCCGGGAGGGGACTTTTTCAGGGCTGGAACCGGGATGGGCGGGGCGGCAACGCGACCCGCGGTGCGACCGACGTGGTGCTGGAAGATGCCGCCGGCGCCGGCAGCACCAGCGAGGAGTGGATGGATCGGATCGAGCGGAGACTGGACCAGGAAGGGTTGGGTTTGCGCTCGGCGTCATTGCGCCGGAAGCCGACGCTGATCGATCGGGGCATCGATGCTGTTTTCATGCCGGAGCCAATCAAACTGGGCCGAACGCAACTTGCGTTCTCGCCGTATACGGCGATCAAGCGGCGAAACCCGCTCTGCCTGCTTAACCCGATACCGTTGGCCGTGTCCTGGTGACGGAGGTGGGCCGGGCGCTGCCTCCTTCGCTCAGAGCTACGGCGGGCCGAAGCCGCCGCCCGCCGCCGTAGCCGGGTTGCCGAACAGCTCCGCGTTACGAGCTCGCGCTGGTGTAGTGACGCAGCGAGAAACGCCAGAGGCCTTCCGAGGCGAGGAAGCATGCGGTGCTCAACGCGAGAAGGAGCAGCATCTCCAGCGGAGACGACAGCTTGGACAGGATGAGTTTGGCGGGGACGTTGGCGACGAGCAGCATGGGCAGGGCGTAGGTGAACAGCGCCTTGAAAAAGCCCTGAAACGCCGCGTCGGGCAGGCGGGAGATGTTGAACAGGTTGTAGTAACCCCAGACGATGCCCTGCGCCCGCACGGTCCAAAAACTGGTGCACGCCAGCAGAAAAAGGAGGGAGTAATGCACCAGCAGGCTGCAAAGGCAGAGCAGGAGGTAGCCAAAAACCTGTGCGGCGCCGGGATGGAGGTCCAACTTTCGCGCGCAATAAACGATGACCGCCACGGCCGACGCCGCGTTCACAAAGCCGCCCAGATCCACCTTGCGCAGGGATACGATGAACCGGGTGTTGATCGGCAGGAGCATCATGAAGTCCAGCTTGCCGGTGCGGATGTATTCCGAGATCTCCACGCAATTCGTCAGAAACAACGCCGTGAAGATCTGCTGCACAAAATGGCTCGTGCCCACCAGCAGAACCACCTGCCAGCGCGTCCAGTCCCCGATGTGATCCGTGTGGCTGTAGATCACATTGATAAAGGTGACCTGCAAGGCGAACCACAGCAGCTCGACCAGAATCCACAGCACGAAGTTCGTCTTGAACCCCATCTCGCGGACGACCGAATTGCGCCACAAGGCGCCATAAATCGAAAGGTAACGACGAAGCCGGCCCGGGCTCCGGGTGGCGGCTTCGGCCGTGGAGACGGTTGCGGGATTCATGGGGGCGAGGGGGGCAGGGCCAATGCTGAATTCCGAAATCCGCAATCCGAAATCCGAAAGGTCGACCACAGCCGGCGTCCAGCCTCGGCCGCCCCGGGCGAAGAATGGCGCCTGCGGAACCCCGTGATGGGACGTTCGAACTTCGGATCTCGGATTTCGGATATCGGATTTCTCTCCACCTTCACCCTCCCACCGCGGAGTATTTCCGGACGCCCCGGGCCCAGACCACCCGGGCGAGGCCGTAGGACGCCACCACCCACAAGAACTGCACGAGCAATCCGTGGATCAGGGCCGGCCCGGTGACGCGGCCAAGGTAGATGTTGACCGGGAAAAAGAGCTGATAAGGAAACGGGGTGTAGAGCAACGCCTGCTGGGCGGCCGGCGGCAGGATGTCGATGGGGAATAGGTGCCCGCCCGCGATGTATTCGATCGCGAACAGAATGAAGATGAAGGTCGAGACTTCCAGCACCCAGAACGCCAGCAGCGCCATCGTGTAGGAAATGAAAAACTGCAGCAGGCCCGTCAGGACCACCGAGACTCCGAACGTCACCCAGACGCCAACGTCGGCCGGCACGTGAAAATACTGCCGGTGACAAACGATGAAGAACGTCACCGGCACGATGGCGCAGATCGTAAAGACAACCCGGCCTGAAAAGTAGAGGCAAAGTCGGTAGGTCAGATAATCGATCGGCTTGAGTAAAAACTGGCTGATGTTGCCGTCCTTGATGTCGGCGGCGATCTGCCAGTCGTCCTCAGTGACCGCCGTGAGCGAGTCCACGATGGTCAGGACGAGGTAATAGGAAATCATCTGGGCCAGGGAGTACCCGGCGATGGATGGCCCGTCGCCGCCTGCGTCCGCCTTGCCCGAGAACACGGCGCGCCAAAGCGAGATGGTGGCGAAGAGCGGGATCAGGCTGAAGGCGCTCCGGAATAGAAAATTCATCCGGTAGACCAGCGTGTTCTGAATCCCGATGTTGATGACGTGCCGGTATTTTTTCATCGGCCCGATTCCGCCGGAGCCAGCTCGGAGTGAACCGTCGCCAGCGCGTCGAGCAGGGCCATCCAATCCGCCTCGGTGGTTTCCCATCCGGAGCTGAAGCGCAGCACGCGCCCGGCCTCGGCGGCCGAATGGCCCATGGCGGTCAAAACGTGCGAGGCCTCCTCGCGCCCGCTCGCGCAGGCCGAGCCGGTCGACGCGGCGAAGCCGAGCTTGTCCAGCTTCACCACCCACCGATGCTGACAGTCGCGATCGGGCATCAAGGCCGACACGGTGTTCCACAGGCGGGGCGAGCGAATGCCCACGATCTCCGCCCCGGGCAGGCGCGACATGAGCGCCCGCTCAAAGCGGGACCGCCACTCCAGCCGAAGTTCATGTTCGCCCTGGTGCATGGCCTTCTCCCGCAGCTCCAGCGCGGCCATCATCGACACCGCCCCGGCCACGTTCTCGGTGCCGGCGCGCCGCCCATCCTCCTGGGGGCCGCCGCGCAGGATCGGATCGATGGCGAAACCCGAAGGGACCTTGAGAAACCCGATGCCGCGCGGGCCGCCGAATTTGTGGGCGCAGCCGCTGACAAAGTCGCATTGGCCCAGGCCGGCGGCTGGCGCCTTGCCCAGCCATTGCACGGCATCGCAGAAAAAAGGTACGTCATGCCGGCGGCAAAGTTCCTGGATGTCCGCCCACGGCTGCAACACGCCCGTCTCGTTGTTCGCGGCCATCACCGCGACCAGGGCCGGGCGATGACGGGGCATCTCCTGGCGCAGACAGCTCAGGGAGACGACTCCGCTGCGTTCGGCCGGCAGCCGGCGAAGACGCGGACCGAAGAAATGAGTGGCTGTCGCGAGAACCGACGGATGCTCGATGTCGGAAACCCAGATCTCGGCCTTGTCGTGGCCTTCGCGCGGAAGGGCCCCAGCGAAGTGTTGCAGGACCTGGTTGTTGGACTCGGTTCCACCCGAGGTCCAGATGAGGTCAAAAGCGTCACAGCCCAACAGCGCCGCCAGGCCTTCGCGGGCGGTCTGCAGCGCGGCGTCCGCCCGTGCGCCAATGCGATGCCGGCTGGACGGGTTCCCCGGCAAACTTTCCGTCGCCTCCAACCAGGCTTGGCGCGCCTCCGCCACCATCGGCGCTGTGGCGTTGTGGTCAAAATACTGCATCAGGCGTGGACAATAAGCGCTGCCGTCGTGAATCCAAGGATCAAGAGGCTCAAAGTGCAGAGTGGAAGAGATAAGGCAGAACCCGCAAGCCAGAAGGCGGAATCTGGAATCTTGAATCTGGAAGCTGGAAGCCCAAATCCAGAGTTCAGAGTTCAGAGTTCGACGTTCGCCTTCTACTTCCTCCTTTCCCTTGGTCTGGCGCCCCGATAGGTTTGGCCCAGAAAAAAACGCCGCCTCGACCTTTGCTTATGGCCAATCAACTCGATCAACTCAAGCAGTTCACCAAAGTGGTGGCGGATACGGGCGATTTCGCCTCGCTCAAGCAATACGCTCCGCAGGATGCCACCACCAACCCGACGCTGATCATGAAGGCGGCGACGCTGCCGGAATACAGCTACCTCGTGGACAAGGCCGTGGCCGACAACCGGCAGTGCGGCCTGACGGGCAAGGCGCTGGTCTCACGCATCCTCGACCATCT
Organism: Limisphaerales bacterium; assembly: GCA_044229355.1. Classification (GTDB taxonomy): domain Bacteria; phylum Verrucomicrobiota; class Verrucomicrobiia; order Limisphaerales; family JADJPG01; genus JBGARF01. Next base: position 194,357 of record JBGATF010000014.1, read on the forward strand.
GCTGGTCCTGTTTGGGGCCGAGATCCTCAAGGTCGTGCCCGGGCGGGTGAGCACGGAGACGGACGCCAGCCTTTCGTTCGACGTGGACGGGCTGGTGGCCAAGGCACGAACGTTCATCGGGCTCTACCAAAAGCTGGGCATTCCGAAGGAGCGCATTCTCATCAAGATTGCCACTACCTGGGAAGGGGTCCGCGCGGCCGAAGTGCTGCAAAAGGAGGGCGTCAACTGCAACATGACCCTGTTGTTCTCGATGGCCCAGGCCGTGGCATGCGCCGAAGCGGGCGCGCGCCTCATCTCGCCGTTCGTCGGCCGAATCCTTGATTGGTACAAAAAGAGCACAGGCAAGGACTACACGCCCGCGGAAGATCCCGGGGTGGTCTCCGTGCAGGCGATTTACAATTACTACAAAAAGTTTGGGCACCACACCGAGGTGATGGGCGCCAGCTTCCGGAACGCGGGCGAGATCCTCGAACTGGCCGGCTGCGACCTCCTGACCATCAGCCCCGCGTTGCTCGGGGAGCTGCAGGCCGCGTCAGCGCCCGTCGTGCGAAAGCTCAGTCCGGAAGGCGCCCGGGCCAGCGCCCAGGAACGCCTGGCCATGAACGAAAAGAACTTTCGCTGGATGATGAATGAAGATGCCATGGCGACGGAAAAGCTGGCGGAAGGAATCCGGCTGTTTGCGGCTGACGCCGTGAAACTCGAAAAGCACATCGCGTCCCGTCTGTAGATTTCGGCCATGAAGCGCTTCAAAGTTGGGATTATCGGTTACGGATGGGTGGCCACGGCGCATATCCCGGCAATCAACGCGACCACCCTCGGGCAGGTGACGGCTGTCTGTTCGTCGCGGCCGCAGGACGCCGCCAAGCTGAGCGCCCAGTACGGAACGCCGATTAAAGTCTATGCGGATCTCGACGCCATGCTCGCCGACAAGGATCTGGACGCGGTCTCGGTCTGCAGCTTTCCCCAGGACCACGCGCGCCACGCCATCGCCGCCGCGCGGGCCGGCAAGCATCTAATCATCGAAAAGCCCCTCGCCTTGAAATGGGATGACTGCTTGGCCATCGAAAAGGCCGTGCAGGAGGCCGGCGTGCGGGTCTGCGTCTGTTTCGAGTGCCGCTTCTCCAGCCAGTTCCTCACCATCAAGGCCGTTCTCGACGAGGGATTGCTCGGCCGCATCCATTACGGCGAGGTCGACTATTATCACGGCATCGGCCCGTGGTATGGCCAGTATCGTTGGAACACCAAAAAAGACGCCGGCGGCTCCAGCCTGCTCTCGGCCGGCTGCCACGCTCTCGACGCGTTGCTGCTTTGCATGGGCGAGGACGTCGAGACGGTCAGCTCCTACGCCACGCAATCGGCCAACAAGGACTTTGCGCGTTATGAGTACCCCACCGCGACGGTGACCATTCTGCGCTTCAAGGACGGGCGGGTCGGAAAAGTGGCGTCGGTCATCGATTGCCTCCAGCCCTATTACTTTCATGTCCACCTCGTGGGCAGCGAGGGCAGCCTGCTGGACAATAGATTTCACTCGACCCGGCTCGGCGGCCTCAACAAGGCGCGCTGGAGCGAGCTGTCGATGAAGATGCTCGATTCCGGCGATGTCTCGGATCATCCGTACCAAACGCAGTTTCAGGCCTTCTTCGACGCGCTGGCGGCGGACCGGGAAATGCCATTGACCAGCCTGGCCAATGCCATGCGGACGCACGAGGTTCTGTTCGCCGCCGACAACTCCGCCGATCGCCACGCGCACAAGCGTCACCCGCATTAAGCGTCCTGCCGCCTCATGCCCGCTGCGCTCGCCATCGCCGCCCACCCGGATGACATCGAGTTCTGCATGGCCGGCACGCTCCTCCTGCTCAAGCAGGCCGGCTGGGACATTCATTACTGCAACCTCTCGTCCGGGAATTGCGGCAGCCTGACCACGAGTGCGGTCCGAACCCGCGCCATCCGCCGCCGGGAGGCCCAGGCCGCCGCCCGCATCCTCGGGGCCCGCTGGCATCCCCCGGTCGCCGATGACCTCGAGATCTCTTATGACACCCGGACGCTGCGACGGGTCGCGGCCATCGTGCGCGCCGCCCGGCCGCGGATCGTCCTGACCCATTCGCCGGAGGATTACATGGAGGATCACATGATCGCCGGCCGGCTGGCCGTGACCGCGGCGTTCGCGCGGGGCATGCCGAACTTCCGGACCACGCCGGCCCGTCCGGCGATCGAAGGAGACGTCGTGGTATATCACGCCATGCCCCACGGCCTGCGCGATGGGTTGCGTCGGCGGGTCGTGCCCGGCGCCTGGGTCGATACGTCGACCGTCCATGCGGTCAAGCGTCAGGCCCTGGCCGCTCATCGCAGCCAGAAGGACTGGCTCGACGCCAGCCAGGGCATGGATTCCTACATCAAGGCGATGGAGGACCTGTCGGCCGAAGTCGCCTGGTCTTCGCCGCGCTTTCGTCTGGCGGAAGGCTGGCGGCGCCATCTGCACGTGGGCTTCAGCGACACCGAGATCGATCCGCTCGCCGACGTTCTCGGCGAACGCTATCGGATCAACGATCGATTCGAGAAGGAGCTCGGGTGAAGGCCGAAGGGCGACGGGTCATTCCACGGGCCGGACGGGCTTAACTCCAAAATCGTCAATCGCAAATCATCCATGCCTCGCAAACTCAGCGCCATCGCCCCCGATTGGTGGGACTACACCACTCTCGACCATGAGATTGTCGACGCCGCCGCGCGCCTGACTCCCGAACGCATGCTCAAACTGTCGCGCACGGGCTTCAAGGTCGTGTTCTACGACACGCTGGAGGACTTCTACCTCGCGGAAGCGTTGGAATATATCGCGGCCTGGAAACAGTCCACCGAGGACAACCCCGTGGGGATCTGCGGGCCAATCGGCCCGACCGAACAGTTGCCGCTGGTGGCCCGCCTGGTCAACGAGCTGGGCCTGGAGGTTCGCTCCGGCCACTTCTGGGGCATGGACGAATGGTTCGATCCCGCAACCGGCCGGGAAGTTTCCGTCACGCATCCGCTCTCGTTCGAGCGCTGCGACCGCGAGCTGTGCTTCGGGCGCATCCGCAAGGAGCTGCGCATGCCGGATGCAAACCTGCACTTCCCCAAGGCGGACACCGGGCCGTATCGAAAATCCTGGGACGCCGGTGTGCGTTGCGCCGTGATGCAGGGCGGGCAGGGGGATGTGAAACACTGGGCTTTCAATGATCCCGTCCGGCGCATCGGCAAGTACCGCCACGCGCCCCCCGCGCCGTCCGAATACGGCAAGCTGGCCACGCGCGTGGTGGAGCTCCACCCGTTGACCATCGCACAGAACGCGCGCACGTCCGGCGGCGGCAACATTTCCATGGTGCCCACCAAAGCCATCAGCGTGGGGCCGGCTGAGACCTGGAAGGCGGAGAAAGTCTCCATCTGGCACGCGGGCATGCACGACAATCCGTTCGGGCAGCGCCTGACGACGTTCATGATCGCGCAGCGCATCGTCGACTCGGCCGTGCCCATGTCGCTCCTCGCCAATCATCCCAACGTGCAGTTCAACTTCTACCGCGGCGGGATCGGCACCTGTGCCGTGGAAATGCACTAGTGACTGTTGATTTCCGAATTTCGATTTTCGGTTTGTGATCGGGCGTTGTCCGACCTGGTCATCGTTGATCGAAAATCAAAATCACCCGTTACCAGCTGGTTTCGCCTCTCTTCCCGTGCCGGACCCGGGGTGCGGCCGTCGGCCTCCGAAAGCTCGTGAACTTTCCACGGCTGGAGGTGCTCCCGGCCGCGGGTCTTCCAACGATCTCTGCGGGCAAGCACCGCTGCGCCCGGGTTCACCGCACCCCAAAACTCACATCCATTCGGGAGATCTCCCGCCTTCGCTGGCAACGACCCAGGTCGTGAATGAATTCCCGCAGCGGCGAAATTACCACGCAACGGGCACGGTGAGCTTGGCCCCAAATTTGTTGGTGTAGAAAAGCTGCCGATGCTGCGCGCCAAACTCGTGCACGAGCTTCGTGATCTTGACGTCGTAGCAGCAATACTCCGCGATCTCGGGCAGCTTGCCCTGCTTGAACCAGCGAATGGCCTGTAGTCCCTCCGATGTCTTTTCCACCCCCATCGTGGCGTGGGCAATCGCGTCCAGCGACAGCCGGTGCGGGATGGATTTACGCACCTCGACCAGCATGTCGAGCGTCGGCAGTTGGGTCAGGTCGAACACCGTGTAGCCGTGCAGGACTTCGTAGTCGAACCCGACGTTGTTAAAGCCGACCACCAAATCGGCCCGGCGGAGCTCGTTCAACAAATCGTCGATTTGTTTCTCGCCGTAAATGTGGTAGCCGCCACGCGCCGTGCTGTAGGTCACGCCGATGCTCATCCGCATGTCCCGGATGCGGTCCCACCCGCCCACCTCATCCGCGGACTTCTGCGTTTCCAGATCGAAATAGACGATGTTTTTCAAGTGACGACGTGCGATTGACGGTTGCTGAAGCCCGTTCGCCCGCGCGCCCCGTTCCCCCGGCGGCCGGCCATCCAGGCACTGCGGCCCGTAGTGTCTCGTCCCGCGGGCCAATCGTAAATCGCAAATCGTCGATCCGTAAACTCTTCCCTCGCGTCCAGTCGCCCAATCCCCTAGGGTTCCCGCCCTTGTTTATGACGAGTGCCCAGATTCGCCAGTCGTTTCTCGATTTCTTCAGGTCGAAGCAGCACACCCTCGTGCCGTCGTCCTCGCTCATGCCGGACAGCCCGAATCTGCTCTTCACCAACGCCGGCATGAACCAGTTCGTGCCCATCTTTCTCGGGCAGAAGAAAGCCGACGTGAGCAAATGGGCCGGCGTCGTCCCGGGCAGCGACACCCGCGCCGCCGACACCCAAAAGTGCATCCGCGCCGGCGGCAAGCATAACGACCTCGATGACGTGGGGCTCGACACCTATCACCACACGTTCTTCGAGATGCTCGGAAACTGGTCCTTTGGTGATTACTTCAAAAAGGAGGCGATCGAATGGGCCTGGGAGCTCGTGATCAACACCTGGAAGTTTCCGCCCCAACGCCTTTACGCCACGGTTTACAACCCGGACCGGTCGAAGGGCGACCCGAGCGAGTTCGACCAGGAAGCGTGGAACTTCTGGGCCGAGAAGTTTCGCGCCGTCGGCCTGGATCCCGCCGTCCACATCGTCAACGGCAACAAGAAGGACAACTTTTGGATGATGGGCGAGACGGGACCGTGTGGTCCCTGCTCGGAGCTCCATGTTGACCTGACGCCGGCCGGCGACACCAAGGGCCGGCTGGTCAATCAGGGCACGGCCGAGTGCATCGAGATCTGGAACCTCGTTTTTATCCAGTTCAACGCCAACCCCGACGGCACCTTCTCGCCCCTGCCAGCCAAGCACGTCGACACCGGCATGGGCTTCGAACGGGTCACGAGCATCATCCAGGGCACGAAAGGCCTGACCGATTTCGCCAATGCCCGGATTTCCAACTACGAGACGGACGTCTTCCGGCCGATCTTTGACGCGATCGAGCGGCTCAGCGGAAAGCAGTATGGCTCCACCTTGCCCAAGGCCGGCAGCACCGGGGACACCGAGCAGGAGCGCATCGATGTGGCGTTTCGCGTAATCGCGGATCATATCCGCACCCTGAGCTTTGCGGTGGCGGATGGGATTCAGCCGGGCAACAACGACCGAAATTACGTCCTCCGGCGCATTCTCCGCCGGGCCGTCCGCTACGGCCGTTCGCTGGGCTTTCGCGAGCCGTTCTTTTTCAAACTCGTCGACGTGCTGGCCGAAACCATGGGCGATGTCTTCCCGGAACTCCGCGCGCGCAAGCAACACGTGAAGGATGTCCTGCGGATCGAGGAGGAGGCGTTTAACAAGACGCTCGACCGCGGAATCGAGTTGTTCAACGAGGCCGCAGTCCATGGAGCCATCCCGGGCGCATTCGCGTTCAAGCTCTATGACGAGCAAGGCTTCCCCCTCGACCTGACCGAATTGATGGCCCGGGAACGGGGCCTGACGGTCGACAAGGTTGGCTTCGAAAAATTGATGGAGGAACAGCGGGCGCGCGCCCGCGCCGCGCAAAAGAAGGAGGTCATCTCCCTCTCGCAGATCGAAACCACGACGCCAACGCGTTTTCTCGGCTACGATTCGCGGGCCACGCCGGCCAAGGTGCTCGAGGTGGTGGCACTCAAGGACAAGACGGCGGTCGTGCTCGACGCGAGCGCCTGCTACGCGGAAATGGGCGGCCAGGTGGGAGACACGGGCGAGATCAGCGGCGGCGGTCAGCTTTGGCGTGTGGCCAACACTCAGAAATCCGGCAATACCTGGCTGCACCTGCTCGAACCCGGCACGCGCCCGGACGACGCGCCGGCCGTTGGCTCCGCGGTGACCCTCTCGGTCGACGGCGCGCGGCGGGCGGCGATCGAACGACATCACACCGTGACGCACCTGTTGCATTGGGCGTTGCACGAGGTCGTCAGCCGCGAAGCGTCCCAAAAAGGCTCGTTTGTCGGGCCGGACAAGCTGACGTTCGACTTTAACAGCGCGGCTTTGACGCCCCAGCAGGTGGCGGACATCGAGAAGCTGGTCAACGAGCGCATCGTCGAAAACGCCGGCGTGAGCTGGACCGAGATGCCGTATGCAGACGTCAAGGTGCGCAAGGACGTGATGCAGTTCTTTGGCGACAAGTATGGTGACGTCGTGCGGGTGGTGCAGATCGGCGGCCAGCCCTCGAAGCTCGATGGCTATTCGATGGAACTGTGCGGCGGCACGCACACGCAGGCGACCGGTGAGATCGGCCTGTTCCGCATCGTGGGCGAGAACGCCATCGCCGCCGGCGTGCGGCGCATTGAGGCGGTGGCCGGTCTGACGGCCTACGACCTCATGCGCGCGGATCGGGATCTTATCCGGGGCGTGGCGGGACGCGTGAATTCTCCCGTTCATGAACTGGAGAAAAAGATCGATGCGTTGCTGACTCAGCAAAAGGAGCTGGAGAAACAGGTGCGCCAGGCGATGCAACGTAATGCGTCCAATGCCGCCAGCGAGTTGCTCGGCCGCGCAGAGATCATCAATGGCATCCCGGTCATCGCGCACAACCTCGGCGATGCCGACGGCGACTTCCTGCAGGTGATCGCGGATTCTCTAAAGCCCCGATTCAAGGGCGTGATCGTGCTGGGCGGTTGCGCGAGCGGCGCGGTGGCATTGATTGCAGCAGTTTCGGCTGAGTTCACAGCAAAAGTCCAGGCGGGAAAAATCATCCAGGCCATCGCACCGATTGTCGGGGGCAAGGGTGGCGGCAAGCCCGACAACGCCCGCGGCGGCGGCAAGGACGCGGCGAAAATCGAAGAGGCCCTGGCCAAGGCTCGAACGCTGCTGCCATAGCCTGGGGTGGCAAGGCTGGCGCTCCGCCGCCAGCCGGCCGGCCGCACGGCGGTCCGCACCGGCGGCGCGCGGCGAAGAACGTGCGTAACCGTTCGATCATGGAAGCTACCGAGCGAAACTCCGATCCAGAGCGTCCCTCATTCTGGAAGACCCGTCTCCTCCGCAACGAAAGTTTGGGGTTTTCGGAAACGGCCCGGAGGTCTATACCGTGGGCTATGCCACCGATGGACCGCCGGGTTTTGGAGCGCGCCGTGCCGCGGCGCGATGAAGGCAACCGACACATTTTCCCGAAATGGCTGCCGGCCACGGCATCGGGACAAACTCAATCCTTAATGGGGCGGGGCGCCTCCGCCAGGGGTTGCTGCGCCCGCTCGTGGCTTATCCTGGCTGTCGTGTTTTTTTCCGGATTTTTTTCCCACGCCGCGCCTGACTCCGGCGATTGGCGGGCGATCCGTGTGCCGGGAACGTGGGAAGAGGAGGCAGGTCTGAAGCACGACGGGTTTGCCTGGTATCGCTGTTTCGTCCAGATGCCGGCCTCGTGGTCGAATCAGATCGTGACTCTTGCGATCGATCAGGTCGACAACGTGCACGAGGCGTTTGTCAACGGGGTGAGAATTGGCGGAGCCGGAAAATTTCCGCCTGATTACCAAAATGGGGTGGAAGCAGAAAGCCGATATGTCGTGCCGGAGGAGAACCTGCGGGCTGGCGGCTGGAATGCTCTGGCCGTTCGCGTTTACGACCACGAAGGTCGCGGCGGCTTCAAGGGCCCGGCTCCTCAGATCGGGACTGGCCAGGAACACGTTGAACTCGCAGGCAGCTGGCAGTTTCGCACCGGCGATGACGTCGGCTGGGCGGCGGCTCCAGATGGGGCGGTCCAGCCCGCGGCGGGCGCGACCTTTGCCAAGGTCGAGCCAGGGCCCGTGCCGCAAGGGTCGCGCGGACACGAGATGGCGGCCCGCAGCCGGCCTTTGCCGCCGGCCGAGTCCGCGAAATCATTTGTCGTTCCCGAAGACTTGGAGATCGAGCAAGTGCTGGCCGAGCCAATCGTCGCGCAGCCCGTGTTCCTGAATTTCGACGAGCGCGGCCGCATGTGGGTGGTGCAATACCGCCAGTATCCCGCCCCCGCCGGCCTGAAGGTCGTGAGCAAGGACATGTTCTGGCGGGCCGTCTACGACAAAGTCCCTAAGCCGCCGCCGCGTGGCGTGCGGGGCCTCGACCGCATCACCATCCACGAAGACACCGACGGCGATGGCGTCTACGATCGCCACAAGGTGTTTGTCGACGGACTTAACATCGCCACCGCCTGCGTCAAAGGCCGCGGCGGCGTCTGGGTCTTGAACCCACCGTATCTGCTGTTCTATCCCGACCGGAATGACGACGACGTGCCCGACGGTGATCCGGAGGTCAAGCTGGAGGGCTTCGGATTGGAGGACACGCACTCGGTCGTCAACAGCCTGCGGTGGGGCCCGGACGGCTGGCTCTACGCGGCGCAAGGCAGCACGGTGACGGGGCACGTCCGGCGCCCTGGTGAAACCAATATCGTGTTTTCGCAGGGGCAGAACATCTGGCGATATCATCCGGAGACGCGGCGCTACGAGATTTTTGCCGAAGGCGGCGGCAACGCGTTCGGCGTCGAGATCGACAGCCAAGGTCGAATCTTTTCTGGCCACAACGGCGGCGACACCCGCGGCTTTCATTACACGCAGGGGGCCTACCTCCGCAAAGGTTTCGAGAAACACGGTGAGCTGGCGAATCCCTACGCCTTCGGATATTTCCCGCAAATGACCGGCACACCCGGAGAGCGCTTCACCCACAACTTCATCCTCTACTCCGGCGGCGCGTTGCCGGAACGGTATCGTGGCAAATTGTTCGGAATCGAGCCGCTGCAAGGACGGGTTGTGTTGAGTGACATTCAGCCGGCCTCGACGACATTTGTGACGAAGGATCTGGAGCGGGTGGTCACAAGCCGGGACTCGTGGTTTCGGCCGGTGGACATCAAAACGGGTCCGGACGGCGCCATTTATCTTTGCGATTGGTATGATCGTCAGGTCACCCACACGCGCAACCAGGAGGGGAATATCGATTCCAGCAACGGGCGCATTTACCGGTTGAAGGCGAAGGGCGCGCCGGCGTTCCGCCCAGTCAATCTGGGCTCGTGGTCATCGCGTCAGCTGGTGGAAACAGGTCTGCGCTCGAGCAATACCTGGGTGCGGCAAAGTGCGTTGCGCCTGTTGGCGGATCGCCGCGACCGCAGCGTGATTCCGGTGCTGCAGGAAAACCTGAATGGCCCGGGCGATCAGCTGGCGCTTGAATCGTTGTGGGCGCTGAATTTGGTCTCTCCCCGGACCGGACGAACCTGCGGGTTTTCCGCAGAGCAAACACTCGACCTCCTCCAGCACCCAAACCGCCAGGTGCGCATCTGGACCACGCGCTTGCTTGGGGACGATCGCACCGTGAACGAAGCTCAGCGTCGGGCCCTCATCGAGCTGGCCTCCGGCCGCAACATGAGCGTGGTCCGCGAACAGTTGGCGTGTACCGCCCGCCGGCTGCCGCCTTCCGATGGCCTCGCCATCGTCGGTTCTTTGCTGGCTCAGCGGGGCGACGTCACCGATCCGCGCATTCCGCTTCTGATTTGGTGGGCGATCGAAGAGCAGTGCGGCGCCCATCGCACCGAGGTGTTGCACCTGTTCGAAGATTCGTCGCTCTGGTTCCAGCCCATGGTGGAAAAACAGATCCTCGAACGATTGATGCGCCGCTTCGCCGCGGCGGGCACCCGGGACGACCTTTTGACCTGCGGCCAGCTGCTGGACTTGGCGCCCGCGCCGGAGCATCGGGACATTCTCATGCGCGGATTTGAGCTGGCCTTCCAAGGCCGGTCGCTCGCCGGACTGCCCGGTGAATTGACGGATCGGATTAGCCGGCTGCAAATTGGCTCGCCGGTCTTTCGTGTGCGGCAGAAGGATCCGGAAGCGGTGGCCGCTTCAGTTCGGCTGGTGGCGGATCCGAAGGCCCGGCGCGCCGATCGGATTCAATATCTGGAAGTGTTGGGCGAGGTCCGTCCCAATGGCGCGCTGGATGCGTTGTTGTCGGTGGCCGGTGCCGATCCGGATTCCGGTGTGCGCAAGGCCGCCGTGGCGGCGTTGCAGGGCTACAACGACGAGCGGATTCCCGCGCTGATCGTTCGCGAGTTTGCCTCAGCCGCTCCGGAGGTCAGGGCGGCGGCGCTGACCCTGGTCGCGAGCCGGGCTTCCTGGTCCCGAGTCTTCATGGAAGCCGTCGAAGCTGGCCGGCTGCCGGCGGCCGCCGTGCCGAAAGAAGCCGTCCGACGGTTTCTCGCTCACGATGACGAACGTCTCCGGACGCTCTCGGCCAAGCTCTGGCCGAACGCCGGACGGCCCAGCAGCGATGTCATGCGCGCGCAAATTCAACGCCTCGCCGGCGTGATCCGGGATGGCCGCGGAGATCCTTACGCCGGTCAAAAACTGTTCGGCACGACATGCGCCTCGTGCCACAAACTCTTTAACCGCGGTGGTGAAGTTGGGCCGGATTTGACCCCGTATCAACGAAACGACCTGGACGCGCTGCTGCTCAATATCGTCAATCCCAGCGCCGAGATCCGGGAAGGATACGAGAATTTTCTTCTCGAAACCCGGGATGATCGATCGTTGACCGGATTTCTGGTGCGACGCGATGAACGGTTGGTCGTCATTCGCGGCCCGGACGGCCAGAGCGTGGCGGTGGAGGGCAAGGATGTGGCGGAACTGCGCGCCGCCGGCTTGAGTTTGATGCCGGAAGGATTGCTGGATGGCTTGACGGACCAGCAGGTGCGCGACTTGTTCGCGTATCTGCGCAGCACCCAGCCTTTGGCGAATTGATCGATTCAGCCGATCGCGGGCATTGGGAGTCTCGCGCCGCGAGGGGCACCTTGCGGACCCACGAGCGGAAGCACGTCGAAAGGCACCGCGAGCTCGAGGCGTTCAAGGAAATCTTCAACGGGTTCTTCCGCCTCAGCGGACTCATCACCGGCGAGCACCGGAAACTGTGGGCTCAGTCGGCGACCGATTTCATGTCCCACGTGGGACACAAATCGGTCACGGGTCGTCGGTGACGGCTCAGAAACTCCTCAAGTGGTCCGGCCAAACTGCCGCTAGAGGAAGGGACGACGCAGTGTAACCTCGTGTCGTTGTGAGTCGGCATCGGTTATGGGGCTTCTTCAGGCCATTAAAGCGGCGATTTCAGGCAAGCGCGGACCGGTGGAAACCGGCCCCCGGGCCGGCATTGAGGCCACGGCCGAGGGCGTGCCGGCGGTGCTCGCTGTGCCTCGCCGGATTCTTTTTGTAGAGAGTGACCCGGCCACCCGGGACCTTCTGGGGGCCTGTCTTCCCGCGCTGGCCGAACGGTGGCCCTCGCAAGTGGTCGTCTCGGTCGGGGACGGCCTCGCTGAGCTCGGCAAGGGCGGCTTCGAGGGCTTGGTGGTGTCCTCCGAACTGGAAGGAGGGCCTGGAATCGACTTTTTGGAACGCGCCCGCCAATTGGTTCCCTCCATCGCCACGTTCATGCTGTCCACTCCGGAGCAGCGGACCGAATTGAGCAAACGACCCGGGCTGCCGCCTCATTTCCTGGCGCAGCCGCCCACAGCTTCCGAGCTCAGTGACGCCCTGGAGCGCGGTTTCTTGCTCAACCGGTGGATGGACGGCGCGGCCGCTCGTCCGTTGCTGACGCGTATGACGAATTTGCCGGCCGTGCCCTCGCTTTATGCCCGGGTGATGCGGGAACTTCGCTCGGACGACCCGTCGATCGACGCCGTGGGCAAGCTGATTGCCCAGGACCCGGCGTTGACGGCGAAAATCCTGCAGATGGTCAACTCGCCGGTGTTCGCCCTGGGGCGCCCCATCTGTGAGGCGGTGGACGCGGTGACGTTTCTCGGCGCGGAACGAACGAAGGCGTTGATCCTCATGGCGAGCCTCTCGTTGCATGGCAGCCTGACGCCATGCGACGGGTTTTCGCAGGAGTCGTTCTGGCAGCACTCGCTCGCGGTGGCGACCATCGGACGGCTGGTTGGGCTGAAGGAATTGAAGAGCGCCAGCATCGCCGACACGTGTTTTACGGCGGGGCTTTTGCACGACATCGGCAAGCTCCTCTTTGCGTCGAATCTACCCAAGGAATATGGCGAGGTCATCGCCGCCGCCAAGGCCAAGGCCATCAGCGTGCATCAGGCTGAGCTCGAGGCGTTCGGCGTCACCCATGGAGAGCTGGGCGCCAGCCTCCTCGGGACCTGGGGCCTGCCCATGACCGTGCTCGAGGCCATCGCCTGGCACGAACATCCCTCGGCCGCCAACGCGCCCGGTTATTCCGCGGTCACCGTCGTCCATGTGGCCAACGTCCTCGAATACGAAAAACGCGGAGGCGCCGAACACGACGGGGCTCCCCAGTTCGAGACGTCCTACCTGCAATCCCTCGATCTGGCCGAACGGCCCAATGCCTGGCGCGCGCTCGTCGGCTGTCCGGCGCGCTCAGAATCCGCCGACAAGGCCGCCTGATTCGATCAGACGGCTTCCCACGCTTCCCTCCGGCTGCTGCGCAGGACCGCTTCGCACAACCGAACCTCATGGTGCCCGTCTTCTGCCGTGGCAAACAGCACGGGCGACGTCCGCCCGCTGGCGATATGTTCATACACCGCCCGGTAGTGCATTTTATGGCTGTCCGGAAATCCTTCCGGGTGGCCTCCGGGATAATCGGTGAAGCCGGCCACGTCCTCGCTGAAGCCCGCGGTGCCACGTTGGAGGATTTGGTTGGGCTCGTCGCGCCGGCCGAGGAGAATTTCGTTCGGCTGCTGCAGATCCCAGCGCACGCTGCCCTTGGTGCCATAGATGCCGAGCGCGAGGCTGCATTTCCAGCCGGCCGCAACCTGGGAAATTGACGCATTGGCATGGGTGCCCTTCACCCAGCCATGCCGGGCCTGGCCGAACTTCAACAGAAGACTCCCGAAATCCTCCGTGTCCACGCGGTAAGGCACCATCGTCTTGGGGTCGATCCGGGCAAATGTCTGAACCTCTCCCCGCGGGCGATAGCGCTTCTTGTGAAATGTCTCGACGTGGGCGAGCACGCGTTCCACCCGGGCGCCGAGGATGAACGACACGGCGTCGATCCAATGGGTCCCGATGTCGCCAATCGCGCGCAGCTTTCCCCCTTCGCTCGCGAGCAGGCGCCAGTTGTAGTCCGTTGGCTGGAGCAGCCAGTCCTGAAAAAAGTGACCCTGCACATGAATGATTTGGCCGAGGTCCCCCCGGTGCACGAGCGCGCGCATCTGCAGCACCGCCGGAAAGAACCGGCACATGTAGTTCACCGCAAAGACGGGAGCGCCCCGCCGTCCCGCCGCGGCGACAACGCGGGCGGTCTCCCGCGCTGTCATGCCCAGCGGTTTCTCGCAAACCACGTGCTTGCCTGCGGCCAGCGCGGCCAGAGACTGGGTGACGTGCACCTTGTTGGGCGATGTGATGTGGACCACGTCGACGTTCGGTGATCGATACATCGCACGGAAATCGTAGTCGCCGTAAACCTCCGGGATGCCCCATTTGTCGGCGGTGTTGCGCGCGTTCCGGGTCGAACCACAAATTGCCGTGACCTGAACGCCCAGCCGTTTGAGCGCTTCAATGTGGACCGGGCCGATGAACCCCGTGCCGATGACGCCGGCGCGCAAGTGATGCAGCGATGACATGCCTCAGCATGCCGTCGGCGGGCCAGCCTTGGCAATAATAGGCGAAGGCTGCTCAGGAAAGCCTGCCATCGCGTTCCCTGAGGGGAAAGGCGCTCCGTCGTCGCCGATGGTAACTCCAGGATCGGGTCAGAGGCCAAACTCAGGCGGCTTTGGACAGCCCCAGCGGATCATAGAACGGAACGACTTTGATGTCGGGCACCTGAATCGAAGTGATGGTCTGTTCCAGCTCTTGACGCTGGGCGCCGGTCAGGCCGTCGAGATAAAATTCAGCCACGGTTCCGTCGCGACGGGTGAACAGCCAGCGGTGTCCACTGCTCGACACGTGGTAATTGATGGCGGCGAGATCGGCCCAGGCGATGGCCGTGGTCGATGTTTGATTGCCTAGGCTGAGGCCGCTGTTGTTAAAGGTCAGGGCGGTGGGGCCGCCGCTGACCTGCATGGTCCAGAAGCGGATGGAAAAGGCCATGGCCGTGATGCCTCCGCCAAAGTAGTAAGCGCGTTGCTCCGCCGGTCCCCAGCCGAGCAGGGCGGCGGTGAGAGCGCCGGCACCCGCCAGCCCCAGGATGAGAAAGGTTTTTTTCTTGAGCGGACTGGGGTTCGCCTGGAACACCCTCGGAATCTCGAACTGAGTCATTTGCCTTAGAATATCGACCGCGCCGGCAGGGACTTGATTCGGAATCCGGCCGGGCCCGCGCCGCGCGCCAGGGCCTTGGGCCAACCAAATCGCTTGCGAGGGGCTCCCTCGGCTCGCCATAGTTCGCGCCGATGATTGGCGTGACCGGCAGCACATGATCCGCACCCTGAAAAAGTGGGGAGAGTTCGTGAAGATCTCCCACACGGTGTTCGCCCTGCCGTTTGCGTTGGCCTCCATGGCCATCGCGGCCCGGGACAGTCGTGGCTGGCCCGGGTGGAAAACCTTCGGTTTGATCCTGGTCGCGATGATCGGCGCGCGGACGTGCGCGATGAGTTTTAACCGCATTGTGGACCGCCGCTTTGATGCGGCGAACCCGCGGACCGCGGCGCGGCATCTCCCGGCCGGCCGGATCTCGCTGGCCAGCGCTTTGACGCTATGCGCGCTCAGCGCGGCGGCCTTGGTCGGCGCCGCCTGGCTCCTCAACCCAATCTGTTTTTACCTGTCCCCGGTGGCGCTCTTCTTGGTGTGCTTCTACTCGCTGACCAAGCGGTTCACCGATTACACCCATGTGTGGCTGGGTCTGGCCCTGGGCCTGGCGCCCATCGGTGCGTGGCTGGCCGTGCAGGGAAAGCTGGCATTTTCGGACGTGATCGGCCGGACCACCGGGCTAATCCCCATCCTGCTCGCGATCGTGGTCGTGTTCTGGCTCGTGGGCTTCGACCTGATCTACGCCTTGCAGGATTATGAGTTCGATCGCCGGATGGGCCTGCATTCGCTCGTG
Source organism: Limisphaerales bacterium (assembly GCA_044229355.1). Lineage (GTDB taxonomy): Bacteria > Verrucomicrobiota > Verrucomicrobiia > Limisphaerales > JADJPG01 > JBGARF01. Next base: position 209,849 of record JBGATF010000014.1, read on the forward strand.
GTCGCCTGGGGCCCCAAGAACGCCCTGGCCGCGGCCTTTCTCGCCCACATGTTCATGTGGGGCCTGCTTGTAGCCTTCGGATTGCTTTGCCGCTTCCGCGTGGCATACTTTTCCGGGATAATTTTCATCCTCGGCTGCCTCGTCCTGGAACATTGGCTGGCCCGCCGGCGAAGCTTGAAATGGATCGATGTCGCGTTTTTCAAGCTCAACGCCCTGGTCAGCGTCGTCTTCCTGGTCGTCACGCTTGCCGAGGTCGTGTTTCCCAATTTTCGAGTCATGCGATGAGCTTCACGTTGGAAAAAAGCGACCTGCGCGACCTGCAACAAAAGGTCGTCGACGGTGTCCGGTTGTCGGAAGGGGAGGCGCTGCGCCTCCTGGAATGCCGCGATCTAAACGGCGTCGGAGCCCTGGCTGATTTCGCCCGGCGCCGCCGCGTGGGCGAGCGCGCCTCCTACATCGTCAATCGCTACATCAATTACTCGAACTATTGCATCCTCTCCTGCCAGTTCTGCGCCTTCGCCCGGAAGAAACGGGATCAGGATGGCTTCGAGCTGTCGCTCGAGCAGATGGTCGCCAAGGCGCGCGAGGCGTTAAGCCTCGGCATCACCGAGTTGCATATCGTGGGTGGCCTGCACCCGTCCTTGCCTTACGGCTACTACCTCGAAATGTTGCAGGCGCTCAAAGCCGTCGATCCCCGCGTCCAGCTCAAGTGTTTTACCGCGATCGAAATCCTGCACATCGCCTGGCTCGCCCGGAAACCGTTTCCAGATGTGCTCGCCGAGTTCCGTCAGGCAGGGCTGGCCTCCCTGACCGGAGGGGGCGCAGAGATCTTTGCTCCGCAAGTGCGCTCCCGTATCGCCAAAGGCAAGGAGAGCGCCGCGGAGTATCTCGACGTGCATCGCGCCTGGCATCGGCTCGGCGGGCGCAGCACCTGCACGATGCTCTTTGGCCATGTGGAGTCCCTGGCCGATCGCGTTGATCACCTCCGCCAACTCCGGGCGTTGCAGGATGAAACCGGTGGCTTCGTCGGGTTTGTGCCGCTCGCCTACCAGCCCGAAAACAACCAGGTGCCCGTGCAGACGCCACCCACCGGTTTCGACGCCCTCCGCACCATCGCCGTCAGCCGCCTTTACCTCGACAACTTCGACCACATCACCGCCTACTGGGTCGGCCTCGGCATGAAGCTCGCCCAGGTGGCGCTCAGCTACGGCGCGGACGATCTTCACGGCACGATCATCGAGGAACACATCTTCCGCATGGCCGGCAATCGCGGCCCCCAGCTGCAAACTGAGGCCGATATGATCAAGGCCATCCGCGAAACCGGCCGCGTGCCCGTCCAGCGCAATACGTTTTACGAGCCGGTCAAAATTTGGGCGGACGACTCGGCGGTTCCGCCAATCTCGTCCAACTCCGGTGCTGCCCCGCAGGCGCCGGCTTCCGATTCTACCGCTGGCGTCGCATGCGCCCAAGGCGAGCCGGCGAACACCACCCCAACGCCATGAATCCCGGTGATGTCCCCCGCCTGCGACTGTCCGGCCAGGAATCGCCGGAGGAATTGGCCCGCCGCCTCGCTCGGGAACAGGTTCTCGCCGCGCGACGCCACGAGGAGGACCTCAACGAAACTCCTCTCGCGCCCATGCGTGTCGGCTCGGTGCCCTATTTGAATGCCGTCCCGCTGACCCGTGGGATCGAGGATCAAATTGTCCTCGCGCCTCCGTCCCGTCTCGCCACGCTGCTGCGCGCGGGCCAGCTCGACGCCGCGCTGGTCAGCATCACCGAGGTGCTGCTCCACGACGGCTATGACATTCTCGACGGCATTGCCGTGGCGTCGCTGGGCGAGGTCAAGAGCGTTTTCCTGGCCCATCGCTGCCCGCTTGAGGAAACCAGCATCGTTTTCTGCGATCCGGCGTCCCTGACCAGCGTGAATCTGCTGAAGGTGTTGCTGGCCGAACGCGGCCTGCGGCCGGAGTTCCAGCCGCTGCTCAATTACCAGGACGCAATCTTCCACGACGCGGTGCTTCTCATCGGCGACGCCGCATTGCGGTTCGTCCTCGCCCCGCACGAACACCAGATCTGGGACCTGGGCGCCGCCTGGTTCGAGGCGACCAATCTGCCGTTCGTCTACGCGGTCTGGGCGCTGCGCCGCGAGGCGAAGACGGAGGACATCCGGAAGGTCCTTCGCGAAGCCAAGGTCTTCGGGCTGGAGACGCTTGATTACCTGATCGATAACCGCCCCGAATTCACGCCCGAATTCCGCCGCGATTACCTCACCTGGCACATTCACTATCACCTGGGTGTGGACGAGAAGCGCGGCGTGGCCAGATTTGTTGAGTTGCTCCGCAAGCACGGGCTCGGCCCGGTCTTCGAGCCCCGGTTCGTGAGTTGAACCCGGCCCGCCGGCGGCGAGGTCAGCGGCCCGGACGGGCCGGCTGTTGCCGGTTGAATTCGACGCAGTCGCGGTACTTCACGCCGGTTCCCCCAAAGATGTCGAGCGCCGAGCCGATCGTCAGGTCGATCCGCCCGCCGCTCACGCGGGTGACCGTCTCCAGGTCGGCCAGCGATGTCGCGCCTCCCGCGTAGGTGGTGGGAATTGAAATCGCCCCGGCCAGACGCTCCACCAATTCCAAATCAATGCCGCGGCAGAGGCCTTCGACGTCCGCGGCGTGGATCAGGAACTCGTCGCAGTGCCGGCTGAGCTCGCCAAGCGTGTCCGGGCGAATCGCCAGCTCGGTGAATCTCTGCCAGCGGTCGGTCACGACAAAATAATCGTCGCCACGCCGGCGGCAGCTAAGGTCCAGCACCAGGCGTTGCCGACCCACCGCTCGGAGCAGCGCAGCCAATCTGTCCGCGTCGAGCGCGCCGTCGCGAAAGACCCAGGACGTCACGATCACGTGCGACGCCCCGGCGTCGAGCCAGGCGCGGGCGTTGTCGGCAGTGACCCCGCCGCCGACGTGAAGTCCGCCCGGAAATGCGGCCAGGGCCGCCCGGGCGGCGTCCTCGTTGCCCGGACCCAGCAGAATTACGTGGCCGCCGGGGAGAAAGTCGCGCCGATAAAGGTCGGCATACCATTCGGCCGGCCGATCCGAGACGAAGTTCGTCCGCAGCGAAGTGGCGTCATCGCTTAAGCTCCCGCCGACGATCTGTTTGACCCGACCCTCATGCAGGTCGATGCACGGACGAAACATGGCGACGGATTTTCCGCGGGTGCGGGGGAATGTCGATCGAAAATGCAACTGCGCGCCCGGTTGCCGGACGGCGGCGTCCCGGCAGCGGGCCTCATTCCCTCGGGGCGCACGGCAGTGGCGGCGGGGGCGGCGCTGGCGTTCGAGGAAGGACGCATGTCGCCACCACGGGCCGGGGATGCTGGCGGACGAGAAGCGCGCCGCCCAGCAGGAGCAGACATCCGGCGCCGGTCAGCCAGAGAGGCTGGAATTCGATCTGGCCCGGCGATGGAACTCCGAAGCCCTCGATGTTTGGGGACCAGTAGTGCAATACAAAGACGAGGGCGTTGTTGGTCGCATGCCAAAGAATGCAGAGCCCCACGGAGCGCGAACGCCAATACAGCCAGCCAATGCCCAAGCCCAGCGCCGTGGCGTAGAAAAACTGCCACGGGTTCAGGTGCATCAGGCCAAAGACAAGGGCGCTGATGGGCACCGCGAACGCCGGAGACATGCGGCGCAGCAGGCTTTCAAGGAGCCATCGACGGCAGAGGAACTCCTCGACAATCGGCGCAATCATCGCAAGGGCGATGAACGCTCCGACCGGACCAGCCTTGATGTTGAACTGATCGGCAAAGATTTTCGCCAGCCAGCCCGGCATCGGTATGAGATGCAGGGTCCAGTTATGGATTTCGGAGCAGACCACCAACATGCCCAGGGCCATCAACAAGCCCGCGAATGCCAGCCACCGGGAAACGCTGAGCGATGCGGCCAGGTCCCTCCAGTGACAGCGGCTGAGCAGAACCGCAACCCAGCTGGTCAGTCCAAAGGCGGCCGCGCTGACCACTGCGATTCCGCCCAGCGGAACAACGAGGCCCTTCACGGTCGCCATGCGCCAAATCAAAAACGGAATCGACAATACGGAACTGGTGGCGAGATAAATTCCAATCAGCATCACGCACCAGCCGATCGCGGGCGCAAACAGGCACGGAGCCGCGGGCGTCGCCGCGGCGTCCGCGCGCGTCGGCACGGACGAAGTGGATTCAGGCCGGCCGCTTAGCGCTTCCCCGGGGTCCATAATGATTCAAACCGATATAGACCGGAGCCAATCTCGAGACTCACGCGCCCTTGCCCCGCGCGAACCCGCCGGACTCCGTCCACGCGATCGACCGGTTGCCCTCCTTCGGTCACGGCGTCCGGCGAATCGGCCGGGAGTTCGACGGCCGCGGTCGTATTTGCGGGAATTTCGACTTCCTGCTGGAAGCGGTCGGCCGTCCGCCGCCACGCGCTCACGATTCGGCCGCGCGGGCTCTCATACCGCGTGCGGACCCAGTCGATGGGCGACTGCTCAGGATTCGTTCCCGGCCGCGGCGGGTTTGGCCGGATGAGAATCCGCTGATAGCCCGGCCCGTCGGTGTCGATCCCGCCCAAGCGGCGGAAGGCCCACTCGTTGACCGCGCCGAAGGAGTAATGGCTGAAGCTGTTCATCGCCGCGTTGTTCTTGCCGCTGTCCCCCTCGAAGCCGTGTTCCTTGGTGAAGCTGTCCCAGCGCTCCCACACCGTGGTGGCTCCATTGACCACTTCGTAGCCCCAACTCGGGAACTGCCGGCTTTGGTATAGCCGCACGGCTAGATCATTGAACCCGTGGTCGGTGAGCACGCCCAGGAGCGACTTGGTCCCGAGAAATCCTGTCGCCATGTGATGACCATTTTTCGCGATTCGATCGGCCAGCGCCTTGGCCAGCGTCGGTGCACTCCGCCCGGCCAGACCCGCCCACAACGCCAGCACATGGGCCGTCTGCGTGCCCACCGCCAGGGTTCCGTCCGGCGCAACATAACGCCGCGCCCAGGCGCCTTGAATCTTCCGCCCCAAATCACGATAGCGACCCGCCTCGCCTGTTTTGCCCAGCGCGTCCGCCATCTCCATCATCCGCGCGGCGGAGTAGGCGAAGTAACATTGATCGACATACTCAATCGGGGTCTCCTCATTCACGTTCAACCAGTCCCCCCACGTGTTCCCGTCACGACGCCCGAGAAAATCCGGGGCCCGTCGTTGCCGCCAGTCCATGAAACGCGTCATCGAGGCCCAGTGATTTTCCAAAACCCGTGTGTCGCCATAAACCATCCAGAGCGTCCATGGCACGATGACCCCGGCGTCGGTCCAGGCGGTGCCCCAGGTCTGACCGGGTGCGCCGTGGGCCATGGGGTAGGGGGCGTAATCCGGATAGGCCCCGAATTCCCTCTGCGCTTCCCGCACGTCGTCGATCCATTTCGACAAAAAGGCGGCGACATCCGCATTGAAAGTCGCCGTGCGCGCGTAAACCTGCGCGTCACCCATCCAACCCAGGCGCTCGTCGCGCTGGGGGCAATCCGTCGGGATCTCGATGAAATTCGCGCGCTGCGTCCACAGCGTATTCCGCCAGAATTGCGTCATCACGTCGTCGCTGCACGCAAAGTCTCCCGTGATGGTCGTGTCGTTGTGCAGAACCAGGCCCGTGATCATGTCTCGCGAGGGTCGCCCGGGCAGGCCGGTCAGCTCGACATATTGGAACCCATGGTAGGTGAAGCGCGGTGTCCAGATTTCCACGCCACCGCTGCCGCGGCAGATGTATTCATCCGTCGCCCGGGCTCGACGCAGGTTTTCCGTCATCAGCCGGCCATCCGGATGGAGCATCTCCCCATAGCGCAGCTTGAGTCGCGTGCCGGCGGGCGCCTCAATCTTGAGCTGAACCGCTCCCGCCATGTTCTGGCCAAGATCAAAAATGTAGACGCCGGGCTGCGGTTCGGTCAGGCCCACTGCCGCCAGTCCCTCGGTCACGCGGATGGGCGGCGCGGCGTAGGCCTGCAGTCGGCCTGGCGCGCGGAACCCCAGGTCCACCTCGCGCGAGCCGGACGGTTCGAAAAAGCGCGCCAGCGCGGGGCCGTTCTCCGTTGCGCGAATCGCCCGTTCCCAGTTCCAGAACGACAGCGTGCCCGGATTTGCCCACCCGGGATCTTCCTTCCGCGCGTCATAGCTCTCGCCCATGATCAGATCGGCCTCGCGAATTGGACCGTCGCTGCTGACCTCCCAGGTGGGATCCGTGACCACCGTCTGCCGCGAGCCGTCGACGTACTCAATTTCGAGTTGCGCCAGTAAAGCCGGCGTTTTCCCGTAGAAATAGCGACCCGATCGATGTGGGCCGTAGCCGACCAGCAACCCATAGCCCACGTAACCCGAGTACCAGCCCTCCGCCACGATTGCGCCGACCCGGTTCTTCCCGGCCTGCAACAGGCCCGTCACGTCGTGCGTGCGGACATAGGCCCGCTGGTGGTAATCCGACCAGCCCGGTTCGAACCAGGCATCCCCGACGCGCCGTCCATTCAAATGAAACTCAACCAGACCCAACGCGGACGCGTAGAGGGTCGCGCGTCGCACGGCCTGGCCGTTGACGAAGTCCTTCCGGTAATGGCGGGCTGGCGGAAGGTATAATGTCTTTCGATCGGTGCGCAGCGGCGTGGGGTCGTGGTGTGAGATCCAGTCCGCCTTCCAATCCCCCGCTTGCAGAAGCCCCATGGTCCATCTCGCCGGCTCGCTCCACGCGGATCGCCGGCCGGCCGGATCCCAAACCTGCACTTTCCACCACACCACCTGGCCGGACTTGAGCGGTTTTCCCCCATAAGACGCATTCAATGTTTCGTCGCCCGGCACCTTCCCGGAATCCCAGAGATCGCCCCGGTCTTTTGCCAGCGCCGCCGGATCTTCGGCCGCGAGTACGCGCCACGCCGTCTGCCACTGGGCTCGGTTCGTCGACGCGACGTGCCACGACAATCGCGGGGCCCGGACATCGAGCCCCTCCGGGTTTTCCAAATGCTCCGTCCGCAGGTGGCTCACTGCCAGCTGGGCGGGCAACGAGAGGATGACAAGCTGGAAGACGGTAAGACCCAACAGGGCGGTTCGGGCTGACTTCAAGTCCAGCTGGCGTCGGCGTGGCGATCGGGTCGGCGGTGCCGCCATCGCCGGCATACCCGCGCGCGGGTGGCCGCCGGCAAGGTCGGTCTGAATGCCACGCAAGGCGGCATCCCGGGTTGCTGATGGCATGCCCGAATGCTTGTCTCCCCACGCAGAGGTTGGCAATGGCAAATCCCAAACAGGGTCGCAAGCCGCCGCAAGACCTCCTTGGATGAGCAGGTGTCCCGCTGCAATTCACTCCGATGCCGGCCCTCATACCGTACAACCTTTTGTCTCGTACGAGACAAAAGGTTGTACGGTGCGGGAGGCCGAGCGGGCGTCTAGCGGGTGGAATTTTTTCTGCCGGGATCCCAGAGGGTCGCCTCGATGTAGCGATCGCCCGTCGGAGCGTCGTGGATGTAATAGATCGTGACGATGACTCCGTCGGGGCGTTGCACGGTTCGTGGATATCCGATGTCCCGCCCGCCCGCGCCGCTGCGGAGGATGAGTTCCGGCCCCCAACTGTGGCCGCGATCGGCACTGAGCCGCGCCCGGATGTCGTAAGGCGCAGCCCGGTGTCCATACGTCAGGCAGACCCGTCCGTCCTTCAGCCGCAGAAGTGCGGATGGATTCCCTTCACCCAAATCTGACGCGGGCGCGGGCTCCTGGCGCCAGCTTCGTCCATCGTCGACGGAGCGGTACTGATCAATCCAGGCTCGGTGCTCGTCCCGGCAACGAACGGTGGTGAGCAGTTCGCGCCGGCCGAGGCGAATGGTGGCGGGCATGATCGCGTACCCTGCGGGTTCCGGACCGATCCATGCCCGAAATTGCCAGTGCCGTCCTCCGTCGGCCGTGCTGGCACAAAACGGCCGGCCTTCCCGCCCATTGGTCTTGGTCGCGGTGAGGAACAGCAAGCAGGCTTGCGCGCCGTCAACCACGTAATCCGTCCGTGCAGCCACGCCTTTCTGGTCGAAGAGCGGCAGGCGGAACGGCCCGTTCCAGCGGTGCCCGCGGTTGGTGGAGTAATAAAATCGGGATGCACCCGCATTCGCGTCGGTCATGCGCAACGTCAGCGCGAAGTCAGGATGGGCAAACGGGATTGGCTCCAAGGGATCCCGCCACGGCGGTTCGGCCAGACCCGGAGGGGCGATGCCATGCAGCATCGGGCCGGCGGGAATCAACGCGCCCTGCGCCGCCGGGTTCTCAATGGCCCACGTTTCGCCGCCATCGAGGCTGCGGGCGAGCAGATGTTCCTCGGGCTTTTCGTGATCGATGTTGTGCCGGATGGGGCCGAGGTCCTGGAAATAGCCCGCGCTGAAACCGACCAGAATTTCGTCGCCCCAGGACCAGATGCCATGATTGGCCGGCCAGCCCCCGAACCGCCCGGGGACGGCGTAGACCTTGACGTGCTTGAGGATCTTCACCGCTGACGGGGACGGGGCAGAGTTGGCCAAACGTGATAAAAGCACCAGCAGGGCGATTGCCATGGCGACGGAGAAGCCCGGGCGAGTGGTCGGACGGACCGGGGTGAGGCGTGCAACCTTTTGTCGCGTACGCGACAAAAGGTTGTACTTCCGGCACCACCCGGCGCGTGATGGTGATCGTGACATATGGAGCCGGGGCGTGGGACCGGTTGGAGCGATTCGGGGACGCCTGGTTCGCGGACGGCGCTTCAGCGTGGCAGAACTTCGCGCAAGGCGGCGACGCAGCGCTGATTCTCGGCGGGAGTTCCGATGGAAATCCGAATCCACTCGGCCAGGCCGTAGCCGGCCATGGGCCGGGTGATGACGCCACGCCGCTGAAGAGCGGCCCAGGTGGCTGCGCCATCCCCGACCCGGACGAGGATGAAGTTGGCCGCCGAGGGAACGAATTCGAGCCCAAGCTCGCGGCAGGAATGCTCGTAATAACGGAGCCCGGTTGCGTTGTTCTGACGGGTTCGTTCAACATGCTCCGGGTCGTCGAGCGCCGCCAGCGCGCCGGCTTGCACGAGCGCGTTGATGTTGAATGGCTGGCGAATTTTCTCGAGCGCTGAGATTAGCGCGGCCGAGCCGATCCCGTAGCCGAGGCGCAAACCAGCCAGCCCGTAGATCTTCGAAAACGTCCGCATCAGCAGCAGATTCTGCTGGCGGCCGGCGCGCACGCGCGGCCGCAGGTCGGCCGGCGACTCCAGGAACTCGAGGTAGGCCTCGTCCATGGCGATGAGGACGCTCGGCGGCACCGCGTCGATGAAGCGCTCCAGCGCTGCGGGTGCCACCAGCGTGCCGGTGGGGTTGTTCGGATTGGCCACGAACACCACCCGCGTTTTGGGAGTGATCGCGCGCAGCATCGCGTCCAGGTCATGCCCGAAGTCGCGCGCCGGGACCGTGACCAGCCGGGCCCCGAAGAGCTGGGTCACGATCGGATAAACCGCGAAACAATACTGCGACACCACGACCTCGGTGTCGGGCGCCAGCAACGCGTGCCCGATGAACTCGATAATCTCGTTGGAACCGTTGCCGAGAATGAGATGGCCAGTCTCGACCCCGTGCTTCGCGGCCAGCGCCCGTTTCAGGTAGAAGGCGTTGCCGTCGGGATAGAGATGGAGGGAGTGCAACGTCGCCTCCATGGCGGCGAGGGCGGCCGGGGACGGCCCCAGCGGGTTCTCGTTCGAAGCCAGTTTGATGAAGTCGGCCGCGGGCAATCCGAGCTCGCGGGCCACTTCTTCAATGGGCCGGCCCGGCTGATAAACCGGAAGTCGGTCGAGGCACGGGTTGAAGGGCAAGGGGTTCATCGGGCGGGCGTGGTGGTGGCGGGCTGGATGGTCCGGAGCATCTCGTCGACGTCGACGTGCCGAGTGATCAGGTCGCGGATGAGGGCGATCTTTTCCGTGTCACTGGGTCGGGTTTTGACCGTGACGTCGTGGACCTTGGAGGCGACATGGTAGCTGTCGTCGCGGGCGAGCAGGACGGGGAACGGCATCGATCGGATGACGCGCAGAACGGATTCGGAAGGTCGGAGGTGGCCGGTCAGGACGATGCCGGACAGGCCGGTGTTGCCATCGGCGCTGGCGCCGGCGGCGAGGATGATGTCTTCCCGATCGCCGGGCGTGATGAGGAGCACGCCGCGGTTGAAGAAGCGCATGGCGTTATTGACGCCCATGGCGCCGACGACGACGTCACTGACGAGGTTGTTGATCTGGCGGTCGGAGTTCAGCAATTCAGCTTCCAGCTCAGCCTGGATGGACGCGACCGTGGCGTTGGACAGAATGGGCATGTGCGGGATCACGCCGAGCAGCCGGAGGCCTTTTCGCTCGAGCCCGCGGGACGCAAACTTGCGGATGAACTCAACCTTCTCGGGCAGCACCTTGTTGATGATCACCCCGATGATTTCCACGCCCTCCTTTTCGAAGAGGGCCTGGTTGAGCGCCACCTCGTCGATGGGCTTGCCGATGCCGCCGCGGGACACGATGACCACGCGGGCCTTGAGGATGCGGGCAACCTGCGCGTTGGAGAGGTCGAACACGGAGCCCACGCCGGCGTGCCCGGAGCCCTCGCAGAGCACGAAATCCTTGTCCGTGGCCACGCGGTTGAAGGCGAGCTCGATTTTGCGGACGAGGGCATCGCGATTCGAGGATTCGAGGTAGCGGCGGGTGAAGTCCGGCTCGATGGCGATGGGACTCATGTCCACGAGCGGGCAGCCGAGGCTGTAGACGCGGTCCATCAGGACGGTGTCTTCATCGATCTTTTGCTCGGCGATTTCCACGAACCGCTGGCCGACCGGTTTGATATAGCCGATCCGTGGGTAGAATTTTTGCAGGGCCGAGATGAGGCCGAGCGACGACGTGGTTTTGCCGTCGTTCTGGCGCGTGGCCGCGATAAAGACGCGCGGGGTGGTGGCATTCATGGGCGTTCGAGGTCTCCGGGCAGATGAACTTCGGACGCCGGGTAGAGCTCGTTGTAGGCGATGGACTGCAAGCCGACGATGGCGGCGACGCCCAGGATGTCGTGTGCGCTGGACCCCCGCGAGACGTCGGCGGCCGGCCGATCGAGGCCAAGCAGGATTTGTCCGTAGGCGTTGGCGCGGGCCACATGCTGAACCAGCTTGCTGGCGATGTTGCCGGAATTGAGGTCGGGGAAAATGAGGACATTGGCCCGGCCGGCCACCTTGCTTTCCGGCAGCTTGCGGCCGGCGATCTCGGGAATGAGCGCGGCGTCAACCTGAAGCTCGCCATCAAAGTCGGCCTCGAAATTTTTTTGATTGGCCTTCTGCTTCGCGAGGGCCGTCGCCGCCTGGACCCGCATGATGGTCGCGTGGGTTGCGCTGCCCTTGGTGGAATAGGAAAGCATCGCCACGCGCGGCCGGACCCCGGTGAGCTGCTTCGAGAGCTGGGCGGTCGAAATGGCGATGTCCGCAAGTTGTTCGACGGTCGGCTCGGGGATGACGCCGCAATCGGCCAGGAACATGACTCCGCCCTCGCCGAAGCGCGTGTCTTCGACCTCCATGACCATGCAGCTGGACGCCGTCGTGGCTTGGGGCGCGACTTTGATGATCTGGAACAGCGGCCGGAGCGTGCTGCCGGTAATCTCGCTGGCCCCGGAGACAAATCCGTCGGCTTGATGCATCGCCACCATCATGGCGCCGTAATAGTTTGGATTGAGCATCGCCGTGAGCGCCTCCTTCTCCTTGATCCCCTTGAACCGCCGCAAGCTCTCGAAGCGATGCGCAAAATTCTCGAGGTCCTCGCTCTCGGCCGGGTTGATGATCCGCACGCCTTCGAGCGAAACATTGAGGTCCGCGGCCGCCCGCTTGATGCGGGTCCGATCCCCCAATAAAATGGGTGCGCCCAGCCGAAGAGAATAAAACTGCCGCGCGGCTTGGAGCACTCGCGGCTCAAGGCCTTCGGGAAAAACCACCCGCTTCGGGTGCCGCTGCAGCTTCTCAATGACACTGCCGATGAAACGCATCCACGCTGTCTACCGGACGACCCCGCGGGCATCAAGCCCGTTCGCCTCTGTCCCGGGACTATTCCGAAGTCGGGAATTCGATCCAGCGCGACTCGCCCGCAGGAATCTCCACGACCAGCGGGGCTTCCAGGGGCAGGGCGCGGCCATGGCGCCAATCCACCGCGCGCCGGCAGGCAAACCGCGGCTGAAGTTTGACACGGGCCACGACCTCCGGAAAGTGCACGGCCGCCCGGCGGCCTTCCTTGATGACGCCGTCATTGTTAACCAACTCGATGACCCACCCTGACCGTTGGCGGTTGATCTGATATTGCACTGGATCGCCTTCGATGGCGATTGGCAGCAGCTCGCGCTCGATTTGACGGAGGCGCCGGGCGGAGATGGCTGCCGGACGTTTTGTATCGGGGTTTTCCCAGACGTCGAGCACCTCAACGTCTCCGGCCCGCTGGAGCAGCGCGAATTGTCCGGGGCCGAGGCTTTGCACGTGCCGGGGGTGCAGCAGGAGGCGGCTGCCCTTGGCCAGCGCGGTTCGCAGCTCGTGCACAAAAAAGGGAGGGAATTTCACGTCGCCCGCCAGCAAGATCGCCGGGTAGCGCTGCAGGATGGATCCAGGCGCCGTGGACAGCATCACGTCCGCCAGTTCGCCGTAGGGTGTTGGGTGGAGGTAGGTGGCCTCGGGGTTTTTCGGGTTGCCGGGAGGCGCGAGGCGCGTGGCGCTGTGAAAAATCTGAAGTTCAAGCAGGTCGAAAATTTCCTGGTCGCCTGGCGTGCGCGGGAGGAGGCCCCAGGTCAGGTTATGATACGGGGCGTAGCCGGCGAGATGGTCGAGCACCACCACCAGCGGGGTGTAGGGAGTCCCGCGGTCGTGCGTGCGCATGAACTGGAACACCTCCGCCGCCGCCTCTCCGTGCGCGGTGAGCCGCCACGGGGGGCGGGCCTCCTCGAAAAAGCTCGCCAGGCTGTTCTCCGGCGTGACCATCGCGGCGCCCGCGAACCAGGCATGTTGCCACAGGCGCCGGTAGAGGCTGAGCGAATGGCCTGCGTCCAGGCCCGTGGCCGTCGCTCCGTTGGTGTTCAGCGGGCCGTGGGTGGTCACCGCGTTGCCAAACCACGGACTCACCTGCACGCTCCAGGGGAGGTTCCACTGCCGCGACGCGCCACGGGCGAATGCGAATTTTGACTGGGTGAAGCCGATGTTTTCACCGACCTCGAGCCCGACGACGGTGGCGCCCCACTCGGCCGCGTAGGCTTCGTAGTGCGAATGGCCGGTCACGCTGATGGTTCGGCCCCCCTTGGTCTGGCGATGCCAAAGGAAATAGTCCCGGAGCTGATCGTAACAGTCGCGGCGAGTGGCCGGCCTCGGATCGTAACCGCGCTGCTCCCGCGGCTTGATAAACTCATTCACCTGGGCGTCGTAATCCTTCCCGAGGACCGCCTTCCACCAGCCTTCGTCCCACGTGAGCCGGTGAAAATGGTAGCCCCATTCTCCGAGTTGGATTGCTGAGAACACGCCGGCCTGATCCAGAACCCGCAGCGTTTCCTCGTCGGCGTTTTGCAGCACGCTGGTGCCGCCCTTGACCTGCATTCGGCCTCCGTCGGGAGGATAACAAATGATGGGCCAGCCGACGCTGGCGAGATAGGCAAACAGCGGACGCGACCCCGCCACGGCGGCGGGCCCGGGATCAAATCCGTTCGCCAAATGCGTGGCCCGGAGAACCTCCACCAGCGACTTCAGGTCGTCCAGTCGGTCCGGGCAGCCGTAGAGGGTGAATGCGACGTTGGTCTGTCCGGGCAACAAGCGTGGCTGCGGGTGGTCTCCTCGAAATTCATTGGTGGAACCAGGGCCGGCAGCGCGCACCGACCCGGCGCTGGCCAAGCCGACGAGGAACAGGGTGGCGCACATTATCGCGAATCCTCGCGCGTGACTTGCGGTGGAGCCCGCGGCCCGGCCTGGATTGCGAGAGTTCCGGTGATGCATGCGCGAGACGTTAACCGTTGCGACGGGTGTGGCCAGCCTGGACTCGCTGCCGGGGGTTCTCATTGATTGGCGCGCCGCAATCGCATATCACTCCAGACCATGAACCGCTTCACACCCCGGCACCTTTTCCGTCCTCTCCTAGTGGTCGCGCTGGTGGCAGGCGGCGCGTACCGATCCGCGGCTGATGCGTCACCGCCGCTTGATGGCCAGCCGGCAGCCTCAAATGTCCCCGGCGCTGCGACGCCGCGGGTCCATCCGAACGGCGCGGTCACCTTTGCTCTGAAAGCTCCCCAGGCCAATCATGTCCAGCTGGCCGGTGGCGACGGCTTGGGGAAAGGCCCGTTTGCCATGGCTCGCGCCGACGACGGTGTCTGGAGCGTGACGCTGCCGTCGGTCGTGCCTGGATTTCATTATTACTGGTTTCTGCTCGATGGCGTCGCGGTCAACGATCCGGGCAGTCGCACCTTCTTCGGCTACGGCAAGGAAACCAGCGGAGTCGAGGTGCCTGAGCTGAGCGTGAACTACTATGATATTCGGGAAGTCCCGCACGGCGAAGTGCGGGCGAGATCCTACTGGTCGAAAACCACGGGGCGCTGGCGTCGCTGCCACGTTTACACGCCGCCGGATTATGACCAGGACCAACGACGGCGATATCCGGTGCTTTACCTCCAGCACGGGGCCGGCGAGGATGAGACGGGGTGGATTCGCCAGGGACGCATCCAATTCATCCTCGACAATCTGATCGCTGAGGGCCGGGCTGCGCCGATGCTCGTGGTCATGGACCGCGGCTACGCCAACGACGCGGCGTCGAATGCGCCTGCTGCCGGCCTGGCTGCATTCGCCGCGTTTGAAAAGGTGCTCGTCGATGATGTCGTGCCGATGATCGACGCGGCGTATCGAACGCTTGCGGATCGGGAGCACCGGGCATTGGCGGGCCTGTCGATGGGAGGGATGCAAACGCTCTTCATCGCCTCGCATCATTTGAATCGTTTCGCGTATCTGGGGTCGTTCAGCGGGCCAATCCGGACTGGCAGCAACGCCGGGCGTGGCGCGGGCCCAGGGGCTCCGCCGCCGCCGCTGGATCCCGCGACCGCGTACGATGGGCTCTTTAAGGACGCGGGAAAGTTCAACTCGACCGTGAAGCTGCTCTGGCTGGGGGCCGGCTCGGCGGAGCCGGAGATTCGCGATTCCATCCGGAGCGCCGCCACGGCTTTGAAGTCCGCCGGGGTTCAGGTTACTTACTATGAGTCTCAGGGCACTGCACACGAGTGGCAGACATGGCGGCGTCACGCCCGCGAATTTTTACCGAAGTTGTTTCGGTGAGCGCGGGCGCGGGCGTGCAGCCTTGCTGGTCAGCGAGTCAGCATGGACGGTCGTCGGGGGCGTCGGGTCTAAGGGTTAAGATGAGGCGAGTGCGGTGGTGGGGTGCGATCCGGTCTTTACTCGGGCACTGGACTTGGCAAAACTGCGCCTCGTGACGACGCGGAGATCTCACGGAGTGTTCCGCTCGGGCTTCAGTGATGCCAGCTTAGCTCAGTGGTAGAGCTACGGTTTTGTAAACCGTCGGTCGTCGGTTCGAATCCGACAGCTGGCTCCAACAAAAACTCTTCAAAATAAAGAACTTCCGTAAACATCAATTTCTCCTTCGATCATTTGGTTTGCCATAATCAGACGGAAATCAGACATTCGGAGCATGTCTTCGCCCCGGAAATCCAAGCCGATGGTTGTCAAACGCGGGAGTGTCCAGGTTCGGGTTTACCGTGTGTCTCGGAAGTCCGGACCGCAGCGGGGTTCGGAGTTCTATCAGGTCGCGGATTATTCCAGCGGCAAACGGCTCTTGCGCTCCTTTGGTGACCGCGAGCGCGCCCTGGCCGAAGCCGACCGGGTGGCCAGCTTGATGGCCCGCGGTGAGGTCTACGCCGCGAATTTCCAGCCCAAAGATCGAGCCAGCTACGTCCGCGCCATCGAGCTGTTGCGGCCTTTGGGTATATCGCTGGAGGTCGCTGTCGCGGATTATGTGGACCTCGTCAATCTCGTCGGCGGACAACGCCAGCGTTTGCCCGAAGCCGTCCGCTTGCATCTCCTGAGTCACCCGGCATCATTGCCGGACAAGAGCGTCGCTGAAGCCGTGGCCGAACTGCTGGCGCGCAAGAAATCCCAAGGGATGAGCGAGAGATACCTCCAGGATCTGGCCTGCCGCCTGGGACGGTTTGGCACGGACTTCGCGATGCCGGTTGCCCGGATCACGACGGCCCAAGTCCAGCAGTGGATGGACGGCCTTAAACTCTCGGCGCAGTCGATTCGCAACTATCGCACCGTCCTGCATCTGTTTTTCGAGTACTGCGCCACCCGGGGTTACATTGCCCGCGGCGCGAATCCGATTCCGGAAACCGAACGCCTGGACATCCGCGATAAGGAGGTCGAAATCTTTACCCCCGCGGAATTCGAAGCCATCCTCACCGCCGCGGATGATTGTTATCGCCCGTGTGCCGCTCTCCAAGGACTGGCGGGACTTCGGTCCAACGAGGTGGAACGTTTGGAATGGAACGACATCGATCTGGAGCGCCGCTTGATCGTCATTTCGAAGAACGTCGCCAAGACGGCCAGCCGACGGACGATCCCCATCGGCGACTCGCTGGCGGGGTGGCTGCAGGCGGCCGATCGCGTTGGCGCGAAAGTCTGGCCCGGAACGCACGAGGAGTTTTACAATGCGCAGAATCGTAGCGCCAAGAATGCGAAGATCGCGTGGAAGCACAACGGGCTACGCCACAGTTACGCGAGCTATCGCTTCGCGTTGGTCCCCGACGCCGGACGAGTGGCGGCTGAACTGGGCCACAGCGCCGCAATCCTGCATAAGCATTACCGCGAGATCGCGCGCGCAGCGGACGCCGAGAAGTGGTTCGCGGTGTCGCCAGCTATTTTGAAACCTGCGGCCTCAAAACCGTCCGGGCCCGACCTGAAATCGCCGGAGGTCGCGAAATAGTTGTTCCCGCTCAAAAAATACCGAGCGGCCAATTTTGATGGAGCTGAGGTAACCGCGCCGCGCCCACAGCTCGATGGTGCGTCGCGATTTCTTCAGCAATTTTGCCACGTCCATCGTGGTGAAAATTTCGCCGCTGGGGGATGTCTCAACCAGGATATGCTCCGACGCGGCGCTATCGGGCTTGGCGATGTCGTTCTTCACCCGGCCAGATTGTCGTAACCAGCCGCAATCGTGGTGTAGGTGATACACAATCGGAGGATGAGGGGCGTGACGGAGGCAATTAGCGATCTCGAGAGATAGCTCTATCGCATTCACTCGCGGCGAGAGGCCACGACCAGCTCCCGGCGGCCGATTCGATCCCAGTGCTCATGATGTATGCCGATGAGCACGACGATGACCAGGGCGGGGGCGTTGGGGATATCTGCCAGGAAAGTCTTTCGGATCAGAGCTTGTTTTGACCTTTTGCCTTGGCGGCGGCCCAGCGGGCTTTAGCTGCCGCTCGCATTTTCGCACGGACTGCTGCGCTGATCTTGCGGCGCTTCGTGCCGGGAGTAGTAACAGTCGCAGAAGGTGGTGGCATCATGCGGCTGGCTTGCCGCTTGGCGCGGCGGCTCCCGGCGCCCTTGGCCGCGGTTAAACCGGTCATGGCGCTCAATTCCAATTCCAGTGCTGCTATCTGCTCTTTGATGGCAATGGCGCGGCGAAGTTGAGTTGTCGTCAGGTTACCCATTAATGAATTCAGCATTTGGGAATGCCAACATTCGCGCCGACCCTGGGTCAAGTCCGGCGTGGAGATATTGAAGAATTCGGCTGCGGACGGCTGAAGCTGAGTTGTGTGGACTCAGACCGTTCTCGTTTCGACTCTAAAGTCGCAGGCCGTAGCTGCGGCCAAACGAATCGAACGGGCTCTCTTCATGATGAGTGCGGTAAGGCGAATCAGGTGGCAAACGCCAAGGAGGTGGCGATTGGGGAACCGCGCTGAAGAAACGTATTGCCACCTGACTCGCGCTAAGTGTGCGCTCGAACCGCAGATTACGTCAAGCGGACCGGCTTTCCCTCAATTGGCATTTTACCATCTTGTGATGCTGAGCGACCGCTTCGGTTGGGATGGTGGCGAAAGGAACGTCCGCGGTTCCGCAGAGGAAGCGTCTAGTGGAAACGAAGGAAAGAGCTGTCAAGCCCGAGCCAAGCTCCCAACGGAAGCAGGCTCGCCGTTGCGGTACCCCTTAACCAGATCCAGGGGGATGAGCGCGCGCATCCGGGGGGCGGAGCGGGCGAAGGCGAGATGAGCCAACCCCGGAGCCAACAGATGCGCGCGTTGGTCCCGCAGAGTCAACCCATCTCGCCTTTAATTGGCGTCCACGCCGCGTTATCGGCAGCGGGATCTCGATACCCCCACGACAGCGCCTGCCTGCCTTCGTCGGTGCCGTTGTCGGCGGCGGCGCCTGGTGCGTGAGCGCCGTCGGCGCAATCGCCTGCGGTTTCTCCGCCGTCGGGTGTGAGGTTGCTCGGTGAGGCCAACCACTGGCCCTTTGCTTTGCCGAACCAGAACCTCAGGTGGGAACAATTCTGGAATTCCCACATCGTACACATTCCCCAGGGCGCGAATCATTTTGTCGTCGATGGGCGCGCGAAACGTCTCGATGTTGGCAACGGTGTTGCGGGTTATGAGAAACCCTGTGTTCTGCATGCGCGTTGCCAGTTCTTCCTGCCCCCAGCCGCGTTGATAGCGCAACCGGGCTACGATCCGACCGATAATGTTGGCTTTACCTGCCATACTGTCCCTCCCCGTCAGACCTCTCATGGCCCCGCCTGGCGGAACCACGAAGATTTGACTATCCCGTTAGCGGCATCTGGCCTTCCCGGCGTGCCGCTTGTTCATTTCCTATTGGCCAGGCTTTGGACGACGTTTCCGTCACCCAAAACTCGCGACCCATTCCCCGGTTGCCGAAGACAATTCGGCGACCAGATCACAACGTGAGGGGAACTCCATCCATGAAGAAATGCCTCGACTCCTTTTGGGCGGTGTCGCGCAAAGCTCGAGTGGACTTTGGCGCGACACCCTCCTGGCATTGCCCATCAACTCCTATTACGTCGAGCCGCCCAAATCTTTCACGCAATCGTGCGTATAGAACTTTTTCCAGATTTTTGGTTAGATTTGCCTAACGCGCGGCAATTAGATCATAAAACCCAACGCCGGTCGCTCGACCTGACAAAATGGCAGACATGCGCACGCGACGTTGGGTTTTCACGGCAGAGATTGCGTTCAGACTCCGACAGTTCGCGTGTGCGCTGGTTCCTGCCCTTGGGATCGCGCGACGGCGCGGCGCGCCTGGCGGGCGATTTGTGCCATGACGGTCTCGCGTTGATCCTCGGGCAGATCCTTGACCAAGGTTTCGTAGGCCGCCTTGAGCGCGGGCGAGCTGTTGATTTGCTTCAGCATGCCCTCGCGCATGCGTTGCTGGCGATCGACTTCGCGGACTTCGTTCAACACGAGAGTCCGCTCCAACCGTTCGCGTGGCATGCTTTGGACGTAGGACCAATATTTGGGGTTCTCCTTGATGTAGGCGTCGATTCTAGCGTCGACCTCAGGGTTCTGACGGTAGGTGGGTTGATCGGACGCAGTGCCAGATGCTGCAGAGGATGCGCTTTTGGGCTTAGTCATAATGAGGCGGATGGTGGTTTGGTTTGGGTGAATGCCGCGCGCAGGTATCGCGCGCGGATTTGTCAGTGGAGGGCCGGCAGAGAATTCGTTTGTCCGGGGCCATCGACTGGCAAAGCGTTCGTGGCTGGTGGCGATGTCAGTGCGTTGGTAGGCGAGAGCATTTCGACCGCGGGCAATCCACCGGTGGGCAGAAGCGCGCGGAGTTTGTCGTCCAGCAGCTTGAGTTGGCGCTCGGTATCTGCGATGCGGCCGGCAATGGAATTCTGGCTTTTGGCCACCGCCGCCATGCCCTTGAGGCTTTCTTGAAGTTCCGCGTACGACCGGCCCAATCGACTCGCTTCGCGCAGGACCCGTTCGGTGACCTCCTTTTGCCGCTGCAATTCGGCAACAATCGCGTCATTGAGCGGGGCCGGTGAAAATGCGGACTCGACAAGCGCATTAGCATTGGCGACTTGGCTGGTGGTGCGCGCGCCGGGTTTTAGATTCCAGCGGGCATAATTTTCGACCCGATAAAGAGGATGCTGCTCGTGCATTACGTCCGGGTGGTTTGGGTCCACATACCGTCCGATGTGGTAGGGGCGAACCACTTCGGAGTAGCGGACCGCCTCGACGGCGGTGGCTGGCGAGCCCGCTGGGTGGAGGGTTACCCTGGGTTGAGGCCGTGAGGCACAGGACGTGACCACGAGCAGCAAAGTGAGGGGTGAACAGTGATAGAGTTTCATGGATGGGGAGTGGACGGAGAATTCTCAGGTTTCGCAGGCGCAGCGACGGCGTGGGCAGGGGATGGTTCGGCCCAACCTTCGACTTCGAATGGTTTGCCGGTGCCACCAATGGAGGCCTCCGCCCGGTCAAGGGTTTGGAGGACGTAGAGGTAAAACTGTTTTCCGGACGGGACGCGAACGTAGTACCCGTCCCGCCCAATCGCTTCGAGAATGCGCTGGGAATAGATCTTCAGCACGTCCTGCGCGCCTTTCAGCGGTGCATTGTTGAGAGAACGGCTGTCGATGGAGCCGAACAGCGTGCTCTCCTTTTCGGTTAACGCGCTGGCGGCCCCGCTCAGCAGGGTGGCGGCGAAGAGCTTAATTTCCTCGAGGCTGTCGGATTTGATTAGTCGCCCCCCTAGGCCGGCGCTGCCGTCGGTGACGCCCCAGCCTTCCTGGCCAGAGGAGAACTCGCGGTCCAAGGCCACGCCCTTGAGCCGGAGTTCCTCGCCTGTGGTCCAGACGAGGGTCCAGGCGGTGCCGCTGGCGATCCTTTCGCGATTACGATCCGGCCGGGATGTTCCGTGAATCTCGGTTCCCGCCGGGATGATGAGATGTCCGGCGTGATAAATGTTTTCTGTCACGAGCCCGATGATGGGTGCCTGGCTGGCGGCGGAATCGACCGTTATGATTGTTTCGCATGGAATCAACCGGCCGTAGGGTGCGAAGAATGGACCGGGAACTTTGGGTTCCGGAATGCCGGCACCTGTGTCTGCGAAGAGCGCGATCGGCAGCGTTGGTGCGACGGGCGTCGCCACGACCGGCGCAAGAGCCGCCGCATTGGTGGGCGTGGAGGGCTCGAGCCTGGGCGTCGGTCGCTCGATTGGCTTGGCCGGTGCAGTGGGTGGCGGTTTAGCAGCCGGTGGACGGAACAATACTATCGGCCGTTCTACGGTTTGAATGGTTTGCGGCGCGTTATTGGTGGAGCTGGACGGGACAACTTCGATTTCGATGACATCGCCAGCTGTCCTGACACGAAGGACGGCAAATATCCCAAGACCCGCACCAAAGATCGCCATGGAGAGCGCGAATCGGCCAGTTTGCGATTTGAAAAAGTTAAGGAACGAACGCGGGGTCATGGCGCGATTGGGTTGAGGGCCTGAGCGGGGTTGTTCGTGGTCGCCGCCGTGGCCTGGCGACCCAGCAAAATCGAGAAGTCATTCTTCACCGACAGCTCATTGCGCCCGCCGTCGGGTGTCCCGGTGAAGCCGACGTAGACAGTCGCATCCGCGTGAGCGGGAACAACGCTCGGAGCGTCGTTGATCGCCTGGTAGTAGAGACGATTTCCAACCTGGACGGTAATATCATCCGGGTTCAAGCGAATCTCCTCCTGGCATTTGTTGGTCAGCGTGAGGTGGAAGACGAGCGTGTCCGCAAAATCGAAACGGAAAATTTCGTGAAGCCGGATCTGCAGGTCGCTGAAATCAGTAACAACGGGATGAGGCTCGAGCGAGCGATAATCAACGCCCGCCACCGACTCGGCATGCTGTTGTCTGAGCAACGGGAATGCCTTGGCCTTGTCCAAAAGTCCCAAGAGGCGATGAGGCGAGATGGAAGGCGCCGACGCCCGCGATATCGGAGCGGGCGGCAGCTCCATTTGCAGAACGAAGACGGGCGCCTCGCTCTCGATCAGTTCAAAGGCGTAGGTTTTCTTGTTCCACCGCACGTTTAGATTCGCGGTGGCGGCTCTCTTGGCAGCACGGAGCGAGAAGAACGCGGAGTTTTGCGCGTGTGCCAGGTAAACCTGCGCGGGGGTTTTGGGATCGGTGCCAACCCCAGCCCCGTCTATGGCCGAGATGGGGCCGGGAAACGTTACGGTGGTAACGCGGTTGGTGGCGATCGGCACCGCGACCACGACCCGATCGTCCAGAACCACACGCTGGACACGGTCGTTGGAGGCCGCCAGCAGACCACCTGCGGTCAGGGTTAGCGTGGTCGCCAGCGCGGCCGCGAACACAGTGCGTGGCGATTGGTGTCGCCTTGGAAAAACCTGAGTGCCGACCGGGGAGTCTGGGGAGCGTTTGGCCGCGGACAACGGAGACGATTTATCGAGTGATTTCATATTTGAAGTCGCCGACCGCGGTGGGGAAGCGGCCGTTGGCCGCCATGTTGGGGTTGCGCAGCAGCCGAAGCGTCAGCTTGAACTCGGACGCTTCGGTAAATGCCTTTTCCTGGAAGATGCCCGTGCGAATCACCTGGCCGGAAACGTTGGCCAGCACCTCGTTCTCCCGCGTGCCCAGGATATCGATTCGGGCGATCTCCGGCTTTTGGTGCAGTTGCTTGGCCCGAAACTCGACCGCCTCGCGCGACTGATGGTCACGGGCCTTTTCCAGGGCGGCTTTCAGGAACAACTGCCGCAGCAAATCCGGGTGGTCAAAATCCTTGGGGTTGCGTTCGAGAAATGTCGTGGCGGCCAGTTCGGCCTGCTGGGCGTGGAGCTCCTTTGCCTCCTGGAAGTGGAGCAGGGGACTCAGGTAAAAGGTCCGCGCCGGATCGATGATGACCACGCGCTCGCGTTGCTTGAATTGGTTGATGAGGTGATACCGGTCGAAGGCCGCCCCGATTGCGACGAGCACGGCGACGGCAAACCAGAACCAGGGCAGTCGATCGCGTTGAGCGAAGAGTTGCGTCGGGTCAAAACGCTGACGCGGCGCAATGGGCCTCGTCAGGGCCCCGTTCGTCTTCGTCTCCCGCGCCAGCTGTTCACAGTTCGCCATAGCGGGGATGGTTTAACAAATCCACCGCTTGGAATTGTGTAGGTGCTACACAAGTTTTCTGAGCTCCACTTGCGTGGGCTCTCGGCTAGACCTGACGGGAAACCTAGATACGATCTAAGGTGCGGCCGCTCGCCGCCACTGGTGGGTAAAGTGCTCGAGCGGTTTATGGCACAGGAGATGATGGGTGCGGCTCGGGTTACGACAGGGCGGCTGGCGCAAGCAAACTTGCCGTCTCCTTCAAGGTGGGCCTTTGGGCCGACTCTAAAGCTGGAATCTGTCAGGCCAAGCTTTTAAACAACACAGTCCCGAAGGAAATACCGGCACAAAAGACCATAGGCCGCTAAGCGTCTCGATGGATGCAATCCCGTCGGCGCATCTGGATCGCCCGCGGCCTACTCCCTTCGAATGGCCCGATAGAAACGCCGGGGATATTCCCGCGCGTCCGCATCTAGAAACTGCAGCAAGCTGGTATCGGTCGAATTCGTTTGCACGTTCACCCATGTGGCGAAATCCGGGGTGGCTTGTATTACAAAGCTTTGTTCGGCGCCATTTGTCGTCACCTCCAGATAGCCGTCAGAAAAGCCTCCGGGAGTCAGGAACACCGGAAGGACAACAATGCCTCCGGATACGGCCTCGCCAACGGCCACCGAGGCATCGCTCCGGACAAAGATGACGTTTGTCAGCTGGAGATTGAAATTGCGGAATTCATTTGGGGCCACGCGAAACGGGATGCGGGCGATTTCGCCATTGGTCAATGCGGCTGCGTTTGGAGAATAGAGAAGCAGCCTCCGAGTGCCTGCCACCGGCGCGCTTGAATCGAACACGCGTTCGTCTGCGGCGCTTGTCTGCACGGCAGTTGCATCCTCGAGGCCCGCGGTATCAAAACGGATGTCTGCTTGCAACGCGACGATATCGCGCACGTCGTTGGTGCGAAACCTCAGCGAGACGGGAACCTCAACCGTGTGACCTGGGAAACCGCGAACCGTTCCGACAACAATTTTGGGGAGGGCTCTGGCAGTTCCTGGCATAAGCAAGATGCAAAGGAGAAAAGCCAGCAGGTTTCCGGTAGCGCTCTTCATATCGTTTGAAGGATAGTTAAAGAAGTTTTTCGGTAGAATTGTGCCGGGTTGCCTCAGGGCCCAGTCGGCCCCCAAGCGTTATTGCCGACGACGACCGGATTCGGAAACCAGGGCACTGGCTTTCCAAGTTGCCCGGAGGCGTTATTTCCCCAGGTCCAGAGCGTCCCATCGGATTGAATTCCGAGCGAATGCCCGCCGCCGATGGCAATGTGTCGCCAAGTGGATGGGGCTAGGACTCGTCTGGGCGAACTAACAGTGCCGCCGGACGTTCCGAGACCGAGTAGTCCGTATTCGTTTCTACCCCAGGTCCAGAGCGAACCATCTTCGCGAAACGCGGCACTGTCGTACAGCCGCGACCCGCTTATCGCGGACCAAGCCACGTTGGTTTGCACCGGCTGTGGCAAATTTGAGGAAACGAGGCTGTTGTTGCCAAGTTGGCCGCCGTTGTTAATTCCCCAGGCCCATAGAACTCCATCCTGGCGCAGGGCAAGTGTGTGGCTTTCTCCGGCAGCGATCGCGCTCCATCGTAACTCCGGGAGTATCGGCTGCGGCGTATTTGTGCGGGTGACAAGAGCCCCAAGGCCCAGCTGACCGTAGAAACTGCTTCCCCAAACCCAAAGCGTGTCATCGTCGCGCAGAGCAACGGTGTGACTGCCTCCCGCCGCTACCGCCTTCCATAAAAAACCTCCCTGAACCAACTGCGGGGTGTTCGTGCTGATATAGGAGCCTTCGCCGAGCTGGCCCGAATTGTTATCGCCCCAACTCCACATGGTTCCATCGTCCCGTATCGCGACCGTATAGGAACTGCCCACCGAGACGATTTTCCACGTCCAGTTCGTCAGGATCGGCTGGGGCGCGTTGCGCAGGTCGAAGAGGTTGTTCGTGCCGTTTCCGAGCTGGCCGTAATTATTCCAGCCCCAGGTCCAGAGGGTTCCATCGTCGCGCACTGCAGCGGCGTGAGAGCCGCCCGCGGCAACCGCTCGCCAGGTCGTGCCGGGAGCCACTGATTGCGGCGCGTTTGTGGTCCGCTCGGTTCCGTCGCCGAGCATGCCGAATCGGTTATAACCCCAAGCCCAAAGCTGGTTACTCCCATCAATGGCAAGTGAGAAATCCGACCCAGCCGTGACCGATTTCCAGACGGAATTTGTTACGGCCAGCGTGGGGCGGCTTGCCTGCGCGACCGATCCATTGGCCAGATAGGGGATGCTATTGGTGCTCCCCCAGGACCAGAGCGTGCCATCGTCGCGCAGCGCGAAGCTCGATTCGGGACCGGCCGCCATGCTGGTCCAATGGGTGTTCGCCTGTACGAGGGTTGGGGCGTTGGTGCTTCGGAACGTTCCGGTGCCCAATTGCCCACGGGTATTGTCTCCCCAACTCCACAATGTTTCATCCGAGCGGAGGGCGAGATAGTGGCCGCCCCCGACGGTAATAGACTTCCATGTCATATTTGTTTCCACGGCGCGAGGTAGACGCACGCCGTCGCCCCACTCCCAGATCGAGCCGTCCTCCCGGAGTCCGATGCTGTGATATCCGCGCGCAGCAATCGCCTTCCACCGAACGTTTCCGCCCACGGCCTGCGGCGTGTTTGTGCTCACGCCGGTTCCGGTTCCGAGCTGGCCGTAGAAATTGTAGCCCCAGGCCCACAGCGTGCCGTCGTCGCGCAGTCCAAGGGTGTGCGAATATCCCGCCGCCACTGCGGTCCACGTTGCATCAGCCTGGACGCGCAGAGGGATGTTCGTCCGAAGAGTCGTCCCATTCCCGTACTGTCCCTGCTCGTTATTGCCCCAGGCCCAAAGCTTGCCAGCGCTATCCAGCGCTACGCTGAATGAATTCCCAGCGGCGATTGCCTTCCAAACGATACCGGTTCCAATACGTTGCGGAAACGGAGCGTTGCGATTGGTTCCATTGCCAACCGCGCCGTAAAGGTTGTCTCCCCAAGCCCACATGGAGCCGTCTTCGCGCAGAGCAATGCTGTGAAGCGGGCCCGTGGCTACGGCGTTCCAGATTCCATTGGTTTCGATAGGCTGGGGCAGGTTCGTTGAAAAGGTGGTTCCAATGCCCAGCTGTCCCTTATCATTGCTGCCCCAACTCCAAAGTGTTCCGTTTCCCTGAATGGCGATCACGTGTGAGTCTCCTACCGCCAGACGGGGCGATCCCGACACGGACAGCGGACGCAGAATGAGAACACCTACGTCGGTCACTCCTCCGGAGATCGGCAAAATCGAAATGAATGCGGTCAGTAATCCTCCGCCTGATCCGGCTCGTAGGCTAACGCTCACAGGCCCCAGAGTTGTGGGAATATCGGTCAACGTGAAGCGCCCGGCCGCGTCGGTCGTCACTGGTGTCGTCGCGATGTCGTAGGTCTGGATCACTGCCCCTGCGATAGGATTACCATTAGTGTCGACGACGAACCCAGTCACCTGGGTGAGTCCGTCCATGGCATCCACAACATTCAGACCGCAGACGGCCGAAGCGCCTTCGTTCACGGCCGTCACGTAGAAAAATCCAGGCTTCAGCGGTATCACGGTGCCCTCATTGGAAACGGAGGCGATACTGGGATTGCTCACCCGATAGCTGGTCCCGTTGGTCCACGAAGGAACAGCCATTGAGGTGCCATCCGCGAACCGGGCGAGAACATCCAGTGCCCGCGGTTCGCCGACGCGAAGTATGCGGTTGGTGCAGGCAATCACGAGGGACTCGGGTTTGCGCGGAGGGATATCGGAAAAGGTGAAATCGTTAATGAACGTGGTCTCGCCCTGGCGGATTTGGAAGAATTCGCTGTAGGCATAACGGTTCGTGCTGCCTGCTGAGCTTGTGGCAATGACGCGGACGTAGTCGTCGCTCAAGAAATCGGGTGTTGCGCCAGGCCCGCCAGAACCGAACAAGTCGGGCGCGGAGACATTTGGCAGGAAGTAGCTACCGTCGCCTTCAACGCCGACTTGTATTCCATTCAGCGATACTGAAAACCCTGGTTCGAGGTAATCCGGTAGATTGGCGTTTGCCGCCGCGGTGAAACCTCCAGCCGAGGATGCCGGGCCGAGAAGGAGGTCAAGGTGTTCCCGGATCAGCGACACGGTGCGCGGATGGGCAAAGACTGACTGACTGCCTGCGTGCTGTGTGCCCTCAATTACTATTTCGACGGTCGGTGGCTCCATACGAAAGCCGCGAAGACAATCGCCGCACGGAAGCGGCTGGCTTCGGGTCATGCAGTCTTCAACGAGCGCCGCCGGAACATCGCTGGCGAGAATATTCAAATCAACTGCGCTCGCAGCTTCGCACGGGCGCTGATAACAAAAATTGCCACAATCTAGACCCAATGAACTGCCGTAATCCCAGATCGCCTTAGCTCGATCAACCGGATCGATTGTGATCGCCAGATCGGTATTCACCGTTGCATCTGAAACGGCGGCATGGACACTGCCGCCGCCAGCGCTATAGCCAATCAGCACTTTAAAGGGCGGGTTGAGAGTTTTGCCGAGCCGATCGAACCAATCTTTTGCCAGTGAGATTTGATCACTCGCGAAATTCGCGGAGGGGATATATCGAGTGAAGGCTTTATTCGGAAAGTGCGAATGGATGTCCGCGAAAAGTGCTCGGACAGCTTCGCCAGGGTCCTCCAATTCGTTCATGGAGGATTGGTTTCCAGTAAAAAGCGGGATTCCACCGGAAATCATTGCAATTGCTGCGTGGCATTTATTACGCGCCTGACCCGTCACCGAATACGGCGGGCAATTGCACCCCCACCCGGCCAAGGTCAGTCCCGCGCCGGGATCCGTCACGATGGTTGCACTATCCTCCCTCACCTGTCCGCTGCAGATGATTTCGAAACGCCGCGTATCGTGATTAAAGCTCAGGAAGTAGGCGATGGTGCCAGCGGGCAGGCCGCTCATGTTCGGGTATTCCACCTGAACGGGTGGATCAAACGTGGAACCCCCAGGCTGGAGGGTCCACGCGAACGGCGGGCTGGCACCGTCAGGGATCGGCATCGGCACGTTGTCGTGGTGCACCTGATTGAGCGATACGTAGGCGGGATTGTCTGGTCCCACCAGGGTGCCGTCCGGCTTCCGCATCGACTCCGCCTTGATCGTCATCCTGAGGCCCTCCATTCCGTCACACGTAAGAACCAGGTCATTGGTACCGTAGTAAAGACGCTGGTTTGCCAGATTTAGGTGAGGCAACAGGACGGGACTTGGCAGAGAATTTTCCGCGTTTGGCACCAGGATGAGTTGATATTCCAAAGCCGGGAAGCTGTTGGTCGGAATCAACGCGCCCAGCAGCGCTGTGGCCGCAGCTCCGTCGACTCGCAACTGCGCGGGACCCGCTGGGAGGGTGCGGAAGGCAAAGCGACCCTGGACATCGGTCGTGGAAACGAACAACTGTCCGCCCACGCTAACATTGCAGGAGGCGCCACCAATGGGACAACTGGTATTGTCGAGGACCAAGCCGCTAAGGGAAGTGGCCTTGGCCGGATCGCGGGCGACCCCATAAGCAATAAACGTAGCCGGGAGGTTTGGATTCCCCTCGTAGTTGGCCTCGACAATGTTTTGGCCGGCGTCAGGGCCCAGTTGGAGATAGACTTCGGCGTGGCCGGTCCGGGCGCTCAAGGTGGTAACAGAAGGAGAGCCGCTTACCTCATTCTGCGTCGGGACGGGTGGTTGCGCCAAAAGCTTCCCGCCGCCCTGGATGACCCTGAATGTGATCGGAACGCCGGCGTTTCCATTGCAGCTATCATTCAGCCACGCGCGCAGGGGCTCAGGGAGAAAACCGCCCGTTTCCGCCTTCTGGTTATTGCCGGTCCCGATATTGATTTGCTTCGGGGGCGCTGGATCCGCGCTGGCACAGAAATAAACGGCGTTGGAAATGCCCGCGCCCATGACGCAAACCCGATTATTGCCGCAGCCCGCGTCACCTCCCATGGCCCAGAACACTCGTGCTTGCCCGGTGGCGTCGGTCAAGATTTCCAACGATGGGAGGCCGTGGACAGTGGCGTTAATGTCATTGGTCAATCGGCTGGGATTCGCAGCGACGGAGGGCGGCGCGGGCCGTAATCGACCGTCGCTGCGCGTGACGGTAAAGGTCAGCCTACGATTGGCCAACGGCGTATTGCCATCGGCTTCCATCACCCTGACGGTCAGTGGTTCGGCCAGGCGCCGGTGTACGTTGGTCTTTTGTCCGTCCCCAGTGACCACTTCAAGCCGCGGCCCGCTGAGCGGCGCCCGAATAATCTGAATTTCTCGATTCGTGGGATTGCCGTGAATATCGGTGGCCGTGACGGAAATTGTGTTGGTGCCCAGGCTCAGAGGTACGTTGCCGCGTTCGAAGGTCCCGTTGTTGCCGATGCCGACGTCAACCACGGCGGGAAACTCCAGTTGCGCCTGCACCGCACGCACATCCACCTTCAGGCCGGCAAAACCGCTCAGGGAATCTCCGACGCGTCCCGCAACGACGGTGCTCTCGGTGTAAAGCGTTGCCCCGTTTGTCGGAAAATCGATGAACAGATTTGGCCGTTGGGAATCTTGTAGGACTCGTAACGGTTGCGGCGTCCCTGCTGTAAATGTGCCGTTGGTGGCCATTACGTAGAGCGCATTGACCTGGTTCGGCCTTAGGTTCACCTGCGCCGTAAACACTCCGTTGCTGTCGGCGCGGCCAAAAACCGCATAACGACCGCCGGTGATGAGGATGTATCGATTAGGTCGGGCGGTGCCGGTAATCGTAATCACAGAGCCGTTTGTCGCGAGCGTGGAAGCGGATACGATCGGGGCCGAGTAAGGGGACGGGAGCGATGCCCGCCCAAGGATGGCGTCCTGAAGAAGCCGGACGTCTTTGAAATCGATCGCGCCGTCCTCGTTTATGTCGGCATAGGGGAGGAGCGAATTAGCGAGGGGATTGGTTTGACCAATATGTCCGATGAGGCGGACGAGATCTATTGCGGTCGGAATCCCGTCGGAATCAAGATCGCCGAGACGCGCCGGTTGCGCTAGGGCAAGAGGAGAAAGGAGCGTTAATACGAAAAAGATGGCAACGGTGGTAACGAGCGTCCTAAGGCACTGCAGCCCCGGCGACAAACCCCAGCCCAAACGCGGTGTCTTCATGGAAAACGGTTGGCAAGGATGCATGGAAGCAGGCCAGCAATTGACGGTCAACTTCAATAGGGCATCTCTGACGCAGCCGGTCCCCATGTGCATGAGAGGTGTTCCTACGCATTCGTTCTCGGCCGGCCGGCCTTTAGAGCGCGCAATGAAAAGCCGCGGCCGTTTTCGAAGGGCTCAACCCGAGCCTCAATTTCCAGGACGGGATACCGAACCGTCGCCAAACCGTAGGTCCTGTAGGTGGGCGCGAAGAGTTCGGTCTCAACGATGCCGGTCCAGTCGGCCAGGGAGAGGAACTTCATCGGTTCGCCGGTGATCTGGTGATGCGTGCGCTGTTCGACGACAAGTCCGCACGTCGTGACGACCTGGCCGACGAATTCCCCGAGACGATTCACTGGGCAGTAGGTGTCCCACGCAATGTCGGCAAAGATTTCGAGAGGATGGCCGCTGACTGCGAAACCGAACAGGTCGGTTTCCGTCTGTAAACGTTCGCGCCGAGTCGGCTCGGCAAGTGGTAGGGTCGGCCATTGCTCAAGCCCGGGCGGAGGCACGAGCCACCCCTGCTTTGAATCAAGGGACCCGCCATACGTTTTGAGTAAATGTTGGGCTTGCCAGAATTGGCGAGTCCGGGTCTCGCCGAATTCGTCGAAGGCGCCAACCCGAATCATCGCCTCCAATTCTTCTGAATTAGGCGCGACGCGGTGGAAGAAATCAGCGATTGAATTGAAGGCGCCTTTCGCGCGCGCCCCGAGGATGGCTTCGCCAGTCCGCATCGTCAGACCTTTGACATGGGTCAGCGGCACACGGATTGACCGGCCGGTCGGAACGAACGCAGGGCCCGGCTCATTCACAGCGGGGGGCAGCAGCTTTAAACCCAAGCGGTAGCATTCCAGAACATAAACGATTGGGTGATAAAACCCTTTCCCGTGCGTCAGGACTCCCGCCATGAACTCTGCCGGGTGATAACGTTTTAGCCACGCGGCTTGATACGCCTCGACGCCGTAGGCGGTACTGTGCGCCTTACAGAATGCGTAGCCGTTAAATCCGATCAGAAGTTCCCAGACCTCCTGAATCTTCGCGTCGTCATGACCTCTGGCCCGAGCGCACTGCTTGAACTCCTTTTCGATTTCTTTGATGACTCGCCAATTCTGCTTCACGAGGGCTCGACGCAACACGTCGGCCCGGCCGGGATTCAATCCAGCGAACGCTTCGCTGATTTGAAGGATGTGCTCTTCGTAAACCACCAGGCCAAAAGTGCTGCGCAAGCACGCTTCCAACGAGGGATGGGGATACTCGGGCGGCTCCATTTTCTGGTAGCGCCGGGTGAACTTCCGCTTTTTATCTTCATTGGCCGCGCCCGGGCGAATGACACTGACGATGGCGACGAGCCCGTCGATTTCGCGGACGTTTGTCATCTTGCAAAGGCTCGTCATTGCGGGACTTTCAATGTGATGCACGGCCCGAGCGCCGCCGCTTGCGATCATTTCCCACACATTCGCATCCTGCCACGGCTCCAGCCCGATGAGGTCGACCGTGATACCGCCCTTTTGGAGCGATTCCTTTGCATCTCGCATCACGGCCAGGCCGCCTTGCGCCAGAATGTCCATTTTGACCAGACCCACCGCTTCCACGGCGTCCATGTCGAGATGGGTCGTGGAGTATCCCTTGTTGGCGACGAATGTCGGGGTGAGCGTGTGCATCGGCTGGCGCGAGAGCACGACTCCGCATGGGTGCATTTTCGGGTGGCGCGGGAAACCATCCAGGAATCCGGCCGTTTCAATAGCCGTTTTATACGGCTCTTCGGTCACGGGCATGTCCCGAAACTCCGGACTCGCGCGCAGATGTTCGATCAGTTGAGAGCTTTCGAAGCCGGGCTCCTCAAATGAACTGCCAAAAGTCCATGGAAAATGCTCCGTGAATCGGCGCACCTGGTGTTCCGATAACCCAAGCACCTTCGCCACATCCGCAAAGGCGCTGCGCGCCTGGAAGGTCGAAAAGCCACCAACTACTGCGCAATGTTGGCGGCCGTACTTGGAGAAGATGAGGTCCACCACGTCATCTTTTCGGTCGTGCGCGAAATCAATATCAATGTCGGGGAGCTTATGGAGCGCCATGCGTTCCTTGTTTAGGAACCGACGGAAGTAGAGCGCGAATCGGATCGGGCAGACGTCGGAGATTCCGAGGCAATAGCAGACAAGCGAGTCGGCCGCGCTGCCGCGCGTAATCCATTCGATGTTCCGCTCGCGACAGGTCTGCAGCAGCTCCCAAGTAATAAGGAAATAGTCCTCGTAACCGACCTCCGCGATGATGCTCAGCTCTTCCTCCAGCTGGGCCCGCACTTGAGCCAAAGATACCTCGGTCCCCGTGTCGGACAGGATTCGTTTGCCCGCATAGCGGCTCCGCAAGCCTTCCAATACCAGTTGGCGCAGAAATGCGCGCGAGGTGGAACCGTCGCTGGGATCAAACTCCGGGAATTGGGGCTTGCCGAATGGGAATGCAAATTCGCACCGGTCCGCGATTTCCTCTGTCGCCCGAATCCACTCCGGATGTTCCGCACACATCCCAGCGAACTCGGCCGGACTGCGGAAGTGGAATCGTCCATCACGCCGCTTTTCTGGATGAGCGTGTTCCAGCAGGGTGAGTGTGCGGATGCTTTGAAGAATATCGTAACGCTGACGATGCTCGGCTCTTGAGTAATGGACCGCCGGGCAGGCAATTTCCGCTTCGCCCCTTGTTCCAGCGCGGTAAAACCGGCCAGGAAATAAATCCCCCAGTGATAAATCGGAACTGACGGCCAGCAATCCCTCGCTGTGTTCGGCTAGACAGGACGGATTGAGTGGCGAGCGCTGCCTGGCCGCCACGGACGACTCGTCGTAAGCTCCCTCCGCGTGTCGCGACAACAGCCGGCAAAGGTTGAAGTAGCCGGTCGAACTCGCAGCGTAGAGCAAAATTGGATGCACACCGACGCGAAGTTCTGCACCGACGATGGGCTTGATGCCTGCCGCTTGGGCCGCCTGTACGAACTCGACGACGCCATGCAGGTTGCCAGTGTCCGTCAATCCAACGGCGTGCAGATCGTGCTCTTTGGCGAGTTGAACGATTCCGGCCGGGGATAGGGTGGAATCAATAAACGAATAATAGCTGTGGCAACGCAGCGGGACGTATTTAGCCGTTTTTGATTTGGGATGAATTTTTAGCGCGAGCTTCCTCAAGGCTGAAGTCCCGCTCGACTCTGCCAGCAGCTCCCGCGGTTGATTGCGAAGAATAAAATCATGACCACGGAGGATCACCGATTGTCCGCGGGCTTTCCTCAGTTCATCAACGACCGCCGCCAGTCTGGAACAGGCATCTTGTCGCTGGATAGGCACATCCAAGGGCAATTCACTGCGGAAGCGGCCGTCATACACATTCGACAATTTCAACGAAACCAACCGCAAACTGACGCGTCGCTTCCAAGCCCGGCGCAGCATGGCCTGGAGACGCCCATAGACGTCCGTCTCCAAATCTGTCGGCTCGATCAGGCTTTCGCTCAGCTGATCCTCGGCCATGTCGTTGTACCGAACCCGGACCGTCAGGGTGCGAATGCTATGGCCTTCTTCGCGCACCTTGGCAAACAAGCTGTCCGCCATACGGCGTAACGCGGCCTCGACGTAATCCTCGTCCGTCAGGTCGCTCCCGAATGTTTCCTGGTGGCTAAAAGTCTTCTGGGGCTCGCGGGCAGGGATGAGCGGGCGCTCGTCGATTCCATGGGCAAACTGTCGAATCAGCCGGGCTTGATTGCCCAACACCAGTTCGAGCATTTCCAGTGGCGTTCCCGCGATATGACAGATTTGCGCAAGACCAGCGGCATTCAGGTGCACGCTCGTCTTCGGACCAATGCCGGGGAGCCACTTGTTGGGCAGGGGATGCAAAAACTCCCGCTCGCGCCCCGGTTGAACTTCATTAAACGCTGCCGGCTTGGTCAGCTTGGAAGCAACCGCACTGACCAGCTTGTTGGTGGCGATGCCCTCGCTGACGGAGATTTTCAGCTTCTGGCTGATGGCCCGCCGGATGGTGAGGGCAATTTCGGCTGGCGCCTTCTTCTTGTTCGCGGTGAGGTCGAAATATCCCTCGTCGATGGACGTCTGCTCCACATCCGGGGTGAAGTCGTAGCAGTACCCGAACATCCAGTTCGAGAACTGCTCGTACCGCTCGAAGTCGCCCGGCAGGACAATTAACTTGGGGCAGAGCTTGCGAGCACGCACGGTCGGCATTGGCGTGTAGACGCCGAATTTGCGCGCTTCGTATGAGGCCGAGGCAATGATGCCGCGCCGTTCACCACCGACAGCAATCGCCTTCCCGCGCAACTTGGGATCGCCTGCTTGCTCGACTGCGGCGAAGAAGGCATCCGCGTCCAAGTGGACAATGACTCGTGGCATCAATGCGCGGGAAGTGTCGGATCATGGGTTGGTCAATCGCGGTCCATCCGCTCAATCTTTGGACCTTCGAATGAGCGCCCGAAAGACGCCTTGAATCATCAATTCCTCGGAGGGAATCAGGTCTGGATACCTTGGGTTTTCCGCCTTCAGAAACGGCTTGCCGCCTCTCAAAAGGAAAGTCTTGAGGGTGCTCTTGCGATCGATGAGGGCTGCCACCACCTGGCCATGGCGCGGTTCTGGACCGTGTTCGAGCACCACGATATCCCCGTCGCAAATGTGCCGCCCAATCATTGAATCCCCATTCACCCGCAAGGCAAAGGTGTTGCGAGTGGGTTTGAACCCAATCGAATCAATCGTCACCGGGATGCACTCGTCGGCTTCCTGTTCGCGGTCTGCGCCAAAACCTGCTGGAATGGATCCGAACAGTGGGATTTCGATTGACGCTCGGCGAAGGATTCGCGCTGCATCCTTTAGCCGAAGCGCGCGGGCCTTTCCGGGATCGGAAATCAACCATCCCTTGCGGATAAGCGCTTCAAGGTGGCATTCCGCGGCCCGCTTGCTGTTCCAACCGAATCCGTGGGCAATCTCCCTCGCTGTGGGCGCAGGCTCGCCCGCGATCAGTTTGTCGCGGACAAACTGGAAAACGCGATTCTGGGTGTCCGTCAATTCGTCCATCTAGCCAAATGGCTAGTATGGGCGTTACGGAATGTCAACCTTCATCGTGGCCGGCGTGCTCGGGTCTTCGCGCAACAGGTCTTCTTTCTGCTTTGGTTTGGCGCATCTTGGACGTCTTCTTCCGGGGTCTTCTTCTGGGTTGATGTTCTTCGCAAACTGGCGACGCGAGGCTCACGATGAGCCGTTCGCCGAGTCGACGAAAATGTTGCTGCTGTAAAAAGTTCTTCGTTCCGGTTGGTGCCCGTTCTGATGCCGGGGAGTAGCTCGTTGAGCGGATCGGAGTGACGAGAGATTTGAGAATTTTGATACGAGTCCAGGACGACCGCTCTGCCGTAACGTGACCGTCTGATTCGAAGTGGCGTTTGGTTTGGAGAGTCAAGTTGAGACGAGGGGTTGGCCGCTGACTTGAATCCGAGCAGCGCCCAACATTTCCAATGGACTGCGCACGCTCAGGCTTTCCGCGTGCAAATAGCCCATCGTCGTCTCCAAAGACCGGTGGCCCATGGCTTCCTGAATGGCCCGGGGATTGGCGCCGCGCTCGAGGCAGTGCGTGGCATAGCCGTGCCGCAACTCATGCGGCAGGACGCAGATGCCGAGATGCCGTCGGGCGTGTTTGACCGCGCGTTGCACGTTTGCTTCGTGCATCCGGTATCGAACCAGGGTGCCACTTCTCGGATCGCGACAGATCCGGTGCGCCGGGAATAACCAAGCCCAAGGCCAACTGAACTGGTATTCCGGGTATTTTCGCCTCAATCCGTGAGGCAGCATCACCGGAGTCTTGGCCTCCTTGTCCCGATGCCAAACAGTTCGAGACATATTCAATTGATGCTTCAGTTCCTCCACCAATACCGGAGGCAGCGCAACTACTCGGTCACGGCCACCCTTGGCACCCCGTATGCAAAGACGACAGCTTTGCAGGTCGACATCTTTGATCCGAAGATTGAGTGGTTCACTGACGCGGAGCCCACAGCCATAGAGCATCCGGGCGATTAGGTTGGTGGGATACATTCCCAGATTGGGCACAGATTGGAGTAAGGCCGCCGTTTCGTCCACGGTGGGCGCCCGCCGGAGGTGGACTGGTCGATTGGCTCGCAGCGCATCGACCTGCTCGATCGGTTGTTTGAGAACGTGCTTATAGAAGTAGAGAATGGCATGGAGCGCTTGGTTCTGGGTGCTCGCGGAGACGTTGAGCCGGCATGCCAGATCGGTCAGAAACCGCTCGAGCTTTTCACTGCTTGGCAGCGGTGATGGCATTCGCTCGACGGCCGAAATGTAGCGGCGGAGCCAGAACACGTAGCTCTCTTCGGTGGCAAGAGCTTGATGACGACGACGGATGACTTGACGCAAGCGGAGGGTGGCGACGATCGAGTTCATGATGCGCCGCCATTGGTAAGCCACAGGGTGGGACAACGGCGGTCCGTCCCATGAGATTCTTCGAAAAACCGGAGATTTTGCGTTGATTAAACGAACCGGCGGTCGTATTTAATTGCAAGGTTTCGTTGAAATGGAACCACTTACAAATGGAAGGAATGCTCAAAATCGTCCCCGGCCAACCGGCTCAAAACCGGGGGTTTTCCGCCCGGATACAGCTGGCCACAAACGATTTAACCAAAGTAGGATGTTCGTCCCATGGGGAAAAATTAAACGACGAATCGTCGCATAATAACAGGTTGGCCAGAATAGCCGTGATGAAGTTTCGATCTTATATCGATTTTGACTATTTTCGACACCACTCGGAAGCGGTGCGTCGACACTTATCCGAGCATCAGAGCGAGTGGCGTGACGCGACTGGGGTACGAAAGCTAATCGCGCGAATTCGGGCTGAGCTGAATGCATGGCGATACGCGACCCGTACTACGGGGCATGACTATGATCCTCGAAAGCTTTTCTGAATTCCATCGGGCCAACCAGCGGCTGCACGCGAACCCGGCGTCGCATCCAAGTTTCGTGCTCACAGTCGTCGGCGCCGGGTCGGTGAGCCGCAAACTTAGGCGTCACGGCAAATATGGCTACATTCTCACAAACAGGCGGGGCGAGGCTTGGTTGGTTGAACGCGACTTCTCCGATGGCCACTCTGTCGGGTGACCGAGATGCGCTTCACCTTTCCTGTCTTGGTCGCGAATATCACTTTTCGCGCGAGAGCATTCGACGGTTGAGCCGACACCGCGGACTGTTTTCCGTCGGTCTCCGGATTGAGCATACTCAGGATTCCCTCCCTGAGTTCATCGTGTTCTGGGCTTCCGTGTTTTGCTTCTTCTCCAAAACATGTGGGTGATTTTGAGGGGTTTTTCACTGGAGAGTGAGGGATGACCAGTTCGCATCAGCGCTGGTTGAGGCAAACAGCCGCGGATGTCGAGCGGCTCGAAGGCTGCCAGCTTGAGGTGC
>JBGATF010000045.1:0-58723 GCA_044229355.1 Limisphaerales bacterium
AGCCCGCAGCGACGCACGCCGGCGGTCGGCGTGAGGTCCTGCGAGCCGCGTGGCCGCTCCCGGCCGCTGCGGGCTGAAAGCCCGCGGCCCGAGCCGATGGCGTCGAGCAACGCGCAGGAGGCCGTGGCATGAGCAGCCGTCCGGACTCGATTCACCGGCACCTGGGGTCGCGGGTGAAGCAGCTGCGGGCGGGGCGGGGCTGGTCGCTCGAGGCGCTGGCCAATGCGAGCGGGGTCAGCCGGTCGATGCTGAGCCAGATCGAGCGGGAGCAGGCCAACCCGACGCTGGCCGTCACGCTGCGGATCGCGCAGGCCTTTGGCATGACGCTGGGCGAGCTGCTGGAGGCGCCGGGAGTGAGCTCGGCGGTGACCGTCATCCGGGCGAACGACCATGCGTATCACTATCGATCGGATCGGGCGTGCCGGGTGCGGACATTGAGTCCGTTGAACCTGGAGAAAGATGTGGAGTTTTACGAGGTGCAGCTGCAGCCGGGCGGGGCGCTGCGGAGCTCGGCGCACTTCGAGGGCACGCGGGAGTTTCTTACGGTGCAAAAGGGGCAGGTGCGGGTGGAGTCGGCGGCGGACGCCGAGGTGCTCGGTCCGGGCGACTCCGCCAACTACCGGGCCGACGTGCCGCACGCCATCGTCAACGTGGGCAAGGGCGAGGCGGTGGTGTTCCTGGTGGACATCTACCGGTGAGGCGGGCGATGGAAGCCCGGTGGGAGGAATCCGAAGTCCGAAATCCGAGGTCCGAAATCCGAAATCCGAGAGCCGACGCCCGACGGCCGGCCGTGCAGTCATTTCCGTGGGCTTCGCGCCTATCGAATCTTCCCGGTCAGAGTTGGCTTTCGACAGCTTCGGAGTTCGGATTTCGGAATTCGGCTCTTGGCTTTCCCCGGCGTTCCCGCCGTCTCTTCGCCGCTTGAAATCCCGGGCGGGATTTTCCATCGTCGCGGTGTGGTTTGGTGGACTCAATGGCGGGCGGCGAACTCTTCTTCGAGTTATGAAACATTCCAAAAAATTGTGGAGGGAGTGGGTGTCGGGCGTGTCACTTTCGGTCTGGCTGCTGCTGTTTTCTTCTGGGGCGGGTGCCCAGGATGTGCAGGTCACTTCGCTGGCGGATGACGGGCCGGGCTCGTTGCGTCAGGCGTTGCTCGATGCCGGGACGGGCTCGACCATTACGTTTGCGGCGGGCCTGTCGGGCCGTGCGATTCAACTGACATCCGGCGAGCTGCGTCTGGAGCGAAACGTCACGGTGGACGCCTCGGGGCTGGCCGCGGGGTTGCGGCTGGACGGGGCGCGGGCGCACCGGGTGATGTCGGTGGGCTCGAATGCCGTGGTGGTATTGAACGGGCTGACGATCACCAATGGCTTTTTGACCGCGTCCAACACGGCGACCTGGGGCGGCGGGATTGACAATCGGGGCCGGCTTTCACTGCAGCGGTGCACGCTGACTGGAAACACCTGCCAGGGAGCACCGACGAGTTTGACGCTGGGCGGAGCGGTCGTGAGCTTTGGGCCTTTGACGATTGGCGAGTGCACGTTCGCCGGAAACGTGGCGCGCGGTTCGGAGCGGGGAGGGCAGGCGTGGGGCGGCGCGATCTACAGCGCGGCCGCGCTCAGCGTGGACCGGGCGACATTCTTCGGGAATTCGGCCCGCGCCGGCGGAGCGGACTTTGACCGGGCCTATGGTGGCGCCATTGCGACGGGCGGGCCGCTCGTGCTGAATCAATGCACCTTGAGCGGCAACTCGGTCGTCGGCGGCGCCGGCCGTTCGGGCGAAGTCGGCGGCGGTGCCCTCTACACGCCGGTCGTGGGCGGGGTCTCGGTGAACCAATGCACCATCGCGGGCAACTCGGCCGAGCCGGGGCGCGGGGCGGACAGCCGGAGTCGGGGTGGGGGCATCAATGGCCGGACCGTGCTTCTCTTCAACTCCATCGTCGCGGGAAACGCGGCGGCGGATGGACCGAATTTGTCTCTGAGTTTTGTGACGGAGACGGGCACGAACCTGGTGTCGGGTGATCCGGGCTTGAGCGCCCTGGCGTTTTACGGCGGGCCGACGCGGACGATGCCGCCGTTGCCGGGGTCTCCGGCGCTCAACGGGGGCAGCGACAGCGCGACCAACCAATTCTCGACGGATCAGCGGGGGTTGCCGCGCCGCGTCGGAGCGGGGGTGGACATCGGTGCGGTTGAGGCCGAGCTGCAGGTGGCGTCGGGGCCGACCGGGATCGTGTTGCCCGCGCGGGTGCTGGTGGCGATTGGCTCGAACCTGACCATGTCGGTCAGTCCGGGCGGCACGCCGCCGCTGCGGTATCAGTGGTATTTCAACAAGAAGTCGCTGCCCGGCGAGACGAACGCGGCCTTGGTCGTCACCAACGTGCAGACGAAAAATGCGGGGTCGTATCTGGTCAAGGTCGCGAACGCGTTTGGGGCGGCCACCAGCGGCGTGGCGAAAGTCGAAGCCTACCTGCCGCCCGTGATCAAAGTCGCGCCGCGGCCCGTCACGGTGCTGGCCGGGCGGCGCCTGACACTCACCGCGCGGGCGACGGGTGCGGCTCCGCTGACCTATCAGTGGCGACGTTCCGGGGTGGCGATCCCCGGGGCGACCAACGTGATCCTGACCATCCCGGTCGCGATGCCGGTGGATGCGGGGAATTACACCGTCACGGCCCGCAACCCGGTGGCGGACGCGACCAGCTCCGAGGCGGCGGTCGCGGTGCCGCCGTTGCAGATCCCCACGCCGCCGAAGGAACTGACGGTGGTGGCGGGTGGCGTCGCGAAGTTCAGCGTGCGCGCATTGAGCGTGTTCCCGCTGACGTATCAATGGCGTCAGGATGGCGTCGACGTGCCTGGGGCCACCAATTCCACCCTGACGATCGCGAATGCGCAGCCGGTGAACCGCGGAAGCTACACGGTGGTCGTCAGCAACCGCGCGGGGGACGTTCCGTCCGCCGCCGCCAACCTGGGGGTTACGGTGCTGCCGGTGCGCATCACGTTGCAGCCGCGCGGCGTTTCGGTGAAGGCGGGCACCCGGGTCACGTTCAAGGTGGCGGCGACCGGCACGCTCCCGATGACCTATCAATGGGCGGTCGGCGGCCTGGATATCGCGGGCGCGACGAACGCGACGCTGGTGCTGGCGAACGTGCAGGCGACGAATGCGGGAGTTTACACCGTGGTCGTGCGTAACGTGGAGACGTCGGCGACCAGCGCGAACGCGGTCCTGGAGGTTCGGGGAACGTCGGCCGCGGTGGCCGGCGACGGTGGTGGTGGCAGCATGCCCGCCTTGCGATTGCAGGCGGCTTGGAAGGCGGGTGGCACGCTGCAGCTCGAAATCCTGGCTCCGGCCGGCCTTGATGTCATTTTGGAAGCCAGCGACGATCTGGTGGTTTGGAGCGAGATCGGGGTGGTGGCGGGCGCCGGTGAAACGGAGCCGGTGCCGTTCGTTGATCCGGACACCGCGCGTCATTCGCACCGCTACTACCGTCTGCGCACATCGTCGAGCCGGTGACGTGATGCTCGTCACTAACCTTCACGCCGGTTCCTGCTGGCTAATGCAGTGGAACGAGCCGAGACCCCAGATGAGCTCGGTGGAGTCGACGCCGATGACTTGGCGATGCGGAAATTCCTCCTGGAGGATGCGCAGGGCTGCGGCGTCGTTGGGATCGCGGTACGTCGGGACGAGGACGATTTTGTTGGCGATGTAAAAATTGGCGTAGCTGGCGGGCAACCGCTGGCCCTCGTGCTCGATCCGCCGGGGCATGGGCAGCTCGACCACGCGGAAGACGTGGCCATCCTGATCGTGAGCGAGACGCAGGCGGCGGAGATTGTCCTGGAGGACGGCGTAATTGACGTCGTCGACATCGCGTTCGACGACGGTGACGATGGTGTTGGCGTTGATGAAGCGGGCGAGGTCGTCGACATGGCCGTCGGTGTCATCGCCGACGATGCCGTCTCCGAGCCAGACGATGTGGCGCACGCCGAGGTAATCGCGGAGGTATTGGGCGATCTGGGCCTGGTCGAGGTGCGGGTTGCGGTTGGGGTTGAGGAGGCAGGCCTCGGTGGTGAGGAGCGTGCCGCGACCGTTCACGTCGATGGAGCCGCCTTCCATGACGATGCCGGGAGAGAAGAGGGGCAGGCGCCGCAGGCGGGCCACGTGCTGGGGCACGGCGTCGTCGAGATCGAAGGGCGGATACTTGCCACCCCAGGCGTTATAACCCCAGTCCACAATGGCGCGCTCGTGGCGCCCGTTGCAGTCGCGCACCAGGAAGATGGGGCCGTGATCGCGACACCACGGCTCGTAGGCGGGGAAGTGGTGGAAGGACACGCGACCGAGCGGGACCTTGTGCCGGGTGAGGACGGCGCGGACGGATTCTTCCATGTCGGCGTCCCACACGTTGAGGTGGACGTCTTCAACCGCGACGAGGTGGCGGATCAACTCGGCGTAGACCGGGGGGACGGTTTCGTATTTGCCGGGAAAGCTGATGCCGTCGGGGCGGGGCCAGGAGAACCACGTGCCGCTGTGCAGCTCCCATTCGGCGGGCATGCGGAAGCCCAGTTCGGCGGGCAATGGTCTTGGGGGCGAGGGTTGGGACGGGTTCATGCGGGCGGAGAACAAAAACGAAGACAAAAACGCAAACGCTTCAAGGCAGGGAGCGGCCCCGCGCGGCGACGAGCAGGTGATACCAATCTTCCCGCGACAGCTCGATGGCGTCGGCCCGGGCGGCTTCCCGGATGCGCGCCGGGTCTGTCGACCCGACGATGGGCTGGATGCCGGAGGGGTGTTTGAGGAGCCAGGCGAGGGCGACCGCAGCGCGGCTGGCCTGGTGTTTGGCGCCCAGCTCGTCGAGCAGCGCGTTGACGCTTTCGGTTTGGTAGCCCTCCTGGGATCGGAGAACGCGGTGCGCTCCCTGGCCGAGCTTGCCGCCGGCCAACGGGCTCCAGGCCATGGGCGTGATGTGCTCCGCGAGACAATGATCGAGCGTCCCGTCTTCCAAAGGCGCAAAATAGGCGAGGCTCAACTCAATCTGATTTGCCACGAGCGGCGTCGGGCAGGCCTTTTGCAGCGCGGCCATCTGCGAGGCGGAAAAGTTGCTGACGCCAAAATGGAGGACCTTGCCGGCGGATTGCAGCGCGGAGAACGCCCCGGCCACCTCGTCCGGGTCCATGAGATAATCCGGCCGGTGGAGCAGAAAAACGTCGAGGGTCTCCAGGCCGAGGCGCTGGAGGGATCCTTCGCAGGACCTGACGATGTAGTCGCGGGAGAAATCGTAGCGATACGGCGCCCCGGTTGAGGGATCGTCGGCCTTGCGAATCCCGCATTTGGAGACGATCACGATCTGCCGGCGCAGAGCGGGGTTTTCCTTCAGGACGCGTCCGAATTGCCGTTCGCAATCGCCGGCTCCGTAGATGTCAGCGAGATCGAACAGGGTGTAACCAGCCTCGAAGGCGGCGAGGACCGCCTGGCGCCCGGCCTGGCCGTCGCCGTCGCCCGGCCCGGGGCGGTCGGCGATGCGCCAGCAGCCGTAGGCGAGGCGGCTGGAGGTGAGGTTTGACCGACCGATGGAAATGGATTTCATCAACGCAGCTTCGGTGGGTTCAACTTAAGGGCAGGGGAACGGCCCGGGAAGAAGATTTTGCCAGTCACAAATCTCTCGCGTCTCCCGGCCTTCATAACTATGAGAAGTGCTCTTGTGTCTGGACCCAATTACCCAAACAACCTGGGGGTTCGATACCGCTATGCTGCGGCCGTGGCGGCGGGTCTGGTGTTGGCTTGCGCCTTTCCCACGATTGGCGTGGCGGGACTGGCCTGGGTTGCGCCCGGTTTGATCCTGGCGCCGGCCCTCGGGGTGACTGGGCGGATCGCCTTTCGTCTTGGGTATGTGTCCGGATTGATTCACCACTTGGTATCGCTCTCGTGGCTGCTTTACATCCCGGTCTTCAAGCTGGCGCCAGCGACGGGTTTGGTGGCGCTCAGCGCGTTCCTCGCGTTGTATCAGGCGGCCTGGGTTTGGGTGTGCTGGCGGATTTACCCGCGTCGGCTTGACTGGCTCGACGAGGATCGGCGGAACGCGCCACGGGAGCTGCGGGAAGACGCGGGCGGGGCGGGGCCGGTTGGCGAGTCGGCGGGAGTTTTGGAGCGGTTTCTCGAGGTGCCGTGGGGCCGGCGATTGGTCTGGGGGTTGACCTGTGCGGCGTTATGGGTGGCGGGGGAGATGATTCAGGCGCGATTCCTCTCGGGATTTCCGTGGAATCTGTTGGGCTCGTCCCAATTTCGGATGACGCCGGTGATTCAGGTTGCGTCGGTGACGGGCATCTATGGGGTGTCCTTCCTGACCGTTTGGTTTGGCGTGTCGTTGTTGATGGCGGGCGTGGTGGTGTTGCGCCGGTCGCAGACGCCGCGGCGTTGGCTGGGGGAGGTGGCGGTGGTGTTGCTGGTGCTGGCGGCGGTGATCGCGCACGGCTACTCGACGGTGTTGGCCGCAGGCCGGACGTTGGCTGGCAGTGAGAACGGGGAGGTGCCTTTGGCAGGGCCGTCGGTGCGCCTGGCGTTGGTCCAGCCGAGCATCCCGCAGCAGTGGATTTGGAACAGCCGCGACAGCACGAATCGATTCGGGCAGCTGTTGCAGTTGAGCGAGGCGGCGATGGCGCGAAGGCCGGATGTGGTGGTGTGGCCCGAGGCGGCAGTGCCCGGGTTTGTGCGGTTTGACACCAACACCCATGACGCCGTCGTGCGGTTTGCGCAGACGAACCGGGTCTGGCTAATCCTCGGGGCGGACGATGCGTCGCCGCGGGCGCCGTTTTCGGACGAGTATGACGTGTTCAACGCGAGCTTTCTGGTGAGCCCGGCGGGCGAATTTGTGGAGCGGTATGCGAAGCAGC
The DNA here is from genome assembly GCA_044229355.1 of Limisphaerales bacterium. Classification (GTDB taxonomy): domain Bacteria; phylum Verrucomicrobiota; class Verrucomicrobiia; order Limisphaerales; family JADJPG01; genus JBGARF01. Next base: position 6,879 of record JBGATF010000045.1, read on the forward strand.
GGTTGGTGATGTTTGGGGAATATCTGCCGTTCGTGCGCTGGCTGCCGTTTTTGGAACGCTGGACGGGGATGGGGAGCTTTACGCCGGGTTCCGGGCCGGTGGAATTTGTGATTCCCAAGGGCGAGGGGCGGCCGCGCTTGAAGACGTCGGTGTTGATCTGCTTTGAAGATGTATTTCCGCACGGCGCGCGGACGTTCGTGGAGGCGGATACGGACTTTTTGCTGAATTTGACGAACAACGGATGGTTTGGCGAAAGCGCGGCGCAGTGGCAGCACGCGGCGGCGGCGGTGTTTCGTGCGGTGGAAAACGGGCTGCCGCTGGTGCGCTGTGCGAACAACGGGTTGACCTGTTGGGTGGATGAAGTGGGGCGGATGCGCGAGGTCTATTTTCCGGGAACGACGGATATTTATGGGCGGGGGATCAAGGTGGCGGACGTGCCCGTTTTGGGCGGGCGCGCACGGGCCCGGACATTCTACAGCCGGCACGGGGATGTATTTGGCTGGGGCTGCGTCGCCTGGGTCGGGCTTGTGGCGGCGAGAGCGGGGGTGCAGCGCCGGCGCGCAGGCGGAGTTGCGGGAGAATTATCGGGCGGGGCGGCGTGAAGGCTGGCGGCGGGTTGGCGAACGTGGCTGGCCTGAAATTTGAGCGGGTACGTTCGCCGGACAAAAAACCGCTTGCAGCGATCAACTTGGTTGCTAGTCTGCGCCCCTCGTTTTTCCGGCCACCCTTTGGGTGGATTTTTTGTTTCACGACACGCGGTGACACTCACGATCGAGCCATGGTGAAAATATTCAGCGGCAACTCCAACCTACCCCTCGCCAAAGCGATCTCGGCCTCCGTGGGCATTGAGCTGGGAAAGTGTACCGTCAGCACCTTTCCGGATGGCGAGACGTTCGTGAAGATCGACGAGAATGTCCGGGGCGAGGACATCTTTGTCGTGCAATCGACGAGCCCGCCGACGAACCAGAACCTGATGGAGCTGTTCATCATGATCGATGCGTTCCGGCGGGCGAGCGCGTCGCGGATCACGGCGGTCCTGCCGTTTTACGGCTACGCGCGTCAGGATCGAAAAGATCAGCCGCGGGTGCCCATTACGGCGAAGCTGGTGGCGAATCTCCTGGTGGCGGCTGGCGCCAACCGCGTTTTGACCATGGACCTGCATGCCCAGCAGATCCAGGGGTTCTTCGACATTCCAGTCGACCATTTGTATGCGGCCCCGGTGATGTTCGAGTATTTGCGCTCAAAGAATCTGTCCGACCTGGTCGTGGTCAGTCCGGACGTGGGCGGGTTAAAAATGGCGCACGCCTACTCCCAGGTGCTGGATTCGAGTTTGGCCATCGTGGCCAAGCGGCGGAAGAGCGCGACCGAGGTCGAATCGGTCGCGGTGATTGGCGAGATTCGCGGGAAAAATGTCCTGATGGTGGACGACCTGACGGAGACGGCGGGCACGTTGACCAATGCGGCGACGCTGCTGAGGAAGCGGGGTGCGAAGCGCATTTATGCGTGCGTATCCCATGCCATTCTCAACGACTTGGGCATAGAGCGGTTGAGAAAATCTAAGATTGACGAACTTATCACGACTGATACTGTCCTCCGCCCTGCCATCGACGGGGTGAAGATAACCACGTTGTCGGTGGCGAGTTTGCTCGGTGAAGCCATCAAGCGAATTCACACGAATTCGTCGGTGACTTCACTTTTTGAATTCAAGGGCGCGCGGCCGGGCTGATGCGGTCGTAGTGATTTGTTCGCTGTGTAGTGATTTGTTCGCTGTGATTTGAGCTGTAGATCGAGAAACGCTGAATTGAAATGAAATCTGTATCGCTGACTGCATTTCCGCGCAGTTTAACCCGCCGCACGGGTTCCAAGAAGCTTCGGGCGACGGGCCGGGTTCCGGCTGTCATCTATGCCCGGGAAAAGGCCCCGCAGAACCTGGAAGTGGATCGCCGGACGTTGAGCGACCTGATTCACCATTCGGCCTCCGAGAATTTGTTGTTGGATCTGAGTGTGGATGGAGACGGCCGGCCGAAGCGCTTGGCGTTGCTCCAGGAGGTGCAGCATCACCCGCTGAACGGCTCGGTGCTGCATGTCGATTTTCATGAAGTCTCGGAAAACGAGAAGGTCACTGTCCTGGTGCCGGTGGAGCCGGCGGGTGAGGCCGAGGGCGTCAAGACGGGGGGCGGTGTGCTGGAGCACATCATGTTCAAGCTGAAGGTTCGCTGCCTGCCCAAGGATTTGCCCGAAGTGCTCCTCGTGGATGTTTCCAACCTGAAGATTGGCCAGGCCGTGCACATCGGCGAGATCAAGCCGCCGGAAGGGGTGGAGATCATCGGCGACAAGAAGATGCCGGTCCTGTCGGTGGCAGCTCCTGTGACGGAAGCCGAAGAGACGGCTGCGGCGGAAGCCGGCGCGGCTTCGGCGGCCGACGTCGAGATGATCAAGGAGAAGAAGGAAGACGGCGCGGCGGCTCCTGCGGCGAAGGCTGGCGAAAAGGCCGGGGACAAGGCGGGCGAAAAGGCCGAGAAAGCTCCCGCGGCGGAGAAAAAGAAGTAAGCAGAAACGTTCTGCCGCCGGGTGCTGGCGTTTCGAGGACTGCGCGCGCGTTGTGGTTCGCGGGACACGGTGGCCGGGGTTGGTTACGGGCGGGCGGCCGGATTCTTGCGGGCAGCGTTGTGGGTATCGGCCGTGGAAACCACGTTTCTTATTGTTGGCCTGGGCAACCCGGGAGCCGAGTATGCCCGGACGCGGCACAACGCGGGTTTCATGGTGGTGGATTTGGTGGCAGCCCGGGGCCGGGGCGCGTGGTCGGGTGAAAGCCGATTCAAGTGTCAGCTGGCGCGAATCGACGACCGGGGGCGTCGGTTGCTGGTGGCCAAGCCGGACACCTACATGAACGCCAGCGGTGAAGCCTTGGCCGCTCTGGCTGGATTTTACAAGGTGCCCCACGAAAGGGTGCTGGTGGTGGTCGATGACGCCGACTTGCCGCTCGGGGAGATTCGGATGCGGCCTTCGGGAAGCAGTGGCGGCCATCATGGCCTCGAGTCGGTGGAGGCGCACTTGGGGACGCGGGAGTATGCGCGTCAGCGGATTGGGATCGGGCGGGATCGCCCGGAAGAACGGCGGATCACGGGTCATGTGTTGGCTCCGTTTCGGGCCGGCGAACGTCCGCTTTTGGAAAAAGTTTTGCAAACCGCTGCCGAGCAGGTTGAATGCTGGCTCGCTGGCGGCATCGCCCAGGCAATGAATCGATTTAACGGTTTGGTTAAAGTTTAAGAAAGGCAACCGAGTGAAACTGTACGAAGGCTTGTTTATTTTGAAGACCTCCGGAAAAGAGGAGGGCGTGAAGGAAACCATCGACAAGGTGACCGCCGACATCACGTCGGCCGGCGGCAAGGTCGAGACGGTGCAGAAAATGGACAAGCGCGCCTTTTCCCGGGTTGCGGACAAGCGGAACTCGTCCGGGTTTTATGTCAACGTCATCTTCCGGGCGACGGCCAGCGTCGTCAACCAGCTGAAGACGCGCTTTGCGCTGTCGGAAGAGGTGTTTCGCGTGACCTTTTATTCTGCGGCCGAGCCCGTGGCCGCGAAGTAAGCGAAGCGGACGAAGGCAGGCATTTCCGGGGTATTATGGCCAATTTCAACAAAGTCATTCTGGCGGGCAACCTGACCCGCGACCCCGAGTTGCGTTACACGCCCAGCGGCAAAGCCATTGCCAAGTTCGGCATGGCAATCAACCGCAACTGGACCTCGGAAACGGGCGAGAAGAAGGAGGAGGTTACCTTTGTCGACATCGACACGTTTGGCCGGCAGGCCGAGGTAATCTCGCAATATTTCAAAAAGGGAAAGCCGATCCTGATCGAGGGCCGGCTTCGCCTCGATCAGTGGGACGACAAGCAAACCGGTCAGAAGCGCAGCCGGCTGGGCGTGGTGCTCGAGAGCTTTTCGTTTCTGGATTCGGGCCGCGGTGAACCTGGTGGTGGCGGTGGCGGCGGCGGCATGGCGGCGTCAGCGCCGCGACCCCGGCCGGCAGCGGCGTCGGCGCCGGCGGCGGAGCAGGGCGGCGATGACGCGGCGCCGGCGGACGACGATGTGCCGTTCTGAAGCTGGATATTGACGAAGAGCGCAACTTTGATGGCCCGGGTGATGGCGCGCGGGACAAACTGAAAACCAATACGAATTTATGGCAAAGACTGAAGTGATCTTGACTCACAACATTGTGGGTTTGGGTGGAGAATCCGACCAGGTGAAGGTGGCGGCGGGCTATGCTCGCAATTTTTTGCTGCCGCAAGGCCTCGCCATTCCGGTGACGATGGCGAACAAGCGCCAGCTCGAAGTTCTGCGGCAGCGGCGAGCTGAACGTGAGGCGCACGAGTTCAACACGATGAGCGAACTGGCCAAGAGCATCACGAAGCTCACCTGCCTCGTCAAAGTGAAGACCGGCGATGACGGCAAGATGTTCGGGAGCGTGACGAACGGCACCATCGCGGACGAGCTGAAGCATCAGTTCGACATCTCGCTCGAGAAGAAAAAGATCCACCTCGACCACCCAATCAAGGCGGTGGGCGAGTATGAAGTCGAGCTGCGGCTGCACCCGGAAGTTCGCTCAAGCCTCAAGGTGAAGGTCGAGAGCCTGACTCCGCCCGCGCTGCCGGAGGCGGAAGCCGCGAAGGCGGACTCGGAAAAGGCACCCCGCACGGAAAAGCGCGGTCGCCGGACCGAAGGGAAAGCCGACGAAGCCGGCGCTGGCGCCAGCGCCCCCGCCAAGGGTGCCAAGGGCAAGCGTCCGGAGAAAGCCTGAGAAGGCGACGGAGCCCGCGGTCGCGGTCGTTCGGTAGCGAATCTGCAAATTTAAAGGCGCGCGCTGGTGATTCTCACCTGCGCGCGCCTTCGTTTCTGGAAGTGTTGCTTCTGCGCCTGGCCTGCTTGCCCGCTTGGCCCGCCTTCCGGGCCTCGGCGTTACCAGTTGATCTTGGACGGGAAAAACTCGGCGATCAGATCCTCGTAATAGGGCCGGACCTTGGCCACGTCCGGCGCCTGATGGCTCTTGGTGTAGAGGTCATACGGGTTGAACTCCTGGACGGACTTCAGCAAGGCCCGGTCCTGCGCGTTGCACAGATGATCGTAGGCGCCTTCGCGGTGCCACGGATAAAAGCTGTGATAGCGCAACATGTAGAGGCCTTCGATGGGCAGGTAGTCCTTGCACACGTGGTAAATGTATTCGTCGTGGCCCCACGACATGTGGACGGACGCAAGCCCGCCGCCCTCCGCATAGACCCCGTTACGGGTTTGCAGCTTCGGGTTTTGGCTGTCCGGGTTGGCTGAGAAAAACTGGTGGAAGATGATGGACTCAGAGTACTGGCATCCCGTGGGAAACGTGTCGCCGACCACCGCCCATTGCGGCTCGCCCCACAGGCAAAGAATCTTGCCCAGGTCGTGCACGAAGCCGGTTAGCACCATCCAGCGCGGCTTTCCGTCCTGCCGCAGGTGCTCCGCGGTCTGGAGCAGATGCTGCAACTGGGTCAGGTCCGTGTCCGGATCGCTGTCGTCGACCAGCTGGTTCAAATACTCGGCGGCTTCCCACACGCCCATCTTCATGCGGTTCAACCCGAGGAACTCCTTCCGTTTGGCCAGGACAAAGTCATGGGTCTGGTTGGTGTGGTTCAATCGGTAGAACTCGCGAACGGACGGCCGGGCGTTCGCCTCGTAGTTCCGGAACTCGCTCTTTTGCTTGTTGGGATCGATGGCCTTGAACGGCTTGGCTTCCATCGGCTGGGGATAGCGCTCTTTGACGAAGCTCTCCCAATCTTCGAGCACGCTGTTGGGCTGCGGACCGGTGGGCGGAGTGGGCGGGTTCATGACGGGTCGTGGTTTGAACGGTTGCTTTGAACTGGTTGACGGACGCTAGCGGAAGGAGTGGCCTCCGACAAGGAGAGAGACGCCGCGTCCACCAGTCCGGTGCATCCGCAGGTTGTCGGTGACACTTCGTCCGATGTCCGGACCGGGCATTCTGCCCGCAGCGGCTGGAACCGGCGGCGCCTGAGTAAGGTTCGAGCCGCGTGGCCGCTTTCGGCCGCGGCGGATTCCGCGATGGCGGGATCCGCGCCCCGGGCTGACACCTTCGCGATGCACTGCGCCGGGCCGCCCCTCAGCTGCCAGCCGAGGCGCCGCCAAGTGCGAAGTCTAAAGTCCGGAGTTTAAGACGTTCGGCGTTCAACGGTCGGGCATCCTTCCCCCGCCGATGTCTGACCCGGATGGCTAATCTGTCCGACATGAAGAATCGGACTCGAGCCGGGGTGGAAGCGGAACGGATGCAAAGCGGAGACGCGTGCCAAGAGCGGGATGGGGAGGTGGTGGCGCGGTTTGGCGAGGCAACCCTGACCCGATTGGGTGGGCGCATTTTTCTCCGGGGTGGGTCGATGGCGGACCGCATGGAAGCGTTGGAGTGGGTGGCGCTGTTCATGCCCGATGCCGTGCCGAGTCTGCGGGATTAGGATGAAACGCTGGCGACAGGGTGGGACACTGGCGTCCGGCCAGCAAAACAGCCGGCAAAACCCTTCGGGTCTGGCCGGCTGCGGGCGAAAGTGCGGACTCGATGCTTGGTCGAGGGACTCGGCGCGGCGGTTATTGGGTGCTTCCGACGGGTTCAGGTTCGGTTGCGGGAGCGGACGCCGGCGCGGGTTGGACGGCTTCGATGCTGTCGACGCGATACCGCTTCTTGGCTCCGTCCATATCGAACTCGGTTTCGTCGCCGGTCTTTTTGCCGATGAGGGCCTGCGCGAGCGGGGTGAGGTAACTGACGATGCCTTTTTCGGGCTCCGTATCCCAGGCGCCCAGGATGGTGAAGTTTTCGGACGTCTTGGAGCCGACGTCGGTCAGGCGCACGTGTGTGCCGACGCTGACCACGTCCGTGCGGACGTTGGCGAAATCGGTTCCGCGGGCGCGGACGAGCTGGGCCTCCAGTTCGCCCTTGCGGCGCATGAGAATTTTTTGCATCTCCTTCGCGGCCTTGTATTCGTGGTTTTCGCGAAGGTCCCCGTAGCTGCGGGCGATGGCGATTTCCTTGGAGTTGGCCGGAATCTTCTTTTGGACCAGCTCGGTGTATTCGTTCTTCCGTTTCTCGAGGCTTTCCCAGGAAACAATCAGCGTGTTGTCCTGCTTGGTCTGCTCGCCGGAGATGAGGCTCTGCACGGCGGGGTAACTCTTGACGATGCGCGCGAGGAGCGAGCGCTTGTCCATGTCATCGAAGCAGGGCGACAGCTGCAGCGACCGAGTCAGATCCTTGATGACCTCGAAGTCGGCGGAGCCGATCAGCTCCACCAACAGCTGTTGGTCGTCCAGAATGTAATCGTGCAGGCGGTTGGACTTTTTCTCGTTGAACTGATCGCGATCGATGGCGGTGAGCATCGCACGGAACACTTCGGGCCCGAGGATGTCGGCGAAGGCGTCGGACCGTTCTTTGGCCAGCCAGAGGAGGAGTTCGCTGGTGGCGGTGTGGCGGCTGATGAGGCGGGCCAGCTCGGTTTTGAGGGTATCGAGCTTGTTTTCCTGGATGAGGATGGAGGCGATTTCCCCGGCGACCTTGGTGGTCGAGCTGTTCATGGCGACGAGCATCGGCTCCCACCAGGAGTTGGGGTTGGCTTCCTTGAAGGATTGCAGGGCTTTTTTCTGCTTCGGGGCGGGCAGCGCCTCGAGTATGGCGTTCAGCTTGACGTCCTGGGCCCAGATTTGGGCGCTGGTGATTTCGCCCGGGCTGGCGGCCTGGTTGGCGGCGGCGGCCAGTTCGTCCCGGGTGAAGATCGCCTCCAGGGCCACGGCGGGCTGAGTGCGCTGGTGGGAGGCAATGTCGATGTTCAATCCAGCCACGAGCTCGCGGGCGACGGGTTGGACATCGGAAAGATCCGGAAAGTTGCGCAGGGCCTCAGCGCCCGCAGCGGCCTTGGCCTTCAGCCCTTTGGCCGCACGAAAATCCGAGAGCAGCCGTTCGCCCAGGGCGATTTCCTTCGCTTGATAGGTGATGGGCTCGGTCTTCTTGGTGGGGACTGTGAAGTGTCCATCCTTGATCAGCTCCTTCTTCGCGACCTCCCACCATTTCTTCCAGTCGTCGCGAATGACGTCCGGCACGAGCATCTGCTGAATCTGGTCGAGAGTGGCTTTGCCGCCAAGGCTTTGCAGAACCAGCTTGATCACATCCAGGTGGTGAAGGGCGGCCATTTGGCGCAGGCCTTCGATGTCGGAAGCTTTGCGGGCGAGAATGTGGGCGGCAGGAATGGCCTTGAGGGACTCCGCGGCGAATGCCAGGTCCATGCCGTGGCCCGCCTTGTTGTGGAAATCGATGGTGAACCGCGCGAAAACGGTGTCGACGCTGCGAATACGGCCGAAGCCCCAGCTTTTGTGGGTGCAGTATCCGCTTTCGGCCAGCAACACCAAGGTCTCGATGTGAGATCGTTGGATCTTCCCCGCGGCCGCCAATTTCTCGAACTCTTCTCTCATAGATTGAGCAAAATTCTCGATTGCAATCGAGCGGTTGACATTATGGGGACGTGCGCGTCGAAAAACCAAGAGAAATTGCCGTCCACATCCTGGGCCGGCACGTGGAATCCGGCCGGTGGCTGGAGGACCTGCTGGCCAGGGAGCTTTCCAGCCAGCGGTTGGCTCCGGCCGATCGGGCGCTCGTGCAGGAAATGGTCTACGGCTCCGTGCGGCACCAGGCCTTGTTGGACTGGATGATTGCCCGGCGAACGGACGGTCGCGACCAGCCGGCCCTGATGCGCGCGCTGCTGCGGATCGCCCTGTATCAGCTCTTTTTTCTCGACCGGATCCCCGATCACGCGGCGGTCAACGAGGCGGTGGAGTCCGCCCGGCGCTTGGGATTTCCTGCGCAGGCGGGATTTGTCAACGCGCTCCTTCGGGGGTGTTTGCGGGAGCGGGAGGCCTTGGAAAGTGAGATGGAGGTGTTGCGGGCGCGGCAGCCGGAGATCGGGTATTCACACCCGCGCTGGTTGTGCGAGCGGTGGAGCGCGCGTTACACCGTGGAGCGCATGCGAGAGCTGCTGAGCTGGAACAACCAGCCCCCGCGCGTGTTTGCCCGGCTGAACACCCTGAAGTCCACGCCCGAAGGCTGGCGGGACCGGCTGATCTCCGAGGGAGTCGAGGCCACACCGATCGAGTTCGACTGGGTGCCGGCGGGCTGGATGGTGCGGCTCGACCGATTTCCGCCCGTGGACACATTGCCGTCGTTTCGGGAAGGGTGGTTCTACATCCAGGATCCGAGCACCCTGCTGGCTGTGACCGAGCTTTCGCCGCAGCCCGGCGAGGCCGTGCTCGATCTTTGCGCCGCCCCGGGGGGCAAAACCACCGCGATCGCCCAGCTCATGAATGACCGGGGACGCATCACGGCCTACGACCCTGACGGCGTTCGGCGGGGCTTGATCCGGGAGAACTGCGAGCGCCTGGGCTTGAAATCCGTTCGGGTTCCCGAAGGCCGCGCGGCCCGGCCCGGCGAATCGTTTGACCGAATCCTGATTGACGCGCCGTGTTCGAATACGGGGGTCATGCGTCGTCGCGCGGAGCTGCGCTGGCGAATTACGGAAGCCGAGATCACCCGGCTGCGTGGAGTTCAACTCGGACTTCTCCGGCAGGCGGCCGGATGCCTCGCGCCGGGTGGCAAGCTGGTTTACAGCACGTGCAGTCTGGAGCCCGAGGAAAACGAGGGGGTCGTGGCGGAGTTTCTGGCGGAGTCGGCGGTGGGCGGCTGGCATCTGGTGCGTCAGCGCCAGCTGTCGCCCCTCGTCGAAGGCGTGGACGGCGCGTTTGTGGCGGTGCTGCAGAAGCCTTTGCCTCGCGCCTGATCTTCCCGGCGAACTTCCCGGTGTCTGGCGCGGGCGGGCTTTTCGGCGCGGATCTTTGCATCGACTCAGCGCGCGCCTGACGCCCCCCGGACCAGCCCTGGCCTCCGTCGCTTCAGCCGCTGCTCAGTCCGCGACATATTTCCGAAGAATTTGCACATAGGGCGAGTCTGCCTCGGTCCGTCCGGCCCTCACCCGGCGGAATCGCTCCCGCAACGTCGCCTCGTCCGGCACCGTCAAAGATTCCAGGTCTCCGGCGGGGTTCAGCCTCACTTTCCCGAGGTACCGAAGAAAATCTCCAAACCACTCCGGCACGGCACCCGCACTTGGCGGCAGCACCGTCCACAGCCGAGCCGTTTTGTCAAACGACACCGTGACGATCCGCCGGCCGTCATGGCTGAATTGCGCGCTCCGCACCCGATCCGTGTGGCCAACGAACGTCGCCACGAGCTTCCCGCTGACTGCATCCCAGAGCTTGGCAGTCTGGTCGCCCGACGCCGTGACAATGCTCTGCCCATCCGGACTGAACGCCGCGCTCCAGACTTCGCCTGCATGTCCGGTCAGCGTCATCAGGCACTGGCCGGTGCCCGCATCCCACACCCGCGCGGTCCGGTCGAACGAAGCAGTCACGATGCGCCTTCCGTCCGGACTGAAGCATGCCGACCTCACCATGTCCTGATGCCCGGCCAACGTGAGCAGGCCTTTGCCGGTTGCGGATTCCCAGACCCGCGCCGATTGATCGTGGGAGGCGGTGACCACGCGCTGGCCATCCCGGCTGAATTCCGCCGACAACACCCGATTTTGGTGGCCCCTCAGGGTCATCAGCATTTGCCCCGTCGCCGCGTCCCAAATCCGCGCGGTCTGGTCGACGGATGCCGTGACCACGCGCATTCCGTTGGCGCTGAACCGCGCGCTGCGCAGCTCCCCGTCATGCCCGCTTAACGTCACGGAATGTTCGCCCGTCGCCGCGATCCAGATGTGCGCGTTGGTCTCGGTCGACGCGATGGCGATGCGGCTGCCGTCGGGGCTGTACTGGGCGTCCAAAACTTCGTTCGTCTGGCGGCTGAACACGCTGGACGGCTGGCGACCGGCGGCGTCCCACTGGCGCACCGTTCCATCCTGCGCGCCCGTCAAAATGCGCGCGTCATCCGCGCTGAACTGGCCGGAACAAACCTTGTCGCTGTGCCCGATCAGAACCTCCGTTTTTGAGCTGGCTGCCGGCAACCAGAGCCGTGCCGTCCGGTCGAGGGACGCCGTCACCACGTGTTTTCCATCGGGGCTGAACTGCGCGTTCACCACCGCGTCCCGGTGGCCCGTGAGGGTCGCAAGGGTGTGGGCCGTCGCGACCTCGAACACCCGCGCGGTCCGATCGCTGGAGGCGGTCACCAAACGCGCGCCGTCCGGGCTGAATTCGGCGCTCGCCACCGCCCCGCGGTGACCCTTCAGTTCCGCCATCGGCTCGCCGGTCGCTGCGTTCCAGATGCGGACGCTGCCGCCCAGTGACGTCGTCGCAACCTGCGTCGCGTCGGGACTGAACTGCGCCGACAGGATGGCGTCAGCGTGGGATATCCGTTTGGTGGTGGCCCGCCCGGTTGCGGCCTCCCACACGTAGGCGGTTCCGTCGAGCGCGGCTGAGACGACGCGTGCCCCGTCCGGGCTGAAGCGGGCGATGGCGACCGAGTCCAGGTGTTCCGAGAATGTCGCGACGTGGCGGCCTGAGTCGGCGTCCCAAATGCGCGCGGTGTGATCCTCGGACGCCGTGACAATGTTCTCGCCGTTTGGACTGAAGCGCGCGCAGCGCACCGGGCGTTCATGCCCGACCAGGGTGGCGACGGTCCGGCCCGTGGTCGCATCCCACACGCGGGCGGTTTGATCGGTTGAAGCAGTGACAACGCGCCGTCCGTCCCGGCTGAATTGGGCGCTCGTGAGGTCGCCTTCGTGCCCGGCCAGCACCGTTACGACTTGTCCGGAGGCGGCGTCCCAGAGCCGGGCTGTCTTGTCAGCGGAGGCAGTGAGAACGCGCGTCCCATCGGGGCTGTACTCGGCGAGCACAACGGTCGCCAAGTGACCCCGGAGCACCAAAAGCTCCTGGCTGGTGGTGACGTCCCAAATCCTGGCCGTCTGACCCGAGGCAGTGACCACGCGCCGGCCATCCGGGCTGAAGTGCGCGCTGGAAATGGAGCCTTCATGGTCGGTGAGGGTGGCCACGGGGAAGACCGGGTTCCAGGTTCCCAGGCTGGCGATGGCCGTCTGCGCGGCCAGCGTGGATTCGGGGTCGAAGGCACAGGCGCGGGCCAGGTGCGCCAGGGCGTCCGGCTCTTCTCCCGCGCGGAACTTTTCCTCCGCCACCGTGCGATCCAGCCGGGCTGCTTCCACCAGCATGGCGCGATACTCGACATTTTTTCGTTCGGCGGCCCCTTTCTGGCGGTCGACCTCCCTTGCGGCTGCCGTCACTTCGCGCCGCGCATGCTGTTCCTTGAAGAACAGGGTGGTGGCGGTGCCCAGGCCGAGGACGAGCGAGGCGAGGACGGCCGCCGCGGCGGCGAACGCGAGCCGGTGACGCCGGATCGTTTTTTGCAGCCGATAGCCGGCGCTGGGCGGTCGGGCGAGGATGGGCTCATTGGCCAGGTGGCGCTGGACGTCGGCCGCGAGGTCGTTGGCCGTGCCGTAGCGGCGTGTGCGATCCTTCTCGAGGCACTTCATCGTGATCCAGTCCAAATCTCCGCGCACCCGGCTGATCAGCCGGGGCGGGTCGGCCTGGCGGACTTTCGCGATCCGGGTCTGCTCTTCGGCGGTCAACGTGCCGATGCGGGTGGACGGTCGCACCGGTTCCGCTTCACGGATGATCCGCCGCATCTCGTCAAGGCCCGAGCGCAAAAACTGCTCGTTGTCGAATGGTGTGCGGCCCGTCAACAGTTGGTAGAGCAGCACACCCAGGGCGTAGATGTCGGCGCGGGTGTCGATGTCGAGCGCGCTCATCTCCGCCTGCTCCGGGCTCATGTAGGCGGGCGTCCCCAGGAACTGGCCCAGCTCCGTGAACATGGTTTTCTCCGTCAGGCGCTGGGCCCCGATGGCCTTGGCGATGCCGAAGTCGATCACCTTGGGCACCGGCACTCCCTCCTGGAGTGTGACCAGGATGTTGGACGGCTTGATGTCGCGGTGGATAATCCCTTTTTGGTGGGCGTGCTGGATGGCCTGACAAACCTGGGCGAAGAGTCCGAGCCGTTGGTTGGTGGGGACCAGCTGGAGATCGCAGTAGTGGGTGATCGGCACGCCCTGGACCAGCTCCATGACGAAGAAGGGCCGCCCGGACTCCGTGGCGCCGGCATCGAGAACCTTGGCAATGTTGGGATGGCTCATCAGCGCGAGCGCCTGGCGCTCGGCTTCGAACCGCGAGACCACCTCGCGCGTGTCCATCCCCAGCTTGATGATTTTGAGGGCGACGGTCCGGCGAACCGGCTCCTGCTGTTCCGCCATGTAGACCGCGCCGCAACCGCCCTCGCCCAGCTTCTGGAGCACTTTGTATTGGCGAAGACTCTGGCCCAGGATGTCATCCCGCACCTCCGGTAGATCGAGGGCGATCGTGGCCCTCGCCACCCCGCCGGCGGCGGTGTCTGCATCGTGGGCGGCCAGCAATTCCTCCAGGCGTTCGAGCAGCGGCGGGTCGTCCCGGACCAGCTCGCGGAGAAATTCCCGCCGCTGCGCCGCGGGCTTTTCCAGAACGCGCGCGAACAGCGCGGACTCACCTGAGGGTGTCGATCGCATTGGACGGCGAAGGTTGGTGCGAATAGTTTTACCCGCGCAAAGGGCCGGGATGAAGCATAACTTTTGGCATTTCCTTGGGCCCTTCTTGCTGCTCAAGATGCCCGGCCACCATGAACAAATCCGAATTCAAATTTTTCTGTTCGCACTGCGATCAGCCGCTCAAGTGTGACCCGTGCCACGCCGGCCGACAGGTGCAATGTCCGGGATGCCAGCATCTCATTCGCATTCCCAATCCGCCGCCCGGCACCGGTTTCACGCACGTCGAGCCCCAGTCCGGCCATACCTGGGACACCCATCCGCCCAAGGGCCGGACAGCATAAGCGCCGATGGACACGGCTGCCGGACGGCGCCCCCGTTCACGGCGGTCCGTCGGCCGGTCAGCGGCGGGGAAATGCCTGGAAAGATCTGGGGGTCGCGAGCCGGCGGGGTTGGACGGCGAGGGACCACCGTCGTCGCCGCTGAGCGCCGGTGGGTGGGTCGCCGTGGCGGGGCTTATTGCTGGATGAAGTAGCTGAGGTTCTCCAGTTCGATGGCGAGGTTGACGTTGTTGGCCATCACCTCCTCGGGCACCTGGAGCACCAGGGGAGCGAAATTCAAAATGCCGACGATGCCGCACTTGACCAGACGGTTGGTGACCTCCTGGGCCGCGGTGGCGGGGACGGTCAGGACCGCCATGCGGACGCCGTGGGATTGGATCACCTCTTCGAGCCGGTCCATGGGATAGACCGGCTGTTTGACCTGCTTGGTGCGGCGGCGATCGATGGCCACGTCGAAGGCGGCAATGATTTCGAATCCCTCCTGCTCAAATCCGCGGTAGGTCAGCAACGCCAGGCCAAGGTTGCCGACGCCGATCAAGATCACCGGCTGGAGGCTGGTCGTCCCGAGCCGGTCGGTGATCATCGCCGCCAGCTGTTCGACGTCATATCCCAGGCCGCGGGTGCCAAACTGGCCGAAGTAGGTCAAATCCTTGCGCAGCTGGGTGGGTTTGACGCCGGCTGCCTTCGCCAGTGCGTCGCTCGACACGGTCCGAATGCTGTTGCTCTTGAGGCGCTGAAGGCAGCGCAGGTAGATGGAAAGCCGGTAGATGGTCTTGCGGGGAATCTCCGGACGGATCGGCCGTTTCACAACTTGGAGGGGTCCGGGGGCGTCAGTCACGGCAACGTTTCAACGCGGCAGCCGGCCCTGGGCCCGGTACCACGTCACGATCCAGAAGCCGACCAGGATGAAGACGAGCAGCACCACGATCGCGGCGACGAGCTTCATCACCTTGGCCTGCTGCAGCAGCCGGGCGGTCCGCTCGTTTTCCATCTCTTTAAACATGGCGAACTCCTTCTCGATCGACGGCGCGTTGGCCGGCTCGGGGCGGAGCTGGATGAATCGCCAGGGATGCGGGTCGTTCCCAAAGGCCTCCGGGCGTTTTGCCAGCGTATCCGGAGGCGCGACCTGAAAGCCGGAGTGGGTCCAGAACGGCGTGGAGAACTGGGTCCAAACCCGGACCAGCCCGTGATTCTGCCCGAGGACCTGCAAGCGTTCCCAAAATGACGTGCGGACCCCATCGGCCTGCTCGGGTTGCGCGAATGCCTCGCTATGCAGCCGCCCCTCCAATCCGCTGATTTCCAAACCCACCACGCCCGCGATCGACCCATCCGACCCTTCGATGACCTGAAATTCTTTGAAGCGCTTCTCCAGCGCCTGCGCGGGCAGTCCTTCCCCCTCCCAAAGAGCAACCAGTTTCGGCACGTCCTCCACTGTCGCCCGGCGGACCTGCGGCTTTTGCGTTGTCATCGGATGGATGATTCCTCTGCTGTCCGGCTGAAGTAAAGCCCTTCGTTGGCCCCGTTCGGGCCGTACTTTCCGCCGCGGCGACGACGCCCTCGCGGGACACAAACCACACGCCGGCTTGGGGAAACCGGGACAGCCGCGCGGCCTCAATTCCTCGGTTCCAGCGTTCAGGAGACAGCCAGTGAGCAGCCAGGGCGGAAGGGGGGCCGCCTCGGATATCTAAGGACAGACCGACACCGTGCAGTGAATTGCGCCGTGGAGACGTTGGGACTCGGACGAGCGGAGGATCGCCACTCGGCGATCCGCCCCCAGATTGGCGCGGAAGATGGCGGCGGCGCTCTGGTCGAGCGACGCATAGAACCCACCAAAGCCGGGCATGACAAACCCGCCTCGATGCTGCAGCCCGTTCAGGTAATTGATGCTGCGATAGAGGTCCGGCATGCTCGGCACGGCCACGACGCGACAGCCCAACTCGCGGAGAGCCGTAATCTGGGCCCGTCGCGCGTCGTCCATCCGGCGCAGCGCGGCCAAATAAGCCGCCCTCGCCGCCGGCTCTTCCTCCGTCGAATGCGAGGTGACGGCTGGTGGAATTGACGGGGTCGGCACGCAGGCGAGCAAATCCACCGCCAGCAGAAAAACCTGCAGGTTCCCGGCAGCCTCATCCGTGGGATCGCTCACAAACGCGCTCGATAACGACGCCGGCAGAACGCCGGCGTCTTTACGCTGGCGCTGCACCAATTCGCGCATCGCCCGGGCCACTTCTTGATCCCGTCCGGCGGCGAGCCCGGCTCGCCAGCGCGCCGCGTCGTCCTCCGCCAACAAGCCCTGTCGAAGCAGGCCGGCCAAACCCAGGGCGACCACCGCGCGGGCCGCGGCGGGCGCGTCGTTCACAAACGCAATCAGGTCCCGACCGTCGGTGCGAAAACTCACATCAAAATCGAGATGATACGAAACGCCCGGCAGCACCTTCACCTCGTCCACGCCCAATTCCTGCCGAAGCGCCGCCAACACCTGGGGGTGCGACAGCCCCAGGGCGAGGTTCCGATAGAGCTCTGTCTCGGCGATGAAGAGCAGGCGTCGGCCCGTGCGGGGTTCGCGCACGGCCAGCAGATTGCCGCCTTCAAACAGCAAGCTCGAGTGCACCACCGCGAGTCCGGCCGCCTGCCAGCCATCGGCCTGATACGACTCCCCAGGCACGAAGACCGACTTGCCCTCGTCGGTGCAGGCGAACCGCGGCACAATCGTGGCCCGTTTCGCATCAAGGCCATCGTCCTTCACCAGTCGGCCCGCCTTGCCATTGTCCTGCGCCCAGGCTGAAGGGGTGACAACTTCTTCGCACAGGGTGACCTGCGCCCGCCGTCTCAGCCGCCAGCTGTTGGTGATTATCGCCTGAAACGACGCCGAATCGCCCTCGAACACGCTCAACAAAAAATCGGCGGAGCGAAACTGATCCACCATCTGGCCGATCACGTCGATGCTGCCGCCCGGAAGCACGCCGTCCCTCCATCCGCCTCCCACTTGCATGCGCACGAACCCGATCTCGTGCTCGCCGCATTCGGTGGCGATTTCAAACCGACGTCCGGGCACGCCAACGTCTGCTGGCTGGAAGTCGAAGGCAAACGAGGAGGACGGATCAGGCATTTTGCCCGGAAGTTTCTTTGAGGACGCGGCCGAGTTGCTCGGGCCGCTGGCTGGGTGGGTCAGTAATCCCGCAAGATGCACGATCACGGCCAGCGGACGATCGTAGCGACTGCTTGCGTCGCGGGGAGCACCGGGCATTCGAAAATGCTGCAGCAGGTCGGTGGGGTAACCCACCGCCATGAGTCGTTCGGCGAACGCGGGTGGATCGCCCAGGGCCGTGGTGGGCCCGTAATGCCGCAGCAATTGGTCCAAGGTCGCGATCAGCCCGTCGGGTGCGAGATGCTGTTCCACGATTCGCGCCGCGGCGAGGTCCGCTGCCGCCAACGCATTCGAATTCAGGGTGGGCGCCCAGAGATTGGTTCGATGCTCCAAAATCGGCGCCCGAAAGCCACGCGGCGGCAAGGTTGGATCCGAGTGGGCCTGGCGAAATTCAACCACCCCGGCCGACAAATCCGCGCGCACAATCCGGACTCCCGACTCGACCCGGGGCGGGGCTACAAAACGCGGGCGGGCCGAAGGAAGCACGCCGGGCGCGACCGCATGTTCGGCGATTTGATGGGCATCGATCGTCGCCCGGTCTTCGAGATGCTTGCGGTAATGATCCGGCAACGCCAAATCGGCCAGCGTCCCTCCATAGGTCGGACGAAAGGCGCCCGTAGTCGGTGTGCGCACGGGTTCCGCGGCGATGACGCCTGCCAAAAGCAGAAAGAAACATGGGCCGGCTGCCCGGACCAGACGATCGGAGATCGCCATGCCCCCAGAACGAATCTGCGGCCCGACGCTGGTTGCGCCTCGGTCAGGCCGACTTACGACAAGCGATGGGATGCCGCCTGTAGCCGGAATTTTTTCGGCGTGAGGCCGTAAACGCGTTTGAAATGGGTCGTGAGATGGCTTTGGTCGCAAAATCCGACGGCGACCGCGATCTCGGCCGTGGTCTGAGAGCTTGTCAGCAGAAAGTCGCGGGCCCGTTCGACGCGATGTTGCACGACGTACTGATGCGGAGCAAGTCCGGTGCTTTCACGGAACAATCGTGCAAAATGAAATGGGCTGAGAGTGACCAGCTTCGCCAGGAAGGCCAGCGAAAGATCTTCGGCAAAGTGTTGGTGGATATGGTGGATGGCGTCGCGGATCTGACTTCGGATCTGGCCTCCCGATGACGGTTGACCTCCGTTGATGGGCGCCAGGTTCGAATAATGGCGGACGAGATGGACCGCCATCGCCGTGGCGAGGGACTCGCCGTAGCGCTTTCCGCCGGGATAGCCCGCGTCCAACTCGCTTTTCAATGCGAGCGCCAGCTCGCGGAGCAGGGGATCGTCCAGCGGCGCCTTGTGCACCAGCTCCATGCGTTTTGCCTCGCGACAAAGATCGTGCGCAGCACAGCGCAGAAAGCGTGACTCCACCGAGACGCTCAGAATTTCACCGGCGTGCCGCGCCCGCATCGTAAACGGATACATCGCGGGGATAAGATGAACCTGACCTTCCCGAAATCGCAGCTCGCGTCCGCCGTCGTGATCGCGCCATTCACAGGTCTTCTGTGCCGACAATTGCACGATGACCACCGTTTCGGTTGGCGCCACGTTACGGAGCTCCAGCGGTCCGATGGGCCCATAGTGCTCCACAAGGATTCCATCCCAGGGCGACGAGGCACTCGACGCGATCGGATTTTGCGGCACTGCAGGTTGGGGGCTCCCCGTGGTGAGGTTTATCAACATTCGACGACGATCGTTCACGTGCGAAAACAGACCGAAGCCGCGGGTAACAGGTTACGAAGCCGTTCATCGATTTGCGTAAAAACAAAAATTCGCCCCGCCGGGAGGCAAATTTCTCCCGGCGGGGCGGCAACATTTTAACAGCTTCCGCGGCTTCTTCCTACTTGGCGCCTTGATCGATCCAGGCACGGACAAGTCCGACCTGCTCGGCCGTGAGCGGTTTCGCGGGAGCGCCATCTCCCCGGCCGCCAAATCCGCCCGGGCCGCCGCCGAACCCTCCCATGCCTTGCGGCAGCGACTCGCGCAGGCCGGCATAGAGTTGTTCGCCGTCGAGTTCGCCCAGTTTCGCAGAGTCGAAGTCCGCGCTCCACTTGGCAAATGTTCCCTTCAACTCAGCGAGCGACAGCGATCCGTTCTTGTCGAGGTCTGCCGCGGCAAAAACTCCCGGCGCCAGGCCGGCCGCTCCGCCCTGGCCGCGCGGCGCGCCTCCCCGACCCGGCCCGCCGTCGCGCCCGTTCGCCGGGACGTTGCCCGTCCGACCCTCCGGCCGTGGCGAATCGGTGTCGGGCTTGGGCAGGCCCAGCGCTTCATCCAGATTTGCCGCAAACGTCTCCGCGTTGACGGCCCCGGTACCTTTGGGATCCAGCTTGGCGAACCACGTCTCCGCCAGCTTCACGAATTCCAACTTGGACAGCCTTCCATTTTTGTCCGCGTCGCCTTGGATGATCATCTGTTGCGCGAGCGCCTGCCGGCCGAACATGCCAAAGCCGCCGAACCCGCCGAAGCCACCCCCGCCCGGGCCGCGCCCGCGCCCATCTCGATCCGCCATCATCGAGCGCGTGACGGACGCCGACAGCCTCTCCCGGAAGGCTTCCTCGGCCAGCGTTCCCGCCTTGGCGGTGTCCATCTCGGCATACCACTTCGCAAAAGTCGCCTTCAGTTCGTCGCGGGTGATGTCGCCACTTTTGTCCCCATCGGCCGAGGCAAAGATTCCACCCCCGACCATCCGCCCGATCCCGAACTCCATGCCCTCGTTGCCACCCCTCTGTCCACCTGGCCCGCGACCTCCGCCGCCCCCACCCGGCCGCGCACCGCCGCCGCCGCCACCCGCGTCCATCGCCAGGGGAACGATCTGATCAAAACGCTCGCCGAATAGTTCGCGGGTCACCTTCCCAACCTTTTCGGAATCCAATTTGTCAAACCACGCGTCCGCCAGTTGGCTGAACTCCGCCGCGCTGATCGCCTTGTCCCCGTTGCGATCGGCTTGGGTGAACATCGGAGTTGCCAGCATGCTGCCGAATCCGCCTCCCCCACGTCCCGGTCCACCTGGCCCCCGCCCGGGCCCATTGGTCCCACCAGGTCCCGCGAATCCGCCCCGTCCACCGGGTCCACCCGGGCCACCGGGCCCCCCAGGTCCACCCGGGCCGCCGCCGAATCCACCGAAGCCACCCCGCTGGCGTCGCGGAGGCATGGCGGTCTCATCGTCGATCTGCGCGACGGCGTGCACCAGCGGGCTCTCTTTGCTGTTGCCGGGGATGACGACTTTGATCTCGTCGCTCCCTTGCAAAATGCCTTCCAGCGTGTCGACGCGCAGGCCAGCCCGCTGGCGGCGTTCGCCGTGACAATTGAAACAGGACGCCTCGAACAGCGGCCGGATGTCCTTGGCGAACGTCAATCCGGTCTGGCTGGACGCAGGCGGCAGCTTGGACAGGTCGGGCTCGGCACCGTTCGCAGCCGGGAGCATCGCGGCGGCAATCGTGACGAGGCCGACCAAGGCGGCGGCGACAGGCACGACATCGAAGGGGGATGGTTGCGGTTTCATAGAGGGGACACGGACGTGCATGGAGGGTGGGATGGTGACGTTGCGATATGGTTCTCGAGTTGAACGGCGGCGCTCACGGTTTTCAAAAGCGGCGGCTGGCCGGCGCGCGGTGGTTTCATTTCGCGCCCTGCACGATCCAGGTTTTCGAACGGCTGATGCCGCCGCTCGCGCCAAGGTCCGGATCGTTCTGCCAGGTGCCGGAGTCGCGTTGGCCGATGACCTCAACCGTGTGCGGCCCGTCAGTCAAGTCCGCAAGCTGGATGGGCTTTTCGATCGGGACCTCCTCGCTCCAGGCCCGGCCGTCCACGCGAAATTTATAGCGAAGATAGCCTGCGCCGTGTGGCCACCCGGCCTTTGACAGGTCCGTACGGGAGTGTGGGCCGACCCAGAGCTCGGCCGTGCGGGCGCTCGTTGGGGCGGCGGGCTCGCCGCTCACGCAGACACCCAACGGCATGACTCCGCCCAGATCCCGGCCATGCGGGCCCCGCCCAATCGCCGGCGAGCCGGGCAGCGGGCGAAACCACTCGCGAAGCACCTGCGCGCCGGCCCAGTTGGTGAACTTTGTTTCCGCCAGAGTCGGTATGCGGGTGAGCCTCGCATCGTCGGCGCTGTTGCCGGAGCCCGGGCCGGCCCATGGCACGGAAAGCAGATTGTCCCGAAACGTGACCTTCGTTTCGTTCGCCGAATAATTGCGCACGAGTTGTTGCACATCGCTGATGATGTTGGCCTCGAGATAAAATCCTTCGCCGAACGTCGTCGGGCGCGGATCGAGATCCTGCACGCAGACCGCGCCATCGGCGGTGTCCAGACCCCCTTCCTTGGTCATATGCACGATGGTGTTGTTGAACATCGAAAAGAAATTCCCCTCTTTGGCCGTGGCCGCCTGGTCGCAGTCGAAGAAGAGGTTGCCGATCACGGTCACGTGCGAGGTGTCGCTCCCGTTGTCCCCGCCGGACACGGCGCTGGACGTGTCCGGCGCGCCGTTCTTGTGGGAATGGACGAAGATGTTGCCTTCGATCCACGCATCGGTTCCATCTAGATCGATTTCGTCGTCCGTCGAGCCGGCGAATACGTTGTTGTAAAATTGAACGATGGGCCCGCGGGAACGGTTGCCGCCGGTGAAATCGATGATGTCACTGTAGCCGTCGCTGGTGCCGAAGAAGCATTCGCGCACGACGCCCCGTCCACCGGCCTTCACTCCGCCGGTGCCGTGCACCGGCTCGAACTCGCCCGTCGTCCCACGGAAATGACAGCGGCTGATCACAAAGGAGCTGCCGTCCATCGAAAGATACTGTCGATCCCGGGTGCCGAAGAAAACGGACTCAATCCAGATCGTGCCGTGGGCGGAATAGATTGCGGTAAAATCGTTGCCCTCGATGTGGGCGTTGACGATCCGCGTCTCGGGCGAGCCGGGCTCGCCCATGATGATGATGCCGCCCCAGCGTTTTCGGACGCCCGGGGGCCGTCCGAACCAGACAGGATTTTCGACGGTGCCTTCGGCCAGCAGGCGGCCGCCGTTGGTCACCACCAGATCCGCCCCGGCCAGCAGATGAACCCTGGCGCCAGCGGCGACGGTCAACGTGGCGCCGCTGCCCACGAGGACGGTGCGCGCCACGACATGCGGGCTGTCCGCGGCGGTCCACGTGGTGTCCTTCTGGATCCAGCCACCGACATCCGCCGCGGTGACGCCGCGGGCGACGCCCAGCCCGAGGAGCATCGTCAAGAGCAGCGCGCCGTCGCTCCGGCGCAGACGTGCGTTGGGGCTGAAGCGGGGCGTCGGGCGGGGTTCGATTGAGTCCATTCGATCAGGTCGTGGCATAGTGGCAGGGATTCGGCTTGTTTTGATTTAACGATTCGGGCGACCGCCGTCACGGCCGGGTGACGCGGGCGGCGCCGATGACTTGGAGGATCCGGCCTTGCGCGACACCGGCTTTTCCAAACCGTCGGTCGTGAATCTTCCCGCGCCGCGAATTTCATCCTGCGCGAGAAGATGCTCGCGGCGGGCGTGCAGAAAGGTGCGAAATTCGTCGAGCTGCCGGTGCCACTCGGCGGCGGCTTCGTCCGGGCTGCGGCGCTCCCGCTCCGCCCAGCGCCGGATTTCGGGCGCCAGATCCCCGTCCAGTTCGGACAACAGCAGTTGCAGGACGGACTCGGTAAAAACGGTCTCGAGCAACTCGCGGGTCCGGGCCAGATAAAGCCGGCGAAACTGCGGTGTGGTCAGGAGCGGACGCGCGAAGTAGGCCGGGTCGTTGCGCGACGACGAAGCGCCTTCGCCCGCCGCGGCGCCAAAGGGGAGGGGAGCCCTGGCCGACGGCTGGCCGGGCGTTTCGTCATGGGCGCCCCAGGTGTGATCCTGATCCCACGGATGGATCGTCCAGCGTCCGGTGCCATCCGCATCGTGATAAACGAGGTAGTGCCGTGCGAACCCGCCCGGCGAGGCGACCAGCGTGTTGGCCGCGAAATAATGAATCACTTCCGCCACGTCGAATTGCTTTTGGATGACGGCCCAACGCGCGGCAAGGTCATTGGTCCCGAGCTGTTCGAGAAGTTGAATCAAGCCGGCGTGCCCCTCCTCCGGCTGGGTTCGCTTCACGTGCTGGGCGATCGGCCCACGACCTTTGGAGTCGAACTCATAAAGGTGGCCGTTGTCGTCGAGATGATGCCGCAGGGCGAAGCCGCGTCCGGGCCGTTCCTCCAGGAGATGCCATGCGGCGGTCGCCGCGGAATTTTCCACGCGGACGGGTTGGCACCGCGGGGTGGCCACTCCCGCGCGCCGGAACATTTCGTACGCCAGCCACTCGGCCACGCACTCGGAGGCGTTGCGCGCGGGTTTCAGTGCGACCGAGCTGGCGAACTCCAGCCCGTCCCCCTTCGCGAAGTGCACCTGCCATCCGTTCTTGTGGCGCTCAAGCCGGACGTGGTCGAGCACACTCAGGGCGTTAGCGCGCCGGTCGAGGTGGACAAAAGCGGTGCCGGGCTCAGTCGTCGCGGGCTCGGGACGAGTCTCCGGCAACCACACGACGGCGAGGCGGGTTCGATCGTCCGGGGCGGCTGGCGGCACGAACGCGAGCAAAGCCGGGTGCGGCTCGGTTCGCGCCGGGAAATTTCGCCGGGCTCCGCTCGTGCCTGTGGCGGCAACGCGATAGCGGATCAGTCGTCCGGACGGCTGCGCCGGCACGACCGCGCGATAAACGCCCTCGGACGATTCCACCATCGGTTCCGCCGCCTCCGGACCGTCGGCGCCGCGGTCGGCCAAAGCATACCGAAGCTCCGCCCCAGCCACGCCTTCGCCATCCCGAATGTTTGCTTCGATCTGAAACGACTGGCCCTCGGCGGGCACGGGCGGAACGGTCCGGACCTTGGTGATGATGGGCGGCAACGCCTCCGAATAACTCGCGTTGGTCGCACCCGGAGTTCCCGCCGGCTGCCGCCCGTCGCGCGATCCAGGCGACGCCATCCAGTTGGCAAAATTATCGCCGCCGGAATCGGGACAAATGCGTTCGAGCGACGCGGACCCGCCGTCGGCGGCCAGCGGCCACGGGGCGGTGTCCTGGTATTTCACCGTGTCGACGATTCGGCCGCGCGCGTCGGAGAGCTCCAGTCGTTCGCCGCGGTTGCTGAGCTTGGAGGTGAACGTGCCGGCCACCGGGATGTTTGGGTAATGCTCATGAAAGCGGACTTCGTCGCGGCAGAGCACCACGAATCCGCCGGCGTCGATGCGGGCGCCGGCGGGAAACGTGAATTTCAAGCCTTTGGAGAACTTCCATCCTCCCAGGTCCACCGCATCGTCGGCGGCGTTGTGCAGCTCGACATACTCCAGGTTCTCGATGCCGCGCGGCGCGTGGTAGAAGATCTCGTTGATGACCACGCGTCCGCTCGCAGCCGTGGCCGCTGACAACGCGAGGGCCGCGAGCAGGGCAGACCGCAAATCTGGACGGGCCCAAGGGCTCATAGGGTCGGAGGACATCGAGCTGTTACCAAGGCTGGAGGCAATTGCAAACCAGAAACGGTCCCGCCGCCAGGTTGGGTCGTTGATACTGCGGGTCCTGGCGGCGGGCGCCGTCCTGTCAGGTTCGCTCGCTGCGGAGGAGCGATTGCCAGAGTTTGCGCAGCTTTTGCCGGGTCCGAAACGCCTTCACCTTCACCAGCGCCACGGACCAGCCGGTCATCTGTGAGATTTCCTTTGTCGTCTTTTCTTCGAGGTGAAGCAGCGTGATGACCAGGCGCTCGTCCGGACGCAGGCGCCCTAGCAAACGCTCGAGCAGTTCCTGCCCCGAAAAGGTCTGCTCGGAGCCAAGGTCATCGGTCGTCCGCAACATCTGCCGGACCACCGCTTCCTCCTCCTCCCGCAGGTCGCTCATGCGGAGCTCCGGGCGGACGCGCTCGTGCTTGAGAAAATTGAGGCTGGTGTTGACGGCGATGCGCGACACCCAGTGCTCCAGGGGCACTGCTCCAGAGAACTGGTCGAGAAAGGTGAACACCCGCGCGTAGATCGCCTGGACCAAATCTTCCTCGCTCGTCCGGCGGGGCAAACGATAGCGCACGCACTTGATGATGGTCGGGTAAAGCCGATCCACCATCAGGCGCGCCGCATCCTGGTCGCCGGTCTGCACCCGCGCCACCCAGGCCAGATCGTCCAGGTGCCGCTCCGTAAATTCTTCGGGAGCCAAGGGGACCCCGGCCGGCGCTGAGCTCAACCCCGTTGGCGGCAGCGGCAGTCTCCCGGGCTGAGGCCTAAGTTCCTTGCGCGGAATTGCCTGCCTGGGGAATTCCAAGCTGCCTGCAGGTGGTCCAAAAGTCAGAGCTGTCATGCAATAATGCGCTGAGATCGTCCTGCATGCGCAATCCGCGACAAAAGTCCGCAAACTTTTTTCGCAATTAATGCTCCCCCCCGGTTGCGCGCCCGAATCCACGCACTCCTTGGCCCGCGGCGCGTAATATCCGTTGATTTTCGGGCATTTCCCCTTGAGCCAGCGCAACGCCGACGCCGATGGCATCCCGAGAAGGACTTTTCCGGCGCGACCCGGCGGGAAGTTGACCCTGTAAAGGAAGGACCGCGTAGTGATCGCGCGGCATGGTCGAGCAGCGGTTAAACCCTCGAGACAGAGAGGGGGAGAGATAACGTGATTGCCTCCGGCGCGGCGGTGTCCTTGAGATTCGACCAGTGGTATTCGATGTCCCGAGTAGGTTCGACCTCGCCACGCTGCAGCCGGGCTTGGGCCTCAAGCAAGTTCGCGACGCACGGGTCTTCGCGCGGCAGGCCTGCGGCCAGGCTGGAGATGCCTTGGGCTGCCAGCCTGAGATTCATGATGAAGGCCCCCGCGTCGATGTGTCTTTCGTTCCCGAGAATGGTCGAAAGGCTTCCGCCCTGGACCCACTGCTTGACCTTGCCGGCGATATGAAACTGCGGCAACCGGAGCGGATGAGCTATGCCGAAGCTTCTCTCGAGTTCGGACAGCCTGGACAAATGATGAACAAAAGCCAGCGCATCCGCCGGCAGGCCCAAGTGTTTGCTTAACCATCCACCGCGTTCAAAAGCCAGCGCGGCAAAGAGCACGGCGATTTGGACAGGATTCCATCGGGCGAGGAGCCCTTCGCGGTATGCTTCGGTGACCTGGATGCCCAGGTCGTTGCCGGCAATGGCGGCACAGATTCTCCCCAGCGACGTAGGGGTGCCACCATCGATGTAGCCGATCTCTTTTAAAAAGCGTGCGCGGGCGAGCATTTGTTCCAGCCGCTCGGTTCGTTGCGGCGCCGTCAAGACGTCATCAAAATGGCAGTAGGATTGCCGCCAAACCTCTTCGATGGAGCGTCCGCGGTCCATGAAGTTTAGGATGGCTTCATAGCCCGGTTGGAAACGGCTGCAGATGGGCTCGACTTCGCCGGAGACGTAGCGGCGGAGGCGATCCATATCGATCTCATTGACGCCCAGCAAAGAGATCACCCGTCCGGCGTCGTTGGCGGATGACGAGGTGCGGGATAGTCGTCCGGCCCGACCGGCCATTTGATTGTATTCGCGGCCGGACAACGCCCGGTCGGTCGACGACTCGGCGCGCGACAGGATGTGAAGGCAGACCGTTTTGGCCGGCATGTTAACCCCGACCGCGAAGGTTCCCGTGGCAAAAAGCAAACGAATGAGACTCAGCTCAAATAGGCGCTCGACGAGGACTTTGAAGTGAGGTCGCAAGCCCGCATGATGAAAGCCGATCCCGCGAACTGCCAGCTGCCGAAGGCACGAGCCCGTCGGATCGGAGGGAATGCCCGCCATGAGGCGGTCGAACTCTGCCGAGGCTGTTTCCGCCTCGGATGGCATGAGCAGCGTTTGGTGTCGTGCAATCATTTGCGCGAGCGTCTGGCAGTCGGACTTGCGGGTGCAAAAGTAGATGGCCGGCAAGGCCTTTTCCTCCACCAGATATTCGATGAGCTGCCGGCAGGCGTCCGGTGCCCACGGCCGGAGGCCGCCGGCATAGTACCCGAGAATGCCATCGGCGGCTCGTGCGTCCTTGCCGAAGCGGAGGAACGGGTGCGGTGCCCCTGGGCGGGCGGCATGGTCGGGCGGCAATTCCTGCAGAGGCACGGCCGTGTAGCGTCCCGGACTTTCCTGCGATGCGACCCAGAACCGGTGGGACAGTTTTACGGGACGCTCTCGATCTGGCAGGATCGTCACATCCACCTCGCGGTGGCGAACCGCATGGAGCCATTTGGCGATGGCGTTCGCATCCGGAATGGAAGCGGAAAGCGCCACAAGCTGAAAGTTGGGCGGCGTGAAGATGATGGACTCCTCCCAGACCGATCCTCGCCGCGGGTCGTCGAGATAATGCAATTCGTCGAGGACCAGCAGGTCAAAGTAGGGGAGAGATGCGTGCCGCTTGGTGACCCAGCCTCGGTAGACCTCGGTCGTCATGACCATCACCTTCGCGGTCGGATTAATTTTTACATCTCCAGTAAGGATACCCACATTGGCGGCTCCGAAAATCCGGCAGAAATCGCGGTACTTCTGGTTCGAGAGTGCTTTTACCGGAGTGGTAAAAAAAGCCCGACGATTACGATTCAAGCTTTGCTGAATCGCCCATTCCGCGACGAGCGTTTTTCCCGAGCCCGTCGGTGCGGCGACGACAACGTCCTCCCCGCGTATGACCGCGCCAATTGCTTTTTTCTGGAACTCCAGAAGATCAAATTCGCGATAGGTCTCCGGGGCGTCGATGGCTTTGGTTGTGTTCACGCGTGAGTTGGCGTCCCGCCGGTCTGGGGATCCGCCACCGCCCTTATTTGGAGCGCCTTCCGGATCAGGGCGCGGACATCGGCGGTAACGTCTGGTAGAAAGTCGTGAAGAATCCGGCAACTCTCGAGGGGTTGCCCTTCGCCCAAGCCTCGCTCGAGGCGTACCTGCAGCCCGGCCCGGTCCCACCAATACGAACGCGTGCGGGACAGCTTTTGACGGTCCCAGTCCAAGGAGAGCGGGTCACGGCTGGCGGCTGTTACTCCAGGGGGCCTGGGGATCAGGGTGGCCGACTTGACGCGAACCGGGACCGTCTTCCTCGCAGTGATTCCCGATTCAGTCGGACCCCCACTGGAGTCCCGATCGATGGTTCCGTCGATAAATCCGACAATGTCGCTCAACGACGGCGACGCACTGAGATCGAGGAGGGTATGATCGCCATCGGTGGCCAGAACTCGCGCATCGAACAAGGTCTGGCCGGCATCTTTAAGGAGCCGTTCGACGGCGGATTTGCGGTTGAGACGAATCCCGTCCGACGACAGGGATTCGACGGCCACAGCGACCGTGACGTGGCTACTCGCGATCGGCACGGGGTCCCAGGAAAAATCGCGGGCGGGGCACAGGCCGACCACTCCCGGAGCAAGTTCAATCCACACCTCATCGGCCAACGACTCGATCACCCGGCCCAGAAGGATGGCTCCTGCCTTGTCCACTCGTGCGAGGGCTTCCAGGTAGACGTCCTTGACCGAGCCCTCCAGCCGTCGGTCGGATTTTGCATCTGAGGCAAGGCGGAGGCGGACCTGGTGACGTTCGACACGAAATCCTTCAAAGTGGCGGGCTTGTCCCCAGCCGATGGCCGAATGGAACGACAAGGCCAGGCGATCGCCGGAGGCCAGTTCAATGTCAACGGAGTCGCGTCCGGGCAGGCAACCTGCCACGGTGCCATCGACGATGTGCTGCTCCAAGGGAACACGCAGTGGCTGCAGCAGCGGGATTTGCGTCAGCTCGATCTCGGGCCGTTCGGCCTGCTCATCGGTTTGGACGGTGTGAATGATGAAATCGGCGGAATCACCCTTCTCAAACCGGCGAGCCGGATTACCGGCCCCGTTGAAAAACAGCTCCTCATTGCGGCAGAAGGCGAATACCCCCGGTGCCAGTTCGACCTTCACACCTGCGGGCGCACCGTCTTTGCGAACATGCACGACGGTTCCGCGCACGAGCGCCCCAGGCCGGTAGACAGGCGCCAATGGGACCGTTGGCACGGTGGTGGTTTGATGGGGCGTTGCGGGCGCGCCCGGCGGCTCCGAGGCGGTGGCATCTGCTGGCAGGTGGACACCTTTCGCCAACAAAGCTGAGCGACACTCTGCATACTCGTTCTCAAGCGGGATCGCCAAATCCGGAGGCAGGCTGTCCCGCAGCGATTTCACGGCAAATCGCAGGAGTAGAAAACGAAACTGAGAAGGCACCGGGCCGCCCGGGCAGGCCTCCTTGAGCGCCTGTCGCTCGAAGTCTAGGGCGGACAAAACGAGCGTCGTCGCTTCTCCACCCCGCTTCAGCGATGCGAGCGCCTCGGCCTTCACCAACGTGGCATTCATCCGTGCGCTCAGGCTGCCGGTTCCCTCCGCTTCTGCCCAAGCCCTCTCCGCTTCTGCCAGGGCCCCGGAAAATTCGCCCTGGTCCAGCTGAAGACGTGCGCGGCGCACGTGCAGAGTTGAACGCGTGAGACGCTGAAGCGATACATCTTTGAACTCCGCACATTCGGCCGCGGCCCGATCGAGTTCCCGGGTCGTTTCCTCGTGTTTCGCGAGGTGGCCGTAGATGTCGGCGCGGTCGAGGTGGAAAAGCGCGCGGGCCACATGGTCCTGATCCGGAGGCGGGGCCATGGTCGCAAGGCGTTTCAGGCAAGTGGCGGACTCGTTTTGCAGAGCCTCCGACCGGGCCAGACGCAGGCCCAGGCGAAGGCGTGTCCGTTCCCAGTCTGCATCCGGGTGCGCCGGGGCGGACTGCAGGCTTTCGGAGTCGAGATTCTCCAGCTCCCGCCGGGCCTCGTCGACGTGGCTGATGACGAGGAGGACCGCAACCCGGGCAAGGCGAAACAACGGCTCAAGCGGTCGCAGGAGCGACGCGGAATGATCGTTGGCCCCGTCTCGGACAGCGTCCTTGAGCGCGCCGAGTGCGTCCTCGAGTTCAACGAGCGACTCGGTGAGCAAGCCGCAATTGCGGAGCGCATTGGCCAGGGTGAGCCGAACGGCAAAGACCTTTCTGGGCGGAAATTCCTGCTCGGCGGCGTGGTGCAGAAACAACCGGGCGGCGGTTACCGCTTCCGGGCCCCGGCGCAGACGGTGGAGAGCCCCGACAAGTGTTCCGAGGGAAAACTGGAACGTATCTGACGCAGGATCGCCTTCCAGCAGTTGCACTGCGCTTTCGAGCTCGCGGATGGAGTCGATCGATTGATCGGTCGAGTGAAATGTGGCTGCCAGCGTCAGCCGGGCTGATCCTTCGAGGGCCTGGTCTCCGAGTTCACGAGCGCGTTGAGCGGCTTCACGCAGGCATCGTTCCGAAGCGGCAGGATCTCCGGCCTCGCGCAGAACGGCACCGAGGCTGATGGAGATCCAGATGCGTCGCTCCGGGGATTCGTCGACGGTGCCCTGCATCGTCATCGCCTTTTCTAGGTAGCTTTGGGCAACGGCGATGGCGCCGGGCAGTTTGCGGAAATAGCGCGCAGCCAGGCGAAGAGACCCTACGAGCCGGGGAATGTCCCCCGCCTGTTCCCGAAGCTCGAGGCATCGTTCGTAAGCGGAACGCGGATCGCCACCGGTTCCGTCCTGCTCCCAAAGCCGGGCGATCTCCTGCCAAAGCAACGCCGCGGCGCCCGGGTTGCCGGGGCCCAGCGCCCGCTCGGTCTCCTTAAGCGTCTTGAGGGCGGTCGGCACATAGGAACGATGGGACTGGATGCGGGCCAACTCGGAGGCAAGAATGGCGGCGGCGCGCGCCTGCTTCTTCTGGATCGCCCGCTGCCGCAGTTGCTCGAGCCAGCGTTCAGCCTGCTCGGGATTGAGTTGGCGCAACAATCGTCCCACCCGCAGCGCCTGGTCGGAAACTCCCTCGAACTGTCCAAGGTCCAGGGTTGACGTTTCGAGAGCCGCTGGCGTGTCGCCCTCCGATTCGAGGCGTTCATACTCAATCCGGACCAGTTCTTGGGCCTCTTTGGTCTGGCCGGCGAGCAGATACAGCTCGGCCAACAAGACGTTGGCAAATCCTGCGGCGTTGTCGGAGTTCGCTTCGCGGGCCAGACGCTGCAACGTCTTCCCGGCGACAATGGCGCCGTCATCACCGTCCAAGGCCTTTTGCCGCTTCAACGTGAGAAGCTTTCGCACGACGAGCGGGAAGAGCTGCAACGGCGGAGGTTGATCGTTCAGGCGGGCCAGCCACTCGTTGAGGAATTTCAGGCCGGCGGGCGGTCCCTCGCGACGGCGAATCAACGATTCCCTGGCGAGCACGACGGAGGTGACCGCCCGAAACTGCCCGGCCTCAAGGAATGATTCAGCCTCGGTCTGATAGAGCTGTTCCGCCTCGGCAATCTGGCCGGCCAGGAGAAAGCCCCTGCCTGACAACTGCACCGCCTGGCAGCGCCAGCCCGAGAGCTTCCGGGCCGGCTGGCGAATAATTTTGCTCAGCCACTGCTGGGATTCCGCGCTCCGGCCATTCTGGCGAAGGCGCATGACGAGCGCCTGAGTCAGACGGATGAGCGCCGTCTCATTGCGGACGGCGTCGAGATGCGGCCAGATGGTGTTGAGCGCGCCTTCGAGATTTTCGCTGGGATTGCCCTGCTCCGGCACGATGGCCTGCAGGCCGGCGTAGTCGAGAGACGCCTGGAGGAAGATCTCCCAAAGGCCCGCGTCGCGGGAAATTCGCATCGCATCTCGCCAATGCTGGCCCGCCCGTTCCGTTTGATTTTCCTTCGCTTCGAGGCTGGCCAATTGTGCGCTGACCATCGCGCAATGTCTCGCATGGACCAGGCTGGAGCTCGCGTCGTGCGTCGCTAATTCAAGGCTCTTAGTGTATTTGTCGATGGCGTCATCGTGATAACCCCGCTGTTCGAGTAACTGTCCCCATGTCCGGAGCAATTGGCGGAGGTGAAACGGATCTGGCCGGTCCGCGATAAGGCGTTCGCTGCGGCGGAGGCTGACCTCCGCGTCGATGAGTTCGGAGTCCAGCAACTGGGCGCGCGCCAGCGTGTGCAGGACTTTCATCTGTCCTTCCTTGCGTCCGACCAGTTCCTCAATGCGCAACGCCTCTTTGAGGACCGGGATCGCCTCCTTGCCTCGCTGTTGAGTGATTAAAAGGCGTCCTAACGAGTGGAGCGGATAGGCCAGCTGTGGGTTGTCCTTTCCCCCGAGCGTTTCTTCCAACTGGATGCACTCGGCAAGGTGCTGGCGAGCGTTGGCGAATTGCCCGTCGCGCCGCAACAGGGTTCCGTAGTGATTGAGGAGCATGGCCCGGCTGCGGGCCGGAGAGTTTGGTTCCCGAATGCCTTGCGCAATGATTTCGAGGGCTTGCTGACGATCTCCTGATTCATCGGCGGCCCGAGCCATTTCCAGGCGCGAGATGGCAATGCCCCGCGGATCGTTTGCCGCTTGTGCCTTTTCCGCCGCTTCCCGATGAATTTTCAGGGCTTCAGCCAGCCGGCCCCGGCGCCGCAGGGAGGCGCCGTGAATGTTGAAGAGGATTGAGACCTGACGCGGATCGATGACGTCATCCTGATACGACTGCAGTCGCGTCACGAGGGCGCCAATGTCGGCCGGGCCCGATTGTTCGGCAATCGCGACCAGCAGGCCCCAGGCGGGACGGAGGTAGGCTGCGGCAGACTCCTCCTCGTGGATGAGCTGCCGGTAGAGTTCCATGCCCTCGGCAGACTTTTCCAGAAGGGAGAGGGTGGTGGCCTGCTTGATGCCAATCAGAATTCGGAGGTGTGGCGAGGCTACGCCGGCCACACGCCGGGCGGCTTCCGCAAGGGCCTGGCGGGCTTCCTCGTAGCGCCCCGCCCGGAGCAGGACGTCGCCGCGTCGTTCGGCGACGAGCGACAGCTGCAGCGGATTATCGTCGAGCGTGGCGCTCTTTTCCGCGTGGCTGAGGTGGGATAGGGCCTCGTCCCACGCCTGGCGCTTCGCGGCGAGCGTCGAGAAAGTGAGCCAGGCTTTGGAGAGATGGCGCCAATCGCTGAGCGACTCGCCGATGCGGATGCTTTCGGTCAGATGCTGGCTGGCTTCGTCCAGTTGGCCATCGCGAATCAACGCGTGGGCCATGGAGTGAAGGACCACGGCCTGTCCGAGCAGCGAACCTTCTGGGCCCCTTTCAATTTCCAGTGACCTGGCGAAAGCCTGATGGGCGAGGGCGGTTTTTCCCTGCTGAATGAGGGCTCGACCAAGCGAGTTTTGGATCTGAGCCCGAAGGAACTGCGGCCCGGATCGAGCCACCAGGTCGGCCGCCCGTTCGAATCGGGATTGCGCCTCGGACCATGCGCGGTCCTGCATCGCGCCCGCACCGGCTCGCAACAAAAGTCGGGCCAGCTGCACCTGGCTGGCGCCAGGCCCGGAGGCGTCGGCAAGGCTCGCATAGAGTTCTCCGTAGAAGCGATGATGGCCGGTGCGGCGTGACAGCTCGGTCAGGCCGCGCTCCAGACGCCGGGCGAGGGCTGGATCTCGCTTTGCCTTCTGCGCGGTCCGTTCGAGGACAAATGCGGCGTCCGGAATTAGCGGGCGGATGGCATTCTGATCCGACCAGGCCTGCTCGAGGCAACGCTGAAAGTAGTCATCCAATCGTGCCAAAGTCGACGTTTCGATCCGGACGAAATCTTCGCGGAAGCGGATCCAATTCCGTGGGGTGACCCCAACGCGCCAGAGATCGTCGGCTTCCAGAATCAGCACGGCGAAGCGCGAGAGCTCGTGAACCGAATCAGGGACCGGACCCTCGGGAGGAACCTGCATGGCAACCCGGGCCAAGGACTGGCTAAACCCTTTTTCCGGCAGCACGGCGAGTGTGGCCAGGGTCGAGCGGGAATTTTCGGA
The DNA here is from genome assembly GCA_044229355.1 of Limisphaerales bacterium. Taxonomy (GTDB): domain Bacteria; phylum Verrucomicrobiota; class Verrucomicrobiia; order Limisphaerales; family JADJPG01; genus JBGARF01. The sequence goes on from JBGATF010000045.1 coordinate 40,727, forward strand.
AAGATGGCCGATAACCATCTTTTGCAGGCCTTGCCGGCGCACTTCGAGGTCGGTGCCCGGCGCGAACAGACCTTCGGGGCCAAGGGCCTTGATGCGGGCGCATGCCGCCCCGGCCGGCGCGCGTTCCAGGCCTTGACTGGCGAACAATTCTACAAGCGTCTTGGCCTGATAGAGCCCAAAGGGCCAACCCCCGACCGTCTTGGCAATTGCCACCAATGCGTTCGGTTCTGCCGCCGAAACTGTCGGCAGCCAGTTTTCCAGCAGCGTCGTCCCTTCCTCAGCAGTCAAGGGAGGCATTTCATACTGGTCTTGGGCGGGAACCCCGAGTGCATGCAGGATCCCGCGGTCCTGGGAAATAATCAGAATGGTGGCGTCCGTCACGTCGCCCGGGATCAACTCGCAAATTGCCGGGCCGGCGCCGTCCAGAATGAGAAGCGTCCTGTGCCTCTTCAGTGCCGCCGGCACTAATTGTCCCGGCTCGCTGTCATCCTCTGCTCGGCTGGCACCAAGGACTCGGGAAATCTCCTGAAGAACCGCCCGATTGTGCTGATTCCGGCACTGGATCCGGAGAATGGTCCTGAAGGGATTGGTGTCGCTCGCGGCGGCGATCGTTCGCGCTGCCGAACTCGCCACCGTCGTTGCTCCCATTCCTCGCAGGGAGATCAATCCGACGATGCCTGGCATCCGGAGGCGTGTGCTCAGGCGCTCCATGATGCGGGCTCGATTTGCGAGTGGCCCGCTTGGGGGTTCGGGCAGGAGCACCCTGCACTGACGTTCCTTCCAGGCCCCAACGGCTCCGTTCAGGAGTGTGGAAAAATTCTCAAGGTCAACAAATGAAAAGCAGCCCTGCCCGGCGGAGGCGAGACGGTGAAGCTCGACCAGGCCGGTCCGCTCGATTTCCGGCCGGGACTCGGCCCACTTCGCGAGACTTGTGATCAACGCCTCGTTGGTGGCTGGGTCGTGGTTGCTCCTGAAGCCCGGGTCGGCTTTGGCGGCGATGACCGGTTTTCTGAGGATACGCGCATACTCCAGTTCCAACCGACACATCGACTTCCGACCGTCGGCTCCTTCCACCAGGTCGATCTTCGGAATCCACCCATACCAGGTGTGAACCAGGATGCTCACAAAAATGTCGCTGGATTCAATTCGCCTCAGCGATTCCTCCGCCCCGGTGGCATCAAAATTATGCCAGGCCGGCTTTCCATCCGCGGTCCGATAGCCCTCAATGGCAAACCCGGCCCGCTCGAGCAAGGCGCGCGCCTGATCGGTCAGTAAACGAGACAGGGGATCGCCGTAGGAAAAACTGAGGAACGCGACGGGCTTCGAGTTCTTGGTCATCATGCTTCGCCTTTTTCGGGCCGCAAGGAATCTGCAATCGGACGACGCATTAGGGGTGGCTGTTCAGGGCGTGTTGCCGTCATTGAGCCGGTTGACCCGGACCAGCGAATTTGTTGGCCCGCGGACCGCAACCCTTTGCTCGAAGCACTCACGATTTCACCGACCGTCCCCGCAAGGCAAACCGGACACCTTCGAGGCAGGACCGGCGGATTTTCGCACAGGGATGGACCGGTGCCAGATTCCGCAACTGGTTTTCCCCAAGTTGAACATCTGTGCCAAGAGCCCATGCCCAAGGCTTCCCCTTCTCGTCTCCCGCCTTCACCAACTCTTCACGTCAGCCCGATCGCCCGCCGTTCGCCCTCAGGCGGATCGGACTGAACGCCGTAGCCGCTGCCTCATCTGGACGCTTGAAGACGCACGCTGAGGTTGTTAAGCACTCAATGTCTATGAACCAGTTACCGTCCTTTCCGAAGCCGGCTTTCATGGTGGGTCTGACCGGTGATTTGGACATGGCGAGCCTTGATGCAAAAGACCTGGAAGTGATCAAGGAGCGTTTCTTCAAGATTTTGGAGTGGATTCGAGCTGACGCCAACGTTCAGTACGCAGGGCTAATTCTCGAGTCTGCGGACAAAGCCAGGCACTGTGGGCTCGGACTGGGCAGCACACCGATCGTCATCCTTACCACCTTGGCGCCAGGAGCGTCTTCCCTCGTCGCGGAATGGGTGATGGAGGCTCATAAGCCCGACGGTGACCCTTCGCTCTGGGGAGAGATTCGGCTGGTGGCATGCCTGCCCTTTCCAGCGGAGCAGTATCGCGCGTGCTTGAAATTGGTCGGCTGTGTTGCCTCCGGTTTGTCGGCGTTTGATTGCACGCTGGCGTTCGACAGGGTGCTGGCAGCAATCCCGCGGGAGGACGTGTCGGTGGTCGTGCTAAGGGCGGATTCGCCCAACGACCCGGGGACGCGTCTTGCGAGTGATAACGAACTTGAAGCGCGCTTTGTTGCCGACAGCAAGGATCTTGATCGCTGCAAGCTTCGCTTGCAGGCAGCCGGGGAATATGTCGTTGCCTATTGCGATTTGCTGGTGGCCCTTTGGAACGGAAAGCGGACCGCTTGGGAGGCGGGCAGCCCGGCAGCGATGGTCGAAGCCAAGCGACGCGGCGTGACCAGCGGACTGTTGCCGTTGACCGGCACGTTTGTTTGGTCTGACATCGGACCGATCCTCCATCTGTCCACGGGCTCAAACGCAGTTGAAGGAGAGCAACCGGCCGTGCAGTTGCTTCATCCGTATCGACCGTCCGAGCCGTTCGGAGCCGGTCCGAGGCAGGATCCGGGCAAAGCCGAGCGGGACTGGCGGCGGCGGGAGGATGCGAGGTTTTGGGATCGGGTGCGAAGCTTGGAGCGATTTAGTCAAGAGGGCCAGAAATCTGTTGCGACGCGCTCAAATGTCGCGCGCGAGGATCGTGAGTTGGAGTCGATGGTGGGAGAACCCGCGATGACGGCTTCTGAGTTGGACGGACTGCTGTCGGCTTTGAGGCCGATCGCGCGAGTTCGTCGACGGGCGGCCGACATTTCCGCCAACCTCGATGGTAAGCGCGCCAGACTGATGCGCTGGATGTGTAGTCTGGTCATGGCAGCCGCCGCCCTGTTTCACGTCTATGCCCATTGGCATCCGCAAGCGCGTAACGGAAACAAGGACCAGGACCAGATTGTTGCCAAGGCAAGGTTGGCGGGCCACGAAAACGAAGTCGCACCCCCGGCCGCTGCGGTAGCCCGAATTTCCGAGCCCTCGACAAGGGACACTCATATCCATGAGTCTTTGTGGCAGGACGGAATCCTGTTGAGTTTGGTCATCACGTGTGCCTTGGCTGCCGTTCAGTACTTTGGGTGGTATCAGAGCAAGGGATTCGAACCGCAAAGGTTTGACTATCGTGCCATCGCGGAAGGACTGCGAGTTCAGTTCTACTGGTGCATGGCAGGGCTTGGGCGGTCGGCTGGAGCAAACTATATGCAGCGGCAGCGGACGGAATTGACATGGATTCGCGCCATCGTAAGCACCATCGGTCTACCCTACCATCGCTGGCGCCGAGAGTTCCACCGTCTGTCGTTGCCAGGCAAGCGGATCGTGTTGCGCGCAGTCCAGTCCAAGTGGATCGAGCGGCAGACTATATTTTACCGCGACCAATGCGGCCTTTGCCAGGAACTGCAGCACATTTTTCACGCGCTCGGCTGGGGTGCAACCCTCGCAGGATTGGCCCATGTCGTAATGATGTTGCTCTGGCGCCTGATCCCGGGAGGGACTGACCATCCGGTCGCGCTCGGGATTGCGTGCCTGGCGATCACGAGTGCCGTGTCCCTTATTTTGCGTCTGACGCCAGCCGAGCACTCGACACTGTCTGAAGACCTGGGGGACGATCGTTTGAAGAAGCAAGCGCCTTTGCTGTTGAGAATGTCGCGGGTCATCTGGCCGCATATGCGAGTCCGCGACGCTGTCGCGGTCGCGTTGACTTTGACATTGCCGTGGCCATTCCTGCTCCCCGGGCTGTCACGGAACATTCCAGCCACTCACGATCTTTGGATAATCATCCTTGGCATAACTCTGCTAGCTGGAGCAATTCTGATCGCTTGGGCCGAAAAGCGCCTGTACGCGGAACACAGCAGGCAATACGAGGCCATGAGGGATTTGTTTGCCGCGGCGCGCGATCGAATGGAAGACCTGCTCGCTCGCCTGGATGCGGCCGTCAAGGAGGAGCGACCCGATGAGGGGGCGCGGACGGTTTCCCAGGCTCAGGGGCTCATTTTCGCCCTCGGAAGGGAGGCCCTGGACGAACATGCCGAGTGGCTCATTCTCCACCGCGCGCGTCCGCTTGAACCCTTCGCTGCGGGGTGAGTTCAGATACGTGGGCACTTGATCTTCGACCACGAGAGTCAAATTGCGCCCAATATCCGTATGGCGACGTCAGTGGTTCGCCCCTGGATCCAACAGCCTGCTGCGCAGCCGTTCGACCACGAGAGCGGCATTTGCTGCCGGCGATTGCGAGACAAGTAGAGGTTCGTGGGCAATCTGGTCGCCGCGCAGTTCGACGCTGGGCTTGGTGCGACCATGGGTGAGGAAGGGGAGCAGGGTTACGGCAGACTTGCTGTTGACGGCGTGGGTGAATTCCTCGCGACAACCGGGAGACATTTCATAACCCGGACTGAGGAGCGCGATTAGATGGGTGGCCTTCGCCAGGGCGTCGTCCATGTTGCGTCGCCAGACGTCGCCAGAGCGATTCTCGACAGCGTATTCCCAGAATGTGATTCCTTGCTCTCGGCATTTGGCGACCAGTGCGTCCACCAAAGCCCGGTCATTGAGTTTCTCGTCGTGGCTGATGAATACGAGATGTCGTTTGGGATAGGTGCGTTCGTAGAGAACCACCCGGCCATTCTCCAAACCAAGGATCGGTTGTGTGCTGCGAGTTATCGCGCTGGCTCTGTCCCGTAAGCGGACTGAAAATTCATCCCGTGACTGCGCGACGGGGAGGTCCAGTTGATAGCCGGCTGGATGTCCCCGCAGCAGTCGAGGAAGAAATAAGTCTGCCACCGGGTCGGTGGCCGGCGGCGCAGACTGAAGACGAATCGTTGGCACCATCAGCGAATGGGCCACGTGGTAAAGCGGCCACAATTCGGGCCGACATATGTCGACCACCAGCAGGTCGACTGATCGAATCGCTTGGTACAACTCAGCGTCAGTGTGGAACGCGTTTTGGAGACACTGCGGTCGATCGAATCCAACGTCTTCCAAAGTATCTGACACGAGGGACTGAAGTGCCGATCCGGCCTGGTCTTCCGCCAGCAGACAGGCCGTCCGATGCCGGGTCTCGTCGATTCGCGTCGGGCGATTGCGGGCCACCCATGCCATCCATTGCTCCAGTTCCTCGATCAGTCGATGGTCCTGTCCGCCGGCGGCAATCACCGGCCGCAGCTCATCGAAGTGCCGCCCGACGTAGCGGACATGCGGTGCCGAGTGCGGCGGCGGTTGGAACCGGGAAGCCCGGTCGTAGAGGACAAAGCGCGGCAGGTCGGCGCGCTCCGCCAAGCGAAGCTCAAACAAAATGTACGGTGAGCAAAGATGGTATCGCCAGTCCCCGGTGGCGTCCGGTCGCCGCACCGCTTGCTTGCCAAGGGGCAATGCGGGTAGACAACCGAAGAATAGGTCTGCGCGCCGAAGTATCGACTCAATGCGACTGATGAAATAAGGCCGATCCGATTCCGCCGTTGGCTCGGGTTTGTCGATGAGGAGTTGGCAGTGCCCCGCTAATCGCTCCCAGAGCATGAGATTGATCGGCAGATCGTGATGGCTCCAGCTATGGCTGAAGTATGCGGCCAGTGGAATGTCCGAGGTTGTTACCATGAGCTTGCTGTGCCGGGCAAAAGCGTGGCAGGCCTTTTGTGCGGGGTCAATGAATCAGCAGTTCCAGCGGCTGCGTTCACCGCAGGATCGCGCGTTAAGTGTGTTCGACCAGCGCTCGATTCCGAGCGCTGGAGTTACCGCTTCCTGGTTCCGCCTTGCTCCTCCGCAAACGCGCTGCAAGCGTCCGGTCGCCTTGGACGGAGACAATGCACAGTCTTTCGTATCGCGGCGCCAACTCTGCGAGTGAACCCGGCCCCTTTTGTCCCCTACACCCCGCCTCCCGCAACCAGCAGGCCTACGGCACCCAATGCACTCAATTCTCTTCACCGCCCCAATAGTGAACGGAGATTTGACAAACTCCGTCGTGTATAACATCCTTGTTACACATGAAAAGTGCAACGGTTCGCCAACTCCGTCACGACTTTGGCACGGTGCTCAGCTGGGTCGAGGAAGGCGAGCCGGTCGAAATCAGCAAACGCGGCAAAGTCGTGGCACTGATCACGCCGCCTCCGCCTCCCCCCCGCGCCCGCTCCGTGAAGCGCCCCGACTTCGCCGCTCGCCTGAAACTCCGCGATGGCAACCGCGTTATTCCGGCCAGGGCGATGAACGACATCCTCGACTACAACAAAGGCGCGCATTGAAAGCTTATGCTGACACCAGCTTCCTGATGTGCGTTTATCTTACGCAATCCGACTCGCCAAAGGCTCTGGCCTTTATGCGCTCTTTTCGCGACCCGCTTCCATTCACCCCGCTGCACCGGCACGAACTCCGCAACGCGTTTCGCCTCGCGGTTTTCCGAAAGGAAATTGACGCTGCCCGGAGGAAAGTCGCGTTCGAGGATATTGAATCCGACTTGAGCGACAACATTCTTGCCCGTGTGTCCATTCCGTGGACTGACGCGTTTCGTGAAGCCGAGCAACTTGGCGCGGTCCACACCGAACACATGGGCGTGCGCGGGGTCGATCTGCTCCACACAGGAGTTGCATTGGCGCTGGGTGTAAAAGAGTTCCTCACGTTTGATGACCGGCAGGCCGCCCTCGCCAGAGCTGCCGGCCTGAAAGTGAAGCCGTGAGCAGGTTGCCGGCTGGATGAGGCAGGGCAGTGGCAGATGAAGCCGGAGATCATCCGCTTGCCTTGGCTTGTGCGGGCGAGGGCCTCGTCCCAGGGGAGCGCCAACCGGGCAAGCTCTGCCGCGCAAAGCCCGCAACCCAGACCGGCACTCATGTGCACGGCGGCGTGAAAGTGGCGGAAAGCTGGCGCCACGGACGATGACGGTGGGTTTGCCTTCGATGGCACATTGGCAAGTTCACCCAGCTTGCCTTTCGCCTCGCTGACGGTGCAGATTTTCAGAGCGGTCTATTTCTGGTCTGGAAATGGGCTGGTGCCAAACGGGCGGCGTCGGCCGGGCCAGGGGCTGGCGTTCCCGGCCTGGCTATCGCGCGAAAGGGCAGGCTACTTGCCAATGAGTCGCTTGGCTTCATCCATGAGCGGGTGTTCGAAGGCGCTGGCGTAGGCCTCGAGAGTGGATGTTTTGAGTCGAAGGCGGCGCCCGGTTTCGCGCCAGCCGGAAATAACCGCGACGACTTCGCGGAGAATCTTCTTCGACTCGCTGGACTTGAGCCCAAAACGAGGCGCAGCGGCGATCGCGTTTGCGATGGTCTGTTCTTCCTGTTCCTCGGTGATGGCGGTTTTTCCCCCGCGAACTCGGTCCACTTCGGGCACAGGGTTGATGTCGTAGGCTGGCGAGAGCGACCAGCGTCCGGGCTGGGGCATCAGAAAACCATGGTTCCGAAGGTGATCATCGTGGTTGCTGGCCAGGAGGGAGAAGACGAGGCGTCGCCAGAGTTCCGCGAGATCACTCGGCACATCGTCCCCAAATCGCCGGATGCCATCCGCCATCATCGTATAAGCGCCCGGATCGCCATGCGCCAGGCCTAGAAGTGTCGCCGCGGAAATGAAGGGTATACGGTTCTTGCCCAGGCGATCAAAGCGGGTGATGACCGCGACACTCTGTCTGCCGATCGGTACCAGTTGATGGTCTGGCACGCGGATGCCCGCCTGCGCAGCGAGCGCCAGCGCAAGAATCTCACCCGCTGCAATGTCCCGGGTGTCGTCGGGCTTTGGAAATTTTGCGATGGCGAGCTGGTCGTCGGGCAGGCTGACCGCCGATTTGGGCCGAGCACCGCCGAGCGGCGAACCCGCGCCCAGGAGGAAGCGCAAATCGTTGGCGGTTTCAGTTTCGCTGTGAATAGCATCCGTGGCTTGAAGCAGCGCGCTGAGCCGAACCAACGGCGGGAGCTTCCCCGTCGACGCGGCCAGAAAAGGACCCTTGTCGTTGAGCCGGAAGCGGAGCGCGCCGACCCGGGCCGCATCGTCCAGCGCCAGCACGTAGTCGATGTCGCGATACGGTTTCCGCGTCACCACATTCTTTCGAACCGCGCGCTCAATCAGGATTCGCCCCCAACGGTCAGGACCACAATCCTGAATCGCTCCAAAGAGCATCCTGGCATGATGCGCTCCCCGTTGAAGTGGGAGCGATGTCGGATCAATTGCGAAGGCGTCATCCCGTTGAAGCCATTCGGGCGCGTACTCAAATGAAACCGATGCGCCCTGTTCGGCTGCGTGGAGCCGTCCGACCAGATGGGGTTGTCCCTGCCAATCGATGTAAACCTCAAGGTTCATGCAAGTCAGGGACGGGGACGACGGATGCGTTGCGGCAGGCGACGTTCATCCAGGCTGAGGCCAAGCTCATCGCTGGCGGGCGCAGCGAGATTCGCCAGACGATCTTGCAGATTGAGGACAAAAGTTGCCGTCACCAACGTGCCGATCGCGACAGTCGGATCGCCGCGTTCAAGGCGCCACAACGTATCTCGGCTGACGAAGAGGCGAGCCGCCATGTCGCCCGTGGAAATGCCGCGCTTGCGCCGCGCGAGGGCAAGATCGCGCCCCAATTTTTGGAGCGCGCGGACGGCGGGCAACGGTATCGAACTTATTTTCGACATGGCAATAGTGTCCTGTATGGCGGACAGTAAGGCAACAGGAGTCTTTATTGTCGGACACTAAATAGTGTGACGAGATTGGCTGATGGCGCATAAAAAACGTCCGTCAATGTCTCGGCATGCGCAAAGTTGGCTTAACCGCTTCAATTCGGATCGAATCTATCGCTGGTCTGGCGCGTTGCGCGTTAGAAAAGAGGCGGCCTGTTGCCTGGATTGTTGACGGCCACGCCGTCAGCGTCGTTCCTGGCTCAATTCGCCATAGTGTACCGGTGACAGAATCAGCCCGAGTCTCTCAGGCAACTCTTTTATTGAATGTTGAGACGTGACCCAACCTACGTGCTGGCACCGCTGGCGGAGCGCACGCTGGCGAGCGTTCCGAAACTCAAAAGCGAGTTCGAGGCGAAGCTCGCCGCCGACCCGAAGTTCGCCGCCAACCCCACGGCGCGGAAGCGCTGGTTCTACGAGCGCAGCCCGTTTTGCGACGACCGCTACCGCCTCTACCCCGTCGGCATCGAGCGCTGATTACAGCTTGAACGAGGAGCGGCTCATCTCAGTCCAAAAGCTGAGTGCCCGATTCCACCAGCAACCTACTCCGACGCTCGGCCTGGACGCTCCTCGTCCTGCTCGTCCCGCTGGTTTCACTCGTCGGGGGATACGCCTTCGTCAACCACCTGCAGGGCGGCATCAGGGCCGACTACGACCGCTACCGCGAATTCTGGGGAGGCAACCCAAGCGAAGTCTTCAGTCACTGGCTCGACATGCTCCTGATGTCCGGTGGTGCCGCGGTGATGGCGTGGTTAACTGGCGTTGAAGCCTTCCTTCGGCGAATTGGCAGTTCGCAGAAGCTAATTAAACCCTGCCTCGTTTCCCTCCTGGTTCTGAGCGGCGTGGTCGCAACAGTATTGGACGGATCACACGGCGAGGGAACAGTTTTGATTGCTTACCCGCTGTTCTTCCTCCCCATCCTGGCAACATCCTTTTATCTCCTGCGCCGACTGGCTGCCCTGTGCGGTTGGCATCCGGCAAAGGTCATTCCGCTCGGCATCGCGTTTGCCACCGTCCATCTCGCCGCACAACTTCAATACGAACCATCCGGCACCGGGGCACCGAACGGCCTGATTATTCCCTTCTGGCTCGCGTGCGTGGGAAACGCACTACTCTGGTCCTTCGTTTGTGGCATCCGCACTGGGTTTCTCAAACGGACTGCGAGCCGGACCTTCAACATCGTTCGCCGGCCTACCGTGTGGGGAGGTTCGATTGCCATTGGTCTGGCCATCGGCATTCCCCTCACGCTTCATGCGCAACGGACCCAGCGAATCCACCAGCAAATGGCCTACGCCTGGCTGGATGATCTTGAAGCCAAACTGACCGATGCTTTCATCGAGGAAATCAAACGCAACCACATCCCTTCAAAAGACGTCCGTTCGAAGATTCCGCTCTCCGAACCGGCGCACTCCCTATTGACCGACACACGAATCAAGGACGCCAACGGCTTGCGAATCTTTGTCCCCGTAAGTCCACACGGTTATTACCTCTTCCTGTGGGGGAACGGTCGTTTTCAATATTGCGACACCCGGCAGATCATCAACCAGATCGACCAACACTTCATCGACACCTTGATCGACCGCGGGGGCACCCACCAGACGGGACTGTTGTCGGTACTCTGGTCGCCCTACATGGCCGGGCGCGTCATTAAGAACCAAGACGGAACGGTAAAGGCCATCTGCGTCCTCAACGTGCCGTAAGGCGTTGCGACGGATCCGCCCATGCATCCCGACAGCCTTTCTCATTGCTGAAAACCGACCTTTCCCTATTCTCCGCCTGGTTCGCCCATGTTCGGGAGAAATCCATCGTCCAAAGGCCCAGACTGCAGGGAGCGTTCTCAGTTCCACCTCCAACCCGGCATGCCTTGTAGCGGCACTCTGCGAGAGCCGTGCTCCTTAGATTTCTCTAATTCGGCGGTCGCAGACCGTCGCTACAATCGCGCAGCCCACCCGTTCCGCGCCATTTTCCTGCACCTCCGTTCCTGGCGCGAGGTTTTGGACTGCGCCCGTGCCCTGGCGCTTTTCAATGGCCATGACGGGTCCGAAAGCGGCGGAGGACCGCCGCAGTCCAAGACGCTGACGCGCGGTATGTTTCCCGGCATTCAAGGGCAACGTCAAAACCATCCGTACGGATGTGCTGATGGATCGGGTGGCGGAAGACCTCTATCCCACCTACCGCGGGGGCAAATCCCCTACGACTGCGCCTGGTGAGCGAGCCCGGCGCCGTCTATGAGCTACAAGACTCGCTCATCCTGCAAACTTGGTCACCTCTGGCACGAGTCACCAATCAATGGGGTGCCATCGATCTCAACATTGATCGCGACGGCCGGCGGCCGGTTCTTCCGGGCACGCACGGTTCCAGCAGGAGCTCAGAATCACACCAACCACACCAACCCACGCGGCTGATGAGCACGCGCCGAGACCGCCACGCCGCGTAATTCTTCGTGCCAAACGGGGCGAGCCAGGCAAACTCGGGAATGCCTTTTCGCGCACTCGGGCTCGACGGACGAATCCTTCGGGCCATCCAGGAAGCGGGTTACACTGAGCCCACTCCCATCCAGGCCGCGGCCATCCCGCCCATCCTGTCCGGACACGATCTCATCGGCATCGCCCAGACCGGCACCGGCAAGACCGCCGCGTTCACGTTGCCCATCCTGCACCGGCTCGTGGCCGAGAACACCCTCGCCAGCGCACCGGCGACCCCCGGCCACGGACCCTCGGCCCACCCGACGTCTCCGTCCCATTCCGCCCACGCCCACCCCTCGCACTCATCGCCCGCGCCGCATCAACCCTCCGGCGCTCCCAAGGCGCCCAGCGCACCGGCGGCTGCCGGCGGGCTGCGCGGCACGCGGGCCTTGATTCTGGCTCCCACCCGGGAGTTGGCCGTGCAGATCGAAGAGAATGTCCGAGCCTACGCCCGGCATCTCCCGCTCCGCGTGGCGACGGTTTTCGGCGGAGTGGGTGAGCGCCCGCAAATCGACGCGCTCCGCTCCGGCACTACCATCATCATCGCGTGCCCCGGCCGGCTGCTCGATCTCATGGGCCGTCGCTTCGCTGACTTCACCGGGCTTCGGCACCTGGTCTTGGATGAAGCGGATCGCATGCTCGACATGGGGTTCCTGCCCTCGATCCGGCAGATCGTCCGCACGCTCCCCGCCCGGCGCCAGACGTTGTTGTTCTCCGCCACGCTTTCGCAGGAGATCGAGGCCCTGACCAAGGAGTTTCAACGCCAGCCGCGCCTGGTCCAGATCGGGCGCCGCTCCAACCCGGCCGAGACCGTTCAACAATGGGTTTACGAAGTGTCGAAGCCGCAGAAGCCCGCCCTGCTCGAGCAGTTGTTGCGCGATCCCGGCATGAGCATGGTGCTGGTGTTCTCCCGCATGAAACACGGCGCCGATCGCATCGCCCGCCAACTCGAACAGAAAGGCATCCGCACCGCCACGCTGCACTCCAACCGCTCCCAAAACCAACGCCTCCGCGCCCTGCGCGAATTCAAAGATGGCCAAGTCCGTGTGCTCGTCGCCACGGACATCGCCGCCCGCGGCATTGACGTCGACGGCATCTCGCACGTCGTGAACTACGACTTCCCGCTGCACCCGGAAGACTATGTGCACCGCATCGGCCGCACCGGCCGGGCGCACGCCGTCGGCGATGCCATCAGCTTCGTCACCCCGGAAGACCACGGCGCGTTGCGCGCCCTGGAACGGTTCATCGGGCGCGGCATCGTCCGACGCCGCGCCGGCGAACCTCCCGCGCCATCGGACAGCCGGAAACAGCCGCTGGCCCACGCGCGCAGCCACGAGGCTCAGGAGGCCCACAAGGCCCACGAGGCCCACGCCGGACACACTCCCCACGGCGCCCCAGTGCGCCCGCCTGCACCCACCGGCCCCGCGCCTTCCGCGCACCGTTCCCCCGGGCCCCACCGCCCCAGTTCGCCCTCGCACGCCAAGCCGTTCCATCCGAACTCGCCACAGACCAATGCTCACCGCCAGAAACCCCGACATTCCTCCAGCCCGTCTAGTCGCCCTGCGCCCGGCTCCAGCCACAGCCCACGTCACGACTCCAGCTCCGGCTCGAATCGCGGTTCAGGTCATGGCTCAAGCCACGGATCCAACCGTGGACCTCGTCACGGATCCGGTCGCAGCCACAGCCACAGCCATGGGTCCGGTCATGGGTCCAGCCATGGGTCCGGTCAAGGTTCGGGGCACGGGCAGAGTCGGGGTCCGAGTGCGGGCCAAGGTCAAAGCCAAGGTCGATCCCAGGGTCGCCCTGGACGCGACTCCGGTCGCGGTCCTCGTGCGCGACATTCCAGAGGCAAGCGGTGGTCCGGACGATAGCGGAAGAGTTGGCCCGGGGGGGCGGCGCCACGGACGATGCGGCCGCGGACATTGACAGCGCGCAACCGAGCGGCGTTGGATCCGGACACACGCTTTAGGTGAAACCGCATTCCTATTCTCAGTCCCGCCCTCGCCAAGACCCGCGGCCGATCCCGTGGTTGATTCGTCGAGTGGGTGAGGTAAATGCTTTCCGTCGGGGCGAGGGCGGGCACGTTGCTCGAAGTCCGAAAGTAGGCGGTAATCCGAAGTGGAGGACCCGGTTGCACTATCGTGCCCAGCGGCGGAATACCGAGCCTTTGAGGCTGAGCAGCGCAGCCACTATTGGCCCGCCGCAGCATAGAACGTCCCGCTCGGCTTCTATCTTCTCGGTGTAGCTAAACGCCTCGCACGGGCGCTGGATATTCCCAACCGACAGCGCCTGAGTTGAACCGAAATGCGGCTCCGATGGAGTCGCAGCGCGATCTGTGAGTCCGGGGCCGTACCAAGCAACTTTTCCTCCGCGGCGGTCCATTCGCGATAATCAGGACGCGCCTGATGCGCGTCGAGCCCAAGCTCCAGACGACGTGCCCGCACGTCGGTCCGAAAACGCCCAAGCTTTTTCGCCAGCTTGGTATCTGGCTGAGTCCCGAGCATCCGATCCTCACGGCGACTCCACGGGCGCGGCCGGGGTCGAACTCGAATCCCTAGTTCGAGGCGCTTCCCTTGGACGCTCTTGAGACTGTGGCCAGTCTGCTCAGCAATCTCGGCGTCAGGGCGGCGGCCGAGGAGCTTCAATTCGGCCGGGGTCCATGGCCGGTTCAGCGGGTACCGATAAGGAATGGCGTTCAACCGTCGGTGAGCAATGACAGCACCGACGGTGCGTCCAATCAGTCGAGCGGCCTCTCGGTCTGGCATGGTACCGATTACGCGTTCCTCCTTGGTGGTCCACGGCCGGTCGGCGGGATCCACGGGCCGTCCGCGTCGGGCCGCCCAGTAAGGTGCCATCACTTTACGCCAGGTTGCGGGCTTCGGCCGGCGTAGAGCCGCCAGGAGCCTTCGCTCGCCAGCAGGCGAAAGCCACCGCGGCTTGCCTCGCTTTTGCGCCGCTATGTGTTCGCGCAGCGCCGGCGTCATTGCTTCGGTCGTGGTGTAGCGCTTGAGAATGAGGGTGCCGGCATTGATGGGGTCTACCTGAAGCGTCTTTCGCCATTTCATTACGGTGCCGGTCGAGACGCCCCAGTGATGCGCGACTGCTAATTCCGACTCTTGCTGCACCGCAAGGATCAGATCCCCGGAGAGAACCAGCGAACGCGTGCCTTCAACGCACGGCCACGGAATCCGTGCATTCGAATAATCTCCGACCTTAACCTTCCCCCGCAACTCGCACTCCAAATACCCGCCGCGTCCAGGCATCGGCGCCTTGTATGGGCCCGAATGGAGTTTCACCTTATTGGCATCGATCGGTCGAGGCTTTCGCTTCGGCCATTTGGGCCGGGCGACGATACCGAGCTTGAGGCGCTTGGTTTGCACCGCGAAAAGGCTGCGCCCAATCTGCTTGGCGATCTCGCGATCGGACGCAGTCCCCAGAAGGGCCAGTTCGTCTTCGGTCCAGCGGGGTTGCGTCCAAGCCGTGATTCCGAGCTTCCGACGTTTCAGCGACACGGCATCAACTGAACGGCGAAGACGCCGCGCAACCTCGCGGTCGGGATACTCACCCAAGAGCGAAAGTTCCCGGTCAGTCCAACTCATGCCGGCGGTTCGCATCGGTGCCGGATGCTGCACAAATCCGCAGCGGACGGTAAAGATAAACGATCGATGAACAGGTCTAGCAACGCAGTGCCATGCGGGCGCTCAAGTCTTCGGAATTTTGGTGCCATTCACAGTGAGCGTAATCTCCTCCGGGTTTCCATCTCGCGTGAGGATGAAGGAACTCATGGTGAGTCGCTTTAAGTCAGGATCCATCTTGAGCATTACGGGGCATTCGTTCAACGCGGAAAGGATTGGACCAGTATTCTGCACCAGTCCAAAGCCCAACAAGAGATCACCCTGCCTGCGGTAGAACCGCGCATCAGCTGAAGCTTGCTCGATTCGAAATTGAATCGGTTGCCCAGTCGGCGACACAAATAACGTGCCTTCAGCCTCAATCCCAATGGGCCTAGGAATCAGCTTTGTCACGATGTAAGGCATCCAGCCCCCGTTCTGCCATGCGGTGGGGCTTATTGCTGTTTTTCGGTTCCCGGACTGATTCTCTGCTTCCTTATCTACGTGCGATTCCGAACCAGGCGTCGGGGCAGTCGACGCAACAAGGCAATCTCGTCGGCCCTCGGCTGTGGCCAGATGGCGGCGGACGACTGGATTGTCGGTGCATGGATGCTTTGGCCAGGGAGGGCCCAACTCGTCGAAGAATACTCGGCCACCGTACGGCGACTGATAGAAGTATACGCTGGCACCGCAGACAGGACACCTCGCGTTCGGATTGACGTAACTTGGGTACAGGACGAACGGGAACTCGAAAACCTGGCCGTCGCTCGTCGAGCGAAACGTAGAATAGGTGCGTCCGCTACCGTATCCGCCTCGACCACCGCACGAACCTGACGGATGGATTGGGATGGGCCCAGATCCATTATTGATGAATTCTAGTTCCTCGCCGCAGTGGTAGCAGGATGCCATGTCGCTCGGGGCTCTGTATATCATCAAGTCCATTTCGGGCCAACAACCGATCTGGGCCAGTATGAGCGCAGTAGTTAACCGGCAACCTATCAACCCCCTCGGCGGATTTGAATTTCCTGGGTTGCTCCCATCCGCCTGGCTTTAGCCCACGATGAGCCAGGCACCAATGAGAACCAAGTGCCGCTGCTGCGGCAACCACTTCATCCCCGACGCCCGAAACGCTACCCGGCAACACTATTGTGTACGCCCGCAATGTCGCCAGGCCAGCAAGGTGGCCAGTCGGCGCCGGTGGTTACGCAAGCGCGGCAATGGTGATCATTTCCGCGGCGACGAGGAGGTTCGCCGCGTTCAGCGGTGGCGGGTTGCCCACCCCGGCTACTGGAGGAAGTCGGGGGTTCCGAAAGCCTCACAGACGCCTGTTCCTGAGCCGTCTCCATCGATTCAGGAATCTCGTAACGTACCGCGAGGCCTGCCGGGTACGTTACAAGAATCCTACCTTCCACAAGACCCAATGTTAGTGGGACTCGTCTCAATGATTACCGGTGGTACGTTACAAGATGACATCGAGGAGGCGTGCCGGAATCTGATAGCGAGAGGGTGTGAAATCCTTCGCTCGAAAGGCGCGACGATTGCGCCCTTATCGGGTCCACGATCCGCACCCGGCGCCAAGCCATAGGTGCCTGGGGCAAGCGTGGCTATCCCGGGCCGGAACTTTCCCGTCGCACCTATCGCCATGAACGCCGCTACTCCTCCTACGCCTGCCGCGGCTGCGGCGTACGTCCGAATGTCGACCGAGCACCAGCAGTACTCGACCAGCAACCAGATGGACGTGATCCGCGAGTATGCGAAACGGCGCGGGTTGGAAATCGTCACCGAGTATTCCGACGAGGGCAAAAGCGGCCTGAACATCCAGGGGCGCTATTCGCTGGGACGGATGATCCGAGACGTCCAGGCTGGCGGCGTGAAATTCTCATGCATCCTCGTGTACGACGTGAGTCGCTGGGGACGATTCCAGGATGCAGATGAAAGTGCCTATTATGAATACATCTGCCGCCAGGCGGGCGTCGCGGTCCATTACTGCGCCGAGCAGTTCGAAAACGACGGGAGTCCCGTGTCCACGATCGTCAAGGGCGTCAAGCGTGCCATGGCCGGAGAATATAGCCGCGAGCTTTCATCGAAGGTTTTCCAAGGCGCTTGCCGGTTGATTCAGCTCGGATACAAGCAAGGCGGGACGGCAGGATTCGGGTTACGACGGATGCTTGTCGACCAAGCGGGGCAACACAAGGCCGAGCTGAAGATGGGGGAGCACAAAAGTCTTCAGACCGACCGCGTCGTGTTGGTTCCGGGCCCGGACAATGAGACTGCGACAGTGCGATGGATTTACCAGGCGTTTCTGGACGAGGGCAAAACCGAATTGGAGATCGCGGCTGAGCTGAACCGCCAAGGCGTGCTGACCGATTTCTCCCGTCCGTGGACCCGCGGCACAGTTCACCAGGTACTGACGAATGAAAAGTACATTGGCAACAATGTTTACCACCGGACCTCGTTTAAGCTGAAGCGAAAGCACATCCTCAATCCACCAGATCGCTGGATTCGGGCAAACGGGGTTTTCCCGAGTGTGGTGGATCCGGAAATCTTCCACAGGGTGCAGGAGATCGTCTTAGCCCGGAGCCAGAAACCCACCGACGAAGAGATGTTGGAAAGGCTTAGATCACTGCTGACACAACACGGCCGAATCAGCGGAATCCTGATCGATGAGGCAGACGGGTATCCTTCCAGTGCGGCATTTCGTCATCGATTTGGCAGCCTGGTGTCGGCCTACCGCCTCATCGGCTACACGCCCGAAATCGATTACAGTTTCATCGAAATCAATCGGCGGCTCCGCGTTCAGCATGAAAAAGTAGTTTCGGACGTGATCCGGCAACTCGAAGCATTGGGCGCCTCGATTCGCCGGGACGTCGCGACAGACCTGTTGCTTCTCAACGGCGAAGTACGAGTGTCGCTCGTGCTGTGCCGTCATATGACCACGAGCGGAGGGATGTCGCGATGGATCGTTCGATTGGATGCCGGGTGAAGAGTGACAATTAGATTTCACCAGCGATGCCAATTAAAAATCACCAGTGAGCCGGTAGCATCGCGCAGCGGTCTGAGCCCTGGCCGGAGGCCAGGCAAAGAGGCCGCGGCGAGATGATCACCCAAAGACAGTATCGAAGGCTCATGAGTGACTACGAAAAGACGG